>NZ_JAXCWC010000001.1:599893-2453466 GCF_034045255.1 Microbacterium sp. CFBP9034
CGACGCAGCACATCGCCGATCTCCTCACGACCGGAGTCGAGCTTGCCCGACATCGCTTCCATCTCGCCGTAAGACGCCTTGAAATCCGCCATGATCATTCCCTTCGTCGGTGGGGCCGGAACGTGCCCGGCGAGTCGAGGCTAACCGAACGGGCACACGCTTCCCATGGGGAGGAACACCCATGTGCCGAACCGACGTGCCGTCGCGCCTACGATCGAGGTGCTGCGACGACGCCGAAGGTGGGAGCTCCCGATGACCGAGTACGAGACGATCCTGGTCGAGACCCGTGGCCGGGTGGGCTGGATCACGCTCAACAGGCCCGAGGCGCTGAACGCGCTGAACACCCAGGTCATGCGTGACGTGGTGGCCGCGGCATCCGCTCTCGACGCCGACGAGGGGATTGGCGCCATCGTGCTCACCGGCTCGGAGAAGGCGTTCGCGGCCGGTGCGGACATCAAGGAGATGGAGGCCAAGTCCGGCCTCGAGATCCTGATGGGCGACCACTTCGGCGGCTGGGCGCAGTTCGCCGGCGTCCGCACCCCCGTGATCGCGGCGGTGTCGGGGTACGCACTCGGGGGCGGCTGCGAGCTGGCGATGATGTGCGACATCATCCTCGCCGCCGAGTCGGCCAAGTTCGGGCAGCCCGAGATCAACCTCGGCGTCATCCCGGGCATGGGCGGATCGCAGCGGCTCATTCGCGCCGTCGGGTATTACAAGGCCGCCGACCTCATCCTGTCGGGCCGGATGATGGATGCCGCGGAGGCCGAGCGGTCGGGACTCGTCTCGCGCGTCGTGCCCACCGCCGACCTCCTGGCCGAGGCCGGCAGGACGGCCGAGGCGATCGCGTCCAAGTCGCTGCCCTCGCTGTACGCCGCGAAAGCGACGCTCGACGCGGCGATGGAGGTGCCGCTCGCCGAGGGCCTGCGGCTCGAGCGCCACGTCTTCGCCAGCCTGTTCGACACGGCCGACCAGAAGGAGGGCATGGCGGCCTTCCGGGAGAAGCGTGCCCCGGGGTTCACGAACCGCTGAGAGGTTCGTCCCCCGGATCGTTCAGAGCGGGTCGGGCTGCGGCCGCGGGTCGGTGAAGTCGCCGGCGTCCTTGCGGAACCGCGCGATGATCCGCACCAGCTCGGCGGTGTCCTCGTCCGTGAGTCCCACGCTCTCGAACACGCCTTCGTTGAGCGCGTCGGTGGCGTCCTCGACCAGATCGCGACCGGCATCCGTCAGCACGAGCATCGCCGCACGGCCGTCGATCGGGTGGGGCTCGCGGGAGACCAGGCCGTCGCGGGCCAGACGGTCGACGGTGTTCGTGACGCTCGTCGGGTGCACCTGGAGTCGCGCGATCGCGCTGGCCATCGGCATCCGTCCCGCCCTCGTGAAGGCGAGGAGCCGGAGCATCTCGTAGCGGGCGAACGACAGGCCGAACGGCTTGAGCGTCGCATCGATGCGGGCGAACATGAGCTGCTGCGCGCGGATGACCGATGTGACCGCGGTCATGCCGGCGGCGGCGGGCTCCCACCCGTGGTCGATCCACTGCCGTTTGGCTTCGGCGATCGGATCGATGGGGAGTCGTCGGGTCGCTGACACGGTGAACCTCCTGGTTCTCACCGTAGCGGCTGCCCCGCCCCGCGCCGGGTGCCGACGGGCGCTTTTCGGCCGGTCCTGGGCGGGCCTCCGCCGATTGGGCGGAGACCCGGGCGCGGCCTAGACTCGTGGCCAGCGTGAGGAGATGGCAATGAAGATCGTCGTCCTGGTCAAGGAAGTCCCGGATACGTACGGGGATCGCAAGCTGAATCTCGAGACCGGTCTCGCCGACCGCGCGGCGAGCGAGTCGGTGCTCGACGAGATCGGCGAACGCGCCCTCGAGGTCGCACTGTCGTACGCCGACAAGAACGCCGGCACCGAGGTGGTGGTGCTGTCGGTCGGGCCGGAGTCCGCGTCGCCCACCGTGCGCAAGGGGCTCGCGATGGGCGCTGCCTCGGCGGTGCAGGTCATCGACGACTCGCTGCTCGGCGCCGACATGGGCCTCACGGCGCAGGTGATCGCGGCCGCCCTCGCACGCACCGGGTTCGACCTGGTGATCGCCGGGAACCAGTCCACCGACGGGTCGGGCGGAGTCGTGCCCGCCATGGTCGCGGAGCTGCTCGACGTGCCCGCCGCCACCTCGCTCTCCTCGATCGACATCGGCGACGGGGCCGTGTCGGGCGTGCGTGCGACCGAGGGCGCGACCGCCCAGGTGTCGGCCGAGCTGCCCGCCCTGGTCTCGATCACCGAGGCCCTTCCCGACGCGCGCTTCCCCAACTTCAAGGGCATCATGGCGGCGAAGAAGAAGCCGTTCGAGACGCTCTCGCTCGAGGACCTGGGCATCGAGGCCCACGACCCCCGGTCCTCGCACTCCATCGTGATCGGGCTGAGCGAGAAGCCGCCGCGCGAGGCGGGCGTGAAGATCGTCGACGAGGGCGACGCCGGCGAGAAGCTCGCCGAGTTCCTCATCCAGAACCGGCTCGCCTAGGAATGGCTGACATGACGTACCCCGATGACTCGATCCTGGTCCTCCTCGATGTGACTCCGTCCGGCGCACTGGCCAAGTCGTCCGCAGGCCTGCTGGGCGCGGCCGCCTCGGTCGGCACGCCGATCGCGCTGATCGTCGGAGACGAGAAGCTGGCAGCGGATGCCGCGGCCCTCGGTGCGGCATCCGTCCTCATCGCCGCACCCGGCGACGGACTGATCGTGCCGGTCGTCGACGCGCTCGCCGCCGCCGCCGACCTCGTCCGCCCCGACGCCGTGCTGGCGTCGCACTCCATCGACGGCCGCGAGGCCGCGGGCCGCTTCGCCGCGCGCACGCGCTCCGGCATCGAGGTCGATGCCGTCGGCGTCTCGCGCGACGCGGAAGGCGTCGTCGCCCATCACTCGGTCTACGGCGGCGCGTACAACGTCGACTCCGCGGTCACGTGGGGCGCCCCCGTGATCACCATCCGCCAGGGTGCCGTCGACGCCCGCGCCGAGGCCGTCGCCTCACCCGAGGTCGAGGTGCTCGCCGTGACCGCCTCCGGGCGCAAGGCCGCGACCGTCGCCTCCGTCGATGAGGCCGTCGTGTCGTCGACCCGTCCTGAACTGCGCGGCGCCGCGAAGGTCGTCTCGGGCGGGCGAGGCCTCGGATCCGGCGAGAAGTTCGCGCTCGTCGACCAGCTCGCCGATGCCCTGGGCGCGGCGGTGGGCGCCTCACGGGCCGCGGTCGACGCCGGCTACGTGCCGCAGTCCTATCAGGTCGGCCAGACCGGCGTCTCGGTCGCTCCGCAGCTGTACGTCGCGCTCGGCATCTCGGGCGCGATCCAGCACAAGGCGGGCATGCAGACCGCCAAGACGATCGTCGCGATCAACAAGGACGCGGATGCCCCGATCTTCGAGATCGCGGACTTCGGCGTCGTCGGAGACCTGTTCACCGTGGTGCCGCAGCTCATCGCGGCGCTCGAGGCCAAGAAGGCGTAACCGGGCGTGGCGACCTTCGGAGCGACGATCCGCCGCGGGCTGCCGCGGCGCCCCGGTGGAGAGCCCTGGCCCGCCGCCGGAGAGGCGCCGGTCGAAGAGGAGACCTCCCCGGTCGGAGAGGCGACTTCCCCGGTCGTTGAGCGAGCGGAGCGAGACGAAACGCCCACGGCGCCCGCCTCTCCGGTCGAAGAGGCGACTTCCCCGGTCGTTGAGCGAGCGGAGCCAGACGCAACGCCCCCCGCCGCACCCACGAAGCCGCTCCGTCGCGGGCTGCCGCGCACCCCCGGCGGCGAGCCGTGGCCCCCCGCCGCTTCTGCGGCCGCACCCGCTGCCGCGATCGCGCCGGCAGCGGCAGCCGCCGTTCCGCAGTCGCTTCCGGTCGAATCCGCGCCCGAGGCACCGTCGGCTGTGACGGCGGTGCAGCAGGCCGCGCCCGCAGCGGCAGCCGCGGCGCCGGCCGCGACCGGCGACGGCGCTCCCGCGATCCGGCGCGGGCTGCCCCGCACGCCCGGGGGCGAGCCCTGGCCGCCGCCCGGACTCCTCACCGCACCGACGCCGATCCCTGCTCCCGAGGCCGCTGTCATTGCTCGCCCGGCCGAGGCATCCCCGGCCGAGGCGCCGGCGGCCGCTGCGGTGCCGACGACAGCGGTCGCGGCATCCGTCGCCCCCGCCTTCGACGTGTCGACGCCTCTGCCGTTCACCCGGACGGTGTGGCCCGGCGCGGCCCGTTCGCGCCCGGTGCCCCGTCCGGAGCCGAAGCGGATCGGGCCGTTCACGCGGCTGCAATGGGCCGGCGCGATCATCGTCGGTGGCGGCGCACTGCTGTATGCGGGCCTCATGGCCGTCTTCGCCGTGCGGTGGCTGCTGAGCCTCGAGCCGATGCAGGAGTGGCTGGCGATGTATCCGGGTGAGTACCACCTGCCCGAGGGTGCGCCCGTGGGGTTCCCGGCGTGGCTCGGGTGGCAGCACTTCTTCAACGTCTTCCTGATGGTGCTCATCATCCGGTCGGGCCTTCAGGTGCGCACCGAGAAGCGGCCCACCGTCTTCTGGTCGCCGCGCACCAACGGCCGCCGCAAGATCAGCCTGAACCTGTGGTTCCACCAGTCGCTCGACATCCTGTGGATCGTCAACGGCGTGATCTTCGTCGTGCTCCTCATCGTCAGCGGGCAGTGGATGCGAATCGTGCCGACCTCGTGGGAGGTGTTCCCGAACGCGCTCAGCGCGGCGCTGCAGTACGTGTCGCTGGAGTGGCCGACGGAGAACGGCTGGGTCAACTACAACGCGCTGCAGCAGCTCGCGTACTTCGCCACCGTGTTCGTCGCCGCACCGCTCGCCATCGTCACGGGCGTCCGGATGAGCGGCATCTGGCCGAAGGACGCCAAGGCGCTGAACCGGGCGTACCCGGTCGAGTGGGCGCGGGCGGTGCACTTCCCGGTGATGCTGTACTTCGTCGCGTTCATCTTCGTGCACGTCGTGCTCGTGTTCGCCACCGGGGCGCTGCGCAACCTCAACCACATGTACGCCGCACAGGGCTCGGTGGACCCGGATGCCTACGCGATGAACTGGACCGGGTTCTGGATCTTCGCCGTGTCGATGCTGGTCATCGTCGGCGCGTGGGTGGCCGCCCGGCCGCTCATCCTCGCTCCGATCGCCCGCCTGTTCGGCAAGGTCTCCGGGCGCTGAGAGCGCGTCGACCGCGGACCGGGGGATAACCCGAACCGGATCCTCTGGCTGGCTCGGGAGCGCTCGGCGGCCCTGCGCCCTACCGTGGGGATATGAGCTCTCCTCCTGCTGCGCCCGTCCCTTCGGTGGTCGCTCCGGCGCGCGTCACTGCGGCGATCGCCCATCTCGCGGCGCTCGGAGTCATCGGACCCGTCGTCTTCACGCTCCTCATCACCTTCCTCGGACTCGGCGTGGGCCTCCTGCCGGTGCTCGGCATCGGCATCCTCTTCCTGCTCGCGGTCGTCTACATGATCTACGGCGTCGGCTGGTTCGAGACCGCCCGGGTCGACGGGCTCTACGGCTTCGGCCTGCCCCTGCGCCGCCTGCGGACGAGCGGCCGCCCCGGCTTCGGCGGCTTCCTGCGCACCCTGTGGATGCAGCTCACCGACCCGTGGAGCTGGCGCGGCGTCGCGAGCTTCGCCATCGCGACCATCCTCGGATGGATCGTCGTGCTGCTGGTGAGCGTGTTCGCCTCGGGTGTGGTGCTGTCCTTCGCCCCGCTCTTCGCCGACGGCAACGCGATCCCGCTGGCCCGCACGGGCATCTACGTCCCGCTGGCCTGGGCGGTTCCGGTCGGTGTGGTGTCGGCGCTCGTCGCACTCGCGGCCATCGTGGGCCTCGCCATCCTGCACGGCACGCTGACCCGCGCCGTCCTCGTGCCCTCGCAGGAGGCGCAGCTCGCCGAGGCTGCGCGCACCTCGAGCGCGCAGCACGCCGGTGCCGTCCGCGCCGCAGACGTCGAGCGCACCCGCATCGAGCGCGACCTCCACGACGGCGTGCAGCCGCGCCTGGTGTCCGTCGGCATGACGCTCGGCCTCGCCCAGCAGAAGATCGACGCCGACCCGGAGGCCGCCAAGGCGCTGATCTCCGAGGCGCACACCTCGACGAAGGCGGCCATCACCGAGCTGCGACAGCTGGCGCGCGGCATCCACACGTCGGTGCTCGACGACCGTGGGCTCGACGCGGCGCTCTCGGCGCTCGCCGGGCGCTCGGTCGTGCCGGTGCACCTCGACGTGCGTCTCGACGGCCGCTGCAGCCGGGATGCCGAGGCCGCCGCGTACTTCGCGATCGCCGAGGCCCTCACCAACGCCGCGAAGCACGCCCGCGCGACCGAGGTCCGTGTCGTCGTACGCCGCCGCGACGCCGGCGTGCTCTGGGCACGGGTCGAGGACGACGGCGTCGGCGGCGCCCGGATCATCGCCGGGGGCGGACTCGACGGGATCGTCAACCGCATCCTGGCCGCCGGCGGCGAAGCGCGCATCGACAGCCCGGCCGGCGGACCGACCTCCGTGGAGGTGACCCTGCCGTGCGGATCCTGATCTGCGAGGACTCGGCGCTGCTGCGCGAGGGGCTCGTCCGCGTCCTCGAGGACGCGGGGCACGAGGTCGTCGCGGGGCTCGCGGACGCGGGCCGGCTCGACGAAATGGTCGATGCCCGCGCGCCCGAACTCTGCATCATCGACGTCCGGCTCCCGCCGACCTGGACCGACGAGGGGATCCGGGCCGCTCTCGCGCTGCGCGCCCGGCTGCCGCAGCTCGCCGTGCTCGTGCTGTCGCAGTACGTCGAGGAGCGCTACGCCGCCGACCTCGTCACGGCGAAGGGGGGAGCGCTCGGCTATCTCCTCAAGGACCGGGTCGCCGACGTCGCCGAGTTCCTCGAGACGATCGAGCGCATCGGCAACGGCGCCACCGTCCTCGACCCCGAGGTCGTCGCGCAGCTGCTCAGCCGCCGCACGCGAGATGAGCGGATGCTGCGCCTCACCGACCGCGAGTCCTCGGTGCTCGCACTCATCGCCGAAGGGCGCTCGAACCAGTCGATCGCCCGCACCCTCCACGTGACGGAGGGGAGCGTCGAGAAGCACATCACCGCCGTCTTCCAGAAGCTCGGGCTCGAGCCCGACGAATCCGGCAACCGCCGGGTGCTGGCCGCGCTCGCCCACCTCGAGCACGGCACTCCCCGGCCGCCCTCCGACTCAGGCGGCATCTCGCCGCAGGCAGGAACGAACCGATGACCTCCACAGTGACGCCGCCTCCCGCACCCCCGGCCCCCTCCGGTCCGCCGCCGTCGGGGGCGGGCCCCTCGACGGGGGCATCCCGGGTGATCGCGATCCTGGTGATCGTGTTCGGCTCGCTCGTCGTGCTCGGCGCGCTCACCTCCGCCGTGGTGGCCACCATCGCCGCGGCATCCGTCCACACCTCCTCGCGCTCGGTGCCGGTCGACGGGGTGACGCAGCTCGATGTCGACGTCGCCTCCGGATCGCTGCGCCTGCAGTTCGCGGACGTGGCCGAGGCGGAGCTCGAGGTCACGAGCGCGTGGGGCACCGACCGGTGGGTGCTCTCGCAAGAGGGCGACACCTTGGTCGTGTCGTCGCCGCAGGGCTTCTTCGCCGGCGGCTGGCTCTTCGGCGGAAGCGGAGACGCCGTGCTGCGCCTGCCGCGTGCCGTCGAAGGGGCCGATGCGGACCTGACCCTGGCCGCGGGCGACCTGCGCGCCGAGGGCGAGTTCGGCGAGCTCGGCCTCGACCTCGGCGCCGGACGAGCCGTGGTCATCGGGGCCGCGACCGACCTCGATGCGCAGGTCAGCGCCGGGAGCGCCGAACTGGAGCTCGCCGACGTCGACGACGTCTCGCTCAGCGTCAGCGCAGGATCGCTGGACGCCCAGCTCTCGGGCTCGCAGCCGGGTGCGATCGTGGCCGATGTCAGTGCCGGCCGACTGCAGCTCACCGTCCCGGACGGCTCCTACGACGTGACGTCGGACGTATCCGCCGGCGACTTCGAGAGCACCGTGCCGTCGTCACCCGGAGCGCGGAGCACCATCCGGGTGGAGCTCTCCGCCGGCCAGGCGACGCTGCGCGTCGAGTGAGAAGAGGCTAGTCGCCGGGGGAGGCGGAGGCGGCGCCCGCCGCGAATCCCTCGGCGTAGGCCTCGTCGGCGCCGAGGCGGAACATGTCCCGCTCGAGAGGGCGGACGATCGAGCGGGCCCCGGGAAGATCCAGGGATCCCACGAGGTCGGCGCGTCCGCGCACGACCGCGACCGGGAGGCGGGAGGTCTTGCCCTTCACGAGATCGGCCGCGGCGGCGAGCTCGTCCGCGACGCACGGCATGGTGACCACGAGAGCGCGGCCCTCGGCATCCGTCCCCCCGCGGTAGTCCTCGAACACGTGCACGCCTGCGGCTCCGATCGCATGATCGGTCTGGCCCTCGCGCCAGGCACGGCCGAGCGTGTCGGAGACGATCACGCCCACGTCGACCCCCAGGCGCTCGCGCAGGCCGCCGGCGATGAGGCGCGCGGACAGGTCCGGGTTTTCCGGCAGCAGGAGGATCGTCCCCTCGGGGGTGTTCGAGGCGTCGACGCCGGCCGCGGCCGACACCATGCCGAGCCGGTTCTGCACGATGCGCGTCGTGCCGCCGTTCGGCGTGGGACGGGATGCCACGATCCGCACGGTCTCCGCCGTGATGGCGTCCTCGCGATCATCGGCCGCGACGATGCGCCCTTCGGCCTTCGAGACGATCTTCGACGTCACCACGACGATGTCGCCGTCCGCGAGGTCGACTGCCGCGGCATCCGCGATCATCGCGACGAGGTCATCCCCCGGCGTGATCTCGGGGATCCCGTCGAGGGGCCAGACCTGCAGCACGTCGGGAGGGGTCAGCGGACGAAGCGGACCTCGGTGAGCGTCTCACCCAGGAACGGCTCGGTGTGCGAGGCGCCGTCGAGCGTGAACCCGTTGCGCGTGTAGAAGCGGTGTGCTCGGGGGTTGTCGTCGGCGACCCAGAGATACAGCGGCTCATCGGCCTCGACGACGGCGTCGAACAGCCGCTGGCCGATCCCCGTGCCGTGCTGCGCGTCGAGCAGGTAGATGAAGTAGAGCTCCCGGAAGCGAGGTGCGTCCTTGTCTCGTGCCGGGCCGGAACCCGCGAAACCGACGATCTCGCCGTTCACCAGGGCGGCGTACATCTTGAAGTCGGGACCCTGGGCGGCCCAGTGGGTCCAGAGCTCGGCGAGGCGACGTGGCGACACGGCCTCGAGAGCGGCCTTGCTGATGAGGTGGTCGTACGTCTCATGCCAGGCGGTCGCGTGCACACGGCCCAGGGCCTCTGCATCCACGTCCCGCACCGGACGGACGACGATGTCGGTCTGGAGTTCGGCTTCCATGGCCAGACTCTACGCTCGCCCTTCCGCGACGCGAAATCGACCGGACGGATGCCGTCGCCCCGGTTATGGGCATGTCACAACGGATTCGCCGGGGGCGCTGACGATAGCTACCATCGCCGTCGTGAACGTGATTTGGCGGACCCTGCTGGTCATGCTCGGCGCGCGGCGTCGCGTTCGGCGCGAAGGGCGTCTCGGTCCGACCGGGGTCGGACGCATCCGGCTGACCACGCTGCCCACCGACATCGACATCCTGATGCACATGAACAACGGCCGGTATCTGTCGCTGTTCGACCTCGGCCGCTGGGATCTGCTGGTTCGGACCGGGCTGTGGGACGTCATGCGGACTCGGGGCTGGTACGCCGTCGTCTCGAGCGAGACTGTCACGTTCCGCAAGTCCCTCGAGCTCTGGCAGCGATTCGACGTCGAGTCGCGCATGATCGGCCATGACGACAAGGCCGTCTACCTCGAGCACCGTGCCGTCGTCGACGGCGAGATGTACGCCCGCGTCATCGTGCGGGCGCGCATGATGAAGCGCAGCGGCGGCACCCTGTCGCACGAGGAGCTGTTCGGCGCCGTGGGATACCCGGAGGGCATTCCCGAGGTCGACGCCTGGGTGCACGACTGGGCCGCGGCATCCGCTCTGCCGCCCACACGCGCGGAGGCGCCGAGCGTCTGGAACTAGGGCAGCCGCCCGCCCGGAGCCCCTCGAGAGGCAGCGGCTTCGGCGGTGCGTCAACCTGCGAGCCGCAGAATTCCGCGGCTGCGGAGGCGACTACTCGACACTCGGGCCGCGCGCAAGGGCTTGGCCGCGCGGCATCCGATGCGGTTTCCTGCAGTGTGTGCGGCCCGGCACCCCCCGCCGGCGCACGGAGGAGGGAGTGATCACATGGATACCGCTGTGCTGATCTGGATCATCGTGGGCGTCATCGCGGTCGCGCTCATCGTCGTCGTCGTGCTGCTGGTGACCGCCCGAGGGCGTCGCGAGAAGCGGGCTGCGGCGCAGCACGACAAGGCCGAGGAACTTCGCGCGAACGCCCGGGAGTCGGAGATGGCGGCGCGCGAGCACGAGGCGCAGGTCGCCCAGTCCCGCGCGGATGCGGCATCGGCCGCCGCTGCCGCCGAGCAGGCCAAGGCCCGCGCCGCGCAGGCGTCGATCGACGCCGACCGGCACGTCGGCGCGATCGACGAGCACGAGGCCGACGCCAGCCGATACCGCGCCGAGCAGGCCGAGAAGCTGCGCAAGGCCGACGAGGTCGATCCCTTCGTCGGGAACGAGCGAGCGGATGCCGTCCCCGCTGCTGCGGCAGACGCCGACGGCCGACGCGACACCGGCGACCCCGGCCTGCGCCGGAGCGCCGCGGACGCCGACGTCCGCAGCACCTCGGATGGCGACGCGTGGAGCAAGACGGACGCCGGCGTGCGCCGCGACCCGGCTGACGGCGACGTGCCGCAGACGACCTCCGCCGAGGAGCGGGTGTACCGCGACCCGGCGCCCGACCAGAACGGCGACGGCGTCGACGACACGGCGCCCCAGCTCCGCCCCCGCACCGACCGCGTCTGAGAGCCGACGGCGCCCCGGGCGGATTCCGCGCCCGGGGCATCGTCGCGCCCGCGGGCGCTCGCGAGCCGATGTAAAGAATAGTTGACACGGATGCCGCGACCTGCGTACGCTCGGTATGTCAAACATTCTAGACACCGGAGGACGACGTGGCCTACCAAGAGCGCAACATCTGGGCGAGCCTCATCGCGAGCGGGATCGGCATGTCGGTGTACACGGTGATCGTGCTGCAGCAGGCGGCGGGCGGATCGGTGGCCGACGTGGACTGGGTGCCGATCATGCTCTGGACGATCGGCGCGAGCATCGTCGGCGCGATCGTGCTCAGCATCGTGTGGGGCATACTCGCGGGGATGCGAGACCCCGACGGCGTCGGCACGTCCGACCAGCGCGACCGCGACATCAGCCGCATGGGAGACCGGGTCGGGCAGGCGTTCCTCGTGATCGCAGGGCTCGGCGTCATCGTCGAGTGCGCCTTCGAGCTGGACTGGTTCTGGATCGCCAACACGATGTTCTACGGCTTCGCCGCCTCGGCGCTGGTGGGCGGCGTCGCGAGCGTCATCGCGTACCGGCGTGGGCTGGTCTGATGGTCAAGCCCACCAGGGTCACGAACTCGATCCGCACGCAGCGCGAAGCCGCCGGGCTCACCCAGGCCGAGCTCGCGAAGCAGGTCGGCGTCACCCGTCAGACGCTCATCGCGATCGAGCAGGGCCGGTACTCGCCCTCTCTCGAACTCGCCTTCCAGATCTCCCGCGTGTTCCGCATGGGCCTCGACGACCTCTTCCACTACCCGGAGGCATGACATGACCAAGCGCCCGCGCGACGCCACGTCGTGGGAAAGCTCGTGGTCCTGATCCCAGGCGGCTCCCAGGTCTCATGAGACAATGGATGCGGCGTGCCCGAGTCGTCGGCTTCCGCAGCTCCGCCGGGCCCCTGGACAGCGTCCGCCGCCCCTTCGCAAGGAGCAAGATGTCCACGCAGAACACCGCGCCCGCTTCGACCGGCTCCACGACCGAGGTCGCGGCATCCGGATCCCGGATCCAGCAGCACCGCAGCTACCTGATGTGCCGGCCCGAGCACTTCACGGTGAGCTACACGATCAACCCGTGGATGGAGCCCGCCAACCCGACCGACACGGCCAAAGCCGTCGCGCAGTGGCAGACGCTCTACGACACTTACATCGCGCTCGGCCACGACGTGCAGCTGATCGATCCCATCGACGGCCTGCCCGACATGGTCTACACCGCCAACGGCGGCTTCGTGATCGGGAACGTGGCGTACGGCGCGAAGTTCCGCTTCGAGCAGCGCGTGCCCGAGGGTCCGGCGTTCATGGACTGGTTCGGCGACAACGGCTTCGAGGTCGCCAGGCCCGTCGAGGTCAACGAGGGCGAGGGCGACTTCCTGCTCGTCGGCGACACGATCCTCGCGGGCACCGGCTTCCGCTCCACCGGCGACAGCCACCGTGAGCTCAACGAAGTGTTCGGCAAGGAGGTCGTGAGCCTCAACCTCGTCGACCCGCGCTTCTACCACCTCGACACCGCGATCTCGGTGCTCGACCCGGTCGAGGGCCCGGGCGGCGTCGAGAAGGCGAACATCGCCTACCTCCCGGGCGCGTTCGACGAGCAGAGCCGGCGGATCCTGGCCGAGCGCTACCCCGACGCGATCCTCGTGTCTGACGAGGACGGAGCCGTCTTCGGCCTCAACTCGGCGAGCGACGGCCTGAACGTCATCATCTCCCCGCGCGCGAAGGGCTTCGAGGCCCAGCTGCGCGAGCGCGGCTACAACCCGGTCCTCGTGGACCTCTCCGAGCTGCTGCTCGGCGGCGGCGGCATCAAGTGCTGCACCCTCGAGCTGCGGCGCTGAAAGGCACGGAGATGACTTCGATCCAGGCATCCGTCGACACCGCGATGGCGCGCATCATCGCAGACGAGGACGAGCACGTCGCGCACAACTATCACCCGCTGCCCGTGGTGATCTCCCGCGGCGAGGGCGCGTGGGTGACCGACGTCGAGGGCAAGCGCTACCTCGACCTCCTGTCGGCGTACTCGGCGCTCAACTTCGGGCACGGGCATCCCGCCATCCTCGCCGCCGCGCAGGAGCAGCTGAACCGTCTGACGCTCACCAGCCGCGCGTACCACAACGACCGGCTCGGCCCCTTCGCGGCCGCGCTCGCCGAGCTCTGCGGCAAGGAGCTGGTGCTGCCCATGAACACGGGCGCCGAGGCCGTCGAGACCGGCATCAAGGTGGCACGTGCCTGGGGCTACCGCGTGAAGGGCATCGCACCGGATGCCGCGACCGTCGTCGTCGCCCACGGCAACTTCCACGGCCGCACCACCACGATCGTGGGCTTCAGCGACGACCCCGATGCGCGCAATGACTTCGGCCCGTTCGCCCCCGGGTTCGTGCACGTGCCGTTCGGCGATGCCGCGGCGATCGAGGCCGCGATCACGCCATCCACCGCCGCGGTGCTGATCGAGCCCATCCAGGGCGAGGCCGGCGTCGTGCTGCCGCCGGAGGGATACCTCCGCGCGGTGCGCGAGATCTGCACTCGCCACAACGTGCTCTTCATCGCCGACGAGATCCAGTCCGGGCTCGGCCGCGTGGGCGAGACGTTCGCGTGCGACCGCGAGGGCGTCGTCCCCGACATGTACCTGCTCGGCAAGGCGCTGGGCGGCGGCATCCTGCCCCTCTCCGCCGTCGTCGCCGACCGCGACGTGCTCGGAGTCATCCGTCCCGGCGAGCACGGCTCGACGTTCGGCGGCAACCCGCTCGCGGCCGCCGTCGGGCTGCGCGTGGTCGAGATGCTCCAGAGCGGAGAGTTCCAGACCCGGGCGAAAGCGCTCGGCGAACACCTCGAGGCGCGGCTGGACTCGCTCGTCGGACACGGGGTCACCTCTGTGCGCATCGCCGGTCTCTGGGCCGGCGTCGACATCGACCCGGCGCACGGCACCGGCCGTGAGATCGCCGAGCGGCTCATCGCCCGCGGGGTGCTCGTCAAGGACACCCACGGTCAGACCATCCGCATCGCCCCGCCGCTCGTCATCCGGGCCACCGAGCTCGACTGGGCCGTGGAGCAGCTCCGGGTCGTGCTGGCCGGCTGAGCAGGCGATCGGGCCCGCCGGGACGGTCGTTCGCCGAGCAGTCTCAGGGGTGTCCGGCGAACCCCGGGGCCGTGGCATCCGTCGCCGTGATCCCGAAGTGCCGCCGCATCCCGAGGCGCGCGGCCTCGGGATCGCGGGCCTCGATGGCTTCGACGATGTTCTCGTGGGAGCGGTCGAAATCGAGGCTCGAGTGCCCGCGCTCGACGAAGTCACGGCGAGCGCGCATGTCGTCGTCCAGCGCGCGGCTCAGGCCTTCGCGCAGGAACTGCAGCACGGGGTTGTCGACGATGTCGAGCAGCCGCCGGTGGAAGTCGACGTCCGCCTGGTGGATGAGGCTGTCGTCCCCAGCCTCTTCGCCGGCGGCCATTCGCTCGAGCGCCTCGCGCAGGTCAGCGATCTGGTCGGGGGTCGCCCGGCGCGCAGCCGACTCGGCGACGGCCTCCTCGACGAGGACGCGGGAGTCCGCGACGTGCTGGTCGGTGATGTACCCGAGCGATCGAGAGATCGCGAAGAAGCTGCGCACGAAGTCGTACGAGGGCGTGTCGAGGTAGGTGCCCCGACCCTGCGTGCGATGGAGGAAGCCGAGGCGCTCGAGCACCGAGAACTGCTCGCGCAGTGCGCCCCGGCTCATGCCCAGCTCGTCGCAGAGCACCCGTTCGGGAGGAAGCCGGCGTGCGCCCGATTCGTCGACAGTGGCGAGCGCCAGCAGGCGCGCGACCAGCGCTTCCAGCGAATCCGCCACAGAGGCCTCCGTCGGGTGAGTCTCCCGGGATGCTACCGGTCAGAGGTGTCCGGCAGTGTGCGAGAGGTCAGAAGACGGTCACGAACCGTTCGTGCCACCCGGTGGCGCCGTCGGGTGCAGTGGAGGCGCGATCCGGGGTCTGCACTTCGCCGCTGCTGCTCGTGGCCCGGCAGCGGATGAGGTGATCTCCGGCGGTCGCCGTCCACGGCAGGCTCCACTGCACCCAGGTGTCGTCCGAGATCGCGGTGGCCAGCGTCGCGTCCTCCCAGGTGCCCTCATCGATCTGCACCTCGACCCGCGCCACGCCCACGTGCTGCTGCCACGCGACCCCGGCGATCACGGTCTCGCCCGCCTTCAGCCCCTGCGCCTTGCGCGGCACGTCGATGCGCGACTGCAGCTTGATCGGACCGCGTTCCGACCAGCCCCGGTCGGTCCAGTATCCCTTCGCCCGATCGAACCGGGTGACCTCGAGCGCGGTCACCCACTTCGTGGCCGAGACGTAGCCGTACAGCCCGGGCACGACCAGGCGCGCCGGGAACCCGTGCTCGAGCGGCAGCGGCTCGCCGTTCATCCCGACGGCGAGGATGGCGGCGCGGTCATCGGTGAGGGCTTCGAGAGGGGTGGATGCCGTGAACCCGTCGATCGACCGCGAGAGCACCATGTCGGCCTCCGCGCTGGGCTTCGCCCGGGCGAGCAGCTCCCGCACCGGGTACCCGAGCCACAGCGCGTTGCCGATGAGCGTGCCGCCCACCTCGTTCGACACGCACGCGAGCGTGGTGTGGCTCTCTTCGAGCGGCAGGGCGAGCAACTCGTCCCACGTGACGGTCACCTCGTTCTCGACGAGCCCGTGGATGCGCAGGCTCCAGTCGGCGGGATCGATCCTCGGCACGATGAGCGCGGTGTCGATGCGGTAGAAGCTCTCGTTGGGCGTCACGACGGTGGCGAGCCCCGGGATGCCGAGCTCGGCCGACGCCGGGACGGCCGTGGCCGCCACCGCCGGCGTCGGGAGCACCACCGCCTTGATCGCCGCCAGCGCCGTGCTCCCGGCCCGCATCGCGGTGCCCGCAGCAGCGGTGAGGATGCCGGCGGCCGCAGCTACGCCTGTCCAGACCAGGAAGGTGCGCCGGCTGGGTGAGGGCCCGGCGTCGGGCGCCGGGGGCGCGGCGGCGGGGGCGGGGGGCGGTTCGGCCGACCGGGTTCCGTTCGACCGGGGCGCGGCGGCGAGTGCGGGGCGCAGCATCCGGATCAGCAGCCACAGCGTGAGCGCGGCGGTGATCCCCGCGATGGCGGAGGGCAGCCACGACACCGGCCCGGCCTCCGCCCTCGTCATCGACACCACCGCGCCGACGGCGCCGACCACGAGCACGATCACGCGCCCCCACGGCGGACGGCGCGCCTCGAGCACGCCGCAGGCCGCTCCCGCGAGCAGGAGCACGATGCCGATGCCGACGACGAGCGCGATCTTGTCGGCGGTGCCGAACAGGGCGATCGCGGTGTCCTTCGCCCACGCCGGAGCGAGATCGATGAGCCAGCCGCCCATGGCCGTGATCGGTCCGGCGACGCCGAGGATCCCGGCGCTCAGCTCACCGAGACCCACGCCGAGGACGACGGATGCCGCGCCCGCGCCCGCCGCCGCAGCGTCGACCTTCGTCGGTCCTGCCATGGAAGGGAGCCTACGTCCGCCCGCGGGCCGCGAGGCCGACGTGGCGCGAATCCGCTGGCGTTCGTATCAGCGATGCGCTCGACGGGCTCTGCATGGTGGGACCACTCGGGCCCCCGGGGAATCCACCCGCCCGGCCGATGAGGGCCGGCGACGATGAGGAGTACGCAATGACCAGCAGACTTCGCTCCACCCTCGCGTTCGCGGCGATCGCCGTGCTCGCGAGCGCCTCGACCGTGGCGGTGCTCAATCCCACGGCGGCGCCCACGTCGATCGCGCAGACGGCCCCGGACCGCCCGGCACCCGACTCGCAATCCGACAGCTCTCTCGACGGGGCAGACCTCGCGGGGCTCACTCCGACCGAGAAGGAGTACCTGTACGTGCCGATCAAGCCCTGTCGCATCGTCGACACCCGCAAGGCGGGGGGCAAGCTGGCAGTGAACGAGCAGCGGGCGTTCGTCGTGAAGGGCACCACCGCCTTCGTTCCGCAGGGCGGAACGAGCGGCGGCTGCGGCATCCCGGCAGGCGCGACCTCGGCGACGTTCTCGTTCACGACCACCGAGGCGACCGGCAAGGGCCGGCTCAACGCGTGGCCGAACGGGGTCAGCGAGCCCGGGTCCACCGTCCTGTCGTACACGAACGCCAACAAGGTGACGTCGAATCCGACGGTCGCCCTGCAGCAGACCGGCTCGCCGCACCTTCGCGTTCGCAACTACGACTACTCGACGCACCTGGTCGTCGACGTCACCGGCTACTACATCGGCCAGATGTACGCGTACGTCAACTCGGGCGGCACGCTCGGCGGGAGTTCGCGGGTGGTCAGCGCAGCGAAGATCGGCACGGGTATGTACAACGTGACCTTCGACACCCCGCTCACGGGGTGCGTCGCTGTGGCGAACGCCGACTGGGGCGGGTACATCGCCAATGCGCTCTATACGACGTCAAGTCCCACCGTCACGGTGGTCGTCTACAACCACGCGGGCGTCGCGGCGGACTACTACTTCAATCTCGCGGTCCACTGCTAGTCGGGTAGCCGCACCGGCTCTGGCCGGTGGCTGACAGCTCCCACGTGCCCCGCGACGCCCCACGGCGTCGCGGGGCACTGGTGTGCGAGGCCCCTCGTGCTCGGCAGGACGCAGGTGTACCGTGCTGTTCATCACTCGGGGTTCGGGGCCTCCGGCATTGCGCAAGAACGAGGGAGTTCGCCATGCCCAGAAGGTTCCGTTCCACCGTCGCGCTCGCGGTCGTCGCCGTGCTCGCGAGCGCGTCCACCGTCGCGATCATGACCCACTCGGGCGATGCCGAACCGGCCTCCTTCGCCCGGACGGCGCCGGACGGCCTGCCCGGGCCGGACAGAGAGCCGCAGTCCAGCCCGATGAACGTCTCGCCGTTGGGCTCGGGATCCGAGCGTGGCGTGGCGGACGGGTTGGCATCCCTGGCGGCGATCTCGGAGTTCGAAAGAGAGCTCCTCTACGTCCCCATCGTTCCGTGCCGCGCCGTGGACACCCGCAAGGCGGGCGGCAAGCTCGCAGCGGGTGTGTCGCGCTCCTTCCTGGTCACGGGGGCGGACGGCTTCATCGCACAGGGTGGCAAGAGCGGCGGATGCGGCATCCCGGAATGGGCGTCGTCGGCGACGTTCTCGTTCACGACGGTCGAGTCCAGCGGCAAGGGCCGACTGAACGCGTGGCCGGTCGGGCTGAGCGAGCCGACGTCGACGGTTCTCTCCTACACGAGCGCGAACAAGGTGACGTCGAACCCCACGGTCGCCCTTCCGGGGCAGGGAACGCCTCACCTCCGGGTGCGCAACTACGACTACTCCACCCACCTCGTCATCGACGTCACCGGCTACTACATCGGCCAGATGTACTCCATCGGCGATCCCACCGGTGCCCCGGAGTCGTGGAGTCGCCAGACCGGGTACAGCCACGACGCCATCGGCGCCTATACGGTCTGGTTCGATGTGGATCTCACCGCGTGCGTCGCGGTGGCGAGCAGCCCCTACGCCGCGAACATCGTGACCGCCTACGCGTGGCCGGACTGGGATGCGGTGAGTGTCGACGTGTGGGACAGCGCGGGCAACCCTGTCGACGGCTGGTTCAACGTGGTGGTGCACTGCTGACCGGGACGAGCGGCCGCGGGCCGCGGCATCCCGTCGAAACACTCCGGCAACACGGCCGCGACTAGGCTCATCGCATGGGAGATCTCTTCGACGGCTACGGCTCCGTTCTGGCGCCGCGCAAGACGGCCACAGGGATCCCGGCGTACGACGAGATGTTCGGGAGCCCGGCTCATCCCGGGGCTCTGGCGGAGTCGCGGGAGGCCTACCGGGAGCTCTACCAGGCCCTCGCTCAGATGACCCAGGAGGAGCTGCGCGGACGCACCGCCTCCCTCGCGAGCTCGTACCTCGCACAGGGCGTCACGTTCGACTTCGCCGGTGAGGAGCGCCCGTTCCCGCTGGATGCCGTGCCCCGCGTCATCACCTACGACGAGTGGTCGCGCATCGAGGCCGGGGTCAAGCAGCGGGTGCGCGCGTTGGAGGCGTTCCTCGACGACGCCTACGGACGCCAGCACTGCGTCCGCGACGAGGTGCTTCCCGCCGGGCTCATCGCCTCGTCGCAGTACTTCTACCGCCAGGCCGCCGGCATCCACTCCGCCAACGGCGTGCGCATCCACGTGTCGGGGATCGACCTCATCCGCGACGAGCACGGCGAGATGCGCGTGCTCGAAGACAACGTGCGCGTGCCCTCGGGTGTCAGCTACGTGATCTCGAACCGCCGCGTCATGGCCCAGACGCTCCCCGAGCTGTTCGTCTCGATGCGCGTGCGCCCGGTCGGCGATTACCCGAACAAGCTCCTGGCCGCCCTGCGGGCGTCGGCGCCCGCCGGCATCGACGATCCCAACGTCGTGGTGCTCACGCCCGGCGTCTACAACTCCGCCTACTTCGAGCACACGCTGCTCGCCCGCCTCATGGGCGTCGAGCTCGTCGAGGGGCGCGATCTGCTGTCGATCGGCGGCAAGGTCTTCATGCGCACGACCCGCGGCCCCAAGCGCGTCGACGTGATCTATCGCCGCGTCGACGACGAGTTCCTCGATCCGCTGCAGTTCCGTGCCGACTCGATGCTCGGCGCCCCCGGCCTGATGCTCGCCGCGCGGCTCGGCAATGTCACGATCGCCAACGCCGTGGGCAACGGCGTCGCCGACGACAAGCTCCTCTACACCTACGTGCCCGACCTGATCCGCTACTACCTCGCCGAGGAGCCGATCCTGAAGAACGTCGACACGTGGCGGCTCGAAGATCCCGGTGCTCTCGAGGAGGTGCTCGACCGCCTCCCCGAGCTCGTGGTCAAGCCGGTGGACGGGTCGGGCGGCAAGGGCCTGGTGGTGGGCCCGGATGCCTCGCCCGCCGAGCTCGACACGCTCCGGCAGCGCCTGCTCGCCGATCCGCGGGGCTGGATCGCGCAGCCCGTGGTGATGCTCTCGACCATCCCGACGATGGTCGAGGACGGCATGCGCCCGCGCCACGCCGACCTCCGCCCGTTCGCGGTGAACGACGGCGAGGACGTCTGGGTGCTGCCCGGCGGTCTCACGCGCGTCGCGCTCCCCGAGGGCCAGCTGGTCGTCAACTCCAGCCAGGGCGGCGGGTCGAAGGACACCTGGGTCATCGGCGGCTCCGCGCCGTCGCATGTCGAGTACGGACAGGGCAGCGGACTCGCGGGCCTCGTGGCCGACCAGGCCGCGACCATCACGGCGGCGATCCCGATCATCTACGACGGGCAGCCCGAGCCGACGCACTCCCCGCAGGACCGCCCTCGCACCCGCGTCGAGCAGCAGGAGCAGCAGCAGCAGGCGCAGGGTGAGGCGGGAGACGCTTCGTCCGGCACACCACCGCTCGTCGAGCGACGCTTCGACTCGCTGACGCTCGCTCAGCGCGGGTCTACGCGAGTCGAAACGCCCGAAGAAGGTGCGCCATGCTGAGCCGCATCGCCGAGTCGCTCTTCTGGATCGGGCGCTACATCGAGCGCAGCGACGGCACGGCGCGCATCCTCGACGTCCACCTCCAGCTCCTGCTGGAAGACCCGTGGATCAACGAGGACACGGCCTGCCGCTCGCTGCTCAGCGTCATGGGCTCGCCCTCGCCGGAAGGCCTCGAGGTCGTCCGGCGCGAGGACGTGCTGGCACGCCTGGCGGTCGACCGCATGAATCCGTCCAGCATCGCCTACGCCCTCACCGGCGCCCGCGAGAACGCCCGCCGGGCCCGCGAGATCGTCTCCACCGAGCTGTGGGAGACCCTCAACACGACGAACGCGCGGATGCCGCGGCGCCTGCAGACCGACAAGGTGCACGAGTTCTTCCAATGGGTGCGTGAGCGTGCGGCGCTCGCCGTGGGCATCGTGGACTCCTCCACGAGCCGTGACGAGGCCTGGCAGTTCTTCACGCTGGGTCGCAGCATCGAGCGCACCGACATGACCGCACGCCTGCTGGCGACTCGGTCGCTGACCCAGGCATCCGGCCCGTCGTGGACCACCATCCTGCGGTCGTGCGGCGCCTACGAGGCGTACCTGCGCACCTATCGCGGCATGCCGAGCGCGCGCAACGCGGCGGAGTTCCTGCTGCTCGACCGGCTGTTCCCGCGCTCGATCATCTACTCGATCCAGCGCGCCGAGGAGTGCATGAGCGCCATCGATCCCCGTGCCGACCGCGTCGGCCACTCGAACACGGTGCTGCGCGCTCTCGGCCAGATCCGCAACGACCTCGAGTACCGGCCGATCGGCGAGATCCTCGGCGAGCTGCCGCAGCACATGCAGCGCGTGCAGACGGTGACGCGCGAGGCATCCGAGGCGATCCGCGGGCGGTTCTTCCCGACGCAGGCCGAGCCCAGCTGGATCGGGGAGATCTCATGAAGCGCCTGCGCATCGAGCACCAGACCGGTTTCAGCTATCAGGGCGACGTGTCGGCGTCGTACAACGAGGCGCGCATGCTGCCGGGATCGACCGACAGCCAGTTCGTGCTGAACTCGTCGCTCGACATCGAGCCGTCGACGTCGGTGAACCAGTACGTCGACTACTTCGGCACCCGCGTCGCCGCCTTCGACGTGCTGTCTCCGCACGCAGCGCTCACGATCACCGCTCGCTCGCTGGTCGAAGTGCGCCCGCGCCCGCTCGAGCACGTCGACGTCTCGTGGCACGCTCTCGGACGGGAGTCCGGCCGCTCCATCGAGACCGTCGAGCAGCTGGGGCAGACCAACCGCACGCGACCCCACCCCGAGGTCGCCGACCTCGCCCGGTCCATCGCGGCCAAGCACGATCACCCGGGGCGCGCGGCCCACGCGATCGCGACGGGGATCGGCGACGCCGTGGAGTACATGCACGGCATCACCGGGGTGCACTCGACCGCGCACGAGGCCTGGGAGGCCCGCAAGGGCGTGTGCCAGGACATCGCCCACGTGACGCTCGGGGCGCTGCGCGAGGTCGGCATCCCGGCCCGGTACGTCTCGGGCTACCTGCACCCCCGCCCCACGGCCGACGTGGGGGTCGCGGTCACCGGCGAGTCGCACGCGTGGATCGAGTGGTTCGCGGGCGAGTGGCAGGGCTTCGACCCCACGAACAACATCGAGATCGGCGACCGGCACGTGCTGGTCGGCCGGGGCCGCGATTACGGCGACGTGCCTCCGCTGCGCGGGGTGTACGCCGGCCCGTTCAAGAGCCACCTGCACGTGAAGGTCACCATCACCCGCGAGGCCTGACCCGCGCCCTTCTGGCTCAGCGCCGGTGCCGAACGCACATGTTGTGCGCGAATGCACATGGTTTCGCCGCGCACAACGTGTGCTTTCGCGCAGACCGTGTGCGCTCGCGGGGAGCGCCGTTGCGGGCTCCGGGCCCAGGCTCCCGGGCTTGCGAGGTCAGGCGGGCGGGGCGTCCGGGTCGAGCGTCTTGAGCGTGTCCTCCTCGGCCGGGTTGTCGGCCTCGAGCTGCTCCTCGGTGGTCTCGTCGCCGCCGACGGGGGCATCCTGCTCGACGGGCTGGTCCTCGGTGCCGTGCTGCTGGTCCATGACTCCACGCTAGGCCCCCGCCCGCGCCCCGGCAGGGGGTTGACGTGCGGACGCGGGAGGGGGCGGGTGCCGCGGCATCCGCAAGGGGGCCCTCAGAGCGCCGAGATCACCGCGTTGTCGAGCTCATCGGCGTCGACGCCCGGCCGATCGGCGCGGTTGGTCAGCAGCACCCAGGCCACGCCGGCCGTCGGATGCACCCAGAACTCGCCGCCGGACCAGCCGCCGTGGCCGTACACGTCGCGGTCGATGAGGCCCGGCGCGCGGCTGCGGAGGTTCCAGGTGAAGCCCCAGTCCTGACCGCGCTCGGCGGGGTACGGCTCGAGGCGGGGGATGTCGTCCGTGAGTGGGCGCAGCATCATCCCGAGGGTCGCCGGCTGCACGATTTCCCCGGCGTCGCGCAGCAGGGCCGAGCCGATCGCGAGCAGGTCCGTCGCGCGGCCGAGGAGGCCGGCGCCGGGGTGCCGCAGGCGGGCGAACGCCTCGATGTCGAGGCCGTTGGCTGCGGCATCCGGAATCTCAATCGGGTCGGATGCCTCATCCAGGGTGAGACCGTCGGCGCCGCTCCGGGCGGCCCAGGCGGCGAGCTCGGCATCCCAGGCGACGCCGGTCGCGTGCTCGGTCAGCGCGGCGATCCCCTCGAATGCGATCGTGGAGTAGCGCGACACCGTGCCGGCACGGAAGTCGCGGCCCAGGCTGACGAGCGCGGAGCGGAGGCCTGGGGCGTCCAGCGCGGGCTCGGCGATGCCGGAGGTGTGGCTCGCGAGGTGCCGCAGACGCACGATGTCGTCGCGGCCGGCTCCGAACGCGGGGAGCGCGGCCGAGAGCGGCGTCTCGGGCGTGAGCAGCCCGCGCTCGATCGCCCGTGCGGCGACCAGTCCGACGAGCGGCTTCGTGATCGAGAACAGGCGGTAGTGGTCGTCCGACCGGGTGGAGCGGGTGCCCGTCGCGCCGAAGGCGTCGAGGGCCACGGTGCCGTCGGCGGTCGCGATGCCGAGCACGGCGGTCGGCAGGCGCCCGGCCTCGACGTGCCGGCGTGCCCAGTCGAAGGCGGCGCCGTACGTGGTCATGCCGTTCTTCCCGAGCGAGGGTCGCGGCTGCCTGCGCGAGGCTCGAACCGCTCCGGCGGGAAAGCGGCGACGACGGCCTCTCGCAGGGTCTCGAGCGAGGCATCCGCTCCGAACCAGCCGTGGGCGCGCGCCTGCACGAGCACGTTGCCGATCGCCGTCGCCTCGACCGGTCCGGCGAGCACCGGCAGTCCCGACCGGTCGGCGGTCGCCTGGCACAGCAGGCGGTTCAGCGCCCCGCCCCCGACGATGTGCACGACGTCGATCTCGCGGTCCGTCAGGCGGCCCGCGGTGTGGACCGTCCGGGCGAACGCCGCGGCGATGCTCTCCACGATCGTGCGGGCGAACGCCGCCCGGGATGCCGGTACGGTCGCCCCCGCCTCCTCGAGCACCGCGGCGATACGGGCGGGCATGTCGCCCGGCGCCGACAGCCGCGGATCGTTGGCGTCGAAGATCGGGATCTCGCCGTCCGCGTTCCCCACGCCCCCTTCTGCCGCCGCTGACGCGTCACCCGAAGCCTCCGGGCGCGTGGGCCCGGCCGCGGCCTCCAGCAGCGCCGGGAGGTCGATCCGCTCGCCATCTTCGGACTCCCACGCCCGCACCGACTCGCTCAGCAGCCACAGGCCGGTGACGTTGTGGAGGAACCGCACCCGTCCGTCCACACCGCCCTCGTTCGTGAAGTTCGCCTCGCGCGCGTCGTCGGTGACAACCGGAGCGTCGAGCTCGACGCCGACGAGCCCCCACGTGCCGCACGAGATGTACGCCGCGTTCGGCGAGCTCAGGGGCACCGCGACGATCGCCGACGCGGTGTCGTGCGATCCGACTGCGATCACCTCGAGCGCCCGGCCGACGCGTTCGCGCGCCGCGCCGTGCAGCGCACCGAGACGCTCGCCCGGATCGACGAGATCGGGCAGGACGGATGCCGGGATCCCGAGCCGCTCGGCGAGCTCGAGGTCCCACTGCGCGCTGTGCACGTCGACGAGCCCGGTGGTCGAGGCGTTGGTGCGCTCCGCGATGCGGGCTCCCGTGAGCAGGAACGCGACGAGGTCGGGGACGAGGAGCGCGACGTCGGCATCGTCGAGGCGCTGCTCCGTCGCGTACTGATACAGGGTGTTGAACGGGAGGAACTGCAGGCCGTTGCGTCGGTAGAGCTCGGCGAACGGGATGAGCCCGTGCACCCGGTCGACGCCGCGCAGGGTGCGCTCGTCGCGATAGTGGAACGGCTCGGCGAGGAGTTCGCCGCTCTGCACCAGGCCGTAGTCCACCGCCCAGGAGTCGATGCCGACGCTCGCCAGGCCGGGCTCGCGCTCGACGGCCTCGCGGAGCCCGTCGACGATGTGCCGGTACAGCGCCGAGAAGTCCCAGTGCAGGCCGTCGGGGCCGGGCACGGGTCCGTTCGGGAACCGTGAGACGGCCTCGAGCTGCAGCATCCCGTCGCTCACCCGGCCGATCATCACGCGGCCGCTGGTGGCACCGAGGTCGACGGCCGCGACCGCGCCGCCGCTCATGCCCGTGCCCCCGTGCCGGCTGCCGACACGTTCGGCGCCGAGCGCACATGATGTGCCCGAGCGCACATGGTTTCGGCGCCCAAACCCCGTGCGCTCGGCAAAACCCTGTGCGTTCGGCGGAGCGCGCCGCCGCGGCCGCTCATCGCAGGAACGCCGCGGCGACGCCGGAGTCCACGGGGATGTGCAGGCCCGTCGTGCGCGAGAGCTCGGGGCCGGTCAGCACGTAGACCGCGTCCGCGACGTTCTCGGGCACGACCTCGCGCTTGAGGATCGTGCGGTTGGCGTAGTACTGGCCGAGGTCCTCTTCCTTGACGCCGTAGGTCGCGGCGCGGTTGGCGCCCCACCCGGCGGCGAAGATGCCCGAGCCGCGCACGACGCCGTCGGGGTTGATTCCGTTGACCCGCACGCCGTGCTCGCCGAGCTCGACCGCGAGGAGGCGCACCTGGTGGGCCTGGTCGGCCTTGGTCGCGGAGTACGCGATGTTGTTCGGGCCCGCGAAGACGGAGTTCTTCGACGAGATGTAGATGACGTCGCCGCCCATCTTCTGCTCGATGAGCGCCTTCGCGGCCGCCTTCGCCACGAGGAACGAGCCCTTGGCCATGACGTCGTGCTGCAGGTCCCAGTCCTTCTCGGTGGTCTCCAGCAGCGGCTTCGACAGCGACAGGCCGGCGTTGTTCACAACGAGGTCGATGCCGCCGAACGCCAGCACCGTGGCGTCGATCGCGGCCTGCACACCGGCGGCGTCGGCGACGTTCGCGGCGACGCCGATCGCGACATCCGTTCCGCCGAGCTCGGCGGCCGCGGCCTGCGCCTTCTCGAGATCGAGGTCGGCGACGACCACGCAGGCGCCCTCGGCGGCGAGGCGGGTGGCGATGGCCTTCCCGATTCCGGATGCCGCGCCGGTGACGAACGCGATGCGCCCCTGGTGGGTCTTGGGCTTCGGCATCCGCTGCAGCTTCGCCTCTTCGAGCGCCCAGTACTCGATGCGGAACTTCTCGGCATCGCTGATGGGGCTGTAGGTCGAGATCGACTCGGCGCCGCGCATCACGTTGATCGCGTTGACGTAGAACTCGCCGGCGACGCGGGCGGTCTGCTTGTTCGCGCCGAACGAGAACATGCCCACCCCAGGTACGAGCACGATGAGCGGGTCGGCGCCGCGGATCGCGGGCGACTCGGCCGTGGCGTGGGCGTCGTAGTACGCCTGGTAGTCGGCGCGGTAGGTGTCGTGCAGCTCGACGAGGCGGGCGACGGATGCCTCGACCGGCGCGTCGGCGGGCAGGTCGAGCAGCATCGGCTTGACCTTGGTGCGCAGGAAGTGGTCGGGGCAGCTGGTGCCGAGCTCGGCGAGCTCGGGCGCCCGCTCCGCGGCGAGGAAGTCGAGCACGACGTCGGAGTCGGTGAAGTGCCCGACCATGGGCTTGTCGGTCGACGCGAGGCCGCGGATCGTCGGCGCGAGTGCGGCGGCCTTGGCGCGCCGCTCCGCCTCGGGGAGCGCCTCGAACCCGGCCCGGACTCCGCCGAAGGGCTCGGCCGATCCGTTCGCGTCGAGGTAGGCCTGAGCGGTCTCGATGATCCAGAGCGAGTTGGCCTCCGCCTCCTCCGAGGTGTCGCCCCACGCCGTGATGCCGTGTCCGCCGAGGATGCAGCCGATCGCCTGCGGGTTCGCCGCCTTGATCTCGGCGATGTCGAGGCCGAGCTGGAAGCCCGGGCGCCGCCACGGCACCCACACCACCTTCTCGCCGAAGATCGTCGGGGTGAGCGCCTCGCCGTCGGCGGCCGTCGCGATCGCGATGCCGGAGTCGGGGTGCAGGTGGTCGACGTGGGCGGCGTCCACGAGCCCGTGCATCGCGGTGTCGATCGACGGCGCCGCGCCGCCCTTGCCGTGCAGGCAGTAGTCGAACGCGGCGACCATCTCGTCTTCGCGATCGAGGCCGGGGTACACGTCGACCAGGGCGCGCATGCGGTCGAGGCGCAGCACCGCGAGCCCCGACTCGGTCAGCGTGCCGAGGTCGCCGCCGGAGCCCTTGACCCACAGCAGCTCGACGGGCTGACCCGTGACCGGATCGGTGTCGGTGCCCTTCGCCGACGTGTTGCCGCCGGCGTAGTTCGTGTTCTTCGGGTCGGCGCCGAGTCGGTTGGACCGGGCGATCAGGTCGGCTGCTGCCTGGTTCGTCATGAGGGTGTTCCTTCGGTGGGGGTGCGGGGCGAGTCGCCAAGACACGCCGGGTCGGGTGTCACGGTGTCGGCGTGTTCTGGCGACTCGGGAGGACGGTGGAGCGCAACGCCGCGAGACGGGTCGCGATGCGGTCGAGAGAGACGGATGCCGCGGGCAGATCAGGTCGGTTGAGATGACCGTGCGTCGTGCCGGGCTCGGTCACGACCTCGATCGGCCGGTCGGCCGAGGCGAGCGTTGCGGCGAAGACCTCGCCCGAGACGCGGAGTTCGTCGACGTCGCCGTTGATCATGAGCGTCGGCGGGAACTCCGCCAGGTCGGCGGCCGTCGCCGCGCCCGGGACAGCCGGGAGCGGGGCTCGGTCGACCGGGTGGCCGAGGTAGTTCTGGTACATGCCGCGGACGGCATCCGGTCCGAAGCGATCGGCGTCGGGGTCGGCGTCCAGTGCAGCCCGAAGCTCCGGACCGGGTTCGGGCTGCACCGCGAGGAGCGTGGGGTACGCCAGGACGACCAGTGCGGGAAGCACGGCGACACCGCGTTCGATCAACCGCAGCGTGGCTCCGGCAACGAGGTTGCCGCCCGCGCTCGCGCCGCCGATCGCCAGGCGCGACGGATCGACGCGCAGGCGTGCGGCGTTGTCGACCGCCCAGGCCCAGGCGGCGAGGATGTCGTCGGAGGGCGCGGGGTAGCGGCATCCGTCGCCCGCCAGGCGGTAGTCGACGGAGACCACGGTCGTCCCGCGCGAGGCCAGGGACCGGGCGACGGAGTCGGCCTCGGGCATGTCGAGGTCGCCGCCCGCGAACCCCCCGCCGTGCGCCCACACGAGCCCTGCGCCGTGGGGCGCGCGCGCCGGGTAGACGCGCACGAGGCCGTCGGCAGCCGCGTAGGGGTCGGTCATCTCGGATCCTGACGTCGAGTCGCCAGGACACGCCGCCTGGTCGTCCAGGCGTACGGCGTGTCGTGGCGAGTCATGGGCTCGGTCAGGCGCCCCAGCCGGCCTGCGTGCCGCCCACGCGGTCGGCCACGATGCGCTGCTGGTAGCCCGAGGAGGCGTACGCGGCCATGGGATCGGCCGGGAGCCCGCGCGACTCGCGCCACTGTGCGAGCGCCGGGCGCACGTCGGTGTAGAAGGCGTCCATGAACACGGCGTTCGCCGCGAGCACGTCGTTCGCCGACTGCGCTGCGGCGAGGGCGTCGCGGTCGACGAGGAGCGCGCGGGCAGTCATCTCCTGGACGTTCAGCACCGAGCGGATCTGGCCTGGGATCTTGTCCTCGATGTTGTGGCACTGGTCGAGCATGAAGGCCACGTCGGGGTTGTTCAGCCCGCCGCCGCGGACGACCTCGAACAGGATCCGGAAGAGCTGGAAGGGGTCGGCCGCGCCCACGATGAGGTCGTCGTCGGCGTAGAAGCGCGAGTTGAAGTCGAACGAGCCCAGCTTGCCGAGCCGCAGGAGCTGCATGACGATGAACTCGATGTTGGTTCCCGGCGCGTGGTGGCCCGTGTCGAGGCACACCATCGCCCGGTCGCCGAGCGTCGCCACCTGCGCGTAGGACGTGCCCCAGTCAGGAACGTCGGTGTGGTAGAACGACGGCTCGAAGAACTTGTACTCGAGCACGAGGCGCTGCTCGCCGGTGAGGCGCGCGTAGATCTGGCGGAGCGAATCGTTCAGGCGGTCCTGGCGGGCGCGCATGTCGGTCTGACCCGGGTAGTTCGAGCCCTCCGCGAGCCAGATCTTCAGGTCGCGCGAGCCCGTGGCGTCCATGACGTCGATGCACTCGAGGTGGTGGTCGATCGCCTTGCAGCGGATGCGGTCGTCCTCGTGCGTCAGGGCGCCGAACTTGTAGTCCTCGTCCTGGAACGTGTTCGAGTTGATGGTGCCCAGCTCGACGCCGAGGTCCTCGGCGTGCCGGCGCAGGGCGCCGAAGTCGTCGACCTTGTCCCACGGGATGTGCAGGGCGACGCTCGGGGCCAGGGCGGTCACCCGGTTGACCTCCGCGGCATCCGCGATCTTCTCGAACGGGTCGCGCGGCGTGCCCTCGGTCGTCCAGACGCGGAAGCGCGTGCCGGAGTTGCCGAACGCCCAGGAGGGGAGCTCGATGCCCTGGCCTTCGAGGGCGGTGAGGATGTCGGGGGAGAGCGTGGTCACGATTCGTCGCTTTCTGCGCGGGCGGATGCTGCGGCATCCGCGAGCTGGTCTTCGAGGTGGAAGATCTCGGTGAGGGGGGTGGCGGCCTGGTCGGGACGCCCTTCGAGGCCGAGGAAGAACCGGCCCATCTCGGCTTCCCAGCGCGCCGCGACGGCGGAGCTCGCGAGGTACGCCTGCGCCGCCTCGTCGTCGTCGGTCTCGTAGTAGCCGAGCAGGCGACCGCCCTCCGCGAGGAAGAGCGAGTAGTTGCGGCGCCCGGAGGCGGCGATCTCGGCGAGCATCTCAGGCCACACCGGGGAGTGGCGCTCGAGGTACTCGTCGAGCAGCTCGGGACGGACCTGGAGCTGGAAGCAGATGCGGGGCATGGTTCTCTGGTTTTCGGTGTCCTCGGCGTCGAGGCGGGCCTAGGAATGAATCGTTTCATTCGCTGAGTCCAAGGTAAGCGGCGGCACCGGGCCTTGTCAAGACGAAACGCTTTCCCGGCGCGGCCGCCCGCGCTGCCCGGTGTACAGTCGTGCCATTCGCCGCCCTGCGCCGAGGGCGGCGCCGGAAGGGGTTCGCGGTGACGATCAGTGTCAAGGACGTCGCTGCGCTCGCGCGAGTCTCGGTCGGCACGGTGTCCAACGTGCTCAACCGCCCCGACAAGGTCGCGCCGGCGACCGTGGAGCGGGTGCAGTCGGCGATCGACGAACTGGGCTTCGTCCGCAACGACGCCGCTCGCCAGCTGCGCGCCGGCCGCAGCCGCAGCATCGGCCTCGTCGTGCTCGACGTGCGCAACCCCTTCTTCACCGATGTGGCGCGCGGCGCCGAGCGTCGTGCCGCCGACGACGACCTCTCGATCCTGCTCGGCAACAGCGACGACGACCCGGCCCGCGAGTCGAGCTACCTCGACCTGTTCGAGCAGCAGCGCGTCCACGGAGTGCTCATCACGCCGGTCGACGACGTCTCGCGGCGACTCGAGGGATTGCGATCCCGCGGCATCCCGGCCGTGCTCGTCGACCGCCCGAGCGACGGCATGGACTTCTCCTCCGTCTCGGTGGACGACGTCGCCGGCGGCCGCCTCGCCGTGGCGCACCTGATCGAGAGCGGCCGCCGCCGGATCGCGTTCGTCGGCGGGCCGTCCACCGTCCGCCAGGTCGCCGACCGCCTCGAGGGTGCGCGCAGCGCAGTGGCGCAGCATCCGGATGCCTCGCTCGAAGTGATCGAGACCGGGGCGCTGACGGTGCTCGAGGGCCGTGCGGCGGGCGAGGGGCTGCGGGACCGCGACGCGGCCGACCGTCCGGACGCGGTCTTCGCGGCCAACGACCTGCTCGCCGTCGGCCTGCTGCAGGCGCTCGTGATGCTCGGATCGGTCGCGGTGCCGGACGACATCGCGATCATCGGCTACGACGACATCGACTTCTCGGCGGCCACCGTCGTGCCGCTCTCCTCGATCCGCCAGCCCAGTGAGCTCATCGGACGCCGCGCGGTCGAGCTGCTGCTGGACGAGGTCGACGGCGTGGCGGAGCGGGAGCAGGTCGTGTTCCAGCCGGAGCTCGTGGTGCGGGAATCGACGAGGCCGAGGCGATGACGCGCAACTGGGCGGGCACCTACGACTACACGGCGCCGCGGATCGTCGCGGCGTGGAGCGAGGCCGATGTGATTCGTGCCGTCGCGGGCGACGGCCCGGTGCACGCGCTCGGCACGCGCCACTCGTTCACGGATCTGCCCGACACGTCCGGCACGCTCATCGACCTCGCCGGGCTCGAGGGCGGCTTCGCGCTGCGCGACGGAGAGGTGCGCGTGGCTGCGGGCACGCGATACGGAGTGCTGGCGACCTGGCTCGACGAGCGCGGTCTCGCGCTCCACAACCTCGGGTCGCTGCCCCACATCTCGGTCGCGGGCGCCACTGCGACCGGCACCCACGGCTCGGGGGACGCGAACGGCGTGCTGACCACGGCGGTGCGCGGCATCCGGTTCGTCGACGCCGACGGGGAGGTGCGCGAGGTGCGCAGCGGCGACCCCGACTTCGCCGCACTCGCGGTGGGCGTCGGGGCGTACGGCGTCGTGGTGTCGCTCGACATCGAGACGCGGCCGTCCTACCGGATGCGCCAGGACGTCTACCGGGATGTCTCGTGGGATGCCGCGCTCGGCGCTCTCGACACCGTCACGGGCGCGGGCTACAGCGTGTCGGTGTTCACCCGCTGGGAACCACGCACCGTCGGCTTCGTGTGGGTCAAGTCCCGACTGGACGCCGACGACGATCCCGTGCCGGACGCGCTGCTCGACGGCGTGCTCGACATCGACGCCGAGCCCCTCGGCGGTCTGGCCGACGTGACGAGGCTGCGCGGCGAGCCCGGGCCGTGGATGCTGCGGCTGCCCCACTTCCGCCTCGACGGCACTCCGTCGTTCGGTGACGAGATCCAGAGCGAGTACTTCGTGCCGCGCTCGGCGGCTCCGGCGGCGCTCCGCGCGATGCTCGCGCTGGGTGACGTCATCCGGCCGCTGCTCTTCGTGAGCGAGCTGCGCACGGCGTCGGCGGACGAGCTGTGGCTGAGCCCCGCCTTCGGGCAGGACGTGCTCGCGATCCACTTCACGTGGCACAACGACCCGGTCGGCGTCGCCGCGGTGCTGCCGCGGATCGAGGAGGCGCTCGCGCCGTTCGGCGCGAGGCCGCACTGGGGCAAGCGGCACGCCTTCGACCGTGCGGCGATCGAGCGCGTGCACCCGCGGCTGAGCGACGCCCGCGCCGTCTTCGAGCGGATCGACCCGCGCGGACGCTTCGTCAACGCCCACCTCGAGCGCGTGGGGCTGCGCGAGCAGCGCTGACCCGGGCGGTGGTCAGCTGGCGCGGCGCTCGCGCAGTGCCTCGTCGGACGGCACGCGCACCGGCGTCGTCGAGGCGACCTCGTCGCTGAACTCCTCGGGTGCCGCCGGCACCACCGAGAGGGGCCGCGTCTCATCGATCGTGAGCCGGAACCGCGCCTCCTCGGCGCGGTGCAGGCGGCCGGAGACGATCAGCCACGTGGCGCCGATGGCGAACGCGACGAGCGCGGCGCCGGCGCCGACGAGGATCGCCGCCCGCGGACCGTACTCGGCTGCGACCCAGCCCACGATGGGGGCGCCGATCGGAGTGCCACCCATCAGGATGGCCATGTACAGCGCGAGGACGCGACCGCGGAGCGCCGGATCCGTCGTCGTCTGGACGTACCCGTTGGCGGTCGTCAGCATCGTCACCACGGCGAACCCGGTGAACATGAGCGTGACGGCATATGCCCAATAGGAGGGCATCGCGGCCGACACCGCAGCGGCGCCGGCGAAGAGAAGAGTGCCGCCGATGACCACCCGGATGCGGGCACGGTCGCGCCGCGCGGCGAGCAGGGCGCCGGCGAGCGAGCCGATCGCGAGGATGGAGCTCAGGAGCCCGTACCCGTCGGCCTCCTGGCCGAACTCGAGCGCCATGGTCGAGGCGAAGATCGGGAAGTTCATGCCGAACGCCCCGACGATGAACACCATCGCGAACGTGACCATGAGGTCGGGGCGCCGCGCGACATACCGGAACCCGTCGGCGAGCCGCGAGGCCCCGGTCGCCTGAACGCGGGGGATCAGCTCGTCGGTGCGGATCAGCATGAGCGCCACGATCATCGCGAGGAACGTGACGGCGTTGACGAGGAAGACCCATCCGGTGCCGACCGCGACGATCACGATGCCGGCGACCGCCGGGCCGATCATGCGCGCGCCGTTGAACGACGCGGCGTTCAGGGCGACGGCGTTCGAGGCGACCTCTCGGGAGACGAGGTCGGACACGAAGGCCTGCCGGGCCGGATTGTCGAACGCGGCGATGACGCCGAGCCCGAGCGCGAACGCGTACATGAGCGGAAGCGTCATCATGCCGGCGAGCAGAAGGACGCCGATGGCGACGCCGACGAGCAGCAGCAGGCTCTGCGTCAGGACGAGCAGCTTGCGCCGGTCGAAGCGATCGGCCACCCAGCCGGTGACGCCGACGAGGAGCAGGGGCGGCGCGAACTGCAGGGCCATCGTGATGCCCATCGCCGCGGCGTCGTTGTCGGTCAGCTCGGTCAGCACGACCCAGCTGAGCGCGGTGGCCTGCATCCACGCACCGGTGTTCGAGACGAGGGCGCCGATGAACCAGACGCGGTAGTTGAAGACGGAGAACGAGCGGAACATGGCCGGAGTGCCGCGGTCTGGAGAGCTGCTCATCGGGCCACCATCCGTCCCATGATCTCGGCGGCATGCGCGAGCGCGGCACGGTCCTCGGGCGACAGTTCGGCGAGGGCGGCCTCGACCCACGCATCGCGCCGGCGGGCTGTCTCATCGACGACCGCGCGGCCTTCGTCGGTCAGGGAGATGACGACTTTGCGGCCGTCGTTCTCGTCGGCCGCGCGGGCGACGTAGCCGGACTCCTGCAGGCAGTTGACGGTGCGGTTCATCGACGGAGCGGAGACGCGCTCCCGGTCGGCGAGTTCGCCGAGCGTGTGCGAACCGTGCGCCCAGAGCGCGGCGAGGACCGCGAACTGGCCGTCGCTCATCGAGTCGACCGCGCGCTGCGTGCGCATGCGGCGGGCAAGGCGGAACGTCGCGATCCGCAGCTCGGAGGCCGCCGCGGAATGGTCGTCGTGGTGGTCTGCCGGTGTCGTGGCGGGCGTCGTATCGGTGCTCATGCGATTCCTTAGCATAGCTCATTAGCCTTGCTAAGGAAAATCCGGATGCCCCGGCCCGCCCCGGCGCGCGGCCTAGACTTCTGCGCATGCCCGAGTTCATCGATGCGCACGGCATCGCGATCGTCTACGACGTCCATCCCGCGAAGGGCGAGCCTCGGGCCGTGGTGCAGCTGCTCCACGGGGTGGGTGAGCACGCCGGCCGCTACGCGCGGCTGATCGAAGCGCTCACCGCGCAGGGCTACGCCGTGTGGGCGGCCGACCATCGTGGTCACGGCCGTACCGGCATGACCCAGCACGGCGGCGACATCGCCCGTCTCGGCCACCTCGGTCCCGGCGGCCTGCGGGCAGCGCTGGCCGCGATGTGGCAGTTCTCCGAGCAGATCCGCGCCGAGAACGCCGGGCTGCCGCTCATGCTGCTGGGGCACTCCGGCGGCTCCGTGCTCGCTCAGATGCTCGTGAACATGCACCCCGAGGCGTACGACGGACTGATCCTGACCGGCTCGGCGTTGCGCATGCCGGGTTCGATCCGCGCGAGTGGGCTGAACAAGCCCTGGGACGGTCCTGAGGCGATGGGCACCGAGTGGCTCTCGAGCGATCTGTCGGTGGGGCGGGCCTTCCTGGATGACTCGCTCACGACCAGCGAAGAGCCGATCAAGCTGATCGGCGTGCTGGACTCGCTTCGGATGTACGGTCTGCCCCGCAAGAACCTCGGCCGCGACATCCCGGTCCTCCTCATGGTGGGACGCGAGGACACGGTCGGCGGCCCGCGCAGCGTGCACAAGCTCGCCGCCGCATATCGCACTCGGTCGGGCCTCACTGATGTGACCACGCTGGTGTACCCCGACACACGTCACGAGATCTTCAACGACCTCTCGCAGGCCGACGTGCGCGCGGACCTGCTGGCCTGGCTCGACAAGCGGTTCCCGGTCCGAGACTGACGCACGCGGTGCGAACTCTTCCGGGTGGGCGGAAGGTCGGATGCCGCGTTCCCGTTGACGCGCGACCGGTCGGTGCGTCATCCTGTGACCAATGACATCCATGGGAGCGCTCCCATAGGTGCCGGCCCCGGTAAGGATGCCGCGGGCCACGGTCGACGAAGACCCGAGGAGAACCACCCCATGTCCCACTCATCCCCCCGCTCGTCACGCCGAAGGGTCGTGGCGCTCGGCGCGGTCGCGGCCCTCGCGGCCGGACTTGCGATTCCCGTCGCGGCGTCCTCCGCCGGCGCCGCCGACGGCGGTCTCGCCGGCTCGGACCTCTTTCTGAATCCCTGGAGCACGACGCTCGAGGCCGCGCAGAGTCTGAGCGGCCAGGCCCGTGCCGACGCCCAGTTGCTCGGCTCCATTCCATCCGCCGACTGGTTCACCACCGGAACGCCTGCCGAGGTCAAGGCGGCCGTGGACGCCGTGGTCGACGCCGCCGACGCACGCGGAGACATGCCCGTCCTGGTGGCCTACAACCTGCCGTTCCGCGACTGCGCGCAGTACTCGGCCGGAGGCGCCTTGAACACCGCGGCCTACACGGCGTGGATCGACGGCTTCGCGGCCGGGATCGGCGACCGCGCCGCCACCGTGATCCTCGAGCCGGACGGCCTCGGGATCATCCCCCACTACAAGACCCTGACGGGCGAGACCGAGTGGTGCCAGCCGGCCGAGGTGCCCGCCGCCACCGCGACCAGCGACCGCTACACGCAGCTCAACTACGCCGTGGACAAGCTCGGCGGGCTGGCGGACACGTCGGTCTACCTCGACGGCACCGGCGCGAGCTGGCTCAACGTCGGCGAGATCTCCGACCGTCTGATCAAGGGCGGCGTCGAACGCGCGGACGGCTTCTTCCTCAACGCCTCGAACTACCAGTTCACCGCGAACTCCACGGCCTTCGGCACCTGGGTGTCGTCGTGCATCGCGTACGTGACGAAGGTCAACGCGGGCGACTTCGGGGCCTGCGGCAACCAGTACTGGAACGGCGGCCCGGCCACGGACTGGCAGGGCGACGCGATGTCGCAGTACGGCGAGTGGAGCTCGGGCAACCCCGTGCTGACGCTCAACACGGCCGGGGTCGATTCGCGGTACGACTCGATCCTCGGCGACGTCGAACCGACCACCAGGTTCGTCATCGACACGAGCCGCAACGGGCTCGGTCCGTGGCAGTACCCCGCCGGGGTCTACTCGGCGCACGAGGACTGGTGCAACCCGCCGGACCGCGGATTGGGCCTGCGCCCGTCGACCGAGACGGGTACGCCCCTCGTCGACGCCTACCTGTGGATCAAGGTCCCCGGTGAGTCCGACGGCAAGTGCTTCCGCGGCACCGCCGGCCCGCTCGATCCCGAGCGCGGCATGGAGGACCCCGCCGCCGGGCAGTGGTTCGTCGAGCAGGCGCGGGAGCTCATCGCGCTCGCCAACCCGCCGATCGCGGCGCTCGACTGCCACGTCAAGGTCGTCGGCAAGAAGATCGGCAAGGGGTTCGTCGCCGCTCTCACCGTGCGCAACAACGGCACCACGACGCTCGACCCGTGGACGCTGTCGTGGAGCTTCGACTCCACGCAGAAGGTCGTCAAGGTCGTGGGCGGAACCGCCGTCCAGGACGGGGCCGACGTCACCGTGACCGCACCGCGCGTGCACAAGGCGCTGCGGCCCGGGAAGACGACGGCGCTCGTCGTGACGGGCACCGGCGCAGCGGTCGAGCCCTGGCAGTTCCACCTCAACGGCAAGGCCTGCACCACCTGACGGATCGCGGCGGCGACGGGATGCTTCCTCCCGTCGCCGCCGCTCCGCGCGCGGGCCGAACGGGCGACGGCGGATATCAGGGTGCAGGCCGTCTTGTCCACCCTCGGCCCCGTTGCGCCCATCGCGCGGAGTCGTCGATAGGCTGACGCGTCGCCGGCGACTGCCGCGGCATCCCTCCCGAAAGGTCCCCCCACCTTGATCACTCTCAGCTGGCTCCTCCTCATCGCCCTCGCCGGTGGCGTCGTCGCCCTCGTGGACGGCGTCCTGCGCCTCCGCGGCAAGGGCGGCACCGTTCTCGGCGTCATCGAGATCATCGTCGCCGCGCTCTTCCTGCTGTCGCTGTTCGTGCCCGGCATCCCGTTCGGTGCTCTCGTGCTGGGCGTCGCGACGCTCATCGTGCTGATCATCGCCCTGATCGTCGGCCGCCGCCGCGGATTCGCGCTGCCGATCGTCGGTCTCGTGCTGATTCTCCTGTGGATCGTGCTCGTCAACCGCTGGCTCATCATCCCCGGCATCAGCTGACGCGCAACCCCGGGCGCCCGCTCTCGCCGGCGGGCGTCCGGTCCGCGTCCTCTCTGCCGGGCTGGCCGGGCCGGCATCGCCGTGCGGCAATAGGCTGAACCCATGCACGGCGAATACAAGGTGCCCGGCGGCAAGCTGGTCGTGGTCGATCTCGAGGAGCGCGACGGACGCATCGCGGACTTCCACCTCGCGGGCGACTTCTTCCTCGAACCCGACTCCGCCCTCGACGACATCGACGCCGCGGTGAACGGCCTGCCGATCGAAGCGGATGCCTCGGCCATCGCCGCCGCGGTGCGCTCGGCCCTTCCCGACGGGGCGCAGCTGCTCGGGTTCACCCCCGAAGCCGTGGGCACGGCCGTGCGCCGAGCCCTCGTCACGGCGCCGGGGTGGCGCGACTTCGACTGGGAGATCGTGCACGAGAAGCCGGTGTCTCCACGGATGAACCTCGCCCTCGACGAGATTCTCACCGGCCGGGTCGGTGACGGCCGGCGCCGTCCCACCCTTCGCCTGTGGGAGTGGGACGAATCCGCCGTCGTGATCGGCTCCTTCCAGTCCCTGCGCAACGAAGTCGATCCGGAGGGCGCCGCACGCCACGGCTTCGACGTGGTCCGTCGCATCTCCGGCGGTGGCGCGATGCTCATGGCCGCAAACTCGATCGTGACGTACTCGCTCTATGTCCCGGCATCCCTCGTCGCCGGCCTGACCTTCGCCGACTCCTACGCGTTCCTCGACGACTGGGTGCTGCAGGCGCTGCGCTCGCTCGGCATCGAGGCCACCTATCAGCCGCTCAACGACATCGCCTCGCCCCAGGGCAAGATCGGCGGCGCCGCCCAGAAGCGGCTCGCGAACGGCGGGGTGCTGCACCACGCCACGCTGAGCTACGACATGGACGGCGAGATGATGACCGAGGTGCTGCGCATCGGCCGCGAGAAGCTCAGCGACAAGGGCACGGTCTCGGCCGCGAAGCGCGTCGATCCGCTGCGGCGGCAGACCGGGCTGCCTCGGGCCGAGATCATCGAGCGTTTCAAGGACACATTCGCGAAGCTCTACGGCGCCGTTCCCGGGAATATCACCGAAGAGGAATACGCCGAAGCAGAGGCGCTGGTCGAGTCAAAGTTCGCCACCGACGCCTGGCTGCGGCGGGTGCCGTGACCCGTGCCCGCTGACCCGGAGCCCGCCGGATCGGTCGAGATCCACGCCGGCGACAACCTCGAGGTGATCCGCGGCTTCGCCGACGGCTCGTTCACTCTCGTGTACCTCGACCCTCCCTTCAACACCGGCCGCCGGCAGGAGCGGTCGCTCGAGACGGCCCGAGCGCCGGGGGAGTCCTCGGTCCTGGTGCAGAAGGGCTTCCACGGCCGCGAGTACGAGCGGCTTCGCGGTGACCTGCGCGCGTACGGGGACCGGTTCGACGACTACTGGGGCTTCCTCGAGCCCCGGCTGATCGAGGCATGGCGGCTGCTCGCCGACGACGGCACGCTGTACCTCCATCTCGACTACCGCGAGGCGCACTACGCCAAGGTGCTGCTCGACGCGCTCGTGGGCCGCGACCGGTTCCTCAACGAGCTCATCTGGGCGTACGACTACGGCGCCAAGACCCGCAAGCGGTGGCCCACGAAGCACGACACGATCCTGGTCTACGTCAAGGATCCCGACCGCTACTGGTTCGACTCCGAGGCCGTGGACCGCGAGCCCTACATGGCCCCGGGACTCGTGACGCCCGAGAAGGCGGCGCGCGGAAAGCTGCCGACCGACGTGTGGTGGCACACGATCGTGCCGACGACCGGGCGCGAGAAGACCGGCTATCCCACCCAGAAGCCGGAGGGCGTGCTGCGCCGCATCGTGCAGGCCTCGAGTCGCCCGGGAGACCGGGTGCTCGACTTCTTCGCGGGAAGCGGCACGACCGGCGCGGTGGCGTCGGCGCTCGGCCGCAACGCGGTGCTCGTCGACGAGAACCCCGAGGCCATCGCCGTGATGAGAGAGCGGATGCCGCACGCCACCCTGGTTTCGTAGCGGCACGCGGCCGCCGACCGCACGCCGTCGCCGCGACGCGAGGCAGGCCTCCTAGGCTGGACCCCATGCGCTTCGGAACCTTCATCCCCCAGGGCTGGCGATTCGACCTCGTCGGCATCGAGCCCGCCGACCACTGGCGCGTCATGGCGACGCTCGCACAGCAGGCCGACGACGGCCCGTGGGAATCGCTGTGGGTCTACGACCACTTCCACACCACGCCGGTCCCGAGCGAAGAGGCCACGCACGAGGCCTGGACGCTGATGGCGGCCTTCGCCGCGTCGACGAGCCGCATCCGCCTCGGCCAGATGTGCACCTGCATGGGCTACCGCAACCCCGCCTATCTCGCGAAGGTCGCCGCGACGGTCGACGCCGTCTCCGGCGGACGAGCGGAGATGGGCATCGGCGGCGGCTGGTACGAGCACGAGTGGAAGGCGTACGGCTACGGTTTCCCCGGCATCCCCGATCGGCTCGGGATGCTGCGCGAGGGCGTCGAGATCATGCACCAGGCATGGACGACCGGCGAGGCCACGCTCGACGGGAAGCACTACCAGGTCGACGGCGCGATCGTGCGGCCGCTGCCGTTGCAGGAGGGCGGCATCCCGCTGTGGATCGCCGGGGGCGGTGAGAAGGTCACGCTCAAGATCGCGGCGAAGTACGCCTCGTACACCAACTTCGCCGGGTCGATCGAGGAGTGGGACCGCAAGAGCGAGATCCTCCGCGGACACTGCGACACCCTCGGTCGCGACTTCGGGGCGATCACCCGGTCGTCGAACTTCAACACGATCGTCGGCGAGACCGAGGCGGAGGCTGCCGATCGACTCGCCGCCGTGAAGGCGCGCCTGCTGCCGCACCTCGGCCAGGAGCGCGCCGACGCCATCGAGCGCGACTACCTCGCGTCGCCGGCGTTCGGAACCGTCGAGCAGGTCGCGGAGCGCCTCGCCGAACGTGAACGCCACGGGCTCGGGTACGCGATCCACTACTTCCCCGAGGCGGCGTACGACCGTTCGGGCGTGCAGCTCTTCGAGCGCGAGGTCATCGGCAGCCTCGGCTAGTCGCCGGGCCGGCCTCTGCGCACCAGATTCAGGAGACACGCCGCGGCGCGGGGCTGTTGAGGCGCCGACGCGCGGCGTGTCTCCTGACCTTGTGCTGGCGGCCGCAAGCGGAGCTGATTCGGCCCGTGGCGCACATGCCGCCACCTCCCCGCACGAGACTCAGGAGACACGCCGAGAGATGGGGCTGTTGAGTGCTGAAGCGCGGCGTGCCGCCTGACTGTGTGACGAAGAGGCGTCGCCGCACGCCTCCTCCCAAACGTGGGTTCGCGCTCATCCGTGCACGGAAGCCGCGCAACGGTGGGAGCGCCACCACGGGAGTCGCAGGCTCGACCTGTGTTCAAGACGACGGCCCGGACGCCCGCCGATCAGTCCCGCTGGCTTCGCCGGGGCGATCTGCTCGAAGAGGGGTGGACCCCCGGTCGAATCCGCAAAGCCGTCGCCGGGGACCTTCTGCTCCGCCCGCGGGAGGGCGTGTACCTGCCGTCTGACGCGCCGGGGGATGTCGTCGACGCGTGCCGGGTCGGCGGAAGGCTCGGCTGCGTCTCAGCGCTCGCGCACCACGGCATCTTCGTCATGACAGCGACCGCGCTTCACGTGCAGCTGCCGCCGAATGCGTCGCGGCTCCGGGAGGTCGCCCGTCCGCTCCGCTTGCATTGGGAGCGACTGCTTCGGTCGCCGCACCCTCAGGCCGTAGCGATCGAGGTGTTCGATGCGCTCGTTCAAGGGGTGCGGTGTCAGTCGCCTCGAGCGTCGGTCGCGACCATCGACTCGGCGCTGCACCTGGGATTGCTGCGGCGCGACGAACTGGAGGAGCTCTTCGACGCGCTCCCGCGTCGCTACAGTCGGCTGCGGCCGCTGCTGGACTCTCGAAGCGAGTCGGGTCCGGAGTCGCTGATGCGGCTGATCCTGCGGGCGCTCGGCGTGCCGTTCGAGGTTCAGGTTCGCGTGCCGGGGGTGGGCCGCGTCGACTTCCTGGTCGCCGGGTGGCTGATCATCGAGTGCGACAGTCGTGAGCATCACGCCGACTGGGAGTCGCAGCGACGGGACCGGCGCCGCGACCTGGCGGCCGCCCGTTCTGGCCTCGTGACGTTCCGCGTGATCGCGGAGGACATCCTGTGGCATCCCGACGAAGTCCGGGCCGCTCTCGCCTGCCTGGTCCGCTCTCGACGCGCCGCCGGTGACCGCACCGGATTCAGGAAACACGCCGTCGCGCTGGGCTGACCAGGCTCGGTGGCCGGCGTGTCTCCTGAATCCGCGACGGCGGCGGCGGGGTCAGACGAGCGACGCCGTCGCGGTCGGCGCACCCAGGTCAGACCAGGGCGCGCACGCTCGCGTAGCCCTCGAGGTCGACATCCGGACGGGATGCCTCGCCGCCGAACATCCTCGTGGCGCCCGGACGATCCGACCAGGCGGGCCAGCCGGGGTCGCCGTCGCGGATCAGGCCGACGGCTGAGCCGTGCACGGCGCCCGCCAGTCGACGGGGCGGAGCGTCGCCCGCGATCGCCGTCACACCGGGGGCGTCCAGGCAGTCGAACCAGAACGGCACGTCCAGGCAGTGCAGTGCCCAACCCCGGGCAGGAGACACCCACGAGAACCGATACACCCAGGTGGCAGCAGCGAGGGGCGAAGCCGCAGCGGCCCGCGCCTCGGCGACCTTCACGACCGTCGAGCGGAACACCACATCCGTCACATACCGCCCGAGCACGGCGGCGGTTCCCTTGCGGCGCTGGGCGAAGTTGGCTGCGAGATACGCCGTGCGGGTCTCCTTCCCGACCTCCAGCCGCCCGAGGGCCAGTGAGGCGGGGATGAGCCGCAGCTTCCCCTTGGCGGAGTCGGTGACCATCGTGAACTCGTCGTCGTTCGAGCCGAGCACGAGGGGCTTGTCGGCGCCGACGCCCGCGCGCAGCGACACCAGCGTGGGCTGTCCGATCAGGTCGCCGTCGACCATGGGTCCCCACGACAGGCCGTCCTGCAGCAGGACGAGGATCCCCGCGAGAGGGTTCGAGGAGTCCGCTGTGGCGGCCTTCTCCTGAAGTCCGTGGAGGGTGTCCTCGGCAACGGACGCGAACCCGTCGCGGTTCGGCTCGACCCCCGCGAGGTGCGCGAGTTTGGCGGACAGGGTGCGGGCGCGCTCCGCGCTGACGTCCGCCAGTGCGGCCGACATCGCCCAGGCCGAGTGGAAGAGGTGCTGCGCCTGCGGCATCCCGAGCAGCGTCAGCACGGCGCCGCCACCCGCAGACTGTCCCGCGATCGTCACCCGAGCGGGGTCGCCCCCGAACGCGGCGATGTTGTCGCGGACCCATTCCAGCGCGGCGAGCCAGTCGCGGACGCCGCGGTTCGACGGGGCGCCGGGGATGTGGCCGAAGCCGTCGAAGCCGAGGCGGTACGAGAGCGTGACGGTCACGACGCCGTCGCGATTGAAGGCGCGGCCGTCGTACCAGGGGCTGGCCGGTGAACCGGCCGTGTAGCCGCCGCCGTGGATGTAGACCATGACCGGAAGTCGTGCCTCCGTGTCGCCGGGTACGGGCGTGAACACATTGACGTTCAGCGTGGAGTCCCCCGGGATGGCGGGCTCGGGGATCAGCGTGTCGCCGGGATCGGTGCGGTGAGCCGTAGCGCCGTATTCGTGGGCATCGCGCACTCCGTTCCACGGCTCGGGCGGCAGGGGCGCCGCGAAGCGCAGCTCGCCGACCGGCGCCTGAGCGAACGGGATGCCGAGGAACGCGGCCGAGGCCTCGCGCTCGCCGGGCTCGCCGCGCCAGAACCCGCGCACGTCGCCGGGTGCGATGGTGACGATGGGGCCGTCAGGATGCTGCGCCACGCGTGGCCGCCTCTCGGGGGGAATCGGAATCGGGGTCGGGCTCGGAGCCCGCGCCCGGCCCCGGCGCTTCTCCCGCGCGCGGGTCGAGCGCCTCGAACAGGGCGTCGATCGTGCCGGCCATGTCGACCTCGGGCTCCAGCATCCACTGCACCTGGAGGCCGTCCGCGACCGCCTGGAAGATGCGTGCGAGTGTCGTCGGGTCGATGTGCTCGCTGATCGCGCCGGCGGCCTGCCGCTCGGCCAGCGCGGCGGCGAACACGCTCCGCAGGCTGCGGCCGCGCTCGACGAAGTAGTCGTGGGCGGCGTGCTCGGGGTCGCTCGCGTCGACGGACAGGCGCGCGAACAGCTGCACGAGCCCCGGCACGTCGGCGTTGTGGCGGATGACCCGGAGGTAACCCTCACGGAGGTCACGGGGGTCGACCGTCACGTCCGGCATGGGTGGTGCGAAACCGGCGGAGTCGACCTCGTCGCGCTTGCGGAGGATGGCGGTGAAGAGCTCCTCCTTGCTGTCGAAGTAGTGGAGCAGTCCCGCCTGGCTGAGACCGACGGCATCGGCCAGCTGTCTGACCGATGCGCCGCCGTACCCCTCGCGGGCGATCACCTCGAGCGCGCGCTCGAGGATCTCCTCGCGCTTGGCCACGCCCTTGGCGTAGGAACCCCTGCGTTCCTTCCGGCTGTCTGCCATGGGTCCAGTAAACCGAACGACGCTTGATTTCTCAAAACCAAATGACATATGGTTTTGCTGCGCTCGATGAGGAGCGCCTCTCCACCGAACAGGACCGCACTATGACGATGCCGTCAGACTCCGCCCTCGCCCCCGAACCCGAAGCGGCCGCGCGCGCTCCGATGACCGAGAACACCTTCGTCGCGACCGCCGCGGGCAACGACGACCCGCCCGCGCCCGTCAAGGGCCTCCGCCGCCTCCTCGGCTGGATCATTCCCGCCAACCTCGGCATCTTCCTGATCTGGGGCGCCGTGCCGGGCATCCTCCTGCCCCAGCAGGTCACGGTGGCCCTCGGCGAGGAGAACAAGGTCGCCAACCTGGCGATCATCGCGACCATCGGCGCGTTCGCGGCCATGATCGCGCAGCCGATCGCCGGGCAGATCTCCGACCGCACCCGGTCCCGCTTCGGCCGCCGCGCCCCGTGGATCATGATCGGCGCGCTCGCCGGCGGACTCGCGCTCGTCGGCCTCGCGTTCGCGGACAGCCTGCTCGGCATCGCCATCGCGTGGACCCTCGTGCAGATCTCGTACAACTTCGCCCAGGGTCCGCTGTCGGCGGTGATGCCCGACCGCGTGCTCCTGAAGCGGCGCGGAACGTTCGCCGCGCTGTCGGGGATCGGCCTGATGGTGGGGGCGCTCGGCGGCCAGATCGTCGGGTCGCTCTTCTTCGACAGCATCGCCGTCGGCTACGTGACCTTCGCGGTGATCTCACTCGGCGTCCTGACGCTGTTCGTCGTGTTCAATCCCGACTACCCGAGCACGCGTCTGCAGCCGGAGCCCTTCCACGTCCGCGACTTCCTGCGCACGTTCTGGGTCAACCCGGTCGAGCACCCCGATTTCTTCTGGGCCTTCACCGGCCGTCTGCTCCTGTACACCGGGTACTTCGCTGTGACCGGCTATCAGCTGTTCATCCTCACGGACTACATCGGCATCGAGAAGCCCCAGTCCGTCATCCCGATCCTCGGCCTGCTCAGCCTCGTCGGCATCCTGATCTCCACCGTGGTCTCCGGGCCGCTGTCCGACAGGGTCGGACGCCGCAAGCCCTTCGTGTTCGGCTCGTCGGTGTTCGTGGGCCTGGCGATGCTCATCCCCATCTTCGCGCCCACCCTCGAGGGCTGGATGCTCATGACGTTCATCTCGGGCTTCGGCTTCGGCATGTTCCAGGCCGTCGACACGGCGCTGATGAGCGAGGTGCTTCCCTCCGCGAAGTCATTCGCCAAGGACCTCGGCGTCGTCAACATCGCCGCCACGCTGCCGCAGACCCTCGCCCCCGCGGTCGCGGGCGTCATCGTGCTGTCGTTCGGCTTCGTCGGCCTCTTCCCCGTGGGCATCGTGCTGAGCGTGCTGGGAGCGTTCGCCGTCTGGCCGATCAAGGCGAGCCGCTGACTCCCCGGCGATCTCCCGACAACCCCTGACAGCCCACCCGTCATCCACGAAAGGATGGTCCCCATGACCCACACCACGACCGCAGCCGCCCCCACGGCATCCGTCGCCGACCTCACCCTCGAGGAGAAGGCCTCGCTCACCAGCGGGGCGAGCTTCTGGTACACCAAGCCCGTGGAGCGCCTCGGCATCCCGAGCATCATGGTGACCGACGGCCCCCACGGGCTGCGCAAGCAGCGCGAAGGCGGCGACCACCTCGGGATCGGCGACAGTGTGCCCGCCACCTGCTTCCCGCCCGCGGTCGGCCTCGGCTCGTCCTGGGACGTCGACCTGGTCCACCGCGTCGGTGAGGCGCTCGGCACAGAGACATCAATCGAGAACGTCGGCGTGCTGCTCGGCCCCGGCATCAACATCAAGCGCTCGCCGCTGTGCGGCCGCAACTTCGAGTACCTCTCGGAGGACCCCATCGTGTCGGGTGTGCTCGGCGCGGCGATGGTCCGGGGCATCCAGTCGAAGGGCGTCGGCACGTCGCTCAAGCACTTCGCGGCGAACAACCAGGAGGACGACCGCATGCGGTCCTCCAGCGACGTCGACCCGCGCCCGCTGCGCGAGATCTATCTGCGCGGGTTCCAGCGCGTGGTCGAGGATGCGCAGCCGTGGACGGTCATGTGCTCGTACAACCGCATCAACGGCGTCTACGCGTCGGAGGACCCGTGGCTGCTGACCCGGGTGCTGCGCGACGAGTGGGGCTTCGAGGGTCTGGTCGTCTCCGACTGGGGCGCCGTGAACGAGCGCGTCCCCGGTCTCGCCGCCGGCATGGACCTCGAGATGCCCACGTCGAACGGCGCCACCGACGCGCAGATCGTCACGGCCGTGCAGGACGGCTCGCTCGACGAGTCGGTGGTGGATGTCGCGGCCGGACGCGTGCTCGACCTCGTGGGCAAGGTGCACAGCGGGGCGGGTGCGGCCCAGGGCCCGCTCGATGTCGACGCCCATCACGCGCTCGCCCGTGAGGCGGCCGGTCGCTCCATCGTGCTGCTGAAGAACGACGGCGACCTGCTGCCGCTGCAGCCGCGGCGCTCGGTCGCCCTCATCGGCGGTTTCATCGACAAGCCGCGCTTCCAGGGCGCCGGCTCGTCGATGATCAACCCGACGCGCGTGGACGACGTCGCCCTCGAGATCGTCGCGCAGGCGACCGAGGACTACGTCTTCCAGGCACAGGGCTTCACGCTCAACGGCTCGGGCGACGCCGCGCAGCTGCGCGCCGATGCCGTCGAGCTCGCGGCGAAGAACGACGTCGCCGTGGTGTTCCTCGGGCTCCCCGCGGCCGCCGAGTCCGAGGGGTACGACCGCGAGCACATCGATCTGCCGGCCGTGCAGCTCGAGCTGCTCGACGCCGTGCTCGAGGTCAACCCGAACACCGTGGTGGTGCTCTCGAACGGCGGCGTCGTGACGCTGCCCTTCGCCGACCGCGTGCCGGCGATCCTCGAGGGCTGGCTGCTCGGCCAGGCCGCCGGCGGGGCGATCGCCGACGTGCTCTACGGCGTGGTGAACCCGTCAGGCAAGCTGACCGAGACCATCCCGCATCGCCTCGAGGACACCCCGGCGTTCCTCGACTTCCCCGGCGAGTTCTCGCACGTCCGCTACGGCGAGGGACTCTTCGTGGGCTACCGCTGGTACGACGCCCGCCGGATGGACGTGGCGTTCCCGTTCGGCCACGGCCTGTCGTACACGACCTTCTCGTACGGGGATGCCGCGGCCTCGGTGAACGCCGACGGCGACATCGAGGTGAGCGTCACGGTGACCAACACGGGAGACCGCGACGGCCGCGAGGTCGTGCAGATCTACACCTCGCTGCCGGGCGGGAAGATCCAGCGCCCTATCCGCGAGCTCAAGGCGTTCGCGTCGGTCGCGCTCGCCGCCGGCGAGAGCCGCGAGGTCGTACTGACGGTCCGCCGCAAGGATCTCGCATACTGGGACATCCGGCTCGACGCCTGGGTCGTCGAAGGCGGCGAGTACGTCGTCGACGTCGCTGCGTCGAGCCGCGACATCCGCTCGTCCGTCACCGTGGCCGTCGACGGCGACCCGGTGCAGCTGCCGCTGTCCCGCACCTCGTCGATCGGGGAGGTCATGGCGCACCCCGTCGTGGGCGAGATGGTGCAGGCCGCGATCGCCGAGATGATGAGCGGCATGGACGGCGTCGCCGACATCATGCCCGAGGGCGTCGACGCGTCCAAGATGATGGAGTCGTTCCCGATCGGCCGCGCCGGCATGTTCGCCGCGGGTGACTCGAACGGCGCGATCAACCCCGAGATGATCGACGGTCTCATCGCGATGGCCAACGCTCCGCAGCAGGGCTGAGTTCCACAGCAGATCGGATGCCCCGGCGCGAGCGTGTGCTGGGGCATCCGCGCGTCTGCGGCCGGGCCCGCGCGACTGCCGGTAACCGGCGAACAGGTGACCGGTCACGTATCGTTCACCTGTTCGCCGCCCGGGCCGGGAACGCTGGCGGACAACGTTCCCCCTCCACAGCAAGGTGCACACCCGATGCCTTCCCGCCTGCCTGCCCGCGCGCGCCTGCGCGCTCTCCCCGCCGTCCTGGCCGCGCTCGCGGTCGTGGTCGGCCCTGCGCTGGTCGCAGCGCCCGCGGCCGCCGCGGAAGTCTCTTCGATCGTCGTCAATGAGGTCGAGACCGCCGCCGACTGGATCGAGCTGACCAACGCCGGCGCCGAGCCTGCCGACATCTCGGGGTTCCAGATCAAGGACAACGACGACACGCACATCGCCGCGATCCCCGCGGGCACGACGCTCGCGGCGGGCGCCCACTACGCCGTCGACACCAATGTGGGCGACGCCGGCTTCGGGCTCGGCCGCGCCGACTCCGCGCGCGTCTACGCCGCCGACGGCGCGACGCTCCTCGACTCGTATTCCTGGACTGAGCACCCGTCCCCGAGCTACGGTCGCTGCCCCGACGGCACCGGCGCATTCATCACGACGGTCGCAGCGTCGAAGGGCGAGGCGAACGTCTGCACGCTCGACCCGGCCGATGCGGTCGTGATCAACGAGATCGAGTCCGACGGCGGCACGCCGGGCGACTGGGTGGAGCTCGTCAACACCGCGAACGTCGCTGTCGACCTGTCGGGGGTCCGAATCCTCGACAACGACGATACGCACGTCTACGCGATCCCGGCCGGCACGACGCTCGCGGGCGGCGCTCACCTCGTGGTCGATGGCGCGCAGCTCGGCTTCGGACTCGGCGGTGACGACTCCGTGCGCCTCACCGACGGGGCCGGGATCTCCATCGACGCGCACTCGTGGACCTCCCACGCCGGCACCACCTACGGACGATGCCCCGACGGTGTCGGCGCGTTCGACGTCACCGCCTCCTCGACGAAGGGGGGCGCGAACGACTGCACACCTCCCGTGGCCTCCGCCTCGATCGTGATCAACGAGGTCGAGAGCAACGGCGACGACACCGACTGGGTCGAGGTCTACAACGTCGGCGCTGCGCCCGTCGACCTCTCCGGCGCCCTGTTCCGCGACAACGACGCCACGCGCGTGCCGTGGGCTCTGCCGGCCGGCTCGATCGTGGCGGCGGGCGGCTTCTTCGTGATCGACCAGGCGAGCGGCTCGAACCCGGCCGGCTTCGACTTCGGGCTCGGCAACGCCGACGAGGTGCACCTGTTCCTGCCCGACGGCGTGACCGAGGTCGCGACTCACAGCTGGACGGTGCACTCGGCGATGTCGTACGGACGCTGCCCCGACGGCACCGGCGAGTTCGCGACCACCACCGTCTCGACCAAGGGCGCCGCCAACAACTGCGCGCTGCCGGTCGTCATCAACGAGGTCGAGAGCCAGCCGGTCGACGGTGACGATTGGGTGGAGCTCGTCAACGTGGGCAGCACCGACGTGGATGCCTCGGGCCTGATGATTCGCGACAGCGAGGACGACCACTCCTACGTCCTGCCGGCGGGCACCACTCTCGCTCCGGGCGCCTACCTGGCTGTCGACGCGCTGGGCTACGGACTCGGCGGCGCGGACGCTGTGCGGCTGTTCGCCGCCGACGGCACGTCGCTCCTCGACTCCTACTCGTGGACGGCGCACGCCGCACACACGTACGGGCGCTGCCCCGATCCCCGAGGGGACTTCGCCGCGACCACCGGCGCGACCAAGGGAACGCAGAACCTGTGCGCCGGCGTTGTCATCGACGAGGCATGGCCGGGCGGAAGCGACGTGCGCGTGCTCGACGCCGAGGACACCTTCGCCGGTGACCTCAGCGGGCTCGACTACGAGCCGTCGGGCTCCGCAGCCCTCGGCACGCTGTGGGCCGTGCAGAACGGCGACGGCCTGCTGTACAAGCTCGTCGCCGACGCTGCGGGCGACTGGGCGCCGGCGACCACCGGCGGCTGGGGCCTCGGCAAGACGTTGCGCTACCCCGACGGCACGGGTGCGGTCGACGCCGAGGGCGTGACGGTCGCCGGCGATGATTCGGCCGAAGGCATCTACGTCTCGACCGAGCGCAACAACGACGCGAGTTCGATCAGCCGGCCGGCGGTGCTGCGCTTCGACGCGAGCGGCTCGGGCGTCGAGCTCGCCGCGACGCGCGAGTGGAACCTCGCGGCCGACTTCCCCGGACTCGGCGCCAACGCAGGGCTCGAGGGCATCACGTGGGTGCCGGACGCGTTCCTCACCAGCGGAGGCTTCGTCGACGCGGTCACCGGCGGCGCCTACGACCCGGCGGACTACCCGGGCCACGGCGGCGGCCTGTTCTTCGTCGGAGTCGAGGGCACGGCATCCGTCTACGCCTACGCCCTGATGGCGGACGGCTCGTTCGCCCGCATCGCGACGGTCGCCACGACCTTCTCGCTGGTGGCGGACGTGCAGTTCGACGCCGACCGCGGCGGGCTGTGGGTCGTGTGCGACGAGGCGTGCGACGGACGCACTGCCTTCTACGAGCTCGATGCCGACGCCGGGATCTTCGCGGCGAGCCGCGTCTTCGAGCGTCCGGCGGGCATGGCCAACATCGCGAACGAGGGCTTCGCGCTCGCCGATGACGCTGTCTGCACCGACGGCGTGAAGCCCACGTTCTATGCCGACGATGCCGACACCGACGGCTTCTCGCTGCGATCGGGGACGCTGCCCTGCGAGCTGACCGGCGGTCCGGGCGAGCCCACGCCGACTCCGACTCCGACCCCGACCCCGACCCCGAACCCGACGCTTCCGTCGACGGGTGCCCCTGGTCCAGCCGGCGACGATGAGCTGACCGACGCCACGCGGGGGCCTGTCCAGGCGCCGGACTCCGCCGCCGCGGGTCAGACCGTGACGATCTACGTCGGCACGCAGTACGCCGGTCAGACCGTCTGGGTGTGGCTCCACTCGACGCCGGTCTCGCTCGGCGCCCACGTGGTGGCGGCGGACGGCACCGTCACGGTGACCCTTCCCGCAGGCGTCGAGCCGGGGGTGCACCGCCTCGTGGTGCTCGATGCCGACGGGAACGTGATCGGCTGGACCGAGGTCACCGTCACCGGCGCGCTCGCGGTCACCGGCTCCGACTCGGGCGCGCTGGCAGGCACCGTCGGCGCGGCGCTCGCACTTCTCCTCGCGGGGACGGCCGCGCTCGTGCTGCGGCGCCGCCGAGCCCGGGTCTAGGAACAGCAGAGCGGATGCCCCGGCACGAGTGGTGCCGGGGCATCCGTCGTCCGTCGAATCGGGTGGTCAGCCGATCACGATGCCCTCGACCGGCTGCGGCCCCGCCGTCGCCGGGCGAGGGTCCCGCGTCCCCCAGATCGCGAAGGCCACCGCGGCGAGGGGGAGGAGGAGCACGAGCCCGGGCGCGAGCATGGTTCCGAGAAACGCCGCGTAACCCAGCCCCAGGAGCGCGGCGGTGAGGATCCGCACCGCCGCCGGACCGGGGAGGCGGGCAGCGAGCCACCACGCGATCGCCGCCCCGGTCAGAGCCGCCGAGACCGAGAGGGCGGGCGCCATCGCGTCCCACGACGGGGCCCAGAGGTAGGCGACGCCGATGGCGGCCAGCGACAGCGCGACGAGCGCGAGCGGCCCCCAGGTGGCGAGGGACCGGGGCCGGCGACCTCCCGCGATGAGCGCGACCGCGCCGAGGAACGGCAGTCCGGACAGGGCGGCCAGGCTGATCCCCTGGGCCACCGCCATGGTCCCGTCCGAAGCGCCCGCCGACCAAGCCGTGCCGGTCAGCGCGTAGACGACCCCGGTCACGCCGCCCGCGACGCTGATCCAGGCGAGCTGCCGCGCGAGCCTGCGTGTTCGGGCCGGGATGGCGCGGGAGAGGCGGATCGGGGCGGGAGCGGCTCGCTCCGCCGCGGCCCGTGGGCGGAGCAGCGTGAGCGACAGGATCGCGACGCCGGCAACGGCGATCATGGACACGAACGGCGAGATCAAGCTGATGCCGATGACGGGTGCGGCGATGGCGCCGCACAGCGCCGCGATGAGGCTCGCCGCAGCCCTCGGCAGGCCGGTTCCCGCGAACGCACCGTCGATCAGCACGGCGACCGCGGCGGCTCCCGTGAGCCATGCGGCCAGGAACAGTGGCACGAAGGCGGCGGCGAGACCGGTGGAGGGGAGTCCTTCGTCGGCGAGGTCGAACCCGAGGCTCCACGAGCATTGCGCCAGGAATGCCAGCCCCAGCGCGACAAGCGCCAGCACGGCAGCCGCCAGTGCGCGCGGCGCCGAGACGAATCCGCGCTGCCGCCCGATCGCGATCAGCCCGAACGATGCCAGAGCCGGCACGACGGCGACCGTGAGGAGAGGAAGCACCCACCACAGCCCGGCGGCGGCCAGCGACGCCGAGCCCCACATCGAGAGCGCGCCCGCCACCGCAGCGAGCAGCAAGCCGATCAGCGACGCGCCGAGAGCCGAGGCGGCGTCCATGCGGAACCCCAGCCCGTGGGCGATGGCCGAGCCCCGCTCGCGGGCAGACGGACTCGTCCGTCCTTCGTGCTCGGCGACGTCGAGCATGGTCCCGAGGACGACATCCTCGTTCGCCCGACGCCATGGGCGTGGGTACCAGCGCAGCAGCCGGCGGTATCGGTCCTCGGTCGGCCGGGTCACGGGCGCACCGCCATCGGCGCTCCGAACACCGGCGCACGGCGTGCCATGCTCGCCCGGGCGGCGCGCGCGGCCTGCTCCATCCGCGTGACCTCTTGGTCCAGTCGCTCCGAGCCGGCCGGGGAGATGCGGAAGTAGCGGCGCGCCCGCCCGTTGACCGTCTCCTCGCCGTCGACGACGATCAGCCCGTCGCGCTCCATCCGCTCGAGCGCGGCGTACAGCGAGGTGACACGCAAAGAGACTTCGCCCCCGGATGCCTCCTCCGTCGCGCGGAGGATGTCGTAGCCGTGGCGTCGCTCACTCGCGAGGCATGTCAGGATCCAGAACACCGGTGGCGTCAACTGCGCGGTCATGCACCGAACATACTCCATGGCGAAGAGTATGGTGTGCTCGTTCGACGGCGGTGGTCGCCGACGATCGCCGACCGGATCCAACCGCAGATATCGGGTGCGGTCGAGAGCCGACGGGCAGGCTTGATGCGAAAGGGGAGGCCATGATCGCAGAACTCAACCGACTGGTCGAGGTCGTCGAGGAGCAACTCGTCGACGAGATCGACGTCTCCGGCCTGGCGAGCAGCCTCGGCACCACGGAGTACCACCTCCGGCGGATGTTCTCCGCGCTGGCGGGAATGCCGCTGTCCGAGTACGTCCGTCGACGCCGCATGTCGGTGGCCGCTGCCGACGTGCTCGGCGGCGACGAGGACCTGCTGACCATCGCCGTGCGGTACGGCTACGGCTCGACCGAGGCATTCGGCCGCGCATTCCGTTCCGTGCACGGCGTCGGGGCGGGCGACGTGCGTCGCAACGGCGGCCCCCTTCGCATTCAACCGCAGCTCAGGTTCCGCCTGACCGTAGAAGGGAAGACCACCATGGACACCCGTATCGCCGATCGCCCGGCATTCCGCCTCATCGGCTACGCCGCCCGCGTTCCGCTCATCCATGAGGGGCCGAACCCCCACATCCAGGAGCACATCGCCTCACTGCCGGTCGCCGAGCACCAGCGGCTGAAGGAGCTCAGCGAGACCGAGCCCGCGGGGCTCCTGCAGGTGAGCGCAGACGTCGACCCGGACTACGCCGAGGGCAGCGAGCTCACGTACCTCCACGGTGTCGCCGTCGCCGAGGGGACGCCGGTGCCTGAGGGCCTCGACGCGATCGAGGTCCCAGCCGGCGCATGGGCGGTGTTCCTGACGACCGGCCCCTATCCGGCGGCGCTGCAGTCCACGTGGGCGGCCACCGCCACAGAATGGTTCCCGTCGAATCCCTGGCGGCTCCGGCCGGGCCCATCGATCGTCGCGGTCCTCGACCGCGCCGACGACTTCAGCACGGCGACCTGCGAGCTGTGGCTCCCGGTGGAGCGGGGGTGACCGGCGGCTGTCCGCGGCGGCGCATAGGCTCGCGCTGTGGCAACGCTTGACGATGTGCGGCACGTGGCGGCGGGGCTTCCCGGGAGCGAGGAGCGCTCGACCACCGGGGGCGCCGCCTGGTTCGTCCGCGGCAAGCTGTACGCGTGGGAGTGCCACCCGTGGCCGAGCATTCCCGCCGACATGCGCGAGATCATCGCGGCCGAGCTCGTCGTCGGCGTCAAGGTCGCCGACCGGATGGACGCACTGGCCCTCGTCGAGATGGCGCCCGACGTGTTCCTGCGCAGCACGACGGGCTGGGGCGAGCCGAAGGTGGCGTTCCGCATGGCGGCCATCGACGAGGATCATCTGGGCGAGCTGGTGACCGAGGCGTGGCGCGTGCAGGCTCCGAAGTACCTGCGGCTCCGGCTCGATGAAGCGGGCGGCTGACACCGCCGCCGCTCACCGCGGGGAGACGACCACGTGCACCGAGTCGCCGATGCCTTTGCCGAGCCGGGTGCGCACCTTGGCGCTGAGGGAGATCATGTGACCGCCGGTTCCGGTGACCATCGCGCCGACGTCATCCAGCCGGACCTGGTCCACGAGCGCATCGACACGCACCGTCTTTCCGGTGCCGAAGAAGTCCGCAGACCCGGGGATCTCGACGCACGCCCACGTCTCGCCCTTCACTTCGACGCCGATCGGAGCGTCGAAGCGCAACTCGTTCTCTGCCATGTGCACATGCTAGCCAGCGCTCCGGCGCGGCTGAGCCGGGGTCGGCGCCGACCTCGTGCACACAGGACGGATGCCGCAACCCCTGGGGGCTGCGGCATCCGTCGTCCGTCGGGTCAGGAGTGGAGGAAGCCCAGGAGCGCCTCGTTGACCTCGGCGCCGTGCGTCCAGAGCATCCCGTGCGGAGCGCCCTCGAGCTCGATGTACGTCGCGTCGGGAAGGAGCGTGCGGAACCGGCGTGCGGTGGCGTCGATCGGCAGGATGTTGTCAGCGGTGCCGTGGACGATGAGCGCCGGCACATCGATCGAGCCGATGTCCGAGCGGAAGTCCGTCGGCCACGTCAGCGGCGCGGCCGAGAGGCCGGCGTTGCTCGCCTGGTTCGCCACCGCGATGCTCGCGTCGACGGCCTCCTGCGAGATGCGCGAGCCGAGGTTGTCGTCGAGGTTGTAGAAGTCCTTGAAGAACCCGGTGACGAAGGCATAGCGGTCCTCGCGCACCGATGCCGCGATGCCGTCGAAGAAGTCCTGCGGCCCGGCGCCGTCGGGGTTGTCGTCGGTCTTGAGCAGGTACGGCTCGAGCGAGCCGAGGAACGCGACCTTCGCCACGCGCGCGCTGCCGTAGCGGGACAGATAGCGCGCGACCTCGCCGGTGCCCATCGAGAATCCGACGAGCACGGCGTCCTGGAGGTCGAGGTCTTCCATGAGGGCGTGCAGGTCGGCGGCGAACGTGTCGTAGTCGTATCCCGAGCCCGCCTTCGACGACGCGCCGAACCCGCGGCGGTCGTACGCGATCACGCGGTAGCCGGCCTCGAGGAGCGCCGCCTGCTGCTTGCCCCAGGATTCGCCGTTCAGCGGGAACCCGTGGATCAGCACGACCGGCTGGCCGACGCCCTGATCGGTGTAGTAGAGGTCGATATCGGCCGAGTTCTCGGTTCCGACGGTGATGTACGCCACGTGTCGCTCCTTCTGGACGGAGGGGAACGGATGCCTCGGCCCACCTTCGACGGTAGGCCGCGGCATCCGTCCCCGCCAGGGGTTGACGATGAGGGCGCGGTGAATTCCGGGTCGTCAGCCGTCGCGTCCGGCGCCCGCGGACGGTGTCACGGGGAAGATCGTCGGGGCGGCGAAACCGGATGCTGCGAACGCGGCGGTCACGGCATCCGTCACCGCCTGCACGTCGGCGTGGGCGACCAGCGCGATCGCCGCACCGCCGAAGCCGCCGCCGGTCATACGGGCGCCGACAGCTCCGGCACGAAGTGCCGCGTCGACAGCGGTGTCGAGCTCTGGAACCGAGATCTCGAAATCGTCCCGCATCGACGCGTGCGAGGCCACGAGGAGGTCGCCGATGGCGGCAGGACCCTGCTCGCGCAGCGTCCGAACGGTGTCGAGGACGCGCTGGTTCTCGGTCACGACATGGCGGACGCGGCGGAAGGTCACGTCGTCCATGAGTTCGGCGGCTCGTGGCAGGTCGGCGACCGTGACGTCGCGGAGGGCCCGGACGCCCAGGAGCTCGGCGCCGAGCTCGCAGGAGGCCCGGCGATCGCCGTAGCCGCCGGTGGCGTGCGAGTGGCTGACGCCGGTGTCCATCACGAGGAGCTCGAGTCCGGCCGCGTCGAATCCGAGGTCGACCACGACCGCGTCGAGCGTGCGGCAGTCCAGGAAGATCGCGGCGTCGGCGCGGCCGAGCATCGAGGCCATCTGGTCCATGATCCCGGTGGGGGCGCCGACCGCCTCGTTCTCGGCGGTGCGCCCTGCCTGGGCGAGGGCGATCCGGTCCAGCCCGAGTCCCCACGTCTCGGCCAGCGCGGAGGAGGTCGCACCCTCGATCGCCGCCGACGACGAAAGGCCCGCGCCGACCGGCACATCGGAGGCGAACGCCAGGTCGACGCCGACCACGGAACCGGCGCCCTGCCCCGACGCGGCCAGGAGGGCCCAGGCCACACCGAGGGGATAGCGCGCCCACTCGACGACCTCGTCCCGGCGTGCGGGGAAGAGCGCGTCGAGCTCGGCGAGGGACACCTCGACGGCGCTGTCGTCGAACGTCGAGACGACGCGGATGACGCCGTCGTCGCGCGTGCCCAGCGCGACGTGCGTGCGGTGCTGGATGGCGAACGGCAGCACGAATCCGTCGTTGTAGTCGGTGTGCTCGCCGATGAGGTTCGCGCGCCCGGGGGCGGACCAGGTGCCGGCCGGCTCGGCGCCGAACCGCTCGGCGAACAGCCCGCGGGCCCGGGCGGCGGTGTCGATGGCGTGGACGGTCACAGGGTCTCCTCGGCAATGGTGGTGACGGCGTCGCGCAGACGGGCGGCGGCCGACTCCGGGGCGACGTCGCCGATCCAGGCGCCCATCGCGGCCTCGGAGCCCGCCAGGAACTTGAGCTTGTCGGCCGCGCGGCGAGGCGAGGTCAGCTGCAGCTGCAGCCGCACCCTGTCACGGCCACGGTTCACAGGAGCCTGATGCCAGGCGGCGATGTACGGGGTGGGGGAGGCGTACAGCGCATCGACCCCGCGGAGCAAGCGCAGATAGAGGGGTGCCAGCTCGTCGCGCTCGGCATCCGTCGTCTCCGACAGATCGGCGACATGGCGGTGCGGGAGCACATGCACTTCGAGCGGCCACCGTGCCGCGAACGGCACGAAAGCGGTCCAGTGCTCGCCCTGGAGGATGACGCGCTCGGAGCCGCGCTCGAACTCGAGGATCCGCTCGAAGAGGTCGGGACCCTCACGGTCGATCGACGCGAGCAGGGTGGCGGTGCGGGGCGTGATGTACGGGTACGCGTAGATCTGGCCGTGCGGGTGCGCGAGGGTCACGCCGATCGCCTCGCCGCGGTTCTCGAACGGGAACACCTGCTCGACGCCGGGAAGCGCGGACAGCGCCGCGGTGCGGTCCGCCCACGCCTCGATCACCGTACGAGCGCGCGTGGCGGTCTGGGTGCCGAACGAGCCGGAGTGGTCGGGACTGAAGCAGACGACCTCGCAGCGTCCGACCGACGTGCGGGTGCGGCCGAGGCCCGGCGCGTCGAGATCGTCAAGGCTCTGCGGGGCGTCGACGCCGGCCGGGGCGTCGTCGTGGGCGGAGGCGAGGGCCGGCCCGAAGGACGGCGACTTGTTCTCGAACACCGCGACGTCGTACCGCGACGGGATCTCGGACGGATTGGTCGCGGTCTGCGGGGCGAGCGGGTCGAGCTCGGCCGGCGGCAGGAAGGCGCGGTTCTGGCGCGCGGCCGCGATGGAGACCCAGTCGCCCGTCAGCACGTCGCGGCGCATGGTCGCGGTGTCGGGCCGGGTCGTGGTCTCGCGGGCATCGATCGCCCGCTCGGCTCCGAGCGTCGTGCCGGGATCGTCGTAGTAGATGAGCTCGCGGCCGTCGGACAGACGCGTCGACCGCTTGACCACTCCGGCGCCGAGCTCTTCCGTGCGCAACTTCGCTGTGTTCACGTCAACACGGTAGCAACAGGGCCGTGGTAACGTCAACATCACCAGGTGAACGAGAGGGATTCATGGAGCGACGAGTGTCGATGGCCGACGTCGCCGCGGTCGCGCACGTCTCCGGGCAGACCGTTTCCCGCGTCGTCAACGCAAGTCCTCGCGTCGACCCCGACACCCGCGCCCGGGTCGAGGCCGCCATGGCCCAGCTGGGGTATCGCCCGCACCGCGCGGCTCGGGCGCTCCGCACCGGTCGCACCCAGACGATCGGGCTCCTGGTCTCGACGCTCGCCACGGTGGGCAACTCCCGCATGCTGCAGGCGGTGGCGGATGCCGCGGCCTCCCGCGGGTACGCCCTCACCGTGGTGACGCTCGGCGCCGTCGCCGAGGTGTCCGCCGCTTTCGAGCGCCTGAGCGAGCAGGGCGTCGACGGGGTCGTCGTGCTCAACGAGGCCACCGCGGCCGCCGGCGAGACCCCGGCCCCCGCTGGTCTCCGACTCGTGGTCGTGGATGCTCCGCCCGACCGCGATGCCCGTGGTCGCGCGGGCATCGTGCAGTCCGACCACGCCGCCGGGGCGCGGACGGCGACCGCGCACCTTCTCGGCCTCGGGCATCGGACGGTGCACCACCTGGCGGGCCCGGCAGGGTCGTTCGCGGCCGCCGAGCGCGAACGCGGCTGGCGAGAGGCGCTCGCCGCCGCGCGGGTCGAGCCGCCTCCGATCGCGCGAGGGGATTGGACCGCGGCATCCGGATACGCGGTCGGCGCCGGGCTCGCCGCCGACCCCGAGGTGACCGCCGTCTTCGCGGCGAACGACCAGACGGCACTCGGGGCGATCCGGGCCTTCGAGGAGGCCGGACGCCGGGTGCCCGACGACATCAGCATCGTCGGGTTCGACGACATCGCCGATGCCGCTGACTACCGCCCTCCGCTCACGACCGTGCGCCAGGACTTCGATCGCCTCGGCGAGCTCGCGGTCGCCGCGCTCGTCGCGGGGATCGAGGACGGCGAGGCCGGGTTCGAGATCGTGCCGACCGCGCTCGTGGTGCGCGAGAGCACGGCCCGCCCCCCGGCGTGACGCCGGGGCTCTCGTCCTGCTGAGACACGGCGTACCGCCTGGGAAAGGCGGCGGCGCACCGTTTCCCGGCCGGATTGTCGTTTCTGAGCGGATGCCGCGGTTCTTGTTGTGCTGCGACAGGGCGTACCGCCTGGGAAACGCGGCGGCGCACCGTTTCCCGGCCGGATCGTTGTTTCTGTGCGGATGCCGCGACCTGACACGAGCCCAGATCGCGGCGCGTCGGTATCATCGACTGAATCGGAGAACGCTTTCCGCAACGCCGAGCCCGCGGCAGAGGAGAATGACGCCATGGTCCACACCGTCGTGATCGCTCCGGACTCCTTCAAGGGCACGATCGGCGCAGCGCACGCGGCCGCGGCGCTCGGCGACGGGTGGCATCGCGTTCGACCGCACGACATCGTGCGCCTGCTCCCGATGGCGGACGGCGGCGAGGGCACCCTCGACGCGTTCGCGACCGCCCTGCCCGGCGCGCGACGCATGCCGATCACGGTCACGGGGCCCGCAGGGACGCCGGTCGAGGCATCCTGGCTCCTCCTGCCACCCACCGCGACGGACCCCGGCGGGATCGGCGTCGTCGAGCTCGCGAGCACGAGCGGCATCGAGCTGCTCGGGACTCCGCCGCGGCTGCGTCCGCTCGACGCCGGCACCCGCGGGTTCGGCGAGGCCATCGCGGCTGCGCTCGCGCACGGGGTCTCGCGGCTCGTCCTCGGCATCGGGTCGAGCGCCTCCACCGACGGCGGCACCGGCATGCTGACGGCCCTGGGCGCGCGATTCACGGATGCCGCGGGCCACCCGATCGCGCACGGCGGCCGGGGCGTCACCGTCGTGGCCGCGGCAGACCTCTCCGGCCTACCGCCGCTTCCGCCCCGCGGAGTGACGGTGCTCAGCGACGTGACCAATCCGCTCCTCGGTGCCTGGGGCGCGGCCGCGGTCTTCGGGCCGCAGAAGGGCGCCGCGCCCGGGGACGTGCTCGCCCTCGACGGCGGGCTGTCGCGCCTCGCCGCCCTGCTGCCCGCCGACCCCGACGTACCCGGTGCCGGCGCGGCGGGGGGCACCGGGTTCGGGCTGCTCGCATGGGGAGCCACCCTCGTGCCCGGGTCGGCGGCCGTCGCCGAGCTCGTAGGACTGGGCGCCGCGGTGGCGGAGGCATCCGTCGTCGTCACCGGCGAAGGCTCCTACGACGGCCAGTCGGCGGCGGGCAAGGTGCCCGCGCACGTCGGTGCGGTGGCCGCATCGGCCGGAGTCGGCGTGGCACTCGTGGCGGGCCGCATCACCGGCGACGCCGATGTCAGCGGGTTCGCCGCGACGGCATCGCTCACGGAGCTCGCGGGCTCCGGCGCGGCGGCGATGGGCGAGCCCGCCCGCTGGCTCGCCGAAGCCGGGGCGACGCTCGCGCGCGCTCTCGGCTGAACCGTGCCGCGCGCACGCCCTGCGCGGCCGGGTCAGGGAACGCGCAGCACGCCGTTGCGGCGGTGGGGCAGAGTCGCGAGCTCGTCGTCCCGCAGCTGCGACGGCAGCAGGTGCTGCGGGGCGTCCTGGAACACCAGGGGCCGGAGAAACCTCCGGATCGCCGTGGCGCCCACCGAGGTGTGCAGCGACGTCGTGGCCGGCCAGGGCCCGCCGTGGTGCTGCGACCAGGTGACCGCGACCCCGGTCGGCCAGCCCGCGAAGAGCACTCGTCCGGCCTTGCGCTGCAGAATCTCGACCACTGCGGCGACGTCGTCTCCGGCCTCGCTGTGCAGCGTCGCCGTCAGCGAGCCCGGCACGGCGTCGAGTGCGGCCAGGAGCTCGTCCTCCGACGCGTACCGCACGAGGAGTGTCACGGGCCCGAAGCACTCCTCGAGGAGCGCTTCGGGGCGGGCGGCGACGGCTGCGGCATCCGTCGACAGCACGACCGGCTGCGCCGAGCCCTCGGCGCCGGCGAGGCCCTGTGCCACGACCGACACCGACGGATCGGCTTCGAGGTGTGCGATGCCCTGCGGGAAGGCGTCGGTGATGCGGTCGGTGAGCAGCGGCCCGCCGGCGACACCGGTGGCGAAGCCGGCGACGAGGTCTTCGAAGCCGGCGCCGGCCGGCACGAACACGACGCCGGGCTTGGTGCAGAACTGCCCGACGCCGAGGGTGAACGACCCCACGAGTCCCTGCGCGAGGGCCTCGCCCCGGGCTGCGACGGCCGCCGGGGTGACGACGACCGGGTTGACCGATCCGAGCTCGCCGTAGAACGGGATGGGGTCGGGGCGTCCCGCTGCGAGGTCGAACAGCGCACGGCCGCCGCCGATCGAGCCGGTGAATCCGGCGGCCTGCACGACGGGGTGCTGCACCAGGGAGTTGCCGGCCTGACGGCCCTCGACCAGCGCGAGTGAGCCCGCCGGTGCGCCGGCTGAGACGAGCGCCTCGGCGACGATCGCGGCGGTGCGCTCCGACAGGCGCGGGTGGCCGGAGTGCGCCTTGACGATGACGGGGTTGCCCGCGGCGAGGGCGGAGGCGGTGTCGCCCCCGGCGACGGAGAAGGCGAACGGGAAGTTCGAGGCGGAGAACACCGCGACAGGTCCGACGCCGGTGAGCGTGCGGCGCAGTTCGGGTCGCGGCGGGGTGGCCGAGGGGTCGGCGTCGTCGACGGTGAGCTCGAGGTACGAGCCCTCCTCGACCACCGACGCGAACAGCCGCAGCTGTCCGGTGGTGCGGCCCACCTCGCCGCGCAGCCGCGTCTCACCGAGTCGGGTCTCCTCGTCGGCGATGGCGACGAGCTCATCGCTGTGCGCATCGAGGGCGTCGGCGGCGGCGCGCAGCCACGCGGCGCGCTCCGCGGCCGACGAGACGCGCCAGACCGGGGCGGCCGCCGCCGCAGCGCGGGCGAGGTCATCGAGTTCGGCGTTCGTGGTGGTCATGAGATCTCCGGAGGTTCGTCGGCGGTCATGAGAAGCGGATGCCGAGGCCGACGTGCGGCGCTTCGGTCAGGGTGCCGTCGGCGATGGTGACGGGCGACGGGTCGGCCAGGGCGCCGAGTGCGCCGAAGCCGGCGTCCTCGACATCCTCCGCCATCGGGGCGGCGGCGCCCGGAGCGACGGGGAGGGTCAGGGCCAGCTGGCCCGAGAGCTCGGGCAGCAGGTGCGGGTGGAGCGTGGCCCCGTGCTCCGCGGCGACCTCGGCGATGCGCAGGAACGGCGTGATGCCGCCGACCCGCACGATGTTGGGCTGCACGATGTGCGCGGCGCCGGCGCGCAGGAACTCGGCGAAGCGATACGCGGTGTGGAGGTTCTCGCCGACCGCGATCGGCGTCGCGATGCGGCGGGCGAGCTCGGTGTGGCCGGTGAGGTCGTCCGCGCGCAGGGGTTCCTCGATCCAGGCCGGACCGAACGCCTCGAGCACCTCCATGGCCGCGGTCGCCCGGTCGAGGTCCCACCGCTGGTTCGCATCGATCATGAGCGCACGGTCGGGCCCGAGCACGTCGCGGACGGCGGCGAGGCGCTCGGCGTCCTCGCGGACGTCGGGCTTGCCCACCTTGATCTTCACGGCGCCGAAGCCCGCGGCGGCCCAGCGCTCCACCTGGGCGACGAGGTCCTCGATCGGATAGTGCAGGTTCACCCCGCTGCCGTAGGCCCGCACCGACGCGCGTCGCCGCCCGATGAGCTCCGACACGGGCAGGTCGCGAGCGCGGGCCGCGGCATCCCACAGCGCCAGATCGAGCCCCGCGAGCGCGATCGTGGTGATCCCGCCGCCCCCGGCCTCGTGCAGGTGCTGCCACAGCGGCTGCCACGTCGTCGCTGCGTCGGCGTCGCGCCCGATCGCGGCGGGCGCGATGTCGTGCTGGAGCAGGGCGAGCACGGCCTCGGCTCCGATCTGCGGCGTCCACGAGAAGCCCCAGCCCTCCGCGCCGTCCGCGCGCACCACATGCGTCGCGATCACGCCGACCGACGTGACGTCTGCCGCCCACGGGCGGGTGAGCGGCACGCGCACGAGCCGGGCGTCGAGCGAGGCGATCGTGGTCACAGCAGCGCGCGTCCTGCCTCGAGGATCTCGGCGAGCCGCTGCTCCTGCGCGGGCGTCGGGTCGACCAGCGGCGCCCGCACGCCGCCCACCGGCAGCCCGCCCAGTCGCAGACCGGCCTTGATGAGCGAGACCCCGAAGCCGGGCGTCTCGTCGCGCAGCCGCACCAGCGGCGAGTAGAAGCCGTCGAGGAGGGCGGCGCGGCGCACCTCGTCGCCGTCGATGTACGCGCGGTAGTACGCGTTCGCGACCTCGGGGATCATGGCGAACGCGGCCGACGAGTAGAGCGGGATGCCGATGCCCCGGTACGCGCCCTGGGTGAGCTCCGCCGTCAGCAGGCCGTTGAAGAACGCGAAGTCATCGCGGCCTGTCTCGGCGACGGCGCGCACGATCTGCTGCGCCAGGCCGACGTCGCCGACGCCGTCCTTGAAGCCCACGACCTGGGGGTTGCCGGCGAGGCGCCGCACCGAGTCGACCGAGTACTGCGCGGTTCCGCGGTGGTAGACGACGACGGGCAGATCGGATGCCGCGGCCACCGCCTCGACGTACGCGACGAGCCCGGCCTGCGGTCCGCCCACGAGGTACGGCGGCAGCACGAGAAGCGCGTCGGCTCCGGCATCCGCCGCCGCCCGCGCGAGCGCGGTCGCGTGCCCGAGCGGACCGCCGGTGCCCGCGACCACCGGCACGCGTCCGGCGACGGTCTCGGTCGCGAGGCGCACGACGTGCGCCGCCTCGGCCTCGGACAGCGCGTGGAACTCGCCCGTGCCGCACGCGGGGAAGACGCCCCCTGGGGTGTGGTCGAGCGTCGTGGACACGTGCCGGCGCAGCAGGTCGTCGTCGATGCGGCCATGGGCGTCGAACGGGGTGACGGGGAAGAAGAGGATGCCGTCGAAGTTCACGCGAGCACGTCCTTTCGCGGGTCGAGGGGAGAGTCGGAGGCGCCTTCGGCCAGCTCATCGCGCCAGTGATGCGCGGGCCGCCAGCCGAGGACTCGTCGCGCCTTGGCGTTGGAGAACGCGGGCGCGGTGCCGGTCAGCACGGCGGCGAGCTCGTCGGCTCCGGGCACGAAGCGGGGGAGCAGCTCGGCGAGGGGTTCCCGGGCGAGGGCGTCGTCGGCGCCGACGAAGAAGACCTCGGCGTTCGGGATCTCGGGCAGCGCCCCGAGCAGGGCGTCGACGAAGGACGCGACATCCCGGGCGTCGACGTAGTTGAACAGCGCCGGTGCCGCGAGGGCCGGATCGTCGAGGCGCTCGCGCACAGTGTGCCCCTGCTGCGTCGGGGCGCCCGACCACTCCTCGGGAGCGATGACGTAGCAGGGGCGGAAGGCGGCGAATCGCGTGGCGTCACCGGTCTGGCGGGCGAGCATCGAGATCGTCTGCTCGGCGAGCAGCTTCGACAGCCCGTAGGCGTGCCACGGCTTCGGAGTCGTCTCCTCGTCGAGGGGGAAGCGATCGGGCAGCCATCCGGCGGGTGCCCCGTAGCCCAGGACCGTCGGGCTCGATGCCGTCACGATCTTCGGGATGCCGGCCGCCACGCCCGCCGAGAGCACGTTGAGCGCGAGCCCCGCATTGGTGCGGAGGATGACGTCCTCGGGGGCGCTGAAGGGCACGGCGATCGCGGCGAGGTGCACGAGCGCGTCGGCTCGGGCGGTGGCGATCGCGGGGGCCGCGGCATCCGGATCCGTCAGATCCACAGCGAGCTGCTCGACGCCTGCGAGCTCCACGGCGTCGCTGAGGTCACGGTCGAGCGAAACGAGCTCGTGCCCGGCGGCGGCGAGCCCCGCGACGAGGCTGCGACCGAGGCGGCCGGCGCCGCCGGTGACGACGATGCGGCTCATGGCCGGGCCGCGGCGGCCGCGTCGCCCTGCAGGAATCGGATGCCGAGCTCGGCGACGTCGACGGGCAGTCCGGTCTCGAGCGACCGGTTGCCGGCGATGCCCACCGCGATCGAGCGGACACCGTCGCGCCAGTCCGCGGGCCGCGCGAGCGGGTCGTCGCCGGGGCCCTCGAACACGTCGGACAGCAGGAGCGCGTCGCCCCCGCCGTGACCGCCGTCGCCGTTCACGATCGGAACCTCGTAAGCCGCTTCCCAGTGACGTTGCACGATCAGGCGCTCGCCCTCCGGACGCAGCGAGCCCGACGCTCCGGCGTGCACGGCGCTCGGATCCAGCACCGGATGCAGGCCCTCGTCGGCGAGCACGGCGCCGCGCTCGACCACCTCGAGCTCGGCACGGCCCAGCGTGCCGTTGACCGCGACGCGATAGCCCTCCCACGGCGAGTGGGCGTTGAGTGAGTAGCTCAGCGTGGCACCCGAGGCGTAGTCGACCACGAGCGCGAGGTTGTCCTCGATGGTGATGCCCGCGCTGAAGACGTCGCGATCGCGCTGGTAGCCGTCGTGCTGCTCCGCCTCGAGGTAGAGGGCCGCGAGCCGCTCGTCTTCGCGCAGGTCGAGCTCGAAGGCATCGGCGCCGTCGTGCGTGCCCCGGGCGGGACGGTTGCGGATGCCGCGGGCCGCCGCGTTCTCGTCGCCGTAGAAGCGCAGGCCGCCCGACGCGAACACGCGCCTCGGGCTGGAGCGGATCCACCAGTTGACGAGGTCGAAGTGGTGGCTGGCCTTGTGCACCAGCAGGCCGCCGGAGTGCTCCTTCTCGCGGTGCCAGCGGCGGAAGTAGTCCGCGCCGTGCTTCGTGTCGAGCACCCATGAGAAGTCGACCGAGGTCACCTCGCCGATCGTGCCGTCCTGGATGACCTGGCGCAGGGCGCTGTTTCGCGGGGAGTAGCGGTAGTTGAAGGTGATCACGACCTCGCGGCCGGTGCGGTCGATCGCATCCTCGATCGCCGCGGCCGACGGGCCGTCGATCGTCAGCGGCTTCTCCACGACGACATCGGCACCGGCATCGAGCGACCGCACGATCAGCTCGGCGTGCAGGTCGTCGCGTGCGGCGACGACGATGCGGTCGACCTTCTCGTCGCGGATCATCCGCTCGAGGTCGTCGGGCCCGTAGACCACGGGCGCGGGCTTGCCGGCGGTGACGACGCGGTCGACGTAGTACTGCGCGCGGACGGGGTTGGGCTCGCAGATCGCGACCAGAAGGGCGTCGTCGGCGTACGGTCCCGTGATCGCATCCACGTACATCTGCGAACGGTGGCCCGCTCCGACGACGGCGTACCGGCGGTGGCTCATCTCACTCCTTCAGGAAACGTTTTCTCAGGGTACCACGCGATGTTTGGGAAAGCGCTCGCCGTGTGGAGTTGAGTGGTGGGCCGGCCGATTCAGCGAGGGACGGGGCCGGTGCTTCCGCGGACCGTGAGCTGAGGGCGCAGCGACAGCGGGGGTCCTGGCTCTTCCCCGTCCAGGAGCAGTCGCAGCTGCGCCCAGGCGCGGGCGCCGAGTTCGGCCGCCGGGACCGCGGCGGTCGTCAGCGGCGGGGTCGTATGGCGCGCGAACGGGATGTCGTCGAAGCCCACGATCGAGAGGTCGGCCGGGACGCGGCATCCGCTCGCCTGCACCGCGCTCTGCAGCCCCATCGCGACCAGATCGTTGAAGGCGAGCACGGCCGTGGCACCGGAGGCGAGCACTGCGGGCGCGGCCGCGGCGCCGGCGTCGAAGTCGACTCCGCCCGGCAGCTCGGTGATCTCGACGTCGTCGTGCGAGGCGCGGAAGTCGGCGATCGCCTCGAGGCGGGCCGCATTGGCGACACTGCGCGCGATGCCCGCGAGGAAGACGATGCGCCGATGGCCGAGGCCGTAGAGGTGCGTGAGCTCGTCGCCGAGGGCGGCCCCGTAGTCGGCGCGCACGGTCGGGACGCCGTCGCCCGCCGAGCGATTGATGAGCACGATGGGCCCGATGCCGGCCGCGAGCCGCTCGAGCTCGTCCTGCGGAAGCCGCGGGGCGCACAGGATGATGCCGTCCGTGCGCCGTCGCGTCTCGACCGCGAGCAGGCGCTCCTCGTCGACGGACTCCGCCGAGTCGGCGATGAGCACGTGGTACTGGTCGGCGGCGGCCGCCCGGCTGAGGCCGCGCAGCACCTCCTGGAACGTCGGGTTGCCGAGGTCCGGCACGACGACCGAGATCGTCTGCGTGCGTCCGAGCACGAGGCTGCGCGCGAGCGGGCTCGCGCGGTAGTCGAGGGATGCCGCCGCTTCCCGCACGCGCTCCGCCAGTGCGGGGTCGACGGTCGGGTTGCCGTTCAGCGCCCGCGAGACCGTGGAGAGCGACACCCCGGCCTGGGCCGCGACATCAGCGATGGTGACGCCCTTTGGCGGTCGCGGCATCCGCTTCTCCCTTCGGTGACGACGCCGTCAGCCTAGTGGAGAGGAAACGTTTCCCGACCCGGGCCGGTGCGGCGTCGCCTGCCCCGGCGTGCCTTGTTCAGGCCGCGAGTCGCCAAGACACGCCGATGGTCGGGCCGGGAGTCCGGCGTGTCTTGGCGAGTCAGGGCGCGGCGCGGTGTGCGGAGGGCGGAGAGGGCCGGGTGACGCGTCAGGAGCGCGGAGGGGTGCTTCCGCGCACGATGACCTCGAGCGGGAGCGGCGGGTCGGCCTCCGGATCCCAGTCGGCCTCGACGGCGGCGTGCAGCGCCCGGTAGCCGAGATCCTCGAGCGGCACGCGCACCGTGGTCAGGCCGGGGCGGATGTCGCGGCCCGTCGCGATGTCGTCGAAGCCGGCGACCGCGATGTCGGTGCCGACTTGGCGCCCCGCGTCCCGCACCGCTGACATGATGCCGATCGCCACGACGTCGCTGACGCCGAACACCAGGGTCCCGGCGGGGAGCCCCGCCTCGAGCAGCTCCTGAGCGGTGGTGTAGCCGGCGTCCCGCGTGAAGCCGCCGCGCCGCACGGCGTCGATCGTGCCCCCGCCCGCCGTGAAGCCCTCGGTGAACCCGGCGATGCGGTCGTCCGACGTGCGGATGCCTTCGGCCGCGGCCACGATGACGGCGTCGCGGTATCCGAGGCCTGCGAGCTCGGCGCCGAGCGACTTCGCGCCGCCGCGGTTGTCGAGGCCCACCGACCGCGCGCCGTCGCCGCCCTGCCCGAGCACGACGACGCGACCGCCCATGCCCGCGAAGGCGTCGAGCTCGGCCTGGAGCCCGACCGCGTCGGGGCCGTCGGTGCGGGATGCCGCGAGGATCAGTCCGCGGGGCCGCTGACCTCGCAGCGCCCGCACGAGTCGCACTTCGCGCTGCGGATCGCGCTCGGTGATCGCGATCGTCACGACGAGGCCGGCCTCGTCGGCGCCGCGGGCCACCCCGGATGCGAGCTGGCCGAAGTACGGGTCGGCGATGTCGGCGACGAGCAGGGCGACGATCGCGGAGGTGCCGCGGGCAGTGGCCTGCGCCGACAGGTTGGCGGTGTAGCCGAGCTTCTCGGCTGCGGTCTCGACGCGCTCGCGGTAGCTCTCGGCCACCTTGCGCGTCGATCCGTTGAGCACGCGGGATGCGGTCGCCAGTGACACGCCTGCCTCGCGCGCGACGTCGTGCAGTGTTGCTGCGCCTCGGGTCGGCGCGTGCGTCTCGCTCACAAGCGCGAGTCTAAGCCCTGGGCCGTGCGGCCGGTCGGTGGAGCAAGCGTTTCCTCGGCCGCGTTCCGCCCGGCGTTGTCCGGTTGCGGCGCGAGGGAGATGCGGGCATCGGGACGAGGCATCCGATCCCCGTCCGGTGCGGCCGGCGGTCCGTCATCCATCGGGCGGCTCCGTCCGGGTCAGCCGGAGACGGCAGCGCGGAGGTGGGGCGAGACGGATGCCGCGAACCCCGCGGCCGTGCGCTGCACCGCCACGAGGGGATCGGTCGCCCAGATCTCCTCGTTGAAGATCTCGACCTCGATGTCGCGGTCGTAGCCGGTCGCCTCCACAGCGCGGGTGAGCGACGAGAAGTCGATCACGCCGTCGCCCGGGTAGTGGCGGCTCAGCAGTACATCGGCGGGCAGCGGCGTCTTCCAGTCGCACACCTGGTACGTCGCGATGCGGCCTTCGCGTCCGGCGCGCTCGATCTGGTCCAGCACGTCGGGATCCCACCAGATGTGGAACGTGTCGACCGTGGCACCGACCACGGCCGGGTCGAAATCGGCCGCGATGTCGAGCGCCTGGCCCAGTGTCGAGACGACGCAGCGGTCGGAGGCGTACATCGGATGCAGCGGCTCGATCGCGAGCGTCACGCCGGCGGCCGCGGCATCCGGAGCAAGCTCGCCGATCGCGTCGCGCACGCGCTCGCGCGCGCCCACCAGGTCGCGCGAGCCCTCGGGCAGCCCGCCCGCGACCAGCACGAGGATCGCCGTCGAACCGGGCGCGGCCGCGGCGGCGAGCGTCGCGGCCTCGACGATCGCGACGCGGTTGTCGTCGATCGACGCGCGCCGGGCCGGACCCTCCGGCATCGTGAAGAAGCCGGCGCGGCAGTGCGTCGTGAAGCGCAGGCCCGAGTCGGCGAGCATCGCGGCGGCGGTCGCGAGGCCGACCTCCTGCACCGGCTCGCGCCACAGGCCGATCGCCTGCACGCCCGCCTCGGCGGTCACGCGCAGTGCGGTCGCCAGGTCGGCGTGCTTGATGGTCGCCTGGTTGATGGACAGGCGGGGGTCGACGTCGGCCCCGAGCTGGGTGGTCATGCGTCGACTCCGTTCAGGCGCAGCATCCCGTGCCACCGCTCGGCGGCGAGGTCGGGCTGCTCGAGCGCGAGGGACGCGTTGGCGAGCTCGACGATGCGCGACAGATGCGGGAGGCTGCGCGCGGAGTGCAGGCCGCCCACCATCTGGAACGCGGACTGGTGTCCGTTCAGCCACGACAGGAACGCGACGCCGGTCTTGTAGTAGAACGTCGGCGCGGCGAAGACCTGGCGGCTGAGCTCCTCGGTCGGCCCGAGGATCTCGAGGTACCGGGCCGGGTCGCCGGCGTCGAGCGCCTGGATCGCGGCCGAGGCCACCGGGGTGATCGCGGCGAAGGCGCCGAGCAGTGCGTCGGAGTGTTGGCGCGCGCTCGCCGGATCGCGCTGCGGCTGCGTCGCCGCGGGCACGTCCTCCCCGCCGATGAGCCCGACGTAGGCGAAGTCGTCGCCGGTGAACATGCGCACCCCCTCGGGCAGGCGCTCGCGCACCGAAACCTCCGAGGCGGCATCGAGCAGGCTCATCTTGACGCCCGCGACCTTGTCGACGTTCTCGGCGATGACCTCGAGCAGCACGCCCGACGCCTCGCGCCAGTCGGCCGAGCCGAAGTAGCCCTCGAGCGAAGGATCGAACGCGGTGCCGAGCCAGTGCAGCACGACCGGCCCCGTCGCGGACGACAGCACCTCGCGATACACCCGCCGGTAATCGTCGGCGGATGCCGCGGCCCGGGCGAGATGACGGGACGCCATGAGCACCGGACCGGCGCCCTGCTCCTCGGTGAAGTGCAGCTGCTCCTTGTAGGCGTCGATGACCTCGTCGACCGAGATCGACGCCTCCTCGACGTGGTCGGTGTTGACGCCGACGACGACGGAGCCGCCCTCCTCGCGGGCGACCTCGGCGGAGCGCGCGATCAGCTCACGCGTCGCCGCGGCGTCGAGGCCCATGTTGCGCTGCGCGGTGTCCATGGCGTCGGCGACACCGAGCCCCCACGAGTAGACCGAGCGCCGGAAGTCGAGGGTGGCGTCCCAGTCGACGTCGGCCGGCTGCCCCGGGGTGTTGTCGGCCCAGGTCTTCGGCACCACGTGGGCGGCGGCGTAGGCGACGCGGCTGCGCAGCGGGCCCTCCGGCTTGGCGAAGCCGGGGGAGTCGTTGAGCTCGGCCGCCGACACGACGCCGGACGGATCGAGGAGCGTGAGGCGCGGCATCCGGATCAGTCCAGCGAGAGCGTGGGCAGCTCGACCTTGCGGCCTTCGCGGCTCGACTGCAGGCCGGCTTCGGCGAGGAGCACGCCGCGAGCGCCCGAGAGCAGGTCGAACTCGTACTCCGTGCCCAGCACGTAGGACTCGAGGAACTCCTCCCACTGCTGGCGGAAGCCGTTCTGGAACACGTCGTTGGTGGGCACGTCGGCCCAGTCGGCGTCGTAGTCGTGGTCGTCGGCGAGGTCGGGGTTCCACACCGGCTTCGGCGTGGCGTTGCGGTGCTGGATCTTGGCGCCGAACAGGCCGACCACGGCTGAGCCGTGCGTGCCGTCGACGTGGAACTCCACGAGCTCGTCGCGGTTGACCCGGACGGTCCAGGAGGAGTTGATCTGCGCGACGATGTCGCCGTCGAGCTCGAAGATGCCGTACGCCGCGTCCTCGGCGGTCGCGGTGTAGTGCTCGCCGTCCTCGTCCCAGCGGTCGGCGATGTGGATCGACGCCTGGGCGTAGACCGACTTGACCTCGCCGAACAGGTTCTCGAGCACGTAGTTCCAGTGCGGGAACATGTCGACGATGATGCCGCCGCCGTCCTCGGCCCGGTAGTTCCAGCTCGGGCGCTGCGCCGGCTGCCAGTCCCCCTCGAAGACCCAGTAGCCGAACTCGCCGCGCACCGACAGGATGCGTCCGAAGAAGCCGGAGTCGATCAGGCGCTTGAGCTTCTGCAGGCCGGGGAGGTAGAGCTTGTCGTGGACGACACCCGTCTTGACTCCAGCGGCCTGCGCGAGCTTCGCGAGTTCGAGCGCCTCGTCGACGGTCTCCGCCGTGGGCTTCTCGGTGTAGATCGTCTTGCCCGCGGCGATGGCCTTGCGGAGCGCGGATGCGCGGGCCTTGGTAACGAGGAAGTCGGCGTAGATCTCCCAGCGGGGGTCGGCGAGCGCGGCGTCGAGGTCGGTCGTGTAGTCCTCGATCCCGTGCGTGGCGGCGAGGTCGGCGAGCTTGGCCTCGCTGCGCCCGACGAGCAGGGGCTTCACCGTCACGCGCGTGCCGTCGGCGAGCTCGATGCCGCCCTGGTCGCGGATCGCGAGGATGGAGCGCACCAGGTGCTGGCGGTAGCCCATGCGACCCGAGACGCCGTTCATGATGATGCCGATCTCGCGCACGGCGGGGCGGGCGGAGGGCGCCTCGGCGCTGGCCGGGGCGAGTGTCGTGTCAGTCATGGGTGCTGCTTTCCTTGAGAGCTTCTCGGGTCGGCCCGGCGTGCGGGTAAACGCTTTCCAATAGTCTGCCACGCGATTGGATGCCGCGCAAGCGCTTTCCGGATGTACTCGCTGGTCGGCCGGCTGGTAGACGCGGATTTTGGGGCAGGGTGCGTCGTTCGGGGCGCTGCGGAACGCGCCCCGAACCGCGCACCCCGCCCCGAACAGCGTCGGCGAGGACCGCGCTCCCCGTACGTCTCAGCCGAGTCGAATCGCGGTCCATGACACCGGGGCCAGGTCGGCGGTGAGGACGGATGCCTCGACCCGCGCGCCTTCGAGCGGCCGGACGCCCACGCGCTCCGGGTCGTCGAGCGTGTTCGCCGCGTAGGGGTCGTCCTCGTGCAGCAGGTGCGACTCAACGACGGCGAGGTCGCGGCCCAGGGTGGCGGCCAGCGGAGCGAGGTCGACGCGGAGAGACGCGGCATCTGTCGTCGAACGATTCACGACGAACAGGCTCGCGCCGTCGTCGTCGACGGTCGCCACGGCGTTCACCGAGGACACCGCTCCGAACCTCGTGCTCTCGAACGTGCCCGCGTCCACGGGCACCCGCACCGCGCGGCCCTGCGCGAGGCGGGAGGTGATCGAGAAGGGGTGGAACGTCGTCTGCCGCCAAGCAGGGCCCCCCGGTTCGGTCATGATCGGCGCGATGACGTTCACAAGCTGCGCGAGCGACGCCGACCGGACGCGGTCGGCGTGCTGCAAGAGGGTGATGAGCAGGTCGCCGAAGACGACCGCATCGAGTGCGTGGTACCGGTCCTCGAGCTGGCGCGGCGCGACCGGCCAGTCGTCCGGGCCGTAGGCGACCGCCTGCTCCTCCCACCGGGACATGTACCAGACGTTCCACTCGTCGAACGAGATCATGATGCGCTTGTCGCTCGCCTTGACCGCGGCGACGTGATCGGCGGTCGCGACGACCGACTCGATGAACAGCCGCATGTCGACGCCCGAGGCCAGGAACTCCTGGGCGTCGCCCTCGCGCTCCTGGTAGTAGGCGTGGCACGAGATGAAGTCGACGTCGTCGAACGTGTGCTCGAGCACCTCGCGCTCCCAGGCGCCGAACGTGGGCATCGAGCGGCCCGACGACCCGCAGACGACGAGCTCGATCGAGGGGTCGAGCTGCCGCATGCCCTTGGCGGTGCGCGATGCGAGCCGGCCGTAATCGTCGGCGCTGCGGTGGCCGAGCTGCCAGGGTCCGTCCATCTCGTTGCCGAGGCACCACATCTTCACCCCGAACGGCTGGGGGCGTCCGTTGGCAGCGCGCTCGGCGGTGCGAGCGGTCGGCACGGACGTGTTCGCGTACTCGAGCAGGTCGAGGGCCTCCTCGGTGCGCCGGGTGCCGAGGTTGACGGCGAGCATGAGGTCGGAGCCGACCTTGTCGAGCCAGTCCTGGAACTCGTGCAGGCCGACCTGGTTCGTCTCCGTGGCGTGCCAGGCGAGGTCGAGGCGGCGCGGACGCCGGTCGGCCGGCCCGATGCCGTCCTCCCACCGGTAGCCCGACACGAAGTTGCCGCCGGGGTAGCGGATGGTCGTGACGCCCAGCTCCTTCACCAGGTCGACGACGTCGGTGCGGAAGCCTTCGGCGTCGGCGGACGGATGCCCCGGCTCGAAGATGCCGTCGTAGATGTGGCGTCCGAGGTGCTCGACGAAGCCACCGAACAGCCGGCGGTCGATGTCGGCGATCAGGCGGGCGGGGTCGAGCTGGGCGGCGGCGTCGGTCATGGTGCTCCTCACACGGGCGTCGCGACGGCGTCGTCGACGGGCGAGAGCGAGTCTGCCCGATCCGGGTCGGCGGGGGACCACGCGAACACCACGCCCTGGGGAGAGATCGCGGTGCGGCCGAGCCGGGCGCCGGTCTCGGCATGCGTGCCCTCGATCGTCACCTCGACCTCGGCGTCGCCGTGGTTGACGAGCGTGACCAGGTCTCCTCGGCGGGCCGCCTCGACTCCGGCAGGGAGGTCCGCGACGACAGGGCGGACACCGGATGCCGCGACCACGGCGCCGACGACGGCATCGAGGCCGGCGGTGTCGGGCACGGTGGCGATGTACCAGGCCTCGCCGGCGCCGAACGTGTGACGCGTGAGGGCGGCGCCTCCGCTCGCCGGGCCGTCGATGAAGGTGCCGACGATCTCGGCTCCGACCGGGTGCACGACCTCGGCCACGAGCGAGCCCGCGCCCTCGGCCTCGGGGCCGTCCAGGCGGAATCGGGCGCGAGCGCCCTGCGCGGCGGCGGACCGCGCCGACTGCGCGCCCACGCCGCTGCCGCCGGTCGTCGCGCCGCCGAGCGCGCCGAAGCTCTCGAACCGCACGCCCAGCACCGGTCCGAGCTGCGTGAGGAAGCCGCCGGACCGGAACTGGTCGTGGCTGTCGACGATGTCGGAGAACGGGCCGGTGAGGAGCGTGCCGCCCTGCTCCACGAAGCGGGTGAGGGATGCCGCGCCCTCGTCGCGCAGCAGGTAGAGCGCCGGTGCGAGCACGAGATCGTAGCCGTCGTCGACCTTCTCGGGGGGAACGATGTCGACCATGAGCCCGCGCGAGTGGAGCGCGCCGTACCAGTCGAGCACGAGGGCGAGGTAGTCGATCTCGACGGGGTGGTCGCGCTCTTCGACCGCCCACCAGTTCTCCCAGTCGAAGACCAGCGCGACGCGGGCGTCGCGGCCGGGAGCGGGCAGGGCGGGAAGCGCGGCGAGTCGCGCACCGAGATCGGTGACGCTCCGCCAGGTCGTGGTGTCGGTGCCGGCGTGGGGGAGCATCGCGGAGTGGAACTTCTCGCTGCCCGCGCGGGACTGCCGCCACTGGAAGAACATGATGCCGTCGGCGCCGCGGGCGATCGACTGCGCGGTCTCGGCGGCCAGGACCCCCGGGCGCTTGCCCGGGTTGGACGGGCGCCAGTTGACGGCATCCGTCGCCTGCTCCATCAGGATCCACGGCACCCCGGGCTTCAGCGAGCGCACCAGGTCGCGCTGGAACGCCGCGTCGCGGATGCGGTGCGGGTTCGACGGGTCGGGGTAGCAGTCGTCGGCGATGACGTCCATGAACGGAGCCCACTTGACGTAGTCGGCGGGCTTGAACGGGCCCATGAAGTTCGTGGTGATCGGCTGCGTGGCACCGGCCTGCAGCAGGATCTCGCGCTCCATGAGGTAGCACTCGAGCAGCATGTCGGACGTGAAGCGGCGCCAGTCGAGCATCGACGACGGGTTGTGGCTGTAGGGCGCCAGGCGCGGCGGGAAGATCTCGTCGAAGTCGCCGTACGTCTGCGACCAGAAGCTCGTGCCCCACGCGGCGTTGAGCGCGCCGACGGTTCCGTACCGGGCGCGCAGCCACACGCGGTACGCGTCGCGCGCGGCGTCGGAGAAGTCCATCCAGAGGTGGCACCCGAACTCGTTGCCCACGTGCCACATCGTGACCGCGGGGTGGTCGGCATAGCGCTCGGCCAGGCGGCGCACGAGCTCGCCCGCCAGGCGCCGGTACGTCGGCGAGGACGGGGCGAAGTGCTGGCGGCTGCCCGGCCAGTAGGAGGCGCCGCTCTGGTCGGCGGGCAGGGTCTCGGGGTAGGTCGCGCTCACCCACGGCGGAGGCGAGGCGGTGGCGGTGGCGAGGTTCACCTGGATGCCGCCGGCGTGGAGCTTGTCGATCACGGTGTCGAGCCACGCGAAGTCCCACACGCCCTCGGCGGGCTGGATGCGCGACCACGCGAAGATCCCCAGACTGACGACGTTCACGCCCGCCTCGCGCATGAGGCGCACGTCGTCGTCCCAGACCTCTTCGGGCCACTGGTCGGGGTTGTAGTCGGCGCCGTACAGCACGGGGTCCCTCCTGGGAGTGGTCGAACGCGGAAGCGCGGTCAGCGGGTGCGCCGGCGCGTCGGGATGGCCACGACGGCGAGGACGGCGCAGCCGAGCGCGGGGATGAGGAGCGGAGCGAGGGTCCAGGTGGCGACCCCGACGAAGACGGCGGTGGCGGCGAGGTAGAGCCCGCCGCGGGGATCGGCGGCGATCGCGGCGGGGACGCCGCGGACGGCGGAGCGCCAGCCCGTCTCGGGTGTCCACGCACCGGCGGCGGCCAGCAGCACGACGGCGCCGACGACGAGTCCGGCCCAGCCCACGACCGCGACGGCGGGACCGCCCGGAAGGGCGCCGGAGCTGGCGAGGTGGATGTCGAGGGCGAGCACCCCTGCGGCGACGACGGCGGCGAGTCCGACGACGAGCCCGCCCGGGAGCGCCGTGCGCGCGTCGCGCCAGAACAGCCGGGCCGGAGAAGCCTCGGCGTCGAGATAGCGGCGGAGATGACGGATGCCGGCCGCCAGGGCAGCGGGGAGCGTGATGATCGCGAGCCCGGCGACGGTGACCAGAAGCCCGACCAGCAGCACCTCGCCGAAGAGCGCGAACGCCCCGGCGGCGCCGGGGTATCGGGCCGGCGGGCGCTCCTCGACGGTCGGACCGCTGCCCGAGGCATCCGCTCGGCGTGCGGCGCGGTATTCGCGCCTGCTCGTGATGGCGGCCATGACGTCAGCCCTTCAAGCCCTGGGTCGCCACGCCGTCGACGAGGAAGCGCTGGAACACGAGGAAGAACAGCAGCACGGGCAGCAGGGCGATGAACGAGGCCGTGACCGTGGCGCCGTAGTCGCTCGTGGACGACTGGTCGTTGTAGAGCCGCAGCGCGATGGGGAGCGGGTAGTTCTCGGGGCTGGTGAGGTAGAGCAGCGGCCCGAGGAAGTCGTTCCAGGCCCAGATGAACGCGAAGATCGCGCAGGTGATGAGTGCGGGCTTGATCAGCGGCAGGATGATCGACCAGAAGATGCGGAAGTGCCCGGCGCCGTCGATGCGGGCGGCCTCATCCATGTCGCGGGGCATCTGGCGGATGAACTGCACGAGCAGGAACACGAAGAACGCCTCGGTGGCGAGGAACTTCGGCAGCAGCAGCGGGATGAACGTGTCGATCAGGTCGAGCCGCTGGAACAGGATGTACTGCGGGATGATCAGCACGTGGAACGGCAGCAGCAGCGTGCCGATCATCGCGGCGAACAGCACGCCGAGGCCCTTGAACTGGATGCGCGCGAACGCGTAGGCGGCCAGCGCCGAGGAGAGCACGGTGCCGATCACGGAGCCGACGGCGATGATCAGCGAGTTCGCGAAGAACCGCCACATCGGCACTCCGGCGATCCCTTCGCCGACCTTGGCGTAGTTCTCGAGGGTGGGGTTCTGCGGCAGCAGGCCCGGGTTCTGCCCGAACTCGGCGTTGGTCTTGAAGGTGGAGAGGAAGAGCCACACCAGCGGGTACAGCACCACCGCGGTGATGGCCAGCAGCACGACCAGCCAGATGACGGTCTGCCAGGTCTTGCGCTTGACCTTGCGGCGGGGCCGCTGCGGGGTGGCGTCGACCTGGTTCTCGAGGGTGGCGATGGCGGGTTCGCCGAAGCTTGTGGTGCTCATCGGTTGTCTCCCGAGTAGTGCACCCAGGAGCGCTGGGTGCGGAACAGGATGAAGGCGATCACGGCGACGACGATCAGCAGCACCCACGCGATGGCGGCGGCGTAGCCCATCTGCCCGTCGCTGAAGCCTCGCTTGTAGAGGTAGAGCGTGATGAAGTTCGTCATGCCGGCGGGACCGCCGGAGCCGTTGGAGATGATGTACGCCGAGGTGAAGACCTGGAAGGCGCCGATCAGCCCCAGCAGCAGGTTGAAGAAGATGACGGGCGACAGCATCGGGATGGTGACGGCACGGAATCGCCGGTAGGCGCCCGCTCCGTCGACCTCGGCGGCCTCGTAGAGCTCCTTGGGGATCTGCTTGAGCCCGGCGAGGAAGATCACCATGGTCGCGCCGAACTGCCAGATCGACAGCAGGATCATCATCGGCAGCACCAGCGACGGGTTTCCCACCCAGCCGCCGAGGTCGATGCCGATGGAGCTGAGGATGCCGTTGACCGGGCCCTCCTCGGAGAACATCGCCCGCCACACGATGGCGACCGACACCGAGCCGCCGATGAGCGACGGGGCGTAGAAGGAGGAGCGGAAGAAGCCGGCGCCGGCGTCGCGGTAGTTCAGCAGCATCGCCACGCCCAGCGCCGCGGCGAGGGTGATCGGGGTTCCCACGAGGACGTAGATCAGCGTGATCTGCGCGGACTGCATGAACGCCGGGTCGTCCGTGAACATGCGGATGTAGTTGTCGAGCCCGATCCACTGCGGCGCGGTGAAGATGTTGTACCGCGTGAACGACAGGTAGAGCGAGTAGCCCATCGGGATCAGGGTGAGTCCGAAGAACCCGATCAGCCAGGGGATGAGGAACCCGTACCCGGCGAGGGTCTCCCGGCGGGCGCGGGCTTTCGCGCCGGACCGATCCAGGTGCTCCGGGCTGCTCTTTCGGAACAGGGACCGGCGTGAGGACTTGCGTCCGGTCACGATCACTCTCGTCGCTGTGGTGCTCACGTCGACCTCTTCCGGTGGTGGTGTTCGAAGGTGGTGCTCCGGGGGCCGGGCGGGATGCCCGGCCCCCGGGAGCTGCTACTGGTTGAGGACGACGTCCATCTCGGTGAAGAACTGGCTCACGGCCTCGTCGACCGTCATGGTGCCGAAGTTCAGCTCGGCGCCGATCTGGCGGAACTTCTCCTCGAGGGTGCCGTAGCCGACGATCGGCACGGGCGGGGCGTCGCCCAGGCGGTCGGCGATCGCCTCCTCGTGGTCCTTGACCTGCTGGCTGAGCGGGTCGAGCTCGGCGGCGGCGAGAGCCGTCTCCGACGCGGGGAGGCCGCGGTTGGTGCCGAAGATCTCGCCCGACTCCGGCGAGTTCACCAGGAAGTTGACCAGGGTCGCGGCCGCCTCGGGGTGCTCGGTCTGCGACGAGATCGTGTGCAGCATCGAGGGCTTCAGGTAGAGGTCCTTCGCGCCCTCCTCCGTGATCGGCGGGGCGAGGAGGCTCAGCTCGGTGTAGTCCTCACCGAGGTTGCCGAGGTAGCCCGAGCCGAAGTTGTCCCACGTGAGCTCGCTCGCGGTGTTCGCGGTGTCGAAGGGTCCGAGCGGGACGACCTCCTCGACGCGCTGCTGAGGCACGCCGATGCCGTCGCGGACCTCCTGGCCGGACTCCCAGAACTCGGTGAGCCGCGCCTCGTCGAAGCCCGGCGTGCCGTCCTCGTTGAACAGGTTGCCGCCCTCGGCCCGCAGCTGGAGCTCGAAGTTCTGGATGCGGCCGGTGAAGTCACTGCCGCCCCAGAACTCGCCGCCCGCGGCCTCGGTGACCTCGCCCATCCACGCGCTGTAGTCCTCCCACGTACCGCCCGGGAAGTCCTCGACGCCGGCCTGCTCGAGGAGCACCGGGTTCGTGAACAGACCCCACGCGTTCGTGGACGTGGCGATGCCGGTGGTGACGTCGTCGACGACACCGATGTCGAGGATGTTCTGCGGCAGCGGCTCGGTCTCGATGATGCCGCCGAGGAAGGGCTCGAGGTCGAGCAGGAGCCCGTTCTGCGAGTACTGGCGCAGGTACGAGTAGTCGAACTGCATGACGTCGGGCAGATTGCCGCCGGCCGCCTCGGTCTGGCGCTTCTCCCAGAACTCGGGGAACCCGAGGAAGGTGGAGTTGACCGTGATGTTCGGATACTCCTCGTTGAACGCGGCGATGGCCTCGTCGTAGAGCTCAGCGCGAACGTCGTTGCCCCAGAAGGCGAAGTCGAGGGTGACCTTCTCGTCGGGGTCGTAGGTCGAGCCGGGCTCGGATCCGCCGCCGGCGCATCCTGCCAGGGCCAGGGCGGCGCCGGTCGCGAGGGCGACTCCGGCGAATGTCCGCTTGGTGCTGAACATCGTTGTCCTCTCTTGAACGTCTGCGTTCTCAGTGCCGCCGAGACGTTCGTTGTCCGTTGGTGCGGTGTGGGCGGCTTCCGATCACCGGGTGGCGGAAAGCGCTTGCCCGCTACGGTACCTCAGAGAAAAACGTTTCGCAAGGGTCCCGTCGGAGAAATTTAAACGATTCAGTAACGGATGCCGCGCCCTCCGGCCGCCGCCGGGTGAGCTTTCTCAGCGCTCGCAGATCAGCAGGTCGGCCACGACGCGCAGCGTCGCCACGTGCACCGCACTCCGGCGATGGACGCGCTCGTCGGCGTCGGCCAGCTCGCTTCCGTCCCACCACGGGTGTGTGAAGTAGTACAGCAGTGCCCGCTCGCCGCGCATCAGGACCGAGCCGTGCCGGCCGATCTGCACGCCGGCCGCCGCAGGTCCGCTCTCGCCGAGGATGACGGCATCCGCCCCACCCTGCCGCTCCCACGAGACGGCGTCGGCCGAACGGTGCACGGCCATGCCGCGCCACTCGTCGGTGAGCATCCACCACCAGCCGCCGAGCTCGAAGGCGAACGGGCCCTCGTGGGGGCGGCCGCCGATCGCCACGCCGTCCGTCCGCCACGACTCCAGGTCGTCCGAGACCGCCATGGCCGTCACCGAGTCCGCCGCTTCGTCCTTGCACCACAGGCGCCACCGCCCGTCGGGACCGCGCGCGACGGCCGCGTCGATCACCCGGTCGCTCGCGAGCGCCAGGGGCCGGCGACGGCTCCAGGTGCGCAGACCGTCCGAGCGGTACTCGACGATCTGCCGCGCGTGCCCGGGCCACTCCGACGGGATGCCCGCGATCTCGGTCAGGTACATCCGCCACTGCGTGCCGTCGTGGATGACCTCGGGCGCCCAGTGGGTGACGTCGACCACAGCTGGCGGACCGTCGTTGCGAAGGCCCAGCCCATCGCTGTCGGGCTCGAGGGTGCCGGCGTACGACCAGGCCAGCCCGTCATCGCTCCGCGCGACGCCGATCCGGCTGCCGTGGACCCAGGCCACGCCGGGGCCCGGGTCGGAATGGGTCGCGCGTCGCTGCGTGTAGAACATCCACCAGCCGCCGTCGGAGTCCTGCACGACGGTCGGATCCGTCGCACCGTCGTAGACCGGATCGCGGTAAAGCTCTCCCGGGGCTGGCGCGCCGGGATCGATGGCGGACGGACCCGCCGTCATCGTTCCTCGTCCGCGGCGGGCCGCAGATCGGCGACCGGGCTCTCGAACCCGCGCCGGTGGGTCGGGTGCGCCGCGAGGTCGCCGGGGGTGATCACGGCGCCGTCCGCCGCCGCCGAGGCGTAGATCGCGGCGACGAGCTCGAGCGTGCGCGCCGGGGCGTCGGCCGTCGGGGGAAGGGGGGTGCCGTCCAGGAGCGCGTCGAATACATCGCGGAGCAGCGGAGCGTGATCGCTGCGCTCCTCGAGGTCGGGGAGCGCCCACGTCGCCGCCTCGGCTTCGCTCACATGGGGCGCCGGGGTGATCGCCCAGTTCTCATGGCCGTGACCGTACAGGTGGTCGACGGTGATGGTCGCCTTCTGCGTGTCGATGCGAATGGAGCTCGTCTCCCGCGGCGACACGGTGCTCGAGACGACCTGGGCGACCACGCCCCCCTCGAACACGACCGTCGCCGTCGACACGTCCTCGGTCTCGGTCTCGCGATCGAGCCGCCACAGCCGGCCTTCGACACGGGTCCAGTCGCCGAGCAGGAACGCCAGCAGATCGAGCTGATGGATGCCGTGCCCCAGCGTCGTGCCACCGCCCTCGGTCTCCCACCGGCCGCGCCAGGGTACGGCGAAGTACGCGGCATCGCGGAACCACAGGGTCTGGCACTGCGCGAGCAGCGGCCGTCCGAACGCCCCCGCGTCGAGGAGGCGCCGGACGTGTGCCGCGGCCGTGCCGGTGCGCTGCTGGAAGACGACGGCGAGCTGCCGGCCGGCGTCCCGGGCGGCGGCCCGCATGTCGTCGAGCTCGACGAGCGACGGCGCCGGGGGCTTCTCGACCACCACGTGGGCGCCCGCGGCGAAGGCGGCGAGTGTCTGCGCGCGATGCGCGCCGGGCGGGGTGCAGATGAGGACGACGTCGGGCTGCTCCGCAGCGAGCAGGGCATCGAGATCGTCGTACACGGCGGGGATGCCGTATCTCGCCGCGAAGGCGTCCGCCGCGTCGCGCGACAGGTCGGTCACGGCGACGAGGTCGGCTCGCGGGTGCGCGGCGACGGCACGGGCGTGCAGGTTGGCGACGGCGCCCGTGCCGACGAGGACGCAGCGCAGGGTGGCTGTGGCGCTCACGCGGACGCCTCGCGCTCGGGAGCGGATGTCGGCTCAGGAGTGAGTCGGAGGGGCGTCGCGTCGTCGAAGCGCATGCGGCAACTCTAAAACGTTTCGATGGAAAGCGCTATCCCGTCGGGGATCACACGTCACGGATGCCTCGGCTCAGGGCCTGCCGGCTTGGGTGGCGTGGAGCGTGGCGTAGCGGCCCGAGCGCTCGAGCAGCTCATCGTGTCCGCCCTGCTCGACGACGCGTCCCTGCTCGAGCACGACGATCCGATCGGCCTGGCGGATGGTCGACAGGCGGTGCGCGACCACGAGCGTGGTCCGTCCCTGCATGAGGCGTCCGAGGGCCTCCTTCACGAGCTCCTCGGACTCGGGGTCGAGCGCCGAGGTCGCCTCGTCGAGCAGCAGGATCCGGGGATCGCGCACGAGCGCCCGGGCGATCGCGAGCCGCTGCCGCTGGCCGCCCGACAGCCGGGCGCCGCGCTCGCCGACGACGGTGTTCCACCCCTGCGGCTGTGCCGAGACGAACTCGAGGGCGTTGGCGTCTCGCAGCGCCCGGAGGATCCGCTCGTCGTCGAGGTGCGGCATCCCGTACGAGACGTTCTCTCGGATCGTCCCCTCGAACAGCACGGATTCCTGGGGCACCACGGACACATGGCGGCGCATGTCGCGCAGATCGAGCTCCTGCATGTCGGCGCCGTCGAGCAGGATGCGACCCGACGTGGGGCGCACGAATCCGAGCACGAGGTTGAGCAGTGTCGACTTGCCCGAGCCCGACGATCCGACGAAGGCCACGGTCTCGCCGGCGGAGATGTCGAGATCGACGTCGTGGACGGCGTCTTCGTCGGCTCCCGGGTAACGGTGGCTCACGCGTTCGAGCGTGATCCGGCCGGCGACCTCGCCGACCGTGCGCTTGCCCTCGTTCTGCTCGAGGTCGGGCTCCTGCACGACCTCGGCGATGGAGCGCACCGACTCGAGCCCGCGGGCTCCGACCGGGATCAGCATGAGCAGCTGCGTCAGGCCCTGGGTGAGGAGGGCGAAGTACGTCGACAGCAGCACGACCTCGCCCGGCGTGATGGGGAGGATGCCGGTGAGGGAGAAGATCGCGGCGAGGACGAGGCATCCGACTCCCAGCAGCTGCATCGCGACCCACGAGATCGAGGCGACGTGGCCGTTGAGCATGTCGAGGTGGAGCCCGGCGCGGCGCACGCCCTCGGCGCCGTGGGCGACGCGCGTCACCGCGGTCTGCTCGAGACCGTGCGCACGCGTGACCGGGATGAGCGAGGCCATCTCGCCGACGCGGGCGGCGAAGCCCTCCATCTCCCGGCGGAACGTCTCGTTGCGCGCACGCGATCGACGGCTGAGCGCCCAGCGCAGGATGAGCGCGATGGGAACGGTGAGCGCGTAGACCGGGAGGAACTGCGGCACCATGATGGCGGTCATCACGACGGCGCCGATCAGCACCATGACGGACGACAGCAGCGGGTGGGTGACCTGCTGCAGCATCAGCTCGACGTTCTCGACGTCGCGCACGACCTTGGTCTGCACGATCGACGAGCTCACGCGCGTGTGGTACCCGATCGACAGGCTCTGCAGGTGGGCGGCGAGGGCGTTGCGCAGGTCGGCGCCGGTGTCGCGCACGACGGTCATGAACTGGCGCGTGTAGAGGATGTGGTTCGGGTAGTTCTGCAGCAGCAGCACCACGGCCAGTGCGAACCAGCCGAGCACGGTACTCACCTCGCCGCCGTCTGCGACGATGTCGATGATGGCCGCCGTGACCACCGGCAGGAACCACAGCGGGATCTCCTTCAGCGAGAACCCGAGGAGGGCGAGCGACAGGCGTCCGGGGCGGCGGGCGAGGAGGCGCAGCACCGAGCGTCCGGGGTGGGCGCCGTCGATGAGCTCGGGAACGCGGGTAAACGCTTTCTGAGTCATGTCCCCATGGTACCGACGGATGCCGCAACCGCGGGTCGTCGCCTCCGAGTCCCGGGTCTGTTCGCCCGCCGTGCGCTCGCCCGCCGCGCGATCGCCGCCCGATCGCCCGCCGCCCGCAGTCAGGAGATCTGCCGGTATCAGGACCGATTGAGGGCTGAGCGTCCTGACTGCGGCCGTTCGCCTGACCTCGGCCGCTCGACACAGCTCGGCCCCGGGCCTGCCCGACCTCACGCCCCGACGACGCTCGAGGGCCGCCGGCGTCCCCGAGTCGCAGCATCCGTCCTGCACCGCAGCGCCCGCCGCCCGCAGTCAGGAGATCTGCCGGTATCAGGACGGATCGAGGGCTGAGCGTCCTGACGGCGGCCGTTCTCCTGACCTCGGCCGCTCGAGCCCGAGCCCGCCGGCGCCCCCGAGTCGCAGCATCCGTCCCGCCCCGCAGCGCCCGCCCGCCCCGCCCGCAGTCAGGAGATCTGCCGGTATCAGGACCGATTGAGGGCTGAGCGTCCTGACTGCGGCCGTTCTCCTGACCTCGGCCGCTCGGCCACGCTCCAAGGCCGCCCGGCCGTCTCCTGACCTCGGCCGCTCGACACAGCCGCCCCGCCCCGGGCCCGCCCTCAGGCCCCGACGACGCTCGACGCCCGGACGATGAGCTCCGGCTCGAACATCACGGAGCCCAGCGGCTCGGTCGATCCGCCGTCGAGCTGGTGCAGCAGCAGTTCGCCGGCGTGACGGCCCATCGCGCGAGCGGGCTGGCGCACCGAGGTGAGCGGCACGGCGGCGACCGAGGCGAACTCGATGTCGTCGTAGCCGATCACGGCGATGTCCTCGGGCACGCGGACCCCGTTGCTGACGAGCCCGTAGACGACCCCGCACGCGAGGTGGTCGTTCGTCGTGACGATCCCGTCCGGCCGGGACGCGGGCGGCGCCGCGGCGATCTCGGCGCCGAGGTTCCGACCGAGCTCGGGGGTGGTGCGAGTCGACCAGACCACGTCGAGCCGGGCATCCGGGTACGCGGCGACGGCGAGCCGAGCGCCCTGCAGCCGTTCGCGCACCTGCCGCACCTCTTCGCGTGCGCCGAGGAAGGCGATGCGGCGACGGCCGATCTGCAGCAGATGGTCGGCCGCGAGGCGTCCGCCGGCGACGTCGTCGAACGAGACCGAGGGGAGCGCGCCGGCATCGTCGACCGCATCGACGAGCACGACGGGGATGCCGCGCGCCCGGAGCCGCTCGATGGGCGCCGTGGCGTCGCCGAACGGGGAGACCAGCACGCCTTCGACCTGCACGCGCTCGAAGAGCTCCAGGTGGCCGGCCTCCTTCGCCACGTCGTCGTCGCTGTTGCCGACCAGGACGCGGTAGCCGCCGGCGGTGGCCGCCTCCTCGGCGCCGCTGACCAGTTCGGCGAAGAACGGGTTGGCGATGTTGATGACCGTCATGCCCAGCAGCCCGCTGCGGCCGACCCGCAGCTGGCGCGCGGCCTGGAGGGGGACATAGCCGAGGTCCGCGGCGGCCGTGCGCACGCGCTCGGCGAGCTGCTCGCTCACCAGGCCGGGACGGTTGAGCGCATTGGAGACCGTGCTGATCGACACGCCCGCGCGCTGCGCGACGTCGCGTATCCCGGCCCGTTTCATGGATCCTCCGTGTGACGCCTTCCCGAGAAAGCGATTGCCGGACCAGTGTCGCACGCGCGCGGGCCCCCGAGCGGCCGGGGCGTGCGCCCCAGCCGGCGCAGATCCGTGCCGGTCCTCTCACGCTGGGGCGTCACGCGACCGGATCGTTGTGCGATCCCGACAGAAAGCCCCCGCCGGCCACCGCTCGCCAATAGCATCCCCCCGTCTCGCACAGTGCCGTTCGAGGAGGATGCCGTGCCCCTTGCCGCCCGTACCCACCCGCTTGTTCGGGCGCGCCTCCGCCGAGCCGCCGTCGCGGTCGCCGCCGCGGTGGCACTCATAGCGGCGCCGCTGTCCGCGGCGCACGCCGCACCGGCCCCGGCGACGGACCTCGACGGCACCTGCGCCGTGCTCCGAGTGGGAAGCGGCACGGCGAACTATGTCACGAGAGGCTCGGTCGGCTACGGCACGAGGGGTTCATCCTCCACCGCGGTGCCGATCAGGTTCGAGGCCACCGACCTCGGGCGCTACCGGCTCATCGACGCGAAGGGATCGCAGCTGTATCTCAGCGTCCTCGGCACCGTGATGCCCGGTTCGAGCTACGGCGACCGCGCCGACTGGACCGTCACGCGCGACGGCGCCGCCTACCGCATCGCGGCCACGCTCAACGGCAAAGCGATCGGCGGCTTCCTCGGGTCCCTCGTCGCCACGAGCGGTTCCTTCACGCTGCAGCCGTCGGCCGGCTGCGCCGCGGTGGCGGATGTCGCGACCTCGGTGTCGGGCATCCCCGCACCCGGCGTCAATCCCGACGGCACGCTCAACGGGTTCATCGACGCACATGCGCACATCACTGCGGCGGTCGGGTTCGGCGGCAAGCTGCGGTGCGGCGCCCCCTTCTCGCCGGGCGGAGTCGAGGTCGCACTGAGGGGCTGCCTGTCGCACTCGGCTCTCGGACTCGGCGGATACGCCGGGGCACTGGTCGCCGGCACCGATCCGTTCATGGATCCCCAGGGATGGCCTACCTTCGACGATTGGCCGACGCCCACCACGCTGCTGCACGAGCAGGCATATTTCCGCGGCATCCAGCGTGCATGGGAGGCGGGGGAGCGCGTGCACAACGCCCTCCTCGTCGCCAATCGCGTGATCTGCGAGGTGTACCCGGATCGGGTCACGAGCTGCGACGAGATGGACCAGCTCAGGCTGCAGGCGCTGTACCTGCGCGATCTGCAGGACTACGTCGACGCGCAGTCCGGCGGTGAGGGCAAGGGCTGGTTCCGCATCGCGACGACCCCGGCCGAGGTGCGCGCGATCGCCGCCCAGGGCAAGCTCGCGGTCATCGTCGGTGTCGAGAACTCCGAGCTGTTCGGCTGCCGCGAGGTGCTGGACGTGCCGCAATGCGACACCGCCGACATCGACGCCGGCCTCGACCTGCTGCAGTCATGGGGAGTGAGCGGGGTGTACCCGGTGCACAAGTTCGACAACGCGTTCGGCGGCACCCGGTTCGACTCCGGCACGCAGGGCGCCGCCGTCAACATCGGCAACAAGGTCTCGACCGGCCACTTCTGGGAGGTTGAGGAATGCGAGGGCGCCACAGACAACGAGCAGCCGCTCCGCAGTGACGAGATCGCCGCCCTGCTGAAGACCGTCACCGGGCTGCCGCACGGGACCGTCGCGCCCATCTACCCGCAGGGCGGGGTCTGCAACATCCGCGGACTCACCGAGCTCGGCGGCTACCTCGTGGGCGAGCTCATGGAGCGCGGCATGGTCATCAACGTCGACCACATGAGCCTCAAGACCGCGGACGCCGTGCTCGACCGCGCCGAAGCGGCCGGGTATCCCGGAGTCGTCACCACCCACACGTGGGCCGACCGCACCATGATCGCGCGCATCGCCGACGTCGGAGGCTTCGTGGCCTCCTATGCGAACGCGGCTCACACGCAGGGCGGCCGTCCGGGCTTCCTCGACGAGTGGCAGGCGAATCGGGATGCCGCGGCCCCCGGCGCGATCTCCGCCTACGGCTTCGGCACCGACGTCAACGGGCTCGGCGACCAGGCGTACGCGCGCGACGATGCGGCGCAGCATCCGCTGGTCTATCCCTTCACTGCCCTCAACGGCACCACCGTGGACCGCTTCACGATGGGCCAGCGCACCTTCGACCTCAACCTCGACGGCATGGCGACGTACGGGCTGCTGGCCGATTGGACCGCGGATGTCGTCGCTCAGGCCGGAGCCGACGGCCCACTCCTGAAGCAGCAGCTGATGAGCGGCGCCGAGGACTACACGCGGATGTGGGAGGCCTCGATCGCCCGGTGAGCCCGGGCCCCGCTGCCCCTGCCCCTGCCCGTCTCCGGCGCTGGCCCCGTCCGACCACCCGCGAGCGCACACACTTTGCACGAGCGCACATGGTTTGCCCGTGCAAAGCATGTTCTCTCGTGCAAACCATGCGCCCGACGGCGACAGGGCGCGCCCGACGGCGACAGGGCGCGCCCGACGACCGCGCAGCGACCCGGGTCAGGCGCCGCCCAGCGCCTCGGTCACGACGGCCCGCGCCTGCTCCTGCACTTCGGCGAGATGCTCGGGGCCGCGGAGGCTCTCGGCGTAGAGCTTGTAGACGTCCTCGGTGCCCGACGGGCGCGCGGCGAACCACGCGTGCTCGGTCTGCACCTTGAGCCCGCCGATCGCGGCGCCGTTGCCCGGCGCGTGCGAGAGCTTCGCGGTGATCGGCTCGCCGGCGAGCTCGGTGGCGCTGACGGCCTCGGGGGCGAGCCGGCCGAGCGCGGCCTTCTGCGCAGGCGTCGCCGGGGCGTCCACCCGCTGGTACGCGGATGCCCCGAACGAGGCCTCCAGCTCGGCGTAGCGCTGCGACGGCGTCTTGCCCGTGACCGCGAGGATCTCGGCGGCGAGCAGGCAGAGCAGCAGCCCGTCCTTGTCGGTCGTCCACACGGTGCCGTCCGTGCGCAGGAACGACGCACCGGCCGACTCCTCGCCGCCGAATGCGACCGACCCGTCGAGGAGCCCGGGGACGAACCACTTGAACCCGACGGGAACCTCGAGCAGCGGGCGGCCCAGCGACTCCGCCACGCGGTCGATGATCATCGACGAGACCAGGGTCTTGCCGATCGCGGCATCCGTCGGCCATCCGTCTCGGTGCGAGAACAGGTAGTCGATCGCGACGGCCAGGTAATGGTTGGGGTTCATCAGCCCTGCGTCGGGCGTGACGATGCCGTGCCGGTCGGCGTCGGCGTCGTTGCCCGTGAGGATGTCGTAGTCGGCGCGCTTGGCGACGAGCGAGGCCATCGCCGACGGTGAGGAAGGATCCATGCGGATCTTCTCGTCCCAGTCGAGCGTCATGAACTTCCAGGTCGGGTCGACGTCGGGGTTCACGACCGTGAGGTCGAGGCCGTGCACCTCGGCGATGAGCGCCCAGTACTCCACCGATGCGCCGCCCAGCGGATCGGCGCCGATGCGCACCCCGGCCGAGCGGATGGCGTCCATGTCGATGATGTTCGCGAGGTCGCGCACGTAGGCGTCGCGGAAGTCGTAGTCGCCGATCGCGTCGCCGTCGAGGTCCTTGAACGGTGTGCGCGCGACGCCCTCGAGGCCTGCGGCGATGAGCGCGTTCGCGCGGTCTGCGATCCAGCCTGTGGCGTCGGTGTCGGCGGGGCCGCCGTTCGGCGGGTTGTACTTGAAGCCGCCGTCGCGGGGCGGGTTGTGGCTCGGCGTCACGACGATGCCGTCGGACCGGCCCTCGTCATCGAGCGCCCGGCCACGGTTGTAGGTCAGGATCGCGTGGCTCAGCGCCGGGGTCGGAACCCACGAGTCGCGCGAGTCCACGCGCACATCGACGCCGTTGGCGACCAGCACCTCGATGGCGCTCCGCTCCGCGGGGAGCGACAGGCCGTGGGTGTCGCGGCCGAGGAACAGCGGACCCCGGATCCCCTGCGACGCGCGGTAGTCGACGATCGCCTGGGTGGTGGCCAGGATGTGGGTCTCGTTGAAGCTGGCCGAGAGCGACGAGCCGCGGTGACCGCTCGTGCCGAAGGCGACGCGCTGCTCGGGCACAGCGGGATCCGGCTTGGTGTCGTAGTAGGCGGCGATCAGTTCGTCGACGTCGATCAGGTCGGAGGCCTCGGCGGGCTGTCCTGCGCGGCTGCTCATGCTTCCAGTCTGCCCCGTACGGCGCGCATCTGTCCCGCCTGAGCCCTCGGAAGTCGCCGTTGCCGTGCCTCAACTCCGTCGATTCGGCCTGGCCGGCGGGTGCCGAACGGCGCGTTTCCGCACCGGCGCCGCGCGCCGACTCACGGCCTGCCGGAGATGTGCACGTGGATAGGCTGGCACGCGTGACATCCGAGGCACTCGAGAGTGCGACATCCGCCCCCACCCGCCGGACGTACAGCTACCTGGGCCCGGCCGGCACCTTCACCGAGGCCGCGCTCGCGCAGGTGCCCGAGGCCTGGGGGCAGGAGTGGCGGCCCGTCCGCAACGTCGGCGAGGCGCTGGCGGACGTCGTCGAAGGCCGCTCCGACGCGGCGATGATCGCGATCGAGAACTCCGTCGACGGCGGTGTGTCGACGGCTCAGGATGCCTTGGCCACCGTTCCGGGGCTCCGCATCGTGGGCGAGTACCTGGTGCCGGTGGAGTTCGTTCTCGTGGGACGCCCCGGCGCGAAGCTGGAGGACGTCTCGCTCGTTGCGGCGCACCCCGTCGCCTACGCCCAGTGCCTGCAGTGGCTCACGCGCACCCTTCCCGCGCACGCGCACATCCCCGCGGCGAGCAATGTCGCGAGTGCGATGAGCCTGCTCGACGGATCGAGCGACGCGGATGCCGCGATCGCCCCGCCAGGGATCCTCGAGCACCACGAGCTGGAACTCCTCGCCTCGGCGATCGGCGACAACCAGAACGCCGTGACCAGGTTCGTGCTCGTCAGCAGGACGGTGTCGTCGCCCCCCCCGACCGGTGCCGACAAGACCTCGCTCATCGCCGAGCTGCCCGACGACCACCCCGGCGCCCTGCTCGAGATGCTCGAGCAGTTCGCGACCCGCGGCATCAACCTCTCGCTCCTCGCCTCGCGACCGATCGGCGACGCCCTCGGGCGGTACCGGTTCGTCATCGACGCCGACGGCCACATCGAGGACGAGCGGATGGCGGACGCGCTCCTGGGACTGCGCCGCTTCAGCCCGAAGGTCGTGTTCCTCGGCTCCTACCCCCGCGCCGACCGTGCCGTGGTGCGCTACCCCGACCGCTACTCCGACGACGTCTTCGTCGAGGCGCGCGACTGGCTGCGCGGCCTCCTCAGCGGAGAGCCGGACGAGGGATGAGCGCCGCCGCCGAGCCGTTCTCCTTCGACCCCGGCAACGAGGTGCACGCGCGCACGCTCGCGCGCCTCGACAGCGAGCAGGTCGGCTGGTTCGGGACGATCGGCCGGGACGGATTCCCGCACGCGGTGCCGGTCTGGTTCCTGTGGCGCGACGGCAAGGCGCTCATCATGAGCGAGCCCGCCACCGCGAAGGTGCGCAACCTCCGCGCGAACGAGCGCGTGCTCCTGCACCTCGAAGCAGGCGCCGACGGCGAGCAGCTCACCGTCCTTCGGGGCACGGCCGCGATCTCGTCCGAGCCGTCGTCCGCCTGGGTCGACCGCATCGAGGAGGCCTACACCGCGAAGTACGACGCGTGGCTGCAGCGTCTGAACCTGACGACGAAGACGATGGCCGACCGCTACTCGGCGCTCATCGAGGTCACTCCCCACAAGCTCATCGCCTGGTAGCGCGCAGCCCGGGTGCCCGCCGGCGCCGGCCCGCGCCGACCTCAGGCCGAGCCGGAGACGAGCAGCTCGAGGGTCTGCACCCGGCCGGGGGAGGCATCCATCGGCTCGTTCTCGTAGGAGCCGGCGATCGGCGAGATCATGATCTCGTCCACGCCGTGCTGGGCGGCGAAGGCGTTCAGGCCGGCGCGCACGGACTCGGCGGTCCCGACGAACCATCCCGCCCGGGCCGACGCCATGAGCGACTCGGCCAGGGCGTCGAAGTCGGCGGCGCCGGCGATCGACTGCTCGATCGTCTCGAGAGCGAGGAGCGGCTTGTTGGCGCGCAGGCGTGCGGTCATCCGAAGGTAGGGGAGCGCCCGGGCGTCGGCCTCCTCCTCAGTCGGCGCGGCGAGCACGTTCGCGGTGAGGAAGGTGCGGGGCTCCGCCAGGGTCTCCGACGGCCGGAAGCCGGTGCGGTACAGGTCGAGCGCGCGCTCGAGGCCCTGACCGGAGAAGTGGTTCGCGAACACGTAAGGCAGCCCCATCGACGCGGCGAGCTGCGCCGAATAGTCGCTCGAACCGAGGAGCCACACCTCGGGAACGGTGGTCGCCGCGGGCGTCGCGCGCACGTCGTAGGTGCCGCCCGAGGTGAAGCGGACGCTCGCCCCGTCGGCCGACACGAGCGAGAGGATGTCACGCACGTGGTCGGGGAAGCGCTCGACGTCGCTCGTCGTGCCGCTCTGGCGGAGGAGCTGCGTGATCACCGGGTCGGACCCGGGCGCCCGCCCGAGGCCGAGGTCGATCCGGCCGGGCGCGAGGGCCTCGAGCGCCGCGAACTGCTCGGCGACGATGAGCGGCGAGTGGTTGGGGAGCATCACGCCGCCCGAGCCGAGGCGGATGCGCGACGTGCGGGCGGCCGCAGCGGCGACGAGCACCGGAGGCGTCGTCGACGCCACGGAGGGCATGTTGTGGTGCTCGGCGAACCAATAGCGGCGGTAGCCCAGCTCGTCGGCCCGGGCGACGACCGCGAGGGATGCCGCGACCGCCTGTGCGCTCGTCTGGCCGGTGCGCACCGGCACGAGGTCGAGGACGGACAGGGACAGGGCGGAGGTGGCAGTGCTCATCGCTGATGCCAACCTCCGCCCCGTCCCGGGCATTCCGCCGTACCGGATTCAGGAGACACGCCGTGCCGAGCCGTCCTGGCTCGGCGCGCCGTGCGCATCTTCCTGAATCCTGTACAGCGACGCGGGACTACCCGGCGGCGCGCAGGTCCGCGAGCGTCGTCGTGCCGATGTCGCTCACGTTGCCGACGGCGTCGGTTGCGCGGAACGACACGACGGATGCCGCATCCGTCCGGATCGGGCCGGTGTACTCCGTCCACTCGACGGTCACCCGCCCGTTCTTGCTGACCGAGTACTCCACGCTCGTGACCTCGGAGCGGATGTCCGTCGCCTCGAGCACGATGCGCTGCCGCTGGTCGATCGAGGCCGTCACGGTCGGGGCGACCGCGTCCTCAATGAGCCCGGCCGCGCGGAAGTGGTCGGAGTGCACCGTGAAGGAGTCGACGAGATGCGGCATCCAGCAGGCATCGTTGTGGCGTCCTTCCGGGTAGACCTCCCACGTGTGGGCGACGCCCTTCGCGGTGAGCGTGGCGCTCATCGTGCGGGCGGCGTTGTCGAAGCGGTACTCGTCGAACTCGCAGGCGTCGAAGTAGAAATCGAACCGGTTCAGCTGCTCTGTCGTCATCCCGGCGACCTGCGTCAGCGGAGTCGGCAGACCCGAGTTCGAGAAGCTCAGCGCGCCGATGTGCGAGGCGAGCGACGAGAACGTGTCGGGGTTGGACAGTCCCATCGAGAACGCGCCGAAGCCGCCCATCGACACCCCGGTGAGCCCGCGGAACTCCCGCTGCGGGAGCGTGCGGTACTCGGCGTCGACGAGCGGGACCATCTCGGTGAGGAACATGCTGCGCCACGGCGTGCCGCCATTGAGCTGGTCGGCATACCAGAGCGACTCCCCGTCGGGCATGATCACGATCGACTCCGCGAGGCCTTCTGCCCAGAGCCCGTCGAGCACGTCGTCGATGTCGCGCGGCTCCCACTCGCGGCTGCCGCCGTTGATGCCGTGCAGCAGGTAGACGACGGGGTACTCCCGGTTCGGCTCGTTCAGGTACGACGGCGGGAGGTAGGTGACGAACTCGCGCGGCTGGCCCTCGAGCTCGGAGTCCACCGTCTCCCGGAAGAAGCGCGAGCGATTGCCCGTCTCGCGCAGGGTCGTCGGCGAGAAGCGCAGGAACTCCTGGGCTGCCGGCTGGAACACGTGGCTCTCACCGTCGCGCGTGCCGACGATCGAGCGGTTCGTGTCGACGATGAGGTCGCCGTCCTCGCCGACCACGACCTCGACCTCGCCGTCGCTGAGCGACAGGGTGCTCGATTCCGCGATCCAGTCGCGCAGCTCGCGCTCGCGGCGCTCCTTCGAGCGGCCGTCGTGGAAGTAGGACGCGTCGAGCGTCGCCAGGTAGGCGTCGATGTCGCCGGCGGCCAGCGCGGCCTTCTGCGTGGCCAGCACCGCTTCGACCGCCGAGGTCTGCGACTCCGAGGCGAGCGGTCCGGTGATGCCGTAGACGTTCTCGCGCACGGCGTCCTTGGAGAAGATCCCGACCGGGCCGCCGTACCAGCCGCCGCCGCCGTTCATGTCGTAGAGGCGCACCGCGAGGGTGTTCTCACCGCCGAAGTTCGGGGCGTCGGCCGGTACGGGGTAGAGCCGCTTCTCGAACCACTGGCTGCTGGCGGCCGGCGGCATCGTGCCCGATCCGCCGATGCGCACCCCGTTGAGGAACGCCTCGTCGACGTCGTCGAGGAACCCGAGCGAGGCCACCAGGTTGGTGCCCTGCGCCTCTGCGGGCAGCGTGAAGTCGAGCCGGTACCAGCCGAAGCCGTCGTAGCTCGCGAACGGCGTCCCGTCGCCGGGAACCTGGATGTCGGCCCACGCGGAGTCGTCGAACCCGGGGTCGGCGTACGCGGGGCTGTCGCCCTTCACGAACTTCCACGTGCCCTCGAGGTCGATCGACACGGTGGCCGGGGGAGCCTCGGCCGCGACGGCCGGGGGTGAGGTGAGAACGGATGCCGCGATCAGCGTGATCGCGCCGGCGGCGACGGCGCTGAGACGCCGTCTGGGTGTGGTGGTCTTCACGAGCTCCTACTTCGTTGTCGGGCTGTGCGGGCGACGGTCGTCGTCGTTCGCGGTGTGTGCACGTTCACAGCGACGGGCAGAGATCCCTGTGAACGTACACAGAGGCTGTCAGCATCCGTCGCCGCTGTCAAACACCGGGTGCCGGGCGCCAGTGCGACCGCGGGATCAGGCCGATCCGCGCCAGACGACGGGGCACTCGAGCAGCCTGCCGCCCGAGTCGGGGTCCTCGCCGCGCAGCTGCCGCAGCACCGATTCGGCGGCGGCGCGGCCGAGCTCGTTGGCGGGCTGGTGCACGGTCGACAGCGGGGGATCGCACCGCAGCGCCCAGGAGCTGTCGTCGAACCCGACGATGCCCACGTCTCGCGGGATGACCCGGCCGGCGGCCTGGAGCACGTCCATGGCGCCGGCGGCGACCGCGTCGCTCGAGGCGAAGACGCCGTCGATGTCGGGAGCCCGCTGGAGGAGCGCGCGCATGCCGGCCTGGCCGTCGGAGTAGGAGTACAGCGGCACGCGTTCGACGAGCTGCGGGTCGAAGCGGTTGCCGAGGGCATCGACGAAGCCGGCGAGGCGGTCCGAGCCCGAGTCGCGGTCCAGGGCCGCGGCGACCATGCCGATCCGCTGGCGACCCGTGGCGGCGAGGCGCGTGGTGATCTCCCGTGCCGCGCCGCGGTTGTCGATGGCGACGTACGCCGCATCGCCGATGTCGCGGGGGTGCCCCACGAACGCCGCGGGCAGATCGAGCTTCGCGACCGCGCGGGTGATGGGGTCGCCGACGCGCGCCGAGACGATGATGACGCCGTCGATCAGGCCGCCGCTGAGGTACCGCGCGAGGCGGTCGATGTCGCGCGACGAGTCGGCGATCAGGAAGGACAGCTGGTAGTCGGCATCGGACAGCGCGGCGTTCGCCCCGAGCAGGATCGAGCCGATGTTGGGATCCTCGACGAACAGCGAGTGCGGCTCGTGCACGATGAGGCCGATCGCCTGCGAGCTCTGCATCACGAGGCTGCGCGCGGCGCGGTTGGGGATGAAGCCGACCTTCGCGATCGCCGCGTCGATGGCGGCGCGCGCCTCGTCGGAGACGTAGGGCTGACCGTTGAGCACGCGGCTGACCGTGCCGCGCGAGACGCCCGCCTCGGTGGCGACATCCTTGACGGTCGCGCGACGACGGCGGGTGTTGGTCTCCACGGCCCCATCGTATGTGCGCGAGCACACCGCGACGGTGACGTGTTGACAGGAATCGGGACCGTGCCTAGTCTGTACACGTTCACAGAACCTCAACGCAGAGGAATAGCGTTCGGATCTGTGCACGTTCACAGATCCGAGGAGAACATGACGGCCCCCGCCCGCCCCTTCGAGCACGACGGCATCGCGTTCGGCTGCGACTACAACCCCGAGCAGTGGACGCCCGACGTGTGGGACGAGGACATCGCGCTGATGACGGTGGCCGGAGTCGATCTCGTGGCCATCAACATCTTCGGCTGGTCGCACCTCGAGCCCCGCCAAGGGGAGTTCGACTTCCGCGGGCTGGACGACATCATCGGGCGGCTGCACACCGCGGGGATCCGGGTGAACCTCGGCACCGGCACGTCCTCGCCGCCCGCCTGGCTGACCCGTGCGCACCCCGAGATCCTCCCCATGGCCGAGGACGGCACGCGTCGCTACCAGGGCGGTCGCCAGGCCTGGTGCCCCAGCTCACCGGTGTTCCGCGAGGCGGCGCTGCGGCTCGTGGATGCCGTCGCCCGGCGCTACGGCAGTCACCCGGCCGTGTCGCTCTGGCACGTGTCGAACGAGCTCGGCTGCCACAACGCCCTCTGCTACTGCGACGAGAGCGCCGCCGCCTTCCGTCGGTGGCTGCGTGAGCGGTACGAGACGCTCGACGCCGTCAACGCGGCGTGGGGCACGGCCTTCTGGAGTCAGACGTACGGCGACTGGGACGAGATCCTCCCCCCGCGGCTGACCCTCTCGACCCGCAACCCCGGGCAGTTCCTCGACTTCCACCGCTTCAGCTCGGACGAGCTCCTCGCGCACTATCGGGCCGAGGCCGCCGCCATCCGTCCCGTCAGCGATCTTCCGATCACGACGAACTTCATGGTCACCGCGCACATCGAGAACCTCGACTACTGGTCGTGGGCGGACGATATGGACGTCATCGCGAACGACCACTACCTCGATCACCGCCTGGCCGCGCCGGGTGCCGAGCTCGCGTTCGCCGCCGACCTGTCCCGCGGCCTCGGCGGCGGCGCGCCCTGGATCCTCATGGAGCACTCCACCGGCGCGGTCAACTGGCAGCCGCTGAACAAGCCGAAGGCGCCGGGCGAGATCATCCGCAACTCACTGACCCACGTCGCCCGCGGCGCGGACGGGGTCTGCTTCTTTCAGTGGCGCGCCTCGGTGCAGGGCAGCGAGAAGTTCCACTCCGCGATGCTCCCGCACGCCGGCACCGACAGCGCCGTCTGGCGCGAGGTCGTCGAGCTCGGCGGCATCGTCGACCGCATCGGCGAGGTCGCCGGCTCCCGCGTCGACGCGCAGGTCGCCCTCGTCTTCTCGTGGGAGTCGTGGTGGGCCACCCAGACCGAGTCGCGTCCCAGCCAGTCGCTCGGCTACCTCGATCAGGTCCACGCCGCCTACCGGGCGCTGCACGACCTCGGACTCACGGCCGACATCGTCGCCCCGGGCGCGGATCTCTCGGGGTACCGCCTGGTGGTCGTGCCGGGCCTCCACCTCGTGCGGGCCGGCGAGGCCGCCGTCATCACCGACTGGGTCGCGGCGGGAGGCACCGCCCTGGTCACGTTCTACAGCGGCACGGTCGACCAGGACGATCGCGTGTGGACCGGCGGCTACACCGGTCCGTTCCGCGATGCCCTCGGCATCCGCATCGAGGAGTTCGCCCCGGTCGCAGCGGGCACGCCCCTGACCCTGAGCTCCGGAGCGACGGCCGGCCTCTGGTCGGAGCGCGCGCGTATCACGACGGCCGAGGTCGAGGCATCCTTCACCGACGGACCCTCGGCGGGACACCCCGCGATCACCCGCAACGCGTGGGGCGACGGCACCGCCTGGTACCTCGCCACGCTGCCCGAGCACGCGCACTACCGAGAGCTGCTCGGACGCCTCGCCGCCGAAGCCGGCGTTCGTCCGGCCGCGGTCGTCCGAGGAGGGGACGGCGCCCTCGAGATCGTGCGTCGCAGGCGAGCGGATGCCTCGTACCTGTTCGTCGTCAATCACGCAGACGCCGCCGCGTTCGTGACCGCCGAGGGCGTCGAGCTCGTCACCGGACTCGCGGTGTCACGAGAACTCGAAGTGCCCGGCGGCGCCGTGCGCATCATCAGAGAGGAGGCGGCCGCATGACCGCCACAGAAGTCCTCGTGACGCGAGGCTCGCGGGCCTCCCGACCACGCGGCGCCGTCCGGCGCCACACCCCGCACAAGGGTGCGATCGCGATCTTCACGGGTCCGTTCGGCGTCCTGTTCCTGTTCTTCTACCTGATCCCGATCGGGTACGCCGTGTGGCAGTCGCTGCTCGTCGTGCAGCGCGACGGCACCTACGGCGCGCCGACCGAGGTCTTCGGCGGCCTCACGCAGTACCTCCTGGTGTTCCAGAACGCGCCGTTCTGGGAGTCCGTCGGGCGCGTGCTGCTCTTCGGCGCCGTGCAGGTGCCGGTGATGCTCGGACTCGCGCTGCTGTTCGCACTGCTCCTCGACTCGCCCGCGCTCAAGGGCAAGAAGTTCTTCCGGCTCGCCTTCTTCGCGCCGTACGCGGTGCCCGGCGTCATCGCCGCCATCATGTGGGGCTTCCTCTACTCGCCCAACCTGTCGCCGTTCACCGACGTGACCCAGACCATCGACTTCCTGTCGCCGCAGCTCGTGCTGTGGTCGATCGCCAACGTGGTGACGTGGGTGTTCGTCGGGTACAACATGCTCATCATCTACTCGGCGCTGCTGGCCATCCCGTCGGAGGTCTACGAGGCCGCGCGGCTCGACGGCGCCGGGCAGGTGCGCATCGCCTGGTCGATCAAGATCCCGATGGTCGCCCCGGCGATCATCCTGACCGCGGTGTTCTCGATCATCGGCACGCTCCAGCTGCTCGCCGAGCCGCAGGTGTTCCGGTCGTTCAGCGCGGCGGTGTCGAGCACGTACACCCCGAACATGACGATCTACGCGACGAGCGCGATCCCCAACACCCACCTCGCGGCGGCGTTCTCGGTGGTGCTGGCGCTCGCCACCTTCGTCCTGTCGTTCACGTTCCTCAAGCTCACCCAGCGGAAGGCGGCCGAGTCATGAGCATGCTCACCCGCACGCGCGGCGCGACCGCCGACGACCTGAGGCCCTCTCGCGGCCCGCGGGAGAGCATCCTCTCGCGCGGCGCAGCCCTCATCGTCATGGGCGTGTTCACGCTCTACTTCCTGGTGCCCATCTGGTGGCTGTTCATCGCATCGACGAAGGACCGCGGCGATCTCCTCACCACGAACGCCCTGTGGTTCTCCGACTGGAACTTCTTCACGAACGTCGGCGACCTCCTCGCCTACAACGACGGCATCTACGTCCGCTGGCTGGTCAACAGCCTGGGATACGCGGGGATCGGGGCGCTGCTTGCCACGATCGTCGCCGGCATGTGCGGCTACGCGCTGGCGAAGTACCGGTTCCGCGGCCGTGAGGCGTTCTTCAACGTCGTGCTCGGCGGCGTGCTCGTGCCGGCGACCGCGCTCGCGCTCCCGCTGTTCCTGCTGTTCAGCCAGGTCAACCTGACCAACACGTTCTGGGCGGTGCTCCTCCCGAGCATCGTGAGCCCGTTCGGGGTGTACCTCAGCCGCATCTACGCCTCGGCGAGCGTGCCGGACGAGCTCATCGAAGCCGGCCGCATCGACGGGGCGGGCGAGGTGCGCACGTTCTTCACCGTCTCGGTGCGCCTGATGACGCCCGCCCTCATCACGGTGTTCCTGTTCCAGTTCGTGTCCATCTGGAACAACTTCTTCCTGCCGCTGATCATGCTGCGCAGCCAGGAGCTGTTCCCGGTGACGTACGGCCTCTACTCCTGGAACACCCAGCTCAACCAGATCCCGGAGCTGCGCACCTACGTCCTCGTCGGCTCGTTCCTCTCGATCGTGCCCCTCATCGTCGCCTTCCTCCTCCTTCAGCGCTTCTGGCGCAACGGCCTCGGCACCGGGTCCGTGAAGTGAGTCCCCGCCCGGCGGGCCTGCCCGCCGGCATCCCTGTAAATCCCGCATCACCCGATCAAGTTAGGAAGATCATGCAGCACACCAAGAGAGCAGTCGTCACAGGCGTCGCACTGCTCAGCGCGCTCACGCTCGCCGGATGCGCCGCCGGCGGCGGCAGCACCGACGGAGGCGTCGACGCCGCCGCGTGCGCCCCCTCCGACGGAGACGTCACCCTCGAGTTCACGTCGTGGATCCCGGGCATCGAAGACGTCGTGGCCACCTGGAACGAGGCGAACCCCGACATCCAGGTCGAGGTCCAGACCGGTCCGAACGGCAACGGCGGCACGTACCAGAGCTTCTTCAGCCAGCTCGAGGCGGGCAACGCCCCCGACCTCGGACAGATCGAGTACGACGCCCTCGCGAGCTTCCGCGTGCAGGACGGCCTCGAGAACCTCGCGGCGTGCGAGGACGTCGTCGCCGCCGAGGACGAGTTCATCCCGTGGACCTGGGGCCAGGTCACCCTCGGCACCGAGGACGGCGTCTACGGCGTGCCGCAGGACTCCGGTCCCATGGCGCTGTTCTACCGCTCCGACCTGTTCGAGGAGAACGGCATCGAGGTTCCCACCACGTGGGAGGAGTACAAGGCCGCCGCCGTCAAGGTGCGGGAGGCCGGTGGCTACATCACCAACTTCTCCACCGCCGACATCAACCAGTTCGCGGGCTTCGTGTGGCAGGGCAACGGCGACTGGTTCACCAACGACGGCGAGGAGTGGACGGTCGACCTGACCGGCGAGGAGTCGACCACGGTGGCCGACTACTGGCAGGAGCTCCTCGACGAGGACCTCGTCGCCACGTACCCGGCATGGACCGAGGAGTGGAACAACGCCTACAACTCCGGTGAGGTCTGGACTTGGAACTCCGCCGTCTGGGGCGCCAACTCCATCTCGTCGGGTGCTCCCGACACCGCCGGCAACTGGTCGGTCGCACCGTCCCCGCAGTGGGAGGCCGGCGGCGAGAGCTCGGGCAACTGGGGCGGCTCGTCGATCGCGGTCTTCAAGGGCACCGATCACCTCTACGAGGCCACGAAGTTCGCGCTGTGGCTGAACACCTCCGACGAGGCGCTGACCGCGCTGAACGAGTCGGCGAACATCTACCCCGCCACGACCGCGGGCCTCGACCTGCCGTCGCTGCAGGAGGGCGTCGAGTTCTACGGCGGTCAGAAGATCTACGACGTGTTCGCCGAGGCTGCGGCCCAGGTCAACCCCGACTTCGTGTGGGGACCGACCATGACGCAGACGTACGCCGACGTGTCGGACGGCTTCCAGAAGGCCGTCACGGGTCAGGGAACGCTCCTCGAGGCCCTCGAGGCCGCGCAGGAGTCGACCATCGCGACACTCGAGGCGCAGTCGATCCCGGTCGCGGAGTAAGCACCGAGTGATCCATCACCTCCGCGCCGCGGGAGTCAGCCTCGTGCTCGACTCCCGCGGCGCGGGCGTTCCGGTCGTGGTCCACTGGGGTCGCGACCTGGGCGCCCTCGCCTCCACCGACCTCACTGCTCTCGCGGACGCCGTCGTCCCCGCCGTCGCACCCAGCTCCGTCGACGTCCCGCTGCGCTTCTCGCTCCTTCCGACGCTCGCCGACGGCTGGACGGGGCATCCAGCCGTCGCGTTCGACGGTGTGCGCGCAGCGCCCCGGCAGCTCGAGACCTCGCGCGACGGCGACGTCGTCGTCTCGGAGAATGCGATGGCGGATGCCGTCATCACGGCCCGCCTCGAGCTCACTCCGGAGGGCGTGCTGCTCGTCTCGCACACGGTGCGCAATGCGGGCTCGGCACCGCTCCTGCTGACCTCGGCCGGAGTGGCGCTGCCGATCCCGGATCGGGCCCGTGAGGTGCTCGACTTCTCCGGACGCTGGGCGGGAGAGCGGCACCCGCAGCGCGTGCGGTCCGGCCACGGCGTGTGGCTGCGCGAGTCGCGGCACGGTCGCGGCGGCCACGACGACCCGTTCCTCATGGTCGCCGGCACCGAAGGCTTCGGCTTCGGGTCGGGCGAGGTCTGGTCGAGCCACGTCGCCTGGAGCGGCGACACCCGCCAGTGGTTCGAGCGGTCCGACCTCGGCCCCGCCGTGCTCGGCGCGGGTGAGCGCGCCGAGCTCGTGACGCTGGGGCCGGGAGAGTCGTACGCCGCCCCGACCGTGGTCGCGACCTGGTCCGGAACCGGGCTCGACGGCCTATCCGATCGCCTGCACCCCTGGATCCGCTCCTGGTCGACGATCGATCGGCCCCGGCCCGTGACCCTCAACACGTGGGAGGCGGTCTACTTCGACCACTCGCTGGCGCGGCTCGAGCCCCTCGTCGCCCGTGCCGCGGAGGTCGGGGTCGAGCGCTTCGTGCTCGACGACGGCTGGTTCCTCGGGCGCACCGACGACCGGCGGGCGCTCGGCGACTGGACCGTCGACCCCGAGCGCTGGCCCGACGGGCTGGGCCCGCTCGCCGCGCGCGTGAACGCCGCGGGCATGGAGTTCGGGCTCTGGGTCGAGCCGGAGATGGTGAGCCTCGACTCCGACCTCGCGCGGCGGCATCCGGAGTGGCTCCTCACCGATCCGGGATCGGTGACGTGGCGCTGGCAGCATGTGCTCGACCTGTCGCTGCCCGAGGTGGAGCAGCACCTGTTCGAGCGGATCGACGCGCTGCTCGCCGAGTATCCGATCGCCTACCTCAAGTGGGACCACAACCGCGATCTGCTGGTGGAGGCCTCACGCCCGCAGGTGCTCGGGCTCTACCGGCTGCTCGACCAGCTGCGCGCGGCCCACCCGTCGGTCGAGATCGAGTCGTGCGCCTCGGGCGGCGGGCGGATCGACCTCGAGATCCTGCGCCGGGTCGATCGCGTGTGGACGAGCGACACGAACGACCCGCTCGTGCGGCAGGGGATCCAGCGGTGGACGGGGATCGTCGTGCCGCCGGAGTACCTCGGCTCGCACGTGGGCGACGCCCGGGCGCACACCACGGGCCGGGTCGCCGGGCTCGGCTTCCGGCTCGCCACGGCGCTGTTCGGGCACGCGGGCATCGAGTCCGACCTCACCCGGGTGGGGCCCGACGACCTCGAAGCGCTGCGCACCTGGACGCGCGTGCATCGCGAGCACCGTGCGCTGCTCCACGGCGGCCGGGTCGTGAACGTCGACGTCGCGGACGACGCGGTGCTCATCCACGGCGTGGTCGCGCACGATGGGTCGCAGGCGCTGTTCTCCTACGCCGTGCTCGACGCGACCGACGCCGCGCTGCCGGCACCGGTGCGCTTCGCCGGCCTCGACGCCGCTCGCACCTATCGCGTGCGGACCCTCGACCTCGGTGCCCCCACGACGGCGGTTCAGGATGCCGCGCCCCCGTGGCTCGCGGACGGCGTCGCGCTCCCGGGCACGGTGCTCGTCGAGGTCGGGCTCCCGATGCCCCTGCTGACCCCGGGCTCGGCGCTGGTCCTGCACCTGGAGGCGCTCGCCGACTGACCCGTCGCGCTGGCCCTGCCCTGCCTCCCTCGCCCCGGCCTCCCTCGCCCGGGTCTCCCTTGCCCCGGTCTCCCTTGCCCCGGTCTCCCTCGCCGAATGCACACACTTTGCACGAGCGCACATGGTTTCCCCGGGCAAACAGTGTGCGCTCGTGCAAAGTGTGTGCGCTCGGCGAGGGCGTGGGGCGCCGGCGTGCTCGCGCGGCTTCGGTGCCTTGAGTTCGGTCTCGCCGGGCAGCCCTCTTTGCCGAAAGCGCATAGTTTGCACGAACGCACATGGTTTCCCCGTGCAAACGGTGTGCTCTCGTGTAAACCATGCGCTCTCGGCGAGGTCGCGAGTGGCGTCGGCGCGCTCGACTCGAGCCACGCGGGCAGGAGCCGGGGCGTCAGTCCCGCGGCGCGCGCTTCATCGCGTCGTACGCGGCCAGCGCGGCCTGGCGCGTCTCGCGGAGGTCGACGATCGGCTCGGGCGGATCCTCCGACAGGTGCTCGGGCGCCCACTGCCGCACGTAGTGTCCGTCCGCGTCGAACTTCTTCGCCTGCAGCTCGGGGTTGAACACCCGGAAGTACGGCGCGGCATCGGCGCCGGATCCCGCCACCCACTGCCAGTTGAAGGGGTTGTTCGCGGCATCCGCGTCGACGAGCGTGTCCCAGAACCACTCCTCGCCCCGGCGCCAGTCGATGATCAGGTTCTTCACGAGGAACGATGCCGCCACCATCCGCACCCGGTTGTGCATGTAGCCGGTGTGCCACAGCTCCTTCATTCCCGCGTCGACCAGGGCGACGCCGGTGCGTCCGTGCTGCCAGGCCGCGAGGCGCGTCGGTGCGAGCCGCGGCCAGGGGAACCCGTCGAACTCCGCGCGCAGGTTGCGGGTTGCGAGTTCGGGGAAGTGGAAGAGCGTGTGCCACGCGAACTCGCGCCAGCCCAGCTCCGACAAATACCGCCCACCGGCCCCCGCCGCGATCGTTTCGTGCCACACGGTGTGCGGACTCACCTCACCCCACCGCAGCCTCGGCGACATCAGCGACGTCGCGCCCGCCGAGGGCTCGTCCCGGGCGCGGTCGTAGGCGCCGATGTCGTGCGTCAGGAACTCCCGCAGCCGGCGCCGCGCAGCGGGTTCGCCGGGCTCCCACGTCTCCCGGAGTCCGCCCGCCCAATCCGGATCGCGGGGGAGCAGGTCCCACTCATTCAGGTCGTCCGACGCGAGCGGATGCCGCACCCCGGCGACCTCCCTCGGCTCGGGCAGCGGCGCGCGCGGCGTCGGAAGCGCGAGGCATGCCCGCCAGAACGGCGTGTACACCGAGAAGTGCGTCCCGGCGCCGGTCTTCACCGTCCACGGCTCGAACAGCAGCGACCCGGCGAACGACGCGACCTCGACACCGTCCTCCCGAAGAGAGGCCTTCAGCGCGGCATCGACCTCACGCTCGGGGCCGCCGTAGCGACGGTTCCAGAACACGGCGGCGGCCGAGGCATCCGCCACCGTCTCCCGAATGATCCGGTCGGCCGGGCCCCGGCGCAGCACGAGGGTGCCGCCGCGCTCGGCCAGGCGCTCGGCGAGAGAGGACAGCGAGTGATGCAGCCACCAGCGGGCCGCTCCGCCGAGAGGTCGGATGCCGGGGGACACCTCGTCGAGCACGTAGAGGCCGATGACGGGCTCGCCCCGGTCGAGCGCGGCACGGAGCGCGGGATTGTCGGCCAGGCGCAGGTCGTCGCGGAACCAGACGATCGACGGGCTGGGCATGGTTCCATCCTGTCGTGCCGCCCGGCCGACCGGTCGGGGTTGACAGGGGCCCGCGTCGCAGATTCAGGAGACACCCCGGGCCAGGCCGGGCGGCAGGGTGTCCGGATCGGCGTGTCTCCTGAATCCGGTTCGGAACCGACGTCCCGCGCGTGTGGCGGCCGCCGGACGAGGCGTTCCTCGCCCGTTGCCCCGCCGGCCTCGGGCTTGTCATAGATTCAGGAGACACGCCGAGCTCGCGGCCTTCACAACGGCCGACCGCGGCGTGTTTCCTGATTCCCGTCCGCCGAAGGCCGCCCGAGCGGGCCTGCCGCGACTCTCCACGCGCAACGCCGGCGAGACGCCTTGCGCCATACTTGCGCGATCCTGCAACTTCTTGCGTACACTGAGCGCCATGTCGAAGCGTCTCGCCGAAGTGGCACGCAAAGTCGGAGTCAGTGAGGCGACTGTCAGTCGGGTGCTGAACGAGAAGCCCGGGGTGTCGGATGCCACCCGCCAGGCCGTGCTCACCGCGCTCGACGTACTGGGCTACGAGCGTCCGACCAAGCTCCGCGGCGAACGAGCCCGCCTCGTCGGCCTGGTCCTGCCTGAACTGCAGAACCCGATCTTCCCCGCGCTCGCCGAGATCATCGGCGGCGGCCTCACCCAGAACGGGTACACCCCGCTGCTGTGCACCCAGAACTCGGGCGGCATCACCGAGTCCGACTACATCGACCTGCTCCTGCAGCAGCAGGTCTCGGGCGTCATCTTCCTCGGCGGCAACTACAGCCAGGCCGATTCCGCGCACGAGCACTACGCGCGGCTGCGCCAGGTCAACCTGCCGACGGTCCTCGTGAACGCCCGCATCGCCTCGCTCGACTTCGCGACGGTGTCCACGGATGACGCGGCCGCCGCCGAGCAGGCCATCCAGCACCTGCATCAGCTGGGCCATCGGCGGATCGGCATGCTCCTCGGGCCGCTCGATCACATCCCCTCGCAGCGAAAGCTCGCCGCCGCGCGTCCGCTGCTCGAGCGCCTCGGCACACCGCTCGACGACGCGCTCGTGGTGCGCGGCCTGTACTCCCTCGAGTCCGGGCAGGCCGGAGCTACGCGGCTCTTCGCCGCCGGTGCCACCGCGATCGTGTGCGCGAGCGACCCCCTCGCGCTCGGCGCCGTTCGCGCGGCGCGCCGCGGCGGGCTGCGGGTGCCGCAGGACGTCAGTGTCGTCGGTTTCGACGACTCGGCGCTGATGAGCTGCACCGACCCGCCGCTGACCACGGTCCGGCAGCCGATCGAGTCGATGGGGCGCACGGTCATCGAGCTTCTCCTCTCGCAGATCGCCGGCACGACGGAGCCCGGCGACGAGCTGCTCTTCGAGCCCGAGCTCGTGCTGCGCTCCTCGACCGGTCCCGCCGCCTGAGCTGACCACTCGCTGCGGGCCACCCGCTCTGCTCGTTCCCGCGGTGATGCGCCGGGAAGCTGGTCGATGCCAGGCCGCTGCCCCCAGCGGAGCGGGATGCCCTGTTCGCCGAGCTGGCATGGGGTTCGGCCGGAGGGGAGCGAAGCCCGCCGGGGAATGTCTCGGCGAACAGGCATCCCGCGAAGATCCACGGGCGATGGATCGACGGCTCGTTGCATAATCGTGATATTGCGTGAATAAGTTAAAGACTTGCGTGACACCGTGATCCGGCATACATTCACTGCATCGCATCCTTCCCATCGACGAGGAGTTCCGTGGACAGTGACGTCCTCACCCGAGCAGGCCAGGCGGATGCCGCTCCGTCGCCTTCGGCCTCCGACCCGCTGTGGTGGCGCTCCGCGGTGATCTATCAGGTCTACGTGCGCAGCTTCGCCGACGGGAACGGCGACGGCACGGGCGATCTCGCCGGGGTCCGAGCCCGGCTCGGCTACCTCAAAGACCTGGGCGTCGACGCGATCTGGTTCAACCCCTGGTACCCGAGCCCGCTCGCGGACGGCGGCTACGACGTGCAGGACTACCGCGACATCCACCCGCAGTTCGGCACGCTGGCCGAGGCGGAGGCGCTCATCGAGGAGGCGCTGGCCCTCGGCATCCGGACCATCATCGACGTCGTGCCGAACCACATCTCGGATCAGCACCCCTGGTTCCAGGAGGCCCTGGCCGCAGGCCCCGGCAGCCCCGAGCGCGAGCGGTTCTGGTTCCACCCCGGCAAGGGAGCCGACGGGTCGGAGATCCCGACGCACTGGGTGTCGAGCTTCCAGGGCGAGACGTGGACGCGCACGACCGACCCCGACGGCACACCGGGCGAGTGGTACCTCCACATGTTCACGCCCGAGCAGCCCGACCTCAACTGGAACCACCCCGACGTGCGCCGCGAGCACGAGGAGATCCTGAAGTTCTGGTTCGACCGCGGCGTCGCCGGCGTGCGCATCGACTCGGCGGCTCTCCTCATCAAGGACGCCGACCTGCCGGAGGTCGGCGAGAAGCCCGACCATCCCACCGAGGACCGCGACGAGCTGCACGACGTCTACCGCTCCTGGCGCGCGATCGCCGACTCGTACCCGGGCACGCGCGTGCTCGTCGGCGAGATCTGGGTGCCCGACATCGACCGGTTCACGGCCTACCTGCGCCCGGACGAGATGCACACCGCGTTCAACTTCGACTTCCTCGCCCGTCCGTGGGGGGCCTCGGCCTTCCGCGAATCGATCTCGGCGACCCTCGCGGCCCACGCGCCGGTCGGCGCGCCGAGCACCTGGGTGCTGTCGAACCACGACGTCACGCGCCCCGTCACGCGCTACGGGCGCGAGGACACCGCGTTCGCGTTCCTCAAGAAGCGCTTCGGCGTCCCGACCGATCCGCAGCTCGGCCTGCACCGCGCCCGCGCGGCGGCGCTGCTCGTCGCCGCCCTGCCCGGGAGCCTCTACATCTATCAGGGCGACGAGCTCGGCCTGCCCGAGGTCGAGGACCTCCCGCTCGAGCTCATCGAGGATCCGATGCACTTCCGGTCCGGCGGCACCGACCCCGGACGTGACGGATGCCGCGTCCCGCTGCCCTGGTCGGGCGATGCGAGCCCGTTCGGCTTCGGCCCGGAGCAGTCCGACCCGTGGCTGCCGCAGCCTGCGGACTGGAGCGCGCTCACCGTGGCCGCGCAGCACAGCGATCCGGGCTCGACCCTGAACCTGTACCGCGAAGCGCTCCGGCTGCGCCGCGAGCTGCCCGAGCTCGGCGACGGCCCGCTGGAGTGGTGGGACGATGCCGTGGCCGGCGACGCGGACGTGCTCGCCTTCACCCGCGGACCCGGCTTCGCGTGCGTCGTCAACGCCGGGGACGACCCCGTGCCCCTCCCGGCCGGCACGACCCTTCTCCTCTCGAGCACGCCGCTCGAGCGCGGCGCCCTTCCGGGCAACGCCACCGCCTGGCTGCGCACCGACGCAGCGACGGATCCCACCCCCACCATCACGCACACCACGGAGGCCGGCGCGCCGAGAGGCTGACGCGGCGGCACCACCACGAAAGGAAATGACGATGAAGTCACCAGCAAGGGTCCTGCTCGCCGGTGTCGCCACGTTGGCGACCGTCGGCGCACTCGTCGGCTGCTCGGCCGGCGGAGGCGAGGAGTCCAGCGGCAAGACCGAGCTGCGCGTCGCGACGTTCCCCCCGGGCGCCGACGCCGCTGCCTACGAGGCGTTCGCCGCCCAGGAGAAGCAGTTCGAGGACGAGAACCCCGATATCGACATCATCGGTGTCGAGTACGAGTGGGAGGGCCCGACCTTCGCCGTCCAGCTCGCCGGCGGCAGCCTGCCCGACGTGTTCACCGTGCCGTTCACCGACGCCAAGACGCTGCTCGAGAACGACCAGCTCATGGACGTCACCGAGGAGATGGACGAGCTCGGCTACACCGACAGCTTCAACCCGATCATCCTGGATGCCGTCACCGGCGCCGACGGCCAGATCTACGGCTTCCCCCGCCAGGCGTACGCCAACGCGCTCTCCTACAACCGCGAGCTGTTCGAGGCGGCCGGGCTCGACCCCGACAGCCCGCCGACCACGTGGGGCGAGGTGCGCGAGTACGCGAAGAAGATCACCGACGAGACCGGCAAGGCCGGCTACTCCCAGATGGCGATCAACAACACCGGCGGCTGGCAGCTGACGGTGGGCACCGCGGCGCGCGGCGGCCGCACGCAGGTCGACAACCAGGACGGAACCGCCGAGTCGACGATCGACAACGACGCCACGAGGAGCGCGCTGGAGTTCCTCCACGCCCTGAAGTGGGAGGACGGCTCGTTCGGCTCGAAGGTCGACCTCGACTGGGGCACCATCAACCAGGAGTTCGCCGCCGGCAACATCGGCATGTACACCACCGGCTCCGACATCTACACGGCACTGGTGCGCGACTTCGGCCTCGACTCCGACGTGTACGGCATCACGGTCATCCCCGTCGAGGGTGAAGAGGGCGGACCGCTCGGCGGCGGCGACATCGCCGTCATGAGCCCGACCATCGACGACGAGACCAAGGCCGCCGGCGTCGAGTGGATCGACTGGTACTACATGCAGAAGCTCCTCGACGAGGACGCCGCCGTGCTGGACGCCAAGACGCTCAACGAGTCGGGTCAGGCCGTCGGCACCCCGCTGCTGCCGGTTCTGAGCCGCGAGCTCTACGAGGAGTCGCTCACCTGGATCGAGCCGTACATCAACGTGCCGCGCGAGCAGATGACGCCGTTCACCGACGCGATCTGGGACCAGACCCCCGTGGGCGAGGCCAAGGTCAAGACGCAGGAGGTCTACGCTCTCCTCGACTCCGTCGTCCAGACGGTGCTCACCGATGAGAACGCCGACATCGACGCGCTGCTCGCCCAGGCGCAGACCGACGCGCAGGCGCTGCTCGACTCATAAGCCGGTGACGGATGCCGCGCCCCTCGCCGGACGCGGCATCCGTCCCCTTCTTCCCGCGCTCCGCCCGCCCCGTCTCGGAAGACAGGGCGTACCCGAACACCTCAGAGGCCGACCATGACAGCGACCCTCCCGGAGCGCCCGGCAGCAGCCGCCGCCACGCCCGCCGCGGTGGCCGCCCGTCGGCGGCCCCGCCGCTCACCGCTCACCTGGTACCGCGGCGGCGGACTGGCGAACCTCCTGTTCGTCCTGCCGATGGTGTTCGTGTTCTTCTTCTTCTCGTGGTCGCCCATCGTCCAGTCGGTGGTGATGAGCCTGCAGAAGACGAACATGATCGTCTCGGACTGGGTGGGCTTCGACAACTACGTCGCGGTGATGACCGATCCCGCGCTCGGCCGCGCGGTGATCAACACCGTCTACTTCGCCGTGCTCGCGCTGGTGCTCGGGTTCCCGCTGCCGCTCTTCGTGGCGGTGCTCATGAGCGAGGTGCGCCGCGGCAAGGGCCTCTACTCCGCGCTCGCGTACCTGCCCGTGGTCATCCCGCCGGTCGTCGCGGTGCTGCTGTGGAAGTTCTTCTACAGCGCCGACCCGTCCGGCGTCTTCAACACCGTGCTCGGCTGGTTCGGCATCCCGCCGCAGCCCTGGATCCAGTCGGCAGTGCAGGCGATGCCCTCGCTCGTGATCGAGGCGACCTGGGCCGCCGCCGGCGGGTCGATCATCATCTACCTGGCCGCCCTGCTCTCGGTGCCGCCCGAGCTCTATGACGCGGCCGAGGTCGACGGCGCCGGCATCTGGCGCAAGATCTGGCACGTCACCATCCCGCAGCTGCGCGGCATCCTGTTCATCATGCTGATCCTGCAAGTGCTCGCCACCGCGCAGGTGTTCCTCGAGCCGTTCCTCTTCACGGGCGGCGGACCGGCCGGGGCGACCAAGACGATCCTGCTGTACATCTACGACAAGGCGTTCCGCAACAGCCTGGGCGGCGACTACGGCGAGGCCACCGCGGTCTCGGTGCTGCTCGCGATCGTGCTCGCCCTCCTGTCCTGGGTCTACTTCCGGCTCACGAACCGCTGGAGCACCTCATGACGACCTCGATCAGCGCGACCGATGGTCGCGAGGGACTGCGCGGGTGGCTCTCGCGGCGCGGCGCCGGCGGCGGCCGCAAGCGCGAATCGCTGGACGATCTCGCCGAGCGCACGATCGTCTCGGACTCCGAGCGGCGTCGGCCCGGTACGCGGATCGGGATGTCGCTCACGCACATCTTCCTCGCGGTGACCCTGGTGATCGCGGGTCTCGGCCCGATCCTGTGGCTCGCGAAGTCCGCTGTGACGCCGACGCAGGACACGCTGCAGCAGCCCTTCGCGCTGTGGCCCAACGGGATCGACTGGGCGAACCTGTCGACGGCGTGGAACGACATCCACATCGACCAGTACTTCTGGAACACGATCGTCATCGCACTCGGCGCCTGGTTCACCCAGCTGTTCATCGCCACCACCGCGGGGTACGCGCTGTCGGTGCTGCGGCCGAAGTACGCGCCGGTGCTCAGTGCGCTCGTGCTGGCGACGCTGTTCATCCCCGGGATCGTGCTGCTGGTGCCGCTGTACCTGACCATCGTCAACCCGCCGCTCCTCGGCGACGTCAGCCTGCTCAACAACTACCTCGCGGTGTGGCTGCCGATGGGGGCGAACGCGTTCAACATCCTGCTCGTCAAGCGCTTCTTCGACAATCTGCCGCGCGAAGTGTTCGAGGCCGCGCGCACCGACGGTGCAGGACCCTTCCGGCTGTTCTGGTCGATCGTGCTTCCGATGTCGAAGCCCATCCTCGGCGTGGTCTCGGTGTTCGCGATCATCGCGGCATGGAAGGACTACCTCTGGCCGATGCTCGTGCTCCCCGACCCGGCCGTGCAGCCGCTCTCGGTCAGGCTCCCCGCCGTGCAGTCCCAGACGGAGCTCGACGTCTTCCTCGCGGCGCTCGCGATCGCGACTCTCATTCCGATCGCGATGTTCCTGCTGTTCCAGTCCGTGTTCCTGCGCTCCGCAGGGCTCGGCGGCGCCGTGAAGGGCTGACCCTTCCGGCGACTTTCTGCAGGAGCGGGTGGTTCCGGCAGGCGCGCTTCGCGGATTCAGGAGACGCGCCGCAGCCGGCGCGCCACGGCCGAGTCGGCTCGGCGTGTCTCCTGAATCTGGTGCGCGACCGAGGCCGGAGTCCCGAGGGGCGGGTGACCTCAGAGTCCGTCGGTCGCGTGGTCCTTCGGGACCACCACGAGCAGCGCCCCGGCGTCGACACGGGTCTTCACCGACACGGCCTCGCCGAACTCGTCGCCGTCGAGCTGCACAGGCTGGGCGCTCTGCGCCGCGATCTCGATCGCCGTGCCGCGCGAGTAGCGGACCGAGTTGTCCTTCGTGCGCAGCGCAAGCACGCGGCGACCGGCGCGGAACTTCCGGAGGAAGCTGTTGTCCCAGGCCACCCGGCGCCAGACGAAGATCCAGCCGAAGAGACCCTTGGGCTGGAAGATCACGATGTCGAGCGCGCCGTCGGTCACGGATGCCTCGGGAATGAGCTCGAGTCCGGCCGGCAGGGATCCGCAGTTGGCGAAGAGGATGCTCTGCACCCGTGAGGAGTGCAGGCGCGCCCCCGCGAGCTGGTACATCACGCGGAACGGCTTGGCGTTGGGCAGCGACCGGGCGGCGCCGTCGACGTAGGCCACCCAGCCGACGGTCTTCTTCAGCTGCGCGTTCGTGTTCGCGATCATCGCGGCGTCCAGGCCCATACCGCCCATCACGACGAACGCCCGCTCCTCGGTCTTGCCGTCGGCACGCTTCAGTTTCGACCATCCGACATCCATCGGCACGGAGTCGCCGTCGAAGACCGCGCGCACCATCGCCTCGGGCTCGGTCAGCGGCAGCTTGAGGTTGCGTGCGAGGAGGTTGCCGGTGCCGCTCGGCACGATGGACAGCGGCACGCCGGAGCCGCTCATGGCCTCGGAGACCGCGCGCACCGTACCGTCGCCGCCGGCGACGAGCACGGCGTCCGCGCCCGCCTCGAGCGCCTGCCGGGTCACGTCGTCTCCGAGGTCGTCCACGGTGGTCTCGTAGAAGAGCGGCTCGGACCAGCCGGCCTGGGCCGACAGCCGTGTGACGGTCGCCCGCAGCGCGTCGCCGTCCGCCTTGATGGGGTTGTAGACGAGCGCGGCTTTGGGGCTCGGGCGCTCTTCTCCTCCACCGAGCGGCTTAGTCTCTCCCCCAGGGCTGACGCGACGCGCCTCGCCCCCTTCGTCGTCGGCGGTGTCGGGCGCCACGTCCTCGGGCTCGCGGATCACCTCGTCGGGCTGCGCGGCCTCGACGGGGTCCGGTGCGTCCGTGCCACCGGACTCGTCCGTGCCGTCACCCTCCGTATCCGGCGCGGCGGCGGCTGGGGCATCCGTGGGCGGCGGCGCCGTCTCGGCGGCGACCGCCAGCTCCTCCGTGCTGGGACCGTCGGCGTAGATCGCGTCGGCGGGGTGCGCGGGGTCGGTCGCGTCGGGGTCCGGGGAGCCGCCTTCGCGCTCGGGGTCCGAAGGGGTGGCCATGGGTACACATTATGGCCAGGTGGGGGCAGGATGCCCCGTCTTTGCCGCCGACTAAGCTGGGACGGTGATCGATCCCGTCCTTCTTCGCGAGAATCCCGTGCTGGTCAAGCGCTCGCAGGAGGCGCGCGGGGTGTCGCCCGACACCGTCGATGAGGCGCTCGCCGCCGATCGCGAGCGTCGCGCCGCGATCACCGCTTTCGAGGAGCTCCGCGCCGCGCAGAACGCGCACGGCAAGCGGGTCGCCCAGGCTCCCAAGGAGGAGAAGGCGGCTCTCGTCGGCGAGGCGAAGGAGCTGAGCGCCCGGGTCAAGGAGGCCCAGCACGCGGTCACCGCGGCGGAGGAGGCATCCGCCATCGCCCTCGGCCGGATCGAGAACATCGTGATCGACGGTGTGCCGGCCGGTGGCGAAGACGACTTCATCACCTTGCGCACGCACGGCGAGGCACCGGCGTTCGGCTTCGAGCCGCGCGACCACCTCGAACTCGGCGAGCTGCTCGGCGCGATCGACATGGAGCGCGGCACAAAGGTCTCGGGCAGCCGCTTCTACTTCCTCACGGGCATCGGTGCCCGCCTCGAGATCGCCCTCATGAACCTCGCCCTCGACCGCGCGCTGCAGGCCGGGTTCACTCCCCTGATCCCACCGACGCTGGTGCGGCCGGAGATCATGCGCGGCACGGGCTTCCTGGGGCAGCACGCCGCCGAGGTCTACCACCTCGAAGAGGACGACATGTATCTCGTCGGCACGAGCGAAGTGCCTCTCGCCGGGTTCCACATGGACGAGATCATCGACCTCGGCAAGGGCCCCAAGCGCTATGCCGGCTGGTCGACCTGCTACCGCCGCGAGGCGGGGTCGTACGGCAAAGACACCCGTGGCATCATCCGGGTGCACCAGTTCAACAAGCTCGAGATGTTCGTGCACACCACCCCGGAGGACGCCGAGGACGAGCACCTCCGTCTGGTGGAGCTGCAGGAGGCCATGCTCCAGGACCTCGGACTCAGCTACCGCGTGATCGACGTCGCGGCCGGTGACCTGGGGTCCAGCGCCGCCCGCAAGTACGACGTCGAGGCCTGGGTGCCGACGCAGAACGCCTACCGCGAGCTCACGTCGACGTCCAACTGCACGACCTACCAGGCGCGACGGCTCGACATCCGGCACCGGCTCCCCGCCGAGCCCGGCAAGAGCAGCGGCAAGACCGAGCACGTCGCCACCCTCAACGGCACCCTTGCGACGACCCGCTGGATCGTGGCGATCCTCGAGACCCACCAGCGCGAGGACGGCTCGGTGACCGTGCCCGAGGTCCTCCGCTCCTTCCTCGGCGGCCTCGAGGTCATGGAGCCGGTCGCATGAGCGACGCCCACCTGCCCCGCACCGGCAGCATCGAGGTCGTCGGCGAGCAGCAGGCGACCGACCTGGTCGAGCAGGTCGTCCGCGACACCGAAGACGCCACGGTCGTCACCGAGCGACTCCTCATCGTGCTCGACATCGACGGCACGGTGATCCTCGAGGACGAGTCGCTCAGCCCCGGCGTGGTGGACGCCGTCGAGCACGCCCAGCGCTCCGGCCACGAGGTCATGATCGCGACCGGGCGCAGCTGGGAGGGCACACGCGGCATCCTGCGGGTGCTCGGCATCGCCCCGGAGTACGTCGTGTGCTCGAACGGCGCCGTCGTGCTCAAGCGGATCGAGGCCGACGACCTGCAGTACGAGCGGGCGCACGTCGAGACGTTCGATCCCTCCGAGGTTCTGACCCTGCTGCGGGAGCACCTGCCCGACGCCCGCTACCTCGTCGAGCTGCCCGACGGTCAGCGCCTCTACACCGAGTACCTCGACGACTGGAACCTCGCGCAGGCCCTCCGCGTGTCGTTCGAAGACCTCGGGGCGCAGCCGGTGTGCCGCATCGTCGTCGTCGCGCCGGAGCAGGGGGAGCAGGACTTCGTCGATCTCGTCGCCCGGATCGGGCTCAACCAGGTCTCCTACGCGGTCGGCTGGACGGCCTGGCTCGACATCGCGCCGGAAGGGGTCGACAAGAGCACCGGCCTCGAGCGGGTCCGCACCGCGCTCGGTTTCGATCCCGCGCACGTGCTCGTGATCGGCGACGGCCGCAACGACGTCGGCATGTTCCGCTGGGCGCTCGAGAACGGCGGCCGCGCGGTCGCCATGGAGCAGGGTCCGCAGGAGGTGCGGGATGCCGCGGGCGAGACCACGGCATCGGTCGAGGCCGGCGGCGTGGCCGAGGTGCTCCGAGCGCTCTGAGCCGCGGAAAGCGCGTGCCTTTCAGAGCTTGTCCAGGCACCCCTGCGAGAATCGGTCGACAGAGCTGTCGGCTAGACTCGACGCCTGTTCGACGGATGCCCCTTCCCGGGGGATCGGTCGGGAGGGTTGTCCGAGCGGCCGATGGACCTGGTCTTGAAAACCAGTGGGCAGCAATGTCCCGTGGGTTCGAATCCCACACCCTCCGCAGCGCTGGATCGTCGGGGGGCGACCCGTGAGAGAGATCCCCCGAGAGGAACCGAGTGACCGAGACGACCAAGCCCGCGAAGCGCGGCCGTCGCACGGTCGCGCGGCACGGTGAGCTGTCGTCACCCGGTCCGTTCTCCCTCATCATGAAGATCGTCGGCGTCATCGTCGCGGTCGTGCTCGTCTCCGGAGCCGGCGTCGCCGCGTACGCGCTGACCGATCTGACGGCGGGCATCGCCGACAACGCCGTCAAGCTCGAGGGCCAGGCGGCCGTTCCGCCCGACATCGGTGCGATCGAGGGCGGCGTCAACCTGCTGCTCACGGGCACCGACGAGTGCGAGCCGGAGTACGCGCACATCTTCGGAGATCGCTGCACGGGCGCCGATGCGGGCGGTCAGCTGAACGACGTCAACATGCTGCTCCACATCTCGGACAACCCGCGCCGGGTCACCGTCGTCTCCTTCCCGCGCGATCTCATGATCCCGATCCCGTCCTGCACGCGCGAGGACGGCTCGGTGAGCGAGGCGACGACGAAGACGCAGATCAACGAGGCCTGGGGCCGGGGCGAGCTCTCGTGCGTCAACAAGACGATCTCCGAGCTGAGCGGCATGAACATCCCCTTCGCCGCCAAGGTGAGCTTCGGCAACGTGATCAACATCACCGACGCGATCGGCGGGGTCGACGTCTGCATCGGCAACGGCGGCATGCGCGACCGCTACACCGGGATCGACTGGCCGGCCGGTCCGCGTCAGGTCGCCGGCATCGAAGCGCTGCAGTTCCTGCGCACCCGCTACGGGCTGCAGAACGCCAGCGACCTCTCCCGCATCAGCAACCAGCAGCAGTACATGTCGAGCCTGGCCCGCAAGCTCGTCAGCGAAGAGGTGCTCACCAACCCGGCGACGCTGTACAAGCTGGCGACCACCGCCGTGGACAACATCACGCCGAGCGAGTCGCTCGCGAATCCGACGACCCTCGTGCAGATCGCGCTCGCGGTGAAGAGCGTGCCGCTGGAGGAGATCGTCTTCCTGCAGTACCCGGTGCTCACCGACCCCTACGACAGCAACAGAGTCGTTCCCGACTGGGACGCGGCGGACGCGCTCTGGGCCGCGCTCGCGGCCAACCAGCCCCTCAACGTCACCAACGACCCCAACGACGGCGGCGGGGTGATCACGGCCGACCCGCCCGCGGGCGAGCCCGAGGCGACAGCCACGCCGGATCCGGCCGCCACCGCCACGCCCGCGCCGACCGAGACCGCGATCGACCTTCCGGACGACATCCCCGGCACCTCGGGCGTGGATCAGACGTGCACCGCCGGAAACCTCGGCGGGAACGGCTGATGGCGTCGGACAAGAGGCCCGCAGACAAGGGCCGCGCACCACTCGCGCGCCACGCCGTGCGACACGACCGGCATCCGATCCTGGCGTTCGTGGCGATGTTCGCCGTCGCCGTCGCCGTCGTCGGCGTGAGCGCGACGGGCCTCGTCGCGTTCAGCGTGTGGGACACCGCGCAGGCGCTGAACGCGAACGCCGTCGTGCTGGACGAGGACGAGGTGATCCCCCCGTCGCTCGGCGCGATCGAGGGCGGCGTGAACATCCTCATGGTCGGGACCGACTCGTGCGACGGGCAGAACGCCGCCCTGTCGTCGGCCTGCCAGAACGGCGATACCGACGGCGAGCGCAACGACGTCACGATGCTCGTGCACATCTCGGACGAGCCGCGGCGAGTGACCGTGGTCTCGTTCCCCCGCGACATGATCGTGCCGATCCCGGCCTGCCCGAGTCCCGACGGCGGCGAGTTCTCGGCCATGAGCGCCCAGATGATCAACTCGTCGTACATGTACGGCGGGCTCGCGTGCACCGCGAAGACCGTCGAGGCGTTGATCGGCGACAAGATCGACTTCGCCGCCGCCATCCGCTGGACCGGAGTCATCAACATGTCCGACGCGATCGGCGGCGTCGACGTCTGCGTGTCCGGCGACATCAGCGACCCGCACACGGGTCTCTCGCTCACCGCGGGGACGCACACGCTGCAGGGCGCTCAGGCCCTGCAGTTCCTGCGCATCCGGCACGGCATCGGCGACGGCTCCGACCTCGGCCGCATCTCGAACCAGCAGCAGTTCATGTCATCGATGGTGCGCAAGCTCCAGTCCGACTCCGTGCTCGCCGATCCGAGCCTGCTCTTCAACCTCGCGACCACCGCCGTCAACCAGGTGCAGCAGAAGCAGCTGGTCCTGAGCCAGTCCCTGACCAACCCGACGCTCATGGTGCAGATCGCCATGGCCGTGAAGGACGTCCCCTACGAGGACATCGTCTTCGTGCAGTACCCGACCGAGTACGCCTCGGGCGACGGCGCGAGCCGGGTGCTGCCCGTGACGGATGCCGCGGCGGTGCTGTTCGCCGCGCTCCAGGCGAATCAGCCGCTCACGCTCACCGGCGACGCGAGCCAGGGGTACGGGGTCGAGATCACCGGCGAGGCCGTCAAGCCGACGCCGGCGGCGAGTGAGACGGCGAGCGAGACGCCCGCTGCCGGCGAGACGGCTGCCGCCGGGGAGACGCCCGCTGCCGGTGAGACGCCTGTCGATCCCGCCGCGCCCGAGACCCGGGTCGACCTGCCCTCGCAGATCGCCGGGCAGACGGCTGCCGACACCACCTGCACCGTCCCGCAGTAGGCGGACTTCGCGTGGGTGCGCAACGCTGCGCCGCGCTGATCGACCCTCTATCGGACTGCTGACCTTCTCGCTTCCGAAAACCTCGAAAAGGCTTGCGGTCCGATTCCTGTTATCGATAACGTCACCTCACGTGCGGCACGGTCCGCATGCCCTGAGGAATGAGGACGACGTGGTCTTGAGATCCAAGAAGGCGGGGAGCGCGCTGGTCATCGGCGTGGTCGGCGCGCTGATCGTCGCGTTGGCGCCGGCGTCAGCCGGCCTCGCCGCGACGCAGAACCCGATCATCGGCGACGGCTCGGTGTACTCGGCCGACCCGAGTCTGCTGGCAGACGGCGACACCCTGTACATCCATGCCGGCCGTGACCAGGCCGGGGCGACGACCAACGACTTCATCATGAACGAGTGGCAGGCGTTCTCGACGACCGACGCCGAGAGCGGCGCCTGGCAGCACCACCCGTCGCTCATGCGACCCGAGACCGTGTTCGACTGGGCGACCCCCGGACGCGCGTACGCCGGTCAGGTGGTGAAGGGCGTCGACGGGCGCTTCTACTGGTACGTCCCGGTGAACGAGGCGGCGAGCACGGCCCCGGACAAGTTCGGCATCGGCGTCGCGGTGTCCGACACCCCGCTGGGGCCGTGGACGGACCACGCCGGCGGACCGATCGTGTCGCAGCGGGTGCTGGGCAACGACGCCCACAACATCGATCCCACCGTCCTCGTCGACAACGGCCGCGTCTGGATGTACTGGGGCAGCTTCGGCCGGCTCATGGCGACCGAGCTCCAGGCCGACATGAAGACCCGCATCGGCACGCCGACCAACGTCACCACCGGCGTCACCGGATTCTTCGAGGCCGCGTGGCTCTTCGAGCGCAACGACACCTACTACCTCGCGTACGCCGCCAACAACGCCGGCCCGACGAGCACGTGCACTCCCGCGAACTACCACGCCTGCATCGCGTACTCGACGGCCTCGAGCCCGCTCGGGCCGTGGACCGCCCGCGGGCGCATCCTCGCGCCGGTCTCGTCCACGACGAGCCATCCGGCCATCGCCGAGTTCGAAGGCGAGTGGTACATGGCGTACCACACGGCCGATGCGGTCGGCGGAAACCACTTCCGCCGCTCGGTGGCGATCGACAAGGTGGAGTGGGATGACACCCAGACCCCCGCGCGGATCCTCCCGGTCGTCACGACGCCGGAGCGGGGCGTGAACCTCACCCCCCGGTCGAACGTCGCACCGTGGGCGACCTCGTCCGCGTCCAACGAGCCGATACCGACGCAGTACTGGATCAAGTCGCTCAACGACGAGATCATCCGCCCGAACCCGCTGCCGCCGGACATGTGGGGCAGCTGGACGGGCACGCGTCCCGCGCAGCAGTGGATCCAGTACGACTGGGATGCCCCGGTCCGCGTCGACCGCGCACGCATCAAGTTCTGGCGCGACGCCGCTCCCGGTACGGGCAACGGCGTGTCCGACCCGTCGTCGTGGGTGCTGCAGTACTGGGATGCCGGAGCCTGGAAGGACGTCCCGAACCCGAGCGGCTACCCCACCTCTACGACGGCGGTGCACACGGTGACCTTCGGCGCCGTGACGACCTCGCGCCTGCGCGCCGTGCTCAACGCCTCGCCGAACGCGGCGAACCCCCCGCAGTACTCGGCTCTCGCGGTCGAGGAGTGGGAGGTGCACGCGGCGCAGCCCGACGCCCTCGCGCCCGTGACGGTGCAGACCGTCGTGGGCACCGCGCCCGAGCTGCCCGAGACCGTCGGGCTCACGTACGGCGCCGACACCGTCGCCGCGCCGGTGCGCTGGGACGCGATCGATCCGGCCGACCTGGCAGCCGCGGGGGAGTTCACCGTGGAGGGCTTCGTCGAGGGCTACGCCGGAGGCCGCGCCACGGCGACGGTCACTGTGCTCGGCGAGAGCCCCTGGCGCGCGAACCTCGCTCCCGAGGGTGACGCCGAGGCGGAGTCCACGGCCACGGGGTCGTCGGTCGACGCCCTGAACGACACCGAGATCGCCTATGCGGGCGACGAGCACCCGGTCTGGATGCCCGAGTCCGACGGCGCGGCCACCCGCTGGGCCGGCTACACCTGGGCCGACCCGGTGCGGGTCGACGCGGTGACCGCCCACTTCTGGAGCGACCAGGCGGACGCCGGGGCAGGGGAGGGCACCGTGGTGCCGGAGTCCTGGAGGGTTCAGGTGCTGGTCGAGGGCGACTGGCAGGACGTGTCGGGTGCGAGCGCGTACCCGACCGAGCGCCTGGCTCCGAACGCGGTGACCTTCGACGCCGTCGTGACCACCGGCATCCGCGCGGTTCTCACTCCCGCGTCTACTGACGACGGGGTGGCGCTCAGCGAGCTGGAGGTCTTCGGCGAGACGCTCGACGGCAACGCGCCCGAGGTGGCGCTGACCGCCAGCGGCGTGGAAGGCGCGAACGGGTGGTACCTCTCGCCCGTGACCGTCCGGGCCACGGCGACCGATGACCGCGATGTGCGCACGCGCATCGAAGTCGCGGTGGACGCCGGGGCGTGGCAGGCGACCGACAACGTGCGGTTCGTCGAGACCACGGTGACCGGCGACGGCCAGCACACCGTCAAGGCTCGCGCCACCGACTCCGCGTCGAACGTCTCGGAGGACGAGTCGGTCACCGTCCGCATCGACTCGACGAAGCCCACCGTCACGGGCACACTCGACATCGCCGCCCGCACGGTCAGCGCGACCGCGGCGGACGCGGGCTCGGGCGCCGCGGGCATCGAGTACGCGATCGACTCGCCCACGGGCTGGCAGGCCTACGGGTCGCCGGTGCCGCTCGACGAGCAGCGCCACGTCGTCTACCTGCGATCGAAGGATGCCGCGGGCAACGTCTCGACGCTGTCCACGGTGACCGTACCGCTGTCGAACACCGCACCCCTCGTGGGAAACATCGCGCCGATCGCGACGCCGACCGCCTCGTACACGTCGGGGTGGAACTCGGTCACCGCCGTCAACGACGGGTCGCTGACCGGCGCCTCATGGGGCACCTGGCCGAACGTCGGCGAGCAGTGGGTGCAGCTCGAGTGGGATCGCGTCGTCACGGTCGATCGGGCAGGAGTTCTGTTCTTCCGCGACTCGACCGACACCTCGAACGCGGGCATGATCCCGCCGAGCGCCTGGAAGCTGCAGTACGTCGACCTCGCCAGCGGGGAGTGGTTGGATGTCGCAGCCGACGCCGCGTACGGCCGCTCGTCGACCGCGATCAACGAGGTCACGTTCGACGCCGTCACCACCACCAAGCTGCGCGCGGTCATGCAGGCGTGGGGCACCTCGAGCGGGGGCGGCTCGAGCGGGATCCTGGAGTTCGAAGCCTGGGCCGCCGAAGCGGTGGAGGAGCCGTCGCCGATCGATGTCGAGGTCGTCGTCGCCGATCGCTGCGCGGCGTCGAAGGTGGTCCTGGCGGTCTCGGCGACCAACCACGGGGACGACCCGGTGACGGTCGCGCTGACCTCCGCCTACGGCTCGAAGACCGTCACCGGCTTGGCCGCCGACAAGCGCACGTCGCACGCGTTCACCACGCGCCTCGGCGCCGTGCCGGCGGGCGAGGTGACCGCCGTCGTCACGGCCGTCGTCGACGGGGAGACCGAGACGGAGGAGTACACGGTCGAGTACGAGGCCGCCACCTGCTGAGGTGAGCTGAAGCAACAACCGCCCGCCGCTGCACCTGCTCCTTTCGGAGCGGTGCGGCGGCGGTCGTCATGTGCGGGGCTTGTCAGGCCGGGCCGGAGCCCGCTACGATCGTGTTCGCGGTAACTGTTTGCGTAAACATGCCGCTCTCCGCAACGACGCGCCTGCCAAGAAACGGAACTGACGATGAAGTCCATCTCCCGAGCACTCACTGCCGCCGCCGCGTTCGCCCTCGTCGGGTCGTCGCTCGCGGCCGTTCCGACAGCGGCCCAGGCCGCCGGTGTGCCGGTGCGCATCACGCCCAATCCGGCGTACGCCTCAGCACCGTTCGAGGGCTGGGGGACGAGCCTGGTGTGGTTCGCGAATGCCACGGGCGGGTACCCCGAGGGCGTCCGGCAGGACCTCTTCGACAAGGTGTTCGGCGACGACGGACTGAACCTCAACATCGCCCGGTACAACATCGGCGGCGGCAACGCGACGGACGTGCCGTCGTACCTCCGGCCCGGCGGCGCGGTCGAGGGCTGGTGGAACCCGGAGCTCGGGGTGTCGGACGCCGAAGGCGCGATCACCTCCGAGTACGCCGACCGTGAGCGCTATGCGGCGGCCTGGAACGGCGACGACCCGGCGCACTACGACTTCGATGCCGACGCCACGCAGCGCTGGTGGATCGACGCCCTCAAGGACAAGGTCACCAAGTGGGAGGCCTTCAGCAATTCGCCGCCCTACTTCCTCACGCAGAGCGGCTACGTCTCGGGCGGGATCGACAACGGCAGCACCGAGCAGCTGGCCGCCGAGGACATGGCCGACTTCGCCGACTATCTGGTGACCGTCGTCGACCGGCTGGAGGCCGAGCACGGGATCGAGTTCGACACCCTCGATCCGTTCAACGAGCCCAACACGTCGTACTGGTCGACGAGGATCGGGACGAACGGCTGGCCCACGTCGGCGAGCCGGCAGGAGGGCGCCCACATCGGCCCGCAGCGCCAGGACCTCATGGTCAAGGCCCTCGAGTCGCGGCTCACCGAGCCCGGCACGGCGACCGATGTCGCCATCTCCGCGATGGACGAGACCAACCCGAGCATCTTCTCCCAGAACTGGAACGCCTGGACGCCGGAGTCCAAGGGCATCGTCGACCAGCTGAACGTCCACACCTACGGCACAGGGGACCGCCTCGTCGTCCGGGACATCGCGAAAGCGGCCGACAAGCCGCTGTGGATGAGCGAGGTCGAGGGCGACTGGGACGGCACCGGCTTCAACCTCACCAACATCGAGAACGGGCTCGGCATGGCCGGCCGCATCGTCGACGACCTGCGCGAGCTGGAACCGTCGGCGTGGGTGTTCTGGCAGCCGGTCGAGGACCTCTACAACATGGAGAAGGTCGAGGACCTCAACTGGGGGAGCGTCTTCATCGACTTCGACTGCGACGCGAACGGCAACTCGCTCCGGCGCATCGCCGACGGCGAGGCCGACCCGTCCTGCCAGGTTCAGACGAACGCGAAGTACAACACGGTGCGCAACTTCACGCACTACATCCGGCCGGGCGACTCGCTGATTCCCACCGACAACGCCCAGACGACGGCGGCCGTGACGGCCGAGGGTGACGGGGTGACCCTCGTGCACGTCAACACCGAGGCCGTCGCCCGTGACATCACGATCGACCTCTCCGGGTTCGCGCAGATCGCACCCGGTGCGACGGTGACGCCGATCGTCACCACGCAGTCGCCGACCGACGACGTGACCGCGAATGCGCTGGTCGAGGGCGCGGCCGTGCCGGTCGACGGCGCCTCTCGCACCGCTGTGGTGAGCGTGCCCGGCAAGTCCGTGACCACCCTGCTGGTCGAGGGCGTCTCGGGCGCGTCGGCTCAGGCCCCCGCGCTCGAGGACGGCGAGACCTACCAGCTGTTCGGCGTGCAGAGCGGCAAGGCGCTCACGGCCGACCCCGCGGGCCTCGCGATCCGCACCGGTGGAACGACGTCCGCCACGGCGACGCCGCAGGCCTGGACCGTCCACTCCCTGTCGGGCGCGGGTACCGACCGCCAGCGCGTCGCGCTCGAGAACGGCGACGGACGCCTGCTGGCGGTCTCGGGAACGAGCACCGCCCTGGTCGACGCCGACCCGTCGGCCGCGGCATCCGATCCCGCTCTTCAATGGATTCCCTCGACGACCGACGGCAAGACCTTCTCGCTGCTGAGCGTGGCTGCCGAGCGGGTGCTCGACGTCAACGGCCAGAGCTCCGTCGACGGCGCGGGGGTCGGGACGTGGACCTCGAACAACGGCGGCAACCAGCGCTGGACGATTGCGGGGACGGGCATCCGCGAGGTGAAGACCGTCGAGGCGGCGACGCGCGTCGGCGTCGCTCCCGCGCTTCCCTCGCAGGTCACCGTGGTCTACGACGGCGGTGTCGAGCGCTCGGCATCGGTCGTGTGGGACACCGCCGGCGCCGACTGGAGCACCGCAGGCACGGTCACGGTCGCGGGTTCGGGCACCGACGCCTTCGGTGCGTCGTTCGAGGCGGAGGCGCGCGTCGTCATCGGCGCATTCGCCGCGACCGATCCGGTGTCGATCACGACCTTCGCCGGTGCCGGCCTCGCCCGCGTGCAGGCGTCGGCTCCGGCATCCGTTCCGGGTCAGGTGGGCGCCGCACCCCAGCGGTTCCCGCTCGGCGTGACCTGGGATTGGGAGGGGCTCACCGATACGTCGTTCGCCGCCCCCGGAGTGGTCACCGTGCCGGGCACGGCGTCGGACGGATCGGGCGGAGCCGGGATTCCCGCCACGCTGTCGATCATCGTGACGGCTGCGGGGGAGGGCAATGTGGCACCGCAGAGCACCGCGACGGCGACGTTCACCGAGAGCGCCTCGTACGGTGTCGACCGCACCAAGAACGGGCTGCGCACCGACAAGGGGTGGTCGAACTGGCGCTCGGGCACCAAGAACGTCCAGGACACCCTCACGTACGACCTCGCGAAGCGCGAGCGCGTGCAGCATGTGACGGCGTACTTCTTCAAGGACGGCTCCAGCAACAGCTGGCCGCAGTCGATGCGCGTCGAGCACCGCACCGGCACCGGAGCGTGGACCGCTTCGGGATCGGTCGCCGTGCCCGTGCCCGCTGACGGCACTGCGCCGGTCGTGGACATCCCGCTCGGCGGCGTGGAGGCCGACGATGTGCGGGTGGTTCTCGACGCGAGGGCGGCCACTCACATGATCGTGTCGGAGATCGAGATCTACGCCTCGGCGGCGACGCGATCGAGCGTGGCCGATCTGGCGCGTGTGACGCTCGACGGCGCCGACCTCGACGGCTTCGAGAGCGGCAAGACCGCCTACACGGTTCCGTGGACGTCGGATGCCGCGGCCACCGTCGCCGCCGTACCGGTGGACGACGACGCGGTGATCGAGATCGCCCAGCCCACCGGCCCGGAGGGCGAGGCATCCGTCACCGTCACCGCGCCGGACGGGACCGAGCGCGTCTACACGCTGGACTTCGTGCGGGAGACCGCTCCGGCCCTCGATGTCTCGGCGACTGCGACCACGCGCTGCGTGGCGGGCAAGGTGGTCGTCGCGCTCAGCGTCGCCAACGCCGACGACCAGCCGGTGCGCTTCGTCGCCAGCAGCAGCTACGGAAAAGCGACGATCGGACCGGTCGCCGCGGGCAAGAAGGCGTCGGCGGTGTTCACCACCCGCACCGTCGGAGTGCCGGCGGGCGAGATCAGCATCGTCGCGACCGCGCCGGCGGCGCCTGAGCTCAGCGAAACGATCGTGGCCGCCTACGGCGCCGCGTCGTGCGGATGACATCGCGCCCGGCATCGGGCTGAGCGGGAACCGGACCGGATCGCGGCGTACCTCATCGCGGTCCGGTCCGGGTATGCCGGGCGGGCGCTAGCACGTCACGGCGGTTCGTGCCATGGCATCGCCCCTCGCTCGGGTCAGGCCTATCGTCCAGACGTGAATGCCGCGCAGGGAGTGGAAGGCCACGGGCAGGGCGATGAATAGCCGGGAACGGCCCGGAGCCGGGAGCTGACACGATGTGGACGGCTCTGCTCTTCGGCGCCATCGCCTCCAGTGCGCTCATCATCGGGGCGGCCATCGGCATCTGGTTCCGGCTTCCGAAGCGGCTGCTCGCGATGCTCCTCGCCTTTGCGGCGGGAGCGCTGATCACCGCATTGAGCTTCGAGCTGTTCGAGGACTCCTACGAGCGGGGCGGCATCTGGCTGGCGGCGATCGGCTTGCTCGTGGGCGCGGTCGTCTTCACCGTCCTGAGCGCGCTCCTCGACAGGTGGGCGCAGCCCGGCGCCCGGACGAAGCCGGCGGACGAGTACCAGGGGAGCGTCAAGCTGGACACGGATGCCGCGGCCGTCGACCGCCCCGCGACGGCGGCGTCCGTTCGCGGGACCGCGGGTCTGGCGCTGCTGGCGGCGGCGACCCTCGACGGTGTCCCGGAGAATCTCGCCCTCGGCATCTCGCTGACGGAAGGAACGGGCGGACTCGCGCTGCTGGCCGCGATCTTCGTCTCGAACCTGCCGGAGGCTCTCGTCGGCGCGGCATCGATGCGGGAACAGGGTCGTTCGGCCCGACAGGTGCTGGGTCTGTGGACAGCGTGTGCCGCGCTCGTCACGATCGCGGTGGTCGTCGGCGCCGCATTCCTCACCGGCAGCGACCCTGCGGTGGTCTCGCTCCCACTCGCCTTCGCGGCAGGGGCCGTGATCGCTGCGCTCGCTGACACCATCATGCCCGAGGCGTTCGAACACGGCGGTCCGGCGGTCGCGTTGAGCACCGCAGCCGGGTTCGTCCTGTCGTTCGTGCTGTCGCTGGCATGACGCCGACGGAAGAACTCCACCCCGCATCGGACGGGTGACCTCGTCCGTTCCGGGCGATCACAGCAGGTATGATGGCTAGGTGCATCCGCGTGTTTCTGCGGGCGGATGCCTGGAGACGTCGCATAGTTCGGCCTAGTGCACCACCCTGCTAAGGTGGAGTCCCCTCACGGGGACCGAGGGTTCAAATCCCTCCGTCTCCGCGGTTTTCAAGGTGTTTCGCGGTCGTTCAGAGTCGCTTGAGACGCATTTCCGGGCTCATCAGGGCCACTCACGTCCGTTCGCGGCGGTTGGGTTCTTTCTCAAATCTTTCCCAGATCAGAGGCCGCTTACCGACCGGCGCTCGAATGCGTCAGCGAAGTGAGAGCTCATGGGAGACCGCGCTTAGCGATCTGCTCATCGACGACGGCGATTCGCAGCAGTGCGGTGGTTTGAGAAAGATCTGAGAAAGAAAAGACGGAGGGGTACTTACCCTCCGTCTCAACCACGGCGGATGGGCCTGACGCGACCAGCCGAGATCAGCCTCGCGCTGCCTACCGTGGGTATCTGTCCCACCGTCACTTCCGCGGCTGAGCACGCGAGGCGATCTGTCGTGTCCGGTAGGAACCTCAGCGGAGGTCTGACAGCTCGAGATACTCGTCCTTCTGGTGCGTTGCAAGCCATTCGTCGGTCTCTCGGCTGATCTCTTCGATCGAGCGTCCAGTCCAGCGTGTGATGGCGGAGTCGACGTGCCGCCGGACCATGGCCTCCAGATCCAGATCGTCCGTTTGGATCCACTGAATCTCGAGGCCGTCGAGGGTCGCGATCATCAAACGAGCTTCTGCCTCCATTGTCTCTGGGCTCATGAAATGGATCTGCCGCTGCTCCACAGCGAAGCGAAGGTTCTCCGCCATTCCGGTGATGGTGGCGAGCTGCCGTTCAAGGATCAGTGGGCGGGCGGGGTGATCCTCCTGCGCGGCCTCGATCGACATGGTGAGGAAGAGTTCGATGAGTCCACGCCGCTTTGCGTGGTATCGCATCAGAAACGCGAATGATCGGAAGTAGTCCAGCCCCCGGAAGACGTCCGTCTCGGGGGCAGTCTCTTCGCGCCAGTACTCCAGGACAGCGACGAGGAGCCCTTCCTTGCTGCCGAAATACGCGATCAATGTGGCGTTCGTCGTGCCCACTTGGTCGGCGATCTGCCGCAAAGAGGCGCCGTGATAGCCGTATTGCCCGAACGCCACCGCAGCAGCCTTCACGATCTGACGCCGGCGCTTGACGCCATTGCGATACGGACCACGCACCCCGCGCCCGGCCTCTGACTTCGATCCCATCGAACCGTCCACAAGGACACCCTACGCGCAGCTTGCGTCAAACCTGACCGATCGCTTATAGTCGAACGAAACATGATCAATCGGTCGTATTTGAACTCGAAGGAGAGACGGATGTCGATGCCCGCTGACCGCGATAGGGCCGCCCGGCTACGGGTGGGGATTCTCGGGGCGGGTCCGGTGACTCAGGCCATTCACCTTCCGACGCTGGCACGGCTCAGCGACGACTTCGAGGTGCGCGTGGTCATGGACGTTCATGCCCCCACCGCGGAGACCGTCGCGCGGAGAGCCGGCGCCACTTACACGACGCGGGCGGAAGATGTCTTCGGCGACCCGAGCGTTGATGTCATCGTCATCTGCAGCCCATCGCACTTCCACGCCGCACAGGTCATCGCAGCGTGCCGGGCCGGGGTCAAGGCGATCCTCTGCGAGAAGCCGTTCGCGATGACGGCGGCCGAGGCGAACGAGATCGCCGCGGTGTCTGAGGAGACCGGCGTGCCGATCATTGTGGGAGCGATGCACACGTTCGACCCCGCTTGGCTGGCCGCCCAGGCGGAATGGGGCGCACTGGTCGAAACGTCGCACACGATCCGTTCCTCGGTGGTGATTCCGCCCAATGCCCAGTTCGAGGATCTCTCCACCGACATTGTCGGGCGTGCGTCGTCTGCGCCGGTCGAGGAGACCGGTCCGGATGCGGCGGTACGCGCCGTCACAGGCGGCATCATGGGGCTCGCAATCCACGACCTGCCCCTGATCCGTCAGTTCCTCCCCACATTCGCGGACCTGGATGTGCTGCGCGCTGAACTCGCGCCACCGTGGGGATACGTCATCTCGGGAACCGCCTCCGGCAAGGTCGTCCACCTGCAGGCGACCACCACGGAGTCCTGGGCACCGGAATGGACGCTGGAGATCATCGGCGACGATCTGTCGCTGCACGTGACCTTCACCCCCTCGTATGTGCAAGGGGGATCGGCGGTCGCCACGCTTCACTCGAGCACGGGAAGCCGAACGTTCGGCCCGTTCGCCGTCAGCGGGTACGACGCGGAGTGGATGGCACTTGCCCGCATCGCGCGAGGTCAGGACACGCCGCCGCCGACGGTGGAGCTCATCGACGACCTGCGGTTCGCGATCGCGCTCGCCGACCAGTCATCCAGCCACATCCGCAGCAACTGGAAGTCGGCCGCATGAACGTCATCAGAATCGCCGCCGATGTTGAGACGCGCGCTGCTGGCGCACTCGCCTGGGTGGCGGCCTCCCTGCCCGCGACAATGGACCTGGTCGCGGACAATGCCGACGTGCGCGCAGTCAGTGGCGCTGCTGGCTGGGTCGAACGAGCAATCCAGGCGCTCCGGGAGGGCGCGGCCGGGGTCGTTGTCGTCGCGCCCGTGGCGGAGGCGGTCGACAGTCTCCGCAAAGCCGCTGCCGAACTCGACGCCTTCGTGATCCTCGACCAGCACTGGCGATCGAATCCGGCCGTGGTCAACGGCCGTGACGCGGTCGGCAACCTCGACGCGCTCATCTCCTTTGCGGGGATCGCGGTGAACGTGCCGACGGTCGACGACGTCGAGCAGGCTGTGCACGAGTCCGTCCAGATCGCGCACCACGTCATCGGTGCGGTGGAGAATCTCCGGATCCTTCACCGCCAGTCGCGGTCGGTGCTGATGAGCGGGACCGTCGGAGGTGGGGCGCCCTTGACGATCACCATCGCGGTCGGCCCTGCGATCGAGCGCCCCTTCCACGTCCGAGTCGTCGCCGGAACCGGCGGAGTGCACCTCTCCGTGCCCGATCCCGGAACGGCGGCACCTGGCGTCGTCACCATCGTGCACGCCGACGGGTCGACCACGCTGCCCACGCGCTGGGAGTCGGCTCACCGCGCCTCGTGGCGACGCGTGATCACCGCCTTCGAGCAGCGCGAACGTCCCGACGACCTCCGCGAGTTCGACGACGCGAGCCAGCTGCTCTTCAGCGGAGCACCCCTCTCATAGCGAACTGTCGACCAACGCCCTACCGACAACCCACTCCATCCGTTTCACAGCCCACCCCCAACACACCACAGAGAGCCGACCACAAGGTCGGGTAGGAGTCCAACGATGAACACCTCAACACCAGCCACGTTCTCCCGCCGCGGGTTCCTCGGAATCGCAGCCGCAGCGGCCGCAGTTCCGCTGCTCGCGGCCTGCGCTCCCGGAGGCGGGGGCGGCGCCGCTACAGGCGGTGGCGGCAGCGGCACCCTGAAATTCTGGGACATGCCCTGGGGCCCGCAGTCGTACGCTGACGCCGCCAAGGCCGTCACCACCGGGTACTCGCCCGCCAGCGGACTTCCGTCGGCCAGCTACCAGCAGATCCAGTGGAACAACTTCTACCAGACCTTCTCTTCGGCGATCGCCTCGAAGACGGGACCGGCGGTCAGCAGCGGTGCCGGCTTCCAGGCGTTCCAGTTCGCCGAACAGGGCGCAATCGCCTACGCCGACGACCTCATTGAGTCGATGCGCAAGAGCGGCAAGCTCGACGACTTCCTCCCGGGCACGGTCGAGACGATGAAGACGCCGGACGGCTACGCCGCCATCCCGTGGCAGGCGGACTACCGTGTGCTCTGGTACCGCAAGTCGCTCCTCGAGCAGGCAGGCGTTGACGTACCGACCGACTGGGCGTCCTACATCGAAGCGTCCAAGGCTCTCGCGAAGACCGGCGTCTACGGATTCGGCATCGGCGCCGGAGCGGGCAACAGCATCGGCTCCCAGGCCCTGATCTCGCTGATGATCAACAACGGCGGTGGCCTGTTCGACACCGACCAGAAACCCGACGCCGTCACCGACGCCAACATCGAAGCGATGGACTTTGTGCGGGAGCTGATCGCGGTGAAGGCCGTCGACCCGGGCGCCCCGAGCTATACCGCCGACAACATCATCGAGCAGTGGAAGACGAAGCGGATCGGCATGGGCTGGCACACCGCCGGACTCCAGCATCTTGTCAATGATGACGACGTCGTGGTGGCATCACCGCTGACCGCATACAGCGGCGGCACCGGGACGCTCGGATACGTGAACAACCTGATGATGTACACCAACACCCCCAGCCAGGAGGGTTCGGAGGCGTTCCTGACCGCGTACCTCGACGACATGAAGATGTACTGGGACAACAAGCTGATCGACTCGCTGCCCGTGCTGAAGTCGATCGTGGACTCGGAGGCGTTCCAGTCCGACGCCGAGTGGGTCAAGATCATCGACCAGTGGCAGCCGGTGGTCAAGCCGCTGTCGTACCAGGCGGAAACGCTCTTCGCCGATCTGGCGGCGGTCGACGGCGGTCAGGGGCTCCAGCAGTTCACCCAGGCGATCCTCGGCGGCCAGACCGATTCGAAGACCGCGCTCGAAGGGCTGCAGGTCGAGCTGGAGTCCGCTACGTCGTAGTCCGGCACCACCCAGGGAGCAACAGCATGACCACCTCACAGAACGCCGCCACACGGCTGCGACGGGCGAGATCCGGCGTCGGCGCCGGCGGAGCGGGCCGGCCCGGACGCAGTCGCAACGCCATCGCCGGGCAGACTCGACGCACCTACTCCGCGCTGATCGTTCCGTCCGTCGTCCTCCTCGTCCTGATCAACGCGTATCCATTCGCTGTCGCCGCGTCCCAGTCGGTGCACGATGGGACGCTGATCTCCGAAGGGGCGTTCGTCGGCCTCGACAACTACGTCACCGTGCTGACATCGGAGGCGTTCTGGAAGGCAACCCGGTTCACGATCATCTTCACGATCGTCGGCGTCTTCGGGTCGTGGCTGCTGGGTCTCGCGTTCGCGCTGCTGCTGCGCACGCGGATTCCGGCCAACGGTCTGTTCAAAGTGCTGTTGTTGCTCCCCTGGGTGGTTCCCGTCGTGGTCTCGGCGACGGCCTGGAACTGGCTTGTCGCGACGCCACAGAGTCCGATCCCGCTCCTGCTGCGGCAGTTCGGCATCGAGAACGTCTTGTTCCTCGCCGATCCGACGCTCGCGGCGGTCACGGTCTGCGTCTTCAAGGTGTGGATCAGCTTTCCCTTCATGATGATGATGACCGGGGCTGCCCTGGCAGCGGTCGACCCCACGGTGTATGAGGCGTCGCAGATGGACGGCGCCAGCAAATGGCAGCAGTTCAGGATGATCACGCTTCCTCTGATCGCCCGGTCCACCTACATCAGCTGGATCCTCATGACGATCTTCTGCGTGAACGACTTCCCGACCATTTACCTCCTCACCGGAGGCGGTCCGGTCGACGCCACCACATCGCTGACGGTTCTCGCCTATCGGACCGTGTTCCAGAACTTCCAGCTCGGACCGGGCGTGGCGATCGCCTTCATCATGACTCTTGCTCTTGTCGCGGTCTCCGTTGTGCTGTACCGCCAGATCCGAAAGTCGAGTGTCGAATGAGCAGTGTGCTGCGCACCCACCTCGCGGGTGAAGAGCCTCAGTCAGAGACCCGCACGATCACCACCCGCCGCGGGGGGCGGCGAAAGAAGCCCCCCGTGACCGAGCAGGAGAAGCGCGGGCAGTGGGGGAGATTCTCTCTCATCACCGTTCTGACCGTCGTCGTGTTGGTGCCCGTGTTCGCCGTCCTGCTCCTTGCACTGACGCCGAGCCCAGCGAGCGGACAGTCAGGTCTGACTCTCGACAACATCATCTACGTGCTGACCGAGACCCTCACCCCGACATGGCTGCAGAACAGCCTGTTGGTCGCCCTCGCGACAGTCCTGGTGTCCGTGGTCGTGGCGGCCCCCGCGGGATACGTGCTCTCCCGTGGTCGCAGCAGGGCGGTCTCCGGATATGCGCTGCTCCTCTTCGTCATCCAGTCGCTGCCGGTCATCACCGCTGTCATCCCACTGTTCATCCTGTTCGCGAACCTCGGTCTCGTCGACACCCTGACCGGCCTGATCATCGTGTACGTCGGCGCGAGCATGTCCGTTGCAACGTGGATGATGGCCGCCTACATGGACAGCATCCCTGTCTCGCTCGAGGAAGCGGCATGGATCGACGGGGCATCCGTCTTCGGGGGTTTTTGGCGAATCGTGCTGCGCAACAGCCTTCCCGGGATCCTCTCCACCGCGATCTTCACCTTCCTGCTGTCCTGGAACGACTACCTGGTCGCCGTGGTGTTCCTGCGGACCGAGACCAGCTACACCATGCCCGTCGGTCTGCAGTCCTTCTTCCAGCAGAACATCACGGACTGGGGGTCAGTCATGGCGGTCGCCGTCATCATGCTGCTCCCTCCGGTCGTCGTGTTCGCCGTCCTCAACCGCTACTTCAGCGTCGGTGGCATCGGCGGCTCCCTCGCCGGCCGTTGACCAGCACGCACCCTCATCACCCATAACAAAGGAGTTATTCATGGCAAACCTGTCCGGCTGGCACCTGCTCGTCATTCTCGCCGTCGTCCTTCTGCTGTTCGGGGCCACGCGACTGCCCGCGCTCTCGCGCAGCGTCGGTCAATCCGTTCGCATCTTCCGCTCGGAGACGAAGAACCTCAAGGACGAGAGCGAGACCCCCCCAACGGGGACCGACCCGGGCGCATCGCTGCCAGGGCACGCCGACCTCGCCGGCGCTCCAGTCGTGCCGCACGCTTCCCGCACCGGGGTGTGAGTCCTCATGTCGCGACAGGCGCGAGCCGGTCGAGACCCCCAGGGCGCCATGAGCCTCGGCGGCCACATCAACGAGCTGGGGAAGCGGCTCACCGTCGCCGCCGTGGCGCTGCTGGCCGGCACGGTGGCCGGGTTTGCCCTGTCCGGGTGGTTGCTCGACGCGGTGCAGACATTCATCGCCGCCATCGAAACCGAGCAGGGACGGATGGCCCTGCTGAACTTCGGTGAGATCACGGCAGCATTCGACCTCCGGCTGCAGTTAGCGTTCACCGTCGGAGTCGTCCTCTCGTCGCCGGTGTGGCTCTACCAACTGTGGGCCTTCATCGTCCCGGCGCTGACCCGCCGCGAGAAGGGATACGCACTCGGCTTCGTCGGCGCTGCGGTACCGCTCTTCGCGGCCGGATGCGCCGCCGGCTGGCTGGTGCTGCCGCACATGATCGCCATGCTTGTCGGCTTCGCTCCCAGCAACTCCAGCTCGATCCTGAACGCGCGCAGCTACGTGGACTTCATCCTGCGTCTCATGCTCATCGTCGGCATCGCGTTCGTGCTGCCGCTGCTGCTCGTCCTGCTCAACGTCGTCGGCGTGATGAGCGCATCGGCCATCCTCGGCTCCTGGCGTTACGTGATCCTCGCGATCACCGTCTTCACGGCACTCGCCACCCCAGCCGCCGACGTGCTGTCGATGTTCCTCCTGGCCATTCCCATGGTGCTCCTCTACTACGCCGCCGCAGGCTTCGCGTGGCTTAATGACAAGCGACGTGCACGAGCCATCGCCGCAGCCGAACCGCAGTCGCCGGCCCTGACCCGGATGGTGTCCTGATGTTCGGAGTGGACCCCACGAAGTTGTTCATCCTGGCGGTCCTGGCCGCGTTTCTGCTCGGGCCGACCCGAATGACCGCAGCTGCGGCGTGGCTGGGGGCCACCGTCCGGCAGCTTCGCGCCTTCACAGAGGCTGCCAAGCAGCGCGCACGCGACGAGATCGGCGAAGAGTTCGACGACATCCCCTGGAAGGCCCTGGATCCGCGCCAGTACAACCCGCGGCGGATCATCGCCGACGCGATCCTGGCCCCGCCCACGGTGCCCCAGGGGGTCGATCCGCCGGCGAATCCTGCGCCGCGCCCATCAGTCCCCGCCCCCACCGCTCCCTTTCCCGACGACAGATGAAAGAACAACCCATGGCTTTGCCGCGCGCCTCCGTCCAGCTCTACTCGCTGGCTGCCGACTTCTCCGCCGATCCACGCGGCTCGCTCGACAAGCTGGCCGCACTCGGTCTACAGCACGTCGAAGCGTTCGACTTCGTACGCCGCCCGAACGAGATCCGTGCCGCCCTGCACGCTGCCGGCCTCGAATCGCCGACCGGCCATGCGCCGCTCCTGTCGGACGAGCTGTGGACGCCCGACGGGTCCATCCCGACTCCCGCCCCAGAAGTGGTGTTCGACGCCGCAGCGACAGTCGGGATCACGACCGTCATCGACCCGTTCGTCGCAGTGGATCGCTGGATGACCGAGGACGGCGTCGCCGACATCGCCGAGCGTATGAATCGCGCCGCTGAGGTGGCGGCCGGTTTCGGGCTGCGCGTCGGGTACCACAACCACGCCCAGGAGTTCGTCGCGACCTTCGACGGGCAGACTGCCTTCGAGCGGTTCGTGTCCTTGACAGATGACACCGTGGAGATCGAACTGGACCTGTTCTGGGCGCTCGCCGGGGAACAAGACGTCCCGGCACTCGTGTCGCGGCTGGGATCACGACTCGTTGCCGTGCACGTCAAGGACGGCGTGGTGCCTCCGAGCAACCCGTTCGCACCCGACGCGCCTGCGTTCTCGTCCGACTCGCTCGATCAGCGACACGCCGGCGAGGGCGACGTCCCCCTGGGCGAGGCCCTCCGGGCAGGTGCCGGCGCGATCCGCTACGCCGTCATCGAGTACGACAACCCGCCCACGAACGTCTTCGACGACGTGGCTGCGAGCTTGGCCTTCCTCCGTGACGGGGGGTTCGTCCGATGAGCGCGGTCGGCGTCGGCCTGATCGGCAGCGGCGTCATCAGCGACACGTACCTGGACAACCTCAGTTCGTTCCCGGACATCGACGTCGTGATAATCGGCAGCTTGAACGTCGAGCGGGCCCGTGCGCAGGCCGAGAAGCACAGCGTTCCAAAGTGGGGGACCGCCGCCGATGTTCTGGCCGACCCCGATGTGCAGGTCGTCGTGAACCTCACTACTCCTGCCGCGCACGTGGAGGTGTCCACCGCCGCGATCACGGCAGGAAAGCATGTGTGGACCGAGAAGCCGATCGGCCTGGAACGAGATGGCGTCGACGCGCTGCTGAGGGCAGCGGATGCCGCCGGACTCCGGGTGGGTTCCGCGCCCGACACCGTCCTCGGCCCCGGGATACAGACCGCCAAGCGCGCGATCGACGGGGGCAAGATCGGTGCACCGCTCTTCGCCCACACCTCGTTCCAAACGCAAGGCCCCGACCTGTGGCATCCCGGCCCGCAGTTCCTGTTCTCACGGGGTGCCGGTCCGCTGCTCGACATGGGGCCCTATTACCTCACCGCACTGGTCAGTCTGCTGGGTTCCGTGGATCGCGTCGCGGCGGCGGGCATGAGGGCGCGAGCCGACCGCGAGATACGCACCGGACCCGACGCGGGCACCCGGTTCCCCGTCGAAGTGCCCACCACCCTCCAGGTGCTCACGATGTTCGAGGGCGGTCAGCAGGCCCACACACTCTTGAGCTTCGACTCGGCGCTGGAGCGCCACGGTGTCGTTGAGATCCACGGCACCGAAGGCTCGATCGTCATCCCGGACCCGAACAGATTCACTGGCCGCACCGCGTACGTAAAGCCGCTCACAGAACTCCGAGACGGTGAAGAGTTCGAGCAGCCGTGGATCCAGATCGAGCAGAAGGGGGCAACCGTCGGCCGCGGCCTCGGGCTGCTGGAGATGGTCCGCGCCATCGCGGAAGACCGACCCCACCTCGCCTCCGGCGAGCTGGGACGACACATCCTCGACGTCATGCTCTCAGCGGAAGAGTCCGCCGAGAGCGGCCGGTTCGTGACCGTCGAGAGCTCCGTCCCGGCCGTACCGGCGCTGCCCGAGGACTTCGACCCCTTCGCCCAGACGCTCTAAGCGGGAGCGCCGCGCGGTGCGAGGGGCAAGTGCTCGGGGGACGGAATGGCCGTTCGGCGGCCGACGCTCATGACGCGCGAGGGCTATGCCGGTGTGGTGGCGACGGCGGCGAGTAGCCCCATCTGGAACAGATCGTCGTGCACCCGGCTCGGACGTGGGCCGCGGATACTCAGACCAGGTAGTGGTTGATCGGGCTGTTGTCGACGGAATCGAAGTGCGGCTCGTGACCGCCGTCATGGACGGCATCGGCCTGCAATGGCTCCTCGACCCGGATACCGACATGCGCTCGGCAGTCGACACTTACGTCAAGCGCTGCACCGCTGTGTGGCGCTAGAGAACTCTTTGACGCGCGCGCGAGCGAGGCGCTTGAGGTCGCGGGATGACTGCATCCGGGTCGGCAGAGCCCTGAATCAGGGATGTGAAGAGGACGCAGGGGCACGGTCTGCCCCTGCGTCCTCAATTGGTGCTCGCGCGTCAGTTCCGCGCCGTCACTGGCGGGCCGATGCGTACATGTCCCACGCCGCTAGCGCTCGCGCGTAGTACGCCGCCCGGTAGGTGGTGGTGTCGTAGCCGTTCCACCCCTCGGGGGTGTTGAACGCAAACGCGCCGCCCGCCGCGGCAGTGGGGCTGTAGATCTGGTGAACCACACCCTCCGCGAGCTCGTTGCCAGCGTCGACCAGGTCGGGTCGTCCGAGCCGTCGGCCCTCTTGAATGAGCGTTCCGGCGAACTCGAAGTTCGTCCCTGTCCATACCTCCGCGGCCTGGAAACCCATTTCCCTGGGCCGGTTGGGCAGCACCGGGTACGGCGTGCCCCCGTTCGGGACCAGATTCGGCGCTCCGAGCATGTAACCTTCGGAGTCCTTCACCTGGGTGAGCTGGTCGAAGGAGTGGGTCAGGTGAGCGGCCACGCGCTCGGGCGGATTGATGTCCGCCAGCCCCAGCTGTTCGGCGACGTGCTGAGGCCACAGCACGTCGACGAAGAGGTCAGTAGACCTCTCGCCAGCGTCGGTGAACTTGTAGTAGCTCCCCGTCCAGAAGGCGTCCTCGTATGCGGACTGTGCGGCGTCCCGCGTCTGCGTGAGCGCGTCCACGTCTACGGTCGACGCTTCGGAGATACCGAGCCGTTTCGCGTCCTCAGTAGCGGCTGCCATGATGTCTGCGGCCAGGATGTAGAGGCCGGAGGTGTAGACCCCGTGGACTCCACCCGACTGGCCCATCACGTCGTAGGTGCTGGCGAAAACGGCCGCCTCCGTCGGGAGCGTGTCTCCCTGCGGTATCCGAGGTAGGACGTCGTGCGTCCAGAGGCGGAGCATCGCCGGATACGCATCGCGCAACAGCGAGTCGTCGCCCGAACTGCGATACGCGCCGTACGCGCGGATCAGGTACTTGACCGGACGATCGAAGAACGTGGTCTCCGGTACTGCCGGGCCGGTGGATTTCTCCCACAGCAGCCACGGCGCGGTGAGCTGCCACCAGATGTAATTGCCTACCGGGGGGTTGAAACCAGGGCTGCCGGGTACTCGGCCGTTCGGGTCTTGAGCGATCATCTCGGAGGTCGCTCGGACCCATGCGGCTTCGGTGGAGGGAAACAGTTCACGCAAGGCGATCGCCATCTGCCCCTGAACGTCAGTCTCGCCGGCGTCGGCCCAGCCGCCACCCGTGACGGTGTGGAAGAGGTGAGTTCCCGGGACTGCCGAGCCCGGTCGGGGCACATCCGTGTTGTAGGGGGAGGAGACCAGGCCCGACTCCCAGAAGGAGCCGTTGAACGAGAGCTGACCGAGTTCGTTCAGCGCCGCCATCCGGATCGCGGGTGACACCGTGTCATCGAAGGCCACCGGCTTCCACCAGCTGTCCACCGCTTCTGCTGCCTCGTCCACGCGTGTCAGGTTCCGCGCTGCGATTTCGAAGCCCTGGTTGCCGGGGTAGCTGCCCGTGATGTAGTTGTTCTGCTCGTCCTGACGGCCTCCGTAGAAGGAGGTGTAGCGCCGCATCCAGGAGGTGTCCCCCTCCGTACCGAACGTGATCTGTGGGAAGTCCCACGCCAGGACGAATCGGATGGTCTCGGTTTGATGAGCTTTCAGGTTCATGTCGACGGCGAGTGCGCTGGCGGAGTTGCTGCCATCTAGGGCAGCGTTGGGGAGACGGCCGGTGGCGTTGAAGGCGGCGTAGATGTCTGAGCCGTCGCCGTCTGCGTTCCAAGAGGTTGCGTACGAAACTCGCTGTCCCGGTTCACCTTGGACCGCGGTGGTCCACTCGCTGTTCTGCGAGTCGGCGGTGTTGTCGGGGCTGGACGCACCCAGCGTGATTCCGGTGATCTTATTGCGGTGATCCACGGTCTTGTGGCTGGTGAAGCCGGTTCGGACGCTGCGCACCGGACTGGGGGTGTTCTGCACTGCACTGGCCACGTGAGCGGGAGCATTGGGGAAGGTGAACATGGTCGACACCTTCGTCGTCTTGCTCGTTTCGTTCGTGAGTTCGACGTCGAAATAGGCCACCGGTTGGGAGGAGGACTCGTCGTCGCCGGCAACAATGGGTGTCCAGAACGTTGTGGACACTGCTGTGGAGGGCACCGGGTCGGCGTAGTCGATGCGGCCGAAGGGGTAGAGCGCGCTGTACGTCCCGCTCCCCGCCTCCAGGGTCGACCACGCAGGGAGCACGGACCCGAACTCGGAAGTATTGACCGCGAGCGTCTTGGTCGAGGCGGTTCTGCCCGGCTGCTGTTCACGGACGTGGATGGCGGCCTGAGGCAGGATCCGCTTCTCGTAGTTCGAGTTTGTAGAACCGCCCATGTTCCACGGACCGAACGTCCCCGCCTGGTTGATCATGAACGAGCCCGCTCCGAGCCCACCGAGCGGAATCCCGAGGCCGGGCTGAGCCATGGGATTGCCGAGCGCATACGGCACGGTGTCGGGAGCGGAGGTATCACCTGCACAGAGTTGCCAGTCGTGAGGGCTGCACGGGGTGCTTCCGATGACTCCCAGAGCCCGCTGATACGCGGCGTCACCCAGGGCCGAGTCGCCCGGCGGGTGCGCGGCGTCCGCGCGCGGCGGAGGCGGCGACGCCGACGCGACGGCTGGCGCCGATGTGATGGCCAGGCCGGCTACGACGGCAACGGCGACTAGTCGCCTGCCTGGACCGTGGCCTCTGAAAAGGGTTGCGGACATGTACATCTCCTCATTGATCTGAACACCGGCATCGCTGGATGGGCGCTACTCATCCGAAACAAAACCGATCGCTTCGGTTTCGCCAAATATAAACAGGTGGTTGTGTTTTGACAAGAGGGCAACAAGAAGGAGTCGTCGTGCGATCACGCCGCGTGCATTGGACGGGACGGGAATCGTGCGAGAACGGCTTGGAAGCACGTACTGACAGGGCCTCCCTCATCAGTGGTGTCCGGCGCACACTGGAGAACGCCTCAGAAGACGAGCGAAGGGAAACCCGATGGAAGTGCAGCGGCCGAACACCGTCAAGAATCCGCCCGAGTGGTTCACCGGCGACGTATGGCTCGACCCCATCGCCGCGCCCACCGCACCGGGTCAGCAGGCCAACGCTGGCCTCGTCCGTTTCTCTCCCGGTGCGCGAACAGCGTGGCACTCGCATCCCGGAGGGCAGACGCTCCATGTCTTGGAAGGGATCGCGCGGATCCAGTCTCGCGGCGGCGCGATCGTCGAAGTTCCGGCCGGACAGACTGTGATCTGCCCGCCCAATGAAGAGCACTGGCACGGCGCTGCGCCCGAGAGGTTCATGACGCACCTCGCAATCTGGGACACCCTCCCGGGCCAGCCCAGCGCCGTCTGGGGAGACCACGTCACCGACGCCGAGTACAACGACCGATGACGGAGGCGGACGACGCAGCGGTCCGCGCCGCAGTTCCCATGACCGCGCATCCGCAAGGGACGTGGGAAAAGTCGTCGAAAGAAGCAGTGCATCGCTGGGCAGCCATGAAAGGCTCAGAACTGAGGGATGACGCGGAAAGTGCGCCCTCGAGCACCCTTGAAAGGTGATCGGATAGGGGTTCAAATCCCACCGTAACTGCTCACCGCGACCTCCGAGGAAGTAGGGTCAGAGAACGGCCAAGGCAGCTCAAATGAGCGCCGGCGAGCGTGAGAAAGAGTTGAGAAAACCTCGGTGGCCACTGGTGCCTCCGAGCTCACTTCAATCCCCACGCGAAGCGCGGGAAACCGCATGAATGGCCCTCATCACCTAGAGGTGGTGACGGCTCAGCGGAGTTCAAATCCCTCCGTCTCCGCGGTTTTCAGGGAGTTTCGCGGTCGTTCAGAGCCGCTTGAGACGCAGTTCCGGGCGGTTCGGGCGCAGTCGCGTCAGTTCGCGGCGGTGGGGTTCTTTCTCAAATCTTCACCAGATCAGAAGCCGCCTAATGATGGGCGCCATGATGCGTCTGCGAACTGAGACCTGCTGGTGGACCGCGCCTATCGATCTGCTCATCGATGACGGCGATTCGCAGCGGTCCACTGTCCGGAGTCCGCGCTTGCCCGCCGTCGCCGTCGCCGACTGCCGGAGCTGCCGCCGAGCGAGCACGGGTTCAGATCTCAACGTGGGTCCTTCCGTTCCCCGCGTTCATTCCGCTTCGGCCTCAGTGAGTGGAAAACATTGACAGGCGGGCCGGGAGTTGATCTAATTCGGGATAGGAAACTTTACTAACTTGGAGGAGACCATGCGCTTCAACTCTCATCGCGCGTCCGGTGCAATGCTCGTGGCTGTGGCCATCGTCGGCGCGACGACTCTCGCCGGCTGCTCAGCCAGCAGCGACCCGGATGCCGTGACGATCAGGGTCGCCATGGGTTCCTCGGGGGATGCTGTCGACCAGGGCTTCGAGGTGCTCAAGGAAGAGTACGAAGCGAAGTACCCCGGACGAACGGTGGAGATCATCATCCAGGAGGATGACGTCTACCAGACCACCGGCCTCGCGACTCTGCTCTCGAGCAGGGAGGCTCCGGACGCCTACTTCGAGTGGTCCGGACCCCGCATGCGCGGGCACGTCAGCGATGGCGACGGTGCCGACCTCAGCGAAGCGCTCGAGGGCGACCTGTTCGCAGGACGCTTCGATGCCAACGCGTTCAACAACATGGATGTCGACGGATCGGGCATCTACATGGTGCCGTGGACCGGTGACGTCACCAACGTCATCTGGTACGACGCCGATGTCTTCGATGATCTCGGCCTCAGCGTGCCGACGACGTGGGATGAGTACCTCGACGCCAACCAGGCCATGCTCGACGAGGGCCTTCTGCCCTTGGTCGAGGGGAACAAGGACCAGTGGCCGGTGGGCAGCGTCGCCTCGCACATCGTCTCGCGCATGGTAGGCGAGGAGCAGTACTCCGCCGTCATGGACGGTGAGGCGCCGATGAACTCGTCCGAGATGGTCGGGGCCTTGGAGAAGCTCGCCGAGCTCGCCCCGTTCGTGAACCCGAGCATCAACGCGCTCGCGGACGACGAGGCCATGACGCAGTTCTTCCTGCAGAAGGCTGTGACCCACCAGATCGGCAGCTGGCTGATGGCGGATGCTGCCGAGAATGCCGGAGACCTCAACTTCGACTACTTCAACCTCCCTGCCTTCTCCGATGGCGCCGGCGACCAGGGCAGTGTGCTGGGCATCTCGACCGGGTTCATGGTGAACGAGAAGTCGGCGCACCAGGAGGAGACGCTGGAGTTCCTGGCGATGCTGGCCGATGAGGACGGCACCAAGATGTGGGCCGAGGCAGGTCTCGCCCCCATGACGATCGACCCGTTCAAGGGCGTCGACGCCGACCCGCGCACAGTCGCCCTCGCCGAGATGATGGGCACCGCGAGCGCACTCGTGGCACCGGCGGACAGCGGCCACGACATCGAGATCGCCGCCGCGTTCTACGACGCCGCAGCGTCGGTGATCGGAGGCACGGCGACACCGCAGGAGGCCGCCGACACCGCGCAGTCGCGAATCGATTCCGCCAACTGATCACGGGTGCGGGACGGGACGGGTGACGTCCCGTCCCGTCCCGTACCGCTTCGAGGAGCCCTGCTGTGAAACCCACCCGCGCCTGGTCGCCGTACTTGTTCGTGGCGCCCGCGATACTCGTGTTCGGGTTCGTGGTGCTCATCCCCGCCCTCGCGAACACGGCTCTGAGCTTCGCCAGCTGGACCGGCACGGATGCCATCCAGTTCGTCGGTCTCGACAACTACTTCCGCGCCTTCCGTGACGAGATCTACCTGATTGCCTACCGCAACACGTTCGTCTACATCCTGCTGACACTCGCGCTCGAGGTCGTCGTCGGGCTGCTGCTGGCGGGCCTCGTGACGATGCAAGGGCGGCGGACCACGTTCTACCGCGTCGCGTTCTTCGTGCCGGTCACCCTGCCGATGATCGTCATCGCGATCCTGTGGAGCTTCGTCTACAGCGATGACATCGGGCTCATCAACTCCGGATTGCGCGCATCCGGGCTCGACGAACTGACCCGGGTGTGGCTGGGAGATCCCGACACCGCCCTGCTCGCCATCTCCGTCGTCTCGGGCTGGATCTACGCCGGCTTCTACATGGCGATCTTCTACGCCGCGCTGCAGCGCATCCCGAAGCATCTCCTCGAGGCCGCGACGCTGGACGGAGCCAGTCAGTGGCGGGTGTTCTGGAGCGTCAAGGTGCCGCTGATCCGGCCGATGATCGAGGTCGCCGTGCTGCTGTGCATCACCGGCGCGTTCCAGAGCTTCGATCTGTTCTACGTGATGACCAACGGCGGGCCGGACCACGCGACGGAGATCATCACCACGTATCTCGTGGAGGTCGTGTTCCGGTATCGCGACCTCGGCTACGGTGCCGCGCTGTCGACGATCATGACGGTCGTCGTGGTGGGCATCGCGCTCATTCTCGTCAGGATGCGCACGAAAGGTGGAAGCAATGACATTGAGTACTGAACGTCCCGCGGCTCTCCCCGCGCTTCCCCACGCGCAGCAGCGCCCCTTGCCGCGCCGCCGCGCGCGACGGATGGTCGCCGTCGCAGGCAGCAGGACGCTCTATCACACGGTGATGATCGTGCTCTCGCTGATCTACATCGTGCCGCTCGGCTGGATGGTGATGTCGTCGTTCAAGAGCAAGCGCGAGATCTTCGATGCGCCGTTCTCACCGCCGGCTGTCCCGGACTTCAGCACGTGGGCGGAGGCATGGGAGCGCGGCAACCTCGGCGGCTACGTCCTCAACAGCGTCATCGTCACAGCCTCCGCCGTGACGATCATCCTGTTGTGCGCGCTCGCCGCGGCCTACGCATTCAGCCGGTTCGAGTTCCGCGGCAAGACGCTTCTGCTCGCTCCGTTCATCCTGGGTCTGCTGCTCCCCGTGCAGTCCTACATCACCGCGCAGTCGCGGATCTTCGACTCGGTGTACCTTCTCAACACGCGGTGGGTGCTGATGGTCGCGTACGCGGGCCTCGGGCTCTCGCTCGCGGTGTTCCTGCTGAAGGCATACCTCGATTCGATGCCGAAGGAGATCTTCGAGGCGGCGCGCGTGGACGGGGCCGGCGACTTCCGCACGCTCGTCCAGATCGTGCTGCCGCTCATGGCGCCGGGCATCTCGACGGTCGCGGTGTTCTCGATACTCTCAGCGTGGAACGAGTTCCTCCTCGCGATGCTCTACGTGCAGGACGATGACCTGCGCACCATCCCTGCCGGGCTGCTCGCCTTCACGGGACGTCACGCCACCGACTATCCGATGCTGTTCGCCGCGCTCTCGATGATCACGCTGCCGGTGATCGTCGTCTACACGATCTTCCACAAGCAGGTCATCGCCGGCGTCACCGAGGGCTCGGTGCAGTGATCCTCGTGGCTCGTGGCTCGTGCGGCTCACAACGCGCGGATCATGATGAGCTCATCGGCGCTCGAGGCGGAGGGCTCCGCCTCGAACCGGAAATGCTCGTAGAAGCCGATGGCGCGGAGGTTCGCGGGCGAGACCCCGAGGTGGACGCCGGGCGACCCGGCCTCGGCGAGGGCGTCCAGCAGGATGCCCAGCATCCTGCCGCCTCGGCCGCCCCCCTGCACGTCGGGGAGCATGTCGATGTGCAGGTGCGAGGGGTAGGTCTCCAGAAGCGAGGCGGGCCGTCGCTGCGGGTGGTGGAGGTACTGGACCATCTCCCGATCGTGCGGATTCGCCGTCTCAGGCACGAGAGGATGCCGCGCCTGCAGCACCGGCCACCACGCGGTGGCCAGCACGCTCTCGAACGAAGTCGTGTCGACGACGCCGAGCACGTACCCTCGTGCGCGGTCGTGCGCGTCGGCATACGCCCAGGCGAAGTCGGGGGAGTGGCGCAGGTAGGGGCCGACGAACACCTCTCCGAGCAGGCGGGGATCGTCGTAGAGATCGCTCGCGTCAGTCCCATCGGCGCCGGTGCCCAGGCACACGTCGTAGAGGTCGTCGGTGTCGGCCTTGCGCGCCCGGCGGATTCCCATCGGCCCTCATCCCATCTCGTCGATGCGCTCTCCACAGTAGCGAGAGCGGCATGACGGCCGCGGTGGATGTCGCCGTCGACGGCGGTCAGACGGGGATCCGGGTGCGCGTCACCGGAGCTGCGGACCCCGTCGTCGTAGAGGGCCTGGGGCGACTCGAGGGCGACCTCGGAGAGGGCCTGATCGACCGCATCCGCCGCTGCCTCACCCACCTCCCCAGCGGTATCCCGGCGATCCGCCACATGGTGCTCGGCCTGACGACCCTGCCGGCTTCTTCGAGCGAGCGCGAAGAGCTGGCCGCTCGCGTCGGCCTTGCGCTCGGCGCCGAGCGGGTGTCGGTTGCCGGGGACGCATTGACGGCGCACGCGGGCGCCTTCTCCGGCGCCGCCGGTGTGGTTCTCACCGTCGGAACGGGCATCGCCTGCATCGGCTTTGATCCCGGCGTCGACGGGTTCCGCCTCGTGGATGGCGACGGATTCCTCCTCGGGGATGCCGGCAGCGGCTTCTGGATCGGGAGCCGCGGAGTGGAGGCGGTCCTGCGGGCAGCGGACGGCAGGTCGGGACCGACCTCGCTCTCCGAGGCCTGCAGGGCGCGGTTCGGCGACGAGACCGGACTGGCTGCGCGCCTGCATTCGCTTCCGCGCCCCGTGGCCTCGATTGCAGTGTTCGCCGTCGACGTTCTGGATGCCGCGCGCGGCGGCGACGCCGTTGCCCTGGCCATCGTGGACGAGGCCGCGGACGAGCTTGCTGGCACGGCGCGCGCCGCTTCTGCCGTGGTGTCGACCCGGCCGGTGCGAATCGCGATGAGCGGCAGGCTGGTGGCGCCGGGCACGCCGCTGCGCGCGCGGCTGGACGCGCGGTTCGCTCACGATGGTGAGCGTGAGATCACCCCCGCCGCGGGCGATCCCCTCGACGGGGCGTGGGCGCTCGTGACCGAGACGCTGGGGGACGCCTACGATCACCACATGACCGGATGGAGAGCCCCATGATCGATCAGAACGCCGAGGCGCTCTCGGCGCCGGCTGCGAGCTATCTCGCGCACGCCGCATCGCTCCTCGCGCGACTGGCGAACGAGCAGCACGAGTCTCTGACTGTGGCCGGTCGTGCGGTCGCGCACACCCTGATGCGTGACGGGCTCGTGCACATCTTCGGGTCGGGGCATTCGCACATGCTGGCGCTGGAGGCCTTCTACCGTGCCGGCGGCCTGGCCGCTGTCGACCCGGTGCTCGTCGAATCGCTTATGCTGCACGGGAACGCCGTCCTGTCCACCGCGCTGGAGCGGACTGCCGGGATCGGCGACGCCGTCTTCGCCGACATCGATCCCGGGCCTGATGACACGTTCATCCTCGTCTCCAACTCGAGCCGCAATCAGGTCGCGATCGAACTGGCGCGCGCCGCGCAGGCTCGGGGGCTGACCGTCATCGGCATCCTCAGTCGCGCTCACGGGGAGTCCACGGCCGCCGCGGCACACTCGTCGGGTCTGCTCGAGCTCGCCGACATCGTCATCGACAACCTCGGGATGGCGGGCGACGCCGCCACGGCGGTGCCCGGCATCCCGGCGCCGATGGGGCCGACCTCGACCGTCACGGGGGCCGCGATCCTCCACGCGATCACCATCGAAGCGTCTGCAATCGCGGTGGCCTCGGGCAGCGTCCCCGCCGTGTTCACCTCGAGCAACCTCCCCGGCGGTGACGCGCTCAACGTCGAGGCCGTCGCACGCTATCGCTCCCGGGTGCGATCGCTGTGAGCGGGATCGAGACCAGGGGCATCGTCGAAGGCTTCTACGGCCGTCCGTGGACCACCGACCAGCGGTTGGACATGGTCGATTTCATCGCCGAGATCGGCATGAACACCTATGTGTACTCGCCGAAGGACGATCCCTTCACACGTCGTCGCTGGCGCGAGCCCTATGACCGCGCGGCGGCCGACGAACTGCAGATCCTCACCGATCGCGCGCGGGCGGCAGAGATCTCCCTCTCCTACGGGCTGTCCCCGGGCCTGTCGATGCGGTACGCAGAGCCGGACGATACCGCGGCGGTCCACGCGAAGCTCGACTCCGTCCGCGAACTCGGCATCACCGATGTCGCGCTGTTCCTCGACGACATCCCCTGGCGCCTCCAGCACCCCGGCGACGTGGCGGCTTTCCCCGACCTCGTGGCGGCTCAGCTCTCGCTGGTCCGCTCGCTCGAGCGCGCGCTCGACAGTGCCGGCGGAAGCAGGCTGACGGTCTGCCCGACGCTGTACTGCGGCCGCGGGGACGAGCCGTACATCGCGGCGCTGGGTTCCGGCCTGGACCCGCACACGCGCCTGTTCTGGACGGGCCGTGCGATCTGCTCGCCGGAGCTGGATGCCGCCGACGCCGACGTCTTCGCCCGCATGACCGGTCGCCGGCCCCTCTATTGGGACAACTTCCCGGTGAACGATGTGGCGATGACCGGCGAACTCCACATCGGGCCCTATCTCGGGCGGGATCCTCGCCTCAGCGAGGCTGCGGCCGGAATCATTGCCAACCCCATGCCGCTCGCCGAGGCGTCCAAGATCGCGCTCGCCGGCGTCGCCGACTTCTGCCGAGACCCGGAGGGCTTCGATCCCGAGAAGAGCTGGGATGCCGCGCTCGGTCGAGTCAGCGGCGCCCGGGATGCGGCGGACTTCCGCGAGTTCGCGGATGCCTTCCGCGGGTCGGCGCTGTGCGCGGACGACGCACCACGGCTGGGCGACGCGCTCGACCGCTTCGCGTTCCGTTACGAATTCGACGACCGGGCAGCCGCCGTCTCCGAACTGCGAGCGGAGCTGCAGCGGCTGGCCGGTGTGGCGGACCGGATGAGGCGGCTCGACAACGCGGCCCTCGGCGCGGAGATCGCACCCTGGATCGAGCAGTACACGCGGGGGATCGACGCCCTCATCGTCGCCGTCGACAGTCTCGATGCCTCCGGCTCGGGCGCGCCGCCCGAGGTGATCGGCGCCGAGCGGGACGCCGTCTTCGCACGGCTGCAGGGACTGCGGTCGACGGGTCTTCGCGCCTTCGGCGATCGGGTCGACATGTTCCTCTCCGACATCGTCGGCGAGTTCAGCTCCCGCTGATCGGCACCCTCACGCGCTCTCGCCACGAGCGGGTGGCCGCCTCGAGGACGACCGCCTGGTGGATCGCATCGTCGATGGGGAAGAGCAGCTCGCCGTCGCCACGCACCGCGGCGTCGAAGCACGCGACCTGGAGGGCGTAGTGATCGGCCGGCGGCACCGCGATCACCCGTGAGTCGTCCCCTTCGCCCAGGACGATCCCGGCGTCATCCGTGGCAGAGCAGAGGAACGCGCGGGGGATCTCGATCCAGCCCCGGGACCCGATGACAGTGACCGTGTCACGGTCCCCGTTCCACATTCCCAGCTGCGCGGTTGCGCCGACGCCGCCGGGAAACTCCACGAGCAGCGACGTGCTCATGTCGATGTCGCCGTGCGTGAGCGAGCTCATCGCGTGCGCGGTCACGGCCTCGGGTTCCGCTCCGATCAGGGTGCGGGCCACGTGCACCGCGTAGCAGCCGACGTCGTAGATCGCCCCGCTGCCGGGAGCTCCCTGGAATCCGGAGTGGCCGAGCTCGCCGGACGCATCGAAGGTGAACGTCACGTGGATCGAGCGGATGTCGCCGATGGCGCCGTCCGCGATCAAGCGCCGGACGAGGTGGTAGCGCGGATGATGCGCGTACATGAACGCCTCGGCGAGATGCACACCGGCCGCGACCGCGGCATCCGCCATCTCCCTGGCCTCGCTCGCGGTGACGGCGAGGGGCTTCTCGCACAGGACGTGCTTGCCCGCGGCGACGGCCCGCAGCGTCCACAGAGCGTGCTGCGCGTTCGGAGTGGGCAGGTAGACGGCGTCGACCTTGGGGTCCGTCAGCAGAGCGTCGTACCCGACGTACGGGTCGAGGCGCTCGGTCGCGGCGACGTCTCGAGCCCGCCCCTCGTCGCGACTGGCGACGCCCAGAAGCTCTGCGCCAGGGCAGGCGCGGATCGCCGGAACCATGGCTGCGTTGATGCCCGCCACGCCCAGCACACCCCATCGAATGACGTCGGTCATCTCCGGTCTCCCCAATCGATGAGCACCCCGAGGTGGGCGGTGCGGTCGTGCTCCAGCGCCCGATACAGCTCGGGTGCGCCCTCCAGCGTCACGCGGTGGGTCATGAGCGCGGACAGATCCATCCGCCCGTCCACGACGTACTGGAAGAAGACCGCGAGCATCGCGGCCGTGCTCCAGGGATCGGCGGGTGTCGGGATCTCCGCCGCGGTCCCGGCGTGCACGCCGATGATCGAGATGCCGTCGGCGACGATGCGTGGGCCGAGGTGCTGCAGGCTCGGTCGCGGTGCGTCGCCCACGAGCACCAGCCTTCCCAGCGGTCGCACCAGCTCGGATGCGCCGGCCAAGGCAGCGGGGTGCCCCGTCACATCGAGCACGACGTCGAAGGAGCCTCGGAGGGTTTCGACGGCGTCGGCTACGGTCATCGACAGGACTTCATCGGCGCCCCCGGCGACCGCGAGAGCTAGCCGGTCGTCGTCGGTGTCGATCGCGACGATCCGGCGGGCGCCGGCGATGCGCAGATAGCGCACGAGCAGCTGCCCGAGCAGGCCGAGGCCGATGACAGCCGCCGTCTCGCCGAAGGCGAAGCCCGCGCGCCGCAGGGCCCACTGCGTCGTGACGGCGAGCGATGCCCACGCCGCATGGTCGTCCGGGACGCCGTCGGGTATCGGAACCACGTCACGCGCGGCAATGAGGAATGCCTCCGCGTGCGGTGTGAAGGAGAACACACGGTCTCCGGGGCGGAAGGCCGTCACGTCCGGCCCGACCGACTCGACACGCGAGACCATCGAGTAGCCGGGAGCGAACGGATACTGCACCCATTCCTCCCAGAAGGTCCGAGGATCGAACTGCCCGCGCAAGCAGGTCAGCTCCGTGCCGACGCTCACGAGCGAGACCTCCGCGGCGCAGCGGAGCTGGCCGAAACCGGGCGGGTCGACCTCCGCGGCGAGGATCTCGATCTCGCCCGGCGCAGGGAAGCTCAGGCTGCGTGCGTGCATCAGAACACGTCTGTCAGCTGCGCCTCGGCGTCGGCGAGGACGCGGACGACGTCGCGTCCGAAGCGGACGTCGCATTCATGGGATCGATCGCCGGATTCGACGAGGCGGGCGAGATCTTCGTACGCGGTCACGAAAGCGGTGACGGCATCCACATCGTCGACCGTGACCTCCTGCCGGCCGTCGGCGCCCCACAGGAGCGTCGAGAACCCGTCGGCGGCGTCGGGCGCCCGGAGCGTCATCGTCACCGTCGACGTGCGCCCGTCGTCGTGGGAGAGGACCAGGTGCACCAGATCGCCCTCGCCGGCCTCGGCGCGGACCGCGCTGATGGGACCGATCGTCTTCCACAGCACCGAGATGGCGTGCGGTCCGAGGTCCCAGAGGCCGCCCTTGTCGTGGCGCCACGGCGTGTTGAAGGGGTTCTCGTCATTGAGGGCCGACCCGAGCCACAGCCCGGCGCCGCCCGTCCATCGCCGTCCGACGCGCACCTCATCGATGAGCCGCCGCACTCGCGGGTCGTAGAGCATCGTGAACATCACGATCGTCGCGACGCCGTGAGCGTCCGCCGACGCCACCAGGCGATCGGCGTCCCCCAGGCTCGTCGCGATCGGCTTCTCGAGCGCGACATGCTTGCCGGCCCGGATGGCGCGCACGGCCAGCTCGGACTGCAGCTGCGGCGGAACGGCGAAGGTGACGGCATCCACCTGCGCGAGGAAGGCGTCGAAGTCGGTGCCCGCATGCGGGGCGCCGTGGCGCTCAGCGAGAGCGGCCGCCCGTCCGGCGTCGCGACCCCACACCGCCGCCAGGTCCCAGGAGGGGGCGGCGGCGGCGGCTGTGGCGTGCGTCACGTCGGCCCAGTACCCGGTGCCGACAAGACCCAGCCGGAGCGATGCGGTCACACCCGCGCTTCCTGTCGCGTGGCGAGGCTGACGCGCAGGTTCCGGCGCCGCTCGGCGACATCGCCCGCGCGTCCGGTGAGGGCATCCAGGTGGTCGAGCCCGAGAAGCGCGGAGCCGAGCACGGGCTCGGCGTCCACGATCTGGACGGAGGCGCGGGGAGCCGCGGTGGCGATGGTCGCGATCACCGGGCCGAGGAGAGCGGGATGCCGGCTGGTCAGCATGCCGCCGCCCAGGACGACGTCCACCGGCTCGTCGCCCAGATCGAGGCGGGTGAGCGTGGTGGTCACGAGGAGGCTGATCTCGTCGGCCTGCTGGCGAGCGATCGCCTCGGCGATCGCATCGCCCGCGTCGACGGCCTGGAAGAGAAGGGGGACCACCTCGTGCAGACGGTCACGATCCACCGTTCCGAGATGCATGCCGGTCGCAACGCCGACCGCGGTGTCCCGCTCGAAGTGGCGGGCGACCAGAGCAGCCAGTTCCGTCGCGGGACCGCGCCCGTCCTCGGCGCGCGTCGCGTGCCAGAGAACCTCTTTGCCGATGCCGAATCCGCCGCCCCAGTCGCCGGTGATCCTGCCCAGCGCCGGGTAGCGCACGTCGGCGCGGCCCGGCGCTCTGCCGACGCAGTTGATCCCGGCGCCGCACACGACAGCGACGGCGGTTGCGGCATCCGTACCGGCTCGCAGCATGGCGAGGGTGTCGTTGCCGACGACGACGTGATCAGCCCAGCCGTGCGCAGCGATCGCTTCGGCGATCGCCTCCTCCTCTTCGGGGAGATCCGCGTTGGCGAGGTAGCCCGCGACGACCGACGCGCGCCCGCCCGGCACCGACGCGAGCACCTCGGTCACGGCACCGGCCAGCGAGGCGACGGCGGCCGGGGCTCCGACGATGTGCGGCACGAAGGCGCCCGCTCGCGCGCGGGTGATGACGGTGCCGTCCTCGGCGACGAGGAGGACGTCGGTCTTGCTGTTGCCGCCGTCCAGGGCGAGCAGGCAAGGTTCGTTCAACGGGCCCACGGCAGCCACTCCAGGTTCTCGGTGATGAGCGTGTCCGCGAGCGCCTGAGCGGTCTCGTACTGCCCGATGAGCGGGTGTGCCAGCAGGGCGCGCACGACGCGGTCACGGCCGCCGTGGATCGCTGCGTCGACGCCGAGCTCCTCGTAGCGGGCGACGTGCGCGATCAGTCCGGAGGCGAGCGCCGGGACCGGGGGTACGGCGCGCACGCGCAGCGTGCCGGGCCCCACCTCCACCCTCGTCTCGATGATCGCCTCGGCGTCCAGGAACGGAAGCGTTCCCCGATTGCGCACATTCACGATGTGGTCGCGGACCGCTCCCGTGCCCAGAAGGCTCGAGAGGAGCCCGATCGCGGCTTCGGAGTAATACGCACCACCCCGCTGAGCCAGCTGCGCCGGCTTCTCGGCGAGTTCGGGATCCGCATAGCGGGCCAGCAGCTCGCTCTCGATCGCGGCCACCTCCAGGGCGCGCGACGGCGCGGTGCGCGCGTGCTCGACGAGCGCGTCGTGCGCAAGGTAGTACCGCAGGTAATAGGAGGGGATGAAGCGCTCGGTCCTGAGGAGTTCGAGCGGGAGTTCGGTCTCGCGGACGAGAGCCTCGCCATGCTCGTCGAGGAGACGATCGAGGACCTCGGTCGCAGTGCCGTCCCCATGGCGCACTCGCGCGCCCAACTCCCAGCTGAGGTGGTTGAGTCCGACGTGGTCGAGTTCAACGGCCTCGGGCGCAACCCCGAGCTCGGCCGCGAACAGTCGCTCGAAGCCGATCGCGACGTTGCACAGTCCGACCGCGCGGTGCCCGGCATCGAGCAGTGCACGGGTCACCATGCCGACCGGGTTGGTGAAGTTCACGATCCAGGCGTCGGGGTTGACATCGCGAACCCGCGCGGCGATGTCGAGCACGACGGGGATGGTGCGCAGCGCTTTCGCGAGGCCACCTGCCCCTGTCGTCTCCTGGCCGATGCAGCCGCACTCCAAGGGCCACGCCTCGTCTCGGGCGCGCGCCGCCTGACCGCCGACGCGCAGCTGCAGGAGCACCGCGTCGGCGCCCACCGCGGCATCTTCGAGGCCCGTGGTGGCTTCGACGGTGCAGTCACTGCCCGCAGCGGCGAGGATCCGCGCAGACAGGCCGGCGACCACGCGTGCCCGCGCGAGGTCGGGGTCCACGAGGATCAGCTCCTTGACCGGGAGGGACTCTCGGAGCCGAGCGATCCCATCCGCGAGTTCGGGCGTGTACGTGGATCCGCCGCCCACGACCACGATCCGCAGGGCGCGCGGTGTCGCGTTGCTCATGTGGTGAACACCGATTCCCTCGCGAGGTCGAGACTCAACAGCATCGCGCCTTCGAGGATCGGCGCGTCTGCGACGGCGGCCAGGCCCAGCGGAGGGGCGCTGATGACCAGCCGGTCCAGGTGCGCCGCCACGGCGTCACGCAGTCGGCTGCCGCCGATACGAGCCACTTCGCCCGCAAGGATGAGGCGTGAGGGGTCGACGAGCGCGATGACCGATGCGAGGCCGAACGCGTAGCGCTGGGCGATCTCCTGGACCGTCTCGGCCGCACCGGCATCCGCGAGCAGGGCGGCGATGGCATCAGCAGTCGAGCCGACAGGGTGGCCGGCGTCCGCGGCGAACTTGCGCAAGGCGTCGGAGCCGACGAGACCCTCGAACGCGCCCTTGGACCGATGCTCGCCATCGAGGCGCGATCCGGGTGGGAGGAGAAAGGCCGCTTCGCCCGCGGCGCCTCGGCTGCCGCGGAACAGGGATCCGTCCATCATGAGGGCGCCGCCGATGCCTTCATCGAGCCACAAGAGGAAGAAGCTCTCCCCATCGACGTCGGAGGCGCGGTGCTCGGCGAGCGCGACCAGGTTCACGTCGTTCTCGAGAGACATCGCCGCCCCCCCGAGATGGCGACGCAGGTCCTCGCCGATGCCGGGCTCCTGCCAGCCGGGGAGATGCTCCGCGTAGCGGAGGAGGTCCTCGGCGACATCGTACGAGCCCGGGACCGCCACCACGATGGCGTCGAGCTCATCGACGGCGATCCCCGCGATGCCGCAGGCGCCGGCGACGACCTGTGCCACATTCTCAGGTCCGCGCGGGCTGGGGAGCTTCGTGAGCTCGAATTCTGCGACCGCGGTGCCGCTGATATCGGAGATGCGCGCCGAGATCGATTCAGGGCGAACATCCACGGCGGCGGCGTGCCCGGCACGCGGATTGATCGCGTAGAGCTGCGGCGCCCGGCCGCCGGGGCCGGTGTCGCCGTAGCCGCTCGGCAGGACCAGCCCGCTCTCCTCCAGACGGGTGAGCAGCTGTGACGCCGTCGGCTTCGACAGTCCTGTGAGGTCGCGTACGTCCCCGCGGCTCAGGGTGCCGCGTTCGATGAGAAGGTCGAGGACGACCCGGTTGTTCATGCTGCGAAGCAGCCCGGGTTGAGCCGGAGCTGGTGCTCGGCCGTCCCCCTGCGAGCTGATAGTCACGACGCCTCCGCGTGGTTAGGAAACTTTACTATCTCACGTTAGCCGGGAGTCGCATCTGATGTCAACGCGCGGGCGTTGCCGTCGCTCACCCCAGCACCACGTGCCCGTAGCGACCCGGCCCGGACAAGGCGATCTAGGAAAGGGTAGCGAGCCCCTGCGGGCGGAACCGAGATGCCGAGCCGATGAGCGTCGGCGTCCCGACCATCTCGTCGAGATCCGCAGAGCTGGCCGACCCGAACGCGACCGTCCCGCTTGCCGTTGGTTGCGAACACCCGATAGCAGAGGCCCCATGAGCGCGGAGCCGGGACCGTTGACACCGCGATCCGCGGCCGCTAGCGTCCAAGATAGTAAAGTTTCCTAACTTGAGGGGGTCGCGGCTCAGCAGACTGACGAGAGCTCGAAGCAAACATCAATCGATTCAGCTACTTATTGCAACACCACAACTACGAAGGAAGACCATGCGCCTCAAATGGAAACCAGCGGTTCTCATCTTTGCCCTAATCGCCTGCCTTATAGGAGCGACGCCAGTATTCGCTGCCCCGCCTGTCCATGCGCAGAAGGGGACAGTGCTCTACACCTACGATGAGGCGCTGAGCAAGCTCGGTTCATCCGAGGCGGAAGCCTCTGTGAAGATGTACATCGGCTTTGTTCAGGACGCGACGTATCATCCCGCGACCGCGAACCCGGATGTCGACATGCCGACACACCTTTCCAACGCCAGCACCTTCGTCAACCACGAATTTGATGTCAAGCCGTCGCTTTTCCCAGCGCTTCGCGGTGTGAACACCTCGGTTCTCGACCACAACCGCAAGCACCTGTGGATCGGCACCGATGACGGCGTTACGAAGATCAACTTGAAAAGCAACAAGATGACGGAGTACCAGGCAGACGACAACCAACTCGTCGACGACAAAGTGCTGCTGCTCATCTCCGATGGCGGCAAGGGCGTGTTCGCGATTACGGAATCCGGCGTTGCCCGGATTTCCCAGTGAGAAAGGAGAGCGACTCCATGTCAATCATGAACAAGAAGCTCAAAACGCTGATCGGCAGTGCTACAGCCGCCGCTTTGCTGCTCTCGTTGCCTGCAATGCCGGCGCTGGCGGCCAAGCCGCAGACATCCTCGTTCTCGGCGGTCAAGCTCGAACCCGCTCGCACGAAAGAGGTTACCTACTACGGGCCCGGGACGACAACGCCACAGATACGGTGGGTGACCGACGGGACGGCGCCGAAGTTTTTGCCGATCGCAGTGACTGATGACGTCACGAGTGTGGTGAAGGACGCGGAGGGCGTCTACTGGATCGGAACTGAGAACGGACTGCAGCGCGTCAACTTCGAGGAAGAGGATGAGCGTGACATCGTGCAGTATTTTGCCGGACCACGCTACATGTTCGACGGTGACGATCATGTGACTGCGCTGGCCAGCGATGGGCAAGGCGGTGTGTGGGTTCAGAATGCGCGAGGTATTACGCATATTGCGATGCCGTTCAAGACGTTGCAGGAGAAAGCCGCCGCCTATGAAGATATCATTCAGGCGGTTCATGATCGCCGGGGGATGACCTCGGATGCGCGGTTCACCTTCACCCCCACCGACGCGACTCGCGGGATCAACTACAACGACGGCGCGTTCGAATCGCTTGCAGAAACGTCCGACAACGACGGACTGTGGACGGCGATGTACGCCATCGGTGAGATCTACCGTTACAGGACGTTGCTCGAGCAAGACGGTTCGCGAGCGGAAATCGCTGCGGCGAAGAGTGCCGCGCTTCGCGCCACGAAAGCAGTGCTGCTGCTCGACTACGTGTCCGGCCGTGGCAATGGCTTCCCGGCACGCTCGTACATGCTGACGAGTGAATCGGGAGCGCAGACATCTGACGGCACGGACTTCGGCTACCAGAGCCAGAACGGATTCTGGTTCCATCCTGTGATGGACGGCTCGCCGAATCCGAATGGCGTCATTCCGAGCATGGAGCGTTTCGATGAGGACAACAACCCCATCGAGCCGATCGGCTACTCGATCGCCCGTGTGACCAAGGATGCGATGACCAAGATCGGCGGCAAGCTGTTCCCTTCAGGCGGAGACGGCGAGATGAACTACAACGGCCTGACGCTGACGGCGGATGCGGTAGCGAAGCTGAACGCTTCACGACCTGCCGATGCACAACTGGGCACTGACATCTATGTGGAAGTGAACGATTCGGTGCAGCAGGTGCTTCCTGTCATCACCTCGGCTACCAATACCAAGCTGAAGCCGAGTGCTGACACTTCGACGAGCGCCACGAATCCGCCCCTGTTCCAGCTCACAGTGCCCGTTTACGAGCAGATCCCGACGTTCTTCAACGACTTGTTCCCAGAGTCGGCGATCAAGAACGGCAACATTGATATGAGCCGGATCGTCTACAAGGCAGACACGTCGTCTGACGAAGTCATCGGGCATTATGCTCTGTTCTTCGCAGCGAACGAGTACCTGGTGGGCGATAGTCACGATCCGGAAATGCTCGCGCTCAAGGGCGTCATCGAGCAGTCGACCGAACGTATGACTGACCTGGTATTGAAAGACGACCACTTCTACATCGAAGACGCGACGGGCAAATCCACGCTGTGGTCCAAGTGGTTCGCCAAGTATTTCAACGACACGACCGGTGCGATGGAGCAGCGTCCGGAATGGGCCTCCAACGTCGGCGTCGACGCGGACGGCGAAGATTCGCTTTCATACGGCTTCGAGGATGCGCCGCTGAATGCGCTGGAAGTGATGTCCATCCTCAAGACAGCCAGCAACATCATCGGCAAGCAGGAATACAAGGACGCCTATGATCTGCTGTTCGACGCTTCGGGATACAGCAAAGAAGAGCCGTACATCAACGGCAAGGGCTATATCGGCATGGCGAACGAATATATTGACCGGCGTCTCGTGAGGCAAGCGACGAATGCGTACGGGATCAACAATAATGAATTGGTGACCCGGGACAATTATGAAGCTGCGTATGCCGAAGCCGGTGACGACATCCAGGCTCGTTCCAACATCAACGCCACCTTGCATCATGATTGGACGCAGTACATCAACTACTCCGACGAGGAGTTGGCTTGGTTCGCGCTGTATCCGCTCATCTTGCAGGAGAACGATCCGACCAAGCGCCCGCAGATCGTCACGGCATTCGATCAATGGTACGTGAATGAGGTGCGCGAGCAGAATCCGTACTATACGTTCCTGTACCAGCTGGCACACCCGGAACGAAAGGACATCGATCTGCAGTCGGCCGTTCGATACTTGTCTCGGCAGTACGAATATCAGATCGAATTCCCGATGCAGATGGACCGCCAGGATGTCTTCTATATCGAACCGGGCGATCGCGACGATTACAAGCAGACGAACTACGTTCTGCCGCCTGACGAGCGACCTGCAATGAAGAACAACGGGAATCCATTCGAGGACGAGCACTCGGCCACCGGGGTATATCCCAACTACGACTACAAGAGCGGGGAGTTTGTCGTCGGATTTACGTTCACGTTGCCCTACTGGATGGGCCGTTACCACGGCATCATCAAGGAGTAGCGCGACGCGAGCCGCATGAGAAGACCACCACACCGGCGTGTGACAACGTCGTGTGGTGGTCTTCTCAGTCACATAAGAAGAGCACCAATCTCCTCGATCAACAACCACCCACCCGCATAGCCGGCATCCACAGGCTAGAGCCTTCCGCTCCCCTCGTCTCAGAACAGCTCCGCAGAAAGCATCATGCCCGAGAACACCCCGGTAAACGCATCGGTACCAGGCGACAGCCGCGGCCCGGCACTCGCACAGTCAAGCCTGCTTCGTCAGCGGCATCAGTCAGGGAGCGTGAAGTAGCGGGATGAGGGTTCATCTCACCACAACGGCGCAGGACCTTGGCGCCCTCTCGGCCGAACTCGTCCGGAGAATCTCGGGCTTGCGTGTGCTCGGCGTGGCGACCGGGTCCTCACCGGCGCCGCTCTGGGCTTCGCTCGCCGCGGATACCGGAGGACTCACCCCCCGCGCCGTGTTCGCCCTGGATGAGTACGTCGGACTTCCGGCAGGGCACCCAGCGGGCTATCGCGCGGTCGTCGATGCGACCGTGACCATCCCTCTGCGTCTCGATCCTGCACGCGTGCACGTCCCGGACGGGAATGCACCGGACCTAGAGCTCGCAGCCGCGGAGTTCGAGACGGCCATCGGTTGCGCCGGGGGAGTCGACCTACAGGTGCTGGGAATTGGCAGGAATGGACACATCGGATTCAACGAACCCGGGTCGAGCGTCGACTCCCGGACCCGCGTGGTGGAACTGGCCGACCAGACTCGGCACGACAACGCGAGGTTCTTCTCGTCGGTGGATGCTGTCCCCACGCTCGCCGTGACTCAGGGGATCGCAACGATCATGTCCGCGCGACGAATACTGCTCATCGCACGCGGAGAGTCCAAAGCCGACGCCGTCGAGCGACTCCTGTCCGGTGGCGCCGACCCTTCGTTCCCGGCATCGGTCCTGCACGAGCACGACGATGTCACAGTGCTCCTCGACGAATCGGCTGCTCGGCGCACGGCAAACCTCGCCCACGATATTCCGTCCCGTCGGTTTGCCTCGGCCGGCGGGACGGAACCGCACCCCTCGCCCCGCTCGTGATGCACAACCCGATCGGGGAGCGATCGGGATCGTCGGCGCAACGCAATCCTCACGGACCCGGCCGTTCAGGCCCTGTTGCCGCGCACTCCCCTGTCGACGCGGGCATCGACGTGAACGGTTCCCTACTCGAGTTCGTTTGACGAACCGTCATCAGGCGCTCTACGGCCGGGACATTCGAGCTCGCCGAGATGATGCTCTGACGCGCGTCGCGATGACACTCACGGCAGTGCGCTGGCGGACCGGCTTGCGCGCGCACCGCGTCGTGCCGACCTCGGCAACCTGTCCGCGGACTATCGTCGCTGGCGACGGGCGACGGGAGTTCCTGCGGGGTACGGTCAGGTGTTGCTGGAGGTGGAGGACCGGTCGGGCAGGTACGGCTCGATAGCCGCGGCGAGCTTGGCGGGCGACATGGATTGCAGCCAGATGCGGCCGGGACCGTGGATCTCAGCGAGGAACAATGAGTCTCCGAAGAACTTGTTCTTGATGCCCTTGATCGAGGTGAACTCCAACTCCATCGTGCCTTCGAAGAGGGCGAGGTGTCCGGGGTGGATGAGCATCGACTGGCCCGCCGGCAGGTCGTATTCGGTGATCTCACCAGCCAGCTGCACCCACGCAGTGCCGCTCCCGGCAAGCTTCTGGAAGACCACGCCGGCCCCGCCGAAGATCCCCGCGCCGAGTCGCTTCTGGAGCCCGAGCGACACCTCCACGTCAGCGGTACTCGCGGTGAACGACCCCTGTTGAACCATGAAGGTGTCCGCGGCATCGATGTCCAGCTGACGGATCGTACCGGGCAGTTGCGCGGCGAAGGCGAGCAGGCCGCCTCGATCCGGGGCGGTGTACTCGGTGAGGAACAGCTGTGCCCCGCCCAGGACGCGTTTCAGCCCGCTCATGAAGCCGCCTTGCCCGCCGGTGCCATGCACCGTCGAGGTGTCGAGCCCGAAACCCGGCGACATCCACGCCACATCACCACCCTCCGCGACGATCCGTTCACCGCTGTCGAGCGTCAGCTCGAGAATCGGCATGGTCGTTCCCGCGATGGTCGACTTCATGCGTTTCACGCTAATTGAGAACCGGACGCCGCAAAAGGTCAGATGCTAGTTTGCCTAGCGAAATTTCGGCGGTGCTTGCTAGCGTCTTCGAGAAGGCCCTACGCCCACTCATCCACGTCTGGAGGCAGCAGTGACGGATAAGTCCGAGTCCGCGTGGAAGCGTTTCTGGGAACGAGGGGGCGTGTGGCGGGCTCTTCTCCTCGCCGCCGTCTACTACGGCCTGTATCAGCTGATGGGGCTGCTCGTGGGGGCGGTGTTCGGCACCTCAGGAGGCGTTCGCGGCGAACCGGGCAGCGCGGTAGACGTCCTCATTGGGACGGCGCTGCCAATCGTCCTCGCCAGCATGCTGCTGCTGGCATTCGCGCTCTCGCTCGGCTGGTTGAAGGAGCTGTTCGGTCGCCAGCCGGTGCCCGGGCGCGGCTGGATGTGGGTCGCCGTTGGAGTCGTGCTCCTCATCAACGTGTCCGCCTTCCTCAGCATCGACTACGCAGAGGCCGGCGGCGCACTGGTGGCGGCATGGCTGTTCACAGGGCTTTTCGTCGGGTTCGCCGAGGAATTGCTGACCCGCGGTTTTGTCGTCAACCTCATGCGAAAAGCAGGACACGGCGAGATCGCGGTCGCCTTGGCCTCGTCGGGTATCTTCGCGGCGCTGCACATCGGAAACGTCTTCACCAGCGACCAGGGTCTCGCGGTGACACTCCAGCAGGTCGTCTATACCTTCTGGTTCGGGCTCTGCATGTACCTCGCCCTCCGCGTGACCGGCAACCTCATCTGGCCGATCCTGCTCCACGCCACCACCGACCCGACCCTGCTGCTGCATGGAGAGGACCCGGCCTCCAACTTCTTCGGCATCATCCCCGCGTTGAGCACCTACCTCATCACCGCGACCGGAGTCATCCTCCTCATCGTGCTCATCGTCAGCGAACGACGCCGCGCGAAGTCGGATGCAGCGACGGGAGCCCCTCTCGCGGCATAGAGGTGCCATTGCGACCATCGCCATGGTGATGAGCCAGACGGTGCCGATCCGTCTTCGGCCGACGCAGCGCCGCCGCGCGTCATCGGGCAGGGCCATTCCCGCCCGCCGTTACGCGCGCCCTTCTCACAGGAGTGCTCAAGGTGTTGCCGTCGTCGCGTAAAGTAGGGCAGTGCCTCCTACGCCCGGCACAGGAAGCACCACGGTGATCACATGCCCTACCGCGATCAGGCGACAGTGGACGGCTGGGTGCGCGAGTTCCTCGAGTTCAACGCCAACACGCACACCGAAGTGTCCGTGCTCGATAAGGATTTCACGGCTGGACCCGACTCCGGGTTGGTGGTGGTATCGCTGCGCAATGCGTCGACCGTCACGTATATCCACCCCGTGATCCGCGATGGTGCGCCGCACTGGCTCGTCACCTTCGAGGCCCGCAGTGAGAGCTTCGATCTCGATTTCGCCGGCGTCGCCCAGCTTTCTGCTGACCTGGCCTTCATTTCGCGCCTGGGCGAGCACCTGCAGCTGAAGACCCTCGCTGCCGTCCAGATGAAGGAAGCTTCGGCACGCTGATCTGGCAGCCGAGGCCGCTCGATCCGCTCAGGGCTTCAGGAACAGCGCGCCCGCGCTCAGCAGGAGTGACGCCGCCAGAACACCCGACGATGTCGCAAGCCGGCGGGCCGTCAGCTCTGCGGATGCGCTCAAACTGCGCGCGCCCATTCGCTTGACCTGGACCACAGCCCTCTGCGCCTCGCGAAGCGAGAAGTATCGGCCGACAGGCGTCGAGCGGCCATCGACGGCGACGAACGTGCCGTGCGCCGTTGACTCGATGTACCCGAGGTACTCGCCGTCACGGGCGGTACCGACGCGGAATCCCGGCTCCACCTCGTCCCATCGCACCGCAGGCGAGGTGAGCGGGTGCGCCGACCATGCAGGGGCGCTCACGCGGCACGCTCCAGTACCGAGTGGCCGATGGGCAGCGGAAGCTGATCAGGTTCGGACAGATCGATAGTCAAGCCGCCGGATGAGGCCGCCGACTTGGCCATCCGCTCCAGGTAGTCGCGGTCGAGTTGCTCCGCCTCGGCCGAGTCCAACTCGAATCGCAGCGGTATCGAGCAGTGCAGCCAGATCGTGGAACGGCCGCCGGGCACGTCGTCAGGGTGCCGCCAGCTGACGGAGAAGCTCTCAGAGCGTCGAAGCTTCGTCGTGGCCAGTGCGCGAAGGTGAGTGAGAGTGCGGTCCGGCATCTCGATCGCGTCAGTGCCGCTGCCGTAGTAGAGACGACCCATGTCCTTGCCTTTCGCTCAGGGGGGAAACTTAGTAGGGAGATTACACATGTGCCTGATAGCTAGTCAAACTACATTTATTGATCCGTGTAATGTTGGTGTCTGAGAAGGTCGGAGGCCACATGAACGAGACTGCGATTGTCATAGACAACGACTCGGTGGTCGCTGCGTACCGCCGATTCCGGAGCGCCGACGAGGCCTGGCACGAACGGGTGCGCTTGGCCACAGGAATGGGCGACAACGAGCTGCGGGTCGTCCAGTATGTGCTCTACGCCCGTCGTGAAGGTCGAGACGTCAAGCCGACCGAGATCGCCCGCCACCTCGGAATCTCGTCAGCCTCGACCACTGCGCTCCTCGATCGCCTGGAGCGGGGCGGCTCGCTCCAGCGCCTCAGCCACCCGACGGATCGGCGCAGCATCCTGATCGCGACCACTCCCGAGGCCGAAGCTCGGCTCTCAGCGACCGTCGAAGAGTACGATCGCCGCCTCGCACGACTGTCCGCTGAGCTGTCCGACGATGAGCGCAGCGCGGTCGAGAGGTTCCTCGCAGGCCTCACCGAGGCAGCGGACTCGATCGAAGCGGAATGAGATCACGCCGCGCGTGCATCCGATACAGGTGACCGCCAGGTGGCCCCGAGCATCCTGAGGAGCCGGTTCTCGGTGAGTCTGAAGTGTGTGGAGTGCGTGATCTCCTGATCAGGCGGCCCGACGGATTGGGGACAATGCGATGGTGACGATCCAGGATGAGGTTCTCGCGGCGGCGGAGCGCCGTGCCGTAGCGCTGGCAGCCGGCGACGAGCGCGCGCTGCGGACGCTGCTGCATCCCGACTTCGGGTGGACGTCGCACACCGGGGAGACCTTCGACCGCGACAGCTATGTCGCCGCCAACCTCAGCGGACCGACACGGTGGCATTCTCAGGTGCTGACGGATCCCAGGATCGTCGTCGTGGGTGACACCGCCGTTCTGCGATGCGCCGTCACCGACGACGTCACTACGAGCGCCGGACGCGAATCATTCCGGATGCCTATGACTCAGACGTGGGTGCGCTCCGGCGGCGGGTGGCAGTGTCTGGCCGGACACGCGGGACCACGCACCGTATCTCAGTAGCGATCCGGAGTTCCAGTCGACCATCGCGTCCGGGACAGCGCTAGATCCGCCCGACACGATTCCGAACGATGAGGACAGCGGACGGGCGTTCACCCACTGCACACGCGCGATTCATCGACTTGGCGCCGTCGACGCCGGAGCATTGTGACATTCGGCGTCGGCGCCGCACATCGATCACGGATGAGTCGCGGGGCACTTGGCGGGACAGGCGATCGACGGCGGCACCGGCTTCATCACTTCGAGGAGCTGCGATGGTTCGACCCGCTCGGGTGCTCTCGCTTTACGAGGGCTTCTTCGCGGGCGGCGCCCGCATCCTTCACACCGACGTCGTCGCGGGGCTCCATCAGCGCGGTGGCCAAGCGCACAGCGTGCTTGCGCTCGCGTCGCAAGTGCATCGTGAGTCGACGGTGCAGGACATGGCCGACGACCCTCGCTACCGGCAGCTGGTAGCTGCCGGGGTGCGCGTGTCCACGCTCGGGAGGCAGATTCAGGGCGGCCCTATTCCCGACGAATCCTTCACCGCCTCCGACATCGAGATCGCGGCGCGGGCGGTGCGGGACGCCGACCTGATCCTGTCTCTCAAAGAGCAGCCGCTCGGCATCCTGCTCGCCCTGCGAGCGCGGGGACTGATGCCCGACATTCCGGTCGCCGCGTGCCTGCACCGCTCGGACCCGCCGCATTCCGGCCCTGCGCTGGGACGACTGGCGGAGGCGACCGCGACCGGGCTCGTCACGGCCACGATCTCGTGCGCGAAGACGACGGATGAGGCATATGCGCGCGCCGGCGTATCGGCCGCGCGGCGCTTCGTGATCGCCAACGGCATCGACACCGACGTCTACCGACCCGGAACGCCGGTGGAGCGGCACGCCACCCGGAACCGTCTGGCGATCCCCGTCCACGCGCCGGCCATCCTGTTCGCCGCCCGGTTCGACGCCATGAAGGATCCGGGACTGTTTCTCAGGGCTCTTGCCCGCCACAGGAGCCGGCAGCCGGGTGCTCACTATCTCCTGTGCGGAGCCGGGATGACCTGGGAGAACGAGGCCTTTCGCGCACTCGCCGAAGACTCCGGCGTGCGACCCGCCGACGACGTGCATGCGCTGGGGATCCGACGGGACATGCCCTCGATCTACCAGGTCGCCGACATCATCGCGCTGACGAGCGCTTTCGGCGAGGCATCGCCGCTGTGCCTGATCGAGGGTGCGGCCTGCGGCGCTACGCCGGTGACGACCGACGTCGGAGATGCCGCCGCTCAGGTCGATGGCTTCGGTGTGATCACGCCGGCAGACGAAGGTGCCATCGCCGCAGCATGGCAGGGGATCCTCGAGCGTCGACGCTGGCACCGGCGGCGGACGCTCGACTCCCGGCCACGATTGGGTCGTGAGCGGATGCTGGCCGCGTACACCGAGGTGTCGCATGCGCTGCTTCGCCGGGAGGAGGCCGCCGCCTGAGTAGGCGGGTTGCTAGACCGTGAGCAGTGCTATCCCTGCGACAACCACCGTCGATGCGAGCATCCGTTGCACCGGTCGACCCTCCCGGAGCACGAGCGCGCCGAACAGGCTCACCAGCACGACGCTCACCTCACGCATCGGCGCGACCAGCGCGACGGGAGCGATCGTGATCGCCGTGAGCACCAGGATGTACGACAACGGGGACAGCACTCCGAATGCCAGCATGCGGAGCCACTCCGCGCGCACGAGAGGGATGACGCTGTGCCAGCGCCGGACCAGCAACGCGCTCAGGATCGGGACCTCCAGCGCCGTGCATCCCACCATGGCCGTGCATCCCACCATGAATGCCACCGGAGAGATGCCCCATGATCTCAGCGAGTGTGCGTCCCACCGGACGAACGGGCTTGCGGTGGTGCAACGGGGGCACCGAAGGCTGCGGGAGTCGTTCCATCTGAGGTCGCGAAGTGTGGTGGCATTGCGATACCGTCCGCCGCTCAGAGGTTGGCGTCTCTCGTCGCGGGCACCGTGACGTGGGCCACCTCTTCGAGTCGAGGGTGCAGCTCGTCTCCGTCGTCGACCACACCGGTGTGCCATGTCAGGGTGAGCCCATCTGGTCCGTCCTGCAGCAGCGCGAGGTTGTTGTCGAACCAGGGACCCTTCGCTGTCCTCCAGCGGAAGGGCGGGTCGGGAACCTTTGCAGAGTGCGCGGCTGCGGCACCCAGTGGCGTCGCTGCGCCATACGACATCACCACGGAGAACCAGCGCATGAAGCGGGGCAAGGGGTTGCGTATGGGTGAGCACACTGCCTGCACGATGCGGCTGCCGTTGTGACGCTCGACCTCGGCCAGGTAGGAGAAGTGCACGTCGCCGGACAGGAAGGTCACCGTCTGCGGCGACGGCCCGCGGTCGCCGTCTGCCAGCTCTGTCGCAATCCTGGCAACGGCCTGGAAGCTGTTCTGGAACGCCGCCCAGTGTTCCAGGTCGACGGCCTGCCGCAGCCGTTCCCCGACCCACGCGACCGGTCGCCCCCAAGCGCCCTGTGCGATCGCCTCATCCCAGGCCTCGACGTGATGCAGACCCAACGGGAGGAGGAACGGGAGCGAGGTGGCGACGAGGACGTGGCGGAATCCGCCCTGCATATGGTCGTCGAACCACGTGAGCTCTTGAGCGTTCAGCAATCCGCGAGCCGACGGAGTGAGATCTCTTGCCACGCGGGAGTCCAGGACTATCAGGCGCGTTCCATCGAAGTCTCGGCAGTAGCTCCAGCGGTAGCTGTTCGGGTCCTTGTTGCAGCGGTCGGCGAACTCGTCCAGCGCGTTACTGAGGTCGACGGAAGCGGCGTTGTGGCGTCCACTCACCCGCTGCCACAACGGGTCGGCGGCGCGTTCGCGGGGAGACAGGTTGCCGAGGTGCTGGTACACCCAGTACGACGCCAGGCCGGCGACGATGCGCTCCTGCCACCAGGAGGTGGCTTCCATCTTCCGTCTCCAGTCGAGTGAGGCGTTCCAGTCGTCGCGGATGTCGTGGTCGTCGAAGATCATGGCGGTCGGCACGCACGAGAGCAGCCACCGATTGGCTGCGTCCGACCATGCCAACTGGTAGAGGTGGGCGTATTCCTCGAAGTCTTTGAGCTCGGCGCCCGGCTCCTTGCGAATGTCACGCCGGCTGCGGATGAATGCCTGCATCTCCTTCGTGGTCGAGTCTGCGTACACCTGGTCGCCGAGGAAGAGCAGCAGGTCCGGTCGGGTCTCGCGACCGTCAGCCACCGCGAGTGCAAAGGCGCGCAACGAGTCGACGCCATGGGTGCGATTGCCCGCCCGGTCGTGGGGGACACTGGTGCGGCACGACCCGTAGGCGATCCGCGGCCGTCGTCCAGGCGTGCGCGTGGCGATCACCGATGCGGGGAACGCGGAGTCAGGGTCCGGCCAGACAGAAACCCCGTCGACCTCAATCCCGTACGGCGAGACGCTACCGGGCTCGAGCCGGTCCACTTCAACCAGGGCGAAATGATGGCCGTGTACGGAGAAGGTGCGGGCCTGCCACGATCGTCCATCGGCATGGACGCTCACCAGAGCGTCGGCTCGCGTCTCCACCCAGATACTGGCCGACGTCTCATCGACGTAACGCAGCATCGGCCCCAACAGCAGCGGGGATCCCATGAACCCGTTCTATCGCAAATCACGTCACAGCGGCCAGAGGTGCCTGCGAGAGAGCGAGGTGGACCGAAGCTGCCGGCCCGGTGGAACTGTCCCAAGCCGGTTCCCCCGACCACTGTGACTTTCATGTCGATCCTTCGAAGCGGCCGCTCAGGCCGGCTGTTATGGAATCCCTGTCATCACAGACAAGACAGGTCCCAGCTCTGTGACACAGGAAAGTCCAGAGAGAGCTTCGGGGACCGTGGTGTCCCTCACCGCCGTGGGATCCATCGCCGCGGCTCATCCAGAGCCCCCGCGGGGACACGTCGAACATGACCGGCGTCATGAAGCCCTTTCTAGGCGGGGCGCCGCGCGCTACTCTCTCCCTGATCGCATCGCGCGCGATCGAGCAGGGGGCCTAATGTCGCGCACGTCCCTGGCGTCGTCTCATGGGGCCCGCCCACTCTCGTTGAGCCTCGTCGTCGCGTTGGTGGTGGCGCTGACCCTCAGCTTCTCGGTGGCGCAGCTGACCATCGGAGCCCAGCCCGCGGCCGCGGCGACGATCGACGTCACGGTGCAGGCTCGGATGTTCACGCAATCGGGATGGACGAGTTCCAACGGCACCGCGAATCCCCAGGCCGGCGACTACTTCCGGTACGGCTCGAATACGGGCGGCACGACGGGCGTCATCGCGAACCCGGGGGGCTCGGCCGGCACCTCGGGCAGCCCTCAGTTCAACACCAACGGCACTTCGGGCCTGGTCGGCTCGGGATCGACGGCCTGGACGGCGCACGGCTTCCGCAACCAGGGTCAGGTCAATGCACAGCTCGACCTGTCGAACCAGAGCGCGCTCGGGTTCGCGCCGTCGGGCGTCACCCAGGTGACGACCGGCACGATCTTCAACCTCGGACGAATGGTGCACGCCAACCGCCCGCTCCAGCTGCTCACCAGTTCGTGGTTCCGCGGTCAGATGCAGGTGCAGTTCGCAGGTGTGACGCTCAACTACCAGTGGCGCATGAATGAGACGTCCAACACCTTCGGCGACGCGCGCGACAACGACATCCTCGACTTCACCAATCAGATCAGCACGCAGACCTTCGTGAGCGGCGGGATCACCTACACGCTCGTCGTCGTCGGCTTCTCGGCTCCCGGCGCCGGAAACGCCTGTCCAGCGACGGTCGCCAGCGCCGGAACGGCGGTGAACACGTTCAGCACGGTGGAGGATGCCGTCACCTACGGATGCCTCTACGCGTCCGTGCAGCAGGTCCGGCCCGTCACGATCATCAAGCAGGTCGAGACGCCGTACGGGGCGCCCACCTCGTTCCCGAGCTTTGCGTTCGACTCCGCCAGCAACGCGGCGGGATCGGTCTGGGGCAACGACTTCGCGCTGCAGCCGACCGGCGCGGGCGCGGCGGGACAGGCGACGCTGACGGGACGCACCTACACGGTCGGCGAGAACGTCACCCTCACCGAGGGCTCCCAGACCGCGCCGTGGACCTTCAAGTCCCTCACCTGCCGCGACGGCGTGGGCAATCCGATCGGACAGGTCAGCGGCCAGTCGGTCACCCTGTCGGGCGACCTGTCGACGAATGTCGCGGCGGCGATCCCGATCACGTGCACCTACGTCAACACCTACACGCCGCGGGCGACGCTCACGCTCCGCAAGACCATCGTCACGACAGGCCAGCCGGGAGACCTCGCGAGTCCCTTCAACTGGACCCTGACAGCCGCTCCCGTGTCGATCGCCGGTCAGTCGAACGTATCCGGAGCGGGCCAGACGGGTCAGAGCAACACGATACCCAATCCCGCGATCACGAATCAGTCCATCATCGCGGGCACGTACGCTCTGAGCGAGACCGCCGTCGGCGCGCGCACGGCTGGGTACGTCCAGGACGGCCCCTGGTCGTGCTTCCTGACGGCGACTCCGGCCACGAGTGTGCCCGTGGTCGGCGGGCAGGTCGCCCTGACGAACGGCCAGAACGTCACGTGTCAGGTCACCAACCGCTTCCAGACCGGCACGCTGCAGATCACCAAGACCGTCACGACCTCGCCCGCCGGCGGCTACACCGCCGGAGCGTCGAAGGCCTTCACGGCCGGCTACGTGTGCATGCCGGGCAACGTGAGCGGAACCGTGACCGTCAACCCGAACGCCGCCAACGGCGTGCCCGGCGCCGTCGTGTCGATCCCGAACCTCCCCGCCGGCGCGACGTGCACCGTGACCGAGCAGAGCCCTCCGTCCGGATCGACCGACCTCGCCAACGGCTCGTGGGTGTGGAACGCGCCGGTCAATCCGGTCCCTGTCGTCATCCCGGCCAACGGGTCGGTGCTCGTGAACATCGGCAACTCCGCGACGCAGCAGACCGGCACGCTGCAGATCACGAAGGCGATCGCAGCGGCCAACGAAGACACGCCGCTGCCCGGCTACACGGGCGGGGCGACGCGCACCTTCCCCGTGTCGTACGACTGCACGATCGGCGGGCAGAGCGTCCGCAGCGGAACCGTCAACGTGTCCACCGGCACGCTGGCCTCGGTCGCCGGCATCCCCGCGACGGCCGTGTGCCGGGTCGTCGATGAGACGCTCGCGACTGAGGCCGGCGACTTCGCCGACCCGTCTTACGCCTGGCAGGGCTACACCGTCGCCCCCGCGACCGCGACGATCGCAGCGAACGCCACCGCGACCCTCGGCGTGACGAACACCTTCATACGCAACCTCGTGGGCCTGACGATCGCCAAGACGGTCGTCGGTGCGGGATACACGGGCACTGCCGACGATTTCACGGTCGCCTACAACTGCGGGTCGATCTCCGGCACCGTCTCGCTGGCCGCCGGGGCGAGCCAGACGGTGCAGGTGCCCGCCGGAGTGCAGTGCACCGTCGTCGAGAGCCCCGCGCCCTCCGACGCATTGCTCGATCCCGGCTACGTCTGGGGTCCCGCGACATATGCGGGGCTGACGGGCGGAACCGTCGCCGTCCCGGTCGGAGGCTCGGCGACCGTCACGGTGACCAACCCCAACAGCATCGGCTTCGGACGACTCGCCCTCACCAAGGCGATCGCGAACCTCCTCGAGGCGGTTCAGACCCAGACGCCCTTCACGATCCGCGTCTCGTGCAATGCTCCCGCTCAGGGCGACGCGACCGACTACACGCAGGACTTCACGTTCACCTCGCCCAACTTCGGCTCGCAGCTCACGGCCTTCCTGCCTGTCCTCGCGAGCTGCACCGTGAGCGAGGTCGATCCCCCGACCGGGTCGACATCGCTGCTCGACGGCTCGTACGCATGGGCGGCCCCGCCGCCACCGCAGCAGGTCACGGTGCCCAACAGCATCGACCCGCTCCCCGTGACGGTCACCAACGACATCGTGCGCGTCACGGCGCCCTTCGCCATCACCAAGACCGTGACCAACAACACGACCGCGACGCCGACGAGCGACTTCACCGGCACGTGGTCGTGCACGTACGGGACGGATGCCGCGGTCACGGGCGCCTGGAGCGTCGGTGCATCCGGAGGATCCGCGACCCTCCAGCCGGGCGGGTCCTCGTCGGTCGAGGTGTTCGTCGGCTCGATCTGCACCGTCACCGAGGAGATGCCGGCGTCGCCCGTGCAGCCGGACGACCCGTCGTACGTGTGGACGACGTCGATACCAGCACCTGTCGTCGTGGGAGGGACGGGCGGCACGGCCCAGGTCGGCAACATCCTCAACCGCTCGACGGCGAGCTTCTCGGTGGCCAAGCAGGTCACCGGCGGCGAGGCCGGGGTGGCGTTCGAGAACGCCGAGTTCACCTTCGACTACAGCTGCACACCGCTCGCAGGGCCTGTGATCGCAGGTACCTTGACGATGCTGGCGGGCGGAGTCGACGGGCCCGATGTGACGATCCCCGTGGGCTCGACGTGCATCGTGTCGGAGGACATCGATGCTCTGCCCGCCGTCATCGATCCGTTCACCTGGGACGGCGTGAGCTACGTCGTGACGCGGGTGCCCGTGGCTCCCCGCGCGGACGGATCCATCCAGTTCACGATGCCGCTCGACGGTTCCGCGATGTCGGTCGTGGCGACCAATGCGATCTCGCCCAAAGTGGTGCCCGTCACCGTCTCGAAGGTCGTGGACGACCCTGGGAGCGGCTTCGTGGGGACGGGCGACATCTTCTCGATCACGCTCCTGTGCGCTCCGGCGGGCGGACCGGATGAGGCGAACCTCGGCGCGAAGTCCGTCGCCGCGGGCGCCTCGGCGGTGTGGCAGGTCGACCTCGGATCGACGTGCCGTTCGACCGAGCAGCTCCCCGCCGCCCCCGATAACGGGCTGAGGGACGGCTCCTTCGAATGGGACGCGCCCGTCGCGCTGCCGGCATCCGTCGTCGTATCCGACGCCGACGGCGACTACGAGATCGTCCTCACCAACACCGTCGTCCGGCTGTACTCGACGATCGGGCTCATCAAGACCGTCGATCTGGCCGGCTTCAACCAGAGCGTGCTCGTGGCCGGCCAGCAGTACAGCGGCGACTGGTCATGCACGTACGGCACAGACGCCGTCGGCGGGGAGTGGACGGCAGAGGCGGGGCAGCAGGCGCAGCTCACGGGCCCGTTCGACCAGGTGCTGGTAACGAGCTCCTGCACCGCAACCGAGGACGCACCTCCGGCGCCGAGCGCCGACCCGTCCTACCGCTGGCAGGCTCCGCCGACCATCGTCCCCATCGCGTCGGTGTCGCACGACGACGTGAACACGATCGGAGTCACCAACACCCTCGCCCGCGACACCGGCTCGCTGACCATCGCCAAGACTCTGAGCGGCGAGACGGGCGGCTTCGTCGCACCCGCCGATCCGCCGTTCCAGGTCGGCGCGACGTGCTCGTTCCCCGGTGTCGACGGCGTCATGCAGTCGACGGTGGCGGTGGCCGCCGGAGCAGCCCCCGTCGTGCTCATCGACAACGTTCCGGCGGGATGGACCTGCACCGTCAACGAGGCGCCGATCGTGCCCGGCCTCGACCTCGTCGATGCCTCGTACGCGTGGGGCGCTGCGACCTACACGGTCGGCGCCGTGCCCTTCGGGGTCGACGTGCCGATCGCCGCAGGTGTGGCCACGCCGATCGTCGTCGACAACCGCATCGACCGCGTCCTCGGCGGCCTGCGCATCGTGAAGCAGCTGCAGGGCGTACCGGCCGACGCGATCGCCGACCTGCCGACCTTCACCGGCACGTACTCGTGCCAGTACGGCGCCACGACGTACACGGGCACGTGGGAGACCGACGCGCTCGGCGTGGCCGCCGACCTCACGGGCGACACGTCTTTCCCTGTCACCTCGACTTGCACGGTGCAGGAGGACACGTCGACGATTTCGCCATCGGCCGGCCTGGTCGACTCCTCGTGGGCGTGGGGCACCCCCACCATCAGCGGACCGGCCACGGTCGTCGCGGGAGGCCCCGCAGAGGTCACCGTGACGAACACCGTCTCGCGAGTGTTCAGCGGACTGCAGATCGTCAAGACCTACACAGGGGTCGACGGCGCCTTCGCGGCGGGCACCACCGTCGGAGGTACCTGGAGCTGCGCGTACGGCGCGACGCAGTTCTCGGGTGCGTGGTCGCTGCCGGCGGCGGGCGGCACATATGTCGTGCCGGCCGACGTCGAGATCCCCGCGAGCTCGGTCTGCTCCGTGGCTGAGAACACCCTGCCGGGGCTGACCGACGCTTCGTTCGCATGGAACGATCCGGTGTTCGCCCCCGCCACAGCCAGTGTGACGCTCGTCCCGGATCAGGTCGGCACCGTCACGATCACGAACTCGACGCGACGCGTCACGACGACGTTCCAGATCACGAAGCAGCTCGACCTCGGTCCGACCGTTGCGCCGAACGCCCCGAACAACAACCTGGTGTTCTCGGGTACCTACGAGTGCACGAAGGACGGCACGACGGTTCAGGGCAACTGGGGCCCGATCGCGACGGGCGCCATCACGACCGTCGCCGAAGCAATCCTCGTCGGCTCGACGTGCAGCGTCACGAGCGAGGTGCGTGCGCCGCTGCCGGTCGCGCTCGACACGTCGTTCCAGTGGCTGACCGAGCGGTTCAGCGCCGCGGTCGTCACCGTCAGCCCGGGCGGCGTCCTCCCGCTCGTCACCGTGACGAACCCGATCGTGCGCGTGCTGGGCTCCTTCACCGTCGCCAAGGTCGTCGACGGAGACCGCACCGGACTCGTACCCGGCTCGCTCTTCCCCTTCACCTGGAGCTGCCTGGCTCCCAATGGAGACCCCTTCGGCGGGGCATTCGAGCTCGAGGACGCGGGAACCTTCGGTGCGGTCGATCAGTCGGTACCGGCGGGCTCGGTGTGCACGGTGACCGAGGGCACACCGCCGCCACCGACGCACCCCTCGTACACGTGGTCGACGGCGATGGCGGTGGAGAACCCGACGCTGGCGGCGGCAGGGGGATCCATCACCTTCACCATCCCGGTCGGCGCGATCCCGATCGTCACCGTGACGAACACGCTCGCTCGGCAGGTCGGCACCTACAGCGTCAGCAAGACGAGCGATCCGCCCACAGGATCGACGGTCGCCCCGGGCGACACCGTGGAGTTCACCGTGACGGTCGAACCCGGCGACGCGGGCTTCGTCGACGACGTCGTTGTGGCGGATGACCTCGCCGGCCTCACGCCGTTCGCCGCCGTGCAGTCGGCAACGATCCAGCCCTCGCAGGGTACGGCGCAGCTCTCGGGCGACACCCTGACGTGGGACGTCGGTCGTGTCGACGCCATCGTCGGTCCGCTGACGCTCACCTACGAGGCGATCGTGGCCGACGACGCGATCGGCGTGACGATCCGCAACGCCGTCAGCGCCGAGGGAGAAGTGCCGCCCGTGTCGTGCGATCCGTGCGCGACGGAGCAGTTCACTCCCGAATGGGCGCTGAGCAAGTCGAGCGATCCCGTCTCGGGAAGCTCGGTCGTGCCCGGCACGACGATCACCTATACGCTCACGGCGCGCAACACCTCCGACGGCGTCGTGGCGGGCGCCATGGCCGAAGACGACGCGAGCGACGTGCTCGACGACGCCACGATCGACGTCGTGGGGGACGGGCTCTCGCTGACCGGCACGACCCTCACCTGGGCGATTCCGACGCTCGCCGCCGGCGAGACGGCGACCGTGAGCTACACCGTCGTGGTCGACGATGACACGTGGGGGGCGACTCTCGCGAACGTCGTGGTGCCCGACGGCCCGGGCGGAGAGTGCGACTCGTGCGAGACCACCCAGTTCGTGCCCGCCTGGTCGCTGCGCAAGACGAGCGACCCGGCCTCGGGCAGCTCCGTGCCGGCCGGCTCGATCGTCACCTACACCCTCGTCGCGAGCAACACCGGCGGGGTGGTGGTGACCGGAGCAGAAGCGCGTGACAACCTCGCCGATGTGCTGAGCCACGCACAGCTGACTGGTCCCCTCTCCCCGGGTCTGACGCTGAGCGGCGCGACGCTCACGTGGGCCATCCCCGACATCCCGGTCGGCGGCTCGGTCTCCGTGTCGTACCGGGTGAAGGTCGACGCCGACGCCGGCAACGTCACGCTCACCAACAGCGTCACTCCGCTCGGCGACGGCGGCGGCTGCTCGGACTGCGTCACCGAGAACCCGACGACCCCGCCCGGCCTCCCGCCCGGCCTCCCGCCCACGGGTGGCCAGATCGGCTGGGCGGCCCTCTTCGCCGGGGCGGGACTCGTGCTGCTCGGAGCTTTCCTGCTTGTCCAGCGACGGCTCCGCCGCTCGCGCTCGGTCACGATGCACTGAGGGCAGCGGGGTCGGCGACGACAGCCACGGCCCCGGGCCGCGTGAACGCTGTGTCAGCTCGACACGGCTAGCCCGGGTCACTCACGCAGGTAGGGGCGAGTCGACGATGACCGCGGCATCCCAGTCGCGCCTGCGTGTTGTTCGCCTCGATCAATCGACGAGCTGATCCCAGAAGCCGTTGATCGCTGCGGCGAGGCGCGCGGGCTGTTCGAGCGGGATCAGGGTGCGTGCTCCTTCGATGGTCGCCAGCTGAGCGCCGCGGGTGAGGGATGCCGCGCGCTCAGCGTCCTCGGGGCTCCAGTCACCGCGGTCGTCCGAGGCGACGAACAGACTCGGCACGCGGATGTCGGTAAGTCTGTCGGTGACATCGGTTCGGTCGATGATGAACGAACGCAGGGCAAGGCTCATGCTCGCCCTTGTCGGGCGTTGCAGGCTGTCCAGCACGACCTGGAGCGTGGAGGGCGTCGACGCGGACTCTTCGGTCAGCATCGCGTCGACGATGGCGTCGCGCACCGGTCCGACGGGGCCGGCGACCCTGAGCAGAGGGTGGAGCAGCCCGATCTTCCGTCGCAGGTGGGGCGCGATCGGTTCTGTCGGCGAACTGATCGCGACGAGACTGCGCAGGGTCGTCGGATCCGTTGCCAGGTTGAGGCCGACATGACCGCCGAACGCGTTGCCCATCCAGTCGACGGGCTCTGTGGCGCCCAGCGCGACGAGGGCGTCGCGCGCAGCATCCGCCGCCTCCGCGATCGTGGATCGACGGATCAGGGCGTCGCTGAGCCCCAGCCCCGGCGGGTCGATGAGGACGAAACGCCTCGGGATCGCGCTTGCGTCCATGAGGAGAGGCACGATGCGATCCCACGTGTGGCTGTCGACGAACATCGACGACCAGAGCACCGTGAGGCGCCCGGTGCCACGCACGCGGGCATTGAGATTTCCGAGGCGGGTTTCGATGCGTTCGGAGTGTTCGGTGAAGGTATCCATATTTTGATGTTAGCCGAACTAACATGAATTTAGCGAGTGTGGCTGTTAGCGTCACTGACATGAATACGAGGCCCTACCGGATGACGGGGCGCGCGAAGGATGCCGAGGCGACGGCAGAGCGGATCGTCGACGCGATGCTGGCGCGGCTCGTATCGACTCCTTACGAGCAGATTCGAATCGAGGACGTCGCCGGGGATGCGGGCGTGACGGGTCAGACCGTCATCCGTCGGTTCGGCAGTAAGCCCGCCCTCATGAACGCAACGGTGGAACGAGAACTGGCTCGTATCGTTGCGGCACGGGAAGCGGCGGCACATGCGTCGCCGGTCGAGACGATCCACGATCTGGTCGTGCACTACGAGCGCTACGGTGCACTGATCCTCAAGACCTACTCCGAGTCGCCCCTCGTGCCCGGCCTCCCCGAGATCACCGCACGCGGGCGCGCGTTCCATGTGGACTGGTGCCGCCGGGCGTTCACCCTCCCGCCGCTGCCCGTCCGCGAGGCGGCGAGGAGAAGTGCCCAGCTCGTCGCGATCTGCGACGCCACGACCTGGCGCATCCTGCGGTTCGACGGGGGACTCGATGCCGCCGAAACCGAGATTGCGCTGGAAGAGCTGATCCTGCCGCTGGTTGCCGACAGCGCGGCCGCGCCGTAGAGGATGCTCTTCACCGTGTGACCTGATCGCGGAGGCTTCTCAGCCCAGCGCGGAGCTCGGCGACGAGGATCTCCGGCTGTTCGAGAGCGGCGAAGTGTCCTCCCTTGTCGGCTTCGCCGTAGTGGATCAGGTCGCTGTAGGCGTCTTCGATCCAGGTTCGAGGCAACCGGGGGATATCTCGCGGGAAAACGGTCACGGCGACCGGCAGTGACAGCTTCGGACCGGCCATCGTGGCCGCTCGGTTCTCCCAGTAGATGCGGGCGGAGGAGGCAGCGCTGTTGGTGAACCAGGAGAGCGCGATCGTGTCCAGCATGGCGTCCACGCCCAGGGCGTCCTCCGCCAGTCCGAGGTTGTCCGTCTTGGATTGGTACTTCTCGTAGATCCAGGCGGCTTGGCCGGCCGGCGAGTCCGCCAGTCCGAATCCGACGGTCTGCGGCCTTGTGCCCTGTAGATGATTCGACCCCCCGAGCGGTCCGGCGTAGAGGGCCAGGCCGTCCACGGCGTGACGCTCTCCAGGTGTCAGCACATCGGGGATTCGGGCAGGAAAGGCGTAAGGAGTGTTCAGGTGGATTCCGAGCAGGCCGTCGGGCCGCATGGCGCCGAGTGTCGTGGTGACGGCCGCGCCCCAATCGCCACCGTGCGCCGACCACGCCTGGTAGTCGAGGCGACTCATGAGTTCCACCCACGCTTCTGCGATGCGGGTGACGTCCCAGCCGGCCTCGGTCGGTTTGCCCGAGAACCCGAATCCGGGCAGTGACGGGATGACGACGTCGAACGAGTCGCTGACGTCCCCGCCATGCGAGACGGGGTCGGTGAGCGGGCCGATCAGTTTCAAGAAGTCGGCGTTCGACCCGGGCCATCCGTGCGTGAGGAGCAGAGGCATCGCCCCAGGGTTGACCGATCGGACATGGATGAAGTGGATGTCGAGCCCCCCGATCGTTGTCAGGAACTGGGGGAAGGATCTGAGCTCCGATTCGAAGCGGCGCCAGTCGTACTCTCGCTCCCAGTACGAGACGAGCGATTTGGCATTCTCCACGCGGACGCCCTGCGACCAGTCCGGGACGGTCTCCTGAGCCGGCCACCGGGTTCTCGCCAGCCGTTGGGTGAGGTCCTCGATCTCGGAGTCCGAGATCGCGGCGCGGAACGAACGGACTTCTGGTGTGGTGCGGATAGGTGCGGTCATGGCGTTGCTCTCCCGAGTCGATCGGAGTGCGCAGCAGTAATTGCACACTGGTGTGCAGGCTACGCAATTGCACACGCATGTGCAATCATCGAAGGATGCGGATCGGATATCGGGGCGTGTGGCTTGGGTGATACGAGGGAACGGATCCTCGATGTCGCGATCGAGGTTCTGGGGAAGAACTCCGGCGCGAGCATGGGGGACGTCGCCGTGGCTGCCGGCGTTGTGAGACGTACCGTCTACGGGTACTTTCCGTCCCGATCAGACCTCGTGCGTGCGCTCACCGAGCGCGCTGTCGACGAGATCGCCGCCCTCCTGGCCGACGGAGCGACCGGTGACGATGCGGCCGATGCGGTGTGGGCCGACTTCGTCGCCGGTCTCTGGCCACTGGTGCACCGCTACCGGGTGCTGGTGGCGCTTCGACGCGGCGAGTTCGGCGAGGACATCCATGCCCTTCTCGGAGGGGTCGAGAAGTCGCTGGCCGATCTGGTCCGACGGGGCCAGGACACCGGGGCTTTCGGCCGGCACCTTCCCGCGGGCCTTCTCAGCCAGGTCGCCTGGTCGGCGGTCTTCGCCATTGCCGACGACGACCTGCCCGACGAGACTGTCGGCGCTGCTGCTCCGACGTTGACGACCCTGCTTCTGCTGGGAGTTCCGGAACCGCGAGCGCAGGCGCTGATTCGCGGCCGGCCCTGACCGAACTTGCCTCTACGTTGACTTTTGCCGCACATAGGCAGTCTAATAGTCAATGACATTGACTAAGGAGATTATCTCGTGGATCTGCTGGCAGCGCAGCCTGAGCTCGTCGAAGGGAGCGATGGTGTGCGCATCGCGACCACGGTGATCGGCGATGGGCCGCCGTTGCTCCTGCTGCACGGCTACCCGGAGATGCGCGCGATGTGGCGCGAAGTGGCACCAGCTCTCGCGGAGCGTTTCACGGTCGTCGCGACCGACCTTCGTGGCTACGGAGAGTCCGACGTTCCCCGGGGTGAGGTCTACTCCAAGCGCGCCATGGCCGCCGACCAGCTGGAGGTCATGACTCGGCTCGGCTTCGACTCGTTCTTCGTCGCCGGTCATGATCGAGGGGCGCGCGTCGGGCACCGCATGGCGCTCGACGCGCCGGATCGTGTCCGCTCGCTCGGCGTGATCGATATCGTGCCGACGCTGCACATGTTCGACCACGTCGACCGCGCGATGGCAACGAGCTACTTCCACTGGTTCTTCCTCGGCCTCGGCGCCGGTCTACCCGAAGACCTCATCCGCGCCGCCCCCGAGCGATGGCTCCGCAGTCGCTTCGAGGGCCGATGGTCGGTGCGCGATCCGCTCCCACCAGAGGTCTTCGACCGCTACCTCGCCTGCTTCCTGCGCGACGGCGTCATCGAGGCGACGTGCGCGGACTACCGCGCTGCGGCGAGTACCGATCTTGAACACGATCGGTCGGATGCCTCGGCGGGCCGCGCGCTCTCGGTGCCGGTGCTGGCGCTGTGGGGTGCCGACGGTTACGTCGGCCGCAACTTCGACGTGCTCGGCGTGTGGCGCGCGTTTGCGCCGGACGTCGAGGGACACGCCATCCAGGCAGATCACTACCTTCCCGAGGAGGCCCCCGAAGCGACCGCGAAGGCACTCGGCCACTTCTTCGAGAGGTGCGCCGCCACAGGAATGGTGGACGCGCGATGAGGCTGGTCGAACGCCTGGAGCAGCTCGTATCGATCGAGACCCCGACGGGCCACGGGGCCGGCATCGCTCGGGCCTACGACCTGGTCGACGGTTGGCTCGCACCCTCACTCGGCGAGGGTCGCAAGGAGCTCGTCGACGGCGTCGAGCACGTGCGGTGGGGAGCAGAGCGACCGCGTGTGCTGCTTCTCGGACACATCGACACCGTCTGGCCGATCGGCACGATCGAGCGGCTGCCGTTCGCTGTGACCGGCGACAGGTGCACCGGACCCGGAGTGTTCGATATGAAGGGCGGTATCGTGGCCGCGGCTGAAGCGGTCGCGCTGGCGGCGCACGGCGGCGACATCGGCGTACTGCTCACGGGTGACGAAGAGGTCGGTTCGCTGACCTCCCGTGCCCTGTTGGAGCGGGTCGCCGCGGAGTCCGGAGCCGTTCTCGTGCTCGAGCCGAGTCTCGCCGGTGCGGTCAAGATCGCCCGGCGCGGGGGCGGGATCTACTCGCTCGCGGTCACCGGTCGTGCCGCACACGCCGGGCTCGAGCCGTGGAACGGGGTGAACGCCCTCGTCGAGCTCGCTCATCAGGTGACCGCGCTTCCCAGCCTCGGCGACGGGCGCGCGACGACGGTGAGCCCGACGGTCGCTCAAGCGGGTACGGTGACGAACGCGATTCCCGACCGCGCGGCGGTGCGCATCGATGTGCGTGCGTGGACCCTCGCCGAGCTCGAGCGCGTTGATGGTGAGCTGCGCGCTCGACGCCCCGTCGACTCTCGTGCTGCTATCGAGGTGACCGGCGGCATCAATCGCCCGCCGATGGAGAAGGCTGCATCGCGAGAGCTGTTCGCGCTCGCCGCCGAGGTGAGCAGGGCGATCGGCGACGCCGAATTGCGTGCCGAGGCGGTGGGCGGAGCATCGGACGGCAACTTCACCGCGGCTCTCGGCATCCCGACCCTTGACGGACTGGGTCCGGACGGTGACGGCGCGCACGCAGAGCACGAATGGGCGTCGCTGAAGTCGATCGCTCAGCGTGCGCGTCTCGTCGCGGGCATGATCGATCGCTGGGGGCGCTGACCCTCGTCAGGTCGCCTGGTTGACGGGCGCGTGCCGCTCGATGCTCTCGAGCAAAAGGTCCAGCGCGGTCTCCCAGGAGCGCGGATCCTGGATGCCGGGGAGGTTCGGTCCCACCCACGCGATGTTCGGGTGCGTTTCAGGATCGAGCTTGCGGAAATCCATCTGCCACGTGAGCTCGTCTGCGTCGCGCACATCCTCGGGGATCGCCGTCAATGCCGCTTGGATGCTGCTCGCCGACCGTACGAGCTGCCCCAGCGCCCGCGCGTACATCGCCGCAAGTTCGGGCCCATAGCCGCCTCGGCGGAGGGCGCCGATCGAGAACTCCATCGAGGTGAAATCGGTCGGCCGGCGCAGGGCCATCTGAAGCGCGAATTCCGGGTAGCGCATGTAGTGGTCGTGGATCAGGTGAGCCTGCGCGCGCAGATCTGCCATCCAGTCATCGGAGGCGACCATCGCACCGCTGTAGGACCGCGCGCGCAGGGTGTCGATGAGCGCGAGCAGCAGCTCCTCCTTGTCGCGGAAGTGGCGATAGATCGACGTGGGGTGGGCATCGAGCTCTTCACCGATGGTCTGGAACGTCAGGCGATCCAGGCCATCGCGCTGGACCACCGCGTCGGCTGCGGCGACGATGATCTCGCGGCTCAACGAGTCGCGTGCGCGGCGCGGTCGAGGCTTCCCCGGGGTCGGCGTGCGCGTTGCGGCGGATTTCTCCTTCGGCATCGTGTCGTCGATTCCTTTCGCTTATGACGTGCGGTCGTGGCCGCTCGGTGACTTGAGCGTAGTCAACGGGAATGATTCGGACGATGTCTATCGGGCGGCAATTAGTCACTGGTATAGTCAACGCACCTGACCAGAGTACCGTGATCTGCAGAGAGGCACCCGCATGGATGCGATTCCCGCCGAGACCGACGCCGCATTGATCCGGCGGTTCGAGGTCCCCTACCTGCTCACGGCGCGCCCCACGGTCGGGCCCGACGACGTCGCTCTCCTCGTCGAGAACCACCCCGACGGTTCCCGTGCGCGTATCTGGCGCGCGGGTGAAGAGCCCGCGGATCTGCTCCCGTTCCCCGTCGGTGTGGGTGCAGTCCTCACCGCGGATGCTCAATGGGTGGTCGATCTCGACGACGGAGGCGGGTCCGAGGTCGGCACGCTCGTCGCCACACGCGTCGATGGCTCAGAGGTGGTCGACCTGACACCCGGGCGGCCGCCGTTCGTGCTTCGAGGCCTGGAGACCTCCTACGACGGTTCGTCGCTCGTCGTGACGGTCGTCGACGAAGACGGGTTCCACGTGCTCGTCATCCCCGCAGCTCCGTGGGGCCCGGCCCGCCTCGTCTACAGCAATCCCGTCGAGGCGTGGTACGGACAGATCGCTCCGGATGCCGCGTTCGTCAGCGTCGACACGACATCCCACAACCCCGGCATCCGTCGGCCCGCCCTGACGGTGATCGACGTCTCTTCCGGCGCAACGGTCGCGGTGCTGGACGACTTGCCGGCGGGACCGGTGCGCGGTGTGCGCTTCTCCGCCATCGCGGGCGACCCGCGCATTCTGGTGAACACCGAGCGCTCGGGATACGCGCGTCCTCTTCTCTGGAACTTCCGCACGGGGGAGCGTCGCGACTTCGACCTCCCGCACCTCGCGGGCGAGATCATCCCGCTCGATTGGAACGCAGCGTCCGGCCGAGTCCTCGCGCTGCACGTGCAGGACGGGATCCAGCGATTGCTCGAGCTGGGCGACGCGCAGGGCGAGGTGCGAGTCGTGGCCGAGGGCGGCAGTTTCGCGAACCCTGATGTCGCCGATCTTCATCCGTTCCAGTGGGCGTCGTATTATGCGCCCGACGGTCGAATTCGCGCTGTCCGCTCGAGCTGGTCCGTGCCACTCCACATCGACGAGATCTCCGGCAGCGAGGTGCGAGAGCTCGTCTCGCCGGCACCCGTCCCGGAAGGGCGCTCGTTCGCCTCCACGATGATCGAGAGCGCGGACGGCACGAGGGTGCAGCTGTGGCTGGGTGTTCCCGACGGCCGCGCACCGCTCGGCACGGTGCTCGAAGTGCATGGTGGCCCGAACCTCGTGATGATCGACGGCTATGAACCGTCTGCGCAAGCCTGGATCGACGCCGGCTTCGCGTACGCCGCCCTGAACTTCCGGGGCTCGGTCACCTTCGGGCGGGCCTTCCGCGAGGGCTTCTGGGGATCGGGAGGCGACCGGGAGATCGAAGACGTCGCCGCCGCGGTGGAATGGCTGCGCGGGCAAGGTCTCGCCGATCCGTCATCCACCTTCATCACCGGCGCGTCCTTCGGCGGCCACCTGACTCTGCTGAGCGTGGGGCGCCTTCCTGATCTCTTCGTCGGCGGAATGGCTCACGTCGCCGTCGCCGATTGGACTGCTGCGATCGCCGCCATGAACCCCGCTGTACGCAGCGTGTGGCAGTCGTGGGTGCCGCCGGAGATGGTGGCGCGCTACTCGGCGATCAGCTACCTCGACGATGTTCGCGCCTCGGTGTGGATCAACCAGGGCGCCATCGACACGCGCACACCGATCGTGGGCGTGCAGCGCTTCGTCGACGGACTCGGCGAGCGCGGCGGCGACGTCGTCATGGATGTCTTCGACGGCGGCCACGAGCCCACCGGCTTGAACAACCACCAGCGCGACCAGCGCCGAATGACCGAGCTCGCGCTGCGTGCTCTCGCGGGTCGATCCTGGTCACACAATCGTAATCAATGACATTGACTATAGGCCTTGCTAAACGCTCGGCACGCGTTTTATAGTCGGAGCACCCGCCACACGCCGCAGGCCATCCCACGAAGCATCTTCTCTTGATCACGGAGTCCGCACATGCGAAAGTCACCGCACCGTAGCCTCACGCTCGCCGCCCTCGCACTGCTCAGCGTCGGCACGCTGGTCGCCTGCAGCGCGGGCGACTCTCCCCCCGAGCAGTCCAGCGCCCCCCCTGTCGTAGAGGGCGGGGAGGTCATCATCGGCGCCGAGCAGGAGCCCGACTGCGTGGACTGGATCGCGACATGCGCGGGGTCCATCTGGGGCACCTACATGATGCAGATCCCCACCATGCCGATCGTCTTCAACACCCGTCTCATCGACGACGTGTGGACGCCGGTCCCGTCCGATCTCGTGACGGAGGAGCCCGTCGCCGAAGAGACGGCTGAGGGTCAGACGATCACGTACACGATCAACCCCGATGCGGTCTGGTCCGACGGCGAGCCCATCACCTCGAAGGACTTCGAGTACACAGCGCTGCAGATCCGGGACGGCGACGACATCTTCGACAAGACCGGCTACGACCGCATCGCGAGTGTCGACACGTCCGACCCGAAGGTCGCAGTGGTGACCCTCGACACCCCGTTCGCCGGCTGGCGGACGCTGTTCAGCACCTACGGCGTGATGCCGGCGCACCTCCTGGAGGGCAAGGATCGCGCCGCGCTCATGACCGACGGCTACGACTTCAGCGGGGGACCGTGGAAGATCGAGTCCTGGGATCGAGGCACGTCCGCGACGCTCGTCCCGAACGAGAACTACTGGGGCGAAAAGCCGAACCTCGACAAGGTCACGTATCTGTTCCTGCCCGACACCACCGCGGCTTTCCAGGCGCTGAAGAGCGGACAGGTCGACGTCCTCTACCCCTCGCCGCAGCTGGACGCGATCAGCCAGATCGACGCGGGACTTCCCGGTATCAACTCGCAGGTCGATGCCCGCAGCGCCAGCCTCGAGGCCGTGTGGCTCAACAACGCCGCGTTCCCGTTCGACTCGAAGGCGGTCCGTCAGGCGGTCGCGTACTCGATCGACCGAGACGCGATCGTGGAGCGGCTGTTCGGCGCCCTCGGCGTCGACAAGGCGCAGCAGAGCTTCAACAGCCCGATCGTCGGCGCCTACGCATCCGACGACTTCTCCGAGTACACGCTCGATCTCGACAAGGTGACCGAGCTCATGGAAGGCGACGGCTGGGCGAAGAACGCCGACGACGTCTGGGAGAAGGACGGTCAGACCGCCACGTTCTCGATGGAGACGCTCGCGGGCAACAAGCGGCGTGACCTCACGACCCAGGTGCTGCAGTCGCAGCTCGCGGACGCCGGATTCGAGATGACCATCAACTCGGTCACACCTGCAGATCTGTTCGGCACGATCGCGCCGGAGGGCGACTTCCAGGCGGGCCTGTGGGCGATCGTCGACACCTTCCCGGACCCCACGCTCAGCTCTTCCTTCCTGTCCACCAACGTCCCGAGCGAGGACAACGGGTTCAGCGGCATCAACTTCTACCGCGTGTCGATCCCTGAGCTCGATCCGCTCCTGAGCCAGGTCGACACCGAACTCGACGTCGACGCCCGCATCGCGACGTCGAAGGAGGCGGATGCCGTGATCGCGGAGAACGTGCCGTCTTTGCCGCTCGACACCGTGCCCCTGGTCCTGCTGTGGAGTGACAAGATCGGTGGACCGCTCGAGATCAACCCGATCGAGGGACCGTTCTGGAACCTCGCCGCCTGGGGCATCGCGGGCTGACCCCCGCCGGCCCAGGAGAGATCAGTGTTCAGCTTCATTGCGCGACGGGTGCTGTACTCGCTGCCGGTGATCCTGATCGCCTCGTTCATCCTCTTCTGGGCCGTCCGCTCCACCTTCGATCCGTTGGCGAAGCTCCGCCAGACCGCGGATCCGACCGCGCTCGAGCGTGAGATCGAACGACTGGGGCTGGACCGCTCGATCTTCGAGCAGTACTTCCTGTGGCTGCGATCGTTCGTCACCGGCGACTGGGGGGAGAGCAGCCGTACCGGCACCGCCGTACTCCCTCTGATCGGCGACGCACTGTGGCCGACGCTGCAGCTGGCGTTCTGGGGACTCGTCGTTGCGGTCATCGTGGCCGGCGGCATCAGCGTCTACTCGGCGGTCCGGCAGTACTCGTTCGGCGATCAGGTCTTCACCGGGGCCTCTTATATCGGTATCGCGATGCCGGCTTTCTGGTTCGGCCTGATCCTGATCCAGGCACTCGCGGTCTGGCCGAAGGAGGCATTCGGGCTCGACGAGCCGCCGCTCTTCTTCATCGGGCTGCCCCCGGTGACCGAGGTCGGAGTGCTGGACTACGTCCGGCATCTGGTGCTCCCCGTCGCGGCGCTGATGATCGCCCTCGTGGCGTCATGGAGCCGGTTCGGGCGGACTGCGATGCTCGACTCGCTCTCCAGTGACTATGTGCGCACCGCCCGCGCGAAGGGCGTGCCGCGCAGGCAGATCATCTGGCGGCACGCCGTGCGCAACTCCCTCGCGCCCTTCGTCACGGTGGTCGCGCTCGACGCGGCGATCCTCATCGGGGGTCTGGTCGTCACCGAGCAGATCTTCGCGATTCCGGGGATGGGACGCCTCTTTCTCCAGTCCCTCGTCGCCGGGGACGTCTTCGTGCTGCTGCCGTGGATGATCGTCGTCGCGATCGCCGTGGTGCTGTGCAATCTCGTCGCCGACATCGGCTACGCGGTGCTCGACCCGAGAGTGGGGCTGTCATGAGCGGAGCGGGACTCACCGGCCGCGAGGAGCTGCTCGCGGAGCAGCCGATCTCGGCGGGATCGACGCGGCAGCTGATCAAGCGCTTCCTCCACCACAAGCTCGCCGTCGCAAGCCTCCTCGTCCTCCTGACCCTGATCTTCGTGTGTTTCGGAGCGCCGTGGATCGCGCCGTATCCGCAGGGGCTGCAGGATCTGCTCCTCGGCCCGACCGGACCGTCCGCCGAGCACTGGCTCGGTACGGATGAGCTCGGCCGGGACTACCTCAGCGAGATCCTCTACGCCGGTCAGATCTCGCTCGCAATCGGGCTCAGCGTCGCGCTTCTCGCCACCGTCGTGGGTACGGCGCTGGGCGCGGTCGCGGGCTACGCGAGCGGGTGGGTCGGCGAGCTCATCATGCGCATCACCGACCTGTTCCTGATCGTCCCGGCGATCGCCCTCCTCGCCGTCATCGTCCAGGGTCTCGGGCCCTCGCCCACCACCATCGTCTTCGCGCTCACCGCACTCGGCTGGACCTACATCGCCCGCGTCGTCCGCGCACAGGTGCTCTCGCTCCGGGAGAAGGACTTCATCGAGGCGGCCCGCGGCATCGGCGCCTCGAACCTCCGCATCATCGTGTCGCACCTGCTCCCGAACCTCGCGGGCGTCATCGCGGTGGCCATGAGCCTGGCCGTGGCATCCGCGATCATCGCCGAGTCGACGCTCAGCTTCCTCGGTTTCGGGGTGCGCTCACCGCAGACCAGTTGGGGCTCGATGCTCAGTCAGGCCGCCGGCTACGTCGGGACGCCCCAGGTGTACCTGCTCTACTTCCCCGGCATCTTCATCCTGGTCACCGTGCTCTGCGTCAACTTCATCGGCGACGGCCTGCGCGACGCCCTCGATCCTCAGGGGAAGAACCTGTGAACGCCGCCGCTCCGCTTCTCGAGGTGGAGAACCTCTCTGTCGCCTTCGACACCGACGCGGGAGCCGCGCGGGCGGTGGAGGACGTCTCGTTCACCTTGCACGAAGGCGAGACGCTCGGAATCGTCGGCGAGTCGGGGTCGGGTAAATCGATGACCGCGATGGCCATCATGGGCATCCTCCCCAAGCAGGCCGTGATCACCGGGTCGATCCGATTCCGCGGCCGCGAACTCGTCGGATTGTCCGACGACGAGCTGCGCGAGATCCGCGGCGACGACATCGCGATCGTGTTCCAGGATGCCCTCACCGCACTCAACCCCGTGGCGACCGTGGGCGCCCAGCTCATCGAGGCAGTGCGCGTGCATCGCCCTGACACCACGCGCGACGAGCGCCGTGCGCGGGCGATCGAGCTCCTCGAACTCGTCGGCATCCCGGCTCCCGAGAAGCGGATCGAGCGTTATCCGCACGAGTTCTCGGGCGGGATGCGCCAGCGCGTGATGATTGCGATGAGCATCGCGAACGATCCCGACCTGCTGATCGCCGATGAGCCCACCACGGCGCTCGACGTCACCGTGCAGGCCCAGGTGCTGGAAGTGCTCCGCGAAGTGCAGCGGCGCACGGGGACGACCGTCATCGTCATCACGCACGATCTCGGGGTCGTGGCGGGGATCGCCGACCGTGTGATCGTGATGTACGCGGGCGGCGTCGTCGAGGCCGCCGACGTCGATCCGCTGTTCTACGAGACGGGGCACCCGTACACCTCGGGTCTGCTCGCCTCGATGCCGAGGATGGATCGCAGATCGTCGCGCGAGGATCGGCTGTATCAGATCCCGGGGCAGCCGCCGGTGGCGACGAGATGGCCGGTCGGGTGCCGCTTCGCCCCTCGCTGCGCGCACGCCGTTGCCGGGCGCTGCGACATCGCCGTGCCGCCCCCGGTGAACGTGGGGGGAACGCATACCGTCAGCTGCGTCCGCGTCTTCGAGTTGCGGGAGGAGACGCGATGAGTACGTCACTCACGGTCGACCATCTCGTCAAGGAGTATCCCGTCGGCGGGGGACCTTTCCGTCGCAGCACCGAGATCGTGCACGCCGTCTCCGATGTCAGTCTTTCGGTCCCGGGTGGTACGACGTTCGGACTGGTCGGCGAGTCCGGATGCGGGAAGTCGTCGTTCGGGCGAAGCGTCGCGAAGCTGCAGACCTCGACTTCGGGTGCGATCTGGCTCGGCGATACCGACATCACGCGCGTGAACGGCACGAAGCTCCGGGCACTCCGCCGCCGCATCCAATTCGTGTTCCAGGATCCTTACGCGTCGTTGAACCCCCGCAAGTCGGTGCGGGACGCGCTCGCCGAACCTCTCGCCATCCACGGCCTGTACCGGGGAGACCAATCCGCCCGGGTGCTCGACCTGCTCGACATGGTCGGGCTGAACCCCGCGCACGCGGAGCGCTATCCGCACGAGTTCTCCGGCGGTCAGCGCCAGCGCATCGGAATCGCGCGGGCGCTGGCGATGGAGCCCGAGGTCATCGTCCTCGACGAGCCGGTCAGCGCCCTGGACGTCAGCGTGCAGGCCGGGATCCTCAACCTCCTCGACGACCTGCAGCGCGACCTCGGCCTGACGTACCTCTTCATCGCGCACGACCTCTCGGTCGTTCGACACCTGAGCGATCGGGTCGGAGTGATGTACCTCGGCAAACTCATCGAGGACGCGCCCGTCGACTCGCTGTACGAGAGGCCCATGCATCCGTACACGCAGGCGCTGCTGTCGGCGATCCCGGTGCCCGATCCGCGGGTCGAGCGGGCGAGGGAGCGCATCGTGCTGACGGGCGATGTGCCGAGCCCGGTCTCGCCCCCCTCCGGATGCCGGTTCCGTACGCGGTGCTGGAAGGCCACGGATCTGTGCGCGCAGGTCGAGCCTGAGCTGATCGATCACGGCGACGCACACCGCGTCGCCTGCCATTACCCCGCAGTGAGGAACGTCGTGTGAGCACCGCATCCGGAACGACCCATCGCATTGCCGTGATTCCCGGCGACGGGATCGGCAAGGAGGTGGTGCCGGCTGGGCTGCGCGTGCTGGACGCGGCGGCCGCCCGCTTCGGCATCCCGCTCGAGTACGAGCACTTCGACTTCGCCTCGGCCGACTACTGGCTCGAGCACGGGAAGATGCTCCCGGACGACTGGTTCGAGACGCTGAACGGGTTCGACGCGATCTACTTCGGGGCGGTCGGATGGCCTGAGGTCGTTCCCGATCACGTGTCGCTGTGGGGAAGTCTCATCCAGTTCCGGCGCCGATTCGATCAGTACATCAGCCTCCGTCCGTGCCGGCTGTTACCAGGCATCCCGAGCCCGCTCGCGGGGCGACGCGTGGGCGACATCGACTTCATCGTCGTGCGGGAGAACACCGAGGGGGAGTACTCCTCGATCGGCGGCAAGATCTTCGACGACACCGATCGCGAGGTCGTGGTGCAGCAGACCGTGATGACCCGTGTCGGCGTGGACCGCGTGCTGCGCTACGCCTTCGAACTCGCCCAGCGCCGGGATCGAGCGAAGGTCACCTCGGCCACCAAGAGCAACGGCATCACGATCTCGATGCCGTACTGGGATGAGCGCTTCGCCGCCATGGCCGCCCAGTACCCCGACGTCGAGCACGACCAGTTCCACATCGACATCCTGGCGGCGAACTTCGTGCTGCATCCTGACTGGTTCGACGTGGTGGTCGCGAGCAATCTGTTCGGCGACATCCTCTCCGATCTCGGCCCCGCCTGCACCGGGACCATCGGGGTCGCCCCGAGCGCGAACATCAACCCCGAGGGCCTCTTCCCGAGCCTTTTCGAGCCGGTGCACGGGTCGGCGCCCGACATCGCGGGCAAAGGGATCGCGAACCCCATCGGGCAGATCTGGTGCGGAGCGATGATGCTCGATCACCTGGGCCATGGCGAGGCGTCCGGCGCAATCCTGGCCGCTATCGACGAGGTCCTGAGCGCGGCGGACCCGTCGGTGCTCACCCCGGATATCGGAGGTGCGGGTAAGACCGACCCGCTTGCGCAGGCCATTGCGGATGCTGTGGCCTAGGTGGCGGTGACGTTCGACCGCCTCGCCCGACGTCTGGCAGGTGCCCCTGCTCGCATCACCCGCGTGGGATGGGACTCGGCGGCGTGAGCGGCCACGTCCGGGGAAGCGGAGCCTATCGCCGCCTCCTGATCGCCCTGTTCTTCGCGGGCATCGCGACCTTCGCGCAGTTGTACTCACCGCAGGCGGTGCTTCCGCAGATCGCCGTTGCCTACGACGTGGGTGCGACTACCGCGGCGCTCGCCGTCTCTGCCGCGACGCTCGGGCTGGCCGCCGCCGTCATCCCCTGGTCGATCGTGGCCGATCGCATCGGCCGAGTGCCTGCCATGGCCGCGGGGTTGATCACCGCCACCCTCGTGGGGGCCCTCGCGCCGCTGAGCGCCGACATCGTGACACTGCTGGCGCTCCGGGCCGTCGAAGGCGTGGCGCTGGGGGCGATCCCGGCCATCGCGCTTGCCTATCTGAGTGAGGAAGTCGACGCGCGGCACGTCGCCACCGCAGCCGGCAGCTATATCGCGGGAACGACCGTCGGAGGCCTCGCGGGACGCGCCGGGTCGGGATGGATGGGCGACGCGTTCGGCTGGCATGCCGGCATGTGGGCCATCTCGGCGCTGTGCGCGGCATCCGCCATCGCCTTCCTGTCCCTCGTCCCGCGGGCGCGCGGATTCGTCGCCGGGCGCCATCGCGCCGTCGCAGGTCCGAGCATCGCTGAGCGCATGCGCGCCAACCTTCGCTCGCCCGTGCAGCTCGCGCTCTACGCGCAGGGATTCCTCCTCATGGGTGCGTTTGTGGCTGTTTACAACTACCTCGGCTTCCACCTCACCGGACCGCCGTTCCTGTTGACGGCATCTCTGGTCACATCGCTCTTCCTCGCCTATCTCGCCGGAACGGTGTCATCGCCGTGGGCAGGCGTCCTCGCATCGCGAATAGGCCGGCTGCAGGTGCTGCTCGCGGCGATCGGGGTGATGATCCTGGGCGCCGTGATCATGGCGGTGCCCGTCGTGCCGGTGATCGTCGTGGGTCTGCTCATCTTCACCGCCGGGTTCTTCGCGGCGCACGCGGTGGCCTCGGGGTGGGCGCCTGCCGTGGCCCGGCCCCGCGCTCGCGCCCAGGCGTCCTCGCTGTACTACCTGGGGTACTACGCGGGTTCGAGCCTGTTCGGATGGTGTCTCGGCTTCGTGTTCGCTGCCGCGGGGTGGGAATGGTTCATTGCGGCAGTGGTCGCGATGGCCCTCATCGGGGCAGCGCTCGCCTTCGCGGCGCTGCGGAGCCCCGGGAGCGAAGTCACGCGTCCGAGGTGACGAAGAGGCTGGCACCCATGTCGGCAAGGCAAGGCTCATGCTCGACCTTGTCGGGCGATCCAGGCTGTCCAGCAGACCTGTCCGACGAGACTGTCGGCGTTTCCGCTCCGACATTGACGACCCTCGCCTATTGGGAGTTCCGGAACCGAGAGGGCAGGCGCTGATTCGGCCGGCCCTGACGGAAGCCCGCGCCGCTGTATGGCGCCCTGCGATGTGCCGGGAGACAAGAAAGGGGTGCTTGATCGGCCGAGATGTGGTTTACTCGCCCCAATCCGCGTCGAGGGGACCGGGGGACGGTGCGAAGCCTGTGAATGAGCGTCGACGCAAGTCCGCTGTTCGGCGTGTGCTCTCGCTTGCTCTTGCCAGCGCGCTTCTCGCGGCCAGTCTGACGAGCATTCCACTTGCGGCCTCGGCGGACCCACCGACCGGGGGATCCACCGTGGTCGATGAGACTTTCACCGGTGCCACCGTCGCGGACCCGTCATGGACAGTTCAAGGCGACACGTGTTTGACCGGTGCCGCGTCAGGTGCCGTTCCGCCCGCGGGTGCGGCGCAGATCCCATCGTGCGTCGCGCACCGCACAGGCCCGGTACCGGCGATGGGCGGAGCGCCGAACGGCTACCTGCAGCTGACGGATGCTGCGGGGAACCGCGCCGGCAGCGTCCTCTACAACAAGCCCGTTCCTGCAAGCGCTGGTGTGTCGGTGACGTTCGAGCAGTATCAGTACGGCGGCAACGGCGCGGACGGCGTGGGTTTCTTCCTCGTCGACGGATCGACATCCCTCACGACGACAGGCGGGCTCGGTGGGAGCCTCGGATATGCCCAACGCAACTCCGAACCGGGCGTCAACGGCGGATACCTGGGCGTCGGCCTCGACGCCTATGGGAACTTCTACAACGATGGCGAGTCCCGCGGAAAGAGCTGCCCCGTGGGTCAGCAGTCGCCGACCAAGGCGGAAGGGCCCATCGCTCCGAACGTCATCACGCTGCGGGGTCCGGGCCAGAGTACGACGGGCTATTGCTGGCTTGATTCGACAGTGCCGAAGCCCATCACCAACCCCACGAAGCCGGGCACGACCCTGAATGGCGGCCAGGGCACCCTGCGCGCATCGACCCTCGACGCATCCAGGAGGACGATCAACGTGCAGGTCACCCCGGTCACCGGGGCGATCCCGGTGCCGCGGGTGATCGTGCAGGTGCAGTACACCGTCGGCGGCCCGTGGGTCACCGAGCTCAACATCCAGGCCCCTCCGAACACGCCCTCCACTTACAAGTTCGGGTTCTCGGCCTCGACCGGCGGATCGAACGACGTGCACCTTGTCCGCGGAGCGCAGATCGACACCATCGTTCCACTGCCGAGCCTGCAGCTCGAGAAGCAGGTGGATCGCTCCGGAGCCCCGCTTCCACCGGTCATCACGGCAGGCACAGTGATTCCGTATCAGTACACGGTCACCAACACCGGCGCACCGGTGACCGGCCTCTTCATCGACGATGACAAGATCCCGACAAGCAGCGCGATCGTCTGCGATTCGACGAGCCTCACGACGGCCCCAGCGCCCGGGTCGAGTACGGTGTGCCGCGGTTCCTACACCGTGACCGCAGCGGATGTCGCGGCGGGTCAGGTCGTCAACATCGCCACCGCGAGTGCCGTGGATGGCGCGGGCGGCACTGTGGTGTCACCGCCCGCCACGGTCACGGTGCCGCTTGTCGCGTCGATCACCATCGCCAAGGCCGTCGCAACGCCCCCGCCATACTCCGTCGGCCAGCAGGTGTCTTACTCGTACACGATCACGAACACAGGCGGTGCGGCGCTGCGGGGCATCGTCATAGCCGATGATCGCGTCCCCTTGAGCGCCATCACCTGCCCGGTCGGCGTACTCGCGCCCGCGGCATCGACGGTGTGCACAGGTACGCACGCCATCAAGGCAAGTCAGATCAACGCCGCCGGCTACGTCGTGAACACAGCGTCCGTGAGCTCGTCGACGGTCATCGGGCAGATCGTGACCGCTGGCCCCGTCACCGCACAGGTCCCCGTGTCCACCGATGTCGGCGTCACCAAGACCGTGGACAACGCGGCTCCGCTGGTAGGTGAGAACGTGACGTTCACCGTGACGGCGACGAACAACGGGCCTTCCATCGCCACCGGAGTGATCATCGCGGATGTCGTGCCGGATGGGGATCCAGTGGGCAGCGTCGTCTACGTGTCGTCTACTGCGTCACTGGGCGCATATGACCCAGCTACCGGTGCGTGGGCTCTGCCGAGCCTGGCCGTCGGCCAGACGGAGACGCTCGCCATCACGGCGACGGTGAATACGGGCACGCCGTTCACCAACAGCGCCACGCGCACGCGCACGGACCAGCCCGATCGCGACCCGACCAACGACCAGGCCTCCGCGACGGTCAACCCCATCACGCCCACGATGGACATCGCCGTCACCAAGTCGGTGGATGACTCAGAGATCCCGCTCGGCGAGACGGCCACCTTCTCGATCGACGCGAAGAACAACGGTCCGTTCGCGGCCTCGGGCGTGGAACTGCGCGATGTGCTGCCGCCCGGACTCTCCTTCGTCTCCTCCGAGGGACCGGGCGCGTACAACCCCGCGACGGGAATCTGGACCGTCGGCAGCCTGGCCGTCGGGGCGACCGTCACCCGAACGATCGTCGTGCAAGGGACCGTTCTCGGCTCGTTCGTGAACATCGCGGCGCTGAGCGGCAATCCTTCGCCTGTCGACATCAATCCGTCGAACAACTCCGACACCGCCGCCGTCAGCGTCGTGCGTCCGGTCGCGGACCTCGCCGTCGTCAAGGCGGTCTTCCCCCCGAATGTCGTCGTCGGCCAGGAGGTGACCTACCAGCTGGCTGCGAGCAACCTCGGCACCGAGACCGCTCTGCAGGTCAGCGTGAGCGACGTCTTCCCTGCCGGTGTGACGATCGTGGACGCTACAACGACAACGGGCACGATCAGCGCCGATGCCGGCACATGGACGATCGGCACCATCACACCCGGGCAGCTCGGCATCGTGGCGACGGTGACAGCCCGCATCGACGTCGCGGGGACCCTGGTGAACACCGCCACGATCTCATCGCCCGTCGTCGACGACCCGAACCTGTCCAACAACTCCTCGGCGGCGACAGTGACCTCCGACCAGCCGCAGCTGGACATCGCGGTCGGCAAGAGCGTGACAGTACCGTCGGGTGCCCCGGCCGATGCCGTGCCGATCGGCCAGCAGGTCGAGTTCACGATCACGGCTGAGAACGTTCCCGGGCCCACCTCGGATGCCGCCACGAACGTGGTGCTCACCGACGTCCTCCCTGCGGGCTTGGACTTCTTCTCCTCCGATGGAGACGGCGACTACGACGAGGCCACCGGACTGTGGACACTGCCCACGATCGCATCCGGTGAGACGGCATCCCGCACGATCATCGCGACTGTCACGGAGCCCATCGCCTACGTCAACACGGTCACCCTCACCTCCCTCACTCAAAACGACACCGATCCCACGAACAACAGCGCGTCGGTCGGAGTGATCGGCACCGTGATCGCCGATCTGACGATCACGAAATCGGTCGCACCTCAGATTTCCCGGCCTGGGGCGAATGTCACCTACACCCTCACTGTCGCCAATGCCGGCCCGAACGATGCGAGCGGGGTCGTCGCATTCGATCCGCTCATGCCGGCTGCAGACATCGTGAGCGCGGATGCATCGGTCGGTACTTTCAACCTCGAGACAAGAGTGTGGACTGTCGGCGACCTCGCGGTCGGAGCTTCCGGCACGCTGACGGTCGTCGTAGCAGTGCACAATCCCGGCTGGCATCGCAACGTCTCCGTGGTTCTCGGCCTCGACCAGCCGGATCCCAACCTCGACAACAACGTCGACGATGCCGACCTCTTCATCCCCGCGGCCGACATCGTCGTTTCGAAGGGAGTCTCCGCCCCCGAGGTCTTCGTCGGCGAGCAGGTGACGTTCGTCGTGGAGGTATGGAACTACGGGCCCGACGCCTCAGGACCGGTCATCGTCAATGACCCTCTGCCGGCCGGGCTGACCTTCGTCTCCGCCAACCCGTCGGCGGGAACCTACGACGACGTCACGGGGGCATGGGCGCTGCCCAACCTGCCGCCCGTCGACCTTCCGGGGCCAGGCCGCGGGGAACCACCGCCGCAGGAGACGCTGGAGATCGTGGCGACCGTCGACTCCGAGGGCATCTTCGAGAACGTCGCGACATCTCCCCGCGGACCGCAGGACATCTTCGATCCCGTCCTGGCGAACAACATCAGTTCCGCGCAGGTCGAGGGAATTCCTCGTGTACCCGAGCTTCACGTCACCAAAGCCGTGACCCCGGCATCCGTCCTTGCCGGCGGTGCCGCGACGTTCGAGATCACGGTCTCGAACACCGGCACCGGCGACGCCGAGGATGTCGTGCTCACCGACCCGTTCCCGGCCGGAGTGACACCGATCGCGACCGAGACGCCGGGATGCACGATTGCCGGTCAGATCGTGGTCTGTGAGATCGGACTCCTCGCTGTCGAAGAGGTGACCACTATCGACGTCACGGCGACGGTCGACACCGCCGGGACGTTCGAGAACACCGCTACCGCCTCAGCGTCCTCGACGCTGTCAGCGTCCTCGACACTGTCGGCTTCGGCGACCGTAGTAGCGCTCACCGGGTCGGACCGCGGAGGGAGCGGCGGCGGCGGCGACTTGCCCGTCACAGGCGGCACGGGTGCCGGCGCCACGCCGCTTGTCGCAGTCGTGCTTTCGCTCGTCGGATTGCTGCTGGTCCTCTGGTCACGTCGTCGGCGGACCGGGGTCATCACCTAGGGTCGACTCCGCAAACATCCAATCACAAGCCTTGGTCTCGACCATTCGAAACCCGCTCTGCGCCGCGGACGCTGCGGTCGCTCGGTCGGGGACGGCGAGCTACCCCTGGGATAGAGTGCCGCGGAGGAGGATGCCCGTGGTCGCTGGAAGTGTGGCTGTCCAGGGTTGAGCGTCGCGGCCATTGCCGCCGTGACGGCGCTCGTCGCCGGCGGGGTCACAGCTGGGCTGATCGCGCTCCTTCACGTCCTCCAGCCCGAGTACGACCCGTCGTGGCGGATGATCAGCGAGTACTCCCTCGGGCGATACGGGTGGGTCATGCGCGTCGCCTTCGTCACGATGGCCATCAGCCCTGCCGCTATGTGCGTCGCCTTGTGGCCGTTCGGCGGCGCGTGGACCCTGGGCCTTGCTGTTGTCGCACTGGGCGCGCTCGGCGCGGCGTTCATCGACTCCGATCCGATCATGACTTCGCGCGCTGAAGCCACGCCCGTGGGCCGCGCGCACACGTTGCTGGGCCTCGTGTGCCTCGCCGGCTTTCCACCCGCCGCATTGCTCGCAGGGATCGGTGTGGCGCCTGCGCTCGGCTGGACTCTGGCGATCGCATCCGTGGTTCCGTTGGCCGGTCTGGTGTGGTTCCTCCTCGCCGCGGCGCCCGCTCACGGGCCGGGCGGCTCGCCTGAGATCCGAATGGGATGGCCGGACCGGTTCTGCCTCCTCGCCTACCTGGCATGGGTGGTGCTCGCCGCTGTCAGTGTGCTGTCCGCGGTGTGACGCCGGGCGAGCTACGCGCCCTGCCGCAGGCCGTTCCTAATCGGATGCTCCCGGGCTCGTGGCGGCGACGTACTTGTGGAGCAGTCTCGCGAACTCGAGCCGTTCGTCGTCGTCCCAGTCCCTGGTGATGTATTCGAAGGCGCGACGCTGCTGTTGACGGGAGCCCGCGAGCACCTCGCGCCCGTCCGGGGTGATGCGCAATGTGATGCTGCGCCCGTCGCTCTGGGAGGCCACGCGTTCGACGAGTCCTTCGGTCACGCACGATGCCGCGAGGCGACTGACCGCGGTCCGTTCCATCCCCATCGCGGACGCCACCGCGTTGACACTCAGAAGGCCATCGGACTCCTCCACGATCGCGAGCAGGAGGTCGCGCCGCACGTCGGTCCGAGCCGCGGGGAGGTCGATGGGAACGCTGCTCGTGCGCCGTCTCATGCGGGAGAACGCCGTTCCGATGTTCTCGAGGAGCTCATCGTCGCTTCGGGCGCCCACTGCGGCATCGTCGTGACCGATCATGACATCTCCTCAAAGTGCGTGCACGTTGCACATATGTGATAGTTTACACGTAGTTGAGTATCCACCACCCGGCGACGCTCTCGTGCAGGAATGGAAGAAGTCGTATGCGTACTGCAATTGTGGCCGGTCGGGTCTTCGACGGCACCACGGACATCGGCTCGAAGACCGTGGTGATCGCCGACGGCCTGATCGAGTCCATCGGTGATCACACGCCCGCGGGTGCGGAGGTCGTCGAGGCTTCGGGAGCGACCCTGATGCCGGGCCTCATCGACGCGCACGTGCACACGGACACCGCCGGACTCCGGATGGCGCTGCAGTTCGGTGTGACGACCGAGCTCGAGATGCAGGGGGCGAACACCGCCCGCGACCGCGCCCACATCGCCGAGGATGACAGCCTGGCGGATGTGCGGTCGGCCGGGTTCGGTCTCACCCCTCCCGGAGGCCATCCGGAGGAACTGTTCCCCAAGGACTTCCACCCGCAACGCGGCGGTGGACCGGGCGGCCGCCCCGGTGGGCCGGAGCGGGTCGACCCGATCGTGCGTGCGAAAGTCACCAGCCCCGAGGAGGCAGTCGATGTGGTCGGTCGGCTGGCACGGGCCGGCTCCGACTACATCAAGTTCATGGTGGATGACGGCAGCGTCGAAGGACACCCGGGCCTGCCGATGCTCGACCAGGCGACGCTGAACGCCGGCGTCGCGGAGGCCCACCGCCTCGGCATGCTGACGGTGGCGCACGCGCTCACCATCGAGGCTACGCAGATGAGCATCGATGCGGGCATCGACGGTCTCGCCCACCTGTTCATGGACCGCCCGCACACACCGGAGATCATCGCTGCCATCGCGCAGTCGGGTGCGTTCGTGGTCGCCTGTGTCGTGCTCGACGCCTCGATGATGGGCATCACCGGGTCGGCGCTCGCGGACGACCCTCGGGTCGCCGGCAAGCTCTCCGCCGACTGGGAGTCGACGCTGCGCAGCAGCTTCAACCACTATCCGCAGGGTCGGCTCGAGGATGTTCTGGCCACCGTTCGTGCTCTGGATGCTGCAGGAGTCGACCTCCTCATCGGCACCGACGTGTCACAGCCGTTGCCCTTCCTCGGCGGCCTCGCGCACGGTGCGAGCGTGCATCAGGAGCTGCAGTACTTCGTCGACGCCGGCTTGGCACCCACAACGGCGCTCCGTGCTGCCACCGCGGTGACTGCCCGTCGCTTCGGTCTCACCGATCGCGGCACGATCGCCGTGGGTCAGCGCGCCGATCTCCTCCTCGTCGACGGCGATCCGACCACCACTATCGGGGACACCCTCAACATCCGCGACGTCTGGCGCCGCGGCATCCGTCAGCCGGCCTGACACCGACGCAACTCGCCGCAATCGAATTCGGCAACGCGGCTCGGCTGTTCGCGTAGGCAGGGCTTCCCGGGTCCGCCATTCACACGCGGAGCGACCGCGCAAGCCCCTGTGACATCGCCCGCATCGGCGTACGGTTCTCGCGAGCTTGAAGGAGCGCGACCCGTGAGTACTCCGTCCACCCTCATCGCCGACCGGTATCGGCTGGTGAAGATGCTCGGCGCGGGCGGGATGGGGGTCGTGTGGCAGGCGTGGGACGAGCGATTGGAGCGGCAGGTCGCGCTCAAGATGCTCCGAACCCAGCCGGAGCTCTCCGAGTCCGAGCGTCAGCTGGCGACCGATCGCGCGATGCGGGAGGCCCGGATCACGGCCGGTCTGCATCATCCCCACGCGGTGACGGTGTTCGATGTGGTGGAGCATGAGGGCCAGCCCTGCATCGTCATGCAGCTCATCGACTCGACGCCGCTCTCTGTCCTGCTCAAGGAGCACGGCACGCTGACTCCTGCCGAGACCGCGCGGATCGGGGCGCAGGTCAGCTCCGCACTGGCGGCGGCGCACAAGCTGCGGATCGTGCACCGCGACGTCAAGCCGGGGAACATCCTCATCGCCGAGGACGGATCTGCGAGGATCAGCGATTTCGGCATCTCGCACGCACTGGGCGACGCGACCATCACGGCGACGGGCATCATCCACGGGACGCCGGCCTACCTTGCGCCCGAGGCGGCCCGAGGGCTGCCGACGACCTTCGCCTCGGATGTCTTCTCGTTGGGGTCGACGCTGTACGCCATGCTGGAGGGCGATCCGCCTTTCGGCTCGGACAGAAACGCGATCGCCCTTCTGCACAAGGTCGCGCGTGGCGGCTACCGGCTGCCCCAGCATGCCGGACCCCTCGCCCCTTTGCTGGCGGAGATGCTGTCGCCGCTCCCCAAGCGGAGACCCAGCATGGCGTCGGTCGCCGCATCCTTGTCCTCCCTGGATGAGCGCACGGACGCCCCGGGCGCTGTGCCGGTCGACGTTCCGGTCGTGCAGGAGTCGCCCGATGGCGACACGGAAAAGGCGAGCACTGCGGATGTCGCGACGGAGCCCGTCGAGCAGGATCCACCTACTCCGACCACAGTCGCCGTGACCGGCCCGACGGAACCCCCCACCGCTCCGCGCACCGTGACCGCGGAGACCATGCGTGTCGATCAGCCCACTCGCTACGAAGCCGCGACCGCCGAGACGGAGCCGCTCGCGCGAGAGGCGGCTTCCGCACGAGCGGCCGGACTGGCATCCGTATCTGGCCCTCCGCCTCGGAGCGAACCGCCGGGGGAACGCCCAGCTCGCCGCCGCCGTGCGGGGGTCATCGTCGGCGTCCTGGTGCTGGTGGGCGCCCTGATCATCGGCACGGTGATGCTTCTGAACACCTTGCGGCCCGGTGTCGCCCCGGACGCCGGGCCGACGGTGAGTCAGACCCCTTCGGCAACCACGGTCAACGAGGCGCCGGAGGCGGACGCGGGTCGCCCCACCACTCGCACCTCGTCTCCGCCGGCGGAGGAGACGCCGTCCCCGCCGCCGGAAGAAGAGGAGGAGACACCTGAGCCGCCGCTCACTCCGGAGCAGCGGGTGGTCGATACGATCTCGAGCTATTACTCGATGCTTCCCGGCGACCTCGACAGCGCGTGGCCGCGGATGACGGCCGATTATCAGGAGAATCACGCCGGTGGTCGCGGCAGCTACGAGGCGTTCTGGTCGGCGGTGGCCGAGGTGAGCATCGCAGAGGTGATCGCGTCCGCCGCCGATCGGGGGCAGGCCACACTCACGTACCACTTCCACGACGGGCGCGTGGTGCAGGAGGTGACGAGCTTCCGGCTGGTGGACGAGGGCGGCGTGATGAAGATCGCCGAGACAGGAGTGCTGAGCAGCACTCAGCTCTAGTGCTGATGCGACGACTGCCGGCGGCACGGGCGCGGTGCGTCCGCGCCGCCGGCCGGAAAGCGGCGAAGACCTCCGTCGTCAGTCGCACTGCCCCTTCGCGATGTCGTTCTTCATCTGACCGCCGACGGCCTTCACGACATCTCCGACGTTCGTGAACCCGAGCGCCCCTTCGGTGTTGATCGTCTTGTGGACCTGGCCGAAGCACTGCGCGTCGGACGGTGCGGCCTGGGCGGTGCCGGCGACGCCGAAGACGGCGAGAGCGACGATGGCCCCTGTGGCGAGAATGCGCTTCATTGGACTTTCCCCTCCTGTTGGCGGGTGCCAATCACCCGCTCTTCAGTTGTTCTGGCCCCGCCCTCGATTTGGATGCACTTCCGGTGTGGCGAATCGTGCACGGTCAGCGCGGCCCTTGTCCGCATAGGGTTGCGCCATGGCCGAGCCGATCGCAGGTGAAGCGTTCTTCGCGCCTGACAAGAGGGCCGTCTCGATCTACCGGGCGCTCGCCCGGCCGCTCATCGGGCTGCAGGGTGTCGAAGTCGCTGTGTCCAAGAGCCAGGTGGCATTCCGCGCGCGTCGAGCATTCGCCTTGGCGTGGGCGCCGAAGCGCTACGTGAAGAGTGATGTGCCGGTAGTCGTGTCCATCGCGCTCAAGGAGAAGCTGGACTCCTCCCGATTCAAGGAGGTCTCCCACCCCTCGCCGACGGCCTGGATGCACCATCTGGAACTCCGTCTCGTGAAAGACGTCGATCAGGAACTGATCAGCTGGATCAAACGCGCGTACGAAGAGGCTCTCTAGCCCGGCGTTGACGAAGACACGCACCTCGAGCATCGGGTCCCGCTCCTCAGTCGGGTCCTCGCGCCTCGAGCACGTCGGCATCGAGCTCGTCGCGGGAGCGCAGCCCGAGCTTGCGGAGCGCACTCGACATGTGCGTCTCCACGGTGCGCGGTGACAGGAACATCTCCGCGGCGATCTCTCGATTGGTCAACCCTGCTGCGGCTCGCCCGGCGACCTCCTGCTCGCGCCGGGAGAGATCACCGCCGTGCGCCGGGCGCCCTCCGCGCCACGGGTAGGGCACCGGAACACCGTGCCGGCGCATGGTCCGAGTGACTCGGGCGATGTCCTGCCGCGCCGCGAGACGGCCGTAAGCGGTCAGCGCTTCGGTGAGCAGACTCGGTCCGTCGGCTGCTCCGCGGGCGCTGCGCCAGTCTCCCAGCCGCTCGGTGGTCTGAGCGGCCACCTGGACCAAGCCTGCCGTCTGAGCCATGCCCCGCGCGCTCGACATCAGCTGTTCCGCACGCTCGCTTTCGCCATCGACGTACGCGATCAGGGCTTCACTCATGGTCACCGCCACGGAGATGGCCGGCGCTCCGGCATGACGGACCTGCGTGCTGATCGCCGTCACGCGGGGGCGTACGTCGTCTGTCCTGCCCAGTGTCGCGGCGGCATCGACCAGGCAGACGAGGGCGTCGGCTGCCCAGGTCCACATCCCCTTCCGCTGGATGTGATCGAGAGCGGCTTCCGCTTCGTCGAAGCCGCCTTGCGCATCGCCTAGAGTCAGCCGGAGCCCGGCCAAAGCCGCACGCGCGGGGATCAGCGGCCACGCCGCGCCCACCTTCTCGCAGTCGCGGATGAGCTCCGTCAGACGCTCGGTCGCCTCCACGGTGTTGCCGAGAGAGCCGAGCATGAGGCAGCGGAGGTATTCGGCTTCGAAGGATGCCGCGCCGAAGCCGAACACGCGCGAGGCCAGGTCGTGCGTCCGCTCGGCAAGACCGTCCCACCGGCCGGCGGCGTGGTCGACCATGGCGCCGACCAGTTCGTATACCTCCAGGAGGCGAGGCGACCCAGAGCGATCCGCGATCGCCCGTCCCTCGCGCAGCAGCTCATCGGCACGACTCACGAATCCGATGTGAAGCGCGCCCTGAGCCCAGTTGATCGCCGCTCTCGCGTGCTCTCGCGGCTGGGTGAGGAGGACGGTGTCGTGACGGGCGGCCTCGATGAGCTGCCAGGCGGACGGGTCACCCTGCTCCAGGAGAAGCGATGCTCGGGCGATCCGCACACCGAGTTCGACCTCCGGCGACCCGGCTCGGCTCGCCGCCTCTTCGGCCTGGACGGAGCGAGCGAGATGCACCGCGAGAGGCACATCGACGACGGTCTCGGGGGCTGCCAGCACCGCCAGCGCACGTGCCTGGAGATCGGGACGCTCGTAGAGATCGTCCACCGCACGCTCGATCTCGCCGTAGCCGTCCCGCGCGAATCCCTGCTGGCGGTACAGCCTGCCCAGCGCGAAACGGAGCTCGCCTCGAGCCGCTTGCGTCAGCTGCCGGCTGTCCAGAAGACGGGTGAGGATCGGGGCGGATTCGGCGTGAGCCAGCCCGTCGACAGCCACCCGCCCGAGTTTCGTCGCGATTCGCACGCGGTCCTCGATCGACAGGTCGCCCATGTCGGCAGTCGCCTCGCGGAGGAACTCGGCGGCGGCAGACTCGTTCCCGTGGCGCACGGCCTCGTCGGCTGCGGCCTCCGCCCAGCGCACGGAATCCCTGACCCGGTCGGCGCGCTGGTAGTGGTGCGCGATCCGGGCGGAGAGCATCGGGTCGTGCCGATCCTCCAGCACTCGGGCGACGCGGGCGTGCCACCACTGCCGCGTGGGCCGCGGCGTCGCGTCGTACACGATCTGCTGGGCCAGAACGTGCCGGAACCGCATGCGACCTTCGTGATCGTGCAGGAGACCCGCTGCGTGAGCTGAGGTGAGTGCGATCGCCACCTGTCGGGGGTCGTGCTCGGTGACCTCCGCGATGAGGCCGGAGTCGATGGCGAGATCTATCACGGCGGCCGCGTCGATGACTTCCCGGGCTGTCGCGTCGAGGGTGGTCAGCCTCTGCACGACGACATCGCGGAGCGCGGTGGAGACGGACAGGGCGGCAAGCGCGTCCGGATGACCGGGGATCTCGGCTGCGGGCAGGCGCGCGAGCAGGGTCCGCAGCACCTCCTCGACGACGAAGGGCACACCGCCGGTGACTTCGTACAGCGCCGTCGCGATCGGCGCAGGGACGTCCACACCCAGCAGATGCCGGGAGAGCTCGCCGACCTCCGCGACGTCGAGCGGCGCCAGCCGGATGCTCCGGGTGCGGGCGGCGGGTGCGCGGGCGAACGCCTCACCGACCGGAGTGGTCCCGAGATCCGTGCGACTCGTGACGATGATGGTGAGCTGCGCAGGCTGGTGCGCGATGAGGTACACGAGGAAGTCGAACGTGACCGTGTCCGCCCAATGGAGGTCCTCGAGGACCAGGACCGCGGGGGACACGTGCACGATGAGCTCCGTCGCCGCGCGGAAGATCTGATGCCGTGCCTCGCGCTGATCTGCCGGTCGCTCGGGCGGAGGGGGCAGGCGATCGGCGATCTCCGGCAGGAGCGGAGCCAGGCTGCCCACGAGGGGGCTCAGCCCGTCGACCTGGATGAGGTCGCCGTGATGCTGGAACGCGTCGAGCACCGGCCCCAACGGGAACGGATCGTGAAGCTGCTGACAGTGACCTACGAGCACCGCGGAGCTGCCCGACGCGGCGGTGAGCAGCTCGCGGACCAGTCGGCTCTTGCCGATGCCGGCTTCTCCCTGGATGACGACCAGGGCGGGAGAGGCTGAAACGGCGGCCGTCAGCGCGGTGAACTCGGCGTGACGTCCGACCAGCACGGGCGACACCCCGCCTGCGGGTGGAGCGGATTGCTGAGGCATGACTGCCATTCCCTCGGGTGGGGCGAGCAAAAGTCAGTGTAGGTCACGGATGCCGCCGCCATTCACCCGTACGTAACCTGCAACGCAACGACTGAATCGAATCATCCGCGCGCGAGGAGACACTGTGACCAGATACCTGAGGCAACGACAGCGGCGAGCCACACCCCCGCGACTGACGATCGCACTGGCAACCGCCGTCGCCCTCGTGGCGACCGCGACGCCGGTCGGCGCCTTCGCTGCACCACTCGCTCCCGCCGTCGTGGAAGACATCGGCGAGGACGGCGGCGGCGTCAAGGTCACTCGCGCCGAGGATGCGCAAGCCCTCGTTGCGGAAGCGGCCGAGCCGAAGACCTACGTGGTCCAGATGGCCTCCGCACCCGTCGTCGCGTACGACGGAGGTGTGAAGGGCCTCAAGGCGACGAAACCCCACGGCGGCTCCAAGGTGGATCCCGCCGACCCCGCGGTGGAGGCGTACAGCAAGCACCTCAAGGGCAAGCAGCGCGCCGCTCTGGCGAAGGTGGAAGGTGGAGGGCCGTCGTACAGCTACGTGTACAGCTTCAACGGCTTCGCCGCAGAGCTCACTCCCGCGCAGGCGGCCGAGCTGCAGGCCCAGCCCGATGTGGTGGCAGTGCATCCTGATCAGCTCGTCGAGACGGACACGTCCTCAACGCCGAGCTTCCTGGGACTGGACGGCGAGGGCGGTCTGTGGGACCGGCTCGGCGGTCCCACCGGCGGGAAGAAGACGCCGGGCGCGGGCGAGGACATCGTCATCGGCGTCATCGACAGCGGCATCTGGCCCGAGGTGGGTAGCTTCTCCGACCGCAGCACGTCGAACAAGCTGGTCTACCAGGGCAAGCCGGAGGGCTTCCGCGGCACATGCGCCTCGGCCGAGAACGTCGGCGACGACTCCTGGGACACCAACCTCTGCAACAACAAGCTGGTCACCGCCCAGTACTTCAACGCCGCGTGGGGCGGCAACGAGGGCGTCGCGCAGCAGCTGCCGTGGGAGTTCCTCTCGCCTCGCGACTACAACGGGCACGGCACCCACACCGCATCGACCGCAGGCGGGAACCATGGCGTCGACGTCACCGGTCCGGCCGCGATGTTCGGTGAGATCTCCGGCATCGCACCGCGGGCTCGCATCGCCTCGTACAAGGCGCTGTGGTCCGTCGAAGACGGCACGACCGCGAACGGCTACACCTCCGATATGGTGGCTGCCATCGACAGGGCCGTGGCCGATGGCGTCGACGTCATCAACTACTCCGTGTCCGGCTCCAGCACGGACTTCCTCGAGCCCACGGAGGCGGCGTTCCTCAACGCTGCGGCCGCCGGCATCTTCGTCTCGGCGTCGGCGGGCAACTCCGGGCCCGATGCCGCCACGGTCGCCCACCCCGGGCCCTGGCTCACCACGGTCGCCGCGGGCACCCACGACCGCACGACGACGGGCGCCGTCGTCCTGGGCAACGGAGCACGCTACGCAGGGGTCTCCGTGAGCGATAGGGCGGTCGGCCCGGCCCCGCTGATCAGCGGAGGCGCGGCACGAGCTGCCGGCGCCTCGATGGGCGCGGGCGCTCGCTGCTATCCGGCGAGTGCCAACAACGGCAAGCCGGCGCTGGATCCCGCCAAGGTGACCGGCAAGATCGTGCTCTGCGAGCGCGGCGGTGACATCGCCCGCGTCGACTCCTCGCGCGCGGTCGCCGAAGCGGGCGGCGTCGGCATGATCTTCGTGAACGCGTTCGAGAACTCGCTGAACGCCGACTTCCACTCCGTGCCCACGGTGCACCTGCCCGACAGCGAGTCGGGGGCGATCAGCGCCTACGCGGCTTCCGCCGGTGCGACGGCGACCATCGAGAAGGCCGTCATCGCGAACGGGGGCAAGGCTCCCTTCACCGCGGCGTTCTCTTCTCGCGGCCCCCTCGTCGCGGGCAACGGCGATGTGCTGAAGCCCGACGTGATCGCCCCGGGACAGGACATCCTGGCGGCGGTGGCGCCTCCCGGTCAGGGCGGCATGGACTTCAACCTCATGAGCGGCACCTCGATGTCGGCGCCGCACGTCGCGGGACTGGCGGCACTGCTGCGAGACCTGCACCCCGAGTGGTCGCCGATGGCGATCAAGTCGGCGATGATGACCACCGGGTCGGACGTGCTGGACGGCGAGTCGGCCAGCGACCCCAACCTCATCTTCAAGCAGGGTGCCGGACACGTGCAGCCCACGAGCGCGGCGGATCCCGGCCTGGTCTACGAGAGCGGTGCCGACGACTGGCTGGCGTTCCTGTGCGGCTCGACCCGCGGTGTGCCGGACGACACGTGCGACGGTCTCGAGTCGGACGGGCGTTCGCTGGATCCCAGCGACCTCAACACGCCGTCGATCGGCATCGGCCTGCTCGACGGCACCCAGACCGTCACCCGCACCGTGACCAACGTCGACGATCAGTCTTCGACCTACACCGCAGCGGTCAGCGGTCTCACGGGAGTCGGCGTGACCGTCGAGCCGAGCACGCTCACCGTCGCACCGGGCCAGACCGCGTCCTACGCCGTCACCTTCACGGTCGGTGAGGAGACCGAGCTGTTCGACTACCTCGCGGGTCAGCTCTCCTGGTCGGACGGCAGCCACACGGTGAGGTCGCCCATCGTGCTGCGCGCCAAGCAGCCGGGCGAGGAGGACTGGGCCGCTCGGTACGACGGAGCCGGTGGTCAGTTCGGGAGCTCGACGGATGTCGGCAGCGAGGTCATCGTGCACCCCGACGGTCAGCGCGTCTACATGAGCGGCTTCAGCCGGCCGCCGTCGGCCGGTGGGCTGGTGAGCGACTTCCTCACCGCCGCGTACGACCCGGAGACGGGTGAGACGCTGTGGGAGGAGCAGTGGGATGCCTCGAACGGCGGCTCCGATGAGCCCGCGGGCTTCGGGATCAGCCCCGACGGCGACACCGTGTACGTCGCTGGGACGAGCGGCGGCGGCTACCTCACCGTGGCCTACGACGGGGCGACGGGCGAGAAGAGATGGAGCACGCGTGTCAACGGTCCGGGCCCGGCCGGCGATTTCGTCAATGACCTGGCCGTCAGCCCCGACGGATCGTCCGTCTTCGTCACCGGCTACCAGAGCATGGGAGAGGCGCAGCTCGACTACGCCACCGTGGCGTACGACGCCGTGACCGGCGAGCAGAGATGGGTCGCCCGCTACGACGATCCGGTGAGCGGCACGGACGACGCGCGTGGCATCGCGGTGAGCGACGACGGCTCGACCGTCGTGATCACCGGACAGAGCCAGGGCGAGGACACCGGTCTCACCGACTGGGGCACCGTGGCTTACGATGCCGCCACCGGCGAGCAGCTCTGGGAGGTGCTGCGCAACGGGTCGGAAGGCCAGATCGACATCGCGGAGAACATCGCCGTCGCCGGCGACACCGTGATCGTCGCGGGTGTCGTCAGCAACACCGACCGTCAGGTCGACTGGGAGACCGTGGCGTACGACCTGACGACAGGCGAGGAGCGCTGGGCCATCGGCTACGGCGAGGCGCTCACGGATGTGCCGCAGTCGCTCGCCCTGACTCCGGACGGCGGCGCAGTGGTGGTGGCCGGCAACGTCGAAGGCGGCGCCGACATGGACTATGCCACGGTCGCCTACGACGTGGCCGACGGCGAGCAGCTGTGGGCGGCACGCTACGACGGCACCGCTCACGGCTCCGACGTCGCCTACGACGTCGCGCTCACCGAAGACGGCACCCGTGCCGTCGTGACCGGGGAGTCCCGGAGCGCGGAGACGGCGTGGGACTACGTCACCATCGCATACGACATGAGCACGGGCGAGCAGATCTGGTCGGGCAGCTACGACGCGACGGGCGCCAGCGACGGGGCGAACGGCGTGGCGGTCGACCAGAGGGCCGATGGTTCGCGACGCGTGTTCGTCACAGGGGCGAGCACCACCGCGTACGACTCGGTGGGACTCGACAGCAACGTCGACGCCGCAACGGTCGCCTACTTCGACCCGTTCGAGTAGCCGGCTCAGGCACGGCCGCCGGGAGGGGACTCGTTCCTCGCCCGGCGGCCGCGTTGTTTCCCGAGGGCTCGTTCGGAGAACGGACGCGAGGTGGGCGAGAACACCCGACAAGCGCGCCTGGTCTGACTCCTCGGTCAGCGGGGCTCGACGCGCAGGGTCGTCTGCTTCGACAGGGCGTTGGTGATCGCGCGCGTCGACGAGCCGTTGCCGTACTTGGCGACGTAGGCGGCGTCGACGGCCTCGTCGTGCGAGGAGTCCAGGGCGAACGCGACCGCGCGCGTCTGTCCGTCCCAGCTGAGGAAACCCTCGTAGTGCCGCGCGACGCCTTTGTACCACTCGCCCTCGGGGCCTTTCACCGAGCGCAGGTACAGCGCACCGTCGCTTACGACATGCCAGACGATCACCAGGCTTCGTGACGAGCCGTCCGCGCGTCGGCCCGCGACCCGCACTTCGCCGACCGTTCCCAGGCGGCGAAGCTCGGCATCCGTCCACCCGGTCGCCAGGGGAGTCTGCTCACTGGTCATCCGATTCTTCCTTCTCGCTTCGGGGCGGCGTGGGGCTGCATGCCGGTGAGCGGCTCCGACGTGGCGGCCCAGCTCGCGAGAAGCCGCAGCGCGTCGGCCGACGCGGTCCCCGGCTCGGCGGTGTAGGCGGAGAGCGTCAGACCGGGGTCGGCCGGCAGCTCCAGCGCCTCGTAGGTGAGTTCGAGGTCGCCCACGACCGGGTGCCGGAGGCGCTTCACGCCACTGCGGTGATACCGGACGTTGTGAGCCGCCCACAGTGTGCGGAACCGCTCGGACCGGGTCGACAGCTCGCCGACGAGGTCGGTCAGGCGTCTGTCGTACGGGTTGCGCCCGGCTTCGCCGCGCATCGTCGCGACCAGGTCCTGCGTGTTCTTGTCCCAATCGACGAAGAAGTCGGGGGCGGCCGGGTTCAGGAACGCGAACCGGGCGCTGTTGGGCGCAGGTTCGGCGAAGAGGGGGGAGTACAGCGCGCGCCCGAGCCGATTCGCGGCGAGGTAGTCGAAGTAGTTGTTGCGGATCATCGCAGGTGCGTCGGTGATCGCGTCCAGCAGACGCAGGATGCTGGGGCGAAGGTCATCCGCGCGCTTTCGCGGCTTCCTCGACCCCGGCGATGCGCTCGCGGTCCGGGCGAGGTCGAACAGGTGGGCGGTCTCCGCATCGTCCAGCTGGAGGGCTCGAGCGAGCGCATCGAGGACGCTCTCCGACGCGCCGGAGAGGTCGCCGCGCTCGAGACGCGTGTAGTAGTCCACGCTCACCCCGGAGAGCAGCGCGACCTCTTCGCGGCGCAGGCCGGGGACGCGCCGATTGCCGCCGTAAGCGGGGAGCCCGGCCTGGTCGGGAGTGATGCGGCCCCTGCGCGATGAGAGGAACTCGCGCACCTCGCTGCGGTGGTCCATGTCATCGACCGTACGCGCCGTTCGCCGACGGAGGGAGGGTCTGTCAGTACCGGGGACGGCGGTCACTGGCACGCGCGTCGGCGTGGGGGTTGGCTGGACGCATCGGTCGTGTGCTGCACGGCAGCCTCAGCCGCATCGACTCCGCTACCGGAAGAAGACATCCATGATCGACCTCACCCTCAACAACGGCGTCACGCTCCCGGCCATCGGGCTCGGCGTCTTCCAGAGCCCACCCGAGGAGACGGCGGCCGCCGTCGAGACCGCGCTCAGCGTCGGATACCGCCACATCGACACCGCCGCCGCGTACGGCAACGAACGACAGGTGGGCGAAGGCCTCCGCCGCTCAGGGGTCGCTCGCGACGACGTCTTCCTCGAGACGAAGGTGTGGGTCACCGACTACGGCCACGACGAGACACTCCACGCGTTCGACAAGGCCGTCGGCAAGCTGGGTGTCGACACCCTCGATCTGCTGATCCTGCACCAGCCGGCCCCCCAGCGGTTCGACACGACCATCAGCGCATACCGTGCGCTCGAGACCCTCCTCGCCGACGGCAGGGTCCGCGCGATCGGCGTCAGCAACTTCATGCCGCACCACCTCGACCGCCTGCTCCAAGAGACCGACGTCGTCCCGGCCGTCAACCAGGTCGAGCTGCACCCCTACTTCCTGCAGCGCGACGTGCAGGAAGCCGACGACGCTCACGGCATCCTGACCCAGGCGTGGTCGCCGATCGGCGGAATCACGTTCTACCCGGGCCCCTGGGGTGACGAGCGCCGCAGCGTCATGCAGGACCCCGCTCTCGCCGAGATCGCCCGCGCGCACGCCAAGAGCCCGGCGCAGATCATGCTGCGCTGGGGCATCCAGCAGGGCCGGTCCGTCATCCCCAAGTCGACGAACCCCGACCGGATCGCCGAGAACTTCGACGTGTTCGACTTCGAACTGTCAGGCGAGGACCTCGCCCGCATCGATGCCCTCGACACCGGTGTCCGGGGCGGGCCCGACCCCGATGAGCCCCGCGACGCCTTCTTCGCCCTCCAGATACCCGAATCCTGACCCCCCAGACCGATCCACACACCGAGAAGGAGAACCGATCATGGACCATCGCCCGCTCGGACGCACCGGCGTCCAGGTCAGCCCCCTGTGCCTCGGCACGATGATGTTCGGCCCGTGGGGTAACGCGGACGAAGCCGACAGCATCCGCATCATCCATCGTGCTCTGGATGCCGGGATCAACGTCGTCGACACCGCCGACGTGTACTCGGCCGGCGTCTCGGAGGAGATCACCGGCAAGGCCCTGCGCGGTCGACGCGACGATGTCGTGCTCGCCACCAAGTTCTTCATGCCCATGGGCGCCGATCCGAATCACCGGGGAGGGTCGCGCCGGTGGATCATCCGGGAGGTGGAGAACTCGCTCCGGCGGCTGGGCACCGACTGGATCGACCTGTACCAGGTGCACCGCCCCGACCCCGCGGTCGACATACAGGAGACGCTCGGCGCCCTCACCGACCTCGTACGCCAGGGCAAGATCCGCTACATCGGCTCGTCGTCGTTCTCCGGCTCTCAGATCGTCGAGGCGCAGTGGGCGTCGCGCGAACGGAACCTGGAGCGGTTCGTGACGGAGCAGCCGCCGTACTCGATCCTCGTCCGGGGCATCGAGGAAGACGTCCTCCCGACCGCGCAGCGCCACGGGATGGGGACTCTGACGTACAGCCCGCTCTCGGGCGGATGGCTGTCCGGGAAATGGCGGAAGGATGCGGCGGGCGCGCCTACCTCGTCCGCGCGACCCAGCGCCCGCTTCGACATGGGCAGCCCCGCGAATCAGCGCAAGCTCGACATCGTCGAAGACCTCGCGCAACTCGCCGAGCAGAACGGGATGACGCTCATCGAGCTGGCGATCGCGTTCGCGATCAACCACCCCGGTGTGACCGCCGCGATCGTCGGCCCGCGCACCATGGAGCAGCTCGAGTCGTACCTCCCCGCCGTGGAACTCACCCTCTCCACGGAGGTCCTCGACCGGATCGACGAACTCGTGGCCCCCGGCATCGCCCTCAACCCCGACGACAACAGCTACGGCGCGCACGAGCTGCAGCTCGCGGCTCGCCGGCGCTGAGCGTCGCCCCGGGGCTGCCTACCGCTAGCCGACGGGGACCGCAGCCGCGGCGTCGAGGTGACGGCGGGCGGCGGCGATGGCGAGGCGGGTGTGCTCCTTCGCGCCGACCTGGGCCACGAGCATCGCCCGAGGGATCTCCAGGGCGTAGGGGATGCCGGCGGGCAGGGCGGCGAGGATCCCCTGCATGTCGATGTCGCCTTCGCCGGGGAACAGCCGCTCGAAGCGCGCGGTGTGGATCAGTTCCGCCGTGGTCGTGGGGATCTCGCCGGGGGCGTCGCACACATGGGCGTAGTGGAACCACTCCGGCGGCAGCTGTCGCAGGTCGTCGATGCTCGAACGGGATCGGGCGAAGTGGAGCAGGTCGATGAGCAGACCCATGTTGGGCTGGTTCGCTGCACGCAGCACACGAGTGGCCTCGGTGAGGTCGGGCGTCTCCGTCCACGACGGGAACTCGAGGTCGACGGTGAGGCCGAGCGGTGCGGCCAGCTCGCAGAGCTCGGCGAAGCGATCGGTCTTGCGGGCGAAGTCCGCGTCCGGCAGCTGCGCGATGACGTGGCGCGCGCCGAGTTCGGCCCCCGCCTCGAGGAAGCGGAGGTAGTCGCGCGGGCTGTCTCCTGACGTGAAGCGCGCGAGCTCGATGTCGAGGACCTCGATGCCGGTGGCGGCGAGGTGGGTCTTGGTGGCCCGCATGAGGGCGGGATCGTAGGTCAGCGGGTAGTGCGGCTCCTCTGCCGTGACCCGCGTCATCCGCAGACCGACATAGCGATAGCCCGCGGCGGCTGCGGCATCCACCAGTTCCGGCGGGGAGAGGCTCAGTGCGGTGAGGTGCGCCAGCGAGTAGTCATGACGGTGCTCGGCCGAAGACTCGGTGGGCGCGCTCGCCAGCATGCGCAGCCGCTGCCGGCGGTGCGCAGCCATGCGCAGCGGGATGCTGCGGGGATCGCCGAAGGCGTTGTAGCCGTCGATGCGCTGCACCACCTCGAAGAACAGGCGCGAGCCCAGCATCTCGGTGAAGAAGTGCAGGAACTCGCCCTGCTCGTTGCGGTCGTAGAGGATCGAGTGCTCGCGAAGGGCGTCGAGGAAGTCGGCCGGAAGCGACAGGCGCGCGTCGAGGTCGTCGTAGTAGTTGCCGGGCATCTGCAGGATCGGTGCGCCGCGCTCCCGCATGGCCTTCGCGCACGCGATCGCGTCATCGGTGCCGAAGGCGACGAGCTGCGGACTCGACACCCCCGGCGCCCAATCGCCGCGCCGGAGCGGCGTGGTGTTCAAGGTGACGCGCACGCGACCGCCCGGATCGCTGGCCGACCAGCTGCGGATGAGCCCGAAGGGCGCGGTGATCTCGGTCGACTGCCCCGGAACGAGACCGAGGACGGAGCGGAAGAACAGCGCGGACTGGTCGAAGTCGTCGATCGACTCGGTGATGGACACGTGGTCGATCGCTGCGAGGAGCGGGACGCCGTCAGCGGATGCCCCGGTGGGGCGGAAGTCGTCGAGCCAGCCGTGACGCCCGCCGGCGCCGCAGAAGAACAGCGCCGTGCCGTCCGGGGCGGCGACCGAGCCCAGGTCGCTTTCATCGGGACGGCGAGGGCGCGGGAGCTTCGGCGCGAGCAGCATCTCGGCGCGCCGCATCGCCGACGCCGGGTCGGCGCTCTCGACGGCCAGCGCCGAGATCGACGCGGTGGCGGGCGTGATCGACCGCTGCGGCGCCAGGTTGAGCAGCACCCGCGCGGGGCCCTGCTCCCAGAGCTGCACCGGCAGCGACCGGTGCTCCCCGGAATGGACGAAACCGAGGGCGGTGAGGGCGCGCGAGACCAGCGGAGCCGACACCCCGTCGACGGCGAGCTCGGCGAACGCGAAGCCGCCGAGCTCAGGAGCGGGCGGAAGGTCGCCGATCAGAAGCGGGTCGGCCCCATCCACCGCGCCGCGCAGGCGGACCGCCTCCGCGAGTGCCAGCAGCGAGCGCATCGCATCGGTCGCGGCGTGCCGCGGGTCCTCCTGCTGGTAGACGTCGTTGAAGACCTCCAGCGCCATCGGCCCGCGGTAGCCCATTGCCAGGATCTGGGCGAGGAAGCCCGCGACGTCGAGCGAGCCCTGCCCGGGGAACATCCGGTAGTGAAGGCTCCACTCGCGCACGTCCATGTTCGGGCGCGGCGCGTCCGCCAGCTGGACATGGAAGACCTTGTCGATGTCGATGTCCGCGAGGGTGCGGGGATCGTCTCCCAGCGAGAGCACGTGAAAGCTGTCGAGACACAGCCCCAGCGCCGGGTGATCGACTCGCCGCACCAGGCGCCACGCCTCGTCGTGCGTGCGCACCCGTCCCCACGGCACGGCCTCGAAGGCGAGCCGCATCCCCCGCTGCTCGGCACGGTCGGCCAGCGCCCGCAGCTGCTCCGCGGCGAGGTCCTCGTCGTCGACACCCGCGGTCGTCCGCGACGAGCAGCACACGAGCACGCGGGCGCCGAGCTCGACGGCGAGGTCGAGCTTCCGCTCTGCCCGACGCAGACTCATCTCGAACAGCTCGGGCGGCACGGTCTCGACGTGGAGCGGCTGGTACACCTCGAGGGCGAGACCCAGGTCGGCGGCTTCCTCGGCGAGCCGGCCCGGCGACCACGACGACATGACCAGGTCGTACTCCAGCACCTCCACGCCGGTGAAGCCGGCAGCTGCGGCGGCGTGCAGCTTGTCCTCGAGCGTGCCGGAGAGGCATACGGTCGAGAGGGCCACCCGCTGGCCGCCGGGCCTTTCGCTCATGATGGTTCAGCTCGTCGCCACGTGCTCGACGGTCTCGCCGGGGGAGTAGATGTCCATGATGTTCCAGTGGCCCGTGGTGGGCGTCGGGACGTTCACCATCGACACGTCGATCACGACCGGACCGCCCGCTGCGATCGCGCGCTCGAGGGCGGGCTTGAACTCCGCCGCCGACTCGACCTTGATGCCGGTCACGCCGTAGGCCGTCGCGATGGCGGCGAAGTCGGTGTACATCGGGTCGTCGGCGCTGCCGAAGACGGTCCCGTAGGTCGTGTCGAAGGCGGCCTTCTCGAGCCCCGCGATCGTCCCGAACGCGTTGTTGTTCATCACGACCCAGACGACGGGGACGTTCTCCTCCCGCGCCGTGGCGAGGACCGCGGGGTTCTGTCCGAAGCCGCCGTCGCCCACGAGGGAGACGACGACGCGATCCGGGTGCGCGATCTTGGCGCCGACGGCAGCCGGGGCGCCGAAGCCCATCGTCGCGAAGCCGCCGGGAGTGAGGAAGCTGCCGGGAGTGAGGATGTCGAACTGCTGACCCACCCCGTTCTTGTTCCAGCCCACATCCGTGGTGATGATGGCGTCCGCAGGCAGCACCTCGCGGGTCTCGGAGAGGATCCGCTCCGGACGCATGGGCCACGCATCGGATGCCTGCGCCTCGGCGTTCCTCTCCTTCAGGGCTGCGCGGTTCTCGGCGATCGAGGCGAGAAGCTCGTCGCGCCGGACGCCGGACGGCGCCAGCCGGCGCGCGACCCGGATCAGCACGGCGAGTGCGGACTTGACGTCCGCGAGCGCGCCGATCTCCAGCGGATAGTTGCGGCCGAGCTCCGCGGGATCGATGTCGATCTGCATGAGCTTCGTCGCGGCCGGGATGTCGAAGGTGTACTCGGCGTACCAGGAGCTGGAGTCGGCCTCGGCGAATCGCGTGCCGAGCGCCAGGATCCAGTCCGCCGTGCGGGTCGTGTCGTTGACGAGCGACGTCCCCCAGAATCCCGTCATCCCGAGGACGAGGGGACTGTCGTCGGGCAGCGCGCCCTTGCCCATGAGACTGTGCGCGACCGGGAGGGAGAGCAGCTCTGCGAACTCGGCGAGCTCGGCCGCGGCATCCGCTGCGACGATCCCGCCTCCGACGTACAGCACGGGGCGCTCGGCGTCGAGGAGGTTGCGCACGATCTGCTCGGCGACGGCCTCGTCGATGCTGGGCTTCGCGAGGACGCGGGTGTTGCTCAGGACCTTGTCGAACAGCGCGACATCGATCTCGGCCGAGAAGACGTCCATCGGCACATCGATGAGGACGGGTCCGGGCCGGCCGCTCTCGGCGAGCGTGAACGCCTTGTCGAGCACCTCGGCGATGAGGTGCGGCTGGTCCACGCGCCATGCGCGCTTGACGAAGGGCCGGTAGATCTCGTACTGCGCCGCGTCCGAGTGGAGGTTGATCTCCTGGTGCGGATGCTTCCCGAAGTAGTGCGTCGGCACGTCCCCGGCGATCACGACCATCGGGATCGAGTCCAGGGCGGCGTTGGCGACCCCCGTGGTGGCGTTGGTCAGACCGGGTCCCAGGTGGGTCAGGACGACCCCCGTCCGGTGAGCCGCACGCGCGTAGCCGTCCGCCGCGTGCGCGGCGATCTGCTCGTGGCGCACGTTGATGAAGGAGATCTGCTCGCTCTTCTCGAGAGCCGCGAGCAGCGCGATGTTCGTGTGTCCGCACAGCCCGAAGATGTGCTCCACATTCCGTGCCTCCAGATATCGGACGATCTGGTTGGACACCAGGTCTTTCATGTCGTTCTCCTTCATTTGTCGTGTTCGCTCGGGAGGCTTCGGCGCGCCGGTCCGGTGTAGGTGTAGCCGATCGCCTTGGGCATCGGGCCCTTGATCCGGCCGCCCTGCTGGATCTGCTCGTGGGCGTGGGCCAGGATCCCGACCGAGCGGGAGAGGATGAACACTCCCCGCCCGAGCTCGGGGGTGAGGCCCAGCTCGCAGTAGATGACCGCGGTGGCCCCGTCGATGTTCATGGGGATGCGCTTCGGCTTCCCCTCGCTGATCGCGTCCTCGACGGCTCGACCGATCGCCGCGAAGCGACCGTCGATCTCTCCGGCGTCGCTCGCCGCATCGACGAGCGCGAGCAGGCGCGGCGTGCGAGGATCCAGCGGGTGCCACCGGTGCCCGAAGCCGGGCACGTACCGCTCGCCGGCGTCGCGACGGCGGTCCAGCACGAGGCGGGTGGCCGCTCCGATGCCGCCGGCCGCTGCGGCCTCGGCGTCGATCTCGTAGTAGAGCTCCATGCACTGCTGTCCGGGCCCGCCGTGAACGTCGTCGAGGACGTTGATGGCGGAAGCCATCGCGCCGTTGATGCGCGCGCCGCACGTGGTCGCCATGCGCGCGATGGCGATCGACGGCGCCTGCGGCCCGTGGTCGACGGACGACACGAGCGCGGCTTCGAGGAGTGCGGACTGCGTCGGCGTGGGAAGGTCGCCGAGGAGCATGAGCCAGATGGTGTCGACGAAGCTGACCCTGCCGATGAGCTCCTGCACGGGATAGCCGCGCAGGTCGATCGACCCGGGCTGCACGTCGATGATGTCCGTCTGCCACCACTGGTGCACTTCGTCGAGGAGCTCCTCGGGGGATCGATCGCTCATCGGCCGGCTCCGTCCGTCTCGAGGGCGGCGTCGAAGAAGTCGCCGAACAGCTCCTCGTCCGACGGACGGTCTTCCGCGATGGTGCGCGAGACCCACGTGGTGTTCAGGTAGTGCCGCAGCGAGACGTTCTCGGAGGTGATGTTGCCGCCCCAGGTGCCGCATCCCATCGACGACGTCATCGGCATCCCGTTGGTGAAGGAGCCGGCGTTCGCCTTGGAGTTGGGCTGGCGCACCATGATGCGGGAGACCGGCATGTGCTGGGCGAAGTAGTCGATGTGCGTGTCATCGGTCGAGGCGATGCCGCACGAGTGGCCCTTTCCGCCGATCTCGTACAGCTGCTTGGCGAGCTCCACGCCGTCCTCGAAGCTGCCCTCGTACTTGTGGACGGCCATGAGCGTCGTGAGCTTCTCCTTGCAGAACTGCCTGTCCTCGCCGATCCCGTCGCCTTCGACGAGGATGAACCGGCGATCTTCGGGGATGTCGAACCCGGCCGCCTTTGCGAGGAGCTGCGGTGAGATGGCGACGGTGTCGGCGAGCCGGTGGCCCTCGTCGTCCCACATCACCGCCTGCAGTGCCGACCGCTGCTCCGCCGTCGCGAGGTGCCCGCCCTCCGCCTGGAGCGCATCGAGCATGTCGTCGTAGCGGCCCGCCGGCACCAGGACGTTCCCGTCCGCGGAGCAGCCGGACCCGAAGTCGGACGTCTTGGACAGCATGCAGTTGCGGGCGGTCTCCTGAAGGTCGGCCGTCTCATCGACGAACTCGGTGGCGTTGCCCGCCCCGACGCCGTAGGCGGGAGTGCCTGAGCTGTACGCCGCGCGCACCAGCCCCTGGCCGCCGGTGGCGATGACGAGGTCGGACCGCCGCATGATCTCCTGCGACGCGGTGAGGCTCGGCAAGGTGATGCACTGCAGGATGTCGGCCGGTGCTCCCTCGGCCTCCAGCGCTTCCCGCATCAGGCGAACGGTCTCGAAGGTCGTGTGCTTGGACCGCGGATGGGGCGAGAACACCACGACGTCCCGAGCCTTGATCGCGTAGATCGCGTTGCCCGCGGGCGTGAGATCGGGGTTCGTGGTCGGGACGACGCAGCCGATGATGCCGACCGGCTTCCCGTACTTGACCAGGCCCTTCTCGGCGTCCTCTTCGATGATCCCCACCGAGGGACTGCGCAGCGCATCGCGCAGCACGCCGCGGATCTTCATCCGCTTGTTCATGCGGCTGCCGAAGTCGCCGAGACCCGACTCCTCGATCCCCATCTGGACGAGCCGGTGGAATGCGGACCGATTGGCCACCGCCCAGGCGACGGCCCGGATCAGCCGGTCGACGCGCTCCTGGTCGTAGGTCTCGATGATCGCGAGCGCCGCGCGGGCGCGGGCGAACACGTCGTCCAGTTCCTGCACCTGCTCGGGCGACAGGGATTTGGTTGCTGAAGCAGCCATGACAACTCCGTCCATGGGCATTGATGCCGACTGCCGAATGCTACGCACGTGCCGTCTTCGTCGACAAAGCGTGTCTCACTGGGCAGGAATCGGCCGCGATCGCTCCTCCCGGGCCGGAGGAGGGGTCGCGAGTTGTGCCACTCGGTGGGTCACGCCGTTGCCCGTGCCCGGCGCCGGGGTTAGCGTCCGAACGCCGCCGGTGCGATCGATCCCCAGTCGGGCAGATCCGGCAGTACACCCCAGAAAGACGTCGACCGGGCGGAAGCCCCGAGGACGTCGGATCAAAGACGATCAAGGAGTCAGGAATGCGCAAACGACTGACAATGCGGGCGGTAGCGGCGGGAGTCGGGGCACTTGTCGTGCTCGGCGTCGCCGCGTCGCCCGCGTACGGACTGGTGAGGCCGGCCGAGCCGGTCCCGCCCGCCGGATTGACCGGCGTGGAGCCGACCGGCGCCGACATGCCGACCGTCGGCGGAAACCTCGGGAATCAGCACTACTCCGGGCTGACCCAGATCGCCAAGGACAATCTCGACGAGCTGGCGCCCGCGTGGCGGACGCATGTCTCGGCAGTCGCCCCGGCGAGCGATGACGTCGGGCAGCAGACGACGCCGATCGTCGTCGACGGGGTGATCTACCTCGACACCCCGAGCGGCGGCGTGATCGCCGTCGACGGCGTCACCGGCGATCCCGTCTGGAAGTGGGAGAACTCGGTCTACGGCCTGTCCGGAACGCGGCGTGGAGTGTCGGCCGGCGACGGCAAGATCTTCACCCTCGCCGGGGGCAATCGCGTCGTGGCACTCGACGACGCGACGGGTGCCGAGGTCTGGGCGGTGCCCGCCACCGGCCCGAACGGCGAAGACCTCGGCCGAGTCGGCAAGGTCGCCACCGTGTACTACGACGGCATCGTCTACGCGCACGCGGCGGACGGCGACCGCGGCGCCGTGGTCGCGCTCGACGCGAGCGACGGATCGTACCTGTGGCACTTCTTCGGCGGACCGAAGCGCGGCGAGGTGTTCACCGGCGTCGACGGAGTTCCGTTCGATGCGTCCGCGACCTGGGGTCCGGTTCTTCCTGACGGCACCGACTGCGCGGAGGAGGGCGGCGCGACGTCGTGGATCCACGGCGCCGTCGACCCCGAGCTGGGCATGTACTACATGACCTTCGGCAACGCCCGCAGCTGCACCTCGTCGCAGAACGGGTCGCTGCGGCCCGGCGACAACCTCTTCTCGAGCACGATGGTGGCGGTCGACGCTGCAACGGGCTCGTACAAGTGGCACTACCAGTCCATCCACCACGACGTCTGGGACATGGACAACGTGCACCCGCCGACCCTCGCCGACATCGAGGTCGCCGGCGAGGAGCGCAAGGTCGTGTTCTACGGCAGCAAGTCGGGGCACCAGTTCGTGCTGGATCGCACCAACGGCGACCCCGTGCTGCCCGTCACCGAGAAGGCGATGATCACCGACTCGCGCCAGGCGCACTCCCCGACCCAGCCGTTCCCGCAGACCCGGCTGCTCCCCGAGTGCGTCGTGTGGGAGAAGCTCGACCCGGAGAACATCCCAGGCGATCCGTGGCGCGCGGTGCCGAACTACAACGGCTACCAGGCCGACGCCGAGGGCAACCTCGTCTTCAACCCCGACAGCTATGTCGCCGCCGACGAGCCCTTCCTCAGCTACCCCGAGGGATACCCGTCGGACCACCGCGAGGGCTGCATGTACGACCCGCAGTGGGATCTGCCCATCCTCTCCACCACCAGCCAGAACGGCGGAGCGGACTGGTCGAACAACGCCTACAGCCACCGCACCAACCTGGTGTACTACCCGTACGGCACGAACCCGGTGGCGCACTGGAACGGGGCATCGGCGAACGGTCAGCGAGCCATGGGCCAGTACCAGACCGGCGGCATCCTCGCGTACGACGCGTCGACCGGTGAGGTCGCGTGGGAGAACCACCTCGGCACCGACATGTCGCACGGCCAGGGGCCGCTGGTGACAGCATCCGATCTCCTCTTCGTCGGTCAGATCGACGGTCGAGCGCTCGCGATGGACGCCGAGAACGGCGACGTGCTCTGGGAGTTCCAGACGGGCTCGGGGATCGCCGCCGCGCCGGTCACCTACGAGGTCGACGGCGAGCAGTACGTCGCCGTCTTCGCCGCGGGGTCGACCAACCCCTACGGCGGATCGGTGACGCAGGGCGACTCGCTCTGGGCCTTCAAGCTCGGTGGCACCTACACGACCGAGTCGGGCAGCCAGGAGGGGCCGGACACGGCACCGCTGACGATCCGGCGTCCGGTCAGCGGTGCGGCGGTCGCGGGCGAGACGGTGGGCAACACGGTGCTGCTCGCGCGCTCGAGCCGGACGGCCGACACGGCGGCGGCGCGGGACGCGACGACGCAGAGCTCGATGCAGCCGACGCACCTCCGTGTGCCGGTCGGGACCACGGTCACCTTCCGCAATCCCGGGGCCGAGACGTTCCCGAACTTCCCCAACGTGAAGGAGCACTGCGCAACGCAGTTCTTCGAGGGGGAGTTCAACGCCAGGCTGCAGCCGGGGGAGACCTACCAGCACACGTTCGACCGTGCCGGTGAGTACTACTTCAACGACTGCACCGATCCGCGGCCGACCGGCAAGATCGAGGTCTACCTCACGCCGCAGGACCAGCCGGGCGCGCTGAGGTTCACGCCGAGCCGGATCAACCTGAGCTCGGAGACAGGGCTCTTCACGGGTGTCGACGGAAAGGTGTCGGCTCACTTCGAGCTCCCTGCGGGCTACCGGTATGAGAGCGGGGCCGCCCTGGTGACGCCACTCTCGTCCAGCGTGGTCGAGCCCACGAAGGTGACCGCCAACAAGAACCGGGTCATCCTCCAGTTCGAGAAGGCGGACATCGACAACAACGTGCCGGCGGGCGAGGCGACGCTCACCGTGCGCGTGAACGTGCTCGACCCGTCGGGCGTGCAGAAGCAGCTCACGTCGACCGCGACGGTGAGGATCACCAAGTAGGAGGAATCCGACCGCAGTACCGCTGATCCGCTCCCGTCGGTCGGCGCGATCGCCCCTTGGGCGGCCGTGCTCCGACGGGGGCGGATCTCTGCGAGCGGTCGGTGTCCCATTCGGCGAGACTCGACTTTGCACGGGTCGGTGCGACGACCAGAGTCACAGGGGCGGTCCTGCGCGTGCGCAGCGTCGCCCTGCATCAACAGAGAGGTTGGCAATGCACCCTGACAACATGGCGGTGACGCCGTGAATGACAAGGACCCCGGCGCACAGCCCGAGGAAGGACCGGGCGCAGAGCCCGAGAAGGTGCCGGACAAGGTGCCCGAGCCCGGCTTCGCGGACTCCATCTACGGGCACACCAACACCTTCTACACGGCGCCCAAGCTGAATCAGGGCGTCCCCGCGGATCCGAGGTTCATCAAGGTCCTCTCCGCGATCGAGATCGCCATCGGCGTCGTGCTGTTCGCCCTCATCGTCTTCGGCGTCATGCTTCAAGTCCTGGGGCGCTACTTCCCCTCGGTCGGCTGGGTCGGCGCCGGCGAGCTCGCGCTCATGTCGATGGTCGCGATGACCTTCATCACCACCGGCTACCTCGTGGGCCGCAACGGCCACATCGTGCTGGAGATCTTCGACGAGATGCTCGCGGGGACGAGACTCTTCGTCGCGCTGAGAGTCGTCTCCGCGATCATCATGGCCGCGACGAGCATCGCCCTCGCCTACGAGGCGTTCGTGAAGATCGAGTCCGAGTGGGGCCGGCTCAGCGCCGCCATGCACGTGCCCATCGGCGTGCTGTACATCTTCGCTCTGATCGGCTTCCTCTCGGCCGCAGTGCACTCCACCTTCAAGATCCCCTATGCGAACCGCCCCGAGCACAAGCTCGACATCGGCGAAATGGAAGGCTGAGCTTTGGATCTCTGGCTCTACATCCTGCTGCTCGTCGTCTTCCTGCTCCTGCGGGTGCCGGTCGCCTTCGCGATGATCGCGTCGAGCATGCTGTACTTCTACAGCCACAACCTGTCGGCGGGATACGCGATCTCGTCCGTCGTGAACGGCATCAACAGCTTCCCGCTGCTCGCGGTGCCGCTGTTCATCTTCGTCGGCACGATCGCCAACCATCTCGGCATCGCGACCCGGCTCTACGACTTCGCCCGGGCGCTCCTTCCGAGGCTCCCCGGCAACCTCGCCTACGTGAACCTCGGCACCGCGATCGGGTTCTCGTGGATCAGCGGTTCCGCGCTCGCGGATGCCGCATCCACGAGCAAGGTGCAGATCCCGCAGATGCTCAAGGCGGGCTACCCGTACGGGTTCTCGGCGGGGCTCACGGCGTCCGGTTCGCTGATGAGCACGGTGATGCCGCCGAGCATCCCCGCAGTCCTCTTCGCGGCGACGGCATCCATCTCCACGGGCGCCCTCTTCGCGGGCTCGATCCTGCCGGCCATGCTGATGGCGATCGGCCTCGCCCTGTACGTCTTCGTGTGGGTGCGACTGCACCCCAAGATCGCCACGACGCGTCCGTTCGACGGCTCGATGCTCGGCAAGGCGGTCGCGCGGGTCATCGGACCGGCGTTCCTGCCCGTCATCATCCTCGGCGGCATCTTCAGCGGATGGTTCACTCCGACCGAGAGCGCCGGCATCGCAGCGGTGTACATGCTCATCCTCGGAGTGATCTACCGCACGCTGAACTGGCACGTGTTCTGGAAGGCCGCCAAGGAGACGGTCGTCATCTCCGGCGGCATCCTCCTGATCCTCGGCGCGTCGAACCTGATGGGGCTGGTGCTCGCACGCGAGCAGGTCTCTCGCAACCTCGGCGAGTGGCTGGCGGGTCTGACCTCGAGCCCGATCGTGTTCCTGCTGCTGCTGAACGTGCTGCTGATCCTGCTCGGCATCTTCCTCGAGGCGCCGCCCGTGATCCTGGTGCTGGTGCCGATCCTGATGCCGATCATCGCGCAGTACGGCATCGACCCCGTGCAGCTCGGCGTCATCATGATCCTCAACCTGATGATCGGATCATTGACGCCACCGGTCGGCGCGGTGCTGTTCGTCATCGGCTCCATCACACGGAGACCCATGGGAGAGCTGTTCCGAGGCATCCTCCCGTTCCTCATCCCGCTGGGAGTGGTCCTGCTGCTCCTCACGCTGTTCCCGATCATCGTCACGATCGTGCCGACGATGCTCGGCCTGATGTAGCCGGTCTGCTGATCACCGGAGTCCCCGCGGCGAGCGAAGCCGGCGGCGCGGGGACCCCGGGTCCGGCAGACCGAATCCGAGAGGAGTGATCGGTGGCAAGGAAGCTCTTCGTTCTGAACGGCTCCAACCTGAACATGCTCGGCCTGCGCGAGCCGGAGCTGTACGGCACCGCGACGCTGGAGGACGTCCGCACGGAGTGCGGCCGAGTCGCAGAAGCGCTCGGGTTCGAGCTCTTCTTCGCGCAATCCAACGCGGAGCACGAGGTCGTGGAATGGGTGCACGACGCCTTTCGGCAGAACGCGACGGTGGTCATCAATCCGGCGGGCTTCAGCTTCGGCTCCGTGCCGCTTCTCGACGCGCTCCACATGCTCGCCACCCCGGTCATCGAGGTGCACATCACGAACATCCATGCGCGCGACGTCCTCCACCAGCAGTCGATCATCTCGTCCGTTGCGCGCGTGGTGATCGCGGGCGCGGGTGTGTTCGGCTACGAGCTGGCGATCCGCGCGGCTGACCGGCTCACGGCGGAGGCCTGACCGCGCCCGATCAGCGCTCCAGGATCGTCTCGGCCGCCTGAATCCCGAACACGAGCGCCTTGGTCAGCGCGGTCCCCGTCATATAGGACGCACCGTGGAATCCGCCCACGATCTCACCGGCGGCCCACAGGCCCGCGATGCGCGTTCCATCGACACGGGTGACGGAGGTGTCGGGCGCGACGCTCAGCCCTCCGTACGTCGACGTCATGGCCGTGACCGCCGAGTACGCGTAGTAGGGCGGGACCGCGACGGGCACGAGCGGGCCGACTCCGTTCACGAGCCCCGTGCGCCCGAATCCGTCCTCCGTACGGCCCGAGACGCTTTCGTTGTACAGCTCGACGGTCCGACGAAGTCGCCCGGCCGGGATGCCGAGTCCGTGCTCGAGCGCTGTGAGCGTGGGCGCACTGACGAGATGGCCGAGGTCGTCGATCCGCTCCATGTCGGACAGCGGCACGCCGGGCCTCGAACGCGCTCTCACCACCGAGTCGAAGACCTGGTGGGCCATCCCGCCGGGCTGGCCCAGGACCGCCGACCCGAGGACCTTGTACGATTCCGACTCGTCCGCGAAGCGCTCACCGCGCGCGTTCACGAGGATCGCGCCGAGGTAGTTCGCGGTCAGCAGCTCGTGCTCGTCGTCGGTCGTCTCGGGGTGCTGACCGTAGGTGCCGGCGACGTGACCGATGTCGGCGAGGCCCGCGCCCAGCATCCAGCCCATGCGCAGTCCGTCGCCCGTGCTGCCCAGTCCGCCGTACGGCATGGCGCCGGCCTGGTCGGGCACGAAGAGCTCGAGAAGCTCGCGGGAGCGCGAGAACCCGCCGCTCGCGAGAACGACGCCGGCGTCGGCGGTGAGGTCGCCGGACTCGGATCGGATGCCGCGAACCCGCTCGCCGTCCCAGATCAGTGCATGAGCCGCGCACCCGCGACGGATCACGGCGCCCGCGGCGCGCGCCTCGCTCTCGAGGAAGCCGAGCAGATCGCGGATGCGGATCAGGTGCGCCCGCGCGACGGTCATGCCCGCACTGACCTTGAGCTCGTCCGTCCACGCCCCCGCGCGATCGATCGCTTCGACCGCGCGCGCCTGGTGCTCGACGAGCGCCTGAAGGAGAAGCTCGTCGGCGAACCCTCCGCCCGTGGCGACCATATCCGCGAGGAACAGGGCATCGGAGTCGGCGACGCCTGCAGTGCGCTGGAGCGCGGTGCCCGACAGTGCGAGCCAGCCTCCGCTCATCGCCGAGCTGCCTCCGAGCCGGTCGCGCTTCTCGACGAGGGCGACCCGGCGCCCGGCCACAGCCAGCCGGTGCGCCGCGGCCAGGCCCGCGAGTCCGCCTCCGACGACGACGGCGTCGAACTCCCGACCGCGCAGCGCGTTCACCGCCGGAGCCGGGCGCGGGTCATGAGGACGCCTCGGCATCGGCCCGGAACCCCGCGACGTCGACAGTCGATCCGCTCGCGGCAGCCAGTGCCGCCGCCTCGACGAGCGCGAGCGTGCGGGAGGCGTCCTCGGCCGACACGAGTGGTGCCGCGTCGCCCCGGGCCACGTCGAGGAAGTGGTCCAGCTGCGCCTCGAAGGATCCTCGCGGCGCGACCTGCAGATAGGTGCGGGAAAGCGGCGAGTGCCAGTCGGCGGACACCGACGGGTCGTACGAATAAGTGGCGAGATTGGGAACCGACAGCGCTCCGCGCGTCCCGGTGAACTGATAAGCCACGCCGTCGGGAAAGTAGGGGAAGGAGAGCGTCTCCTCGGTGGACTGGTCCCAGCCCCACGGCGAGGCTCCGGCATCGGAAGCGAGGAAGCTCCCGACCGTGCCGGACTGGAATCGGAGATTCAGCGACACCGTGTCCTCCACGGCCAGACCGCGGGCATGGGAGCTGCGCAGCGCCTGCACCTCGGCGACCTCTCCGCAGAGGTGGCGCAGCAGATCGAGGTCGTGGACGACGTTGATGAGCATCACACCGGCTCCCTGCCGGCTGTGCCACGGGATGTCGGTGAAGTAGGACTCGTCTTTGCGTGCAGACCAGATCCCGCTGACGGCGACGACCTGTCCGATGGTGCCGTCGCGGAGCGCGGAGCGTGCGCGCGCGACGGCGGGATGGTGACGGCGGTGATGGCCGACGAGCAGTCGCCCGTCGAGACGTGCGACGGCCTGCACGAGTCGGATCGACTCGCGGTAGTCGACGGCGATCGGCTTCTCGAGCAGCACCGCGACCCCCGCCTCGAGGAATTCGATCGCGGTGTCGACGTGGAGGGAGTTGGGGCTGGCGATGATGACGGCGTCGAGTTCCACGGCCTCCAGCGCCGCCGCAGCGGAGGGGAAGGTCGGGCATCCGAACTCCTCGACCGCGGCCAGCGGGTCCGCGACAGCGCTCAGTTCGGCGCCCTTCGCCGCGCGGACGAACTCGATGTGCTGCCGGCCCATGAACCCGGCGCCGACGACGCCGATACGCACAGGTCCGTCCCCGGATGCGGTCACGGAAGCCTCCCTGGTCATCTTGTCGCGCGGGCCCGAGGCGAGCGTATGGCACGATGGAACGACGTAGACGGTGCGTTCCATTCAGCGGTGAATCCCCCCTTCCGACTGCGAAGGATCGCATGTTCCACTCGACGGGACATCGCTTTGCGAACCGCTCGATGTCCGTAAGAGTCAGCACTGCCACAGGGCCGCAACCTGACAGCGTGGTCGACGACGATCTCGCCCCGTGCGAACACGTATCGACCGGATGTCCCGCTGCGGCCACCGAATGTCACGTCCGCGCTTGCACGATGACGTGCGCAGAATCAAGAGGAGAGTCCCATGGGCACAGCCCGATCGACGCGCCGAGGCCGGTTTGCCGCGTCGGTGCTCGCAGCATCCGCCCTCGTCATCACCGGCTGTGCCGGCGGCGACCCGGGGAGCACCGCCACCGACGACCCCGCCGCGGAGAATGAACCCGTCACGCTCACCGTAGCCACCAGCCAGCCGGAAGAGACGCCGAACTACTTCTGCGGCGTCGAACTGCTCAAGGAGCGACTCGAGGACGCCGACATCGGCTTCACCGTCGAGCTGTTCCCCGCGAGCCAGCTCGGTCCCGACGCGGACCGCTTCCCGCTCGTCCAGGCCGGCGACATCGACATCGACCTGCAGGGCGCCTCCGCCCTGAGTTCGACGTTCGAGCCCATCGGCGTGGTCGATGCGGCCTACGCCTTCGACGACGTCGACCACGCGTTCAACTGGATCGACGAAAGCTCGGAAGAGCTGTTCACGTCGTTCCACGAGGCCACGGGCGTCAACATCGTGGACGGATGGTTCTTCGGCAACCGCACCTTCACCACGAAGGACGTCGAGGTCACCAGCCCCGACGACCTCGCGGGCGTGCCCATCCGGTTCCCGAACTCGCCGCAGTTCCTGGCCAACGCCGAGGCGCTCGGTGTCGACAACCCGGTCTCCGTCGCCGTCGAAGAGGTGTATTCCGCCCTGCAGCAGGGCATCGCCGTCGGGCAGGAGAACCCGATCGTCGCGACGCACTCGCAGAGCTTCGACGAGGTGCTCAACACCGTCGTCCTGAACGATCATCAGGTCGGCATCCACTGGATCATCGTCAGCGACAAGACGTACGACAAGATGAACGACGAGCAGGCCGCCCTGCTCGAGGAGACCATCCACGAGATCCGTCCCGAGAACCGCACGTGCGTCGACGAGGAGACGGAGACGATCCTCGAGGAGTACCGCGGAGACGATGCCTACACCGTGATCGAGCAGGAAGACATCGACATGGACGCGTTCAAGAGCAAGGCCGAGGAATTCTTCGGGGGTTACTTCACCGGAGAGAACCTCGAGGCGTACCAGGCCATCCGCGAGTCGGCCGGCTGACCTCACGGCTGAACGGGACGGGGTGGGTGCGAGATCGCACCCACCCCGTTTCGTCGCGTCCGGCGATCAGGCGGGCCGACCCTGACCGAGACGGCGGCCGACGGTGATGCCCGCGGCGCGCACGGCAGGACCGGCCTGCTCGGGGATGAGCCCCTCGACCGAGCCCGTCACCGACAGCGCCGCGACGGGAAGGGCGCCATGAGCGAGGATCGGGGTGGCGACGCACACGCGCCCCGTCGCGCACTCCTCGCGTTCGAACGCGATACCGCTGAGGCGAATGTCGACGAGTTCCTTCCACAGCGCCGAAGGCTCGCAGATCGTGCGCGGGGTGCGCGGTGCCAGTCCTGCCTCGGCGAGGCGCTGCGAGGTCTCCTTCGGCGAAAAGGCGAGAAGCGCCTTGCCGAGCGCCGTCGCGTGGGCGGGCAGGCGGCCGCCGACCCGTGCCGGCGGTTTCGAGGCGCCCTCGCCGCGAACGGTCGCGATGATGACGACATCTGACCCGTCGAGTATCGCGAGATTCACGGTCTGGCCCGTCAGGCCCCGCAGTTCGTTCATCACCGGCAGTGCCGCATGGCGCAGCCGACGCGGCTGCTCGACCGTCTGACCGAGTTCGAACAGCCGAACGCCGAGGTAGAGCTTGTCGCCCTCGCGATCGAGGAACTGCTGGCTGACGAGGTCGGCTGCGATGCGCGACACCGTCGACTTCGGCAGGTTCGCCCGGCGCGCCAGCTCCGAGATGCCGAGGCCCTCGTCCTGCTCGCCGAACGCGTCGAAGACCGCGGTCACGCGGTCGAGCACACTGACCGAGTCGGTCCAATCCGCTGTGCGCATCGTGACTACGCCGCCGAGAGGCGGCGTGTGAGGGTCGAGCCGGCGGCACGAACCAGCGGCGCCACGCGCTCGGGGTCCATGGCCCCGCTGGGGCCGGCGACCGAGATCGCGCCGAGAACGACCCGGTCGGCCGAGAGCACCGGGCTGGCGACCGCCAGGATGCCCGGATAGGCGACCTCCCGGTCGATGGCGACCACCGAGGACCGCACATGGCTGAGCTCGTCCCGGAACTCGTCCGCGGCGTGGTTGATGAGGGGCGCGCTCACCCGGGCGACCACCGACTGGTCGGCGCAGAAGGCCAGGTACGCCTTGCCGCTGGCCGTCGTCAAGGCGGGGGAGCGCATGCCGGCACGGGTCGGGAGCATCGGAAGCCGGCCGGCGACGGCCGCCACGGAGACCATGTCGGTCCCCTGCTGCACCCACAGGCCGACGCGTTCGCCCGTGACATCCCGGAGGTTCCTGATCACCGGTGCCGCGGCGGCGAGGAGTCGGCGGGGCAGGCTCGCGCGCGCACCGAGCTCGAACAGGCGCAGTCCGAGGGTCACGCCCTCGTCCGACCGCTCCAGATAACGCTGCCGGGTCAGATCTGCGACCAGGCGGGACACGGTCGACTTGGGGAGGTTCGTCTGCTCAGCGAGGTCGGTGATCGACACCGATCCTCCGGACGCCCTGACGGCATCGAGGAGCGCGAAGATCCGATCGAGCACGGATGCCGGTGCCACCGGCCGACCGGCGCCGGTGTTCCATTCGGCGAGACTCGTCATCGAGATTCCCCTCCCTACAGGTTGAATCGTCGTCGACCACCCTTTGAGGTCGAACGTACTAGTTAGTACGTTTTCATGCAATGCTGTTCGAGAATCGAGCGGCTGCCAGCGTCGGCGGCCGCAGGAAGGTCTCATGCGCACGTCGATCGCCACGGTCTGCCTGAGCGGCACTCTGGACGAGAAGCTCCTCGCGGCGCAGGAAGCGGGCTTCGACGGGGTGGAGATCTTCGAGCCGGATCTCGTCGCATCGCCCGACTCGCCCGAGACGATCCGCGCGCGCGCCGCCGAGCTCGGCCTGTCGCTCGACCTCTACCAGCCCTTCCGTGACTTCGAAGGGGTCGGCCCCGACCTGCTGGATCACAACCTCCGCAGAGCGGCGGCGAAGTTCACGCTCATGAACCGCCTCGGCATCGAGACCATCCTCCTGTGCAGCAACGTCGCGACGGCGCGCAGCGGGGACGAGCAGCTGGCGGCGACCCAGCTTCGCCGGCTGGGCGATCTCGCCGACCGGTTCGGCGTCCGGGTCGCGTACGAAGCACTCGCCTGGGGACGATTCGTCGACGGCTATGAGACGGCCGCCCGCATCGTGCGCCTGGCGGATCACCCTCGGGTGGGGGTGTGCCTCGACAGCTTCCACATCCTGTCGAAGGGCGACAATCCCGAGGCCATCGAGACCATTCCCGCCGACAAGATCTTCTTCGTCCAGCTCGCCGATGCGCCGCTCCTGTCGATGGACGTCCTCTCGTGGAGCCGCCACCACCGCGTCTTCCCCGGGGAGGGCGGCTTCGATCTGGGGGCGTTCATGGGGCACCTCATGCGGACGGGATACGACGGGCCGATCTCACTCGAGATCTTCAACGACACCTTCCGCCAGTCCGACCCGCTCTCGACGGCGATCGACGCCCACCGTTCCCTGCGGTGGCTCGAGGACGAAGCCGCGCGCTGGCTGGGCGCGGCCGCGGGCGGGCGGGCCGCGAGGATGTCGGCCACGGCGCTTCCCCTCGTCGAGCCGCCCACGGGCGTCAGCTACGTCGAGCTCCGGACGGAGGCGATGGACGACACCCGGACCCTCCTGCAGCAGCTCGGCTTTCGCGCACACGGCGCACACCGGACGAAGAGCGTGGAGCTGTGGGCGCAGGGCGGGGCGCGCATCGTGCTCGGCCGTCCGGAGTCCGATCGTCCGCAGCCGACCGTGGCGGGGATCGGGCTCTCGGTTCGGGATCGTGACGCGGCCCTGCAGCGAGCCACCGAGCTGTCGGCGACGCAGCTCCACCGTGAAGAGGGTGCGGGCGACGAACCGCTCGTCGGCGTCCGGGCCCCCGATGGGTCGGAGATCTTCTTCGGCGCGGCGGGGGAGTCGGAACCGGACTGGGTGAGCGAGTTCGGCGACCCCGTCGATCAGGGCGATGCGCGGATCCTCCAGGTCGACCACATCAATCTCGCGCAGCCCTGGCAGCACTTCGATGCCGGTGTGCTCTTCTTCCACTCCGTGCTCGACCTTCGCACCCAGCCCGCGATGGAGGTGGCGGCACCGGTCGGGCTCGTGCGCAGCCAGGTGCTCACGACCGCCGACGGCGTCGTGCGGATCGCTCTCAACCTCGTCCCTCCCGCCGCCGGGGAGGACGCCATCCTTCCCCAGCACATCGCGTTCGCGGCATCCGATGCCCTCGGTCTCGCCCGATCGGCCCGCGACCGCGGCTTCCGCCCTCTTCACATCCCTGCCAACTATTACGACGACATCGAAGCGCGGTTCGAGATCGAGCCCGCGCTGCTCGAACAGCTGAAGGACCTGAACGTCATGTACGACCGCGACGAGGCGGGCGAATTCCTCCACTTCTACACCGCGCCGATCGGCACGGTCTTCCTCGAGATCGTCGAGCGGCGGGACGGCTACGACGGCTATGGCGCGCTCAACGCACCGGTGCGGCTCGCGGCGCAGTACCAGCAGCGACGCGAGTCCCACACGGGAGCAGCGGCATGATCCGCCATGTCGCCGTCTTCACCTTCGTGCCGTCCTTCACCGAGGCGGAGCGAGAGGAGTGGGTGGCGCTGCTGCGGGCGCTTCCGGCGCAGATCCCCGAGCTCCGGAGCCTGAGCGTCGGGACCGATGTCGTCGGTGGGCCGTCGTCGCACGAACTGGCGATCGTCGCGGACTTCGACGACCTCGACGGACTCGACGCGTACAACCGCCACCCGGCGCACGCCGAGGTGCTGAGGATCTCCGGCCCGGTGAAGGCGTCTCTCGCCACGGTGGACTTCGAAGTCGTGGACGCTTCGTGACCGATCGCCGACCGCCCGCCCGGCCACGCTCGGACGCACAGGGCGACCGCTACCTCGTCGGGCTCATCGGCGAGGGCATCACCGCCTCCCTCACCCCTCCGATGCACGAGGCCGAGGCGGCCGCACTCGGGCTGGACTACGAATACCGCGTCCTCGACCTCATCGAGCTCGGGAGGCCGGCGGAGGACGTCGGCGCCCTCCTCGCCGAGGCGCGGGCGACGGGCTTCGCGGCCATGAACATCACCCATCCGTGCAAGCAGCTCGTCCTCGATCTCGTCGACGAGCTTCACGCGGATGCCGCACGCCTCAGAGCCGTGAACCTCGTGGTGTTCGACGGCGATCGCCTCATCGGGTACAACACCGACTGGATGGGGTTCGGCGACGGCCTTGCGGCCGGCCTGCCGGGAGCGTCGCTCGATCGCGTCGTGCAGATCGGCTGCGGCGGGGCCGGGGCCGCGACCGCGTACGCGCTCCTCACGCGCGGCACCTTGAGGCTCGATCTGTTCGACGTCGAGACCGAGCGCGCGGAGCACCTCGCCGAACGCATGCGCACGCACTTCCCGGAGCAGACCATCACGACGGTGCTCGGCGGTGACCTTCCGCACGCCGTCTCGCGCGCGAGCGGCGTGGTCCACGCGACCCCGATGGGGATGCTCCATCATCCGGGCGTCGCGTTCGACCTCGACCTGCTCGCCGAGGGAGCCTGGGTGTCGGATGTGGTGTACCGCCCGCTCGAGACCGAGCTCCTGCGGCAGGCCGCCGAGCGGGGGCATCCGGTGCTCGACGGCGGGAGGATGGCCGTCGGCCAGGCATGCGCTAGTCTCCAGATCATCACGGGCAGGGTGCCCGATCGCGACCGGATGCAGCGGCATTTCCTTGCGCTCATCGGTGCCGAGGAGCGGTCCGGCGCTGAAGGGAGCTCTCGATGAGCGAGCGGCTGAGCGAGGTGCGCGACAGCGGATCGACCGAGCGCGCCGTGCGCACCCAGGGCGACATCCTCGAGGTCGCGACGGCCGAGTTCGCCGCGAACGGCTATGCCGGTGCCCGAGTCGACGAGATCGCCGCACGGACGCGCACGACGAAGCGGATGATCTACTACTACTACGGCTCCAAGGAGGGCCTCTATCTCGCGGTGCTGGAACGCGCGTACGCGCAGATCCGCCGGGTGGAACGCGGCATCCAGATCGACGAGCTGTCGCCGGACGAGGCGCTTCGCAAGATCGCGGAGGTGACGTACGACCACCACACGACCCACCCGGCGTTCATCAAGCTCGTGAGCATCGAGAACATCCACCGCGCCGAGCACCTGCGTCAGTCCGACACGATTCTCCGCGAGAACGTCACGGCCATCACGCTGCTCGAGCAGGTCATCGAGCGCGGCGTCGGCGAGGGACTCTTCCGCGATGACATCGATGCGCTGGACGTTCACATGGTCATCAGCGCCTATGCCTGCTTCCACGTGGCCAACCGCCACACGTTCGCGGCCATCTTCGACCGGGACATGCTCGAAGCCTCGTTGCAGGACTCCCACCGCCGCCTCATCGGCGACATGGTCGTCGCGACGATGACCGACCGGCGAGGTGCGCCGAGCACTCAGTGAGACGGCCGTCGCGGCGGTACCCCGCCCGGTGCCAGTCGACGGCCGAGGGCGAGCGCGGCGCCGCGCACGTGCGGACCGGATGCCTCGACGTCGATGTCGCCCGACAGCCCTGACACCCCGATCGCCCCGACCAGCACCCCCGGCGGGGAGAACACCGGGCCGGCCACCGACGTCACGCCGATGCCGAACTCCTCGACGTCCACCGCGAGCCCGTCGCGACGGACGCCGACGAGCTGATTCCGCAGGCGGGCGGGGTCGGTGATCGTGCTCGGTGTCGACGCCGCCAGCCCGGTCGCGACGACCGCGTCGACCGCGGCAGGATCGGCGTGGGCGAGCGCAGCCTTCCCCAGAGCCGTCGCATGGACGGGGATCCGACCGCCGATGCGGCAGATCAGCGGGGTGGTGGTGTCGCCGCGCATGATCGCGATGCACACCATCTCGTGCGCGTCCCGGATGGCGAGATACGCGCTGCGGCCTGTCGCGCGGCGGAGGTCCGCCAGCACCGGGAGCGCCGCCGCGCGCAGTTCGCGCGGCTCCTCGGCGAGCTGGCCGAGCTCGAAGAGCCGGAGGCCCAGCCGGATGACCGTTCCGTCGCGCTCCAGGTAGTGCTGGCGGACGAGCGCGGAGACGAGCCGCGAGACGGTCGACTTCGGCAGCTCAGCCCGCTCCGCGAGCTCCGAGATGCGCAGGCCCCGATCGTCCTCGTCGAAGGCCTCGAAGATCGCCGTCATGCGGTCGAGGACCCCGAGGGAGTCCGACATGCCGGCGCCTTCCATCGATCAGGCGACCTGAAGGGTGAGGCGCTGCGTCAGCGCCAGCGCGGCGTGACGCACGAGTGGCCCGATGCGGTTCGGATCCATGTCGGCGGCGGGGCCGGCCACGGAGATGGCGGCGATCGGGAAGCGATCGGAGGAGAGAATCGGACTCGCGACGCCGATGACTCCGGGGAACGTCTCGCAGCGATCGATCGCGACCGCCGACGTGCGCACTGATGCGAGCTCCCGTTCGAACGAGTGGCGCGCCTGGGGATCGAGCTCCTCCATGATGTCCCGCAGGACGGACTCGTCATCGACGAAGGCGAGGACGGCCTTGCCCAGAGCCGTGGTGACGGACGGCACCCGGACGCCCGCTCGAGAGGGCGCCGGCCGCAGCCGGCCGCGCACCGAGATCACGGAGAGCATGTCGTGGCCCTCCTGCACCGCGACATTGAGGTGCTCGCCCGTGGCGTTGAACAGCTCCGCCAGGACGGGCAGCGCGGCCGCGCTGAGGCGGCGCGGGGTGCTCGCACGCGCGCCGAGCTCGAAGAGCCGGAGCCCGATCGCCACGCCCCCCTCGCTTCGGGTGAGGTAGCGCTGGCGCACGAGGTCGCCGATCAGGCGGGACACGGTGGACTTCGGGATGCCGGTGGCGAGGGCGAGCTGGGTGATCGTCGTCGAGCCGTGTGACTCGCGAACGACTTCGAGAATCGCGATGATCCGGTCCAGCACACACACCGGCTCTCGTCCTTGAGAGGATCGCATGTTTGCAGTATCCGTCCGCTTTCCCCAGGCGGCAAGCGTTCACGTGCCGGATGGCGTCCTCGTCTCACTGAGTGGAACAGCGCCACCGGGCGCGTCGCTGCGGCGTCCGCACGGCGAAGGGCCCGGACCCGTTGTCAACGGGGTCCGGGCCCTTGCCTCAGGACGCGATCGTCCTCAGGCGGAACGTCAGGTCGTGCAGAACGGCTTGATGCCCATCGCGCTCTCGAGGCCAGACAGCACGTGCTCCTTGAAGAACTCGTCGCCCGCGAGCGGTGCGGACGTCCAGGCTGCCGCGTCGTGGCCGAGCGTGGTCAGCCAGGACCTGCCGCCGTCGTAGTACTGGCACCAGCTCACCGGGTGCGATTCGCCGTGGCCGGCAACGGTGGCCTCGCTCGTGGCCTGGTCGACCTCGAGCAGCACGTTGACGAAGCTCGGGTACGGCACCAGGTTGTACCACTCGTCCTTGAAGGCCCAGGTCTCGGGCATGAAGGAGGTCGACACGTCGTTGTCGTTGATCGTCTCGACCGTTCCGTCACGGTTCGGACCGTGGTTGTAGAAGTTGGCCCCGCCGAGCAGGCCCTCGTAGTACGGCCAGTGGTACTCGGCGCCGAACGCGTTGTGGATGCCGACGAAGCCGCCGCCGCCGCGGATGTACTGCATCAGCGTCGTCTGCGTGCTGTCGTCCAGCGTGTCGCGGTTGGAGCTGAGGAACACGACCGCCTGGTAGTTGTTCAAGCGGAACTGCGCGAGGTCCTCGGTGTAGTCGGCCTTGATGCCGCGCTCCGCCGCCCAGGCGATGAGCGCCGCCTGCGCGATGTTGTTGCTGGCCAGCGGCGGGTTCAGCCCCGGAGGAAGCGGCGAACCGAGGTGCGCGTGACGGGGGCCGGCGGTGCGGCTCCAGATGAGGATGCGCTTCTCCTCGCCTTCCTTCCAGCCGTTGCCCCACTCGTGGTAGCAGTCGGGGTCGGTGCCGCGGCACACGCCGTAGTCCTTGATCTCGTCGAGGTAGATCTGGCTCGCAGTCGCCGGCTGCCCGCCGAGTCCGTTGCCCTTGTCGTCCCCCTTCCCGTTGCTCAGGGCGGCTCCCCCGACCACCATGCTCGCGCCGAGAGCTGCGGCGGCGACTAATGCGACGCCGGAGCGGATGAGCGTTTTCACGTGATCTCCTTTGATCTTCTGTGTGGTGCCCCGACCGGCACCCGGGTTTCGCTGTGAATCTAGGCGTCGCCGAATCGGCGGGCAAAGGCCGTTCCACCCAGTAAGCCGATGAGACTCCCGCGTAGGGTGAGAACCGTGGCATCGGAGACTCCGGGGCGTCGCTCCCGCGCACGAGTGAGCGACGTCGCCGTCGCGGCGGGCGTCTCGCCGACCACCGTCTCGCACGCACTCAGCGGCGCGCGTGCCGTCAATGCCGAGACCCGGGAGCGGATCCTCGCGGTCGCCCGCGAACTCGGCTACGTCCCCGACCGCGTGGCGAGCGGCCTGCGCCGCCGCCGCACCGGAGTCGTGGGCCTGATCGGCGACGACCTCGCCGCGACCCCGTTCGCGGGCCGCATCATCGAAGGCGCTCGCCGTGCCGGCCTCGAGCACGACGTGCTGCTGATGGTCGCCGAGAGCGGCGGCGACGCGGAGGCGGAGCGCGACCTCGTCGCCCGCTTCCTCGCGCAGCGGGTCGACGGCCTGCTCATCGCGCGCATGTACCACCAGCGCGTCGATCGTCCGGACGTCCCGGAGGACTTCCCCGTCGTGCTGGTGGATGCCGCCCCCGAGCCCCGCTGGAGCGTCGACGCGGTGGTGCCCGACGAGGCGCAGATCGCCACGCTCGCGTGCGAGCGACTCACCCGGGACGGTCACCGCGAGGTCGCCTACATCGGCACGGTCGACGAGTCGCGCGCCGCGCGCGGGCGTCTCATCGGCATCCGCTCCGCGCTCGGCGACGCCGGGATCGCGCTGGGCGAGGGCCGCCTCGGGTTCTGCACCTCGGACGCGGCGGGCGGCCGCGAGGCGGGCGGAGAGCTGCTCGACCAGGATCATCCGCCGACGGCCGTCATCTGCTTCAACGACCAGATCGCGATGGGCGTGATGCAGGCTGCCGCCCGGCGCGGCATCCCCGTTCCGGGCGGGCTCTCGATCGTGGGCATCGACGACCTCCACCCGGTCGCCGACGCCCTCGACCCCGGGCTCACCACCATCGCGCTGCCGCACGCCGAGATGGGGCGCTGGGGCATGGAGCGACTCCTCGCCCGCATCGACGGAACGCCGGTGCCGGCCGAGGACGGGCTGCACCTCGTGCGCGGCCGGCTCGTCGAGCGCGCGTCGGTCGCCCCGCCCTCCGCGCCGTAGCTAGCCCCGCCGCTCCGACGACTGCCGCTCGACGGGCGCCACCCGCAGCGGGGTCACGCTGGCGTCGGTGACCTCCACCGGGCCGCGCACGGACTCGATCCGCAGGCCGCGCTCGCCGCCGGCTCCGAAGGTGGCCATGGTGAGTGCGGCCTCGCCGTCCCCGGCGAACACCTCGACCGACGCGGCGTCGACGACGACATCGAGGTGCAGTCGGCCGTCGACCGCGGCGACCGGTGCGGTGCGCAGCTCGCGATATGCCTCCGGCATCCCGGCCGCGACGGCGTCGGCATCCCGGGCGACGAACGCGACGCCGGCCGCGAAGTCGTACCCCACGGTCGCAAACCGGCCGTCGCCCGTCGCGATCGTGACCCGCACCTCGGCGTCGTCGGCCGCGGCCACATCGAGGCGCAGCCGGTAGGCGTCCGACGACGGGACCGGGATCTCGGCGCCGCCTCCGGGGTCGAGGCGCGCGTCGTCGATCGGCTGCGCCTCGCCCTCGAGTGCGAGCAGCTCCGCCGCCGGGGTGGAGCGGAGCGTCGCGCGGCCGCCGTCGGAGACGAGCCGGATGCTGCGGACGATCGAGTCCGACCCGCCCTGCCAGTCCTCGGTGGGGAATCGGCCCGCGTAGGCCCAGTTGTTCATCCAGCCGATGCCGTAGCGCGAGGCGAGACGCTCGTCCGCGGAGAGCCGGGGGTCGTCCCAGGTCACGGCGGCGTAGTAGTCGGACCCGTGGTCGAGCCACTGGTGTCCGGCGCCGTCGGCCACGAATCGCTCGCCGTCCCAGTCGCCGGTCCAGTAGGCCGTGCCGGTGGTCATCCCCTCGGCGGCGCCGTTCGCACCGGCGACGAGCACCCACCGCACGTCGTCCGGGTCGCCGTCGACGGCCATCGGGAAGAGGTCGGGGCATTCGAGCACCCCGAGGCCGGTCGTGGCGAAGTCCGACGAGTACGTCCAGTCCCGCAGGTTCCGGGACGTGTAGAAGCCGATCCGGTCGTGCTCGGCGAGGGCCATGACCCAGTGGCCCGCGGCGTCGTCCCAGAACACGCGCGGGTCCCGCCAGTCGGCCGCGCCCGGATTCTCCATGACGGGATTGCCCTCGTACGACTCGAACTCGTAGCCGCCGTCGGTCGAGACGAACAGCGACTGCCGCTGAACGCCGTCGTGCTGCTGAGTGACGAGGGCGATGACCGCTCCCTCGCCGAATCCGGCGGAGCCGCGCTCGTCCACGACGGCGGTGCCCGTCCAGATGTCCCCCAGCCCGTTCGCATACTTCTCGATCGCGATGCCCTGGTCTTCCCAGTGCACGAGGTCGGTCGACGTCGAGTGGTACCAGGCGGTGCCGTTCCCCTCGGGGTGGTCGGCGTTGTAGAGGTAGTAGTAGTGCCACAGCCCATCGAGGAGGAACGGCTTCTGCGGGTCGTTCATCCAATTGTTCTCGGGCGTGAAGTGGACCGCCGGCCGATGCTGCGACCATCCTGCGGGCCGCTCGAACCCGTCCGCCTGCGCCGAAGCGTCGGGACTGGGCGTAGGTGAGGCATCCGTCCCGCGCTGCGGAGCGACGACGACCGCGATGATCACCGCCACGACGAGCACGACAGCCCCGACGATCGCGCTCACGACGACCGTCCGCCGGCGACGATGGGGTGCGGCGACAGGAGTGGTGTCGAGATCGGGCATGGCGTTTCCTTTCAGCGGGACGGGCGAGCGGATGCCTCGGCACGAGGCGTGCCGAGGCATCCGCCGTTCGGAGGAGCCGATCAGCGGATCGGCTTCACCTTTCCGCTCGGGTTGATGTTGAAGTCGGCCGGGATGTCCGCCCAGCCGCCGAGACCGCCGTCGCCGTACGAGTAGTCCACGCTCGTGGAGGCGCCGTCGATGTCGACCTTCACCGTCGGCGCGAGCGTGCCGCCGCGGACGAAGTCGTCATGCGTGCCGATGGTGTCGATGAACGACTGCACCAGCCCGCCGGGCATCACGTAGTGCGAGTACGCCTGGAACGCCCCCGGGTGCTGGTTGAAGTCCGGCGCGAACGGCTGGCCCTGCAGATAGTTGAGGTTCGTCGGGTTGCCCAGCGCGAGCCCCGAGCCGCCGTTGAGCGGCTGGAAGTCGGAGCGGATGCCGTCGCCGACGAAGCCGTACACGCCCTCGGGTCCGTCGATCCCCGACGCGAACGTGCTGCGGTGCGTGATGGTGAAGAGGTACGCCTTGCCGTCCTTGAAGATGAACTGCGGCCGCTCGGTCTGGTCGGTCACGCAGTTCGCCGACAGGATCGGCGGGAGGAACTCCCACTCGGTCAGGTCGTCGTTCGTCGCCTTCGCGAGGCCGACGTTCGCGATCTGGTACGCGGCGCCCGAGGCGTTGACGGCGTCGGCCGTCTCGGCGAACGGGTCGCCCGGACGGTAGCCCAGGTCCTCGTCGGTGCAGAAGGCGTCCTCGCGGGCCATGGCGGTGTTCCCCTCGAAGACCATGTAGGTCTCACCCGGGTGGGCCGGGTCCTCGAAGGTGAAGGGGTCGCGGAAGTTGAAGTACGGGTTCTGCGCGCCGGTCTGGTAGTAGGTGCCGTCGGCCTGCAGGAGGTCGGTCACCTGGTCGAAGCCGGAGAGCTTCACGCCCTTCTTGTTGGCGTGGACCTTGCCGACGCTGAGCGCAATGCGGGGGTCGTACGGCTTCACGTCCGCGCCCGAGGCGTCACGGTAGAACGCGACGTCGGTGAAGAACAGCTTGACCTCGCCGCCCTTGAACACGCGAGCGGAGCCCGACCACTGGGTCTGGTGGCTGAAGGACTGGTCCTCGAAGATCTCGCCGGTGACCCCCTCGTCGAACACGAGGCCGCCGTAGGTCCAGCCGCCGTTCTCCGGGCGCTCCTCGGCGGGAATGCCGGCGGGGCGGAAGAAGTAGCCGATCTTCGCGAACACGTGGCGCTCGTCGAAGCCGAGGCTGCGATCGGCCACCAGCGAGAAGATGACCTCCTGGCCGTTGATCGCGTACTGGTTGCCCTTCTCATCGGTCAGCGGCCAGGTGTCCCACACCCAGACCTGCTCGTTGGACATGTCGGGGAAGTCCTGCGGAACCTCGGGCATCGTGAGGGACGCGGGCATGGAGTTGCCGCGCGACGGCGTCGCCGGGTCGGAGAGCCGCTTCAGCTGGCGGGCATCGGCGCGGGTCCACTTCGAGGTGAAGTCGCCCTCGGGGGCGTGCGCCTCCTGCGTGTGAACCGTGGGCTCCGGGCCCTCCTGCAGGTCCGTCGTGGCCGTGGGCGTCGCGCCGGCGGCGGAGGGCAGGCCGATCAGCGCGGACGCCACCAGGGCGGCCGCGGTGACACCGCCTGCCAGAAGGCGCCGGGGACGCTTCGTGGGAGAGTGCATGGTCGTTGCTCCTTCGATGGGATGGATCAATGCAAATCGATTTGCATGACCTGTCCATAGTGACACGCGAATCGACGCAGCGCACGTCGGCCGTTCGGGGGACAGGCAGGTGGGCGCCCGGCCGGCCCGCGCCGATCTCACGGAAGCGGTTGACGGTGCTGGGGCGCACCGTTACGCTGGAGACGTTCGGCAAGCGCTTTCCGAACCCCTCCGAACCCGTTCCGACAGACCCGATCCAAAGGAACCACCATGCCGTCTCTCCACCGTCGGCCGTCCCGGGTGGCCATCATCGGCACCGGCGGGATCGCACACGCGCACGCGGAGGCCGTGCGCGAGCTCGGCGACAAGGCCGAGCTGGTCGCGGTCGCGGACATCGACGAAAACCGCGCCCGCGGTTTCGCGGAGCAGTTCGGCGCCGAACGCTTCTACACCGACGCCGCTGTGCTGCTGGCGTCCGAATCCCTCGACCTCGTGCACATCTGCACGCCGCCGAAGTCGCATGTGCCGCTCGCACTGCTCGCGCAGCGCGCCGGCGTCCCGGCTCTGGTCGAGAAGCCCATCGCCCTGAGCCTCGAGGAGATCGACCGGCTGGTCGCCTCCGAGGAGCGGACGGGCGTTCCCGTGCTCACGGTCTTCCAGCATCGGTTCGGGGAGCCCGCGCTCCGGCTGCGCAGGCTCGCCGACTCCGGCGTGCTGGGCCGTGCCCAGGTCGCCACCTGCGAGACCCTCTGGTACCGCGCCGACGAGTACTTCGAGGTGCCCTGGCGCGGTCGATGGGAAGTCGAAGGCGGCGGCCCGACCATGGGCCACGGCATCCACCAGTTCGATCTTCTGCTCGCGGTCCTCGGACCCTGGTCGCGGGTGAGCGCATTCGCGGCGCGCCGGTCGCGGCCGACCGACACCGAGGACGTGTCGATCGCGCTGGCCGAGTTCGAGAACGGCGCACTCGCGACCGTGGTGAACTCGGTGGTGTCGCCGCGCGAGACGTCGCGCCTGCGCTTCGACTACGAATTCGCGACGGTCGAGGTCGAGCATCTCTACGGGTACACCGAGCGCGACTGGACCTTCACGCCGGCGCCGGGTCACGAGGAGCTCGCCCGGCTCTGGGACGGCGACGGCGACGAGATCAGCGGCCACCGCCTGCAGATCGAGGCGGTGCTCGATGCACTGGCGGACGGGGAACGGCCCGGTGTCGGCATCGACGAGTCGCGTCGCACCCTGGAGTTCGCGGCCGCGACCTACGCATCAGCGTTCCGCGGGCTCCCGGTGGGCGCCGGCGAGATCGACCGCGACGACCCCTTCTTCCGGAGCATGGACGGTGGGGCGGTGCCCTGGGCCCGTGTGAAGGAGGTCGTCGCATGAGCGTCCTGACCGTGGCGCACGACGAGGGCACCGGGATCTCCGTCCGCGACCACGACATCGAGCTGTTCCGGTACACCTACGCACCCGACACCCCGCAGCTCGAGTCGCCGAAGCCGTTCCTCCATCCCATTCGCACGCGTGCGGGCCATGTGGTCAGCCTCTTCCGTCCGCACGACCATGTCTGGCACAAGGGCATCGCGTGGTCGCTTCCCGTGGTCGACGACGAGAACTTCTGGGGCGGACCCACCTACGTCCAGGGCCGGTCGTATGTGCAGCTCGCCAACGACGGCTCGCAGCGGCATCGCGAGATCGAGCACTGCGGGGCGTACGATGACGCGGTGCGCTTCGCCCACCGTCTGGACTGGATCACCCAGGGTGGAGTCCGGATGTTCGAGGAGCGCCGAGCCCTCTCGGCCCGCGTCGCGAGCGGTGACACGTGGGTGCTGACGTTCGAGACCGCCATGACCAATGTCACCTCCGCTCCGATCTCGATCGGCTCGCCGACGACACGCGGGCGCGAGAACGCCGGCTACGGCGGCCTGTTCTGGCGCGGTCCCCGCGCCTTCACGGACGGCACGGCGATCAGCCCGGCCGGCTCCGGACCGGGCGGGGCCATGCGCGGCCAGCGCCACGAGTGGATGGCGTACGCGGGAAAGCACGACGGTGTGGACGCGGAGTCGGTGATCGCCGTCGTCGACGACAGCGCGAACCCGCAGCATCCGCCGCAGTGGTTCGTCCGCACGGAGGAGTTCGCCTGCATCAACCCCGCGCCGTTCTTCAGCGAGGAGCTCGCCGTGGCGCCCGGCGAGACCGTCACCTTCCGCTACGCGGTCGGAATCGCGGATGCCGCGGCCCCGCGCGCTGCGGAGATCGCCGCCCTCGCGCGATCGGTCCTGGTGGACGGGCGCGATCCCGGCCATCTCGAACCCGGGCGGGCGGCCGTTCGGTGAGCGCGGCCCCGAGCACATTCCCCGGCGCGACCTCCGTCACGCTGCTCGATGTCTACGACGACGCCGGACCCGACGGTCTCGTCGGCGGAACCCCGCACATGCACCTCGCCTCGACCGAGTGCTACGTCGTGATCGGCGGCAGCGGAGCGCTGCACACGCTCGACCTCTCCGGTGCGCGCGAGACGGAGCTGCGGCCCGGCTCGGTGGTGTGGTTCACCCCCGGCACGATCCACCGTGCCGTCAACCACGGCGACCTCCAGGTGCTCGTCATCATGGGGAATGCCGGCCTTCCGGAGTCGGGCGACGCGGTGATGACCTTTCCCGCGGAGATCGTCGCCGACCCCGCCCGTTACCGTGAGGCCGCGACGCTGTCTCGCCGTGACCGCCTGGAGGACACGGCTGCGGATGCCGCGCGCCGTCGCGACCTCGCCGTGGAGGGCTTCCTCTCCCTGCGCGACGCCCTGAGCGCCGGCGATGAGCAGCCGCTGCGCGAGTTCTACCGCGCGGCCTCATCGCTCGTGCGGAGTCGCGCGGCGGCCTGGCGCGAGATCATCGGGGCCGGACCGCTCGCGCAGGCGACGGCCAGCGTCGCCGTCGCGCAGGCGCTGGCGGCCGGGGTCGGCGAGCATCTCGCATCCGCCTCGCTGCATCGCGCCCCGGAGCTCTCCGGGGAGCGGGGCTTCGGGATGTGCGGTCGCCTGCGCGCGTACGACGTCACCGGCGCACCCGGCGCCTGAGGCCCGGCCCGGCGCCCGCGCCCATTGACGGACCCCACGGCCACTGCTCTGATGAGCCCATGGAAGAGATCGTCGACGTCGACTATCTCGTCGTGGGGGCGGGCGCGATGGGCATGGCGTTCGTCGACGCGCTCACCGCCACGGCCGACGTGTCGGTGGCGATCGTGGACCGTCGCCACGGCGCCGGCGGCCACTGGCTCGACGCCTACGGGTTCGTCCGTCTGCATCAGGCGTCCGCGTTCTACGGCGTCGCATCGACACTGCTCGGAGGCGGCCGCGTGCAGACCGACGGGCCGGAGCGTGGGCTGCACGAGCGAGCCGCCGCCGCTGAGGTGTGCGACTACTACGGCCGCGTGCTGGCGCGCCTGGTCGCGAGCGGCCGGGTCGTCTTCCACGGCCGGTGCGACTACCTCGGAGGGCGCCGCTTCGTGTCGGCGCTGAGCGGCACCCGCTTCCACGCGCCTCGCGCCCGCGTGGTGGACGCCCGGTATCTGTCGCCGGACATCCCCGCGCTCACCCCGCCGCCGTTCCTCGTCGAGGACGGAGCCCGCGTCGTCCCGGTGAACGAGCTGGTGCGCCTCACGCAGGCGCCCGCCCGGTACGTCGTGGTCGGGGCGGGGAAGACGGCCACCGACAGCTGCGTGTGGCTGCTGCAGAACGGCGTCTCGCCGAACGCGATCACCTGGGTGCGTCCGCGTGACCCGTGGCTGCTCAACCGTGCCGTGGTGCAGCCCGATCCCGCCGTGTTCCTCGGCATGGCCGCGGACACCATGGCTGCGGTCGCAGCGGCGACGAGCCCGGACGACGCCTTCCTGCGGATGGAGGACGCCGGGATCATGCTGCGGATCGACCCGGGCGTCACACCCACCATGGCCAAGACGCCCACGCTCGCGACGTGGGAGCTCGAGCTCGTGCGCACCGTCGACCACGTCATCCGTCGCGGACACCTGCGGGCCGTCGCTCCCGGCCGGCTCGTGTTCGACGACGGCGAGGAACGCGTCCCGGCCGACACGCTCGTCGTGCACTGCGCCGCCGAGGGGCTGAAGTATCCGGGACTGCGGCCGGTGTGGACCGCGGAGGCGATCACCCCGCAGCCCGCCCGGGTCGGGTTCCCCTGCTTCGGGGCGGCGCTCGCCGGCTACGTGGAAGCCACCCGCGAGGGCGACGCGGAGAAGAATCTCGTCTGCCGCCCGTCCCCGTACTCGAACACGCCGTCGGACTGGGCGACGATGCAGACCATCGGCGGCGAGGCGTCGGCCGCGATGTCGCGGGCAGCGGACATCCGCGCGTGGTCGCACACCACCTCGCTCAACCCCGTGCGCATTCCCCCGGACCGCGTCGACGATCCGGCGGTCGTCGCGGCGACGGGGCGACTGAAGGAGAGCATCGGCGCAGGGCGTGCGCGTCTCGCGGATTTCGCGCCCGGGTGACCCGGCTCTCACCGCCCGCGGCGGCTCCTCGCGACGTAGACGGTGTTCGACGAGGTGCCGCCCGTCACGGGGTTGTCGAAGTCCACGACGTGGGCGGCGCAGTCGTCGAAGACCTCCGCCAGCTCGGCCATGAACTCCGCGTCCGGTGGATCGTCCGACCAGAGCGCGAAGACCCCGCCCGGACTGAGATGGCGGTCGAGGGCGCGCAGGCCCGGTGCACGGTACAGGTCGGCGTGCGTCGGGTCGAGCTGGTGGCGGGGGGAGTGGTCGACGTCGAGGAGGATGGCGGCCCATCCGGGGGCGCCGGCGGCGGGGTCGCTCCGCATCACCGCGAAGAAGTCATCGCAGACGAGGCTCGTTCTCGGATCGTCCACCAGCTCCGCAGACACAGGAAGAAGCCGTCGCTCGTGCCAGCCGATCACGGCGTCGAGCCGGTCGATGACGGTGAGCGCCGACACGCGCTCGTCACGGAGGGCCGCCACGGCCGTATAGCCCAGGCCCAGGCCCCCGACGAGCACGGTGAGGTCGTCGCCGCGCGCGGCCGCCAGTCCCAGCTCGGCGAGCGCCTCCTCGGCGACGGTGAAGAGGCTCGACATCAGGTACTCGTCGCCGAGCTTGACCTCGTAGATCTCCTGACCGGCCGCCGCTTCGTGCCGGCGGCGCAGCGTCAGGTCGCCCATCGGAGTGGGCTGCCAGTCCAGCTCCTCGAATCGCGCGATCACCGGCGTCCCCTCGTCGCTGTCAACCCTAGCGACCGGAGGCCCTTGATACCGCGGATCGCCCGCGCTGTCAGCCCCTCGACGCCATCCCGCCGCATGGATACGATTCGCCAATGAGCAACACCGCCAAGGGCGCCGCGCGCGTCGCGCAGGATTCGACCACCTTCCAAGTCATCGCCCGGATCGGCTACGTGGTGCTGGGGGTCCTGCACATCGTGATCGGAGCGATCGCCATCTCCATCGCGACCGGTGGCGGCGGTGAGGCGGACCAAGGGGGAGCCCTCGAGCAGATCCGCGACAACCCGGCCGGCGTCTTCCTCCTCTGGGCCATCGTGATCGGCCTCTTTGCGCTTGCGGTGTGGCAGATCGCCGAGGCATTCACCGCGAATGACGCCGACAGCAAGAAGAAGTGGGGTCACCGCGTCAAGTTCATCGGCACGGCCGTCGCGTACCTGGCCATCGCCGCCACCGCGCTGACCTACGCCCTCGGTGGGCAGTCCGACTCGTCGGAGTCGTCGCAGACGTTCAGCGCTCAACTGATGGCGACGCCGGGGGGCGTGTTCCTGCTGTGTTTCGTGGGGCTCGTCGTCTTCGCCATCGGCGTGGCGTTCGTCGTCAGGGGCTTCACCCGCGGCTTCGAGAAGCACCTCCGGGCCCCGTCAGGCACGGTCCGCAAGGGCATCGTGACCTTCGGTGTCGTGGGCTACGTCGCCAAGGGCGTCGCGATCGCGGTCACCGGGGTGCTCTTCATCGTCGCGGCCTTGACGCATGATCCCGAGAGCGCCGGCGGACTGGATGCCGCGCTCCACGCGCTGGCGGAACTGCCCTTCGGTCCCGTCATCCTGTGGGTGGTCGGCGCGGGCCTCGTGCTCTACGGGCTCTTCTGCTTCGCCCGCGCACGCTACGCCCGGATGTGAGCTGCCTGGCGGTCGACGGTCAGAGGTCTTCGGGCGCGAGGTCGCCCTGGCCCTCTTCTCCCAGTTCCGCCTCGATCGGATCGATCCCCTGCGTCTCCGGCTGCTGCCAGCTCGCCGGAAGATCGCTGTCGGGCACCTCGTCGCGAGGGTCGGAGAGGTGAGCGGGGTCGTCGCCGGTCGCGGTGGCGCCGAAGTCGTCCTCCGACATTCCCTCGTCCAGAGCGATGGTGCGGTCCCACTCGGCCTGCGCCGGGTCGAGCGCCGGGTCGGGCTCGATGGAGCTGTCGCGATCGCGGATGGGCTGGACTCCCACCTGCCCGTCGGGAGCGGGAGGGATGCCGTCGGGCAGGTTCGAACTCGTCATCATGCGCCTTTCCGCGGTGATTCGCGCCGGGCCCGGGCGGCGTCGGCCGCGCGGTCCTGCGCCGGGGTGACGGCTGCGATCGCCGTCTCGAAGTCGAGCGTCTGCAGCACCTCCACGGCCCGGCTGTAGCGCGGGCCGGCGAGCGCCACGAACACGGCGCCGACGACATCGATGAATCCCGTCGTCTTCTCGCCGCAGCGGACCTGGTAGCGGTCGATGTCGACGAGCTCCCACCGCACGCGAGCGTCATCGGGAGCAGGGGCTTCTGGGCGCCGGATCGGCAGATCCTTGAGGGTGCGGAGTACGCCGGGGCGCGGGCTGATGCGCCGCCCAGCGAATCCGGGGACTTCCAGTGTCATCTCGGTCTCCTTTGGGCTGATCTGATTGTCGATCGGGCAGAGGACCGAGGCACGGGGGTTGACCAGGGGCGCATCAGGGCTTAAGAGATGAGGCGCTGGGTGATCGCGCGAACCCCGCGATGGCTGCGGCCACCTGGTCAGGTGCTTCCTCCGCCATGTGATGCCCGGACTCGATCCGCGCACCGCGTCGGTCATCCGCCCAGCCGGCCCAGACGGCGAGCGGGTCGCCGTAGAGGTCCTCGAGGTCGTCGCGTGACGACCACAGCAGGAGCACCGGACACGCCACCCGGTGGCCGCGCAGGCGGTCGGCCCGCTCGTCGTCGAGATCGACGGTCAGGCCGGCGCGATAGTCCTCGAGCATCCCCCGGATCGTCCGCGGGTCGTGCACGGCTCGCATCAGCTCGTCATGGTTGGCGACCCCCATGGTCGCGGCATCCGCCTTGTCGGCGTACCAGGCGTCCGGATCCGCGGTGATCACCCTCTCGGGGATCTCGGGCTGCGCGAAGAAGAACCAGTGCCACCAGGCCGTGGCGAAGCAGGCATCCGCCCGCTCGATCGCCTCCGAGATCGGGACGCCGTCCATCGACACGAGACGCGTCACGCGTGCGGGGTGGTCGAGCGCCAGCCGAAGGGCCACGTACGATCCGCGGTCGTGTCCGGCCACCGCGAAACGGTCGAACCCCAGGACCGTCATGAGCTCGGCGGCATCCGTGGCCATCGCGCGCTTGGAGTGGAGGCGGTGCGACTCATCGGGCTCCGGCTTGCCGGACCGCCCGTATCCACGAAGGTCGGGAGCCACGACGGTGAAGCCTGCCGCCACGAGCCGCGGGGCGACGCGGTGCCAGGTCGCCGAGGTGCGCGGATGGCCGTGGAGCAGCAGGATCGGAGTGCCGCTTCCGCCATGGCGCACGAAGAGCGTCGTGCCGTTCACGGCGACGACGCTCTCGGTGAAGCCGGGGAACAACCGCGGCACCTCTCCGGTGTCGCTCATACCGGCACAGGCTCGGCGGAATGCCCCGACCCCGGGCCGGTGGAGGCCTGTGCGCAGACCTCCACCGGTGGTCGGAGTGCTCGCTTACGCGTCGGCGACGTGCTCGCGCGCTTCCTGGCCGCGATCGGCGACCGTGCGCGTCGCGTCCTGCGCGTCCGCCTTGACGGTGTCGACCGCCTCCGCGGCGGTGTCCTTCACGGCCATCGCGGCATCCTGCGCGGGCTGCTTGAGGTTCTCGCCCACCTCACGCGCGGCGCCGGCGACCTCGTCGACCAGCGGCTGCGCCTGCTCACGAAGGGCCGACGCCATCTCCTTCTCCCGGCGGGACGCAGGGATCAGGGATGCCGCCACCAGGCCGACGCCGAACGCGATCAGCCCCACCGCGAGGGGATTGCCCTCGGCCTTGGCCACGACGCGGTCCTTCGCGTCGTGCAGACCGTCCATGGCGGACGATCCGGCGTGGGACATCGACGAGCCGGCGTCATCGGCCGCACCCATGATGCGCTCGCGCACCGACCCGACGGCGCTCTTCACCTTGTCGGTCTGACGCTGCACGATCTTGGACGGGGTGACCTTGTCGACGAGGCTGTCGACGTCGCCGCCGAGCTCTCGCCGGGTGTTCTCGATATCTGCGCGAATGGCATCCGGTGAATCAGTCATCGGTTCTCCTCATTCCTTTTCAGTGTCTCGGGGATCTCTTTCAGCGTCTCGACCGTCTGCGGCGCACCCTCCACCTCGGAGAGCTTCTTGCGTCCGAGCGGGAACAGGATGGCCGCGACGATGCCCCACAGGACAGCGACCACCACGGCCGACCAGCCGTTGCCGATCAGGGTGCCGAGCGCCCACCACAGGGCGATGCTCAGGAAGAAGATCGCCATCAGAGCGGCGTAGCCCGCGGCGCCCATCAGTCCCGCGCCCTTCGCGGTGCGCGTCGCAGACTCCTTGAGCTCCGCCTTGGCGAGCGCCACTTCCTGCCGCATCAGGGTCGACAGGTCGCGGGTCACCTCGCCGACCAGGTCGCCGAGCGAGGTGGTGGCCGCCTTTGCCTCAGAAGGAGTCGCGTCGGACATCGTTGCCACCCTCGTCGAGCAGATCGTCGGACGTCGCCGCGGCCGTCTCGGTGTACAGCGGCGTGTCGGCCGCATCACCCGAGTAGGGCTGCTGCGTGGTTCCGGCCGCGCCGTACGCGGCATCCGTGTACGCGGCGCCTCCCGTCAAGGGGGTCGTGTCGCCGATCGCCGTCGGCGTCGAGCTCCGACCTGTGGACGAGGTTCCGCTGCGCTCGGCGTTCGCCGCGGCCAGCGACCGCGTCAGTCGTCCGACCACCACGCCGGCGAGCGCCGCCACGCCGATGAACATGCCGGGGTTGCGGCGCGCGTACGACTTGACGTCCGCGAGCACGGCGCTCGGATCGCGATCGGTCAGCCACGACGCGGCGGACGAGACCCGCGTCGACGCTCCGCGCACCAGGTCTGCGGCGATGCCACTCGACGGGGCGCCACCCTGGGCCATCTGGCGGAGGTCGTCTCCCACCGACTGCAGGCCGCCCGCGAGCCGTGTCTGCTGAGTGCTCGCCTGATCCTTGAGCTCCCGCTGTGCCTGCGCGAACAGGTCCCGCGCCTGGTACTTGACCTCCGAGACCACGTTGCCGGCCTCGTCCTTGGCGGTCTGGACCACGTGTCCTGCTTCGTTCTTCGCGGTGTCCTTGACCTCGCGCGCCTCCTGCTTGGCGGTATCCATCGTGCTGTTTCCGTCGGAACCACCGACGGGGAATGTCGACCCGTCGACGGCGACTGCCGAGTCGGTCGACTCTTTCGGAATGTAACTCTCCGACATGGGGTACTCCTCTCGAACACCGACGACTATGCCGGGCTGGGCACCATTGCACGCCAGTCCGGCTACGAAAACCTCCCCCTTGCCACTGCTCGCGATCCGGCGTATACGCGTGCGAGAAGATGCTGCGCGGCCAGCGCCTAGGCTGTCTTTCGATCAGGAAGGGCGGGTCAGTGGACACCCACGTCGAAGCGGTGCTGGCGGAATTGGCGGCACTGGAGGACCCCCGGATGCGGCAGGTCAATGAGCGCCACGGAGACGATCACGGGGTCAACCTCACCAAGCTCCGCGGCGTCGCCAAGGCGCGGGGCACCGACCACGATCTCGCCCTGAGGCTGTGGGCGACCGATGACACGGCCGCGCGGCTCGTGGCGATCCTCATCAGCCGGCCGAAGTCATTCGAGGCGTCGGAGCTCGATTCGATGATCCGCGAGGCACGCGCCGTCAAGGTGCATGACTGGCTCGTCAACTACGTGGTCAAGAAGGGGCCGCATGCCGAGGAGCTTCGCGTCGCCTGGCTCGACGATCCTGATCCCGTCGTCGCGAGTGCCGGCTGGGCGCTGACCGCCGATGTCGTCGCCAAGAGGCCCGAGCTGGTCGACCTTCCCGGGCTGCTGCGGACGATCGACGCCGAGATGAAGGCTGCTCCCGATCGGGAGCAGTGGGAGATGAACAGCACGCTCGCGGCGATCGGCATCCACCACCCCGCGCTGCGACCCCAGGCGATCGAGATCGGCGAGCGGCTGGAAGTGCTCAAGGACTACCCCACTCCGCCGGGCTGCACCTCGCCGTTCGCACCGATCTGGATCGGCGAGATCGTTCGGCGTCAGAGCGCCGGGTAGCGCCGACACGCACTGCTCCGGGCGACCACGGCCGATGTCAAGCCCGTCCTCTTCCGGATCACGCCGGTGCACACTCGTAACCCGGGTCGCACGGTGCGACGTGCGTTCGAGGAGGGCGAGGGCGACGTGACGGAAGCCGCCACGAGGACCGTGATCGGCGAGCGGTCCCACCGACCGTCGGTGTCGGTCGTCATCCCGGTCCGCGACGACGGCGATCGCCTCGCGCGGTGCCTCGCCGCGCTCGCCGGGCAGACCCGTCGACCCGATGAGATCGTGGTCGTCGACAACCTGTCGTCCGACGACACCGCCCGGGTGGCCGCCTCGGCCGGAGCGCGCGTCGTGCCCTGTCGCGAGCTGGGGATCCCGGCCGCGAGCTCGACCGGATACGACGCGGCCACGGGCGACCTCCTGCTGCGCCTCGACGCGGACTGCCTCCCCTCGCCCGAGTGGGTGGAGCGGGTGCTCGACGCCTTCGCAGACGGCCCTCACGTCGATGCGATCACGGGAGGCGCGCGATTCCTGGACGGACCCCCGTCGCTGCGCGTGCCCCTCGCGGCGGTGTATCTGGCTGCGTACGCGGCGCTCACCGTGCCCGCGCTCGGGCACGTTCCGCTCTTCGGGTCGAACTTCGCGATGACGCGCGAGGCCTGGCGCTCGGTCAGCGCCACCGTGCACCGGCACGACGCGGAGGTCCACGACGACCTCGACCTGGCATTCCATCTCGGCGAGCATCACACCATCCGCTATCGGCGAGGGCTCTCGATGGGCATGTCGATGCGGCCGTTCGAAAGCGCATCGTCGTTCGCGCATCGCGCCGCGCGCGGGTTCCACACCGTGACCGTGCACTGGCCGAGGGACTTCCCGCCGTGGCGGTGGCTCCGCCGGCTGGTGGGCGCGCCGGCGCGAGGCCGTCGTACTTCGTCGGTCGCCGCAAGCGACGGGCGCGGCCCGCCGTGAGAGCACAGACGCGCTCGCCGTTCACCCCGGCCCGCGGCGTTGGTCAGTGGTGGAAGCTGCCGGCTTCCTCCTCGGTCATGGAGTTGACGATCGGGTGCTTGTCGAAGTGCTCGATCGCCGCGCGGTAGTCGTCCATCAGCAGCGACGCCTCGTCGCGGCCGAAGCCCTGCCGCACGAGGATCCGCTGCACGGGGAGGTCCTGGCGATCGGCCGGCATCGTGTACGCCGGCACCTGCCAACCCCGTGTCCGAAGGCGATCGGCGAGGTCGAAGAGCGTGAACGGGTGCTCGACGCCGTCCTTCAGCTTCCACGAGACCGCCGGGATGCCGGACTCGGCGCCGCCGTTGTTGATGATGTCGAAGTGGCCGAGCTTCGAGATCTCCTCCGCGAGGTACATCGACGTGTCGTGGCACGACTGGTGCACCTTTCGGTACCCCTCGCGTCCGAGCCGGACGAAGTTGTAGTACTGGGCCACGATCTGCCCGCCCGGGCGCGAGAAGTTCAGCGCGAACGTCGGCATGTTCCCGCCGAGGTAGTTCACGTTGAAGATCAGATCCTCGGGCAGCTCCGCGGCATCCCGCCACACCACCCAGCCGACGCCCAGCGGCGCGAGACCGAACTTGTGCCCCGAGGTGTTGATCGACTTCACGCGCGGAAGCCGGAAGTCCCACACGAGCTCGGGGAGCGTGAACGGGGCGATGAAGCCGCCGCTCGCGCCGTCGACGTGGATCGGGATGTCGAGCCCGGTGTCCTCCTGCAGCTTGTCGAGCGCGTCGCTCACCTCGTGCACGGGCTCGTACTGACCCGTGAAGGTGACGCCGAGGGTGGGCACGACGCCGATCGTGTTCTCGTCGACGCGCTTGATGACCTCGTCCGCCGTCATGATGAAGCGGTCGCCCTCCATGGGGATCTCCCGCAGCTCGACGTCCCAGTACCGGGCGAACTTGTGCCAGCAGACCTGCACCGGGCCGCAGATCATGTTCGGCTTGTCGGTCGGCTTGCCGGCCTCGCGCTGACGCGCGCGCCAGTTCCACAGCAGCGCCATGCCGCCGAGCATGGCGGCTTCGCTCGATCCGGTGGTCGACGTGCCCAGCGTGTTCTCCGCGTCGGGCGCATTCCACAGGTCCGCCAGGATGTGCACGCAGCGCGCCTCGACCTCGGCCGTCTGCGGGTACTCGTCCTTGTCGATCATGTTCTTGTCGAGCGTCTCGGCCATGATCGCCCGGACCTCGGGTTCGAGCCACGTCTGACAGAACGTGGCGAGGTTCTGCCGCGAGTTGCCGTCGAGCATGAGCTCGTCGATGACGACCTGGTACGCGTGGCTTGCGAGGTGCTCGTTCTGCGGGATCCGGTATTTCGGCAGTGCCACCGAAAGATCGCCGGAGGCGAACACCTCATCCAGCAGCTCGTCTCTGACGTCGTCCTTCTTATGCAGCATCTGTCCCGTCCTCAGTGTCGCGTCGCGGTCGTCGGTCCTGCGGTACGGAGGACGGTGGCGAGGTTCGAGGGCAACGATCGCGGACGCCGTCACCCTTGTCAACGCCGCCGGAGGGTGATGTTCGGGATGACGCCGCGATCTCCAGAGGCGCTCAAGCCACCGGCTCCTCACGCGTCGATCAGGCGAATCCGAAGACGGGCGGGAACACCACGATGACGATCGCCGACCAGAAGAGGTAGACCGGCACGTACCCGGTCTGCCACCGCTCGAGCCGCTCGTAGGTGGTTCGGCCCCTCACGAACCGCAGCTGCAGCCAGGCGGCACCGGTGAGGTTCGCCAGCAGGATGAGGTTCAGTCCGAGCGAGGCGAGCTTGTTGGCACTCGCGCCGTACTCCGCGATCCGGCCGATCATCGCGATGAGCACGAGCAGATCCACGAGGATCGCCGCGACGACCATCACGAGCTGCAGCCGGTCGAACCAGGACGGCGGGGCGAGGGGATCGCGGGCCGACATCGCGTAGAGCAGGAGGCCGAGCACGACGACGAGCACGATGTCGAAGATGATCAGCAGATCCCGCTGCCCGAATGTCTCGGTGGCGCCCTCCGCCGTCTCGGCGAGGCTCTGCTGCAGCAGACCGGCCACGAAGAACACCAGCAGCAGCACCGTGAACAGCGGAGTGAAGAGCTTGGTCAGCACGGGGGCGATGTTCTCGATGACGCTCTGCTTGGCCTCGACGAGCCACCCGGCGATGACCACGGCGCCGGCCACGCCGCAGGGGATCATCCAGTCTTCGACGAACGACTGGGCGTCGAGGCCGATCGCGCTGAAGACCCCGAGCGTGAGTGCCACGAGCACGACACCGCCGAGTGCGATGAGCACGAAGTACACGAACCATTCGCCGGTGAAGCGGATGAAGTCCATGCGCGCGCGGCTCGAGCCCACGTCGCCGTTCGCATAGGCGATGCCGGTCACGATCCACAGGGCCACCACCGCGTGGATGGCCGCGAGCGCGAGGGTCGCGGCATCCGTCCCGAAGGGATAGAGGTTCAGCACCAGTGCGGCTGCCGCGAACGGAGCCGCCACCGCCACGACGGTGAGCGCGGAGGCGCGGTGCCGGATGAGGAAGTAGGCCGCGAGGAACGGCAGGATCAGCACGGCGGCGTTGCGGGCGTAGAACTCGCCGTCGGTGGAGAACCCGATGCCGAAGAGCGCCGGGATCTTGATCGTGACGGCGGCCGCGACCGCGAGTCCGACGGCCACCAGGAGCGACCGGGAGCGCTGCGCCGTCACCTCGGGCTCGGCGATGACGAGCTGCTTCCACAGCCGCTCGGAGTGCTCGCGGGCGAATTCGCGCGACAGGTCGTCGAGTCCGCCCATGCGCTTCACGGCGACGAGGAACGCCTCGTCCGGGGCGAGGCCCGAGGTCTCGAGCCGCTCGATCTGATCGCGGAGGTGGTCTTCGAGCTCGTCGACGTCGCGGTCGGCGATGGCCTCGCGCCGGCCGACGTACTCCCGCCACGCGGTGATCTGCTGCTCGAGCAGGGGGTCGAGGTCGGGGCTCATGCCGGTGCACCTCCGAGGGCGAACGGGCTGCGACTGCCGCCGTCCCGGTCGGCCCACACCTGCTGCAGGGCTTTGCTGACGACATGCCATTGCCGGCGCTGCTCGGCGAAGGCGGCCTGACCGCTGCCGCTCAGCCGGTAGTGCTTGCGCGCCCGGCCGGTGGGCGAGGCGCTCCAGGTCGCCTCGACGTGCCCGAGGCGCTCGAGACGGTGCAGGAGGGGATAGAGCATCCCGTCGCTCCACTCGAGCTCACCGTCGGAGAGCTCGCTCACCCGCTGCAGGATCGCGTAGCCGTACGACTCGCCCTCCGCGAGGATGCCGAGCACCATCGGGGTCGCGGCGGCGGCGACCAGGTCTTTGCCGATCTTCATGAGACGCTCCTCCATACCTAGAAGCACAAGGTACATAGAGCTACAAGGTAACACAAGCGTGCGATCCTGGACCGCACCCGAATCCCAGGCCCAGGAGCCCCCATGGACATCGACCTCATCCACCCCTCGCTCCGCGACCGCACCCGGCGCGCGCCGAAGCTGAATCTCGAGAACCGGTTCGTGCTGACACTGGTCTCGACGGGCTCGAGCCTCCTGCGGGGGAAGCGGGTCGAGGGCGTCGAGCGCCGGGTGGTGCGCGAGGGCGATCTGCGCCTGCGCGTCTACGTCCCGCCGCGCCCGACCGGTGCCGGCCTGCTGTGGATCCACGGCGGCGGGCTGGTGCTCGGCGCCGCCGCCATGGACGACACCTTCTGCGGGCAGACCGCCCGCGACCTCGGCGTCACGATCGTCTCGGTCGACTACCGCCTGGCGCCGAAGCATCCGTTCCCCGCCGCCATCGACGACGCGCGAGCCGGATGGGGATGGATGCTGCGGCACGCGGCCGACCTCGGCCTCGACCTCGATCGGCTCGCCGTCGGAGGCCAGAGTGCGGGAGGTGGCCTCGCCGCGTCACTCGTGCAGCGTCTCCACGACGAGGGCGAGCGCGTGGCGGCGCAGTGGCTGTTCTGCCCCATGCTCGACGATCGCACCGCGGCCGACCGGGCACGCGACGCCGAGGCGCACTTCGTGTGGAGCAACCGCTCGAATCTGGTGGGCTGGACCTCGTACCTGGGCGGCGCGCCGGGCGCCGACGACCTGCCGCCGTACGCCGCGGCCGCCCGCCGCACCGACTTGTCGGGGCTGCCGCCGACCTGGCTGTACACCTCCGACGTCGAGCTGTTCCGCGATGAGGATCTGGACTACGCGCGACGGCTCGAGGCCGCCGGGGTCGATGTCACCCTCGACGTGGTGCCGGGCGTGCCGCACGGCTTCGAGGCGTGGGCCGCCGACGCCGTGCTCGCCACCGACCTCGTCAGCCGGGCTCGAGCCTGGCTGGGCGGCCGCCTCACCGCCTGAGGTCGGGCGGTCACCGACCCCGCGCGGCGCTCAGCGCCGGGAAGCCTCCGACGCCGCGTCGACGCCCGTCTCGTCCCGGTCTGGGCCGACCGGGGCCGGGGCGAGCGCCGCGTCCGCACGCTGCGCCGACTCGAGACGCTCCGCCTCGTCGCCGCCGATCGCCTCGCCGCGTGCCACGAGCCCCGCGACATCCGACAGCGGGATCTGCTTGAGGAACAGCGACAGCACGAATGCGATGGCGATGAAGGGCACGAGGTACCAGAAGACCGGCGCCAGCGCGTCGGCGTAGGCGTTGACGATGCCGTCGCGCACCTCGTCGGGCAGCTGGTCGAGCGTCTGCGGATCGAGCGTCGCGGTGGCGTTCGCGGCGTCGGCGGGGGAGGCGCCGGCACCCGCGAACACCGTCGTGAGGTTCTCGGTGAGCCGTGTCGTGAACAGCGTGCCGAACACGGCGGTGCCGAGCGCCGCACCCACCTCGCGGAAGTAGCTGTTCGTGCTCGTCGCGGTGCCGATCTCGGCCACCGGGACGGCATTCTGCACGACCAGGACGACGACCTGCATGATGAGGCCCAGACCGGCGCCGAACACGAAGAGGTAGACGCAGATCAGCCAGATCGGCGTGCTCGCGGCCAGCGTGGTCATCGCGATCATCGCGAGGCCCGTGACGATCGTTCCGACGATCGGGTAGATCCGGTACTTCCCCGTCTTGGTGATCAGCAGCCCCGATGCGATCGAGGTGCCCATGAGCCCGACCATCATGGGGATCATCAGCAGACCGGATGCCGCGGCCGACGTTCCCGACGACATCTGCAGGAACGTCGGGACGAAGCCGATGGCGGCGAACATGCCGATGCCGAGCATCAGGCCGATCGCAGTGGCGTTGACGAAGATCGGGTTGCGGAACAGGCTCAGCGGGATGATCGGGTCGGCCGCGCGCGCCTCTGTGATGACGAAGGCGACCGCTGCGACGAGCAGCCCGGCGCCCCAGGACCAGGTCGCGGGCGAGTCCCACCCGAAGTCCTTGTCGCCACCGAAGTCGGTGAAGAAGATGAGGCAGGTCGTCGCGATCGACAGGAAGACGACGCCGAGCACGTCGATCGGCATCGTGGCCTTCTTGCTCGGCAGGGTCAGCGTGAACAGGGCGATCACGAAGGCGGCGATCCCGATCGGGATGTTGATGTAGAACGCCCACTGCCACGTCATGTGGTCGACGAAGAAGCCGCCGAGCAGCGGCCCGGCGACCGCCGAGAGCCCGAAGACGGCGCCGAGCGGGCCGAGGTACTTGCCGCGCTCGTTGGCGGGCACGATGTCGGCGATGATCGCCGTCGAGAGGATCATCAGCCCGCCGCCGCCGAGGCCCTGCATGGCGCGGAAGACCACGAACATCCAGAAGTCGGACGCGAAGGCGCAGCCGATGGAGGCGACCGTGAAGATCGCGATCGCGATCAGGAAGAGATTGCGCCGGCCCAGCACGTCGCCGAACTTGCCGTAGATCGGCATCACGATCGTGGTGGCGAGCAGGTAGGCCGTGGTGATCCAGACCTGGTGCTCGACGCCGCCGAGCTCGCCGACGATCGTCGGCATCGCGGTCGAGACGATGGTCTGGTCGAGGCTGGCCAGCAGCATTCCCGCAATGAGGGCGCTGAAGATGATCCAGATGCGCCGCTTGGTCAGGAGCAGCGGCGCGGGCGCAGCAGTAGTGAGGGTCATCAGGGTCCGATCAGGGTCAGGCGGTGAAGAGTTCGCGAGCGAGGGCGAGGCGCCGCAGGTAGATGGTGCGGAACTCCTCGCCGGTGTCCTGGAAGTACTCGATCGACGACGGGCGCAGCAGTGAGCCCAGGAGGTGAACGGCCGTGGCGGCCCGCAGGTCTCCCTCGGGAAGGCCCTCGCGGCGCTCCACGAGGCCGATGTCGTGCCGTTCACCCTGGGCGGCAAGCTCCATGAGGTGGCCGATGAGCTGCGGCTCGCGCTGGATGGCAGGGCCGATCTCGCTCGAGTCCGAGGCGGAGAGCTCCATCTGATCCCACCGCGCGAGCATGAGCTCGGCGATCGACGCGATCATCGTGGCGGAGTCGGGGGAGGGGCCTGCGGCGACGAAGGGCTCGTCGAGCTCGAGCAGGTCGGCGCGGATCGGGAGCCCGAGCACCGCATTCTCCTTGGAGGCGAAGTAGTTGAAGAAGGTGCGCCGCGCGATGCCGACCTCGGCGCACAGCTCGTCGATCGTGAAGCCCGACAGGCCACGGTCGGCGGTCGCGCGCCGCGCCGCGGATTTCAGAGCCCGGGAGGTCTCGGCGATGCGCCGGTCCCGCGTCGAAGATGCACTCTGGTTCACAGAGTGCATTATTGCACTATCGGTTCAAAGGTGCACATTCACCGCGAGGCTGACGGCGTGCCCCCTCAGCGCGGGAGCGTGGAGGCCCGCACGACGAGCTCGGGCTGGAACACCGTCTGCCGTGCGATGCTCTCCGAGTCGGCAGCCTCCTCGAGCACGATGCGCAGCGCCGTTCGCCCGATCATCCGGCTCGGCTGGCGGATCGACGACAGCGGCACGGCGGCGGCCGCGGCGAACGGGATGTCGTCGAACCCGATGATCGCGATGTCGTGGGGCACCAGCATCCGTCCGTCGACGACGAGTGACTGCAGCAGTCCCAGCGCCAGCAGGTCATTGGCCGCGAAGAGCGCATCGGGCCACTCGCGGCGGGGCCGGGCGATGATGCGGGCGCCGGCGGCGACACCGTCCTCGACCGTCATCGCGGCGGTCGCCACGACCTCGACCTCGACGGGCACTGCCGCGTTCTCGGCGGCGACGCGCGCGCCGGCCAGGCGGTCGTTGACCTGCCGGATGTCGAACGGCCCGCCGACGAAGGCTATGTGACGGCGGCCGCCCTCGATGAGGTGCTCGACGGCCATGCGGCCCCCGACGACGCTGTCGACCGACACGGAGGAGAAGCGCCCGTCCCCGCTGAAGCGGTCCACGAGCACGGCCGCGATCCCGCGTGCGCGCAGGCGCTGCAGCCGGGCGGTCACATCGCCGTACGGCGCGATGAGCAGACCCCGCACCTGCTGCTCCTCGAAGAGGTCGAGGTAGAGCTTCTCGCGGCCCAGGTCCTCATCGGTGTTGCCGTACAGGATGGCGATGCCGTGCTTGGTGGCCTCGTCCTCGGCGCCGCGCACGACGTCGTTGTAGAACGGGTTCTGGCCGTCCAGCACGACGAATCCGACTGTCGTGCTCACCCCGGCGCGCAGCTTGCGGGCGGCGTCGTTGCGCACGTAGCCGAGGTCTTCGATCGCTCGGCTGACGCGGTCCACCGAATCGGCCGAGACCTCGTCCGGGCGGTTGAGGACGTTCGACACGGTGCCCACCGAGACTCCCGCTCGCAGCGCGACATCGCGGATGCTGACCGGCACGGCACCTCCCCACTTCCTCGTCGGATCACGATTCGGTCACTGTCACGATGCGACTTGACCGGCTTCGTCGGTGTACTTAGAGTAGCCTGAAACCTGCCTGAATCGATTCATCAACTTTCACCTCAACGAGGAGGACGCCCGTGGCCGCAGACGTCGCACCCGCCGCGCCTCACCCCGCGCTCGAGCTCCGCCGGGTGGTGAAGTCCTTCGGCCCGGTGGTCGCCCTCCGCTCCGGAAGCCTCGCGCTGCACCGCGGTTCGATCCACGCCCTGATCGGCGAGAACGGCGCCGGCAAGTCGACGCTCGTCAAGATCATCGCCGGCCTCTACCGCCGCGACGCGGGCGACTTCGTCCTCGACGGCGAAGCGGTCGACTTCACGAGCACCGCCCAGTCGAAGGCGGCCGGAATCGCCGTGATCTACCAGGAGCCCACGCTCTTCCCGGATCTGTCGGTGACCGAGAACATCTTCATGGGCCGTCAGCCCACGAACCGGTTCGGGCGGATCGACCGCAAGGCGATGCGGTCGGAGGCCATCGAGATCTTCCAGCGCCTGGGCGTCTCGCTCGACCCTGAGCGGGTCACCGAGGGCCTGTCGATCGCCGATCAGCAGATCATCGAGATCGCCAAGGCCATCTCGCTCGATGCCCGGGTGCTCATCATGGACGAGCCCACCGCGGCGCTCTCGGGCGTCGAGGTGGAGCGGCTGTTCGCCGTCGCGCGAAGCCTGCGCGACGAGGGCCGGGCGCTGCTGTTCATCTCCCACCGGTTCGACGAGGTGTTCGCGCTGTGCGACACCGTCACCGTGATGCGCGACGGGTCCTACATCGACACGACCCCGATCGCCGACACCACGGTCGACGACCTGGTGCGCCAGATGGTCGGCCGCGACGTCACCGAGATGTTCCCCAAGCTCCCGTCCGAGGTGGGCGAGGTCGTGCTCGAGGTCGAGGGGCTCACCCGCCGGGGCGTGTTCCGCGACATCTCGTTCAGCCTTCGCGCGGGGGAGATCGTGGGGCTCGCCGGTCTCGTCGGCGCAGGCCGCAGCGAGGTCGCGCGCGCCGTGTTCGGCGTCGACGTCTACGAGAGCGGAACCGTGAAGCTGGACGGTCGGTCGCTCCCGAAGGGCAACCCGCGCCTCGCCACCAACCGCGGCATCGCCCTCGTGCCCGAGGACCGCCGCAAGCAGGGTCTCGTGCTCGACGACGGCGTCTCGCGCAACATCACCCTCGCCATCCGCTCGAAGCTGGCCAAGTGGGGTCTGCTGTGGAGCGGCCTCGAGAACGAGGCCGCTCAGGTGTGGGCGAGCCGTCTCGAAGTGAAGACCGCCGCGCTCGACGCCGAGGCCGGGACGCTCTCGGGCGGCAACCAGCAGAAGGTCGTGCTCGGCAAGTGGCTCGCGACCGAGCCGAAGGTGCTGATCGTCGACGAGCCCACCCGCGGCATCGACGTCGGCACCAAGGCCGAGGTGCACCGCCTCATCAGCCAGCTGGCGCAGCAGGGGATGGCGATCCTCATGATCTCGTCCGAACTCCCGGAGGTCCTCGGCATGGCCGATCGTGTGCTCGTGATGCGGGAAGGACGCCTCACCGGCGAGTTCCCCCGCGCGGAGGCGTCGCCGGAGGCCGTCATGTACGCGGCCACCGCGGACGCGGAGGTGGCCCGATGACCGCGACCGCCACCCCCACCGTCCAGCCCGGCTCGAGCGCAGCGTCGAAGCTCGTCAAGCGCATCGCGACCGCTCGCGAGACCGGCATCCTGGTCGCCCTGCTCCTCGTGATCCTCTTCGCGACCGTGAGCAACCCGACCTTCCTCTTCTCGGGCGACGGGTTCCGCGACCTTCTCCTCACGCCTTCCCTCCTGCTGCTCGTCGCCGTGGGCTCGGCGATCGTCATCATCACCCGGAACGTCGACCTCTCGGTCGGGTCCATCGTCGGCCTCACCGCCTACCTCACCGGCCGCCTCTTCATCGACATCCCGGGCATCCCCCTCATCGGCGTCTTCGTCGGAGGCGTGCTGCTGGGCGGGCTCCTCGGCCTCATCAACGGCTCGCTCGTCGCCTTCGCGCGCGTCCCCGCCCTCGTCATCACCCTCGGCACGATGTACGTCTACCGCGGGATCAACGTCGCCTGGACGGGCAGCGACCGGATCAACGCCTCGGACCTCCCGCCCGACTTCCGTGCCCTCGGGACCGACCGGATCCTCGGCATCCCGATCCTGACGATCATCGCCGTCGTGGTGCTCGTCGTGGCCGCGTGGTATCTGCGCAACCTGCGCAGCGGCCGCGAGCTCTACGCCATCGGCTCGGACCCCGCCGCCGCGCACCTCTACGGCCTGCGGACCACCCGCCGCGTGATCGCCGCATTCGTCACGAGCGGCGCGCTCGCCGGACTCGCGGGCGTCCTCTACGCCGCCCGGTACGGCACCGTCAGCTCGGGCGCCGGGTTCGGCTGGGAGCTGCAGGCCATCGGCGCCGCGGTCATCGGTGGCGTCGCGATCTCGGGCGGCGTCGGGTCGGTGTGGGGCGCGGCCATCGGCGCGTTCCTGCTGCTCACGATCAACCGCGCCCTGCCGATCCTGGGCATCGACGACTTCTGGCAGCGCGCCGTGGTCGGCGTCCTCATCCTCGGCGCCATCGTCCTCGACCGCGTCCTCGCGGTACGGCAGCACCGACGACTCATCGCACAGCGGGAGGAGACACGATGACCGCTCTGACGGATGCCGCGCCGGCGCGGGTCTACAAGGCCCACGCCAAGCCCGCCTGGCGCCGGCTGCTGCTGACCCGCGAGGCCGCGATCATCGCGATCCTCATCGTGGTCATCGTCGTCGCGCTCGCGTCGGTGCGGAACTTCGACAGCCCGCTGACGGTGACCTACCTGCTCCGCGACATCGCTCCGATCCTGCTGATCGCCCTCCCGATGACGCTGATCATCATCACGGAGGAGATCGACCTCTCGGTCGCCAGCATCGTCGGCCTGTCGAGCGTGATCACCGGCGTTCTCAGCCAGGGCGGCGTGCCGTTCCCGCTCGCGGCGCTCGCCGCTGTCGTCGTCGGAGTCGTCGCGGGCGCGTTCAACGGATTCCTCATCACCGTCGTCGGGCTCCCGTCGCTGGCCGTCACGATCGGCACGCTCGCGCTGTTCCGCGGCATCGCCGTCGGTCTTCTCGGCACCACGGCGATCACGGACTTCCCCGAGGAGTGGACCGATCTCGCGAAGGCGAACATCCCCGGCACCCCGGTGCCGATGATCATGATCCCGTTCGTCGTGCTGGCGATCATCTTCGCGGTCGTGCTGCACTTCACGCCCTTCGGCCGGTCGCTGTACGCGATCGGACTGAGCAAGGAGGCCGCCGCGTTCTCGGGCATCGACGTGGGCCGGACCAAGTTCCTGCTCTTCGTGCTCAGCGGTGCGGTCTCAGGCTTCGCCGGCGTCTACTTCACGCTGCTGTACTCCAACGCCCGCGGCGACAACGCCATGGGCATGGAGCTGCAGGTCATCGCGGCGGTGCTGCTCGGCGGCGTTTCGATCTTCGGCGGCCGCGGCGCCCTGCACGGCGTGATCGCCGGCGTGCTGCTGATCGGCACGCTCGGCAGCGCCCTGCGCCTCGCGAGCGTGAGCAGCGACATCATCAACGTCATCACGGGACTTCTCCTCATCGTCTCCGTGGTGTCGTCCAGCCTGCTCGCATGGCTGCAGGTCCGCAGGGCCGCCGCCATCGGGAAGAGGAAGGGGCGATCCGACGCGTCAGCGGACCCGTCGTGATCCCTCGAGAGCACCACCACACACCACCGCAGCTACGGAACCGCAGACTGCACCAAGGAAGGAAACAATGATGTTCGGACTTCAGCGCACGGGGCGCACGGCTCTGGCCGCAGCCGCTCTCACCGTCGGGGTCGCCCTCCTCGCGACCGGCTGTGCCGGTGGCGGGTCGGGTGGCGATTCGACCGATGGCGGGGATGGCGGCGACGCGAACCTGTCGATCACGATGCTCCCCAAGAACCTGGGCAACCCGTACTTCGACACGTCGACCGGGGGTGCCGAGGCGGCCACCGAGGAGTTCGGCGGCACGTTCGAGGAGGTCGGCCCGACCGACGCGTCCCCGACCTCGCAGGTGCAGTACATTCAGACCGCCGCGCAGCAGGGCGCCGGCGGCCTGATCATCTCGGTGAACGACACCGAGGCGCTCTGCGACGCGCTGAACGAGGCGCGCGACGCCGGGGTGAAGGTCGTCACGTTCGACGCCGACGCCAATCCGGATTGCCGTGACCTGTTCATCAACCAGGCCACCGCGGAGGGCATCGCGCAGGTCCAGGTCGACCTGATCGCCGAGCAGATCGGCGACGAGGGCCAGATCGCCATCCTGTCGGCGACCGCCAACGCGACCAACCAGAACGCGTGGATCGAGATGATGGAGGAGGAGCTCGCCGCGAACCACCCGAACATCGAGCTCGTCGAGGTCGTCTACGGCGACGACGACGACCAGACCTCGTTCGACAAGACGGCGGCGCTGCTGCAGACCTACCCGGAGCTGAAGGGCATCGTCTCGCCCACCACGGTCGGCATCGCCGCCGCGGCCCGCTACCTGTCGACCTCGGAGTACAAGGGCGAGGTCGCGCTGACCGGCCTGGGCACCCCGAACCAGATGCGCGAGTACGTCGAGGACGGCACCGTCACCGCGTTCGCGCTGTGGAACCCGGCCGACCTCGGCTACCTCGCCGCGTACGCGGCGCAGGCGCTCATCACCGGTGAGATCACCGGCGAAGAAGGCGACACGTTCGAAGCCGGCGAGCTCGGCGACTTCGAGGTGGGCCCCGAAGCCACCGTCCTGCTCGGCGACCCGTACGAGTTCAACGCCGACAACATCGGCGAGTTCGACTTCTGAGTCGACGACCCTTCGAACGCCCGGTCCGCCTCGCGCGGGCCGGGCGTTCGGCCGTGACGCCGTTCGCTAGCCTGGACTGCGGGCGAGGCATCCGTCCCCTGTCGTGAGGAGATCCCATGCCGATCGTCGTGATGGGGGTGTCGGGTTCGGGAAAGTCCACGGTCGCCGCGGCGCTCGCGGTGACACTGGGCGGCGTGTATCTGGACGCCGACGATCTGCACCCGGCCGAGAACGTCGCCAAGATGTCGGCCGGCACACCGCTCACGGACGAGGACCGGATGCCGTGGCTCCGGGCCGTCGGCGAGGCGATGGTGCGCGAGACCTCGCGCGGCCGGCTCGCGGTGGTCGCCTGTTCCGCACTCCGCCGCCGCTACCGCGATGTGCTGCGCGAGACCGGGGGCGACGTGTTCTTCATCGCCCTGGAGGGCTCGGCAGAGCTGCTCACGGAGCGCATCACCGTTCGCACGGAGCACTTCATGCCGCCGACGCTGCTCGCCTCGCAGCTGGCGCTCCTCGAGCCGCTCGAAGCCGACGAGCGGGGGGCCGCCGTTTCGATCGACGCCCCCGTCGACCGCATCGTCGCCGAAGCCCGGGATCGTTGGGCGGATGCCGAGAAGTCTGGCATCCTGTAGCCACCCCGGACCCCCGGGCAGCGCGAGGAGATCAACATGGCCGGCAAGTACGACCTCGAAACGACGACCCTCGGGCAGCTGCTCGACGATCCCGAAGCGCGAGGCATCATCGTCGAGCTCGTCCCCGAGCTGCCCGAGCACCCGATGGTCGGCTTCGCCAAGAGCATGCCGGCGGCCGCCGTGCTGAAGATGGCCGGCAACCAGCTCCCCGCCGACACCCTGGAGCAGCTGAAGACGCGGATCGCCGCACTCTGACCGCGCACACGGAGTCCCCATGACCGATGCCACCTGGCTTCCCGCCGATTTCGAGCACCCGCTGCGGGTGCAGCTCACCGACGACGTGCACCTGAGGCCCATCCGCGCCGCGGACGTCGACATCGACATGGTCGCCGTGATGGGCGATCAGCCGGCACTGTGGCGGATCTACGGCGAGGCGTGGGGATGGCCGCCCGCCACGATGACGCGTGAGCAGGACGAGGAGGACCTCGCCCGCCATGCGCTCGAGATCGACCGCCACGAATCGTTCAACTACGCGGTGCTGACCGCGCACGAGGATCGGCTGCTCGGCTGCGTGTACATCGATCCGCTTCCACCCGAGGAAGACCTGGTCTCGGCCGAGGTCTCGTGGTGGACGGTCGCCGATGCGCCGGCCGGGGTGGCGGCGCGGCTCGACGCGTTCGTGCCGGCGTGGCTGGAGAACGCATGGCCGTTCGGCCGCGTGGTCTTCCCGTTCAACGGCGGACCGTCGACGGCCTGATCGCGCCCGCGATCAGCGCGACCGCGAGAGCCAGGCGTTGACCGCGCCCGCGCCGAGCACGACCAGCGCCGCGGCGATCGGCGCGAGGAGGGCGATCGAGGCTCCGGCGCCCTCGGCGAGGAGACCGGTGAGGGCGGATGCCGCGGACTGCCCGACCACGACGGCGGAGCCCAGCATCGTCATGACGGTCGCCGAGCGCCCGAGGGGGCTCCGCCCGGCGGCGAGGCTGTACTGGGTGACGAGGGTCGGCCCGATGCCGATGCCGATGATCAGCAGGCACACGGTCATCGCCGCCACGCTCTCCGCGAAGGGCAGGGCGAGCGTGCCGGCCACCAGGATCGCCCCGAACACGAGCCAGCGCGCGGCGAGCGTGAAGCGCGCCGGGAACAGCGCGACGCCGAGGGCCAGCGCGGCCGAGCCGATGCCCATCGCCCCGTAGACCAGACCGGCCTGCTCGGGGGCGCCGCGCTCGGCCATGAAGGCGGTGAGGGAGGTGAGCATGGCGCCGAAGAAGAGCCCCATGCCGAGAGTGCCGACGACGGTCGCGAGCAGTGCGGGGCGGGCCAGCTCGCGCGCGGGCGCCTGCTCCGCCGCCGCACCGTCGGCGGCTGCGGGAACGCGGGCGGTCGGGTGGAGGGCGAACGCGCTGACGAACAGGAGCGCGAGCACCGCCGCACCGATCACCGGCGCCGCCGGATTCATGGTGGTCGCCAGGAGTCCGACGATCACGGGACCGAAGACGAACGCGATCTCGTCGGCCGCCGATTCGTACGCCATCGTGCCGCCGACCGCGGAAGCCCGGCGGTCCTTCGAGAACGTGCGCCCGATGATGCCCACGAGCCTGCTGCGCGACAGCGGCGCGACCTGCGGCATCGACGCGCCGATGAGGAAGGCGACGACGAGGAGCGCGGCATCCGGAACCGTCGCGAAGGCGAGCCACGCGATCGCGAGCAGCAGGAGGCTGTTCGCGGTGCCCGCGATCAGCAGCACGCGCCGCTGTCCGAAGCGGTCGGCCGCGGCGCCGAGCAACGGCCCGACGAGAGCCGTGCCGAGGCCGGTCATCGCCGACGTGAGCCCGCCGAGTGCGAGCGAGTCGCGCGCCGAGACGACGAGGGTCAGGATGCCGACCACCATCATCGCGAAGGGGAGGCGCGCGATCAGCGCGATCGGGAAGTAGGCGAAGCCGGTCTCGCGGACGAGACTCGTCGGGCGCGGCGCGGCCAGAGTGGTGTGCATCTGTCTTCCTGTACGTGTCCGCCGCGGTACGCGGCATGTCGTGCCGCCTTGTTCCGCGTCGGGCCAGGTAGATACACATCCGGGATGGTGCCCCCAGTCTAGCGGGGGCACCTGGCCGGAGGCTGGGCAGGGGTCAGGGTGCCTCGGGGATCCACACGCGCATCGTCGACGGGCCGCGCTCCGCCCACTCGTGGTAAGGGACGAGCGGCACCTCGACGGACTCGGCATCCGTGCCGGCCGGCTCCTCGCCGTAAGGCCAGCGCCCGTCGGCGAGCGGGAGTCGGGCAACGCGCACCCACACCTTCCCGTCGCGCTCCACGGGCGCGGTATCCAGGTCGATCGCCACCCGGCCCACGTCGTCGACGCCGGCGGGACCGAGGTCGACAGACTCCAGCGCGAGCACCTCTGGGCCGCGCTCGACGGCGACGCAGCCGCGCACGGCGTCGATGCGGCCGTCGGGCGACGACACGCGTGGCGCCATGGGCAGATCGAGCTGCACCAGGTCGCCGGAGCGGAACGCGTGGCGGATCTCGACCATGCCGGTGTCGACCGAACGCTGCTGGACCGAGTCCGACGTGACGATGCGCAGCGTCGCCCCCGCCGCCCAGGCCGGCACGCGCAGGCTCAGGGTCCAGGCCGCGTCCGCGTCGGACATGTGCGTCACCGTGATGCGGCCGTCTGCCGGGTACGCGGTGTCGACGTCGAATGCGACGATGCGGCCGTCATCGAGCGACGTGCGCACCGACGCCGGGGCGTACTGGTGCAGCTGCACCCCGCCGGCGTCGGCGGTCGCGATGTACGCGTCGAGGCTGGCGAGCGTCCGGGCCACGTTCGGCGGGCAGCACGAGACGTCGAACCACGGAGCCCGCAGCGACGACGACGCGCGTGGCGAGGTGCCGTCCGGGTCGGCCGGGATCCCGGGGACCCGCTGGTGCAGCGTGTTGGCGTAGTAGAACGCCCGTCCGTCCGGCGCGGGGGACGTGGCGACGACGTTGTACAGCGTGCGCTCGATGAGGTCGGCGTGCCGGGGGTCCGCGCCGGCGAGCAGCAGACGCCACGAGAACATGATCGAGCCGATGCCCGCGCAGGTCTCGGAGTACGCCCGGTCCGGCGGCAGCTCCCAGTCGTCGCCGAACGCCTCGTCCTGATGGTGGGACCCTTGGCCGCCGGTGATGTACGTGCGGCGGGCGATGGTGCGATCCCACTGCCGCCGCAGCGCCTTGAGCAGCTCGTTGTCGCCGACGTCGACCGCCACGTCGACGGCGCCCGAGGCGAGGTAGTTCGCGCGCACGGCGTGGCCGCGCAGCACCTTGGCGTCGCGGACGGCGATGTCGTCCTGGAAGTACTTGCGACCCCACTCGATGTCGCGCAGGGTCTTCCTGCCGTGACGCTCGACGAAGAGGCGCGCCTGTGCCAGATAGCGGCGGTCGCCCGTGACGCGGGAGAGTTCGGCGAGCCCGACCTCCACCTCGGCATGGCCGCAGATCGCGTCGCGGCCGTCGGCGCCGAACTCGGCGCACACCAGATCGGCGGCGGCGCGTGCGATGCCGAGCAGCCCGTCGTCGGAGCCCGGGCGTGTGCGCTCGCGGGCCACCGCGGACTGGAAGAGGTGCCCCAGGCAGTACAGCTCGTGCCCCCATTCGAGGTCGGACCACCGCGGCGGCTGACCGGGGCGGCCGAACCTCGTGTTGAGGTAGCCGTCCTCCTCCTGCACCGCGGCGACCCTCGCGACCACGTCATGGAAGCGCTGCTCCAGCGTGGGGTCGTCGGTGCGTCCGATCTCCCAGGCGAGGGCCTCGAGGTATTTGTAGACCTCCGAGTCGGAGAACTCGCGGCCGCGGCGGCCCTCGACGAGCCCGCCCGTGGGGGCGAGGTCGAAGTTGGGGAGCCAGCCCTCGGACTCGAGGCGCGAGCCGATGTGCTCGAGCGTGTGGCGGCCGTTGACGGACTGCCGGTCGCCCCAGAAGCCGCCGGTGATGCGGACGTCGCCGAGGCCGAGCGGCCGGAGGCGACCCCTGCCGGGGACGACGGGCGCCTGCGGCGCGGGGGTGATGGTGTGGATTGTCATCCCTTGAAGGCTCCAGACATGAATCCGCGGACGTAGTGCCGCTGAAGGATGAGGAACAGCACGATGCAGGGCAGGGCGAGCACGACCACCCCGGCCTCGGTCGCGCCGTAGTCGACGACGCCCTGCACCTGGCCGCGGAGGTTCGCGACGGCGAGGGGCAGCGTCATCCGGTTGGTGTCGCTGATGAGGATGAGGGGAGCCATGAAGTCGTTCCAGGCGGTGAGGAACGCGAACAGGCCGACGGTCACCAGGCCCGGCTTGACGGCGGGCAGCAGCACCCGCCAGAGCGCGCCGAAGCTCGAGCAGCCGTCGACGAGGGCGGCCTCGTCCATCTCGCGGGGGATCGACTCGAACGAGATGCGCATCATGAACATCGAGAACGGGAGCTGGAACATCGTGATCACGAGCGCGACGCCGACGAGGGAGTTCCCCAGGCCGACCTCGTTGAGGATCACGTACAGCGGGATGAGCAGCGTCGCGTACGGCACCATCAGGATGGCGAGCGTCACGAGGAACAGGATGTTCTTGCCCGGGAACGAGAAGCGCGCGAACGCGTAGCCGCCGAGCAGCGAGATGAACAGCGTCAGGGCGACGGTCAGCCCGGCGACGATGAGCGAGTTGCCCAGGTACACCCAGACGCCCGCCTGGTAGTCGGCGAGGGCGAGATAGTTGCCGAAGCCCCACCCATCGGTCTGGCTCGTGCCCGCCAGCGGCTGGAACGAGGAGACGCCGGTCCAGATCAGCGGGTACAGGAAGATGACGGCGAGCGCGGCGGTGAACACCCAGTAGGGGATTCCGAAGGCGATGCGGGCGGCCCTGCTGCGTCCGTGGCGCGTGCGGGTGGGACGCGCCTTCGGGGCGACGATGGTGCGGGTCATGGTCTCGGTCATGGCTCAGCTCTCCTCGGGGCGACGGAACGCGCGCAGCTGGAACACGTTGATCACGATCAGCGCGATGAGCACGATGACGGACAGGGCGGCGGCGATGCCCAGGTTGTTCTGGCCCTGGAAGGCGACGTTGTAGATGAGCTGGACGATCGTCATCGTGCTGTTGTCGGGCCCGCCCTTGGTGAGGATGTAGAACTGCTCGAACGCCAGGAGCGAGCCGGTCACGCACATGATCGTCGTCAGCGCGAAGGTGGGGCGCAGCAGCGGCAGCGTGATGTCGCGGAACGTCTGCCAGCGCGACGCGCCGTCGATGCGGGCGGCCTCGTAGACGTCGTCGGGGATGCCCTGGAGCCCCACCAGCATGAGCAGCATGTAGAACCCGGCATAGCGCCAGACGATCAGGAAGATCGTCGACCACAGAGCACCCTCCGGAGTGCCGAGGAACGTGATGCCCCACGACGCCATGAGGTCTGCGAAGGGGCCGGCGATGGGGGAGTAGAGCACGTAGAAGAGGAGGGATGCCGACGCCAGGCCGAGGGCGCTCGGCACAAGGAAGGCCGTGCGGAGGAAGCCCTTCCAGCGGGTCGACTCCTGCACGAGCAGGGCCAGGCCGAGCCCGAGCCCGATGAGGATCACCGTGGTGAGGAGCGTGTAGACGAGGGTGAAGCGGATCGACTCCCAGAACAGACGCTGGTTGACGGCGTCGACGTAGTTCTCGGGGAAGTTGGGGCCCTGGTTGCCGGTCATGAGCGGCCAGTCGCTGGCCGACATCTGGAAGACGAGGCCGAGCGGCACGAGGAAGAGCAGGATGACGAAGATCGCGGTGGGAGCGGCGTACAGCCAGCCCTGGACCGGGCCTCCGATGCCGGAGCGGCTGCGCCTTCTGCGTACGCGGGCGTTCGCGAGTGCGGGGACGACCATGTCGCGGCCTTTCTGAGGAGGGGATGGGGACGGAGCGGGGCGGTCGCCGACGGACGACCGCCCCGCAGCGTCAGGATGCTACTGCGCGAGGACCGCGGTGATCTCCTCGTTGTCGGGCTCGACCGACTCGCCGTCGCCCAGCACGGCGTCGCGTACCAGCGTCAGCCAGGGGCTGCCGGGCGCGTTGAACGCCTGCTGGAAGTTCAGCGCGACGGGCGTGGAGCCCATGCCGGCGACCTCGTTGATCGTCACCAGGCGGGGGTCCTCGGCGGCGTATTCGTTGTCGGCGAGGTCCGAACGCGACACGGCGTTGTTGTCCTTGGCCAGCACGTCGACCTGCGCCTCCTCGGACATCATCCACTGGAGGAAGTTCCAGGCCTGCGCCGACAGCTCCGAGTCCTTCGAGATGCCGATGCCGTCACCGCCGACGAACGTCGAGGCGCCGCCGTCGACACCGGGAAGGCCCGCGACGCCGGCGTCGAACTCGAGCGAGGAGAGCAGCGTGGCGGGGAACGGCATGACGCCGACCTTGCCCTCGCTGAACGCCGCCGTCCAGGTCGGTCCGGTCTCCTCGGCGGAGCCCGGCAGGACCGCGCCCTCGTCGACGAGGTCCTTCCAGGTGGAGTAGACCTCCTGGGCGGTGTCGCTCGCGAGAAGGGACTCGGTGCCCTCCTCGTTCATGACCTGGTCGCCGGAGGCCCAGATCGCGGGGAACCACGTGAAGACGAGGCATCCGCCGCAGTTGAGGCCAGACGCGGTGCCGTAGGTGTCGGGCTTGTTCAGATCCTGCACGGCCTTGGCCGCGTCGGCGAACTCCTCGAGCGTGGCGGGGGCGACCTCGGGGTCGAGGCCGGCCTCGGCGAAGAGCTCCTTGTTCCAGAACAGCATCGACAGGTCGAGCACGAAGGGCAGCACGTGCTCCTGGCCCTCGTAGGTGCCGGCCGAGAGGTGACCGGCGTTGATGCTGTCCTTGTAGGAGAGCCCGTCGATCTGCGCCGTGATGTCCTGGAACAGACCCTGCTGCACCCAGTTCGGCACGTAGACGATGTCGGCGGCGAACAGGTCGGGGAGCCCGTCGGAGCCGGCTGCGGCGCCGACCTTCGCGACGTAGTCGTCGTTGGGGACGACGGTGAGCTCGACCTGGTTCTCGTGGCTCGCGTTGTAGGCGTCGACCAGCAGGTTGGCCTGACGCTCCATGGGCGCGCGCGTCCACAGCGTCAGCGTCGAGCCGTCATCGACGCCTTCGGCGGGGATCGACTCAGCGGGTGTGGGCGTCTCGTCGTTGCCGGCGCAGGCGGTGAGGCCGCCGATCAGCGCGCCCGCCGCCACGAAGGCCGTGGCCGCGCGCAGTGCGGCACGGCGTCGGGTAGTGAACATCAACTGTCTCCTCTAGCTCATCATCGAGCGGATGACTCCGGCCCCAGGCCGGCACCGCTGTGTCTGGTGCATGCAGGATTCGAAATCTACGAAATCCCTTTCGGCAAGTTATCGTGTGTATCGCCGGGAGGTCAAGTAGCCTCTCCGATAACCTTTCAGCACCGAGGAGGCGAACGTGACATCGAACGAGATCGGGTCGCGCGCGGCGACACTGAGCGACGTGGCCCGACTGGCCGGCGTCTCCATCGCGACCGCGTCGAAAGCCATCAACAATCGCGATGACGTGGCGGTCGCCACCCGGGAGCGGGTGCTCCGCGCGGCGGACGAACTCTCCTTCACCCCGAACGCCATGGCGAAGGGCCTCCTCGCCGGTCGTACCGGCACGGTCGGTCTGCTCACGAGCGACCTCGAGGGCCGGTTCATGATCCCGATCCTGATGGGCGCCGAAGACGCTTTCGGCGCCGGTCAGATCAACGTCTTCCTCTGCGATGCCCGGGGCGACGCCATCCGCGAGCAGCACCATCTGAAGGCACTCCTCAGCCGGCGGGTCGACGGCATCATCGTGGTCGGCCGCGCGACCGACCCGCGACCGTCGCTGGGCCAGGACCTTCCCGTGCCTGTCGTCTACGCCTATGCGCCCTCCGACGATCCGCGCGACCTGTCGCTGACCCCCGACAACTACGCCGGAGGCCGGCTCGCGGTCGAGCACCTTCTCGCGTGCGGCCGCACGCGCATCGCCCACATCACCGGCGACCCGTCCTACGCCGCCGCGCAGGACCGCCTCGCCGGCGCCCGGGCGGGCCTCGAGGCCGCCGGCCTCTCCCTCGTCGGAGACCCCATGTTCTCCGAGTGGACCGAGCACTGGGGGAGGGATGCCGCGGCCATCCTGCTGCAGCGGCATCCGGACGTCGACGCGATCTTCTGCGGCTCGGACCAGATCGCCCGCGGTGCGCTCGACACCGCGCGCGACCTCGGGCGGAGCGTGCCCGACGACCTCGCCGTCATCGGCTACGACAACTGGGAGGTTCTCTCGACCAACTCCCGCCCCGAGCTGACGAGCATCGACGCGAACCTGCAGGTGCTGGGCCGCCTGGCCGCACAGCGCGTGTTCGATGCGATCGACGGCGTCGACATCGGCAGCGGGGAGCACCACTCGCCGGTGCGTCTCGTCATCCGAGGATCCACGATCGCTCGGCGCTGACCGGGCTCAGCGCCGTCGCCGCCACCACGGGCGCTGGTCGGGAGCGGCATCCGTCACGTCGTGCGCACGCTTGCGCTCCTCGGCGCGCCGATGCCACGCCGCCACCTCCGCCTCGACGTCGCGGGTCGCGGTGACGACCGGCGGACCGCCCAGGAGCTGACGTCGCGCCTCGACGACCCGGCGGTTGAAGTCCTCGAGCGCCTCGCGCACGTCGGCCTCGCGCGCAAGCGCATCGAGTCGCTCCGCAAGCCCCGCGGACTCGGTGCGCAGCGTGAGGGCCGGCGGACCGAGCCCGCTGAGCTGCTCGCGCTCGATCTTGCGGCGGATCCACCAGTCCGGATCGTGGGTCGCGCCCAGGCCGGGAATCGGCTTGCCGGCGCCCGGGAGATCGTCGAAGTCGCCCCGGCGGATGGCCTGCTGGATGGCCGTCTCGACGTAGGCCGCCCGGTCGGCCTCGCTCTGCCGTGCGGGCGGCGGGCTCTCGGCCGCGGCATCCGCTGGTCCCTCGCCCGTCACGGGCGGCTCGAGCTTCTCCTGGCGGTAGCGGGCGGCGGTCACCCGCGGATCTTCGGTCATCATGCACCTCCCGAGGCCGAGGTCCGCTTCGAGCCTACGACGCTCGGAGCGGGCCGGCGCCGGGGGCGGTCACCCCACGTGGTCGCGCCACGAATGCCGCGGGGCATAGCCGAGGAGGCGCCGTGCCTTGTGGATCGAGAGCAGGGTCTCGTGCTCGCCGATCTCGCCGGTCACGGGGACGTCGGGGAACACCTCGGCGATGAGCTCGGCGTTCGGTCGCGACATCACCGTGTCGGCGGCGGCGATGATGAACTGATCGAACCCGGCCGGGGCGACCTCGAGCGCGCGCTGCACCGCCTGGGCGCCGTCGCGGGCATCGATGTAGCCCCACAGGTTCCACTTCCGCTGGAGCGCGTCGGCGTCGAACGACGGGAACTCCGCGTAGTCCTCCGGGTCCATCACGTTCGAGAAGCGCAGCCCGGTGATCGACAGATCGGGGTGCCACCGCACCAGTTCGACGGCCAGCCGCTCCTCGAGGGTCTTCACCAGCGAGTACACCGACTCGGGCCTCGGGGGGTAGGCCTCGTCGACCGGGATGTAGGGCGGCGGCACGTCGAAGGGCAGTCCGAGCACCGTCTCGCTCGAGGCGTAGACGATGCGAAGGATGCCGAGCCTCACCGCCGCCCAGAAGACGTTGAAGGTGGCGGCCATGTTGTTGTGGAACGTCGCGATGTCGCTGCGGATGCCGGGTGCCGGGATCGCGCCGAGATGCACGACCGCGTCGATGCCGTCGTGGCGGTCGCCGACCCCTCCGAAGGCATCGATCACCTGGCCGTAGTCCGTGAGATCGACCTGGATGAAGGACGGCCCCCGGGGTCCGACGAGGTCCATGCCGACGACGTCGTAGCCGGCCCCGCGGAGCTCGCGGGCGACGACGGTTCCGAGCTTTCCGGTCGAGCCGGTGAGAGCGATGCGCATGATCCCAGCTTGCCCCACAATCCTTTTCGGGCGGAAGTGATACCGGTAACCCTTCTTTCGTCGAAAACCTCGAAAACCATTGCGTTAAGCAATTCCGCCCTGCTTTACTGTGCCCGACTCGCCTTGGCGCGACTCCTCATGTCGGTGCGAGGACGAGTCATCCGATTTCCCGATGGAGAGGACGGGCGATGTCGCCTGACACCTGGAGAAAACCCGTCGCCGGCGCAGCCATACTCGCGCTCACGGCGGCAACGCTGGCCCTCGCGCCGACAGCCGCTTCGGCGGACGTCGTGCCCGGGAACGAGTCCGACGTCGGTGTGTACACCAACGGCCAGACGGACTCGATGGACATCGGCGACCCGACCTATCTGAACGTCGCGGAAGTCGCGCAGAAGCTGGCCCCCGGGGTCGACTGGACCGCGAGCAGCATGCACGGCCGCATCTTCGACAAGGACCTCGCCGCCGGCGGCACCGACTACTACCTCGACAGGGTCCTCGGCGTCACCGGAACGGCCAACAACACCGTGCTGCAGACCCGCGGGCGCTCGCTCTACATGCGCGGCGGCAGCAACTGGGGGGTCATGGGCTTCGCGGGCTCGGCGTTCGCCGGCGGCCCCAACAGCCTCGGCAACTTCTACACGGTCGCCGTGCCCGGACAGACGGTCGCGGAGGTCGGCGCGCAGCGCTTCAACGCTCCCAGCCACGCGAAGTCCCGCTACACGATCGGCACGACCGGAGTCGTCGCCGATCAGCGCAAGTTCGTCACGCACGACAACACGGCGGTCACCGCCATCACGTTCCAGAACCCGGGAGCCGCCGCACAGACCTTCACCGTGCGGGCCGCCTCCCCGCTGGCGACCGGCGCCGGCGACGCGAACAACGAGCTCGTGGGCTCGCGCACCCTCACGAGCGGTGCGAACAACGGTCTCGTCGACACTCCGTGGTCGACGGTGCGGGTCGGCATCAAGGCCGAGGGCTTCGAGCGCAGCGGCGCCAACCTCGATCGCGTCATCACCGTGCCGGCCGGAGGATCGGTCGAGATCTCGGTCGTCGGGTCGCTCTACAACGACGCGATGCCCGCCGGTCGGGAAGAGCTGCAAACCTACGCCGACCTCGAGCCGGCGGCCGCCTTCGCGAAGGGCGTGACCGACTTCAACCGTCGCTGGGCCGAGGACATCCCGTACATCGACGTGCCGAACGAGGCGATCGAGAAGGCCATCGTCTACCGCTGGTGGGGCGAGCGCTACAACGTGCTCGACACCAACGAGCCCGGCTACGTCTACCAGTACCCGACGACCATCGAGGGCGTGAACCTGTACCAGAACTCGGTGGCCCTCACGCAGCCGATGCACCTGCAGGACACCAAGTGGATCCGCACCCCGTACCTGCCGTACGGCCAGATCCTCAACATCGGCGAGCTCTCCGGCTCGTCCGCGTTCCTCGACAGCCCCGGCCACACCAGCTGGAACAACCACTACTCGCAGTACCTGGGCACAGCCGGTCTCGAGGCGTACAACGTCCACGGCGGCGGCGCCGAGATCGCCGAGCGCTTCGCCCACTACTTCGAGGGCGACGGCGTCGGCCAGCTGGAGCACTACGACGGCAACGACGACAAGCTCATCGCGTACGACACGAACTACATGCCCGGAAACGACTCCGACGCCATCACGTTCGGGTACCCGCGCGTCAACGCCGGCGCACCCGGTGCGCGCACGATCGAGCGGCCGGAGTCGGCGTACGTGTGGGGTGCGTTCGACGCAGCCCGCCAGCTCTACGAGATCGCCGGAGCCGACGCCGCCAAGGTCACCGAGATGGGAGACACCGCGGATGAGATCCGCGACGCCATCCTCGGCCGACTCTGGAGCGACGAGATGCGCACGTTCCTCGCAGGGACCTCACACGGCGCCGAGTCGGCCCCGTCGTCGGGGAGCGGCACGAACCCGCTGAGCGCCGCCGAGCGCGACCTGATCCCGGCGAAGGAGTCGAACCTCTTCGACATCTACGCGGAGGGTCTCATCCCCACGGAGGACGCCGGGGACTACGTCGACGGGCTCCGGTTCCTCCGGTACGGCGACAACTTCCCGATCTTCCCCTTCTACACGGCCAACCAGTACGACCGCGCCAAGTTCGGGATCGGCGGTTCGAACAACTTCTCGAACATCAACTTCACGGTGCAGTACCGGGCCGTGCGAGAGGCGCTGCGCCACTACGACCCCGCGGGCAAGTACATCACCCCGGAGTACGCCGCGCGGCTGCTCGACTGGATGGCGTGGAGCATCTACCCGGGCGGCGACGCACGGGTGGCGAACCAGGCGGAGTACTACTCCAACTGGAACGCGACGGCGAAGACCTTCAACCGCAACAACCCGAACCACGTGATGCTCGGCAACATGAACTACATCTACGTGGAGGACATGGGCGGCATCCAGCCCCGATCGGACGACAAGATCGAGCTGTGGCCCATCGACCTCGGGTACGACCACTTCATGGTCAACAACCTGCGGTACCACGGTCATGACGTCACGGTGGTGTGGGACGAGGACGGCTCGCACTACGACCTCGGTCAGGGCTACAGCCTGTTCATCGACGGCGAGCGCAAGGCCTCGGCCGACGCGCTGGGCCGCTTCGTCTACGACCCGGCGGCGAACGAGATCGTCGAATCGGATGCCGGACTCGGCGTCGCGATCGTCTCCGACGAGGGTGCCGACCTGCCGACCGCGGCCGGCACGCCGATCGAGGATGACCGTGTCGTCGAATACCTCAAGACCGCCGGCATCGACTTGGGAGAGGACGCGCCCAACCTCGCGGCCGACGCCACGCTGACGTCGTCGTTCACCCAGGTGGGAGCCCGGCCCACGCCGTGGCGCAACTTCCACACGCCGGGGTACTCGACCGGTTCGATGAACTACACCCCCGGTGCGATCGCCGAGACCGAGCGACCGGTGTCGCTCGCGGCCGTGACCGACGGTGTCACCGTGAACGAGCCCTTCTGGGGCAACTTCGGCACGACGGATGCCAACGGCTACGTCGAACTCGACTTCGGGGCTCCGAAGACGTTCGACAACCTGAAGGTGTGGTTCGTGAGCGACCGGCAGGCCGGCGGCTACAGCCAGCCGCAGCGCTACTCGATCCAGGTGCAGGACGGCTCGGGGACCTGGGTCACCGTGCCCGACACGTTCAAATCGCCCAAGATCGTGCAGGCGAAGTTCAACGAAGCGCTGTTCGAGCCGGTGACTGCGAGCAAGGTGCGGGTGGCGTTCGTCAACAGCCCCTCGAAGTTCACCGCGATCTCGGAGATCCAGGTGTTCGACTCCGGTCGCGACGTCCCCGCGGTGGTCAACGACCCGCCCGTGGTGTCGGCGTCGGCCGATCGATCGCGCGACGGCAACCTGTCGACGACGCTCGTCGGAACGGCGACGGACGACGGCATCCCGGAGTCCGGACAGCTGACCGTCGGATGGTCGACGGTGTCGGCCCCCGAGGGCGCCGGCGTCATCTTCAGCGACCCGGCGAAGCTCACCACGACGGTGACCGGCACGGCGGCAGGCGCCTACGTCCTGCGGCTCACGGCATCCGACGGCGCTCTCACCACCCAGCGGAACGTGGAGGTCACGCTGGCCGAGAAGCCCACGTCGGCGGAGTTCGGCTCGGTCGGGACGATCACGACCAGCGGCACCTCGTCGTGGGAGAACCACAGCAGGGTGAACGAGGCGACCACGCCCACGAGCTCGGCACCGGGTGCCGGCAACGGGTGGGGCAACTGGGGCCAGCCGGCCAACGGCACGTCGCCCGCGACGGCCGCGTGGATCCGCTACCAGTGGCCCTCGGCCGTGCGTCTCCAGTCGACCGAGATCTACTGGTACGACGACAACGGCGGAACGCGGATGCCGCGTCCGGACACCTACGTCATCGAGCGCTCCAACGACGGCACGACCTGGACTCCGGTCGAGCTGACGGGAACGTCGACGTACGCCGGTGCACTCGTGCGCAACGCCTACAACCGACTCGACTTCGAGCCGGTCGAGACGAGCCAGCTCCGCATCCGCATCACGGGCGTCCAGGGCGCCGGCGCCGGGACCGGTGTCCTCCGCTGGCGGGTCAACGGTGAGACGGTCGCTTCGGTGGACGCTCCCGTCATCATGCGGACGGTCGTGGGGGAGATCCCCGAGCTGCCCGCCGAGCTGGACGTGGTCTACACCAGCGGGCATCGAGGGTCGGTGCCGTTCACGTGGCAGCCGATCACGGCCGAGCAGGTCGCCGAGACCAACGTGGAGCCGTTCGTCGTCTACGGGACGAACACCACCAACGGCCTCATCGCCCAGGCGCAGATCTACGTGCGGCCCGAGAACTCGCAGGGCGGGATCTCGATCCAGGGTGCCGAGCAGTTCGAGCAGACCGTCGAGGTCGGCGAGCAGCCCTGGCTCCCCGAGCGCGTGCAGGTCTCGTACAACGACGGTTCGCGGGACAACCGCGCGATCGGCGTCGAGTGGGACTACGACGAGTCGCTGGTCGACGAGCCCGGGGTGTACACGATCCGAGGCGAGCTGGTGCTCCCGTCGTACGTGAGCACCGCGGGAACGACGTCGACGACGTTGACGCTCACGGTCGGCGACGGCGTCCCGGTGGGCCCGGCGGTCTCGGCCACCGCCACCACCCGCTGCGTCGCCGGCAAGGTCGTCGTGGTGGTCCGCGCCGTGAACGAAGACGACGAGCCGCTCGCGCTCGAGATCACGTCCGCGTTCGGGACCAAGCAGATCGCGGCCGTGCTGCCCGGCAAGGCGGTGAGCCACAGCTTCACGACGCGAAGCCTCGGCGTCACCGCCGGAGAGGTGACGGTCAAGGCCACCGCTCCCGGCGGGGCCACCAGGACGGTGGAAGCGCCGTACTCCGCGGCGAGCTGCGGCTGACCTGACGGACGGAGGCGGCGCCGGAACTCCGGCGCCGCCTCCGTCGCAGACGCGCATCGCCCGCCCTCAGGGACCGGCCACCGGCCGCTTCCCGCCCCAGAGAAAGGAATCACGATGACTCCTGAGACCGAATCAGGCATCTCGCGACGCAACGTCGTCGTCGGAGGGGGGATCGCGCTCGCCGGCATGGCCGCCGCCGTCGCCCTCCTCGACCCCACCCAGGCGCGCGCCGCCGCCCCTGCGGCGGGCCCGAGCGCCGCCGCCTTCCGCGCCGCCGGCATCGCCCGCTCGGCCCAGGTCGTCCGCGCCGGCCAGACCCTCGTCTACCCCGATGCCTGGAGCGTCCGGCCCTTCCCCCTCACGTCGGTCGTCCTCGGTCAGAGCGTGTTCACCCGGGCCCTCAACCAGCACCTGGTGCTCTACCGGGCCTACTCGGTCGACAAGATCCTCGCCGTGTTCCGGCGCAACGCCGGCCTCGACACCAAGGGCGCGACGCCGCCCGGCGGGTGGGAGGAGTACGGGCCCAACCCCGACGCGCAGCGCTGGGGCGCGCGCGAGTACACGCGCGGCCAGAACGCCGCCGGCGCCGGCGGGCTGCTGCGCGGTCACTACGGCGGGCACTTCCTGAGCGGCATCTCGATGGCCTACGCGTCCACGGGTGAGCTCGCGCTGCTCAACAAGGTGAACGCCATCGTGGCCGGTCTCGAGGAGTGCCGCGCGGCCCTCGCCGCGCAGGAGTTCGACGCCGCACCGCGCTACTCGCACCCCGGATTCCTCTCGGCGTACGGCGAATGGCAGTTCTCGGCCCTCGAGGAGTTCGCGCCCTACGGCGAGATCTGGGCGCCGTACTACACGCTGCACAAGATCCTCGCCGGGCTCCTCGATGCGCACGCCCTCGCGGGCAGCGACCAGGCGCTCGCGCTCGCCGAGGGGATCGGCCACTGGGTGTTCAGCCGGCTCTCCCAGTGCACGCCGGCACAGCTGGCCCGGATGTGGGGCTCCTACATCGCCGGGGAGTACGGCGGCATGAACGAAGTGCTCGTCGAGCTGTACTGGCGCTCGGCCGACCCGCAGAAGAGCGAGTTCCTCGACGCGGCGAAGCTGTTCACCCTGCACACGCTGGTCGACGCCTGCGCCGCCGGGACCGACACGCTCAACGGCAAGCACGCGAATCAGCACATCCCGCAGTTCCCGGGCTACGTCAAGCTCGCCGCCGAGACCGGCGACGGCCACTTCCTCGACGCCACCAAGGGCTTCTTCGACATGGTGGTCCCGGGCCGCACGTACGCGCACGGCGGCACGGGCGAGGGCGAGCTGTGGGGCCCGGCCGGCGCCGTGGCCGGCGACATCGGACCCCGCAACGCCGAATCGTGCGCGGCGTACAACATGCTCAAGGTCGCCAGCTGCCTGTTCTTCAACGAGCAGGATCCCAAGTACATGGACTACTACGAGCGCACGGTGCTCAACCACATCCTGGGCGGGCGCCGAAACGCCGAGTCGACCAGCGGGCCGGAGAACCTGTACATGTTCCCGGTGCACCCGGGGGCTCGAAAGGAGTACGGCAACGGCAACATCGGCACCTGCTGCGGCGGCACGGGACTCGAGAGCCATGTGAAGTACCAGGAGGGCATCTACTTCCGCTCCGCCGACGACTCGGAGCTGTACGTCAACCTCTACCTCGCCTCCACCCTCACGTGGGACGAGACGGGGCTGGAGCTCCAGCAGGTCTCGTCCTATCCCGAGGGGGAGACCTCGACCCTCACGGTCAAGGCGGCGCCGTCCGGCCCCCTTACCGTGCATCTGCGGATCCCGTCCTGGTCGTCGGGCGTCGAGATCGAGGTCAACGGCGCGCCCGCGGGCGTGGACATCGAGCCGGGCTCGTACGCCACGATCGCGCGCTCCTGGGCGGCGGGCGACACCATCACGGTGCGGATCCCGCTGGCGGTGCGGATCGAGCCCGCGGTGGATCGCGCCGACATCCAGACGCTGATGTACGGACCTGTCGTGCTCACCGCCACGAGCTCGTCCTCGAGCTACCTGAAGGTGTCGCTCGCCGACCGGCTCGATCTCGCCGGCAACGTGAGCCGGGGCATCGCGAAGACGGCCGCCAACGTCTTCACCATCGGCAGCCTCAGCTACGAGCCCGCCTACAACGGCCGGGATGTCGCGTACCACATGTACTTCCAGCGCACAGAGCCGACGGTGACGTTCGCGGGCCGCGACTCCGGCGTCGCCAATCCACGGCGGACGGGGTCGACGCTGCTGGACGACGTGTGGGCGCAGGCGCCGTTCGCCGACCGCTCGGCGTTCCTCGACGCGGTGGGCGAGGTCACCGGCTCGTACGTGGCCGACGGTCTGCTGACGGCGCGCAATCGCCAGAAGATCCTGCTGGCCGCTGGCCGGGCGCCGATCGATGCGACCAACTGACATGTCGAACACGACGGAGAGGAACTCCATGCACACGCTTCGCTCGGGCAGGACCGGTGTGAGGAGGAGGATCGCGCTCGCGATGGCGGTCTCGCTCGCGCTGGTCGGAGCGGGGGCCATGGCCATGCCGGCGACCGCCGCCGACGAGCCGATCAACGTCGCGCTCGCGGCCGGCGAGAACGCACCGACGGTCGAGGTGAGCTACGTTCCGGGATGGAACTCGTCGGCCGCGCTCAACAACGGCGCCTCGGCTCCCACCAACACGCTGTCGGCGATGTGGGGCACCTGGGGCGCGCCGGGCAGTCCGACGCAGGACATCGCCACCTACACGTGGGAGCGGCCGGTCACCGTGAGCTCGTCGAAGCTCTTCCTGTGGCAGAACCACCTGACCCCCGGGGGCGACTCCGGCGTCATGATCCCGGCGGCCTGGAAGATCGAGTACCGCAGCAGCACGGGGGAGTGGACGCCGGTCACCGGCCCGAGCCTCTCCTATCCGCTGCCGGTGCTGAGCACGACGGCGCCCGTCACGTCGCAGCCGGTCGTCACCGCGAACTTCACGGCGGTGACCACCACGGGCGTACGGCTCGTGCTCGACCGCGTGCTGTTCTCCGGCCAGCGCAAGGCGACGAGCGTCATCGAGTGGGAGGTCTGGGGCGTGAACGCGCCGATCGAGGAGCCGGAACCCGAGGATCCGAATGCGTTCCTCGAGTCCGAGCCCGTCGCGGTCCGCACGGTCACGGGAACGGCTCCCCAACTGCCCGAGCAGGTCTGGGTGATCGGCGAGGACGGACCCCTCACCTATGTCGACGTGGAGTGGGCTCCCATGGCGGCCGCCGGCTATGCCGCTGCCGGGAGCTTCGAAGTGCTGGGTGATCCGGAGGGCTACGACGGCCAGTCCGTCGCCGCCACCGTGTACGTCGCCGGCACGCTCTCGGATGTCATCGAGAGCGTCGAATACGCCGCGACGATCACGACACCGGGCGTCGCACCCGTGCTGCCCCGGAGCGTGGTCGGGACCTACGACGACGGCACGGCCAGCAGCTCGGTCCCGGTCGAGTGGGCCGCGATCGATCCCTCGGCCTATGCCGAGGCCGATGCGATCTTCGACGTCGCGGGCACCGTGGCCGGCTACGCGTCGGGCGCGACCGCCACGGTGTTCGTGGTGGAGCCGCTCAGCCAGGCCGAGCCGATCGTCTCGATCGAGTTCAGCGCCGCACCGCAGGGCAGCGGGTGGTACACGACCGCGCCGACGGTGACCGTCACCGCCGAGGAGACCGCCAGTCCGATCGCGGCGATCGAGTACAGCCTCGACGGTGAGACGTGGACCCCGTACACCGAGCCGTTCGCCGTCTCGGCGCAGGGCGACGTCACCGTCAGCGCCCGTGCCACGAGCGAGGACGACGCCGTGGGCGAGGCATCCGAGTCCATCAAGGTCGACACGATCGCCCCGACGACCGGAATCGACTGGATCGTCGTGGACGGCTCGTCGGCCACGGTCACGCTGACCCCGTCGGACGAGGAGCCCGGGTCGGGCGTCACGCGCACGGTGTGGTCGGACGGGCCCGACAGCTCGCCGACCGGCGAGACGAACAACATGTACGCCACGTACGAGGAGCCCTTCTCGGTGCAGCTGACCGAGGCTCCGCGCTACGTGCACGTGCAGGCTCAGGATGCCGCGGGCAATGTGGAGGAGCACCTCACGGTCGAGCTCCCGACGCTCGTGGGCGAGACGCTCGATCTCCAGCCGGTCGTGAGCCAGCGCTGCGTGGCGGGCAAGGTCGTGCTCGTCGTGTCGGTGCGCAACGCCGACGACGTCGCGGCCGAGGTGCAGGTCACCACCGCCTACGGGTCGAAGACCTTCGCCTCGGTGAAGGCCGGCGGCACCTCCTCGGCGAGCTTCACGGCGCGCACGGTGGGGGTCGCGACCGGGCAGGTGACGGTGGCCGGGTCGTCGGCGGACGGCCTCGAGTACGCGGGAAGCGTCTCGTACCCGGCGTTCAGCTGCGGCTGAGAGCACACGACGGACGCCCCGCGGTCTGCGGACCGCGGGGCGTCCGTCATGTCAGGCCGGCGCTGAAGGCCGCCGTCAGGAGTCGGATGCCTCGAGGCGGCGCAATCGGCGGCGTGCGAAGTCCTGGGCGCGCGGCCCCGATCCCAGCGCGCGCGCCGCGACCGCGAGCACGACGCGGGTGACCGTCACCACCGGCAGCGGGGTGCGCCGGACGCCCAGGAGCCGCCGGTAGCGGGGCGGGATGGTGGCGACCGCGCTCGCGAAGAGCACGCGGTACGCGAGCGACAGCGAGAGCTGACCGGGGAACGGCGGGCGCCGGAGGAAGCGCACCACGTCGTCCACGCGTTCGTCCCGGTGCAGCACGCCGCGGTCGAGATACCCGTCGATGCGGGCACGCAGCTCGGCCGCCGTCCGCGGGGGATCCGCCGCATGCATGAGCCGGCCGGCGGTCGCCCATTCCGCCACGTACGCGTCGGCACCGCCGGGGATCGGCGCGCCCCATGTCTGGTGGCAGGTGAGGAAGGCATCGGTGAACGCCAGGTGCACCCACTCGACGAGTTCGGCGTCGCCGGCGGAGTAGGCGCGCTCCTCGCCCGCGGCCGAGCGGTACGTCCCGGCCACACGCCGGTGGAACCGGCTCACCCGCTCGGTCTCGCGCTGAGCCTGCGCCCGCGAGCCGTAGGTCAGGCAGATGACCCACCGCACCGTGCCGGTGAGCCTGCTGATGGGGTCCTCGCGATAGCGCGACCAGTCGTGCACTCCGGCGAGCGCTCCGGGGTGCAGTGCCTGGAGCAGCAGCGCGCGGATCCCGGCGACCATCGTCCCCATGCCGCCGTGCACCGTCCACGCGGCGCCGTCCTCGGGGAACCACCCGGTGTCGTCGCCCTCGGCGAGCTCGCGCACCCACGGCGGAGTCCCCGCCGGATCGCCCGACAGCGCCGTCAGCATCCGCGCCCGCAGCGTGCCGATGGCGCCCGATCGGCGTCCGACCTCGTCCTCGGCGCCCGCGATCCTCGTCACCCCTCCAGCGTGCCACGGGAAGCCGCGGCCACGGCCATCTGCACCCGGATGAGACGACCGAGGCCCCGGCGGACGGATCCACCGGGGCCTCGGTCGGGCGCGTGCTCAGGCCCGCGGCATCCGCTCGGTCAGCCGCAGCTGCGCGGCGTGTAGGACGCGGTCACCGTTCCGGTGCCCTCGCCCTGCGTGACGTCCACGCTCACCTCGCCGACCGGCATGGAGACCAGACGAGTGGTGAAGGCGTACGACGCCGACTTGCCGGCCGCCACGGTCGCGGTCTTCGCGCCGTACGTCGTCGACACGTCGACCGCCGCGGCATCCGTTCCGCCGTTCGCGATCTTCACGGTGAGCACGACCTTGCCGGCGACGCAGCGCGACTCGGCCGTCACGTCCACGTCGATCGCGGCTTCGACGGTCACCGTCGCCTCGACCGGCATGCGCGAGTCGTCCTGCGCGATGCCCGACACCGTGAAGGTGCCCGGGCCGGCGTAGTCGGACGCCGCCACGTCCTCCCACACCACGTCGACGGTCTGCTGCGAGCCGTCGGCCTTGGTCAGGTGCGCCTGCGGCAGGCCGGGGGCGACCCCGGCGGTCGTCGTGACGTCGATCGCGGCGACCGAGGCGACCGCGATGTTCGGCGCGTACGCTTCGAGCACCTTCTGGTACTCGGCGCGGGTGACCGGGATCACCGTGCCGTGACGCGGCTTGCCGCCGTCGGCGTTCTGGGGCAGACCTTGACGGAGCTTGGCACCCAGCGGCTGCCAGGCGTTGCCGTCGTTCAGGTTGTCGGTCCCGAACGGCACATAGTGGTTCGGACCGCCGTGGTAGTCCGGCTGGTCGATGAAGAGGAACCAGTCGAGGCCGTTCACATCGCCCTCGTTGGCCGCGAAGATGTTCGCGCCCTCACCGCTCGAGTACGTGCCGCCGGGCTCGCCGTTGGGCAGACCGCTGGCGACCCGCTCCTTGACGAGCGTCCACTGGTCTGCGGGTCCGGTGGTGCCGGGGAGGCTGCCGGTGATGGTCGCGAGCAGGTTCGTCGACTTCTCGTGACGGATCGTCATGCTCGCCTCATCCTTGGTGAAGCGGTGGTAGACGCCGTCCACCTTCGCGACGGTCGAGTCGATCATGCCCCGGCCGGTCCCACGCGGGACGTCGGTCCAGATCTTCGCGTCCGAGAAGGTGACGAAGTCGTCGGTGGTGGCGTACATCATCCGGTTGTAGGTCACCGCGGTGCGGTCGGCCGCGTTGGGGGTGGGGTAGAGGTTCGACGCCCAGAAGACGACGAACGTGTCGAGCTCCTCGTCCCAGTAGGCCTCGGGAGCCCACGTGTTGCCCGCGAAGTCGGTCGAGACCTTCACGTGCCGCTGCTCCGACCAGGTGACGAGGTCGTCGGACTCCCACACCTCGATGTACTTCGACCCGGAGATCTGCGCTGTGGTGAAGCCGCCCGCGAGGCCCGCGACCTTCAGGTCGGTGGCGATCATGTAGAACCGGTCGCCCTCGGGTGCGCGGATGATGAACGGGTCGCGCAGGCCCTGAGTGCCGACCGTCGACGTGAAGATCGGCTGACCGGCGTTGAGGGTGTTCCAGCTCAGCGCGTCGTTGCCCTTCGACGCGGCGATGCTGACGCGCTCGGCGCCCTGGCCTTCGCCGGTGAAGAACGTCCAGAAGTACGCCTCGGTCTTGTCGGTGCCGCCCGGCATCGGCTGGACCCGCGCGGAGAACGTGCGGCTCGCCGAGGCGCTGCCGTTCGTGGCCGTGGCGGTGAGCTCGACGACGACCTCGTCCGAGCCGGCAGCCGGACGCTGCACCTCGACCGTGCGGGAGTCCGTCCGCACGCCGTCCCGCAGGGAGGCGCCTGCGGCGCCGGCCGTGATGGTCCACTCGATCGCGGAGCCCTGCGCTCCCGCGGCGGGCACCGAGAAGTTGCTGCGGATGTTGTCGAGGTTCCGGATCTCGATGGCCGCGAGATCCTGCGCGACCTTCTCGGAGTCGGGGATCTCCTGGGGCACGAGAACACCGTACGTCTGCGTCCGCGTCTCCCCGCCCACCGTGAAGGTGGCGGTGAGGATCACGTTCGCGTCACCGGTGCCGGCGGCCGGACGGGTGACGTCGGCCGCCCCGCCGTTCAGAGCGATCGCCGGGTTGTCCGACGCCCACGCCACCGCGACCCCGGCGCTGGTGACCGGGACGGTGAAGTCGGTCGTCGCGGTCTGCGGGACCGAGACGGCGGCGACGGCACGGTCGAGGGCCTGCGAGCTGTACAGCGACTGGACGTCGGAGTCGGTCAGCGCCTGGCCGTAGACCGCGAAGTCGTCGACGAGCCCGTTCCAGCTGGTGTCGTTGTAGGTGGAGCGGCCGAGGCTCGCCACGAGGCTGGAGCCGAAGGAGGCGACATCCCGGACGATCGCATTCTGGGTGATGCGGGCGCCGTTGATGTAGACGCGCAGCTGACCGGTCGTGCCGTCGATGACCGTCGTGTAGAGGCTGAGTCCTGCCGGGGTCCGTGCTCCGATCGTCGCCGAGTTCGTCCCGCCCGGGCCGACCTCCGTGCCCCACGGTGCACCCGCATTGACGGAGTTGGTGACGACGGACTTGACGTACCCGCTGGGGTTGGCGGGGTTCAGCAGCCAGTAGCCGGAGGAGTACGAGGCGCCCGATGCCACGGGTGCGCCGATGAACGCCGCCGCGGTGTTCCCGGGGCCGGATCGCGGCGTGAGCCACGTCGAGATGGTGAGGTCCTTCTTGCCGACGAGCGGCGCGGACGGGATCTCGACATACGCCGCCGTGCCGCGCGCGCCGCCGGGCAGCGAGAGGCTGCCGTCGGCGACGCTGCCGCCGCTCTGGCGCAGCGTTCCGTTGTGTCCGTTGCCGCTGGAGTCGGTGATCGTCGTGCCCGCCGGCGCGTCGAACGTGTAGTGGATGAGGGGTGCTGCGCTCAGGGCGGCGTGGGCCGCCGTCGGGGCGACGGCTCCGGTGAGGGCGAGGGCGATCGCGGTCGCGACCGCACCGCCCCTGGCCAGGACTCGGGATCTGGTGCGCGTTCTCACGCTCTGCTTCCTCGCTTTCGTCGACTGCGGCGATGCGAGGAACCCCGGGCCGTGGACGTCGCCGTCTCGGCAGACTCGTTGTGCGTCATCGCGCAATCTTGCGATCGCGCTGAGGCGATCTGCGGACTCGTGGTGTTACCGGAAACAATGCCGGTCCGCCCAAGCTAGAGGGGTCGGCGGATCGCTGTCAAGACAATGGCCGCAGAAAAGGTTATCGGTAACAGTGTTCGTCGGGCGATTGTCGTGCCATCGGAGGAATCCTTGCGACAAGCCTGGTTTTCTTCGTCGCGTTAGCGCTAATGTGAGCGATAACAGCCTGTTCGACGATGTGCAGTCACTTGACGGAGAGTGGATATGAGTCTGTCTTCACGCGCTCGCAGGAGCGCTCTGGTTTTCACCGCCGCCGGGGCGATGGTCCTCGGCATGGGCGTGGCGCCCGCTGTCGCGGATGCGCCCGAGGAGGGCCTTGTCGTCGCCTACGCCTTTTCGCAGGCGTCGGGCAGCGCGGTGCCCAACAGCGCGCCCGACTCCGGGTTCGGACCCGCGACCGTGCGCAACCTCCAGGCCTCGGACTGGACGGGATCCGCGCTCACCCTGCGGGGCGGCGCCAAGACCTCGACCGGTAACTGGGTGGAGCTGCCCGACAACCTGCTGACCGGACAGGAGTCTGCCACGGTCGTCGCCGAGGTCCAGGCCTCGCCGGCGATGCTGAACGGGTTCCACTTCCTCTGGAACATCGGCAACGAGTCGTCGGCGACCGAGTACTTCTTCGCCTCGCTGAACTGCGGGTCGGGGCGCTCGCCTCTCCTCGGCCTCAAGGCCGGCGGCGCTGAGCGACTCGTGCAGGCCGGCTCGTGCGGAATCACGGCCAACCAGTGGGTGAACGTCGCATCGGTCGTCGACGGCGCCGCCGGCACGGCATCCCTCTACATCGACGGCACGCGCGTCGCCCACGGGCCGATGGAGTTCTCTCCCGCCGACATCGTGGACCAGTCGCTGAACACGATCGGCCGGGCCCCCTGGCCGGACCCGCTGTTCCAGGGCGCCATCTCGTCCTTCCGCGTCTACGATCGCGCGCTGTCGGCCGCGGAGGTGACCGACGTCTCGGGCGCCGACGCCCAGCCGCACGCCGCCGTGCTGCAGGCCCAGGCTCAGGCGCTCCTCGACGGCCTGAACCTCGTGGATCGCGAGACGTCCACCGACATCGATCTTCCGACCGCGAGCGGGCGGGTCACGTGGACCTCCAGCGATCCGTCCGTCGTCGCCGCCGACGGCACGGTCGACGCGCCGCTTGCCGGGCAGCCGGCGGTCGAGGTCGAACTCACCGCCTCCACCGCCGTGCGCGGCTTCACCGCCACCAAGACGATCACCGTCACGGTGCTCCCCTCGACCGAGTCCGCGGCGGACCGCGCCGCCCGTCTCGCCGCCCGCTTCGTCATCCCGTCCGTCGTGGAGTCGGGCACGGCGCTTCCGGAAGCTCCCGCCGGCACGGCCGTCGAGGTGACCGCCGTGAGCGCGGGCGTCACGGTGGGCGACACGATCGTCGCGGACTCCGAGGAGGCGACGGATGCCCAGATCACGGTCCGCGTCACGGACGAGTCGACCGGATCCACCGTCGACCGCACGTTCGACGTGCGCATCCTTCCCGCCGCGACCACGTCGCAGCTGCTCGCGTACAGCCGCGTGCCCACGTCGGTGACCGAGGCGAACAACGCCGACGTCGCGCTCAGCATGCACCTCGCACTCGAGGACGGCGACGGCTGGACCCCGCTGAACGAGAACTACGGCATCTTGTTCGCCAAGACCTCGACCGCGGTCCCTGCGGGCGGTACCAGCGACAGCATCATCCGCAGTCTCAAGGACCCGCACCTGTTCCGCCTCGCCGACGGGGAGTTCGGGATCGTCGCCACCCGCACCGCCCGGGGCGGAGGCGCCGACGGCACCCAGAGCTCGCGGGTGCTGTTCGCCCGCAGCGCGGACCTGCGCTCGTACCAGGAGGTCGGCATGGTCGACCTCGGCGTCACGAGCGGCGTCAACCAGCCGGCCGCCGTCTACGACACGGCCTCCGACCGCTACGTGGTCAGCTGGACCTCCGATGCCGGCGCGGCGATGTACACCACGTTCACCGACCTCGCCACCGGTGCGGGCCGCACGGCGGCTCAGCGCGGCACGATCGAGGCCACTGCGGGCGACGCCGGCAGCGGCATCCCGAACTACGCCACCGGCAACGCGCTTCCGGTGGAAGCCGGCACCGTCGACGCCCTGCAGGTGCGCTTCGGACGCATCGCGAACGACGGCGTGGCCGCGCTCGGCGACGTCACCCTCGAGGAGGGCGACGAGTTCGGCGCCGCCGACCTGCCGCAGCGCGTCGAGCTCACGTACGACGACGGTTCCGACGCCTCCCGCGCGATCGCGTGGGATGCGGCATCCGTCGACGCGGTCGACACCTCGGTGCCCGGCACCTACGAGGTCACCGGCAGCGTGAAGCGGCCGCAGTACGCGACCCCGTTCGCGGACGAGCGCGCCGACCCGTCGGTGTTCCGCTACGACTGGAACGGCCAGGAGAAGTTCCTGATGATCGCCACCGAGGACATCTACGGCGGCAACATCAACCCGCAGGGCGGGGCGCACATGCCGATCCGCGTGGCTGACCGCATCGAGGACCTTTCGGACGAGGCCCTCGACGCCGGCCGCAACGTCGAGGTCGACCTGCTGCGCCGCGGCGACACCGATGCCGACGGCGGCGTGATGACGGGATGCTTCTGGGCACCCGAGTACCACGTGATCGCCGGCCGGCTGTCGATCCTCTTCATGCCCTGCTACAACGGCACGAACGGGCAGCCCGACATGTGGACGGGCCGCGCCAGCATCATCCAGCTGAAGCAGGATGCCCAGGGCAACGACCTCGATCCCGCCGTGGCCGCGAACTGGACCAAGGCGCAGAAGGTGGTTCGCTCCGGCGGCGGCGCGCTCAACCCGTCGCAGGGCATCTCGCTCGATATGACCTACCTCGAGGACTCGGGGCAGTCGTACTACATCTGGCAGCAGCTAGGCGCCCTGTTCATCGCGAAGATGGACCCGGCCAACCCGACCCGCCTCACCTCCGAGCCCGTGCGCATCCTCGTGCCCGAGTACGCGTGGGACAACACGATCGCCGAGGGGCCGAACGTCGTCGCGCACGACGGCGTGCTGAACCTCATCTACTCGGGCTCGACGGTCGGCGACAGCTACACGACGGGCCTCGCGACCGCGACGGCCGGCGAGGGCGTCGACCTGACCGACCCCGCCGCCTGGTCGAAGCTCAATTACCCCATCCAGAAGTCGGGCATCTTCAACGGCTCCTGGCAGCTGGGCACCGGTCACGGCATGTGGTCGTACGACGAGGACGACAACCTGCTCTACGTCTTCCACGCCCGCACCGACCACGAGGGTCTGAGCGGCCGCGACATGTTCGTCCGCCGGGTCCACTGGGCCTCCGATGGCCTGCCGGTCTTCGACATGGAGGGCGACGAGGAGGTGGCACCCGACAACCGGACCGTCACGGTCACGGTCGAGGTCGTGGGTTCCCCCGAGCCCGAGCTCGACATCACCGCGGCGGTCGCCGCCCGGTGCGTCGTCGGCAAGGTCGTGCAGGTGCTGACGGTGACCAACGGCGAGGCGTTCCCGGTGACGGTGGCGGCGACGGGTGCGTACGGGTCGAAGACGTTCACGTCGCTGCCCGCGGGCAAGACGTCCTCGGCGACCTTCACCTCGCGGCTCGCGGCGATCCCCGTCGGCGAGCTGAGCCTGACGGCGACGGCGAACGTCGGGGGACAGACCGTGACAGTCGAGACGGATGCCGCGTACCCCGCGACGACCTGCGGCTGACTCCGACCCGGCCGCCCGCGGGCGGTCGAAGCGGCGCGCGCCGCGGGTGAATCGTCCCCGCGGCGCGCAGTCGCGTGCCCGCTGGCCGCCGGAGACCTGGGGTCCGGGGCGGGAGTGGGGTTCGGCGATCTGCCCGGGTCAGGTGATCTGCCTGGGTCAGGACCGATGAGGCCTGTCTGCTCCTGACCCGGGCCGAGTGCCGAGGCATCCGTCGCCCTGCCCAGCTCAGGCGATCTGCCGGTATCAGGACCGAGGGGGCCGGTTTGGTCCTGACCCGGGCTGATCTCCTGAGCCCGGCCGGTGGGGGACGAGGTCGCCGGGAACCGGGCTGATCTCCTGAGCCCGGCCGGTGGGGGACGAGGTCGCCGGGACCGGGGTCGAGGGGCGGACGGATGCCGGAGCCTGCGTGCACGGCTGTGCGAGGCATCCGTCGCCCTACCCAGCTCAGGGGATCTGCCGGTACCAGGAGCGAGTGGGCCGGTTTGGTCCTGACCCGGGCTGATCTCCTGAGCCCGGCCCGTGCGGGGCGAGGGTCGCCGGGACCCGGGAGAGGGGCGGACGGATGCCGGAGCCTGCGTGCACGGCTGTGCCGAGGCATCCGGCGACCTGCCCAGCTCAGGGGATCTGCCGGTATCAGGACCGAGGGGGCCGGTTTGGTCCTGACCCGGGCTGATCTCCTGAGCCCGGCAGCTGGGCCCGGTCGCGGGGCCAGGCCGGGGGGCAGACGGATGCCGGAGCCGGGTCGAGCCCGAACGCCCGAGCGCCCCGCCGACCGAGGTCGACGGGGCGCTCGGCCTTCGAGGCCTAGCCGCAGCTGGCCGCGGCGTAGGTGGCGGATGCCTCATCCGCGTCGCCGCCGCCGGTGACGGTCGCCGCGACCGTGCCCGTCGGGACCGAGAGCTGTCGCGTCGTGAAGGTGGTCGTCGTGCTCTTGCCGGCGGGCAGCGCCGCGATCGTCTTCGAGCCGTACGAGGACTGCAGCGCCAGGTTCACGGCGATCCCGGACTCGTTCGTCGCGCGGACGGCGAGCACGACCTTGCCGGCGACGCAGCGCGTGTCAGCGTGGAGGGTCACCGGCAGCGCCGGCGCGTCCACGACCACATCGGCCGTCACCGTCACGGCCGTCGAGCTGAACAGATCCTTGCCGGGCGCGTTCCAGGCCGTCGATCCGCCGGTGCCGACCCACTGGTTCAGGTTGGCGCCGATGGTACGGACGGTCCCGGTGACCTCATAGGTTCCGGGAGCGTCGGTGTCGACATCCGACAGCTCCCACTCGACCGGCTGCGAGGCCACCCCGCGGCCGTAGGCGAGCTCTATCTCGGCGGTGGCCGGAAGAGCAGCGCGCACGTCGGTGTCGGTGGCGCCGTCCTCGACCTCGACGCTGCCGAGGTCCGCGACGACCGGGGCTGCGGCATCCGCTTCGCGCAGCGTGTCGTAGCCCTCCTTCGTGAGCGAGACGATCCCGCCGTGCTTGGTGCTGGGCGCCATGGAGAAGCTGCTGCTCACGAGCTGCGACCAGCCCGCGTCGAGGTCCGTCGTCTGCATCGGCCGGTACCCGGTCGAGGGGATGACGTCGACGTAGAGGTACCACTTCTCCTCGCCGTGGCGCTGGAACACCGCCGGCCCTTCGACGCCGCCCGCGTTCCCGCCGGACCACATCGCGCCGATCTGCATCTGCAGCTGCGTCCACGCCGTGGCCGGGTTCCACCACTTCTCGGCCGTGGTGGACTCCATGTAGATGCCCTTGCCCGACGAGTTGTCCTTCGTGATGCGGTAGGTCGTGCCCTCGTTCTGGATGATGGTCGTGTCGATCGTGTTGCCGCCGGCGTCGATGAAGACCCCGCCGTACTCGTACGATTCCTGCGTGAAGTCCGCCGTCGCGCCCCAGAGCACGCGCGAGTAGCTCGAGCCGGTGTGCGAGGCGTCGGGGTAGACGTTCGACGACCAGTACACGACGAAGGCGCCGCTGCCGTCGGGGTAGTAATCGTCCACCCAGGTGGCCTCCGGAGCCCAGGCCATGCCGAGCTCCGCCGCCTTCGCGCCGTCGGACAGCGCGACGTCGAACTGGCGCAGGTCGCTCCACTCGACGAGGTCCTTCGACTCCCAGACGTTCAGCTTGGTGCTGCCCTTCGAGCTCCAATGGCACCAGTCCATGCAGCCCGAGACGCCGCGGTCGCCGCCGAACACGCGCAGGTCCGTCGCGATGATGTAGTACGTCTCGGTCTCGGGGTTGTACGTGAGGTACGGGTCGCGGATGCCTGTCGTGCCGAGGTCGGACGCGAGGATCGGCTTCCCGCCGTTGAGGGGGTCCCACTGCTCGGGGTTGTCGCCGCGTGAGACGTCGAGGTAGATCTTCTCGGCGTAGCCCGCGGAGTCCTCGATGAAGTGCACCATGGCGTACCCGAAGGCGTCGTCCGCCCCGACCTCGGGCAGCACCGTGACCGGCACCTGCCTGGTCGCGGTCGCACCCCGCACGGTCGCCGTCGCGGTGAGAGTGGTCGACAGGGCGGCCTGGCCGGCGGCGGGCTGGTCGACGGTCGCCGTGAGGCCGTCGTCGCCGATCTGGATGGCCGGGTCCGACGACGTCCACGAGACGCGGCCACCGTAACCCGGAAGCGTCGTCACCGGCTCGTCGAGAGTGAGCGCCGCGACGCCGTCGACCACGGTCTGCGCGGCTTGCACGTGGGAGGCGGCGTGGAGCGCGGCATCCGCCACAGACACGCCCTCGACCTCGGTCGCCGTGAGCGCGCGGTCGTACACGCGGAATGACGACACCTCGCCCTTGTACATCGGGTCGGGGTAGGGGGCGCGGCCGATCGCGTTGAGGGTCTGGTTCGTGATGGATGCCGGCGTCAGCGTCGTCGCCGCGGAGGCGACCTGCTCGCCGTCGACGTAGAAGGAGATCCGCCCGGCGGCGCCGTCGATCACCGACGTCAGGCTGTACCAGCGGTTCGCGTCGAGCGCGGTGCCGGAGCGGGCGTTGACCTCGCCACCGCCGCCCGACGCCGTGATGGCGGTGCGGGCGTTGTCGCGAACCGAGGCGAAGTAGTACTGGGTCGTCGAGTCGCTGCCGATGTTCCAGAGGAAGTTCCAGTTGCTCTTCATCGTGGGGTCGAGCTTGGTCTCGATCGTGACCGTGGCCGACGTCTTGCCGCTGAGCATGTTGTCGGGCAGGCGCACCCAGTTCGCGGAGGCGCTGGTCTTGGCGCCGCCCGCGAAGACGAGCGACGAGCCCGTCCAATGGCTGTTCGTGCCGTTGATCACCGTGGCTGCGGCTCCGCCGGCGACGCGGTTCGGGATGCTGGTCCCCGTGGTCTGATCGAACCGGTAGTCGACGACGAGGCCCGATGTCGGCACAGCGCCCGGTTCCGCGGCCGGAGCCGCGACGGCCGGGGTGAAGACGGTGATCATGAGCGCCGCTCCGAGGACTGAGGCGAGAAGCGCCCTGGTGCGACGGCGTGGACGGGCGTCCTCCGTTATCGCGGAGGTCGATCGAGGCATGGGAATCACTCCAGCTCCTTTGCTGTGCGGGTGGGACGGGGGTGAGGCCCGCGGAATCGCGGGCATTGCGCTGAATGTTAGCGCTCACGTGTGCGGTCGACAAGCGATCGGCGAAGGTTCCCCGAATCCTTGACAAAGGCGAATCGTTCGCGCTAACAATGGAGGCAGACTGACCTGATAGCGGTAACAGCGCGGGTCGGCATCACAGGACGAAGGGGCCCTGGACCGTGGCGAAGAAGCGCAGCAACAGCATCCGCAGAGTGGTCGCTCTCGCGACAGCGACCCTCCTCACGATCGGCGGTCTCACCGTCGTCGCACCCACAGCGGCCTCCGCGGCCCCGCTCTCGATCGAGTCGGCCAAGGTGCTCGACCTGCGTTTCGACGGCGCCCTCACCGACGCCGGCCCGAACGCCGCCGCCGTCACCATGCAGAAGGGGACTGCGGCCTATGGCGCGGGCGTCCGCGGCGAGGCGTTCAACCTCAACGGCACGAACGCCATCCGGCTCGGCACGGCCGCCTACCTGCAGCCGGCCGACCTCACCGCGTCGTTCTGGTTCAAGCCGAATGCGACGATGACCGGCGAACAGGTGTTCGCGTGGAGCAAGGTCGCCTACAACACCCAGGGCTGGTACCTGACCTCAGAGGGCGACGGATCTCCCCTCGCGCTCTCGATCGGACCCGCCTCCGGGCAGCCGTACAAGGTCGCGGTCGACACGCCACGGGCCGGCTTCTTCCCCGTCGGCAAGTGGACGCACATCGTGGTCACCTACGACAAGGCCACCAAGGCCGTGACGTTCTACCGCAACGGAGTGCGTCAGGTCTCCACCGTGAAGTACGCGGCGACGGGCACGGCGACCGGCCTCATCGCCGGCGAGAGCACCTCCGTCAAGACCCTCGGCTACAACGGCCCGCAGTACAACGGCGCGCACGCCAACGGGCTGCTCGACGACTACACGCTCTACAACGGCGTCGCGACGATGCAGGACGTCGTCGCGCTCACGCAGCAGGGCGACCCGGCGTTCGATCCCGCGGCCGTGGCGCAGTCGGCGCTCGATGCACTCGCCATCCCCGCCACCGCGGCCGCCGACTTCGGCCTGCCCACCGACACCGTCAACGGCACTGCCATCACGTGGGCGTCGTCCGACACCGACGTGATCTCGATCGACGGGGGAGCGGCATCCGTCACGCGCCCCGCGTCCGGCCCGGCCACCGTGACCCTCACCGCGACGGCGACCTATGCCGGGAGCGCGCCCGTGACGCGGACCTTCAGCGTGGAGGTGCCCCAGGACGGCGCCACCACCTCGATCTACGTCGAGGAGACCGAGCTGAGCGAGGTGCTGCTCGAGGACCCGTACCTCGTCAACGGCAACGAGAAGATGGTCGCCTATCTCCTCAGCCTCGACCCCGAGCGCTTCCTGAACGCGTTCTACACGCAGGCCGGGCTCCCCGTCACCGCGCAGCCGTACGGCGGCTGGGAGCGCACCTCGGGGACGAGGTTCCAGGGGCACTTCTTCGGCCACTACATGTCGGCGCTGTCCCAGGCCTACGCGACCTCGACCGACCCTGCCATCAAGGCGCAGCTGCTCGCCAAGCTCACGACAGCCGTCGACGGGCTCGACCGGGCGCAGAAGGCGTACGCGCTGAAGGATCCCACGAACGCCGGCTACGTCGCCCCCTTCGCGACCAGCGTGCTGCCCAGCGGCGGCGGCGGCCTGCTCGTGCCCTTCTACAACCTGCACAAGGTGCTCGCCGGCCTGCTCGACGCCCACCAGCAGGCACCCGAGGCTGTGGCCGACAAGGCCCTCACCGTCGCCAGCGGCTTCGGCACGTGGGTGCGGGACTGGGCCGGACGCCAGTCGAACCCCGCGGGCATCCTCAACACCGAGTACGGCGGGATGAACGAGGCGCTGTACGAGCTGTTCAGCATCACGGAGAACCCCGTGCACAAGCGCGCGGCCGAGTACTTCGACGAGACGACGCTCTTCCAGCAGCTCGCCGCCGGCCAGGACGTGCTCAACGGCAAGCACGCCAACACGACGATCCCCAAGCTCGTCGGAGCCCTCAAGCGCTACACCGTGTTCACCGACAACCCTCATCTCTACGAGACCCTGACGGCCGCGGAGAAGAGCAACCTCGGCATGTACCGGACGGCCGCCGAGAACTTCTGGCAGATGGTCGTCGATGACCACACCTACGCCAACGGCGGCAACAGCCAGTCCGAGCACTTCCACGGTGCGGACACGCTCCACCAGCACGCGACCAACGGCACGACCTCGGGCTACGGCGAGAACTCGACGTCCGAGATCTGCAACGAGTACAACATGCTCAAGCTCACCAAGGCGCTGTTCCAGGTGCAGCCCGACGTGAAGTACCCGGACTTCTACGAGCACACCTACATCAACGCGATCCTCGCCCAGCAGAACCCGGAGACGGGCATGATGACGTACTTCCAGCCGATGCAGGCCGGGTACGCGAAGGTGTTCGGCAATCCGGTGGACGAGTTCTGGTGCGACCACGGCACCGCGACCGAGAGCTTCACCAAGCTCGGCGACTCGATCTACTTCCGCAAGGGATCGTCGGTCTACGTGAACATGTTCCGCTCGTCGGTCTACACCGACGACGCGCACAATCTGCGGCTCACGCAGACCGCCGATGTGCCGGCGGACGACACCGTGACGTACTCGGTGGAGGCGATCGACGGCGGCGAGCTCGTCGAGGGCACGACGCTGCGGCTGCGCATCCCGAGCTGGGCGGCGGCGACGCCGACCCTGACGGTCAACGGTGCGGCGCAGGACGTCGCGGCGCTCACGCAGGACGGCTACATCGCGCTCGAGATCGAAGCCGGCGATGAGCTCACCTACCTCCTCCCCGCGGAGGTGCGCGTCGACGACTCCACCGAGAACCCGAACTGGGTCGCCTTCACCTACGGCCCGGTGCTGCTGGCGACGGAGCTCAACCGCACCAACGTCGGCGCCACCTACGTCGCCGGTGTGCTGGTGCGCATGAGCACGGCCGACAAGACCGTGAGCAACGACGTCGTCGTGGACGACGCCGAGGCTTTCAAGGACGGCATCGCCGAGAACCTCGTCCGCATCGAGGACGGCGAGAACCTCAACGGCATCTCGACCATGCGGTTCAAGATGCAGAACGCGGATGCCGCATCCGAGGCGCTCACCTTCGAGCCCTGGTACAGCCTCTACAACGCGCGCTACGCCATCTACATGGACCTCATCGAGCCGGACTCACCGCAGGCTCAGGCGCTGATCCTCAAGGGGAAGCAGCAGCAGCGTGTCGAGGAGACGACGATCGACTCGCTCACCTCGTTCGACAACAACAACAGCGAGGCCGACAAGAACTACAAGTACAACAAGTCCGGGGTCGGCGTGTGGCTCGGCGAGGGGTACCGTGACGGCCAGATCGCGACCGACGCGTACTTCCAGTACGACATGATCGTCGATCCGACGCTGCCGAAGAACCACCTCGGAGTGCGCTACTTCGGCGGCGACAACGGCCGCACGTTCGACGTGTACATCAACGACGTGCTGCTCAAGCACGAGCGCGTGACGAACGCCAACGGATCGACGAGCTTCTACGTCCAGTACGACGAGATCCCCGCCGCCGTCCTGGCCGGGATCCCGGCCAAGGACAGCTACAAGCGCAATCAGAACGGCGAGTACGTCCTCGACGAGGCCGGCGAGAAGATCCCCGTCGTCACCGTGCGCTTCCAGGGCAACGGCACCAGTTACGTCGGCGGCGTCTTCGGGGTCTACACCACCTCGGGAACGACGTACGGGACGGATGCCGATCTCACCGCGCTCTCGTTCGAGGACGGCCGCGTGGCGCCGACGCTCACGGACGGGGTGTACTCGTACACGGTGACGGTGGATCAGGATGCCACGACCGCGACGTTCGACGCCGACCCGGCTGTGCCGAGCGGACTGGTGTACCTCGGCGACGTGCTGATCGACGACACTCTGCCCCGAACGGTCCCGCTCGCCGCGGGGACGGCGCCGACGGTGCTCACCCTCAAGGCGACCGCGCAGGACCACACGACGACCGCGACGTACCGCCTCGAGATCGTGCGCGCTCCGGCGACGCCGTCGCTCGAGGTGACGGGAGTGGCTGCGATGAGATGCGTCGCGGGCAAGGTCGTGCTGACCGTGCAGGCGTCGAACCGCTCGGCGGTGCCGGTGGCGCTCGCCGTCACCACGCCGCTCGGTTCCAAGCAGGTGGCGGCGCTCGCACCGGGCAAGTCGACGTCGGCCGCCTTCACCTCTCGTGTGGCCCATGTCGCGGCCGGCACAGCCTCGATCACGGCCTCCGCGGTCGTGGACGGAGCGCCGGCCACGGTGACCGTTCCGGTGGCTTTCCCCGCTCTCTCGTGCGGGTGAGCCGCGGAATCACTCCTCAGCCACCGAAAACCATTTCGACGCTTGTTCTCGCTAACAGTTCGCGGTAACATCAACGTCGAGTCATACGGTCCACAGACGGACCCAGAAGCAAAGGTGCAACATGCTCGAACTCTCCCGACGCCGACCCGTTCGCGGTCGCTCGGCCGCCGTCCTCGTGACGGCGGGGGGCGTAGTGCAGAACCACCTGCAGCGCGGGGCATCAGCGACCGCTGATCGCTCAGTGAGACCCGACGATCGGACGGTCCGGTCGCTCGCGAATTCGGTCCGGCGCACGCGCCGGCCCGGGAATGGAGAGAACGCATGAACAAGAGAGGTCTGATCGCTCGCACCGCTGCCGGTGCGCTGGGCGGCATGCTCCTTCTCGGTGCCGCAGGCGCCGCGATCGCCGACGAGCTCGAGAACGACGACGTCGACGTCAACGTTAACATCGAGGCGCTGCCGCCGGTGGGCGCGCTGACGATGACTGTCGCGTCGACCAGCACGACACTCGCCGAGGTGCCCTCGACCGATCCCGAACTGCGTCAGTTCGACGGGACGCTTCCCACGGTCACCATCACCGACGACCGCGAAGAGTCGCCCGCCGACCAGTACTGGTACGTCACCGGACAGTCGTCCGCTTTCACCGCCGCTGGTGTGGCCGACATCGGAGCCGGCAACATCGGATGGGTCCCGGCGCTCCTCTCCGGAGACGGCGAGCAGGTGCAGCCCGGCGATGAGGTCGTCACCGTGCTCGACGAGGCTACGGAAGGCACGCCCGGAACGCCCAGCGCGAACAACGTCGGTCTGGTCGGCGAAGAGCTGCTCGCCTTCGCGCCCAACCTGGCCGGCGAGCTCGCTCCCGGCGAGTGGACCGCGAATGCGGAGCTGTTCCTCAAGACGCCGGTCGACGTGGCGCCGGGCAGCTACTCGGCGACGATCACGCTGACGCTGTGGGAAGACGCCATCTGACGTCCGACCTGTGCTGAAATCGGGTCGGGGCCGTGCAACACGGCCCCGACCCTGACGTCTGGAATTCCATCGTGCTCCACCCCATCCGCCGTCTGACGGCCGTGAACCGCTCGCTCGCCGTCGGCGCGGCCGCGCTCTTCGTCGCTCTGGCCGCTGTCGTGACGCCCATCGGCCCGGCGGCCGCCGCCGACGAGGTCGATGCTCCCGAAGTCCGGTGGTCGGTCACGCCCGCCGATGCGTCCGGTCCTGACGGCCGCCGCGCGGTGGAGCATGAGCTCGACCCCGGTGAGTCCATCGAGGAGCACTTCGCCGTGCGCAACGTCGGTGAGGACGAGGTCACCTTCAGCCTCACCGCCGCGGACGGCTTCTACACCCGCACCGGTCGATTCGACATCCTGCCCGCCGACGAGGAGTCCATCGCCGCCGGAACGTGGATCGACCTTCCGGAGACGGTCACCGTCCCGGGCGGCGAGACGGTCGTCGTTCCCTTCACCCTCACCGTGCCCGACGTCGCAGAACCCGGTGACCACGCGGCAGGGATCACGGCATCCGTCCTCTCGGTGCAGTCCTCCGATGACGGGACCAGCGTCGGCGTCGAGAGTCGCGTCGGATTCCGGGTGCTCACCCGCGTGAAGGGTGAGATCACCCACGCGGCGGCCCTCACGGCTGTCGTCTCGAACTACACCACCTCGTGGAACCCCCTTCGTCCCGGCGAAGTGACCGTGACCTTCGATGTCGTGAACGAAGGCAATACGCGCCTGCTCGCCGAAGGCACCGTCGAAGCCGGCGGCCGCACCGCGACCTTCCCCGCGGAGGGGGAGAACCAGCAGGAGCTCCTGCCGGGCGACACCCGGACCTTCACCGTCGTGGTCGACGACGTCTGGCCGCTCTTCGTCGTTCCCACCGCGGTCACCCTCGATGCGACGGCCCTCACCATGACCGACGACTCGACGCCGCTCGATCCTGTGCGCGCCGAGGTGATGACGTGGGCGATGCCGTGGCCGCAGCTGATCATCCTCCTCGGGATCGCGCTGCTCGTCGGCGCCATCGTGTGGGGAAGGGTCCGTTCGCGCCGCCGGCTCGAGGCGCTCCTCGCCGACGCCCGGGAGGCCGGTCGACGCGAGTCGGAAGCGCCGGCGGACGTCACGTGACGCCGCGCCGATCCCCGGCACTGTTCGCTGCAGCAGTCCTTCTCATCGCCGCCCTGCTCGGGCCGGGAGCGATCGCCTGGGCGCAGGAGCCCGAGCCGGACACCGACGGAGTGACGGTCAGCGTCGTGATCGCACCGCTCGAGTGTCCGTGGCCTCCGGGCAAGCCTCCGACGAAGCCCGGACGGGGAAACCCCGCGAACCCCGGCAATCCCGGGCATCCGGGAAACCCCGGGCGTCCCTGCCACCCGGGCCACCCCGGGCATCCGGGGCATCCCGGCACCCACGGCAATCCCGGCAACGCAGGGAACCCGGGGAACCCGGGCAATCCCGGCAACCCGGGAAGTCCTGGCAACTCCGGGAACGCAGGGAACCCGGCTCAGCCCGGTCAGCCGGGCAAGCCCGCCACCCCGGGGAAGCCCAGCGGCTCAGGCGGGCCCGGGACCTCCGGCACACCGGGGAAGTCGGTTCAGCCGGGGAGCAGCGCGCTCGGATCGGAGGCGACCGCCAATCCGTTGCCGGTCGGCTGGATCGTCGCGGGCGGCGTCGTCGCCGCCGGAGCTGTGGCGGGCATCGCCGCGTGGTCCTCGGCCGCGTCGTCGGGTCGGCGTCCGGGCTGAGTGCCCCGGCCCCCTACTATGTGGTCAGAACGAGAGCGAGGTGAACCGTAATGTCTGAGCAGGCGACGCGGGGCTGGCAGCGACCCAGCATCTACGACGTGGCGAAGCAGGCCGGCGTCTCGCACATGACGGTCTCGCGCGTCCTCAACGGGCACCCGAACATCCGTGAGTCGACCAGGGAGCGCGTGCTCCAGGCGATCGACGAGATGAACTACACGCGCAGCTCGATCGCTCGCGCCCTGGCCACCCGCCGCGCCATGCGCATCGGAGTCCTCGTCGACAGCCCCGTCCAGTGGGGCCCCAACAGCACCCTGCGCGCCATCGAGAGTGCGGCGCGCGAGGCCGGATACGCGATCAGCGCGTTCTCGATCTCGGACGACGAGGAATCGCAGATCGACACCGGGGTGGTCGAGCTCGTCACCCAGGGCGTCGACGCGCTGTGCGTCATCGCCCCGCGCGCGTCCTCGCTCGACATGCTGCGCCAGCAGAGCACCGGACTTCCAACGATCGTCATCAAGGCCGAACCGGATGCCGAGATGCACACGGCTGCGGTCGACCAGCGTGCGGGAGCCCTGGCCGCAGTCCAGCACCTCATCGAGCTCGGACATCGTTCGATCGCCCACCTCTCCGGCCCTCTCGACTGGTACGACGCGCGTGCGCGCGAGCAGGGCTGGCGTGATGCGCTCACCGAGGCCGGTCTCCCGATCTCACCCCCGGTCGTGGGGGACTGGACGTCGGACTACGGCTACGCCTACGGCAGGACGTACGACTTCTCCGACGCGACCGCCGTCTTCGCGGCGAACGACCAGATGGCACTGGGTCTCGTTCACGGACTGTCGGAGCAGGGCATGCGCGTGCCCGACGATCTCAGCGTCGTCGGCTTCGACGATCTTCCCGACGCCCGGCACTTCCTGCCTCCCCTCACGACGGTGCGCCAGGACTTCGCCGCACTGGGCGCGCTCGCCCTGCAGCTCATCATCGCGGCGATCGAGGGCGAGGCGGGCGCCGAGCACGACATCATCGAGCCTCGCCTGATCGTCCGCGGCTCGACCGCGCCGCCCCGCGCCTGACCGGATGGCCCGGCGCTCCTCGTCGACCCGCGAGGCGCCGTCAGCACCCGCGCGCTCGGGGGATGTTGCCGCTCACGAACACCTGTTAATGTTCGCGGTAACGGCGTCATAACGAATCTCGGCAAACTAGTTGCGCCAAGGGATGTTAGCGCGCACAATAGACACGCACACCCGAGAGTGTCCCGCCTGGGGGCACAGGCACTTCTCCCCGACCATGAGCGTCGGGGAGTCTCAAGGAGGAGAAGAGATGGCAATCAAGAAGCGGATGCTGGGCCTGATCGGCTTCGTCGGAGCTGGCGCGCTCGCGCTCGGCCTCGCCGGATGCTCCGGCGGCGGCAACGACGACACCGGCTCCGAGGGCAACGGCGACGGCGACCTGACCACGGTCGGCTTCGTCGCGGTCGGCCCCGAAGGCGGCTGGCGCGACGCCAACGAGCAGGCGATCAAGGACGCGTTCACGCAGGAGGCCGGCTTCGACCTGAAGTACGCTCCCGCGGCGAGCCCGACCGACCAGAAGTCGCAGCTCGACGCGTTCTCCACGTTCGTGAACGACGAGGTCGACGTGATCCTCCTCACCGCGACCGAGGCTTCGGGCTGGGAGGACTCGCTCGAGCTGGCACAGGAGGCCGAGATCCCCGTCATCCTGCTGGACCGCGGTGTCGACGCCAGCGACGACCTCTACGTCACGCGCATCGCCCCCGACAACGTGAACGTCGCCGGCACCGTGGGCGAATGGGCTGTCGAGAGCTACCCGGAGGGTGCGAACTACTTCGTGCTCGAGGGCGTTCCCGGCCTATCGGTCGTCAACGAGCGCAACGAGGGCTTCGACGCCGCGATCGAGGGCAAGGACGGCTGGAACAAGATCGGCGCGCAGACCGCCAACTGGACCGCTGACGAGGGTAAGTCGGTCATCGAGACCGTGCTGAAGGAGAACCCCGACCTCGAGTTCGTCTTCGCTCAGAACGACGAGATGGGCATCGGCGCGGCCGCAGCCGTGACGGCCGCCGGTCTCACGCCGGGCACCGACGTCAAGATCGCCACGATCGACGGCACCACGCCGGCCCTCGAGGCGCTCGCCGCGGGTGAGCTGAGCTTCGTCGCCCAGTACAACCCCTTCTTCGGCGACCTCGCCGTCGAGGCCGTCAACGACGCCCTCGCCGGCGACGACGTCGAGAAGAACATCATCGTCGAGGGTGAGACCTTCAACTCGCCCGAGGCCGCTCAGGCCGCGATCGACGAGGGCAAGGGCTTCTGATCCGGCCCAGCGTCGACTAGACGAGAAGCGATGCGAGCGGGGGTTGCCGTTCCGGCGGCCCCCGCTCGTGCTCGTCTCCATGCAGTACGACCTCCCCGCAGCACAGAGGAATGAAGCAGCCATGATTGAACCGATCGCGATCGTCGAGGTGCGCAACGCGTCCATCACCTTTCCGGGAGTGAAGGCGCTCGACGACGTCAGCTTCCGGCTGCTCCCCGGCGAAGTCCATACCCTCATGGGCGAGAACGGCGCCGGCAAGTCCACCCTCATCAAGGCGCTCACCGGCGTCTACCAGATCGACTCCGGCGAGATCATCGTCGCCGGACAGGTACGGCACTTCAACGGCACGGCGTCCGCGCAGGACGCCGGAATCTCCACGGTCTACCAGGAAGTCAATCTCTGCACGAACCTCACCATCGGTGAGAACGTCATGCTCGGTCATGAGGTGCACGATTGGACGGGCATCAACTGGCGCAAGACGAACGCCCGCGCCCGAGAGGCCCTCGCCCGGATGGGCCTCGGCGACCTCGACCCCCGCGCGCCCCTGTCGTCGATCTCCATCGCCATCCAGCAGCTCGTCGCCATCAGCCGCGCGATGGTCACCGACTCCAAGGTGCTCATCCTCGACGAGCCGACCTCGAGCCTGGACGCGAACGAGGTCGAGGTGCTCTTCGACGTCATCCGCCGGCTTCGCGATCAGGGCGTCGCGATCCTCTTCGTCTCGCACTTCCTCGACCAGGTCTACGCGATCAGCGACCGTATCACGGTCCTGCGCAACGGCAAGTTCGTCGGCGAGTACCTCAAGCGCGACCTCGATCGCACGCAGCTCATCTCCAAGATGATCGGCAAGGACTTCGAGACCCTCCGAGCCCTCGGCTCCAATCGCCAGACTCAGCAGCGCGACCGCACGGTCACCCCGCTCTTCGCCGCCGAGGACCTCGGCCGCAAGGGAGCGATCGAGCCCACGGACATCGAGATCCACGCCGGTGAGGTCGTCGGATTCGCAGGCCTCCTCGGGGCCGGGCGGACCGAGCTCGCGAGGCTCATCGCGGGCGCCGACAAATCAGACACCGGGACGACCCGCCTCCGCGGCAAGCAGGTCTCGCTGAACTCACCCGTCGCGGGCCTGTCGCAGGGCATCGCGTACTCGACCGAGAACCGTCGCGAGGACGGCATCGTCGGCGACCTGAGCGTCCGCGAGAACATCATGCTCGCCGTGCAGGCCCGCCGCGGCTGGCTTCGCCGCGTGCCCGCCCGCGAGGTCGACCAGCTGGTCAAGACCTACATGGAGCGGTTCAGCGTGCGGCCGAACGACCCCGACCGTCCCATCCGCCTGCTGTCCGGCGGCAATCAGCAGAAGGTGCTGCTCGGCCGGTGGCTGGCCACCAACCCCGATCTGCTCCTGCTCGACGAGCCGACCCGAGGCATCGACGTCGGCGCCAAGGCCGACATCCAGGAGACCGTGGCCGAACTCGCCGAGGGCGGGATGAGCGTCGTCTTCATCTCGTCGGAGCTGGAAGAGGTCGTTCGACTCTCCGAGCGCATCGTCATCCTCAAGGACCATCAGAAGGTGGGCGAGGTCATCAACGGACCGGAAGTCACCGCCGAGAGCATCGTCGCCGTCATCGCCACCGAGTCGGGGGAAGAGGCGGAGAAGACCGCCGGGGCCCTCGCCGAAGAGGTCGCCGCGGGAGAAACCGCGACCAACCATGAAGGGAGCGCGTCATGAGCCGCGTCAAGACCGCGCTGCGCACGCCCTGGTTCTGGGCCCTCGTAGGAATCGCGGTGCTGCTCCTGATCAACTCGATCAAGAATCCGGCCTACCTCGCGGTCAGCGTCAACCCGACGACCGGGATGCTCACGGGCAACGTGCTCGACATCCTGCGCGTCTCGGCGCCGATCATCATGATCGCGCTCGGCATGACCTTCGTCATCGCCACGGGCGGAATCGACCTGTCCGTCGGCTCGATGATGGCCGTCGGCGGGGCCGTCGCGATGCAGACGCTGTCGGGCCTGGACGGGTCCACGCCGGTCGCCGCGATGCTGACGGCGATCGGCCTCGCGCTCGCGCTCACGATCGTCCTCGGCGCGATCAACGGCTTCCTGGTCGCCGTCGTCGGGCTGCAGCCCTTCATCACGACGCTGATCATGATGCTCGCCGCGCGCGGGATCGCCCGCGTCATCACCAGCGGACAGAACACCGACGCCACGAACGAGCCGTTCCGGCTTCTCGCGAACGGACAGATCCTCGGCATCCCGACGAGCTTCGTGCTCGCCATCGCGATCGTCGTGCTGATCGCGATGGTGATGCGCCGCACGGCGCTCGGACTCATGATCGAGTCGATCGGCATCAACCCGCACGCGAGCCGGCTCGCCGGCATCCGTCCTCGTCCCATCCTGATCGGCGTCTACATCCTCTCGGCGGCACTCGCCGCGGTCGGCGGTCTGTTCAGCGTCTCCGAAGTGATGACGGTCAGCGTCGGCGGCACGGGCAACCTGATGGAGCTCGACGCGATCCTCGCCGTGGTCATCGGCGGCACGTCGCTCGCCGGCGGGAAGTTCTCCATCGTGGGTTCCACGGTCGGCGCGCTCCTCATCGCGACGCTCAACAAGACCGTGCTGTTCCTGGGCATCCCCGCCGCGGCGACGCCAGCGTTCAAGGCTCTCGTCATCATCGTCCTCGTGCTGCTGCAGTCCGAGCGGGTGCGCTCATGGTTCGTCTCTCGCGCGAAGTCGCCCGGCGCGCCCAGCGCTCCGACGCCGCCCGCGGCGGAACAGGCCGCGCCCGTCTCGAAGGAGGTCGTCGCATGAGCTCTTCACGCACGCTCGCCGAAGCAGTTCCCCCCGTCCCCGACCTGCCGGAGAGCAGGATCACCGCGAGCGCCGCGCGCCTGTCGCGGCTGTGGGAGCGCAATCAGACGCTGATCCCCACACTCGCCGCACTCGTGCTGCTGTTCGGAATGCTCATCTACGCCGAGATCGCGTACGGCAGGGTGTTCCACGCGGGAACGATGTCGAGTCTTCTCATCAGCTTCGCGCCGACGATCATCCTGGCCGTCGGGATGACGATCGTGATCGTCTCGGGCGGCATCGACCTCTCCGTCGGGGCGGTCGTCGCGTTCAGCTCGGTCGCCGGCGTCATGCTCATGAACATCGGCATCAACGGCTGGGCCTCGATGCTGCTCATGATCCTCTTCGGCGCCCTCTTCGGCGTGATCGCGGGCGTCATGATCCAGTACTTCAACGTGCAGCCGTTCATCGCGACGCTCGCGATGATGTTCCTCGCTCGCGGACTGGCCTCGATCCTCTCGACCACGCCGGTGCAGGCGCCCGAGGACTCGCCGATCCACCTGCTCGCCACGGACTGGAAGATCTTCGACGGGCCCAAGGTCAACGACTTCACGGTCACGCCGGGCCTGATCATCGCTCTGCTCGTCGTGCTCGGCGGCATGTTCTTCATGCACCGCAGCCGCAGCGGGCGCACGGTCTACGCGATCGGCGGCAACGAGTCGTCGGCCGGGCTGATGGGTCTGCCGGTGGCACGGACGCGCGTGGGGATCTACATCATCTCCGGTGCGCTGTCGGGCCTGGCGGCGATCGTGTACACCGCGGAGGTCGGCGGCAAGGCCCAGAACGTCACCGGCATCGGCTGGGAACTCGACGCGATCGCAGCCGTCGTCATCGGAGGGACGCTGCTCACGGGCGGCTACGGGTACGTGCTCGGCTCGGTCGTGGGTGTGTTCGTGATCGCGGCGCTGCGCCTCATCATCACGAAGGACGGGACGATCAATCCCGAGTACCTCACGATCATCACCGGCGCGGTCCTGCTCGTGTTCGTGCTGCTGCAGCGGGTGCTGACGCGGCGAAGGGCGAGCTGATGGCCGCCCTCACGCCTGAGGTCCAGGCATCCGTCGACGCCGTCCGCGCCGACGTCGCGTCGCTGCACGGCGAGCTCGTCCGCTACGGGCTGGTCGTATGGACGGGCGGGAACGTCTCGGGCCGGGTCCCGGGCGCAGACCTGTTCGTCATCAAGCCGTCCGGAGTGTCGTACGACGACCTCGCGGCCGAGAACATGATCCTGTGCGACCTCGACGGAAACGTCATCCCGGGGACCCCCGGCAGCGATCGCAGCCCGTCGAGCGACACCGCGGCGCACGCCTACGTGTACCGGAACATGCCGGACGTCGGGGGCGTCGTGCACACCCACTCGACCTATGCGGTCGCGTGGGCCGCGCGCGGCGAGGAGATCCCCTGCGTGATCACGGCGATAGCCGACGAGTTCGGCGGCCCCATCCCGATCGGGCCGTTCGCGATCATCGGCGACGACTCGATCGGCCGGGGCATCGTCGAGACGCTGTCGGGCCACCGCTCACGCGCGGTGCTGATGCAGAACCACGGCCCGTTCACGATCGGCACGTCGGCCAAGGACGCGGTGAAGGCCGCGGTCATGGTCGAGGACGTCGCCCGCACCGTGCAGATCGCCCGCGAGGCCGGTCCGCTCCTGCCCATCCCGCAGGACGCGATCGACCGCCTCTACGACCGGTATCAGAACGTGTACGGGCAGAGCGGGGACGAGCGCCGATGAGCGCAGCGGAAACGCCGACGGATGCCGGGACCCTGGCGATCCTCGCCGGCCGCACGTCCCTCGGCATCGAGCTGGGCTCCACGCGCATCAAGGCATGCCTCGTCGACGCCGACGATCCCTCGACCGTGCTCGCGGTCGGCAGCCACGAGTGGGAGAACCGGTTCCAGGATCGTGTCTGGACGTACACGCTCGATGACGTGTGGTCGGGGCTCCAGGGCGCCTACGCCGATCTGATCGCCGACGTGCAGCGCCGCTACGGCGTGCAGCCGAAGTCGTTCGGTGCGATCGGCATCTCGGCGATGATGCACGGCTACCTCTGCTTCGACGAGTCCGGCGAGCTGCTCGTCCCGTTCCGCACGTGGCGCAACACCACCACCGATCGCGCGGCCGCCGTGCTCTCGGAGCTGTTCGGCGTCAACATCCCGCAGCGCTGGTCGATCGCGCACCTCTACCAGGCGATCCTCGACGAGGAGCCGCACGTCTCGGAGGTGGACTTCTTCACCACCCTCGCCGGCTACGTGCACTGGAAGCTCACCGGCCGCAAGGTGCTGGGCGTGGGGGATGCCTCGGGCATGTTCCCGATCGACGCGGCGACCATCGACTACGACGCCGGGATGCGCGACAAGTTCGACCGCCTGGTCGCCGACCGCGCGTACGGCCTCAACCTGACGCAGCTGCTGCCCGAGGTTCTCGTGGCCGGTCAGCGGGCGGGCGAGCTGACCGCCGACGGCGCGAAGCTGCTCGACCCGTCGGGCGCGCTCGAGCCGGGCGTCCCGCTGTGCCCGCCCGAGGGCGACGCCGGGACCGGCATGGTGGCGACGTGCTCCGTGGCACCGCGCACGGGCAATGTGAGCGCCGGCACGAGCATCTTCGCGATGGTCGTGCTCGAGCGGCCCCTCGAGAGCGTGCACCACGAACTCGACCTGGTCACGACGCCGGCGGGCGACCCGGTGGCCATGGTCCACTGCAACAACGGCGCGAGCGAGCTGGCGGCCTGGGTGGGCATGTTCGCCCGTTTCGCGGCCGTGTCCGGCGGAAGCCTCGACACCGACGAGGTCTTCGACGCCCTGTTCCGCGAAGCTCTGGACGGTGACCCGGATGCCGGCGGCCTGCTCGCCTACAACCACCTCTCGGGCGAGCCGATCGCGGGCCTGACCGAGGGCCGGCCCCTCTTCGTGCGCACGCCCGACAGTCGCTTCACGCTGGCCAACTTCATGCGCGCTCAGCTCTACGGCGTGTTCGGCACGCTCGCGCTCGGCATGCGCGTGCTCGCCGGAGAGGGCGTCGCACTGGACAGGATGTTCGCCCACGGCGGCATGTTCCGCACCGCGGGCGTCGCGCAGCGCTTCCTCGCGGGAGCGCTCGACGCGCCCGTGGCCGTCGGCGAGACCGCGTCTGAGGGTGGCGCGTGGGGGATCGCCGTGCTGGCCTCGTACCTGGCGGAGGCGCCGGGAAGCGATCTGGACGGCTACCTGCGCACCCGCGTGTTCGGCGATGCGGAGTTCCACACCGAGGAACCCGACACCGAGGACGTGCCGGGCTTCGCCGCCTACCTGACCCGCTACCGCGCCGGCCTCGAGGTCGAGCACGCCGCCGTCCGGGCACTCTGATTTCACCGACCTCCCATTCCCCCGAAAGACCCCGAAGGAACTCTCCATGACCCGTCAGCCTCTCGCCACCACTCTGGACTCGTATGAGGTGTGGTTCGTCACCGGCAGCCAGAACCTCTACGGCGAGGAGACGCTGCGCCAGGTCGCCGAGCAGTCGCAGGCCGTGGCCGAGGGTCTCGCGGGCCTTCCCGTCAAGGTCGTCTGGAAGCCGGTGCTCAAGGACAGCGACTCGATCCGCCGTCTGGCGCTCGAGGTCAACGCACGCGACGACGTCATCGGCGTGATCGCGTGGATGCACACCTTCAGCCCGGCGAAGATGTGGATCGCGGGCCTGGACGCGCTGCGCAAGCCGCTGCTGCACCTGCACACGCAGGCGAACGTCGAGCTGCCGTGGGCCGACATCGACTTCGACTTCATGAACCTCAACCAGGCCGCGCACGGCGACCGTGAGTTCGGCTACATCCAGACGCGTCTCGGCGTCGCGCGCAAGACCGTCGTCGGCCACGTGTCGAACCCGGCCGTGCTGCAGCAGGTCGACGACTGGCAGCGCGCCGCGGCGGGCTGGACGGCATCCCGCACGCTCAAGCTCGCCCGGTTCGGAGACAACATGCGCTACGTCGCGGTCACCGAGGGCGACAAGACCGAGGCCGAGCTGCGCTTCGGCGTGCAGGTCAACACGTGGGGCGTGAACGAGCTGGTCGAAGCCGTCGAGGCGGCGAGCGAAGCGGATGTCGACGCCCTCGTCGCCGAGTACGTCGAGGCCTACGACGTGGCCGACGAGCTGCTGCCGGGAGCGGAGCGGCACCAGTCGCTGCGCGACGGCGCCGCGATCGAGCTCGGCCTGCGCTCGTTCCTCGAGGAGGGCGGCTTCGGCGCCTTCACCACGTCGTTCGAAGACCTCGGGGCGCTCAAGCAGCTGCCGGGCCTGGCAGTGCAGCGACTCATGGCCGAGGGCTACGGCTTCGGGGCCGAGGGCGACTGGAAGACCGCCATCCTGGTGCGCGTCGCCAACGTGATGGGTTCCGGGCTCCCCGGCGGCGCGAGCCTCATGGAGGACTACACCTACGACCTCGTGCCCGGCGCGGAGCGCATTCTCGGAGCGCACATGCTCGAGGTCTCGCCCTCGCTGTCGTCCGCCAAGCCGCGCCTCGAGGTGCACGCGCTGGGCATCGGCGGCAAGGACGACCCGGTGCGCCTGGTCTTCACGGCCGACCCCGGCCCGGCCCTGGTCGTCGCGATGAGCGACATGCGCGACCGGTTCCGGCTCGTCGCCAACGTCGTGCAGAACGTCGATGCGCCCGACCTCCCCAAGCTCCCGGTCGGCCGGGCCGTCTGGGAGCCCGCGCCCGACTTCGCGACCTCGGCCGCGTGCTGGCTCGCGGCGGGCGCCGCCCACCACACCGTCATGACGACCGCGGTGGGCATCGACGTGTTCCGCGACTTCGCGGAGATCTCCAAGACCGAGCTCGTCGTCATCGACGAGGACACCACCGTCCGGGGCTTCCAGCGGGAACTCCGGTGGAACCAGGCGTACTACCGACTCGCTCAGGGCCTCTGAGCACCGCGTCACAACCGAGGGGGATCTCACCGATGAGAACACGACCGCACCCGACCCCGCGTACAGCGCGGCGCACCACGCGCCGCGCGATCGCATCGACCGCCGTCGCCGCCTTGGCGATCTCCCTCCTGGGAATCTCGGCGCCGCTCGCAGCCCACGCCGCCGCCGTGCCCGCTCCGACCGCGCACTACGACATGTCCGCCAACGGCTCGACGCTGCTCGACGTCTCGGGCAACGGGCGCAACGCGACGCTGACCGGCCTGACTGCGAACTCGTTCGTGAACGTCGCGGGCGACAGCGTGCTCCGATTCAACGGCGACGGCTACGCCTCGCTCCCGCAGGGCCTCGTCACCGGCACCGACAACAGCTTCACGGTCGAGTACACGGTCACGACGCAGACCGCCCGCAACCAGTTCGGGTGGGTCATCGGCAACGGCGTCGGCGCCTGGAACACCACCCAGCTGGGCAACCACGTGTTCGTCAACCCGCGGTCGAGCGACGCCCCCAGCGGTCGAGTGCTCGCGGGCATCCGCGTCTACGACGGAGGAAACGGCGAGACCCGTCTCCCTGCCGGCGGCAGCCTCAACCCCGGACTCACCACGCTGACGCTGGTCGGCAACGGCAACGCCCTCACGCTGTACCGCGACGGCGCCCAGATCTCGACGGTGACGCACACCAAGCTCATGAGCGCGATCGTGCCCGCGACCGGTGTGCTCGGCTACCTCGGCCGCTCGCTGTACACGGGCGACGCGCTGGTGAAGGCGGATGTCTCGGACGTGAAGTTCTGGGACGTCGCGCTCACTCCGCAGGAGGTCACCGACAGCATGCCGACCGCCGCGCAGAAGGCGGCGACGACCGACGGAATCATCCGTCTCGACATCCAGTCGACCGTCCGGGGCTCCAACCCGTCGCTCGACAGCGTGACGAAGAACCTGGTCTTCCCGGCATCCGCCAACGGAATCACCCTCACGTGGGCGAGCTCCAACCCGGCCGTCGTCTCGAACACCGGCGTCGTCTCGCGCAGCACCCTCACCGCCGACGCGCCCGTCACGATCACCGCGACGACCTCGCTCGGCACGACGATCACGTTCGACGTCGTCGTGAAGGCCCCGGTGCTCGCGGCCGACCTCGACGCGATCACGCTGACGACGCGCACCACGGAGAACCTGCCCCTCATCACGACGGGCTCCGTCAACGGCGCACCGATCACGTGGGCGTCCTCCGACGCCGCGCTCGTGACACCCACGAACAGCTCCTACACGGCGCCCGCCGTCGGCGCGCCCGACCCTTTCAAGGGCGGCGGGCTCATCGAGCGCCCGGCGTACGGCGCCGGCGACAAGTCCGTGACGCTCACCGCGACGGCGACCCTCAACGGCGCCACGACGTCGCGCAGCTTCACGGTGGCCGTTGCCGAGAAGGCCCGCTGGGCACCGGATGCCGGCTACGCAGCGGCCTACTTCAAGGCCGACAACGACGAGAAGATCTACCAGGCGGCCACCGCCGGCAACGACTTCTTCTCCTTCGCGCCGGTCAACGGCGGTGCTCCGACGATCGTCTCGACCGCCGACACCACCGGTCTCCGCGATCCGTATGTGATCCGCTCCGCCGAGGGCGACAAGTACTACATGATCGCCACGGACCTCTGCATCGGCTGCACCGGCGACTGGGGAGCGGCCCAGTCCAACGGCAGCCTCAAGATCGAGGTGTGGGAGTCCACCGACATGAAGAGCTGGGTGCGGACGAACGGCCAGAACGCCGGCATCACGATCAACCAGCCGGAAGCGGGAATGACCTGGGCGCCGGAGGCGTACTGGGACGACGACCTGCAGTCCTACGTCGTGTTCTTCGCATCGCGCCTCTACAACGACGTCGCCCACACGAGCGGTCCCGGGCACGCCCGCATGTTCTACGTGCTGACGCGTGACTTCAAGACGTTCACGTACCCGCCGACGACGTGGCAGGACACCGGCTACGCGCGGATCGATTCCACCGTCACGAAGATCGACGACTACTACTACCGGTTCACCAAGAACGAGGACGGCGGCGCTGCCGGCACGCTGGAGGCGGGCAAGGACATCTTCCTGGAGCGCTCGAAGGTGCTGACGGCCCCGACGACGCAGTCCAGCTGGACGGCCGACCCCGGCACCACGTGGCAGCTGACCGACACGAACATGACGAGGCTCGAGACCAACCAGGTCGGCGAAGGCCCCGAGATCGTGAAGCTCAACGCCGGCGATCCGAACAACACTGCGGAGGGTGACGGCTACGTCTTCCTCGTCGACAACTACGGGGCGGGCGGCTACCGCGCCTTCCTCACGGACGCCGACGCGATCGCGTCGAGCACGCAGAGCGACCGCCTGTCGAAGCGGGCGGAGTGGGTGGTGCGGCCCCAGGGCGGGCTGCCCGCGAGCCCCCGGCACGGCTCGTTCGTGAGTGTCACGAAGTCGGTGCTCACCGCGCTGAACACCTGGAGCGCAGTGGCGGCGGTCTCCTCGACCACCGCGCTGTCGGCGGAGGGTCGCGTCGCGACCGCCGAGGTCACCGCCTCCGACGGCGGCGACGTGGTCGGCACGGTGACGTTCTCCGGCGGAGCCTGGAGCGAGACGGTCGATCTCGAGGACGGCTCGGCATCGGTCACGGTGCCCGCCGGCGCCGGCTCGGTCACCGCGCACTACGACGGCTACACGGACGGGCTCGTCAGCCCCTCCACGTCCGCGGCGGTGTCGTTCGCGCTGGAGCTCTCGGCTTCGGCCACGACGCGGTGCGTCGCGGGCAAGGTCACCGAGGTCGTCAGCGTCACCAACGCCGACGCGGTCGCCGCCACGGTGACGATCGCCGGCACTTACGGCAGCAAGACCGTCGCGGTCGCGCCGGGCAAGACCGTATCGGCCACGTTCGCCACACGCGCTACGTCGGTCTCGGCGCACACGGTGGCGATCACCGGGCAGTCTGCGGACGGCCGGAGCCACTCCTCGAGCGCGGCGATCGCCGCGGCCACATGCCAGTAACCGCATGACCGGAAGGCCCGCGACTGCGGTCGCGGGCCTTCCGGCGGTCACGGGATACTGGAACAGCTCGCACGACAACGACACGCAGGGAAACCGAATCCATGGCACGAATCCCGAACTCCGGCACGCAGCACGCACTCCGCGCCGGCGACTACGAAGCGGTCATCGCGAGCGTCGGAGCGACGCTGCGCTCACTGACCCACCACGGCCGGGACCTCGTCGTGCCGTTCGACGCCGACGAGGTGCGCCCCGCGCACCGCGGAGCGACGCTGGCGCCCTGGCCGAACCGCGTGGTCGACGGCACGTACACCTTCGGCGGGGTGGAGCGTCAGCTCGCACTCACCGAGCCGGCACGCTCGCACGCCCTCCACGGCCTCGCCGCCTGGCTCGACTTCGAGGCGATCGACAAGGGTCCCGACCACGTCACGCTGGCCGCGGTCATCCAGCCCCAGACGGCCTACCCGTGGCGGATCGTCGTCACGACGACCTTCTCCCTGGGCCCGGACGGCCTGACGCAGTCCGTGTCCGCGCGCAACGAGAGCGACGAGCCGGCGCCGTGGGGAACCGGCCCCCACCCCTACCTCGTCGCGGGGGAGGGTCGCGTCGACGACTGGACGCTCGAGCTTCCCGCCGGCCAGGTGCTCGCCGTCACGCCCGACCGGCTCATTCCGACGGACCTCGTCGCGGTCGACGCCGATGAGCCCGAGCGGTTCGACTTCCGCACCGCCCGCCGCATCGACGGCGTCGAGATCGATCACGCCTACTCCGGCCTCACCCGCGACGACGAGGGCCTCGCCACCGTGCGGGTGACGGTCGCCGACGGCACGGGTGTCGCGATGACGTGGGATGCCGCGTGCCCGTGGGTGCAGGTGCACACCGCCGACAAGCCCGATGCCGCACAGAGCCGTCTCGGCCTGGCCGTCGAGCCGATGACCTGCGCTCCCGACGCGTTCAACGCCGCGAACTACTCGTTCGACGCGGGACTCCTCGTCGTGGAGCCCGGCGCATCGACCGAGGCCTCCTGGAGGATCGCCGCGATCGGCTGAGCCCGCGGCCGGGCTTCCCCGGCGGTCGAGTCGCCAAGACACGCCGTTGCGCCGCGTCGGGTGTCGGCGTGTTCTGGCGACTCGCGCGGGTGCTGGCCCGCGCCGCGGCGGTTAGTGGTGCCCGGGCTCGACGAATCCGTGCGTCCCGTGGCCGGTGGCGTTCCGTCCGGCCTCCGTCGCGCCCAATGCCGGAGTGACGAGCGCGGCGACGAGGACCGCCGCGACGAGCAGCACACCCAGGCGCGGGGCCGCGGCATCCGCTCGCCCGTCCTTGCGTCGCAGTCGCGCCGCACAGGCGAGCGCGACGGCGAGAAGCAGGGCGGACCCCGCCGCGACGGCGAGGATGCTCGTGCGCACCGGGTCGCTCGCGAGGGCGACCGTGCCGGCCACGATGCCGGCGAGGGCGCCGACGATGCCCGCCCGCGGAACGACGATGCGTCCGCGGGCGAGCGTCGCCGCTCCCCACACGAGCCCGCCCGCGCCGAGCGCGACGAGGAGGACGCCGGCCCCCCGGGCGGCACCCCCCTGCGTCATTGCGCCGGCCCCCAGAGCGAGCTCGATCAGACCCGCGCCCCACGCCGCGACGGCCGCCCAGGAGAGGACGGCGCCGCCTTCCGGGCGGGCGCCGGCGGTCCGGGTGGACACGCCGGCGGCCGCCTCGGCCGTGGTGATCGCGGGAGCCATGGTGTTCCTGTCAGGCCGTGCGGCCGGCGAGATCGGCCTTCGCGGTGCGGTCGGCGGCGAGGCCGACACCCAGCAGCACGAGGGCACTGGCCAGGTGCAGGAAGTGGTCGAAGGTGTTGAGCGCCAGGATGTTCAGCGCTGTGCCGACCAGGAAGAATCCGACGACTCCGAGGAGCAGGTACACGGCGCCGACGACGACGTTGACGGTCTTGGCGGCGACGGTCGACTTCAGTCCCGCGATGAGCAGCGCTGCGCCGATCAGCAGGTGGGCGATGTTGTGGAGCGGATTGACCTCGAAGATGCCGAGAAGCAGATTTCCCTCGGTCGCGATGAAGCCGACACCACCGGTCACGGCGAAGCCCAGGGCCCCGACGAGCAGGTAGACGGCGCCGAAGACGGTGGCGACGAGGCGGTTCGGTGACGAGCGCATGAGGGTTCCTCCTGTTCACGGCGGCGGATGCCGCGTCTGGGTCTTGTTCGGACCACTCCGCGCATCGGTTTGGATCGCGTCATCCGGACAGCGGAAGGGCCCCCGAGCTTCTCGCTCTGGGGGCCCTCCGGCGTGCGCCGCCGCGAAGGGCGACGGCTTCGGGATCAGCTGTCCCGCAGGTCTTCCTTGATGTCGTTGCGGGCCTTCACCGAGTCGCGTTCGGCTTCGGCCTTGCGGACCTCGCCGTCAGCCTTCGCCTCGTCGACCTTGTCGCCGATGCGGTCGGTGGTGTCCTCCCAGGTGTCTTCGATCTTCTCGCCGACGGCCTCGGCCGTCTGCTTGGCGTCATCCATGAATCCCATGATTTCGCTCCTTCGTTCGGACTGGTCCTTCGACGCTACGACGTCACGTTGGCCGGATCGGGGGGCTTGCGCTCGCGCTCCGCGACGGCTAACCCCATCGATGATGAGCGGATGGCGCACCTGGCCGGGAAGCGGCATCCGGTGCGACACTCGACCCATGCGATTCGAGACGACACTCCTCCTGTCCGGCAACAACACGGGCATCGAGGTGCCGCCCGAGATCCTCGAGCAGCTCGGCGCCGGCAAGCGGCCGGCCGTCAACGTCACGGTCAACGGATACGAGTACCGCAGCACGATCGCGTCGATGGGCGGGAAGTTCCTCATCCCGTTCAGTTCGGACAAGCGGGCCGCGACCGGTCTCGAGGGCGGCGATGCGATCGAGGTCGAACTCAGCGTCGACACGGCGCCGCGGACGGTGGAGCTGCCCGACGACCTCGCCGCCGCCCTCGGCGAGGCGGGAGTGCGCGACGCGTTCGACACGCTCGCGCCGAGCGCGCGCAAGGCCCATGTCGCGAACGTGGAGGGCGCGAAGTCCGATGAGACCCGGGCACGCCGCGTCGCGGCCATCGTGTCGAAGCTCCAGGCCTGACACCGGCTCGTGCCGCGGGCCGGTCCGACGCCTCAGGCCGGCGTCACCGGGGTCGTGGTGTCGATGGCGTCGCGCAGCGGCCGGCGCATCGGCGCCCAGTAGTTCGTCGGCGTGATCCGCGACAGCACGTCGACCAGCCGCGCCTCGCGTCCGACCATGGTGCGCGCCTTCCGGCGCACGGTGGCCTCGACGATGCGAGCCGCGGCATCCGCCGGCTCGGTGTGGTACATCGCAGCCTGTGCGGCCGCGGCACGCTGGGCCACAGCGGGATCGATTCCGGCCGCGTACCGGCCGTGCAGGATGATGCCGGTCTTCACTCCCGCGGGGTAGATCGCGCCCACGGTGATGTCGCTGCCCTCGAGCTCATGGCGCAGCGACTCGCTGAAGCCGCGCACGGCGAACTTGCTCATCGCGTAGGGGATGCGTCCCGCCGGCGCAGCCAGTCCGTAGATGCTGACGAGGTGCGTGATGTGCGCCGCGGGCTCGCGGTGAAGCGCGGGCAGGAGCGCCTTGGTGATGTTGACCGTGCCCCACAGATTCACGTCCATGAGCCAGCGCATCTCGTCCATCGTGAGCTGGTCGATGTCGCCGAGCATGGACGAGCCGGCGCAGGTGATCAGCGTCTGCACATGGGGGTGCGCCCGCTCGATCTCGCCGGCCAGCGCGAAGACCGCCTCGTCGTCCGTCAGGTCGATGACGTGGGTCGTGTGGCCGGTGCCCGTCAGCTCGGCCGCGAGCGCCGCGAGGCCCTCGGCGTTGCGGTCGAGGAGCGCCAGCCGCGCGCCGCGGCGCTCGAGCTCCCGCGCGATCTCCGCGCCCATTCCGCTCGCCGCACCCGTGATGACCGTCGTCCTGCCGCGTACGTCCAGCCGCCGCTTCTTCGCCATGTCGGTCCCTCTCGTCGTCGCTGACCAGCGTCAACGATTCTCCCTGACTCAACGGCCCTCCACGGACGCTAGCCTCGAAGCAGGGAGGTGTGATGGGCAAGACTGCCGAAGCCATCGCCGAGGGCGTGTCCATCGCCACTGCGGCGGCGCGTCTGGCCGTGCGCAACCACATCCTCATGGAGACGATCGCGCACGACGAGCCCTTCGACGTGACGGGGTTCGCCCCGTACGCGCACGACACCCTCATCGCGCTCGCCGAGGAGCAGGAGGCCGCGGCCGCCCTCGCCAAGCGCCAGCGCAAGAAGGCCTGGGGCAAGTTCACCGATCCCGACGGCACGCACGACTATCGCGACCGCGACACCCGCAACCTCCGCAAGCGCCACCGGCAGTACATCGGCGTCGCCAAGGAGCTGCGGCGGGTGTCCGAAGATCCGCACGCGGTCCGCCAGCTCGTCGAGCAGGCTCGGGATGCCGCGTGGGGAGACGTCGAGGCGAATCTCCAGCGCCGACTGCAGGTGGAGGGCATGCGCCCCGACCTCGATCCGGACTACGAGAGGATGCGCGCCGCTCGGATGCAGTCGCTCCGGCTCGTCGACCTTCCCCGCCTGGCGGCCCACCGCCGTCGGGGTGAGGCTCCGCCCCTCGACGTGGCTCCGGCGTCGCCGTCCCCACGCGCCGCGGGCGTCGATCTCAGCGAACTCGACGCCTGACGCCGGAACACGCCCGGAATACCGGCATCCGCTCGCTCGATTCGCTCCTGGGGCGACCGTCAGGTATTCTGGACTCTGGTTTGCGCGGAAGCGGAAGCCATGCGCCCGTAGCTCAATGGATAGAGCATCTGACTACGGATCAGAAGGTTGGGAGTTCGAGTCTCTTCGGGCGCACACTGTGTTGAGACAGTGATTTGGGAAAGAGTGTCGGGAGACCGGCACTCTTTTCTGTTTCACGGAGTGACGGCGGGCACCGTGCAGGCGAGGATCGCGGATGCCACGGCCCGGGGCGAAGACTGCTGGGCGACGTGGGCGCGGCCCGGGATCTGGACGAGCTGGGCGGATGCCGCGCGGTCGCGCAGCCGCCGGCACCAGGCCAGGCCCGCGATGGGGTCGCGAGACCCTCGGACGACGAGCAGCGGAACCCTCAAGTCGGCGACCCGCTCTTCGATCGGGTAGGTGAGCATGTGGCGCACCTGCATCAGGTACCAGGGCACGCCGCACCGGAGATAGTCCGTGAAGACGATCGCGTTGATGCCCGGCGGCTCGCGCATGCTGTCGACCGCGAGGGCGACGGCCTGGCCCGTGAGCGATCGGTCGGATACATCGGCGACGGGCCCCATCGCCACCACATGCGCGACGGAGTCCGGCCGCTGGACGGCGGTCTCGACGACCCACTGGGAGCCCATGGAGTGCCCGACCAGCACGACAGGCCCCTCGTGGAGCGTGCCGATGAGCTCTCCCAGCGCGCGGCTCATCGCCGCGATGTCGACGTCGAAGCCGGGCTTGGGGAGCCCACCGAATCCGGGAAGGTCGATCGAGAAGACCGCGCGGCGGGTGGCGAGGGCGTCGTGCAGCCTCGCGAGGTACCGATGCGACATGCCGATCCCGTGGATCAGGATGATCGGCGGCCCGGCCGACCCGGCGGCGGGAGACGAGGCGAGCACGCGAAAGGCGAGCGGTCCGATGCTGAGCCTGCGCTCGCTTCGCGCAGCTGTGCCCGTCACCTCGTGACCGCCGCATCGTCGTGGTGCATGACGACACGGTACCTGGCTCCTGCCCAGGATGGCCGCCGCGCCAGGGGTCGACACGCGACAGCCCCGGAGGATTTGTCAAGGCCCTCAGTGCCGGACGGCCGCCGACCTAACGTGACCGCACGCAGATGCCGGATCGACGAAAGGACGCATCATGGCTGATCGGACAACCGCGGTCGACGGGTATGCGAGGACGGCGATCCAGAAGACCGCGCTGGTGTTCGGAATCGTGTTCCTCGTGATCGGGATCGCAGGATTCATTCCGGGACTGACGCACTCGATGGAGGAAATGGAGGGTGCCGGGGCGGACTCGCAGGCGATGCTCTTCGGGGTGTTCCAGGTCTCGATCCTTCACAACGTCGTCCACCTGCTCTTCGGTGTGGTCGGCCTCGCTGTCGCCGCGCGCGCACGTGCCTCGCGCCAGTACCTGATCTGGGGCGGAGTGGTCTACGCGGTGCTGCTGGTGTACGGGCTCTTCGCGGTGAATGTCGAGGAGGCGAACTTCGTTCCCGTCAACGTCGCCGACAACTGGCTCCACGCCGTGCTCGCCGTCGCCATGATCCTGCTGGGCATCTTCGTCGACCGCGATCGCACCACCACCACGGCGCGTCGCCGCACCACCGCCTGACGCGCCTGACCCGACCGAATCGAACGCCGGCCGGGCGCGGTATCGTTTTCCATCCACATGGTGAACCTTCCCGCACCCGGCCGCCGCGTCGTCGTGCGATATCTCCTGCCGTCCGGCCAGGCCACGGACGCGCTCGGCGAGCTTCTCAGTGCCGACGCCGACACCGTCGTGGTCGACGGCAAGCGCGGCGTCGAGCACATCGCGGTCGCGGACATCATCGCGGCCAAGGAGGTGCCGCCGGCGCCGACCCCGCGCGCTCGGTGACTCCGCCGACGCGGCCTCACGTCGAGACGTCGTTCTCGATCTCCTCGGCCAGGTCGTCGATCATCTCCGGACGCACATCGACGCCGGCCTCGGCGAGCCGGTCCTCGAGGACGTGACTGACGTCGTCCTCCACCTGGCCGTGGCGGATGGCGTCGCGGACCTCCTCGACGACGTGCTCGACCGTCTCGCCCGCTTCGTCGTCGCCGCTCGCACTGCGGGGGTGTTCTCTTCCGACTGTCATGTCACGATGGTCCGCCGTGAACTCCGCCCCTCCCACCCCCTTGACGCCGCCGGGGAACGACGCCACGACGGCGCACGCCGGGCGTGGAACCCGACGTGCGCCGTCCGTTCGGCTGCTGGACCGCCGATGCGCTAGATGCGCCGCCGACCGGGTGTCACGACGGCTCCGACGACCGCGGCCTTGGCGATCGGCGACGGTCCGGGCGAGACGGCCGAGGCGACGACGGCCGCCTTGGCGACGGGCGCGCCGATGACGCCGACGCGTCCGATGCGGGCTGGTCTCAGTGGCATGTCAGGCTCCTGTCGTTGCGAGGGCCTCATCGGCCTCGAGCGAGGCGATGATGGCTTGGATCGGGATGCGGCCGTTCGCGATGAGCTGGCCGCCGGCTCGTCGTGCTGCGGATGCGAACGGCGCTGCCCAGAGGTTCTCGTAGACGAGCACGCCCGCGACGCTTCCGGGATCCATGGCGTTCGCGAGATGGATCACGTCGTCGGCTGCCAGGAGTTCAGCGAGCTCCGCCTCGATCTGCAGGAGGGCGCCGAGTTCGCCGGTGTCGCTCAGCTCCACGGCATCCACGTCGCCGTTCTCGTCCTTCGTCAGGATGACGACGTCGATCACGCGGATCGTGCCGGACTCGACGAGGCTCACCAGCTCCTCGGCGATCTCTCCGGTGAAGCTCTGCTGCCCGGCAGGGAACTCGACGACCAGGAAGTCGACCGGCCCCAACTCCGATAGTTCGTTTTCGCTCATGTGATCCGTCCTCGTGTCATCAGGGTCGAGGGTGCAGGTCGCACCGAGGGCCCACACTCCTCGCCTCCGAGCACGCGCGCATCACCTCTTCCGCGTGATTCCGTCGTGAACGATCCGCGGCCCGTCGACCTCGGACGAGTCGCTCGCGGCGCGGCGATGCCGGCGCTGGATCAGTCGCCCGGCGGACGCGCGTGGTCCTGCGACATGCGCTGGACGACGATCGGCACCGCGACGGCCGCGCTGATGCACAGGACGCCGGCGATGAAGATCAGGCCCGGCAGGATGGGCGACGCGAAGGAGACCCCGACGAGATACATCCCGCCGAGGAGCAGAAGCGCGTAGAGGGCGAAGAGCATGGTCCACCTCCGAGGTGCGGCATCCGTGGTCCGCACTCCTTTGGTAGCGCTCCTCGCCGGGGGTGCGCGCGGGGCTTGACTTCTCGCGACGCGGTGCGGACGATGCTGGTGCACTCGGGAGCAGCCCGTGAGAATGAGGGCATGAGACTCGTGCAGGTTGCGCAGCGCGCAGCAGATCTGGACCGTGCGGCCGACTTCTACACGATGCTCCTCGACACCGAGCCCACGGCCAGGTTCGATCCGCCGGGGCTGTTGTTCTTCGACCTCGACGGGGTGCGGCTGCTGCTCGACCGCAACGCGCCGTCATCGCTCATCTATCTGCACGTGCACAACGTGCACGAGGCTCTCGAGCGTCTCGACGGGCTGGCCGACGTGGTGTCGGCCCCGCACGTCATCTTCAGGCACGAGAACGACGAGCTGGGGCCTGCCGGCCATCAGGAGTGGCAGGCGTTCATCAGGGACTCCGAGGGCAACACAGTCGGCCTCATCGCCTTCCAGCGGCCATGACCTGACGCCGGTTCGGCGCGTTCCGACCAGGTCGCGCAAGAATGGGGGAGTGGATGCCGCATTCCCTGCCCTGACCGAGATGCCCGACCCGCAGTTCGTGATGTCGGCCGAGGGCCACCGCATCGCGACCTACCTGTGGGGCGACGGCGATGGGCCGACCGTCCTGTGCGTGCACGGCTTCGCTTCGAGCTGCCGCGACAACTGGGTCAACACGGGGTGGGTGCGCGACCTCACCCGCGCCGGCTTCCGTGTGCTGGGCGTCGATCAGCGCGGGCACGGGGCGAGCGACAAGCCGCACGAGCCCGAGGCCTACGGCATGGCCTCGCTCACCGGGGACCTCGTCGCCGTGCTCGACACCTACCTGCTCGACTCGGTGCTCTACGCGGGCTACTCCCTGGGCGCCCGCGTGGGCTGGCAGCTCGCCGTCAACGCGCCCGAGCACGTGGAGCGCGCGGTGCTCGGCGGCATCCCCGACGGTCGCCCGCTGGCCCGGCTGCAGATCGAGCAGGCCCGCGCGTACGCCGACCACGGGACGCCGGTCGAAGACAAGGTCACCCGCAACTACGTGACGCTCGCGGAACGGGTGCCGAGCAACGACCTGCACGCGCTGGTCGCGCTCGCCGAGGGGATGCGGCTGGGCGATGCCGACCCCGATCCCGACCACGCTCCCCAGCAGCAGGTGCTGTTCGCGACGGGATCCGAGGACGCGATCCTGGAGCGGTCGATGCATCTGGCGGCCGCCACTCCGCACGGAGAGTTCGTCGAACTGCCCGACCGCCACCACTTCAACGCCCCCGGCTCGCGCGTCTTCCGCCAGGTCGCGGTGGACTTCTTCCGACAGCGCTGAGCCTCCTCAGGTCACAGTGCTGGACGGAGCGCCTCGGGCTGGGGCATCCTGCTGATCTCATCTCCATCACGGCGCGCAGTCTGCGCGCGGGACGGCGTAGCCTGGAGGGGTGAGCGCCTACGTCTCGGCGTTCGAGCTGTTCTCCATCGGAGTAGGACCCTCGAGCTCCCACACGGTCGGTCCCATGCGGGCGGCCCTGGACTTCGTCGCGCGCCTGCGGGAAGCCGGCCTCCTCGACCGGGTCGGACGCGTCACCTGCACGCTGTACGGGTCGCTCGGGGCGACCGGCATCGGGCACGGTACCCCGGACGCGGTGGTCGCGGGCCTGATGGGCCTCGAGCCCGAGACGGTGGATCCGGATGCCGTGCGCTCGGCGTGGAGCACCTGGCCCGAGGGGCGCGAGCTCCCGCTCGCCGGCACCCATGCTGTGGGCTTCGACAAGGCCGACGTCATCTTCGAGCCGCGCACGCGGCTGCCGGGGCATCCGAATGCCATGACGCTCGAGGCGTGGACGACCCCGGGAGCCGGACGACCGCGCCGGCTCGGCGATGCGTCGAGCGCCGGCGTGCGCGAGACCGGCGCCGCGTTCGCCGTCGGGTCGGCGACCACCGTCGCCGTAGCCGACGACGAGGGCCTCGTGCTGCGGGAGACGTACTACTCCGTCGGCGGCGGGTTCATCCGGCGTGACGGCGAGCCGCCCCGCGTGCAGGCGCACGGCTACCCCCTGGACTACCGCACCGCCGAAGAGCTGCTCGAGCTGTGCGACGAGCACGGGCTCACGATCGCCGAGCTCGCCCGCATCAACGAGGAGGCGCTGCGCGACGACGAGCAGATCGCCGCCGGGCTGGACGCGATCTGGGACGCGATGGCGGGCTGCGTCGAGGCCGGCCTCCACGCCGACGGCGTGCTGCCCGGCCTGCTCCAGGTCAAGCGCCGCGCCGGAGTGATCCGCGCCCAGCTGGACGACGCCGAGGCGGACGGTCGCCGTGAGCTGCCGGGCGAATGGCTCGGTGCGTTCGCCCTCGCGGTGAACGAGGAGAACGCGTCCGGCGGCCGGGTCGTGACCGCCCCCACCAACGGCGCCGCGGGAATCGTCCCGGCGGTCGCGATGTACTGGTGGCGCTTCCTGGCCGACTCGGGCCTCGGCGCCGGCAACGCGGTCACGCCCTACGGCGAGCTCGTGGGCAGTGCGCTGCTCGGCTTCGGCGAGGGCGAGCACCTGCCGATCCCCGGAGCGGCCGAGGACGAACGGCTGATGGCCGAGGCGAACCGGAGGCGCGGCATCCGTCGGTATCTGCTCACGGCGACCGCGCTGGGCTCGCTGTTCAAGGCGAATGCGTCGATCTCCGGAGCCGAGGGCGGCTGTCAGGCAGAGGTAGGGTCCGCGTGCGCGATGGCGGCGGGGGGCCTGACCGCCGTGATGGGCGGCACCAACCGGCAGATCGAGAACGCCGCCGAGATCGCGATGGAGCACCACCTCGGCCTGACGTGCGACCCGGTGGGCGGCCTCGTGCAGATCCCGTGCATCGAGCGGAACGCCATCGCCGCGTCCACCGCGGTGACGGCGGCGCGGCTCGCGCTGCGCGGCGACGGCTCGCACTACGTGTCGCTCGACGCCGTCGTCGAGACCATGCGGCAGACCGGCATCGACATGTCGACCAAGTACAAGGAGACGAGCGAGGGCGGTCTCGCGGTCAACGTCATCGAGTGCTGAGGGCCGCAGGCGTCCGCCTGCCTAGGATCGACGGGTGCCCGAACGCGAACTCATTGCCCCGGTGTCGTTGACCCTCCCGAACGGGCGGATCAATCCCGCCGCGATCGGGTGGGCGCGGCAGCCGCTCGTCGACACCAGCGGCATCGGCCGCGGATGGGGTCGCAACAAGCGCTGGGAGTACTGGAACGTCACGACGCCGTCGCACATCCTCGCGCTCACGGTGTCGTCGCTCGACTACGCGACCGTGCACGAGGTGTGGGTGTTCGACCGGGCCGGCGCGCGCGAGGTCGGGATGAGCGCCACCGCCGTGCTCGGCCGCGTCGCGCTGCCGCCATCGCTCGGCGCAGGGCCGTCCCGCGTGCGTGCGAAGGACCTGGCCATCGACATCGACGAGGTGCCCGGGGGTACCCGGCTGCGGGCGACCATTCCGGGCGCGTCGTTCGACGTGGTCGCCGCGCTGCCGGAGGGGCACGAGCGCCTCGCCGTCGTCGTGCCGTGGAGCAGCCGCCGCTTCCAGTACACAGTGAAGGACCTGGCGCGTCCGGCGACCGGCCACGTGTCGGTCGAGGGGCGGGCGTTCGAGCTCCCACCGGGCGAGTCCTGGGCGGTCCTCGATCACGGCCGCGGCCGGTGGCCATACGACATCCGCTGGAACTGGGGCGCGGGATCCGGCGCTTCGCACGGCCGCGTGATCGGCCTCCAGGTCGGCGGCAGGTGGACGGAGGGCACCGGCTCGACCGAGAACGCGATGCTCATCGACGGCCGGCTGCACAAGATCCACAACGAACTCGTGTGGGAGTACGACCTCGCCGAGTGGCGACGCCCGTGGCGGGTCGCCGGCGGCGGACTCGAGGCCTCCTTTACCCCGTTCTTCGACAAGGTCACCCGCACGAACCTGGGCGTGGTGGCTTCGAGCACCGACCAGTGCTTCGGCCATTGGAGCGGCGCCTTCCGTGCCGCCGACGGAGACGAGGTCGCGTTCGACGGCATCCTCGGCTGGGCGGAGGAGGTCCACAACCGCTGGTGAGCGGATGCCGCACCCGCTGCGGTGGTGGGGTCAGCCTCCGCTGCGCCGCCCCCGTCGCAGTCGTCCGATCGTCTCGCCGATCGCGACCCCCACGAGCACGATCGCCGCGGCCGCCGAGAGCGTGAGGGATTCGAGCGGGAGCACCGTCAGCGCGACGGCGGCAAGGACGGCCAGCGCGACGATGCCTGCCACCTGCCCGCGCGCCCAGCGCTGCTCGAGCAGGCGACGGAAGAGCACCGTGCCCACCAGGAAGAGGAACGGTCCGCCCAGGGATGTGATCGTCGGGGCCAGACCATGTTCATGGGGATGCGAGAGCGACTCCTTGTCGCCGACGCTCAGCAGCACCAGCCCCGCGATGATCGCGAGGTGGATCCAGGTGTAGGCGGTCCGCGCCACGCGGCCGGGCTCGTCGGACGCCTCGATCATCTCCGAGCCCAGCCGTTCGCCGTGATCGAAGTAGATCCACCACGTCGCCGCGGCGGCGACGAACGCCGTCGCCATCGCCGCGATCGTCGCCGGAGAGGACTCCTTGTCGACGAACGCGAACCCGGTGACCAGCAGGCCCTCGCCGAGGGTGATCAGCACGAACAGCGCGGTGCGCTCGGCGATGTGCGGGCCCGACAGGTCCCAGGCGCCGATCAGCACGCGCCCGCGACCGGGTACCGGGAAACCGAGGATCGTCCCGAGCAGCTCCACGCCGAGCGCGGCGGCCCACAGCGGCAGCTGCCACTCCAGCGGCAGCAGTGCGCCGACGATCCACAGCACGGCGCCGACCGCCGTCCAGGTGAGGACGAGCGCGAAGTCGCGGGCGACGGCGCGATCGTGGCGCACCGTGGCCCACACGATGAACCCCGTGCGCCCGACCTGCAGCACGACGTAGGCGATCGCGAAGGCCCATGCGCGCTCGCCGAACGCCTCGGCGATCGACACGCTGATGACGAGGGCCACGAACGCGAGGGCGATGACCGCACCCCGCACGGGGAGTGCGACCGGATCGAGCCAGTTCGTCACCCAGGTCGTCGACACCCAGGCCCACCACAGGGCGCACAGCATGATCGCGCCCTCGAGGGCGCCCAGACCCGTCTGGTTCTCGTACAGGTAGGCCGACAGCTGCGTCAGGGCGAACACGAACACCAGGTCGAAGAACAGCTCGACGTAGGTCACCCGATCGGCACGCGGCGAGTCCGTCGGTCGCATCACGTCGCGCGTCATCCCGAATGGCATGCCTCATCCTGGCATCAGCCGCCGCGCACCGTCGTAGGCTGACCCCGTGGTGGAGTACGTCGTTCCCGCGCCCAAGCGGCGCCGCGGCCGCCCGCGGGCGGGGGAGTCCGATGCGCGGGAGCGGATCATGGCGGCCGCGATCGAGGAGTTCGGCGAGGCGGGGTACGACGGCGCGACCATGCGGGCGATCGCGTCCCGCGCCGGGGTGGACCCCGCGCTCGTCCACCACTACTTCGGCACGAAGGCCGACCTTTTCGGGGAGGCGATCCACGCCCCACTGCGCCCCGACCTCGCCCTGCCCGAGATCCTCGCCGGTCCTCGTGACGACATGGGCGAGCGGATCGTGCGGTACCTCCTCGAGACATGGGAGCAGCCCGACGTGCGTCGGCGCGGAGTGGTGCTGCTGCGCGCCGCGATCGGCAACAGGCTCACGACGCCGCTCCTGGCGGGCTTCCTCTCCCGCGAGCTGCTGTCGCGCATCGCGCGCGCGCTCGAGGTCGAGGACGGCGAGCTGCGCGCGTCGCTGGTGGCGTCGCAGGTGGCGGGCATACTGATCGCTCGGTACGTGCTGCGGCTGCCGGCGCTGGCGGAGGCGTCCGTCGACGAGATCGTCGCCCGGGTGGGCCCGACGGTGCAGCGCTACCTCTACGACTGATCACACGAGTACGACTCACCGCACGAAGAGAGGATCCTATGTCGTTTCAGGCATATCTCGACAACATCGAGGAGAAGACGGGGCTCACCCCGCGTCAGTTCGTCGAGCTCGCCACGCAGAAGGGCTTCGGTCCCGACACCAAATCGAGCGAGATCGTGGCCTGGCTCGGCGAGGACTACGGCCTGGGCCGCGGGCACGCGATGTCGCTCGTCTACGTGATCACCAAGGGTCCCACCATCAGCGTGAAGCACGTCGGCACCGACGGCACCCATTCCGATGCGACCGACACCCTCTGGCTCGACGGCAAGGCGACGAATCCCCACCGCAAGGCTTGACCTCGGGCACCGACCGGGCGAATAATTCATCGCGTGATGAATAATTCGCCGGCGAACGCCGTCGAGGTACGCGGGCTCCACGTCAGACGCGGCCGGACCGAGGTGTTCACGAGCCTGGACTTCGACATCCCGCGCGGGCAGATCACCGGACTCATGGGCCCGTCCGGCTGCGGCAAGACGACGCTGATGCGCTCGATCGTCGGCGTGCAGAAGGTGGCCGGGGGCACGGTCACAGTGCTCGACGACCCCGCCGGCACGGCGGCCCAGCGTCGCCGGGTGGCCTACGACACCCAGGCCGCATCCGTCTACGGCGACCTCACCATCGAGCAGAACCTGCGCTACTTCGCGCGGATCATCGGGGCGCCGCGCTCCGACGTCGCGAGAGTGATCGAGGAGGTGGGTCTCGGCGGCCAGGCGCGCCAGACCGTGGACTCGCTCAGCGGCGGCCAGGAGAGCCGGGTGTCGCTCGCCGTCGCGATGCTGGGGAGCCCGCAGCTCCTGGTGCTCGATGAACCGACCGTGGGGCTCGACCCCGTGCTGCGTGCCGAGCTGTGGGACGTCTTCCGCGGGCTGTCGGGTGCCGGGGCGACCATCGTGGTCAGCAGCCACGTGATGGACGAGGCACTGCGCTGCGACCGCCTCATCCTGATGCGGGCGGGGCGCATCATCGCCGACACCACCCCCCAGGGTCTGCTGACCGACACCGGGCAGTCCGATCCGGATGCCGCGTTCCTCTCCCTCATCGAGCGCGATGTCGCCGGCTCCGCCGATCACCGCCCGAGCACACGGCGCGAGGCGCGCGAGGAGGCCGGCGAATGAACGGCACCCGCACCTTCGCGACGGCCGCGCGGATCCTCCGTCAGCTCACGCACGACCCGCGCTCGATCGCGCTGATGCTCATCGCGCCGAGCCTGCTGGTGGGGCTGTTCGCGTGGCTGTTCAGCGAGCAGGAGGGCGTGTTCGACGTCTACGGGCCGCCGATCCTCGCGCTGTTCCCGTTCATCATCATGTTCCTGATCACCTCGATCACGACGCTGCGCGAACGCCGGTCGGGAACACTCGAACGCCTGATGACCACGCCCCTCGGCAAGGCGGACTTCATCCTCGGCTACGCCCTCGCGTTCGGTCTGATGGCCATGCTGCAGGCCGTCGTCACGGTGTCGTTCGCGGTGTGGGTGTGCGGGCTGGAGACGGACGGCCCGGTGTGGCAGCTCGGCCTGGTGGCGGTGACCGACGCGGTGCTCGGCATGGCGCTGGGCCTGCTGGCGAGCGCCTTCGCACGCACCGAGTTCCAGGCGGTGCAGTTCATGCCGCTCATCGTCTTCCCGCAGATCCTGCTCGGTGGGCTCTTCATGCCGCGCGAGGACATGCCCGAAGCGCTCTACGCGATCTCGAAGATCCTGCCCCTCAGCTACGCGATCGATGCGATCAACGCGGTCACCGCGGGCGACGAGGGGTGGGACGTCTACGGTCCGCTCCTGGTCGTCGCCGGCTTCCTCGTCGGCGCCCTGGTCCTGGCGTCGCTCACGCTGCGGCGCCGCACGCCCTAACCGCGGGCGGAGCGCTCAGCAGCCCGGCTGCTTCTTGCGGAGCTTTCCGGTGAGATCGCGGAGCTGCGCGAGCTCGTCGTCGCTGAGCAGCGACATCCGCTCCGCGATGGCCCGGCCGTGCGCGCTCGCCAGTCGGCGGAAGACCGATGCCCCCGCATCGGTGGCGCGCACCAGCGCGCCTCGCCCGTCGTCGGGGTCGGCGCACTTCTCGATGAGACCGCGCGCGGCCATGCGATCGACCAGCCGCGAGACGCTGGGCTGGCTGATCAGCATGTTGGCGGTGACGTCGCGGAGGCGGGCGGTCATGTTCGGGCCGCGCGTCACCGTGAGCAGCACGTCGTACTCGGCCTGGTTGAGCGAGTCTTCCTGGAAGTCGTCGTTGATGTCGCCGAACACCTCGTGCTGCGCGCGGAAGAGGCTCTCCCAGGCATCGATGGCCAGACGACGATCGGTCATAGCGACAAGATTACGACCAAAGCAGACCCCTAGGCTGGGCCCATGGGGACAGTCGCCGCCGTTTCTCGCGGTGCACGGGCCGGATGGCGTGCGCTCGTCGTGGGTCTGATCGCGGTCGCCCTCGGCCTGGGCGTCGTGGTGGCCGGCTTCGGCCCGGCACATGCCGATGTGAACGACTTCACGTTCGAGAGCCTCGACGCGGAGTACGAGCTCAGCCGCGCCGAGGACGGCACCAGCATCCTCACGGTCGTCGAGACGTTCGTCGCGGTGTTCCCCGAGTTCGACCAGAACCGCGGGATGCAGCGCCGCATCCCCGATTCCTATCTGGGGGCTCCGCTGCACCCCGAGCTCGTGTCGATCACCGACGGCGAGGGGAAGCCGCGCGAGGCAGAGGTCGAGTCCGACGATGGCGGCTACTACGTCATGACCTCCCGCGCGGACGACTTCGTCCACGGCAGGCAGACGTATGTGTTCACCTACACGCTGCAGAACGTCACGCGCACGTTCGACGACACCGGGGTGGACGAGCTCTACTGGAACGTCAACGGCACCGAGTGGCAGCAGCCGTTCGGCCGCGTGACCGCTCGCGTCACGATGGCACCCGACATCGCGGACGCTCGCACGGGTGCCGAGGCCTGCTACGTGGGCTACGAGGGCTCGAGCGAGGGATGCTCCATCACGGCCGCCGGCGGCGTGGTGGCGGCATCCGCGTCAGAACTCCTGCCGCACCAGACCATGACGATCGCGATCGGGTTCGAGCGGGGGACGTTCACGCCGTTCGACTCGTCGTTCCTCGCATCGCCGTGGGGCTGGCTGCAGGGCCTGGCCGCGCTGGGGATGGGCGGTGCGGTCGCGTTCGCGGCGGTCACGCGCTCCCGCCGTCTGCGCGACGCGCCGGGCCGGCCCGTGATCATCGCCGAGTACACGCCGCCCCGCGCCATCGACGCCCTCGAGAGCGCGGTGCTCCTCGGTTTGACGACCAAGGCGATTCCGGCCGAGGTGCTCGAGCAGGCGGTCGTCGGCAGCATCCGCATCGTCGAGGGCGACCGCAGATTCTGGGGCGGCGGGAAGCTCCGCGCCGTGCTGGTCGATCCCTCGCGGGCCGACGGCGATGGGCGGATGCTGCTGGAGGGACTGTTCCCGTCGGGCACCCCCGGCGAGGAGTTCGAGTTCGGTCGCACCGACACCCGCTTCTCGACGGCGGCGCAGGGGATCCTCAAGGCGGCGACCCAGGAACTCGTCAACCGGGGACTGCGCCGCGAGGTCCCGCGCGCATCCGGGTATGGCCTCTCCTCGTGGCGGCCGGTGCGACCGCGCTCGTGTTCGTGTTCGGTTTCGCCGCCCTCGACAGCCTGGTGAATCCCCTCGTGCCGATCGTGCTCATCATCGGCTCCGGGCTCGCCATGATCACGGTGATCGGGATGGTCTCGCGGAAGCCGCTGACCGCCGCCGGCGCCGAGACGCGGGATCACCTCGCCGGGCTCAAGGAGTTCATCGAGTGGGCCGAGGCAGATCGCATCCGCATGCTGCAGTCGCCGCAAGGCGCGGAGCGTGTGCCGGTCGACACCACCGATCCCCGCGTGATGCTGAGGCTGTACGAGACGCTGCTGCCCTACGCCGTGGTGTTCGGGCAGGAGAAGGAGTGGGCGCGGGAGCTGGCGGTGCTCTACGGCTCGGGCAACTCGCCGGGGTGGTACTCCGGCTCGAGTGGATTCAACGCCGCGGCGTTCTCGTCGGGCATCTCGACCCTGTCTGCGAGCACCGCCTCCTCGTCGTCGACCTCGGGCGGCTCCAGCGGCGGCGGCTCCGCCGGTGGCGGCGGCGGTGGCGGAGGCGGCGGGGGAGTCTGAGCGGCTTGAACCTGAGGGCCGGCGCGCTCGGGCAGCTCTCGGCACCCGCGTCTGGGTTGTTCAGGTGTCCGGGCTCGCGTGGTCGGCGGTGGGTGGGCGGCTTGTGAGCTCTTGCGGTCAGAAGGGCGGTGGATCGCCGCTCGCTCGGAACCTCACGGTGCCGGCCGGCTCGTCGGCGTGAGAGCGACCGGTCGGGCTGGTCCAGTCCAGCCGGCCGCCGTCGACCTGGCGCACGCGCCACGCAGAGGCGTGCTTGAGCGAGTGATGCCGACGGCACAGGTGTGCGAGGTTGGCGGCGTCGGTCGGGCCGCCGCGGGCGGCGTCGATCGTATGGTCGATGTCGCAACGGGCGGTGGGCATGCGGCATCCGGGGAACCGGCAGTGCTCGTCTCGAGCTCGGAGCAGTCGCCGCTGGTCCTCGCTCGGGCGGTAGCGGTCGACGGCGAGCACGGCTCCCGCGGCCGGATGGGTGAGGACGCGATCCCATCCGGTCGCGGCGCCTGCGAGGTGCCGGGCGGTCGTTGCGTCGATGGGACCGTGGCAGGCGAGCTCCGCGGGAGCGCGACCTGCGCCGATCAGCGTCAGCACCGGCACGGTGACCTGCACGTGCGCGCGGATGGGCTCGCCCGTGATCGGCGCCGTCGACGGATCGGACGTGAGGAGCAGATCGGCCAGGACGTCGGCGCGGACCTGGCCGACCGTGCGGCGATCGGGGTCGGGGCCGGGCGCATCGTCGCGTTCGGGGGATGCGGCATCCGCTTGCGCGCCGCCGGCCAGTGGCGCGTCGCCGGCCGGCACCGCGTCGACGGGCGTGCGGGCATCGATGACGGCGTGCGAGAGACGCGTGAGCCGGTCGTGGATCGCATGCGCCAGCGTCGCCGGGAGGGTCGCGATGAGCTGCGCCATGCCGTCGTCGAGATCGGCGACCCACACGCCGCGCCCTGCAGACGCTCGGGCATGCCGGTCGTCGATCGACACCGGGTCGAGCCGGGCGGCGAGCGTGCGCAGCAGCGGACGCAGGCGCCCCGGGGTCTCGCGTTCGGCGCAGGCGACCGCGGCGTTCTCGAAATCGGCGCGGGCCGCGGCATCCGTGATCGCCCCACCCGTCTCGAAGATCACCGAGACGTGCGCGCGGTCGATGCGGCCCTCGCCGAGCGCTCGGATCGCGCGGGGGAAGTCCCGCGCGAGAGCGGATGCCTCGGCCAGTCGCCGCTGCACGGTGCGGTCGTTGACTCGTACGGCCGTGCCGATCTCGGCGGCTATCGACCGCCGGGGCATCTCGCGCGCGCGGCTGTCATTCGAGGGGATACGCGAGGTCTGCTCGTCGGCGAGGGCCTCGGCTGACGCCAGGAGGGTGAGTTCGAAGGCCTGGAGCGCTGCGATCGCGGCGCGGGTGTCGACGATGCTCGTGACGAGCGAGTCGAGGAGGGCGAGCTCGGCGGCGTCGCGGTCGTCAATCGACGGTGCGGGGGCCTCGGGCATGGCTCTATTCTGCCGAGGGCCTCCGACATTGCACCGGCAGGAAGCCCAGATCCAGGCACAAAACCTGAGCACGGACACCCGAGGCTCGGAGGGCAAGAGTAAGGGCCGGTCGGAGAGGCTACCGACCGGCCCTTTTCCCTTGCACCAAGAGTGTCCTGCAATCACATGTCGGTAGCTGCCACAGCAAAACAACTACCGTGAGAGCACTCTATAACGGCAAGATAACGACGACAAGGGTTCAGCGTTATCTTTTTGTGATTCATTTGCGTGGATCGGTCTCAGGTCAGTGGGGCGGGTCCGCCTACCGGTCGATGGAGGCCATGTTGGCTTCGTCGTGTCGCTCGCCGGCGGCGGGTTCGAGTCCGGTGAGGCGGTCGATCTGGTCCGACGTGAGCACGACGGCGTCGGCGGCGGTGTTCTCCTCCACTCGCGTCACGCGGCGAGTGCCGGGGATCGGGGCGATGTCGTCGCCACGGGTGAGGATCCACGCCAACGCGGTCTGGGCGGGGGTCGCGCCGATCTCGGCACCGATTGCGCGGACCTCGTCCACGAGGCGAAGATTGCGGTCGAAGTTCTGACCGACAAACCGTGGGTTGGTCTTGCGCCAATCGTCATCGGGGATGTCGGCCTCGGAACGGATCTGCCCGGTCAGCAGCCCGTGCCCCAGGGGAGAGTAGGGGACGAACCCGATGCCCAGCTCGCGGAGCACGGGAAGGATCTCCGACTCCACGTCGCGAGTCCAGAGCGAATACTCGGTCTGGAGCGCCGAAACCGGCTGCACGGCATGTGCCCGGCGAATGGTTCGTGCGGATGCCTCGGACAGACCGAAGTGGAGCACCTTGCCTTCGGCGATCAGGTCGGCGACCGCACCGGCAGTCTCTTCGATGGGCGTGTTCGGGTCGACCCGGTGCTGGTAGTACAGGTCGATGTGGTCCGTCCCGAGGCGCCGCAGCGAGCCCTCGACAGCGGCTTTCACGTTCGCGGGTGCGCTGTCGGTCACGCCCGGTCCGTCGCCCGAGTGCGAGACGAGCCCGAACTTCGTGGCGATCTTCACCTGATCGCGGCGGCCCCGGAGGGCTTGGCCGACGATCTCCTCGCTGAGGTACGGGCCGTAGATCTCGGCGGTGTCGACGTGGGTGACGCCCAGGTCCAGGGCACGGTGGATGGTGCGGATGGACTCGTCGTCGTCGAGACGCCCGCCCGTCGTGTACGTGCCGGCCATGGTCATCGCGCCGAGGCCGATGCGGGAGACCTCGAGGGTCCCGAGGTGTGCGTTCTTCATAATGGCTTCCGTTCGGGCCGTCAGGCCTGTGAGGTGGGCATGGTGATGGAGGACCGGCGGTGACGGGTCACCATGTACGCGATGCTCTCGGCGACGTCCTCCGGCGGCCGATGGTTCGAGTCAACGCCGAATCGCCGGAATCAGCGTGGCCCTACCTAGAGGTGCACCGACAGGGACCCCCTCGCGGCTCGAAGTCGGCGTAATTTCGATCGCATGGACACGAGCGGGGCGATCAGCGAGTTCCTGACCACGAGGCGCGCCAAACTGACCCCCGCACAGGTGGGACTGCCGGACTTCGGTGGTCGCCGCCGGGTGCCGGGCCTGCGCCGCGAGGAAGTCGCTCTGGTTGCGGGAATGAGCGCGGAGTACTACAAGCGACTCGAGCGGGGCCATGCCGCCGGGGTGTCCGAAGCCGTCATCGACGGCGTCAGCCGTGCCTTGCGGCTCGACGAAGCCGAGCATGCCCACCTCCACGACCTGATCCGCGCCGCGAACGCAGGCGCTCACCCTCGGCCGCGCGCACGGACCGCACGGAAGAGCCAGCTCACGTCCGGGATGAGCCAGACGATCGACGCGATGTCGACCGTGCCGGTCTTCGTCCAGAACGGCCGGTTGGATGCTGTCGCCACCAACCGGCTCGGGGCGGCCCTGTTCTCGGAGATGCTCGTCGGTGCCCGACCGCCGGCCAATGCTGCCCGGTTCATCTTCCTGGAGCCGCGCGCCCAGACCTTCTACCGGGAGTGGGAAGCGCAGACCCGTCAGATCGTGGCCGTGCTTCGCGCTGAGGCGGGGCGTTCACCCTACGACCGTCAGCTCAGTGACCTCGTCGGCGAGCTGTCGACCCGCAGCGATCTGTTCCGAAAACTCTGGGGGGCGCACGACGTCCGCGAACACCGCACCGGGCTCAAACTCGTCCACCACCCGGTGGTCGGCGACCTCGACCTCACCTTCCAAGCGATGGACCTCGCGTCCGACCGTGGACTTCAGATGGTCGTCTTCTCCGCCGAACCCGGATCCCCCAGCCAGGAACGCCTCCAGCTGCTCGCCAACGTGGCCGAAACAGTCCGTGGCTGAGCCCCGAACCGCTGAGCGGTACGCCGTGGTCGCCCTCTTCGATCGGCTCGATGTCGGCACGACGTTCTCTCGACGGCGCTGGCCCGCGCACGTGACGCTCGTGTCCAACTTCGTCACCGCGGCCTCCGTCGATCGGATCGCCGAGGCACTGCGTCAGGCGCCCGGACTCGACGCGCCCCTCCGAATCGAGTTCGGCGGTCGCGCGAAGTTCGGGCCGGACCGGGACATCCCGGTGCGCCTGGTGCTGCCGGGGCGCATCACCGAGCTGCATCGGCACCTGGTCGATGAGCTCGTGGTGCTCACTGATCTCAAGGCGGACGAGCCCGCGTACTGGGGGGAAGGCTACCGTCCCCACCTCACGCTGGGGGCGTCGGTCGACGAGGGCGACGGAGAGCCGCGCATGACGACGGATGTCGCAATCGCACGGCTCGACGGTGACCTGGCGAACGTGGTGGCCGTCATCGCCAGCGCCTGAGCGCGGCATCCGCCCTCGCCTGGAACCGGTCGCTACGCTCACACCATGCCCGTCAGCAACACGCGTCGCGCGCGCGCCTCGCGCCGTCGTGCTCGCCGGGTTGCGGCGGCCGACAACGACCTGACTCTCGACGAGTGGGAGTCGATCGTCGAGGCCTGGGGAGCGTGCGCGTACTGCGCCTCGGTCGCCGGCCCCTTCCAGAAGGACTGCGTGCTGCCGATCTCGCGCGGCGGCCGGTACACGTTCGAGAACGTGGTGCCGGCGTGCCGGTCTTGCAATGCCAGCAAGAGCAATGACGAGGTCACCGGCTGGCTGCGACGCAAGCGGCTGGACGAGCGCGCGTTCTTGCTGCGGCACATCGAGATCCTCGCCGCCTGGCGAGCCTGACCTTCGAAGGAGTGCCGTCATGACGGTCGCCATCCGCCCGTACGAGCCCCGTGACTGGGACGACATCGCCCGCATCCACGACGCCGCACGCGTGGACGAACTGCGCGGCGCCGGCCTGCTCGACGCCTACCTCGACCTCGCGGCGACGTACGAGAACGAGGGGCTCTTCGACGACGAGGTCTGGGTCGCCGAACTCGACGGCCGCGTCGCAGGATTCATCGCGGGATCGCGCGAGGAGATCACCTGGGCGTATGTCGATCCCGAGCTCTATCGCCGCGGGATCGGACGCGCGCTCATCGAGCACATGCTGAGCCAGGCGACCGGTCCGGTGGAGCTGGAAGTGCTCGACGGCAACAGCGCCCGGGCGTTCTATGAATCCGTCGGCTTCGTCATCGAGTCCACCAAGACGGGCAAGCTGGCGGGGTACGAGTCGTTCGAGGCGACCGGTCACACGATGGTCTGGCGGCCGCCGGCGAGCTGACCGGCTCAGTACCAGTTGGTCGCTTCGGAGTGTCCCCACGCTGCGCAGGGGCTGCCGTACGCGGCCGAGATGTACTGCAGACCCCAGCGGATCTGGGTGGTCGCGTTGGTCTGCCAGTCGGCGCCGGCGCTGGCCATCTTGCTGCCGGGCAGCGACTGCGGGATGCCGGTGGCACCGCTCGACGCGTTGTAGGCCTGGTAGTTCCAGCCGGACTCGCGGCTCCACAGCGACTCGAGGCAGGAGAACTGGTCGCCGCCCCAGCCGTACTCGGCGGAGGCGATCTGCCGTGCCGCGGCCTTCGCGCCCTCCGGAGTGTTCGCGGCAGCGGCGGCCGCCTCGGCGGCAGCGGCCGCTTCAGCCTCACGTTGGGCCTTCGCGGCGGCCTCTGCCGCAGCCTTCGCCGCGGCCTCCTCGGCAGCCTTCTCGGCCTGGGCATCCGCCAGACGCTCGCGCAGCTCAGCGGTCTTCGCAACCACGAGCCGGGTCTCGGCCGCCGTCTGCGCGGCCACATCGGGAAGGAACAGCAGCGGCAGCACGTCCAGACCCGCGAGGTGCTCGACCTGCTCGCGGAGATCGCCGGTGTCGATCGTCGTGTCGGTATCGCCGAGGTCGAGGCCCGCTGCGTCCACCTCTGCGCTCGCCCGTCCGGCGTCGGCCATCGCGGTGCGGGCGTCGGCGAGAGTCGTCTCGGCGTCGGCGGTGATGGCGTCGAGCGTCTGCACCGTCACCGCCGCTGCCGAGGGAGCGAGGGCGAAGGACGCGCCGACGGGGGATGCCGTGGGCGACGGGTCGAGAGCGGCGGCGGCCGCGGTGGTCGTGAAGGCGGTCAGCACTGCGAGGCCGACCACGGCTCCGATGCCGACGGCGGTCGGCAGAACGTGGGTTCGTGAGGGCGTGCGGGGCGTGCGGGGCGTGCGCGTAGGCAGCATGAAGAGTCGGGATCCTTCGGTGTGGCTTCACCGGCGGCGCGCGCCGGTGTGCGCCCTTCGGGTGGGCACGAAGTTCCGAGTCTGCAAGCCCCGTCTGGGCGAATCCCCTGCCTTCGCTGGAAGAACCGTGGGAGAGGGCGCGACGAAAAGCCCTGATCAGCGGTCCTGATCCGCTCCGCTCAGGACGTCCGGTGCGCCGCGTAGTAGGCGAGGAGGGCTCGGGTGGAGGCATCCTGAGCCGCGATCGCCGTCTCGTCGCCCTCGATCGCGGGAGCGATCTGCAGCGCCAGCTGCTTTCCCAGCTCGACACCCCACTGGTCGAACGAGTTGATGCCCCAGATGACGCCCTGCGTGAAGGTGATGTGCTCGTAGAGCCCGACGAGCTGGCCCAGCACCGCCGGGGTGAGCGCCGGCGCGAAGATCGACGTCGTCGGCCGGTTGCCTGCGAAGGTGCGGGCGGCGACGAGGGCGCCCGTCGTGCCCTCGGCCTCGACTTCTGCGGCGGTCTTGCCGAACGCGAGCGCCTTGGTCTGCGCGAGGAAGTTCGACAGGAACAGCCCGTGAACGTCGCGTCCGTCGTCGGCCAGCGGGTACGCCGGAATGGCGAAGGCGATGAAGTCGGCGGGGATCAGCCGGGTGCCCTGGTGGATCAGCTGGTAGAACGCGTGCTGGCCGTTGGTGCCGGGCTCGCCCCAGAAGACCTCGCCGGTGTCGGTGGTGACGGGGGAGCCGTCCCAGCGCACCGACTTGCCGTTGGACTCCATCGTGAGCTGCTGCAGATAGGCGGCGAAGCGGCTGAGCTGCTGCGCGTACGGGAGCACGGCGTGGGACTGCGCGCCCAGGAAGTTGACGTACCAGACGTTGAGGAGCCCCATGAGGACGGGGACGTTCTTGGCAAGCGGCGTGCTTCGCACGTGCTCGTCCACGGCGTGGAAGCCGGCGAGCAGCTCGCGGAAGACGTCGGGTCCGAGCTCGATCGCGAGCGAGAGGCCGATCGCCGAGTCGACGGAGTAGCGGCCGCCGACCCAGTCCCAGAAGCCGAACGCGTTGGCCGGATCGATGCCGAACGCCTCCACTTTGTCGAGGGCGGTCGACACCGCCACGAAGTGGTGCGCGACCGCATCGGTGCGCGCGGCGTCATCCGAGTCGATCGCGCCGGCGCTCTCGAGACCTGCCCACAGCCAGTCGCGCGCGAGCCGCGCATTGGTGAGCGTCTCCAGGGTCGTGAAGGTCTTGGACGCCACGATGAACAGCGTCGTCTCGGGGTCGAGGCCCTTCGTCTTCTGGGCGATGTCGGTGGGATCGATGTTCGAGACGAACCGTGCCTCGATGCCCCCAGTGGCGTAGGGCTCGAGGGCGGCGGAGATCATGACCGGCCCGAGGTCGGACCCGCCGATGCCGATGTTCACGATGTGCGTGACCCTCTTGCCGGTCACACCCGTCCATTCGCCCGAGCGCACCCGGTCGGCGAAGGCATCGATGGAGGCGAGCACCGCCTGCACGTCGCGGTCGATGTCCTGCCCGTCCACGACGAGCGCAGGCGAAGCGCCGTCCGGACGCCGCAGTGCGGTGTGGAGTACGGCGCGATCCTCGGTGGTGTTGATGTGCTCGCCCGCGAGCATCGCGGCGTACCGCTCGGCGACGCCGGTCTGCTCCGCGAGACGGACGAGCGAGGCGAGGACCTCATCGGTGACGAGGTTCTTCGAGAGATCGACGTGCAGGTCGGCGAGCGGCAGGCTCAGGCGCTCCACCCGGCCTGGATCGGCGGCGAACCAGCCGCGCAGATCTGGGGTGAACGACTCCTGGAGGGCGCTCAGCTCGGCCCAGGCGGACGTGGACGTGGGGTCGATCGGAAGGCTCATGCGCTCCACGCTAGCGCTCGACCGGCCACGGACCGGGCTGGATTTCCTCGGGCTCTTCCGCCGCGACGGGGCAATGTGTACGATGTCCACATTAATGTTCACGCTGTACACATCGAACGGTGGATCTCATGACCGACATCCTGCGTACCGCTGCGGCGCTTCCTCCCGTCACGGACGAGGCCACTTGGCGCGCGGAACTGGCCGAGCTGCGGGTACGCGAGAAGGCGGCGACGCGTGAGCTCGACGCGATCGCCGCGCAGCGTCGGCGCCTGCCGATGGTGCGCCTGCCCGACTACACGCTCGAGGGCGAGGACGGGCCCGTGCGCCTGGTCGACGTGTTCGAGGGCCGCTCGCAGCTCATCACCTACCACCACATGTGGAAGCCGGGCGCGCAGTGGCAGTGCGACGGCTGCACGGGCTTCACCTCCCAGTTCACGAGGCTCGGCTTCCTCGAGTCGTACGACGCCCGGTTCGTCGTCGTCACGCAGGGTCCGATCGAGGAGGCGATGGCGTACCGGCACAAGGTCGGCAATCGCATGACCTGGTACTCCACCGCGAACAGCCCCTTCGGCGCCGACGTCGACGCTCCGCCGAGAGCCGGCTTCGCGGTGAACGTGTTCCTTCGCGACGGCGACACCGTCTATCGCACGTGGCACACGAACGGCCGCGGCACCGAGCAGCTGAGCCACACGTTCGGTCTGATCGACCTGCTGCCGTACGGCCGCCAGGAGGTCTGGCAGGACTCGCCGGAGGGGTGGCCGCGGACCGAGACGTACGACGGCTGGCTCGACGCGCCGGGCATCGCGCGTCTGTACGGCGCGGAGAGCGGTGGCGCGGAGAGCGGCGGCCCTGAGAGCGGCGGCCCTGAGAGCGACGGCGCGGGGAACGACTGACGTCGGGGAGCGACGGCCCGGAAACCGGCTGACCCCGGAAAGCGACTGACCCCGGGAGGGTCAGGACGGAGCGGGCGCCGCGAGCAGGTTCACGCCGTCGAGGACCGCTTGGTGCGTCCGCCGAGAGGCGAGCACCCGGAAGTGCCCGGCCGCCGGGACGGCCACGTTGGTCGCGCCGTCGAGGGCGCTCCCCTCCGGGATGTGCGGATCGTACGGACCGAAGACCGACACGATCCGGCCGTTGACCGACGTCTCGCGCCCCAGCATGACGATCGTCTTGTTCGCGGGGACGAAGGCGCGGATGCTGGGGACCAGGAACAGCCGCGCCAGCCGAGCGCCCGCGAACGGCGTCGCGATCGCCACGAGCCCGAGCAGCCCGAGCGGACGCCCGCCGGTGGGCGGTGGCGCGCTCGCCGCGGCCTGCGCCGGATCGCCGCCCGCGGCGGCCTCCGCAGCGGCTTCCGTCGCGGCGCCCGACGTCACGAGCAGGTGCTTGCCGATCAGCCCGCCCTTGCTGTGCGCCACGAGGACCCGGCCCGCAGGCGGTGCGGGGTGGTCGGCGAGGAGGCGGCCCAGTCGCTCCGCCGTCTCCGGGATGCCGCGGCGGTTCATCCCCAGCCCGTGCACGACATCGACCCGGTGCCCTGCCCGGGCGAGCGCGTCGCCCAGAGGGCGGAGGAACGTCCAGTGCTCGTACACCCCGGGCAGCAGCACCACCGTCGGACGGTCGGGGTCGCCGCGCTCCCAGGAGGCGGGGACGCTCCGCGCCCGGCCGAGCGACCACGGCGGTGCGACCACGGCGAGCTGGCGACGTGCGGCATAGAGGTAGTCCGCTGCCCACCACACTCCGCGACGTACGAGCGACGGCCGGGCGCGCGCACTCTCGGCCACTTCGTTCGCGGCGGGGGTCATGCGCCGCAGTCTACGAGGCCCCGCGATGGGTCGGTGACCACCGCGCTCAGACGACGGGAGAAGCGGATGCCGGGAGCTCCGCGGTGCCGCGCACACCGACGATCGCGGCCTCGACCACGGCCGTCGCCAGCGCGTCGATCACGTGCGCCGGCTGCCACTGCACCGGCCCGTGCACCGCGATGTCCGCGAACCCGTGGACCGAGGACCAGCACGCCCATTCGGCGTACGGACGACGCTCCGGAGCAAGCGCCCCGGCGGCGACCATCCCGTCCAGCGTGTCGAGGAGCAGCTGGAACGGCGCGACCACCTCGTCATCGAGGGTCACGATCTCCGCGCTGGGCTCCGCGTCCTGGGTGGCGAAGGCGAGCTCGAACCAGCCGCGCTCGGCGCGGGCGAAGTCGATGTATGCGAGGCCCACGCGCCGCAGCCGCTCGATCGACGCCTCCGCGGCCGGCAGGCCGGCCGGCGTCGCATCGACCCGCGCGCTGATGGCACGGCCGAAGGCGCGCTGCGCGTCGGCGGCGACCGCATGCACCAGATCCTCGCGATCGGAGAAGTGGCGGTAGGCGGCGTTGGGCGAGACGCCGGCCGCGCGGGTCACCTCGCGCAGCGTCACTGCGGCGGGGCCACCCGTGCGAGCGAGGAGCAGTCCCTGGTCGATCAGCGCACGTCGGAGGTCTCCGTGATGATAGGTGCGCGTCTGCGCGATCATTGCATCGCTCCGGCCAAGTGTGTACGGTGTGAACATCGATGTGTACGGTGTCCACATCCACCCTACCCCCGACTCATCCCGTGGCGGAGAGCCACGCGCAGAAGGAAGACCCATGGCGCAGCCAGAGATCGCCACGAGCGACGACTCCCTCCAGTACAAGCCGGGTCCCCACACGGTGCGCGCGTTCTATCAGGTGCTCGCGAACACCGCGGTGGCCAACGTCACGTCGAGCTACCTGTGGTGGGCGCTGACGTTCTGGGCCTATCTCGAGACCAGATCCGTGCTGGCCACCGCGATCATCGGCGGCTCGTACATGCTGCTCGTGGCCGTCTTCGGCGTCGTCTTCGGCGTGATCGTCGATCACACGAAGAAAAAGGCCGTCATGGTCATCTCCAGCGTGGTGACCCTCGCCACGTACCTGATGGCCGGCGCGCTGTACCTGTCCTTCCCCGAAGACGTGCTGGTGGACTGGGGCGGTCCCTGGTTCTGGGTGTTCGCCGGTGTCATCCTGATCGGCGGCGTCGTGGAGAACCTCCGCAACATCGCCCTCTCGACGACCGTGACGCTCCTCGTTCCGAGCGAACGCCGAGACAAGGCCAACGGGCTCGTGGGCGCGGTGCAGGGCATCGCCTTCATGGTGACGAGCGTGTTCTCGGGTCTGTCCGTGGGCCTCCTCGGCATGGGCTGGACGGTGATCATCGCCATCGTCGCCACCGCGCTGGCGCTCGTCCACCTGCTGTTCGTGCGCATTCCCGAGCGCGGCATCGCGCGCGTCGAGGGCGAGACTCCGAAGGGCTTCGGCTTCAAGGGCGTCATCCCGGCTGTCATGGTCGTGCCGGGGCTGCTCGCGCTGATCCTGTTCTCGACATTCAACAACCTGGTCGGCGGCGTCTTCATGGCTCTCATGGATCCCTACGGGCTGACGCTGTTCTCCGTGGAGGTCTGGGGCATCATCCTCGGAATCACGAGCCTGGGCTTCATCCTCGGCGGCGGCCTGGTCGCCAAGTTCGGGCTGGGCAAGAACCCGGTGCGCACCATGCTGCTCGTCAACGTCGGCATCGCGCTGCTCGGCATGACCTTCGCCATCCGCGAGTGGTGGTGGCTGTACGCCGTGGGCATCCTCGTCTTCATGTGCCTCATGCCCATCGCCGAGGCCGCCGAGCAGACCATCGTGCAGCGCGTGGTCCCCTTCGAGAAGCAGGGCCGCGTGTTCGGCTTCGCGGCCAGCGTGGAGTCAGCGGCGGCGCCGATCTCGGCGTTCCTCATCGGCCCGATCGCGCAGTTCTGGCTCATCCCCTACATGAACTCGCAGCAGGGTCAGGACTCCCTCGGCTGGCTGCTCGGTCCCGGAGAGGCGCGCGGCATCGCGCTCGCCTTCGTCGCCGCGAGTCTGCTGCTCCTGATCGTCGTGCTGCTCGCGTTCGTCTCCAAGCCGTACCGCGACCTGTCGGCGGCGTACGCGGCGGCACCGCCGTCGCTGCACACCGACGACGACCAGTCGCCCGATGCGTCGGATCAGCGCGCCGGAGCGATGGCCGACACTCGGCAGCGGTGAGTCCGGCTCTCGGTCACTCGAGCTCAGGCGTCCGCCCGGGCGCTGTCCGCCGAGGGCGGAGCGCCTCGAACGCCGAGGCCAGGCGGAGCAGGTCGGCGTCGGCGTAGGCGGGGCCGGCGAACGTCAGCCCGACCGGCATCCCGATGTCGGCCATCGTCCCCATCGGCACCGTGACGGTCGGGATCCCGAGGTGCCGGATCGCGAGGTTGCCGTTCGCGACCCACACGCCGTTGCGCCATGCGAGCGCCGCTGACGCCTCGTCGACGTCGGCGTCCGCCGGTCCGACGTCGGCCACGGCGGGGAAGACCACCGCATCGAGGCCGAGGCGCGACATCCACTCCTCCAGGTCCAGGCGTCGCGTCTCCTCGAGCCCGCGCAGCCCTCCCTCGAGCTCCGGGATGTCGGCGATCGAGTCGTAGGGGTGCGCGCGCACCTGCGCGGGGTAGTCGGCGATGTCGTCCTCGAAGCCCGTGTACCGGTCGGGCAGCGCGCCGTCCGGATGCGGGAAGATCGAGGCGCCGTCGACGTCGTCCAGCCGATCGAGCGCCGGGTCGCCGTTTGCCCGCAGGAAGTCGTCCCACGCCCACGCCGACAGGTCGACGATCTCGCGGCGCAGGAACTCCGCAGTCACCAGCCCTCGTGTGGCGAGGGTCGGCGCGCCCGGGCGATCGCCCTCGTAGTTCGTGACCGCGGGGAAGTCGACCTCGACGACCTCGGCGCCGGCCGCCTCGAGGTCGCGGCGGGCGTGCTCCCACAGCGCGATCACCGAGGCGCGGGTCTCGATGCGCTGACCCGTGGGACCGCCGATGCCGCCCTCGGGGTTCGTCCCGGCGTCGGGGTCGGCGTTGATGTACATGCGCGGCACGCCGATGCGCCGTCCTGCCAGGGCGTCGCGCGCCTGCTCGGCGTCGGCCGCGGCCAGGGCCGGGAACGACGCCGGGCGGTTCGACGACGCGGCGGGGATCTCGACCCAGGGCTGGGCGCGCCAGAAGTCGCCGCGCGTCTCGGGGTCGTCTTCGACGAGCACGTCGAGCAGTTCGAGGAGGTCGGCCATCGTGCGCGTGTGCGGGACGACCACGTCCATGGTGGGAACGAGCGGCCAGTTGCCCCGCACCGAAATCACGCCGCGTGAGGGGGTGTACGCGCACAGCGCGTTGTTCGAGGCGGGCGCGCGGCCGCTCGACCACGTCTCCTCGCCGAGCCCGAACGCCGCGAAGCTGGCCGCCGTCGCGGTGCCCGAGCCGTTGGACGAACCGGAGCCGAAGGCCGACGTCAGGTAGTCCGCGCTGTAGGGGCTCTCGGCGCGGCCGTAGAGTCCGCGCTGCATGCCGCCGTTGGCCATCGGCGGCATGTTCGTCAGCCCGATCAGCACGCATCCGGCGGCGCGCAGCCTCTCGATCGAGAACGCGTCGCGCATGGCGCGCAGGTTCGCGAACGCGGGCGATCCGGCGGCGACCGTCATGCCGCGCACGAGGAACGAGTCCTTCGCCGTGTACGGGATCCCGTCGAGCGGCCCGAGGGTGCGCCCTTCGGCGCGGCGGTGATCGGATGCCTCGGCCTCGGCCCGCGCGTCCGCATTGAGCTCGACGACGGCGTTGAGCCGGATCCCGCCGCGGTCGTAGGCCTCGATGCGATCGAGATAGGCGTCCACCAGGCCGGCGCTCGTGACCCTGCCCGCCTCGAGCGCCGCGCGCAGCTCGGCGATGGTCGCCTCGACGACCGGGAAGCGCGCGGTCATCGCACGCCCGGCGACGGCTGCTGCTGCGTGATGCAGTGGATGCCGCCGCCCCGCTCCAGGATCGGACGAGCGTCGATCGTCACCACCTCACGCCCGTAGGCCTCCCCGAGGATCGCTGCTGCGCGCGCGTCGGCCGCGGGCTCGCCGTAGCCGCACGCGATGACGCCGCCGTTCACAACGAGGTGGTTGGCGTAGTTCCAGTCGACGAAGCCCTCGTCGTCGCGCAGCGTGGCGGGGGCGGGAAGCTCGATGATCTCGAGTGCACGGCCTGCGGCATCCGTCGCCCCCTCGAGGGTGGCGCGCACCTGCCGCACGACGGCGTAGTCCGGGTGAGAGGGGTCGTCCTGCCAGTGCAGCAGGACGGTGCCGGGACGCGCGAACGCGGCGACCATGTCGACGTGGCCCCGCGTTCCGGCGGATTCGTAGTCGCGGGTGAGGCCACGCGGCAGCCACACGAAGGTGCTCGCCCCGAGGGTGCGCCGCAGCTCCCACTCGACGCGCTCCTTGGTGGCGTACGGGTTGCGACGCGGGTCGAGCTGGACGGTCTCGGTGAGGAGGACGGTGCCCTCGCCGTCGACGTGGATGCCGCCGCCCTCGTTCACGAGCGGCGACGGAAGGTGCGTCGCCCCCGAGGTCTCGGCGACGAAGCGCGCGATCCGGTCGTCGCGCTCCCACGTCGCCCAGGCGTTCGCGCCCCAGCCGTTGAAGGTCCAGTCCACCGCTCCGAGCGAGCCGGACTCGTCGAGCACGAACGTCGGCCCGATGTCGCGCATCCAGAAGTCGTCGAGCGGTGCTTCGACGATCTCGACCTCGCCGCCCAGCCGCCGTCGCGCCTCGGGCACGGCCGAGGGATCGACGACCATCGTCACGGGCTCGAACCCGGCGACGGCGTTGGCGACCGCGGCCCAGGTGTCGCGGGCCTCGTCCGCCGAGGCGGCGTCGTCGCCCAGGGTGTTCCCCACGCGCGGGAAGGCCATCCACACGCGGTCCTGCGGTGCCCACTCGGGCGGCATCGTCCAGGTCATGATCGCTCCTCGGTGTCATTCTGCAGGCCGCGCCACGATCGCGCGGGGCGATCGCCGGCCGCATACTATTGATCGAGCGATCAATACGCGACAGTACCTACACTGGCGGAGACATGTCAACCACCGATCCGCGCGTCCGGACCCGCAAGGCACCCGCGGAGCGCGCCGCCGAGATCCTCGACGCCGCGACCGCGATCGCCCGGGAGCAGGGCCTCGGCGCCCTCACGCTGCGGGCGGTGGCCGATCGGGCGGGCGTGGCATCCGGTCTGATCGCTCACTACCAGCCCTCGATGGACGACCTCGTGGCGCGGGTGTACAGCGACCTCGTCGAAGAGGAGATCCGCGAGGTCCGGGCGCTCGCCGCCCGCGAGGCCTCACCCGCCGCGCGGTTCGCGCGAGTGCTCGAGACGCTGCTCGACGGCTCGCGCGAGGACCTCACGGTGGTCTGGGTCGAGAGCTGGGCGATCTCGAGGCGGAACCCCGCGCTCGCGGCCGCGGTGCGCCGCCAGATGTCGGTGTGGCAGCTGCTCCTGGTCGAGATCGCCGACGAAGGCGTGGCGGACGGCTCGTTCGCGACGGCCGAGACGTCGGCGGTGGCCTGGCAGATCATGGGCATGGTCGACGGCCTCAACGCCCAGTCGCTCGTACGGGAGGCCGATCCCGCTACCGCGATCGCGCAGATGTCCCGGGCCGCCGAGACGCTGCTCGGCGCCCGTCCGGGATCCCTCGCCCTCGCGCGCTGAGACTCTCGCCGCTACGCTCGGGCGGGTGCCCGATCAGCTCGCGAACCCGGTCGTCGTGGACTTTCCGCTGCGCGGCTCCGGCTGGATGGCGGTGACGACTCCCGCGGCGAGGGTGCCCAGCCATGGTGTCGACATCCTCGGTCAGCGCTACGCGTACGACTTCGTGCGGGTCGACGATCGGCCTGGAGTGCACGTGCATCCCACGTCGACGTTCCTGGCGTCGACGATCGGCGGGCGTACGAGCGAGTGCTACGCGTGGGGTGCGACCGTTCACGCGCCCTTCGACGCCGAAGTCGTCGGCGCCGTGGACGGCGTCGCGGAGCGCGAGTGGGTCAACCCGTTCCGCGAGGCGGGGCGCATGATCTGGAACGGGCTCACCTTCCGGCCCGAGAAGATCCCGTCGATCCTCGGGAACCACGTGATCCTGCGCGCCGGAGACGTCTACGCGGGGTTCGCCCACCTGGTGACCGGCTCCGTCGAGGTCGCGAACGGGCAGCGCGTCGTCGCGGGCGACATCCTGGGTCGGGTGGGCCACACCGGGAACTCGACGTCGCCGCACCTGCACTTCCAGCTCATGGATTCGGCCGACCTCATGGCGGCGCAGGGCATCGCCTGCGCGTTCTCGGCCTATGAGGTGTGGCGCGACGGCTCGTGGCACCGGGTCGAGCGCGGGATCCCCGGACCCCGCGAGCGCATCCGGTGGGTGGACGCCGGCTGATCGACGGGGCGGTGACAGTGCCCGCCCGGATCAGTCGCCCTCGTCGTGGTCTTCGAAGTCCGGCCAGGCCGCGATGTCGACCCCGTGGTTGTCGGGGGAGGCGAGGGTCCACCAGTGAGGTGCGTTCGAGCGGGCGACCCGCCCGCCGGCGGCCAGCGCGGCCTCGACCCGCTGCTCGGCGACCTCGCGGGGGACGCTCACGTCGATGTGCGTGCGCCCGCGCCCGGGGACCGACGGGTCGAGGGCGTGGAACCACAGGTGCGGTCCGCGCCGCTGGGGGTCGATGGCATCCTCGTCGCCGAGGTCGTCGTACCCGAGTGCCGCGGTCCAGAACGGCCGGGTGTCGACGCCCTCGTGCTGGGCCACCGCGATGCCGACGACCTTCAGCTGCGACGGGTCGGCGCGCAGCCCGAGCTCGGCGGCCTGGGCGGACACGAGCGCGGCAAGCTCGGCATCGACACCGCTCAGCGCGCCGTCGCTCCGCGAGAACGTGCGCACAGTCACCCCCTCTGGGCGTACGTCGACGTCGGGGTCGTGACCGACGGATGCCGCGACGTCGGCGATCGCGGTGACGAAGCGGGCCGCCTCGGCGAAGGAGGCAGTGAGATAGAACGCATGCGCTCCCCAGAAGAGCACCCGCCAGTCCTCGACCCCGGGGGAGTCGTGGAACGCCTTCGCCGTCATCCGGGACGAACCCGGGGGCGCGGCATCCGCTTCGTTCTCTTCATTGCTCGGATCGATGGCCATCTCGAACCTCCTCGTCACCGGCACGGCGGCTTCGCGTGGCGACGCTAGCGCCGACCGCCGACACGGGGCAAGCGCTACCGCGATCGGCGGGACCCCGCAACCCCCGTGCGGCCCGCCGTCGCCGCGCCTACCGTGGTCGCGACACCTCGAAGGAACGGAGCACGCCATGTCCTACCCGCCCGTCGTTCCCATCCCCGGCGATGACGACGCCGATCCGATGGTCGACATCCCCGACGTGCTCGCCGGCGACGTGGACGATGATCGTCCGCTCGATCCCGACCTCGCCGACGAGCATCAGCACAGCGCCTCGGCCGACGAACAGGCCGCCGCCGAGGGCACGCTCGACGTCGAAGACCTTCCCTGACGCCCACCCGGCCGGAGCCTGCCGCGAGCAGACGCGGCCGCAGCGCTCCCGCTCGACCCCGACCACGCCAGGATGGAACCATGATCTCGATCCCCACCGTGACCCTGAACGACGGCGCCTGGTTCCCCGAACTGGGGCTCGGCACCTACAACCTGCGCGGTGAGGAGGGGATCGCCGCGATGGTCGAGGCGATCGAGTCGGGCTATCGCCTGCTCGACACCGCGGTCAACTACGAGAACGAGCACGAGGTCGGCGAGGCCGTGCGCCGCAGCGCGATCGACCGCGACGAGCTGCTCGTCGTCTCCAAGATCCCCGGGCGGCACCACGGACGCCAGCAGGCGATCGACAGCATCCAGGGCTCGCTGGGCATGCTCGGTCTCGACCGCATCGACCTCCAGCTCATCCACTGGCCGAACCCCAGCGTCGGAAAGTACGTCGAGACCTGGCGCGGCATGATCGACGCGAGAGACCGCGGACTCGTGCGCTCGATCGGCGTCTCCAACTTCACCGAGGCGATGCTGACCGAGCTCATCGATGCGACCGGCGTCGTGCCCGCCGTGAACCAGGTCGAACTGCACCCGTACTTCCCGCAGGGCGCCCTGCGCGCCTTCCACGCCGACCACGGCATCCGCACCGAGAGCTGGAGCCCGCTCGCGCGTCGCAGCGAACTGCTCACCGAGCAGCTGCTGCACGAGCTCGCCGTGGTGCACGACAGGACGCCGACCCAGGTCGTGCTGCGCTGGCATGTGCAGGTGGGGAGCACGCCCATTCCGAAGTCGGCCGACCCCGACCGTCAGCGCGAGAACGCCGACGTCTTCGACTTCACGCTCACCGATGACCAGGTCGATGCGATCTCGGCTCTCGAGCGCGGTCGGCTCTGGGGCGCGGACCCCGAGACCCACGAGGAGATGTAGGCGGGCTCGCCGCCGGTGCGTGCTCTCGCCGGCTCGTTCGCGGCATCTCGGGTCGCGTGGTGAGCCGAGATCGTCCGCGTGAGCCGTCGAGACCCCGGAGCGACTCGCCCCAGCCCTAGAAGTCGGTATGACCCAGGTCGGGCTCCGGCACGAACCGCACCTCGGCCGAGCCCGACTGCAGCTCGAGCACGATGATCTCGTTCCGCCCGACGTGCAGCAGCGGCGCCGGGACGTAGAGCGTGTGCTGGGGTCCGCGAGACCAGTAGCGGCCGATGTTGGCGCCGTTGATCCACACCGAGCCCTTGCCCCACGCGCGGGTCGCGAGGAACAGGTCCGTCGCCTCGTCGAGGTCGAAGTGCCCGATCCCGAACACCGGGCCTGCGAGACCCGGCAGTGCGGTCTCCACGGGGGCCGCGGCATCCCGAACAGGCGCGATGTCGTCGAGGTCGAGGGCCAGCGCCTCCCAGCGCTCGAGGGGCTCGCCGTTCAGGCGCGCGACGCCGATGAGGCCCTTCGCCTCGCCGATGCGCGGACCGTAGTTGACCCGTCCCTGGTCCTCGAGCAGCACCTCGAGGGTGCCGCGGGCGTCGTCGGGCAGCGTGAGCGTGCGGTCGTGGTGGTCGCGCGCGAGGATGCCGACCGGGCGTCCGTCGAGCGAGACGACGGCGCGATCGCGCACCTCGTCGAACTCCAGGACGGCGGGGCCGGAGACGTCGATCTCGGTGCGGTACAGCGCGAAGCCGTCGTAGCGACCGAGCTCCTCCATCGTGGGTGTGCGGTCGAACGGCGCCCAGACACCGAACGAGGCGGCGACGTCGCGGAGCGGAACCACGCGCGTCACGCTGGTGCTCACGGCGGGGGCAGCGGATGCCGCGCTCGGCGCGTCGTCGGAGGCCACCGGGTTGTAGCGGGTCAGCACCTCGCGGAACGCCCAGTACTTGGCCGTGGGGTTGCCGGCCTCGTCGAGGGGGGCGTCGTAGTCGTAGCTCGTGACGAGGGGCTGGTACACGCCCTTGTCGTTCGCCCCGTTCGTGAAGCCGAAGTTCGTGCCGCCGTGGAACATGTAGATGTTCACCGATGCGCCGGCGCCGAGCAGATCGTCGAGGTCCTTCGCGGAGTCGGCCACCGACGTCGTGTGATGGTGGGCGCCCCAGTGATCGAACCAGCCGTCCCAGAACTCCGCGCACATCAGCGGTCCGGTGGGCTGGTGCTCGCGGAGCGTGGCCAGGCGCTCCAGGGATCGCGAGCCGAACGATGCGGTCTTGTGCAGGCCGGGGATGCTGCCGTTGTCGAGCATCGCGGGCTCCGGCTGATCGACCGTGGTGAACGGCACGGTCAGCCCGATGTCGCGGTTGAGCGTGACGAGCTTCTCGAGGTAGACGGGGTCGGAGCCGTACGCGCCGTACTCGTTCTCGATCTGCACGAGGATGACGGGCCCGCCGCGATCGATCTGCCGGGGGACCAGGACCGGGGCCAGCCGTCGCAGGTACTCCTCGACGGCGGCCAGGTACTGCGGCTCGTCCCGGCGCACCCCGACGCTCCCGGAGGCGAACAGCCAGGCGGGCAGTCCGCCGTTGGTCCACTCGGCGCAGATGTAGGGGCCGGGGCGGACGATCGCGTACATGCCCTCGGCGGCGACCTCGTCGAGGAATCGTCCGAGGTCGAGTCCGCCCGACAGATCGAACTCGCCTTCGCGCGGAGCGTGCGCGTTCCATGCCACGTAGGTCTCGATGGTGTTGAGGCCCATCTGGCGTGCCTTGCGGATGCGGTCGCGCCACTGGTCGGGGTGGACGCGGAAGTAGTGGAGCGCGCCGGCGAGGACGCGGAAGGGCTCACCGTCGAGGAGGAACTCGTCGTCGCCGATCTCGAACCCGCTCATCGAGCGCCCTCCGCCGTCGGGGCCAGCTGGAGGACCGACCAGGACAGGGCGGGCACGGTGATCTGCATCGTTGTTCTCTCAGAGTCGTGGGCGAGGTGTGCGCCGTCGAGCGCGGTCATGCCGACCGGCTGTGCGGCGGCGTCGTTGACGGTGAAGCGGTCGCCGCCCGGCGGCACGGTCAGGGTCTCGGCGCGGGCCAGGCTCAGACCGCCGGCGGCGACCGAGACGGTGAGCTCCGAGGCATCCGTCGTCGACCGGTTCGTGACGAACACCGTGACGGTGCCGTCGGCGGATGCCGTGACCGCCGCATCGACGAGGGGAGCCGGTCCGTGCACCGCGGTGTCGTACGACGGCGCGGCGATTCCGGCGTCGAGGAGCCGATCGCCGGCCAGCGCGGCGGCGCGCGCGAACGGGAAGAAGATGGTCTGGCGCCACGCCGGCCCGCCGGGCTCGCACCGGATCGGGGCGATGACGTTCACCAGCTGCGCGAGGCTCGCCATCGTGACGCGGTCGCTGTGGCGGATGAGCGAGTTCAGCAGGCTCCCCACCACGACGGCGTCGGTGACGGAGTAGGCGTCCTCGATGAGGCGGGGGTGCTCGGGCCAGTCGCCCGTGAGCACCGCGGACTTGTCGACGTCGTTCCAGCGTCGTTGGTACCAGACATTCCACTCGTCGACGCTGATGCCGACCGGATGCGCGGACCCCGGGCCGGCGCCGGCCTCGTCGATGATCTCGGCGACGCGCTCGATGTAACGGTCGAGCGCCGTGCCCGAGGCGAGGAAGCTCCCGGCGTCGCCGTAGACCTCCTCGTAGTAGGCGTGGAGAGAGAGGTGATGCACGAGCCCGGCGGTGTGCCGCAGCACCGTGCGCTCCCACTCGCCGAACGTGGGCATCTCGGCGTTCGAGCTGCCGGCGGCCACGAGCTCGATGGTCGGGTCGAGGAAAGTCATGAGCCGGGCGGTCTCGGCGGCCAGGCGGCCGTACTCGTCGGCGGTCTTGTGGCCGATCTGCCACGGGCCGTCCATCTCGTTGCCGAGGCACCACAGCCGGATGCCGAACGGCTCGTCGGCCCCGTTGGCCCGGCGGCGCTCGGCCAGGGCGGTGCCGGACGGATGGTTGGCGTACTCGAGCACGTCGGCCGCATCGTGCAGGCCGCGCGTGCCGAGGTTCACGGCGTACATCAGCTCGAGCCCGGCGGAGGCCGCCCAGCCGGCGAACTCATGCAGGCCGACCTGGTTGGTCTCGGTGCTGTGCCATGCGGCATCCAGGCGCACGGGGCGCTCGTCGCGCGGGCCGACGCCGTCCTCCCACCGGTGGCCCGAGACGAAGTTGCCGCCCGGATAGCGCACGGTCGTCGCACCCAGCTCACGCACGAGCGCGAGCACGTCGCCGCGGAAGCCGGCCTCGTCGGACAACGGATGCCCCGGCTCGTAGATGCCCTCGTAGACGCTCCGGCCCATGTGCTCGACGAACGTTCCGAAGAGGCGCCGCGGGACGGCGGCGACGATCTGCGTCGGGTCGATCGTGAGCCGGGCGGAGAACATCGTGACCTTTCGGAGGCGAGGACGAGGGGAGAGGGACGGATGCGGCGGCCCACAAGCGGGCCGCCGCATCCGTGGGGGCATTACTCGACGGTGAAGCCCTGCTGGTTGCCGTAGTCGACCAGCTGGTCCTGCCAGTCCTGCAGGCCGTCGTTCAGGTCGCCCTTGTTGAGGTACGACTGACCGACGGTGTCGCCGAAGATGCTGTTGGCGAAGACCTGGTAGGGCAGGTACTGCCAGCCGCTCGGGACGTTGTTCGCGGCGTCCACGAGGACCTCGTTGATCTTCTGGCCGCCGAAGTACTCGGGCTCCTGGTTGAGGAACTCATCGGACTCCAGCTCGGCGGTCGTCGCGGGGAAGCCGCCCGAGGCGAGGAAGACCTCGATCGATGCCGGGTCGGAGTTCAGCCACTTGAGGAAGGCCGCGGCAAGCGCCGGGTTCTTGCTCTGCTTGAGCACGACCTGTCCGCCGCCGCCGTTCTCGGCGGTCACCGGGGTGCCGTCATAGGTGGGCATGGGCGCGACGCGCCAGTCGCCGGCCGCATCGGGCACCGAGGACTCGAGCACACCGGGCATCCAGGCGCCGGTGAGCAGCGTCGCGATGGTGCCGTCGCCGAGACCGCGGTACCACTCGTCGCTCCAGCCGGGCGTCGAGGAGAGGAGGCCGCCGTCGACGAGACGGTTCCAGCTGTCGGCCCACTTCTTCGAGCCCTCGTCCTGCAGGTCGATCGAGACGTTCGTGCCCTCGGCGGAGAACGGACGGCCGCCGGCCTGCCAGATCATGCTCGTGGTGAAGCCGGCGTCGCCGGTGTCGGAGGTGATGTAGGCGTCGGGGTTCGCGGTGTGGAGCTTCTCGGCCGCCTCGACGTACTCGTCGTACGTGGTCGGGACGTCGATGTCGTACTCGTCGAACACGCTCGCGTTGTAGAACATCGCCATGGGGCCGGAGTCCTGCGGGAGGCCGTAGACGGCGTCGTCGACGGTGACCGCGCCCCACGGGCCGGGGGTGTACATGTCCTCGAGGTCGGCGAACCCGTACGGCGCCAGGTCGACGAGAGAGTCCGACAGCGCGAACTGGGGGATGGCGTAGTACTCGACCTGTGCCACATCGGGCGCGCCCGAACCGGCCGTGATCGCGTTCTGGAGCTTGGTGTACTCCTCGGTGTTGGTGCCGGCGTTGACGAGCTTCACGTCGACGTTCGGGTAGGCCTCCTCGAACGCGGCGACCTGAGCCTCTGCCGACGGGGTCCACGACCAGTAGGTGAGCTCGCCGCCCTCTTCGAGCGCCGCTTCGAGCTCGTCGGCGCTGCCGCCGGCCGGCTCCTCGGCGGTGCCGCCGGATGCGCACCCCGCGAGGGTGAGCCCGAGGGCGAAGACGGATGCCGTGGCCACGGCGACCGTGCGGAGGCGCCGTGAGCGTGTGATGGTCGACATCGTTGTTCCTTTCGTTGTCACTGCGTTGTAAAACGGGTGGGCAGGACGCCCGTGGGAGTTGGTGCGGATTCGAGCGGTGATCTCCCGGTCACTGCTTGACGCTTCCCGCGCTGAGGCCGGACTGCCAGAAGCGCTGGAGGACGAGGAAGGCGATCACGATCGGGATGATCGTGAGGAGCGAACCGGTGATCACGAGGTTGTAGATCGGCTGCGCCGCGACCCCGCTCGCCTGTGCGCTCCACTGGCTGAGCCCGACCGTGAGCGGGTACCACGTCGGCTCGCTCAGCATGATGAGCGGCAGGAAGTAGTTGTTCCACGTCGCGACGACCGCGAACAGCAGCACCGTGACGATGCCGGGCGCCAGGAGGCGCAGCGAGATGGTGAAGAACGTGCGGAACTCGCCCGAGCCGTCCATGCGGGCGGCCTCGAGCAGCTCGGTGGGCACGGCGTCGACCGCGTAGGTCCAGATCAGGTACAGCCCGAACGGGCTGATGAGTGACGGCAGGATGACCGCCCACGGCGTGTTGGTGAGCCCGAGCTGGCTGAACATCAGGAAGGTCGGGACGGCCAGCGCCGTGCCGGGGATCGCGATCGCCCCGAGGACGACGGCGAACACCGCGCGGCGGCCGGGGAAGTTGTACTTCGCCATGCCGTAGCCGGCGACGGTCGCGAGCAGCGTCGCTCCGCCGGCGCCCACGATCACATACAGCAGCGTGTTGCCGAACCACTGCACGAAGATGCCGTCGCGGTAGGTCAGCGTGTCGATGATGTTCTGCCAGAGATTGAACTCCGAGCCGAACCACAGTCCGAAGGTCGAGAACAGGTCGGCCTGGTCCTTGGTCGCGTTCACCAGCAGCCACACCAGGGGCACGATCGAGTAGATGACGAACACGGCCATCACGATCGTGAGGACGATGGACTTGCGCTGCCGGCCCGGGGTGCGGCGGACGTAGTTGGGCCGGCGGGTCCGCGAGCTGCGCGGGGCCGTCAGGGTGGCGGTCTGGGTGGCCATGTCAGCGCACCTCCTGTCGGGAGCCGCGCAATTGCACGATGTAGGCGATCGCGGCCGTGATCACGCCCATGACGATGGCCACCGTCGCCGAGTAGTTGAACTGCTGGCCGGCGAACGAGAGGTTGTAGGCGTACATGTTGGGGGTGAAGTAGCTCGAGATCACGTTCGGGGCGAGGTTCTTGAGGAGGTTCGGCTCGTTGAAGAGCTGGAAGCTGCCGATGATGGAGAAGATCGTGGCGATCACGAGGGATCCGCGCAGGGCCGGGATCTTGATGCCCGAGATGATGCGGAACTGGCCGGCGCCGTCGATCTCCGCCGCCTCGTACAACTCCGTCGGGACGACCTTGAGCGCCGCGTAGAAGATGAGCATGTTGTAGCCCATGAACTCCCACGTGACGATGTTCCCGATCGACGCGAGGATCCAGTCGGCGCTGAACGGCAGGATGACGTCGGCGCCGAGCAAGTCGTTGATCGAGCCGGTGAGCCCGAACTGGTTCCCGTAGATGAAGCCCCAGATGAGGGCGGCGACCACCCCGGGCACGGCGTACGGGAGGAAGATCGCGATCCGGAAGAATCCGGTGCCGTGCAGCCGGGCGCTGTCGAGCGCGAGGGCCGCGACGAGCGAGAGAGCCAGCATGATCGGCACCTGGATCAGCAGGAAGAGGGTGACCCGGAAGAGCGACTCCCAGAACTTCGGGTCCTGGAAGAGCTGTCCGTAGTTGGCGAGCCCCACGAACGCGGTGCCGCCGACCATCTGCTGACGGAAGAGCGTGAGGACGAGTGCGTAGACCACGGGCGCGACGAGCACGGCGAGGAAGACGATCATGAACGGCCCGACGAACGCCCAGCCGCGCCAGTCGCGGCGGGCTCGCGATGAGCGCCGGGGGAGGGGGCGTGCCGTGGGCGGTGCTGACGCCGTCGTCATAGGGGCAGTCCGTTCGTTGACTCGATGGAGTATGTTTACGCGAACATCTCGACGGTGAGCCTAGCATGTTTGCGTAACCATGCAAGACTGTGTTCATAACGATGAATGAAGCGGGGAACTCCATGGCGGACACCGATCCGATGAACGGCGGACGCCGTCGTGCGGCCTCCATGGCCGACGTCGCCCGCCACGCGGGTGTGTCGTCACAGACGGTGTCACGCGTGTCCAACGGGCTGACGAACGTCGACGAGTCGACGCGCGAACGCGTCCTCGCCTCGATGCGCACCGTCGGCTACCGGCCGAACGGCGCCGCCCGCGCCCTGAAGTACGGGCGCTTCCACACCGTGGGCGTCATCATGTTCACCCTGGAGACCCTCGGGAACGTCCGCACCCTCGACGCGATCGCCACCGAAGCCGCGGCGGCGGACTACACCGTGACGCTCATGCCGGTGCCCGACCCGACCATGGGCGCCGTGTCGGGCGCCTACCGGCGGCTGAGCGAGCAGGCCGTCGACGGCATCATCATCATCTTCGAGGCGTCGCTCCTCGACCGGGTCGAGATCACCCTGCCGCCGGGGCTCCCCGTCGTCGTGATCGACTCGAACGCCGGCTCGGGGTTCGCCGTGGTCGACACCGACCAGGCTCAGGGCGCCCGGCTCGCCACCGAGCACCTGCTCTCGCTCGGCCACCGGCAGGTGTGGCACATCGCGGGGCCGACCTCCTCGTTCTCCGCCGGCCACCGCGCGGACTCCTGGCGGACCACGCTCGAGGCCGCAGGCATCACGCCGCCGCCCCTCATCCACGGCGACTGGACCACCGAGTCGGGCCATCGCGCCGCGCTCGAGCTCGCCGCACGCGACGACGTCACCGCGATCTTCGCCGCGAACGACCAGATGGCGCTCGGTGCGATGAAGGCGCTGCACGAGCTCGGTCGCGACATCCCGTCCGATGTCAGCGTCGTGGGGTTCGACGACATGGACGAGTCCCGCGCCTTCTGGCCCCCGCTGACCACCGTGCACCAGAACTTCCGTGCGGTCGGCCGGATCGCGATGGAGCGTCTGCTCGCCCAGATCGAGGATCCCGACGATGCGCCTCAGACGACGCTGATTCCGACCGAGCTCATCGTGCGGGAGAGCAGCGGGCCTGCCGCACGCCGCTGACCCGGCGGATCAGGCAGCGGTGCGCGCGAGCCACTGCGCGAACGTCTCGACGCCGGTCACCGCATCGACACCCGGCAGCGCGAGGCCGGCCCGCATCGCCTTCATCTGCGGACCGGGAGCCGGGATCGCCGGGATCCACCCTCTGACGCCCGCCCTCCGGGCGAAGGCGCGCACCATCTCCTCGAGCTTCTCCTCCCGCGGCCCCGCCAGGTCGCGCGCACGGCCCTGGGCATCACCGGTCGCGAGTGCCACCAGGTGCTCGCCGACCTCGCGGGCCGCGATCGGCTGCACGCGGGCCCGCGGGGCCACGTGCAGGGGGCCGATCTTCGCCTGGCCGAACAGCTGGCCGGCGAACTCGTGGAACTGCGTGGCCCGCAGAATCGTCCAGGGGACGGCCGACGCCTCGACGACCCGCTCCTGCGCCAGCTTGCCGGCGTAGTACTGGTGGGGCATCCGGTCGATGCCGACGATCGACAGCAGTACGACGTGACGAACGCCGGCGCGCCCGGCGGCGGCCACGAGGTTGCCCGAGGCCGTGGTGAAGAACCTCGTCGCGTCGTCGGCCGAGAGTGTCGCGAGGTTTGCGACATCGAGTGCCGCGTCGACCCCCTCGAGCGCAGCTTCGAGCCCGTCGCCGGTCACGAGGTCGATCCCGGTGCTCCGGGCGAGCACCACCGGCTCGTGGCCCGCCGAGCGCACCGCCTCGACCGTGTGGCGACCGACCGTTCCCGTGCCTCCGGCGATGGCGATCTTCATCGGGTGCCCCTTCTCTTCTGAGCCGATTCTGCCGGTCCCTGCGCCTCGGACGCCATTCCCCCGACCTCGCCGCCCACGGGGTCGTCGGGTTAGCGTGGAGCCATGGCGACGCCCTTCGACTCCCTGGACGACTTCATCGCGCTTCCCCGAGTGGAGGCGCTCGCACTCTCTCCGGACGGCCGTGCCGCCGTCCTCACCGTCGCCGCGCTGAAGAAGGACGGCACCGGGTACGAGCGCTCCCTGTGGAGCGTGCCCGCCGCAGGGGACGGAGCGCCACACCGCCTCACCCGCTCGGCCAAGGGCGAGACCGGAGCGGCCTTCACCGCGAGCGGCGACCTGCTGTTCGTGTCGGCGCGACCGGATGCCGAGGCCGACGCCGATGACGAGTCCGGTCAGCTGTGGCTGCTGCCGGCGGCGGGCGGCGAGGCGCGGCCCGTGACGCGGCTCGGCGGCGGCGTGGACGCCATCGCGGCGACCGCCGAGGTGAGCGATCGCATCGTGGTCGCGGCATCCCTCCTCCCCGGCGCCGACTCGCTCGAGGCGGAGGCTCGGCTGCGCGCGAAGCGCAAGGAGAAGAAGGTCTCGGCGATCCTCCATGAGACGTACCCCGTGCGGTTCTGGGATCACGACCTCGGCCCGGCCGAGCCCCACCTCTTCGCGATCGACACCGACGCCCTCGCCGACACCGTCGCCGCAGCCGTCGCCGACTCGGCGGCCGAGGCGGAGGAGCGGGCGGATGCCGCGACCGACGCCGCGGGCGTGCCCGCCGTCTCCGATGCCGACGAGAACCCCTACCCCGCCACCCTGCCGCGTCCGCGCGACCTCACGCCGAAGCCCGGACGCTCCGCCGACATCTCGGGGGCGGCGCTGACGCCCGACGGCGCGATCCTCGTGGCATCGCTGCAGCGGCACGAACAGCGCGGCGGCCGTCAGGTGCTGGTGTCGATCGACACGACGACGGGTGAGCACACGACGCTCTTCGACGAGACCGACGTCGACTTCGCGAGCCCGGTCATCAGCCACGACGGCACGACCATCGCGTTCCTGCGCAAGGCCAAGGAGACGCCCGCGGGGCCGACCGATGTCGAGGTCTGGGTCGCCGACCTCGACGGCGGCAGCCCGCGCCGGCTCGCCGCGGAGTGGGACCGCTGGGCGACCGGCATCGCGTGGGATCACGACGACGCGGCGCTCATCGCGACCGCCGACGACGACGGCCGCGGCCCGGTGTTCCGGATCCCACTCGACGGCGGGGCGCCGGAGCGGCTCACCGACGACGACTTCACCTACACCCACGTCGCGGTCGATCGCACGACGGGCGACCTCGTGGCGCTGCGCTCGTCGTGGGTCGTTCCGCCGCACCCGGTGAGGATCGCACGGGACGGCGCGACGATCCCGCTCCCCACCCCGGCGCCGGCACCCGCAGCCCCCGGATCCATCACCGACGTCGAGACCACCGCCGCGGACGGCGCGCGCGTGCGAGGCTGGCTCCTGCTGCCCGACGGCGCAGCAGCGGATGCCGCGGCTCCGCTGCTGCTGTGGATCCACGGCGGGCCGCTCAGCAGCTGGAACGCCTGGAGCTGGCGGTGGGCGCCGCTGCTCGCGGTCGCCCGCGGCTACGCCGTGCTGCTGCCCGACCCGGCGCTGTCCACCGGGTACGGCCTGGACTTCATCGCCCGCGGGTGGAACGCGTGGGGCGCGGCGCCGTACACCGATCTCCTCGCGCTCACCGACGCGGTCGAGGCGCGGCCCGACATCGACGAGACGCGCACCGCGGCGATGGGCGGGTCGTTCGGCGGGTACATGGCGAACTGGGTCGCCGGTCACACCGACCGGTTCCGGGCCATCGTCACGCACGCGAGCCTGTGGGCCCTGGATCAGTTCGCGGGCACCACTGACCTGTCGGTGTACTGGCAGCAGATCTTCACGCCGGACGCGATGATCGAGAACTCACCGCACCGCTTCGTGAGCGACATCCGCACCCCGCTGCTCGTGGTGCACGGCGACAAGGACTACCGCGTCCCGATCGGCGAAGGCCTGCGCCTGTGGTCGGAGCTCGCCGAGCATCACGCCGACGACGAAGGCCGGATGCCGCACCGCTTCCTGTACTTCCCCGACGAGAACCACTGGATTCTGGCGCCCCAGCACGCGGTGATCTGGTACGAGACGGTGTTCTCGTTCCTCGGCGAGCACGTGCTCGGCGAGGAGCAGGTTCGTCCGGAGCTTCTCGGCTAGCGGTCACGCCTCGTGACGGATCTCGCAGTCGCTCCCGGGGGACAGGATGGCCTCGTGCCCGTCGTCGAAGCGGACGACGAGCAGCGGGGCCTCTTCGCGGCCGCGGATCTCGATGACCTCGCCGGCGCGTTCGGTCGCCCCGACGATTCGCCCGTGGATGATCACGCGGTCGCCGACGCTGGCTTGCATTCGGATCACCTCCTGGCGCACACGATACGACGCGCACGCCCGGATGGGTAGACGGTTCTCGCTACAGCTGCGCGCCGTCGTCGTCGCGGTTCTCGAGTCCGACGTTCTTGCCGCGCCAGGACTCGTAGGCCATGAGCCACCCGATCGACACCGCGGCGGCGAGGAGGATGCCGACGGCCAGCTGACCCCAGATCAGTCCGAAGACGATGCCCAGCGTGAAGATGAGGGCGGTGCCGAACGCCCAGCCGGAGTGGCCGCGGGTCCAGCCCTTGCGAGTCGAAGTCATGGGGAACAGCCTAGGGCGGCGGAGGGTCAGAGCGGTCCGAGCAGCTCGGTCACGGGCCGGGTGCTCCGCAGCGCCGCGAGCGGCACCAGGACCTGTCGCTCCTCGTACGCGAAGTGCGACTCCATGATCGCGCCGATGCCGTCGAGATGGCGATGCAGGTCGGCAGGCTCCGCGCCGCCGTCGATCGCGGCGCGCAGGTCGGCGAGGAGATAGGAGAGCATCGAGTGGTCCTGCATGAGCTTGTCGATCACCGGTCCGAGCTCAGGATGCTCTGCCCGGAGTTCGGGGAACAGTCCGGCGTCCTCGCTGCGATGGTGCCCGTCGAGCGCCGAGCAGAACCCGACGCAGAACAGCGTCAGGTCGGCGGCGGGACCGGACGCAGCATCCGCTCCCTCGTCGACGCTGTCGCGCGCCAGCTCGAGCGCGGCGCGCAGCTTGGAGTGTGCCGCGCGGAGCTCGTGGTCCCAGGCGACGATTCGGGTGTCATCCATGCCCGATCGAGCCTAGCGGCGCCTCACGACCGCGCCGCGTTGAGGGCGATCATCCAATCGATGCCGAAGCGGTCGGTCAGCATGCCGAACCGGCCACCCCACGGCGGGGTGTCGAACGGCATCACCACCGTGCCCCGCTCGCTGAGCTTGTCCCAGAACCCCTGCAGCTGCGGTTCGTCGTCGCCGCTCACCGAGACCGAGATGCCCGCGGGCTTCTCGTACGGCATGCCGGAAGGCGTGTCGGCGCCCATGAGCACGAATCCGTCGGGGCTCGTGAGCTGCGCGTGCATGACGAGGTCGTTCTCGGCCGGGTCCTGCACCATGCCCTCGTACTCGCCGAACGTCGACACGTCGAGCTCGCCGCCGAAGACGCTCTGGTAGAACTCCATGGCCGCGCGGGCCTCGTTCTGGAAGGAGAGATAGGGATTGAGGCTGGGCATGTCGTGCTCCTCGACGTCGGGGGATCGGATGCCGCGCCCGGCCGCGTGGCGAGTCCCAGTGTCGTCCCGGCCACCGACATCCGCAACGCAGTTCGGCGGTGGGGTCAGGCCGCGGGGTCAGCGGTCGCGGTGGTCCTCGGGGTGCAGGCGCGGGCCGCGGCGAGGTTCACTGACTCCGCTGGCACCGAGCAGGCGGATGACTCGCTGACGCTGGCCCGCCCAGGGGGCGAGGAGCCGCAGCATCCCGTCATCGTCGACCCGGTGGCCGGTCAGCGCGTAGCCGACCTCGTGGGCCAGGTGGTAGTCCCCGACGCTCACGGCATCGGCGTCGCCCAGCGCGCGGATGCGCAGCTCGGCCGAGGTCCACGGCCCGATCCCCGGCTGGCTCACGAGCACCCGGTCGACGCCCTCGCCGTCTTCGGCCGCGAGCACGGCGCGCACGAGGGAGTCGCCGCGGCGCGCGGCACGCACCACGGTCTTGGATTGAGGGGGCTCGAGGCCTGCCCGGTGCCAGGCCCACGAAGGGATGCGCTGCCACCCGTCGATGGTCGGCGGGGCGAACAGGGGGCGCGGCGTCGGGCCGGGGGCGCGCTCGCCGCACCACGTGAGGATCCGACGCCAGGCGGCGAAGGCCTGCATGCCGGTGACCTTCTGCTCGAAGATCGCGCACGCCAGGGCGTCGAACACCAGCCCGGTGCGGCCGATCCGGAGTCCGGGGTTGCGGCGATGAGCCTCGGCGACGAGCGGATGCCTCGACCCGTCGAACGAGGCCGGATCGTCGTCGGCCCCGCAGAGCGCCGGCAGCTGGGCGAGCGCCCACTCGCGCCCGGGCCCCCACGCGGCCGCGCGCACGACGCCGGGATGCGTCTCGCGGATGGCGAGGGTGGCGACGCCGTCGGGCGTGCGGCTGGCACGCCAGATCACCGAGCCCGCGGCGGTCATGGTGGGGTCGCCGGCACCCCGCCGCTGGAACAGCACGGTCCGGCGGAGATCGAGCGGATGCCGCGGCCGGTACTCCGTCTCGAGCGGCCGCCCCGCGTCGGGCCGGGGGTCGCGCGCACGCTCGCGGGGTGGGAGGTGCGCGAGGGACGTCATGCTCCGACGATACGCCCCGGGCTCCGACATCCGCTCGGGCGCGTCATCTGTGCGAATGCCACCTTCGCGGACGACGTCGAGGTCGATTTCGCACAGACGAGCTGCGCGCGCGGGACTCAGAAGCGGTCGGGGGACGGCGTGCCGTGCCCGTAGCGGATCACGACGTCGGCGTGGCGGTCGAAGCGGTAGCCGACACCGCGCACGGTGCGGACGATGTCCTCGTAGCGGCCGAGCTTGGCGCGCAGCCGGCGCACGTGCACGTCGATGGTGCGCTCGCCCGGGGCGTCGTCGTCGGTGGCCTGCCACAGCGAGTTGACGAGCTCGGTGCGCTCGATCGTGCGGCCCTCGCGCAGCACGAGGTACTGCAGCAGCTCGAACTCCTTGAAGGTGAACGAGGCCGAGTCGCCGTCGATGAGCACGCGCTTGCGCGAGATGTCGACGACGACGCCACCTGCGGCGCGGTCCTCGTCCTCGGGCTCCTCCTGCTTGGTGCGGGCGATCGCGGACGGCTCGTGCAGCGCGAGGCGCACGACGTCGACATCGCGACCGCCCGAGCCGACGGGGGCGAGGGCGACCGTGGCGTAGGTCTCGGCGCCGGGGGCGAGCTCGCCCAGCGTGCGGCGCAGCGCCTCGACGAGGACGCCCAGGCTGACGCCCGAGGCGGCGGCCTTGGCCTCGTCGATGCCGACGTACAGCGCGAAGCCGCGCGGCGCGGTGCCCGGGGGCAGGTTGCGCTGGGCGGGCGCCGCGGCGTCGGCGGCGGCCGGGGCCTCGACGGTGGGGACGGGTCCGGTCACGGCGCGCAGGTGGCGGACGGGAGCGGCGGCGGGACGTTCGAGGAGAGCGGAGTTCGACATGATGATGGTCCTTGCGGGGAAGGAACCCCTGGCCGTGGGACGGCGCTGAAGTGGGTTCGGATGTGCTGGTGCCCGGTGGGGCGGTGCCCGTCGTCGGGCGATGTGCGAGGCATCCGGGTGCGCGTGATCGACGCACGAATCCGGTGCTTCGGGGGACTCGACAGGCCGTTGTTCAGAAGCGGCGTGCGGGTCCGGCGGGGGTCACCGTGCTAGTGGCACATTCGACAACACATGACAACGCGGCCGGCCATCATCATGCCGGCAGCTCCGTTCGCCTCCCAGGCGGACAGTGAGCGTGCGGTGTCAGTCATGTGGCCGATTATGACCGATTCCTTCCCAGTGAGTCAAATCGCTCGGATGCCGCGCCTCGCGGATGACGAAATGTGACACTTTGCTCAGTCCGGCGACGGAGCCGACCGCTCGGCAGCGGCGACAGATATGTTGCTGGATTCCACAAATCACTTGCACTACGGGCGGAAGTCTGCCTAACATGCTCATCGAAGCGTTTCCGCGAAGCGCTTCGAGCGTAACTTTCCACAGACGACGGAGTCGACATGGCGAACATCACCGAGGTGGCAGAGGCCGCCGGGGTGTCCATCAGCACGGTGTCGTACGCGCTGAGCGGAAAGCGCCCGGTGGCCCCCGACACGCGTCGTCGCATCGAGGCCGCCGTCCTGGAACTGGGCTACAGCCCGAACGCCGGCGCCCGCATGCTCGCCGGCTCGCGCACCCAGATCTTCGCCATCACCGAGCCGCTGCGCAAAGACACGCACGCCCCCACTCACATGGCCTTCGTCCTCGCCACCGCCGTCGCCGCCCGCCGCCACGACTACGACATCCTGCTCCTGACCGACGAGCAGGCGCAGGCGGGGATGAGCCGGGTCGCGGCGAACGGTCTGGTCGACGCCATCCTGGTGCTCGACGTGGCGCCCGACGACTCGCGGGTGGCGCTGGCACGTCAGATCGCGACGCCGACCGTGTTCATCGGCATCCCCGAGGACAACGACGGTCTCATCTGCGTCGACCTCGACTTCGAGGCCGCCGCCGCCCGCGCCGTCGACCTGCTCGCCGATGCGGGGCATGCCTCGATCGGCCTGGTCGGCCAGGCCGAGACCGCCTACCTCAAGTCCAACTTCCCCCCGAGGGTGCGCGGTGCGGTGCTGGCCCGGAGTGCCGAGCGCGGGGTCACCGCCGTCTACGGCACGTCGGGAGCGAAAAACGCCAACCGCGCGGCCGCCCGGCGCACCGCCGGTGAGCTGCTCGACGGGGGAGCGACCGCTCTCATCCTGCACTGCGCGGACGAAGCCCACGCCGCGGTGCTCGCCGAGGTCGCCGCCCGAGGACTGAGCGTGCCCGCGGACGTCTCGATCGTCTCGGTCGGTGCGTCCTTCGACACGACGGCGCTCGCGATCCCCGTCGACTCCATCCCGCTCGTCCCCGAGGCGTCGTGCGACCTCGCGGTCGAGCTCGCGCTGCAGTGCCTCGGCGACGAGCCCCCGGAGCCCGGTCTCCGCCTCATCGCCCCCACCTACAGTCCCCACGGCTCGGTCTCCGCGCCGCCAGGGCCCCCTGCGTCGGAGGCCGCGGCGGCCTGAGAGCCGCGGCATCCGATCGGTCGCTTCGCCGCCCGTTATCGAAGCGCTTCGACAACTGAATCCCACACCCTCCGACCAACGTTGGTCACCAAGAAAGGAATGCCACCGATGGCACGAATCACCCGCAAGAACGCTCGGCGCGGCCTCACCGCCGCCGCCGCTCTGACGATCGGCGCCGTCGCGCTGGCCGGCTGCTCCGGCGGCGGCAGCGAGACCGAGTCCGGCGACACGCTCAAGCTCTGGCACTACGAGGGCGAAGACAGCGCCATGGCCAAGGCGTGGAACGAAGCCATCTCGGTCTTCGAGGAGGAGACCGGCGCGACGGTCGAGTTCGAGCAGAAGTCCTTCGAGCAGATCCAGAAGACCGCGAGCCAGGTGCTCGACTCGGACGCCGCCCCCGACCTCATGGAGTTCAACAAGGGCAACGCGACAGCCGGCTTCCTCGCCTCGACGGGCCTCATCGCCGACATCTCCGACGCGGTCGACGAGTACGGCTGGGCGGACAAGCTCGCGCCCTCGCTGCAGACGACCGCCAAGTACTCCGAAGACGGCGTCATGGGCGGCGACACCTGGTACGGCATCCCGAACTACGGCGAATTCGTCGGCGTCTACTACAACGAAGAGGCGTTCGCCGAGGCCGGACTCGAGATCCCGACCACGTACGACGAGTTCATCGACGTCCTCGACGCGTTCGTCGCGCAGGGGATCACGCCGCTCGCCGAGGCGGGCGCCGAGTACCCGCTCGGACAGCTCTGGTACCAGCTCGCTCTGGCGCAGGCGGACCGCCAGTTCGTCAACGACTACCAGCTCTACGAGAACCCCGTCGACTGGCAGGGGCCGGAGCTCACCGCCGCGACGGAGACGCTCCAGGAATACGTCGACAAGGGCTACATCGCCTCGGACGTCTCCTCCGTCAAGGCCGAGGACGCGGGCGTCTCGTTCATCAACGGCACTGCCCCGATCTTCGTGTCGGGCTCATGGTGGTACGGACGCTTCGTCGAGGAGGCCGGCTTCGACTGGACGCTCCAGGCCTTCCCGGACTCGCAGCTCTCGCTCGGGTCGTCGGGGAACCTGTGGGTCGTGCCGGAGAACGCGGCGAACAAGGAGCTCGCGTACGAGTTCATCGACATCACGATGCGTCCCGAGATCCAGGCCATCATCGGCAACAACGGCGGCGTCCCGGTCGCCGCAGAGCCCGCCGACATCACCGACGAGAAGAGCGCCGAGCTGATCGCGACGTTCAACGGCATCCTCGACAACGACGGTCTGTCGTTCTACCCCGACTGGCCCGCCGCCGGCTTCTACGACGTCATCGTCCGTGAACTGCAGGGTCTTGTGACCGGCACGCAGGACGCGCAGACGACGAACGCCAACCTCGGCGCCGAATACGAAGAAGGCACAGCGGACTTCCGCTGATCGATCGGCGGTGGGTGGCGGCGATGCCGCCGCCCACCGCCCTCAGAAGGAGTCGCACCATGTCTGTCCTCACCCGTGCCGAACGCGGCGCGCGCACGAAGCTTCCCCCCGAGCAGCCCTCGATCCCGCAGCGCAAGGGCGGCACCGCGGGGTACTGGCTCTATCTTCTGCCGGGGTTCGTCCTGCTCCTCGTCATCGTCATCATCCCGCTCGTCTTCAACATCTATCTGACGTTCACCGAGTGGCGCGGCGTCCGGACCCCCGAGTTCATCGGCCTCGAGAACTGGTTCAAGATCTTCACCGACGAAGACTTCTGGACCTCCTTCACGAACTCCATCTGGATGGTCCTCGCGATGGTCGTGATCCCCACGACCGTCGGTCTCATCGTCGCGGCCCTCCTCTTCGACGTCGTCGGCCGAAAGTTCGGCGGCAAGGTCGGCAGCTTCCTCCGGGCCACCTACTACCTCCCCCAGATCCTTCCCATCGCCGTCGCCGGCATCGTGATCGGCTGGATGTTCCGCCCGGGGGCGACGGGGTCCGTGAACCAGATCCTCGCGCTGTTCGGCATCCCCGCCTATGACTGGCTGGGGCAGATGCCGTCGGCTCTGCTCGTGCTCATGGGCGTGCTCGTCTGGGTCCAGCTCGGCTACCCGATCGTGGTGTTCATGGCGGCGCTCCAGCGCGTCGACCCGGAGCTTTACGAGGCTGCCGAGCTCGACGGCGCGAACTGGTTCCAGCGGTTCTCGGCGATCACGATGAGCATCATCAGGCCAGAGATCTTCGTCGTGACGCTCACGTGCACCATCGCGGCACTCAAGGTCTTCGGACCCGTGTACATCATCACGCAGGGCGGTCCCGCCGGCGCGACGCTCGTGCCCGCGTACTACGCGTACACCGAGTTCTTCACGAAGCGCAACATCGGCTACGGCGCGACCATCGCAACGGTCCTCACGATCCTCGTCGTGGTGGTCTCGATCATCTTCATCCGGGTGCAGAACTCGATGGAGCGCAAGGAAAGGGCGGGACTCTGATGGCTGCCACGGCAATCCTCCCCACGGGCAAGACCCGCACCCCCCGCGCCCGCGGCGGCATGACGAAGAAGCGCGCGATCGACTGGCTGCTGTTCATCGCCGTCATCCTCGGCGCGCTCGTCGTGATGGTGCCCTTCTACCTGATCCTCGTCAACGCCTTCAAGTCGCCCGTCGACTATGCGACCTCCGGGCCGTTCGCGCTGCCGCAGGCGATCGACTTCACGGGCATCCAGGCTTTCTGGGAGCGCGTGAACTTCCCTCAGAAGGTCTGGAACTCGATCTTCATCTCGGGCGTCGTCGCGGTGCTCGCGGTGGTCATCTCGCTTCTCAATGCGTTCGCGATCGGCATCGGACGGGTCCGCGGACGCTCGTGGATCGTGCTGCTGTTCCTGATGGCGAACCTGCTGCCGCAGGAGGCGCTTCTCTACCCGCTCTACTACATGTTCAAGTCGGTGGGTCTCTACGACAACGTGTGGTCGGTCATCATCGTCTTCACGGTGATCCAGGCGGCGTTCGGCACCTACCTCCTCGCGTCGGTGCTCGGCACCTTTCCCAAGGAAGTGCTCGAGGCCGCTTCGATCGACGGCGCCACCCGCTGGCAGATCCTGTGGCGGGTCGTCTACCCGATCACGCGGCCGACGCTCTCGGTGCTGCTCATCTTCTTCTTCATCTGGACGTGGAACGAGTTCCTCATCCCGCTCACGTTCCTGCCGTCGAACGCCACCCAGACCGTTCCCGTCGCGGTCAGCGTCCTGACCGGCGATCGGCTCATGGACGTCACGACGACGGCGGGAGCGGCGCTGCTGAGCATCATCCCGACGATCATCTTCTTCCTCATCTTCCAGCGCACCCTCACACGCGGCATCACGGCAGGAGCAGTCAAGTAATGAAGTTCACCGATGGGTTCTGGCAGCTCCGACCGGGAGTCACCGCCCTCTACGGGCAACAGGCGTACGACGTGTGGGAGACGGAGGCGACCCCCGACGGTCCCGGCCTCGTCGTCACGGCACCCACGACGGTCATCGCCAAGCGCGGCGACACGCTCAACCGCGCGGTGCTCACGGTCACGCTCTCCTCTCCGCTCGAAGGCGTGGTGCGCGTCCGCGTCGCGCACCACGAAGGCGGGACATGGCACGGCGGATTCGGCCTGCCCGGAGCGGTCGCCGGCGGCGCGGGCGCCGCCGTTGTCACGGCCGACGGGGGGACGATCACCACCGGCGCGCTCACCGCGCGGGTGGCCGCGGGAGCGCCCTGGTCGCTGTCGTTCGAGCACGAGGGGCGGGTGCTCACCTCGAGCGGGCACAAGTCGCAGGGCTACGTGCGGCTGGGAGCCGATGCCCAGGTCGACACCGGCATCGTCGACAACGCGCGCACCGGCGCCCCCGCGCCCCGCGAGCGGGTCTTCGTGCACGAGCAGCTGGACCTCGGCGTGGGCGAAGTCGTGTACGGGCTGGGGGAGCGCTTCGGCCCGGTCGTCAAGAACGGCCAGAGCGTCGAGATCTGGAACGCCGACGGCGGCACCTCGAGCGAGCAGGCCTACAAGAGCGTGCCGTTCTACCTCACCAACCGCGGCTACGGCGTGCTGGTCAACGATCCCGGCCACGTGTCGTTCGAGATCGGCTCCGAGGCGGTCGAGCGCGTGCAGTTCTCGGTGCCCGGCGAGGTGCTCGAGTACTTCATCATCGACGGGCCGACCCCGAAGGACGTGCTGTCGCGGTACACCGCCCTGACCGGGCGTCCTCCCATCGTGCCGGCGTGGTCGTACGGCCTCTGGCTGTCGACGTCGTTCACGACGGACTACGACGAGGCGACGGTCACCTCGTTCATCGACGAGATGGCCGCGCGCGAGCTGCCCGTGTCGGTGTTCCACTTCGACTGCTTCTGGATGCGCGAGTTCAACTGGTGCGACTTCGAATGGGATCCGCGCACCTTCCCCGATCCGGGCGGCATGCTCGCGCGGCTGCACGAGAAGGACCTGCGCGTGTGCGTGTGGATCAACCCGTACATCGGGCAGCGCTCCCCGCTGTTCGCCGAGGCGGCTGCGCAGGGCTTCCTGGTCAAGCGCCCCGACGGCTCGGTGTGGCAGTGGGACCTCTGGCAGGCCGGCATGGGGCTCGTCGACTTCACGAACCCCGAGGCGACCGCCTGGTACCAGGGCCACCTGCGCCGGCTGATCGACCAGGGCGTTGACTGCTTCAAGACCGACTTCGGCGAGCGGATCCCCGTCGACGTCGAGTGGGCCGACGGCTCCGATCCGCAGCGGATGCACAACCTCTACGCGCAGCGCTACAACGAGGCGGTGCACGAGGTGCTCGTCCAGGCGCGCGGCGAGGGCGATGCCGTGCTCTTCGCCCGCTCGGCCACCGCGGGCGGTCAGACGATGCCCGTCCACTGGGGCGGCGACTCCACCTCGACCTACACGTCGATGGCCGAGACGCTGCGCGGGGGCCTGTCGCTCGCCTACAGCGGCTTCGCGCACTGGAGCCACGACATCGGCGGCTTCGAGGGCACACCGGATGCGGGCGTCTACAAGCGCTGGACGGCGTTCGGGCTGCTCGGCAGCCACAGCCGCTTCCACGGCTCGGGCTCGTACCGGGTGCCGTGGGCGTTCGACGAGGAGGCCGTCGAGGTCACCCGGCGATTCACGCACCTCAAGATGCGCCTGATGCCCTACCTGTTCCAGGCGGGAGCGGATGCCGCAGCCACCGGTGTGCCGCTGCTGCGCCCGATGCTGCTGGAGTTCCCCGACGACCCCGCGGTGCTGCATCTGGATCGCCAGTACATGCTCGGCGGAGAGATTCTCGTCGCCCCGGTGTTCTCCGCGAACGGGGAGGTCGACTTCTACCTGCCGGCGGGGGAGTGGACGAGTCTCCTCACCGGCGAGACCGTCACCGGCGGCGGGTGGCGGCACGAGGTGCACGGCTTCGACAGCCTGCCCCTCTACGCGCGGCCCGGCGCGGTGATCCCCTGGGGTGCCCGCACCGACCGGCCCGACTACGACTACCTCGATGGACTCGAACTGCGGGTGTTCCCCGGCGGCACGGGCACGCGCGCCGTGACCGTGACCACGGTGGACGGCACCGCGCACGAGTTCACGGCCGACCTCTCGAAAGTGACAGCATGAGTTCCGTGACCACTTCCACGCCCGTGCAGGGCTCACCCGACTACCGCGACTCCGGCCTCGTCTTCCCGCCCGGCTTCACCTTCGGCTCGGCGACCGCCTCCTATCAGGTGGAGGGCGCGTTCGATGAGGACGGTCGCACCCCGTCGATCTGGGACACCTTCAGCAAGACCCCCGGCAAGGTGTGGAACGGCGACACCGGCGATGTCGCGTGCGACCACTACCACCGGTGGGAGGACGACCTCGACCTGATGAAGGAGCTCGGCCTCGGCGCCTACCGCTTCTCGATCGCCTGGCCGCGCATCGTGCCCGGCGGCACCGGCGCGGCGAACCAGGCCGGCGTCGACTTCTACTCCCGGCTCGTGGACGGCCTGCTCGAGCGCGGCATCCGTCCCGTCGCGACGCTGTACCACTGGGACCTGCCGCAGACGCTCGAGGATGCCGGCGGCTGGGCCTCTCGCGCCACGGCCGACGCGTTCGAGTCGTATGCCGAGATCATGGGCACGGCGCTCGGCGACCGGGTGCATACCTGGACGACCCTCAACGAGCCGTGGTGCTCGGCCTACCTGGGCTACGGCCAGGGCGGGCACGCGCCGGGCCGCCACGAGCCGGCGTCCGCGCTCGCCGCCGTGCACCACCTGAACCTCGCGCACGGGCGCGCCGTCCAGGCTCTTCGTGCGACCTCGGCCGGCGACCCCGACTACTCGATCACCCTGAACTTCCACGTGCTGCGCGGGGTGGGCGACGGGGCGGCCGAGGCGATGCGACGCATCGACGGCCTGGCGAACCGCGCGTTCACGCACCCGATCCTCAAGGGCGAGTACCCGGCGGATCTGCTCGAGGACACGGCATCCGTCACCGACTGGTCGTTCGTGCAGGACGGCGACCTCGCGGCGATTCATCAGCCGATCGACGTCCTGGGCGTGAACTACTACTCCACCGCGACCGTGCAGCTCTGGGACGGCGTCTCGCCGAAGCAGCTGAACGACGGCCACAAGGGTACGGCGGGAGGCACCGCGTGGCCCGGCAGCGATCAGCTCGTCGAGTTCGTACAGCAGCCCGGCCCGTACACGGCGATGGGCTGGAACATCGCGCCCGAGGGCCTCGAAGAGCTGCTCGTCGCGCTGAAGGACGAGTTCCCGGACCAGCCGCTCATGGTCACCGAGAACGGCGCGGCGTTCGACGACGTCGTCGCCGAGGACGGCTCCGTCCCCGACCCCGAGCGCGAGGACTATCTCCGTCGTCACTTCACCGCCGCCCATCGTGCGATCCAGCGCGGAGTGGACCTCCGCGGCTACTTCGTGTGGTCGCTGCTGGACAACTTCGAGTGGGGCTACGGCTACGCCAAGCGGTTCGGCATCGTGCGGGTGGACTTCGACACGCTCGAGCGCACCGTCAAGGACAGCGGGCGTTGGTACTCACGCCTCGCCCGCACGGGCGTCCTGCCCGAGTAGCGAGGCCGAGCGCCGGCCGGGAGGTCGCTGTGCGATCACTGCGACATCCCGGCCGCCCGCGCCCCCATGGGGGAGGGCGGGTTTACCCTGTCGGGGTGACTGAGCTGCGCTTCACCCATGAACCGGATGCCTCGCGCTATACGCTTCACCGCGGGAACGACCTCGTGAGCGTCCTCGACTACCGCGACGACGGCCGCACCGTCGCGATGACCCGCGCCTACACCGTCCCCACGTTCCGCGGCCACGGCTACGCCGGCGAGCTCGTCGACCGCGCGGTGGCCGAGCTCGAGCGCACGGGCGGCCGCACCGTGAGCCCGGTGTGCTGGTACGTCGCAGACTGGTTCGGCGAGCACCCCGGTCGCACCGGCATCCTCGCCGCCCGCCGCTCGGCGTAGGCCTCCCTCCCCCGCGGGTCGCCGCTCCGGCCCGCTCCGCCCGCCTATGCTGGCGGCGTGCACACGGAAGAGATCTTCCTCGCGGTCGCCATCGGGTTCGAAGCCGTCGGCGCGCTCGCGATGGTGCTCGGATTCGTGATCGCCGTGATCCTCGGAGCCCGATCGCTCGGACGCCGTGAGGGAGGCGCAGCCGCATTCACGGTGCTGCGCACCACGCTGGGCGCGGCGATCCTGCTCGGGCTCGAGGTCCTCGTCGCCGCCGACCTCATCCGCACCATCACGTCGAAGCCCTCGATGGAGGACGCGCTGATCCTCGGCATCATCGTGCTGATCAGGACGCTGCTGTCCATGTCGATCCAGATCGAGATCGAGGGCACCCTTCCGTGGCGCCGGGCGCTGACCCGCAGCGGGGGCCAGATGGTCGGCGACGCCGTCGCGCGCGACCGCGCCGCCGCCCGCGCGGCCGGTTCCCCGGGCGCTTCGGCGGTCGAAAGCGCCTGATCGAGGTTGTCAACCCCCTCACGCCGGGCGACCGCCCGCGGAAGGGTGGAGGCTGGACGAGAGGAGCGCATCATGGACCGCGACCTGCCCGACGGAGTGATCAACGCCGAGCCCCCCGGTGGCTGGGATGAGGTGGACGACGGCGAGACCGAGGCGCGCAACGCGGAAGCCGCGGATGCCGAGAGCCTGCTGACGGATGCCGCGCTCCGACCCGACGACCCCATCGAGGGCGAGCGCGCCCGGCAAGGGGCCGACCCCGACATGGGTGTCGAGCCCGAACGAGGAGACGAGGAACCGTGATGGATGCCGACCGAACGACGAGCGACGGACCGGACGCGGACGCCCACGCGGAGCTGGGCGCGCCCATGCCCATCGGCGGGAACCCGGTGGACGAGGAGCCCAGCCACGAAGCGGTCGGTGTCGGCGTCGTCGACACGCCCGACGGGGGCGATCATCACGGCCAGGACGAAGGTCGCGACACCCTGACGGTCGGCGAGGCGCAGCGCACGCCCGGAGGCCTCGGCTCCGAGCAGGAGCAGCGCCTTCCCGCCATGTCGCAGAACGATGCCTCATCGGTCGACAAGGTGGCCGGGATCGTCGTTCAGACGCGCTCCGACGTCGGCACCGAGCCTGTGGAGCGGATCGCCGAGGTCCTCCGCCAGCGCATCGACCAGGCCGGCATCGACCTTCCCGACAGCGAGGTGCAGGAGCTCGCGCGTCAGATCTCGACCGGCGACACGGACAGCCCTGCGTCGTCCTGAACCCCGCCGCCCGTCCTCCCCTCGGGGAGGGCGGGCGCGGGCGTGTCAGACGGCGCAGATCGTGCCGGGGCAGGAGTCGGACGTCACGAGTCGCGCGCCGATGGGCCGGGCCCACGACGTGCGCTTCGTGCGCAGTTCTCCAGCATCGCGGACCGGCGGCGCGACCGCGCGGAGCGGTGGGGCGGCGGCCTGAGCGGCGAGGCGCTCGCGAATCGATGCCACGAGGGCGAGGTCGCGGTCGAGCGACCAGGTCTCGTGACGGTACTGCTGTTCGGCGGCGGTGACGAGCGAAAGCATTGTTTCCTCCGTTGGTTCCGATGACTCCAACGTAGGCGGGGCCTCCGACATTGCACGTGGCCGCGGAGCTGGCAGGAATCCGTCCTGAGACGGCAGTTCTCAGCGGCTGCGGGCGAACTCGCGGATGAGCTCCGCGGCGGCCGAGGCATCCCGGATCATCGTCTCGTGACCGTGGCCGGGAACCTCGGCGAGACGCGCGTCGGGCATCGTCGCGATGATGCGCTCGCACCACTCCCGGGGCGCGACGATGTCGTCCTCGCCTCGCAGGACGAGCGTCGGCGCCGACACGAGCGGCAGCACGTCCTCCGGGCGGTGGGAGAGCATCGCGCGGAATTTGCCGCGCAGCCGCGGCCCCGCGCGCACGTACTCGCGGGCGCCGAGAGCGATCACCCGCGGACTCTCGACCGCGATGTCGCGCAGCAGCCGCGAGAGCTGCCGCGGGGCGGTACGGGCCCCCGGGTCGACCGTCGGCCCGACGAGCACGAGCGCCGCAACCGTCGCAGGATGCCGGGCGCCGACCTCGAGGGCGACCTGGGCGCCCATGGAGTGACCGATCACCACGGCCGGCGAGTCGACGTGTGCCCGCAGATAGGCGGCCACCAGATCGGCGGTGCGCTCGATCGTCAGCACCCGGCGCGGTTCGGGCGCCTCGCCGTAGCCGGGCAGATCGATCGCCACGACCTCCGCTGCACCGTCGAGGTGCGCCGCCAGGTCTTCGAAGACGCTTCTGCCCATCCCGATGCCGTGGATGAGGACGAACGCCGGTGACCCCGCGCCCTGTCGCTGCACGATCAGGGTGGCCCCCGCCCAGGTGAACGACCGTGCCGGCGGCGCGGGCGAGTGCGCCGGGCCTCCGCGGCCCGCGAGACCGGTCACGCGGCTCCGGCCTGGTCGCGCAGTCCGACCCGGTCGGGGATGTCGAAGTGCACCCGCTTGAGCCACGCGGGGTCCGGCCAGGGCCGTGACACCGGGAGCGCCCGCAGCCGCGCGCGCAGCGCGGCGCCGGACGCCTCGACGGGCAGCACCCGTGAGGGCGCCCTGTGGGCCAGGGCTCCCAGCCACCAGTGGCGCCATGTGCCCTCGATCGTCTCGGGGCCGACGACGACGTAGTAGTCGGGCATGAGCGCTTCGCCGGCCTCGAACAGGCGCAGGAACGTCTCGACCTCGATCTCGAGCGTGCCGAGCGTCGCGCGCTCCTCGTACAGCTCGACCCAGGCCGCCCCGACGTGCTCGAGGGGGTCGGCGTCGTGCACGACGTACGGACGGGATGCCGCGGCCACCGCGCGCGTGGCGGCGGCGGGCTCCGCCTCCCGCAGGGTGAGCGCCTGCACGGCGGGAACATCGGCGAGGTCGCTGAGAAGCTCCTCGCTGTCGGGCCCCACGAGTGCCACGACGGTGGAGCGCGGGGTGGATTCCGATGACGGCGCCATAGTCCACGATACGTCGGACAGCCCTCGCCGCGGAGGATGCCCGGCGGGGTGGCGGCATCCGCTCACCTGATGTCGAGCACGACGGTCGCGAGGTCGGGGCCGAACGTGTAGCGCGCGTCGACCCGGCCGCCGCGGAGGACCGCGGGGAGCCAGCGCGGCGTGTCCCCCCACATCCGCGCATAGGGCAGGTCGCCCGCCGGGTACCAGCGGGGCGACAGCGGCGCCGTCTCGACAGGCTCACCGCTCCACCGCCGGCAGACCAGCACCGTGGCGTGGCACGACCACGCCGTGCGGGTGGGGAAGTGGTACTCGATCGTCCCGGCCTCGTGGAGATCGGATGCCGCGACCTCCACGCCGACCTGGTCGCGCACCTCGCGCACACCGGCTGCGGCGAGGGCCTCGCCGTGGAGGGTCCGGCCCGCGACGCCGAGCACCTTTCCGCGTCCGAGCCCGCGCCGCTTCTCTCCGAGCAGGACCTCCAGCCCGGTCGCACCGGTGCGCAGCAGGAGCACCACGCACACCTCGGGCAGGGTCATGCCAGCAGGCTAGCCGGGGAGCGGGGCATCCTCTGCGCGCCCCTCGGCTCGCCTCAGGCGCGATGTCGTCGGGCGAACGTACGGTGTGATCATGCGGATCCTCCACACGTCGGACTGGCACATCGGGCGGTCGTTCCACGGCCACGCCACGCTCGATGCGCTCCGCGGCGTGCTCGGCTCGCTGGTCGCGCAGGTGCGGGAGCACGACGTCGACGTGGTCATCGTCGCCGGCGACATCTTCGACTCCGCGGCTCCGGCAGCCGGCTGCTACGCCGTCCTGTCCGACACGCTCGGCGCGCTGTCCGACGCCGGCGCGACGGTGATCGTGACGAGCGGCAATCACGACTCGGCGGCGCGGCTCGGGTTCCAGTCGGCCCTGCTGCGGAGCGGCATCCACGTCGTCACCGATCCGCTGAGCACGGGCACGCCGATCACCGTCGACGACGCGCACGGGCCGGTGCACTTCTACGGCATCCCGTTCCTCGAGCCGGCGCTCGTGCGTCACCTGTGGCCCGACGCCGCCCTGCGGTCGCAGCGGCAGACGATCGAGCACGCGATGGACCTCGTCCGCGCAGACTCCGCCGTCCGTGGCGGGCGCTCGGTCGCGATCGCCCACTGCTTCGCCGCGGGGGTGGATGCCACTCCCGGCGTCGAGCGCGAGATCAGGCAGGGCAGCCTCGACGTGGTGCCGGTGTCGGCCTTCGACGGGCCCGACTACGTCGCGCTGGGGCACATCCACGGGCGACAGCAGCTCTCCGAGCGCGTTCGCTACGCCGGCGCCCCGCTCCACTACAGCTTCGGCGAGGCAGACAAGCCCCGCGGCTCCTGGCTCGTCGACCTCGATGCCGACGGTCTGTCCTCCGCCGAGTGGCTCCCGCTGCCCGTGCCGCGGCGCCTCGTCACCATCCGCGGGTCACTCGACGAGCTGCTCGGCGACGAGCGGTTCGCCGGCGATGAGACCGCCTGGGTCTGCGCGCAGTACACCGACGCCACCCCGCAGTCAGACCCGATGCGCCGGCTCCTGGCCCGGTTCCCCTTCTGCGCGACGGTGCTGCACACGCCGGTCGGCGTGCGCGGCGACGACGGGCTCAGCTATGCCCGCCGCGTGCGCGAGGCGCGGTCCGACGCCGAGCTGGTCGACGCCTTCCTCGTGCACGTACGGGAGGGCGAGGGCGCCTCCGAGCGCGAGATCGAGGTCATTCGCGAGGTCATCGGCGAGCACACGCTCGCGGAGGCGAGCGCGTGAGGCTGCATCGGCTCGAGCTGACCGGCTTCGGGCCGTTCCGCGAGGCGCAGGTCGTCGACTTCGACGCATTCGCGGACGACGGGATCTTCCTCATCGCCGGGCGCACCGGAGCGGGAAAGTCCAGCGTGCTCGACGGCGTGAGCTTCGGACTGTACGGCGGGGTCCCGCGCTACGAAGGCAGCGACCGACGCCTGCGCAGCGATCACTGCGCGCCCGAGGATCCCACGAGCGTGACGGTCGAGTTCAGCGCCGCCGGCCGCCGGTGGAGGGTGACCCGTTCGCCCGAGTACGAGCGGCCGAAGCAGCGCGGCACGGGCATGACGACCGAGCCGCACCGCGCGCAGCTCGACGAGCTGATCGACGGCACCTGGATCGGCCGGGCGGCACGTCCCGTCGACGTGGCCCGAGAGCTCGACGACATCCTCGGACTGAGCCAGCAGCAGTTCCTGCAGGTCATCCTCCTCGCGCAGAACCGGTTCGCCGAGTTCCTGCTGGCAAAGAACGACGATCGCCAGCGGCTCCTGCGCCGGCTGTTCGGCACGCGCACGTACGAGGGCTACCAGTCAGCGCTCGAGCAGCGCCGCAAGGACGCCGAACGCAGCCTCGCGGCGGCCGGCGACGGCGTGGCCCTCCTGCTGGACGAGGCGGAGCGGCTGCTCGCGGCCGAGGAGCTCGGGGGCGGCTCCGGCTCGGAGCCCGTCGCCGCGGCAGACATCGCGGCTCGGCTCGAGGCCGCTTCGGTCGCCGTCCAGCGCGCGCGCTACCGCGTCGAGACGAGGGCGCGGGAGCGGGAGACGGCGGATGACGCGCACCGCGCCGCCGAGGCATCCCACTCCGCCGCAAAGGCCCTTCGGGAGAAGCAGGAGCGGCGCGCGCGCTCGCGGTCGGCGCTCGCCGGGCTGGAGGCCGCGGATCCGCAGATCACCGCCGCACGAGAGACCCTCACCCGCGCCCTCGCCGCCGAGGCGCTCCGGGCGCCGATCGAGGCCGCAGAGGATGCGAAGGCGGCCGCCGAGCGTGCCGACGACCAGTCCGCGCGCGCCCGTGCCGCCTGGTCGGCGGAGGTCGCTCACGACCCGGTCGAGCCGACGATCGAGAGCCTCGAGGTGATCATCGAGAAGCTCACCGGTGACCTCGCCGTCTGGGCATCGGCCGAGGCGCGGGAGCGGGAGCTCGCACGAGCGACGGAAGAGCTCGCCGCCGGTTCGGCGCGGGCCGCCGAGTTCGATGAGCTCCTCGCAGCCCTCGACGTCGTCCTCGCGGCGTTCCCGGTGCGCCTCGGCGAGCTGGAGCCCGAGCTCGCCGCCGCACAGGCAGCCGCGGGCGCCTCCTCGGCGGCGATCGAACAGCGCGACGAGCTCGCGGCCCGAGCAGCGGCTGCGCGTGAGGCCGAGGCCCGTGCGACCACCGCCCGCGAGGCGGAGGCCGCCTACCTCGGGGCGAGCGCCGACCACGACGCGGCGCGCTCGACCGTGACCGCGCTCCTCCGCCGGCGCCTGGCCGGCCACGCGGCGGAGCTCGCCGCGGGCCTGGTCGACGGCGAGGCCTGCGTCGTCTGCGGCGCCACCGAGCACCCGGCGCCCGCGCCGGCGTCCGACGACGCCGTGTCCGACGATGAGATCGACGCGGCCGAGGCCGCTCGAGAAGCCGCCGCTGCGACGGAGTCCGGCGCCGCAGCGCGGGCGAAGGCGGCGCGCGAGGCGCTCGCGGCCGCGGCGGCCCGGGCGGGCGGGGACGGCGTGGAGGTGCTGACGGCCGCGCTCGAGGCAGCCGAGGCATCCGTCGCCGCCGCCACCGAGGCGGCCGAGCTCAGGGACCGCCTGATGGCGGAGCGCGATGGCCTGGCCGGGGCCGAGACGGAGGCGCGCATCGAGCGCGAGAACCTCGCAGCCGAGCTCGGCTCCCTGCGGGAGCGCCTCGCCGCCATCGCCGCCGACGCGGAATCGGCCCGACGCGCGGTCGACGACGCGCGAGGAGACTTCGCGTCCGTCGCAGCCAGGATCGCCCAGGTCCGCGAGCATCGCCGCCTCGCCACGGCGCTCGCGGCGGCCCTCTCCGCCGCCGAGGCAGCTCGCGCCGCGGCGCGCCGGTCGGAGGCCGATCGCGACACGAGGGTGGAAGCATCCGTCTTCGCCGATGGTCCTGACGCGACGTCCGCCCTGCGCGACGCTGTCGTGCGCACGACGCTCGACGAGCAGATCCGCGAGCACGATGCCGCACTTCGCGCCGAGCGCGATCGTCTCCGAGACCTTGAACTCGAGCTGGCCGGCGAACCGGAGGAGCTGGTCGACACGTCGGCCTCGGCGCTCGCCCTGGCGCAGGCGCGTGAGGCCTGGAGCACGGCGGTCGATCTTGCGGCGCACGCGACGCAGACCGCGGAGCGCCTCTCCGATCTGGTCGCACGCGCCGGGAGTGCCCACGCGAACATCGCCGGGCTCGCCGACGATCACGCGGTCATCTCACGGCTGGCGAACACCGTGGCCGGGCGCGCCCCGAACACCCATCGCATGACGCTGGAGTCGTTCGTGCTCGCCGCCGAGCTCGAGGAGATCGTCGAGGCCGCGAACCTGCGGCTGTCCGACATGTCGGTCGGACGCTACCGCCTGCAGCACAGCGATGCCCTCGCCGCGCGAGGGGCCGCGTCGGGACTGGGCCTGTCCATCATGGACGCCCACACCGGGATGGCGCGGCCCGCGCAGTCGCTGTCGGGCGGCGAGACCTTCCTCGCGTCCCTCGCCCTCGCGCTCGGACTCGCCGAGGTGGTCACGGCGCGCGCCGGCGGGGTGCGCCTCGACACGCTCTTCATCGACGAGGGGTTCGGCTCGCTCGACGACGACACGCTGGAACTCGCGATGCGGACGCTCGACGAGCTGCGACAGGGCGGCCGCACCGTCGGTCTGATCAGTCACGTCGCGGCGATGAAGGATCAGCTCCCCGCACAGCTGATCGTGGAGGCTACGGCGCACGGCCCGAGTCTGATCCGGCAGGCCGCCGCCGCACGCGCCTGACCGGAGTCATTGCCCGGCCCGATACGGGGGTGTATCGTTCGCGCCAAGATCCTTCCTGGGGGAACCGGATCGTGCCCGAACGCCGGACCTTCCGGCCGCGGCTGCGCGCCGCGCCTGCTCCATCCACAACGTCGTACGGAGTCCACAACATGCGCATGTCAATCCGGGCGCGCCGCGCCCTCGCCACCCTCGCCGCCTCGGCGATCATCGTCTCCGGATCGGTGTTCTCCGCCTCGGCCGCCCACGCGGCGCCGCTGCCCCCCGACAACGTCCAGGTGATGGCGGGTCTCGGCGACTCGATCACCCAGGCCATGTCCACGTGCAGCGGACTGTCGAACTGTCCGGCCAACAGCTGGTCGACCGGCACGACCGCCTCCGTGGGCTCGCACCTGCTGCGGCTGCGCGCCACGGCGGCGCCCGACACGCTCGTCGCGTACAACAACGCGGTCATCGGAGCGAACTCCTCCGGCCTGCTCGCGCAGGCGCAGAAGGCGGTGACTCAGAAGGCGCAGTACGTCACGATCGAGATCGGCGCGAACGACGCCTGCACGAGGACCGTCACGGCCATGACGCCGACGGCGACCTTCAAGGCCAACGTCCAGAACGCGCTCGCCGCACTGTCGCAGAGCACCGCCGCTCCGCAGGTGTTCCTCGCGAGCATCCCGAGCCTCCAGAGGCTCTACGAGGTCAACAAGTCGAACCTCAGCGCACGCTTCACCTGGAGCCTTCTCGGGATCTGCCAGTCGATGCTCGCCAATCCGAGCAGCACCAAGGCCGCCGACGTGCAGCGCCGCGCCGCCGTACAGGCACGGGTCAACGAGTACAACGTGGCGCTCGCCGAGGTCTGCGCGGGCTTCCCGGCCATGTGCCGATACGACGGAGGCACGCTCGCGAACTACGTGTTCGTGAGGACCGACATCTCGACGAGGGACTACTTCCACCCGTCGCTGGCAGGTCAGACGAAGGTCGCCGCGCTCACCTGGCCGACGACGCAGTGGATGTCGTGACGCACTGAGACAGAAGGAGCGGGCCGGTTCACGCGAACCGGCCCGCTCCCCTTTAACGCGGGGACTACTGGACGAGGTACTGCTCGGCGGCGTCCGCGATCGTGTCGTAGAAGCGCGTCGCCTGCTCCTCGGTGAACATGCCGCCGCTGGCCTCGGTCAGCGACGTGATGGCCACCGATCGGCCGGTCTCGCCGGCGATCAACAGCGACTGCCCGATGCTCACGAGCGTCTCGTCGGTGTAGGTCTGGGCCAGCATCTCCTCGGTGATGCTGGGCTCGATCTCCTGCATGAGGGCGGTGAGCTCGGGACGGACCTGTGCGAGGTAGGCCGCCTCGTCGTAGGTGCCCGTGGGGGTCTCGGACTCGGAGCCTTCCTCGGTCGGCTCGTCCTCGGGCACGGCCTCCTGCGAGACCGCGGGAGACGGGACGGATGCCCCGTTCGACGTTCCGACCGCGGCGAAGCCGATCAGCAGGAAGGCGAGCGTGATGGCCCCGATCCAGGCGATCCCGCCCACGACCGAGAGCGCGATGGCCGCGATCCCGAGGCCCTTGCCGCCCTGCTTCTTGCTCGCGAGGGTGACGATGCCGAGCACCAGGGCGATCAGCAGCAGCAGACCGCCGAGGAATGCGAGGACGAGCGACACCCACAGGAGCGGGATGAAGGCCGCGCCGACGAGCAGCAGACCGCCCAGGGCGAGGCCGAGCGAGATCCACCCGAGCGTGCGCGGACGGGCATCCGGGGAGACCGGAGCCGCGACGGGCGCCTGGCCGTAGGCCGGGTCGTAGGCGGGGGGCTGTCCGTAGGGGGGCTGTCCGTACGCGGCCGGGTCCTGCGGCGCCTGACCATACCCGGGCTGATCGGCCGGGGGGTAGGCCTCGGTGGCCTGGAAGTCCGAGGGCGGGTACGCCGCGGTGGGCTGCGCGTCGCCGACGGGCTCGCTCGGCGGGACGATCTCGGTGGGCTGCGCGTCGGCGGGCGGCTGAGGCGCGTCCGACGGGTTCGGGGGAGTGGGCTCGGTGGGATTCGACATGCTGTCCTTGCTGCAGGAGACGAGGCGCGCGAAGACAAGGCGTGTCTACGCGACCCCTCAGACTATCTAGGCTGGTGAGGTGAACAAGAGCACCCTCTGGACCGTCGTCGGCGTCGTCGTGGCGGTCATCCTCGCCTGGATCCTCGTCGACGTGCTCTTCACAGTGCTGTGGTTCATCGGAAAGCTCGTCGTCGTGGCCGTCGTGGCCGTGATCGTCTTCCTCGTGCTGCGGAGCGTCTTCGCCCGCAAGGAGTGACGGGTCAGACGCCGTACTCGTCGCGGATCTTGTCGCGCAGCTGATGGCTGCATGCCGTGACGGTCGCGCGCCAGTCGGTGATGGCGTTGTCCTGCGCGCGGTCCGACACCGCCTTCAGCACGCGGATCGGCACGCCGAACTGCTCGGCCACCCATACGTACGCGTAGGTCTCCATGTCGACGAGCCCGGCGCCCAGCGGCCGGATCACCGACACCGCTTCGGCATCGTCCACGAAGTGGTCGCCGGTCGCGATCGTGATGCCTTCGCGTCCCAGCTCCATGCGCGTCGGCAGCGACACGTGCTGACCGACGATGCCGTCGATGTCGGTGACGTCGTGCTGGATCGCGGCGTCGATGTCGTACACGTCGGCGTCGAGACGGGCGTCGATGGCTCCGGCCGTGCCGACGACGACGACCTCGTCGTACTCACCGGCGTCGAGCGCTCGGGTGAGGGCGTAGGTCGCCTGGAGCTTGCCGGGCCCGGTCACGAGCCGGTCGAATCCGGGGAGGTCATCGGGGAATGCGACGAGTTCGGCTTCGAGGGCCGCGACGAGGAGCTTCACCGTCCCATTCTCCCCGCCCGCGCCTGAGCGTTGCCCCGGCGCCACGCGGCCGCGCGGCCCGGTCTGGCCGCCGGATCAGTCCCGCCGCAGCGACATCGGCCCCAGGACCGGTCCGAGCCGCTCGCGCACCCACCGCGCGCGGCTCTCGCGGAACTCCGCCCTGGTCGTGAACCGGTACCGGTAGGCCACCGCGCGCACCCACCTCGGCCGTTCGCCTTCGAAGGGATCGCTCCGCAGGAGCCGGAGGGTGGGGGCATCTGCCTCGAGGAGCCGCAGCAGGAACATGGTGAACCAGTCCTCGAGCGACCGCCCGAGCGGCAGGAACCACATCAGCCAGTCCAGTCGCAGGTGGTACGGGGCGAACTGACGGGGGATGCGATGGACCTCTCCCGGCTTGCCCTTGAACGCGTACTCGCGCCAGGTCGCGGCATCCGGGTCGTCGTCCGTCGTTCCCTCCACGGCGATCTCGATGCGCTCCTTCGTGACCGTTCCGAAGGCCCCATAGGCGTTGGCGAGCTGCCACCGGTTGAAGCTCGCGTTCATCAGCTGCCGTCGAGCGACGAGGTTCTGCAGGGGCCGCACGCTGAGCACGACGTAGAGCAGTCCGACCGCTGCCGTGACGATGAGCCAGGGGAGCGGCATCCCGTCGACGGTCCAGGGCGGGTCCTGCGACGGGGGACCGACGGGTGCGCCGATGCCGGGGAGCCCGATGGCCGAGAAGGCGAGGACCACCGTCGCCCAGTTCAGCCACGCGAAGTTGCCGGTGAGGATCAGCCAGAGCTGCGTGGCGATGATGATCGCGGCGGCCACGGCGCCGACGATGGCCGGCCACGGGCCTTCCAGCCACAGGCCGAGCAGCGGCGCGAACAGGAACCACGGCACGACGAGCTGGGCGAAGTGGTTGCCCAGCACCTCGCCCTGGTGGACCCAGCGGGGCAGGAGATGCGCCTGACGACTGAACGGACCGGGCATCGGCTGCGTCTCGTGGTGATAGGTCAGGGCCGTCAGGTCGCGCCACTCGCGTCCGCCGCGGATCTTGATCATGCCGGCGCCGAACTCGAGACGGAACACCAGCCACCAGAAGAGCACGATCACCACGGTCGCGGGCGGCTGTGCCTCCGAGCCCAGGAAGGCGGCGAGGAACCCCGCCTCGAGGAGCAGCATCTCCCAGCCGAATCCGTAGAACGTCTGGCCGATGCTCACGATCGACATGTATCCGAACCACAGCGCGAGGAAGCAGGCCATCGGCACCCAGGGCGGGAGAAGCTGCGGGATGCCGCACACCAGCGTCGCCGACACCACGATGCCTCCGACGCACAGCGCGACGAGCCGCCGATCGGTGTAGGCCACGCGCCGGAACAGCGTCGGGTGCACCAGGCGTCCGCGGCTGCCTGCGTCGCGCGCCCAGGCCAGGAGCTCCGGGGCGGGGAGCAGCCCGTGCTCACCGAGCAGCGGGCGGAACTGGTTCAGCGTCGAGACGAACGCCACCAGGTACAGGGCGGCGATGCCGCGCTGCAGCACCTGTCGAGCGAACTCGAAGTCGACCGCCGCGAAACCGTCCATGAGCCACGTGCCGCCCATCGCATCTTCGCTTCATCTTCGCACCGGGGGTCATGCCGCGCGAGTGGCCGTGACCGCGGCGGCGACCGTCATCCCGCCTCTCTGCGCGGCGCGCTTCCTCCGGGCATGCCCGCACGGCAAGATGAACGAGCGGCCCCGCCGCGGGAAGAGGTGGATCATGCAATCGGTGCTGCTCGACACCCCGGCAGGCATCACGGCTCGGCTGGGATGGGACCCGAAGCTCACAGAGCACGACCGCAAGCGCGCCCTGGCACGCGAGATCGTGTCGGCGCAGCTCGGCGTCGACCCGAAGGATGTGCGGATCGAGCGCGAAGCGCCGACCCACTTCGGATTCCACACCCAGCTGATCGCCGAGATCGACGGGCAGGAGGTGCCGCTGGGCATCCGCAACGCCAACTTCCGGGCGGCGACCGTCGTCGCGGTCGCGGATCCCGCCGTGCCGCTCGGACTCGACCTGCGCGACGCGCATCCCGACGCGCCGACCGTGAATGAGATGAAGCGCCACTCCCACATGCTCGAGGAGACCGACCTCGGCAAACTGCTCGCGCACTGGACCCGCGTTCAGGCCGTGCGCGATGCCGATGGCCGCGGCGCCCGGGTCGCCGCGGATCACGTGCGGCTCGACAGCCCGCTCACCAAGGGCTGGATCCCGGACCGGCGCGTCTACTACCAGCTGGCGGATCTCTCGCGCGACAGCTGGATCATCACGCTGGCGTACGGCGCGGCGCCCGCCTGACGCGAGTGATCGGCGGAACCCGGATGCCGCGGCCGCGGCATCCGCTCACTCCTCGACGAGCTCGGGGAGCGCCGCCTTGAGCTCGGCGATCCAGGCGTTGGCGTTGCCGTCCGACGGTGCGCGCCAGTCACCCCGCGGCGACAGGGAGCCGGCGGGCGACACCTTCGGCCCGTTCGGGATCGCGGACCGCTTGAACTGGGCGAACGCGAAGTAGCGACGCAGGAACACCTGCAGCCACTTCGCGACCGTCGGCAGGTCGTAGGCGTAGCGGTCCTCGGCGGGGAAGCCGGGAGGCCAGGCGCCGGCATCGGCGTCGCCCCACGCCTGCGCCGCGAGGTAGGCGATCTTGGATGGCCGGAAGCCGAATCGCAGCACGTGGTACAGGGCGAAGTCGTGCAGCGCGTACGGGCCGATGCGGTCCTCGGTGGACTGCAGCCGGCCGTCCTGGGTCATGGGCACGAGCTCGGGCGAGATCTCGGTGTCGAGCACGGACTGGAGCACCGCGGCCTCGGCCTCGTCGACGCCCTCGCGATGCAGGATCACCCAGCGGATGAGGTGCTGGATCAGCGTCTTGGGCACGCCGGCGTTCACCGCGTAGTGGCTCATGTGGTCGCCGACGCCGTAGGTCGCCCAGCCGAGCGCGAGCTCCGACAGGTCGGACGTGCCGATGACCATGCCGCCGTTCTGGTTGGCGAGGCGGAACAGGAAGTCCGTCCGGATGCCGGCCTGCACGTTCTCGAACGTGACGTCGTACACCGGCTCCCCGTCGGCGAACGGGTGCTCGATGCCCTCGAGGATCTCGGTCGCGGCGGGGCGGATGTCGATCGTGCGGATCGACGCGCCGACCGACTCCGCCAGCGCGATGGCGTTCGACTTGGTGTGATCGCTGGTTGCGAACCCGGGCATCGTGTAGGCGAGGATGTCGCTGCGCGGGCGTCCCATGCGGTCCATCGCGCGGGCGACGACGAGGAGCGCGTGCGTCGAATCGAGGCCGCCGCTCACGCCGATGACCGGCTTGGGATGGCCGATCGCCTGCAATCGCTGGACGAGCCCCGAGACCTGGATGTTGAAGGCCTCGTAGCAGTCCTGGGCGAGCCGGGCGGGATCGTCGGGCACGAACGGGAAGCGATCGGTCGACCGGCGCAGGCCGATATCGGCGGCGGGCGGCTCGAGGTCGAAGTGCACGGTGCGCAGGCGGGGGTCGTAGGTGCGGCGGTTGTCGTCGAACGTGCCCTGGCGGAGGCGGTCCTGACGCAGCCGGTCGAGGTCGACGTCGGCGACCGAGTGGCGCGGGCCGTCGGGGAAGCGCTCCGTCTCGGCGAGGAGGCTCCCGGCCTCGTAGATCATCGTCTGGCCGTCCCACGACAGGTCGTTTGTGGACTCGCCCATGCCCGCCGCAGCATATGCGTAGGCCGCGAGGCAGCGCAGCGACTGCGACTGGCACAGGTCCTTGCGGTCCTCGGCCCGGGCGATCGTGATCGGGCTCCCGCTGAGATTCAGCAGCACCGTCGCCCCGGCGAGTGCGGCCGCCGCCGACGGAGGAATCGGCACCCAGACGTCCTCGCACACCTCGGCGTGGATCACGAGGCCCGGGACGTCGAGCGCCTCGAACAGCAGGTCGGGCCCGAAGGGCGCCTCGAGCGCCCCGACGCGAATATCCTTCCCGGCCTGGTCGTCGCCCGGCGCGTACCAGCGGCGCTCGTAGAACTCGCGGTACGTCGGCAGGTACGACTTCGGCGCGACGCCGAGCAGCTCGCCCCGGTGGATCACCACGGCGCAGTTGTAGAGGCGGCTGCGGTGGCGCAGCGGCGCGCCCACCACGAGCATCGGGAAGAGATCCTCGGATGCCTCGACCAGCCGCTCGATCTGACGCTCGACGGCGTCGAGCACGGCATCCTGCATCACCAGGTCCTCGATCGAATAGCCGGTGAGGCACAGCTCGGGGAACAGGGCGACGGCGACCGCCTCGGCATCGCACTCACGCGCCGTGGCGAGCACGGCGTCTGCGTTCGCGACGGGGTCGGCGATCGCGACGGGGATGGTGCAGGCCGCGATCCTCGCGAACCCGTGCCGGTAGGCGCTCTCGAAGGGGAGGCTCATGCCCCCAGTCTGGCAGGAGGCCCCGGTGTCGTCGCCACCCCTCGCGCGTGGTCGCTTCCGCACCCCGTTCGCTGGGGGCTCCGGTTCGGGCCTCGCTCCACTTGAGTCGCCAAGACACGCCGTATGGAGGGGCGGCGACCCGGCGTGTCTTGGCGACTCGGCGCGACAGGAGCGGAGCGACGGGGAGAAGCGGAGAGGGCAGGGAGCGGGGCGGGCCAGGCAAGAGGGCGAGGCGGCCGCGAGCGGGGGTGTCGGAAGGCGCGGCTATGGTCGTGTGAGAAAGGCGGGCATGCGATACATCGAAGATGAGGGCCGGATCGTCTGGAGTGCGAGCGACCTCAAGTCCGCCGCCGAGTGCGAGTTCGCGTGGCTGCGCGCGATCGACGCCCGGCTGGGCCGCGTGGCGGCGGTCGAAGAGCCCGAAGACCTCACGCTCGAGCGCGCCGGGCGCCTCGGCACGGCCCACGAGCGCCGGGTGCTCGCCGACTACGTCGAACGCTACGGCGACCGGGTGGCTGTCATCCCCGAGGCGCGATCGTCGGATGCCGCGGCCCTGGCCGACGCGGTGGCCCTCACCGACGCGGCGCTGGCGTCCGCCGACGCGGTCGTCGTCTACCAGGCGGCGTTCGCGACGAACGACTTCGTCGGGTTCGCCGACTTCCTGGTGCGCGATGCCGACGACCGCTGGATCGTGCAGGACACCAAGCTGGCGCGTCACGCGCGCGTCACGGCGCTCATGCAGCTCGCGGCCTACGTGGATCAGCTCGACCGCCTCGGGGTGCCCCGTGCCGATCGGGTCGAGCTGCTGCTCGGCGACGGCAGCGTGAGCGAGCACGAGGTCGACGACCTCATGCCCGTGTTCCGGCTGCGCCGCGAGCGGCTCGCGGCCCTCATCGCCGATCGCCGGCTCGACCTGGGCTCGGCGGGCGAGGCCATCGCGTGGGGCGACCCGCGCGGCGACCTCGGCATCATCGCCTGCGGGCGCTGTGCCACCTGCGACGCCGAGGTCGTCGCAGCGCGCGACCTGCTTCTCGTGGCGGGCATGCGTCCGGTGCAGCGCGATCGCCTGCGCACGTCGGGCGTCCGCACGATCGAAGAGCTCGCGAGTGCTCCGTCGGGCCCCTCCGGGATGAACCCCGACACCTTCGTGATGCTGCGCACCCAGGCCCGTCTGCAGCTCGAGAGCCCGGCCGGCACGCCGCCGCTGGTGACCCCCCACGCGCCGCCGGCTCCCGGCGCGGCCGTCGCGCCCGCGGTCCCGACGTTCGAGGTAGTCGCGCCGACGGCGCTCGGTGCCCTGCCCCGGCCCGACCACGGTGATCTGTTCTTCGACTTCGAGGGCGACCCGCTGCACACCGAGGCGAATCCGCCCGGGCGCGAGGGCGAGGCGGTCCAGTGGGGCATCGACTACCTGTTCGGCTGGGTCGACGACCGTGAGCAGTACACCGCCCTGTGGGCGCACTCGTTCGCCGACGAGAAGCGCGCGCTCGAGACGTTCCTCGACATCGTCAATCTGCGACGTCAGCAGCACCCCGGCATGCACATCTACCACTACGCGCCGTACGAGCCGTCGCACCTGCTTGCCATGGCCGCGCGCCACGGCGTGCGCGAGAGCGACGTCGACCGGCTGCTGCGCGACGGCGTGTTCGTCGACCTCTACCCGGTCGTGCGGCGGGCTTTGCGGGTCGGCTCGCGGTCGTACTCGATCAAGAAGCTCGAGCCGCTCTACATGGGCGCCGAGGTGCGCACCAGTGACGTACAGAAGGGCGACGACTCCATCGTCCGCTACGTCGAGGCGCGGGCTCTCGCATCCGACGGCGACACCGCCGCCGCGCAGGAGATCCTCGACGACCTCGCCGACTACAACAGGTACGACTGCGTCTCGACGCGGCGTCTGCGTGACTGGCTCGTCGATCGCGCGCGCGACGCCGGCCTGCGCCCCTCGCCCAATCCCGAGCCGGACGAGCGCGCCTACGAGCCCTCGCCGCGCGCGCTCTCGCTCGAGGCGCTCGCGCTGCAGCACCCGGCCGACTCGGCCGATGCGCAGTCGCTCCGGTTGGGCGCGGCCGCCATCGACTACTACCCGCGCGAGGCGAAGACCTTCTGGGCGACGCACTTCCTGCGGCTGCGCGAGCCCGTGCCGCTGTGGGAGGAGACGCGCGATGTGGCCGTCGTCGACCCCGCGCGCTCGCGCGTGGTCGAGGACTGGCACTTCGCCGAGAGCGGTCGCGGAGGAGAGCGCCGCACGGTCGAGATCCGGGGGGAGCTCGCGCCGGGCACGCGGCTCGGCAAGGGGACGAGCCCCTTCGCCCTCTACGAGCTGCCGGCGCCCTACCCCTTCGAGGCATCTCCCCGCTGGATCCACTCCTACCGATCCGTGTCGGTTCTCGAGGTGCTCGACGACGGAGCGATCATCGAGGAGACCGCGGTCGATGGTGTCACCTGGTCCACGCTCCCGATCGCGCTCACGCCGGCGGCTCCGCCTTCGGCGGGCAACCAGCAGCTCGCGATCGACGCCTGGGCCGATGCCGTGGCCGAGGCCGCGCCCGTCCTTCCCGCCGACCCGGCGACCGACATCCTGTGCCGCCGTCCGCCGCGCACGCTGACCGGCGGCCTCCCGGCATCGACCGGCGACGACGTCGACGCCATCGTGCGGGCCGTGGCCGACCTCGACCGCAGCTACCTGGCCGTGCAAGGACCGCCCGGCACCGGCAAGACCTACGTCGGATCCCACGTCATCGCACGGCTGGTCGCGGAGCGCGGCTTCAAGGTGGGCGTGGTCGCGCAGTCGCACGCGGTGGTCGAGAACATGCTGGAGCGGATCGTCGCGGCGGGTGTCGCGAAAGAGCTCGTGGGCAAGGCGCCGAAGATCGAGCGCGAGGAGTATCCGTTCACGCCGCTGCGCAAGAACGGGATCGCGGAGTTCACGGCCGAGCGCACCGAGTCGGGCTACGTCGTCGGAGGCACGGCGTGGGACTTCAGCCACCAGGCGCGCATCCCCCGAGGCGACCTCGACCTCCTCGTGATCGACGAGGCGGGTCAGTTCTCGCTGGCCTCGACGATCGCCGTATCGCTCGCCTCGTCGCGGCTGCTGCTCCTCGGCGATCCGCAGCAGCTGCCCCAGGTGAGCCAGGGCACCCACCCCGAGCCGGTCGACACGTCGGCGCTCGGCTGGGTCATGGACGGCGCCGACGTCATCCCGCCCGAGTACGGGTACTTCCTCGCCCGCACGTGGCGCATGCATCCCGCCGTCGCCGCTCCGGTGTCGCTGCTGTCGTACCGCGGCGAGCTCGCCGCCCACCCCCTGACGGCGCTCCGGGTGCTCGACGGGGTCGAGCCCGGGCTGCATCCGGTGCCGCTGCGTCACCACGGCAACGCCACGCAGTCGCTGGAAGAGGCGGCGGCGGTGGTCGACATCGTCCGCGGCCTGATCGGCCGGCCGTGGGCCGACATCGAGGTGGACGACGCCGGTGCGACGACTCCGATGGCCGCGCGGCCCGTGGGCGAGCGCGACATCATCGTCGTCACGCCCTACAACGCTCAGCAGGTCGCCGTGGAGGAGGCGCTCGCCGCCGCCGGCTACCGCGACGTCCCCGTCGGCACCGTCGACAAGTTCCAAGGGCAGGAGGCCGCGGTCGCCATCGTGTCGCTCGCCGCGTCGTCCGGGCGCGACGCGCCGCGCGGACTCGAGTTCCTGCTGCTGCGCAATCGGCTCAACGTCGCCATCTCCCGCGCCAAGCACACCGCGTACCTCGTCCACTCACCCGCCCTGCTCGACGATCTGCCGTATACGCCCGAGGGCGTCGCCCGGCTCAGCGGTTTCGCGCGACTGGTCGGTCGCGGCTGAGGCGCGCGTAGACTCGCGCACACAGCGACCCAGGAGGCATCCATGGCCGACGAAGTTCCTCGCCAGTTCGAGATCGATCTGCCCCCCGAGCACATCGGCGGCAACTACGCCGACTTCGCGAACGTCTGGCACACCCCCACGGTGTTCGTCATGGACTTCCTCACACTCGCCCAGCCGCCGCGGGAGCAGGTCGACCCCGAGACCGGGGAGAGCCACACCATCGTCCCGGCGCGCGTGGTCAGCCGCATCCGCATCCCTCCCGAGCAGGTCTTCGAACTCGCGAAGGCGCTCACGCAGCAGCTGGAGTTCTGGGAGCAGGAGACCGGGCGGCGCAATCCGCAGGGCCCGCTCCTCGACACCTGACACCGCTAGACGTCCAGCGGGAGCCTGTCAACCCCGTACGTCCATGGATTTCGCCCGCGTAGCCTGACGGTGCGTCGCAGAGGCGCGGGTGCGGCATTCGTTCGGCGAGGGGCGGATGCCGCACCGTCTTGTCGAGGTATCACGTTCCCGCCCCACCCCTCTCTCACGGGGAAGGGGGTGCGACATGACCACGATCGCCCACGACATCGCCGTCGAGGAGACACCGGACCGAGCGGATGCCGCGGCCCCCGGCCGCGGGCGCGGCATCGTCTTCTGGATCACGCGCTATCTGCCCGCAGAGATCGTCGGCACGGCCGCGATGGTGATGGCAGGTCTGCTCGCCACGCTGTGGACCGACAGCCCCGCGCTCATCGCGCTGGCGGCCCTGCTCGGCGAATTCGTCGGCTTCTATCTGGTGCTCGCCTTCACGATCTACATCGAGCAGGCGCCGGCATCGCGCACTCGAGGGGTGGCCCTTACACGCACGATGATGCTCCTGGTCGCCGAGTTCGGCGTCGCCGAACTGCTCGACACCCTGCTCATCCGTCCCGCCGCGCTGATGGCCGGGGTCTGGCTCTTCGCCGACCCGCTGTGGGGACTGCTCGTGGGGAAGGTCGTCGCCGACGTCATCTTCTACGCCATCGCGGCCGGGGCCTTCACCGTCACCGCGAGGACCGGACTGCGCGACGCCGCCCGTCCGGGGGAGCGTGTCGCATGAATGAGGCGGCCACCCGGGCGGACCGGCGCGCGACCCGCAACCTGATCGATCGGCGGCGGGCCGAGGCATCCGCTCTGCTCTCCACCGATTCGGGACGTGCCGCCGTCGCGCTGCACGGGACGCCGGTGCTGCTGCTCGATCCGGAGCGCGTGCGGCGCCAGTACCGGCGGCTCCGCGACGCCCTGCCGTTCGTGCGGTTCCACTACGCCGTCAAGGCGCTCTCGCACGACGCGGTCATCGGCATCCTCGCCGACGAGGGGTGCGGGTTCGACGTCGCCACCGGCGAAGAGCTGTCGCAGCTCACCCGCCGCGGTGTCGACCCGAGCAGGGTCATCCACACCCACCCGATCAAGAAGCCGTCCGAGATCGCCGAGGCGCTCGCGCTCGGCGTGCGCACGTTCGTCGTCGACAACGACGTCGAGCTGGCCAAGTTCATCGACGCGCCCCGCGACGTGCGCCTGCTCGTGCGGCTGTCGTACCGCAGCCCGCACGCCAAGAGCGACCTGTCCAGCAAGTTCGGTGTCGGCCCGTTCGAGGCCGAGCGCCTCGTCGCCCGGGCGCGCGACCTCGGCGTGCGCGTGGCCGGGTTCAGCTTCCACGTCGGCAGCCAGCTCGACGACCCCGAGCGCTTCGCCGACGCCGTCGCCGAGACCCTCGCCCTCATGGACGACCTCGAGCGCCGGCTGCGCGTGCGCTTCGACACCCTCGACATCGGGGGAGGCTTCCCGGTCGCGTACGACTCCGCCGTGGCGTCGATCGACGAGGTCGCCGATCGCATCCGCCCGCTCCTGCAGCCCCACGTCGGACGGCTCGACATCATCGCCGAGCCCGGACGCGTGCTGGTCGCCGACGCCATGACCCTCGTCACCAGCGTCGTCGGCGTCGCCGAGCGGGGCGACGGGCGCTGGTACTACCTCGACGACGGCGTGTACGGCTCGTACTCCAACGTCGTCGCCGAGGACGTGCACCCGCTCGTCTTCGCGGAGCGGGAGCTGAACGACGGCGCCTCCGATGCCGCCTCCCACCGCTGGTCGACCCTGAGCGGCCCGACGTGCGACTCGTCCGACGTGATCGCCCACGAGGTGCTGCTGCCCGACCTCGTCGTCGGCGACCTGCTCGTGAGTCCCACGATGGGCGCCTACACGACCGTGACCGCCACGCGCTTCAACGGGCGCCCCTTGACGCCCATCGCGGTCATGGGCCGAGGGCTCGTGACCGGCGAGGTGACGGCCGTCGGGGCATCCGATCGCCGCACGGTCGCCATCGTCTGAACGGGGTCAGACGGTTCCGTAGAGCCGATCCCCGGCATCGCCGAGCCCGGGCACGATGTAGCCCTTCTCATTGAGGCGCTCATCCATCGCACCGAGCACGAGCGTCACGTCCCGACCGTCGACCTGCTTCTCGATGGCGGCGACGCCCTCGGGGGCGCCGAGGAGGCAGATCGCGGTCACGTCCTGCGCGCCGCGCGCGAACAGGAACTCGATGGCGGCGCCGAGTGAGCCGCCCGTGGCCAGCATCGGGTCGAGCACGAAGCACTGCCGATCGCTCAGGTCGTCGGGGAGGCGCTCGGCATAGGTGGAGGGCTCGAGCGTCTCCTCGTTGCGCACCATGCCCAGGAAGCCGACCTCGGCGGTGGGGATGAGCTTCACCATGCCCTCGAGCATGCCGAGGCCGGCCCGCAGGATCGGCACGACCAGGGGCCGGGGCTCGCTGATCTTGACGCCGGTCGTCGTGGTGACGGGTGTCTGGATCTCGATCGGCGACACCCGGACATTGCGGGTGGCCTCATAGGCGAGAAGCGTGACGAGCTCCTCGGTGAGCTGCCGGAATACCGGCGACGAGGTGCGCTGGTCGCGCAGCACCGTGAGCTTGTGGGTGATGAGCGGGTGGTCGGCGACGTGCAGGCGCATACGCCCAGGGTAGTGGCTGGCGGGCCGCCGCCGAGGGCGATGTGTGCGCCGCCGGGCCCGCCGGTCGTACGCTCGTGCTGTGAGCTTCGATCCCGCCGACCTCGCCGCCATGGAGCGGGCGCTGGCCCTCGCCGACGCCGCGGGCGCAGCCGGCGACGTCCCGGTGGGAGCCGTGGTGACGGATGCCGCGGGCCAGGTGATCGGCGAGGGCCGCAACCTCCGCGAGGTCGACCACGATCCCACCGCGCACGCCGAGGTGGTGGCCCTGCGGCAGGCTGCGGCATCCCGGGCCTCGTGGAACCTCGAGGGGTGCACGCTCGTGGTCACCCTGGAACCGTGCGTGATGTGCGCCGGGGCGGTGCTGCAGTCGCGGATCTCGCGGCTGGTGTTCGGCGCCTGGGACGAGAAGGCCGGCGCCGCGGGCTCGGTCTACGACGTCGTCCGCGATCGGCGCCTGCCCTACCGGGCGGAGGTCGTCGCCGGCGTCCGCGCGGCCGAGGCATCCGCTCTGCTGCGGGCGTTCTTCGACGTGCGGCGCTGACCCGCGGAGAGCCCGCGATCGTCTCGAAGAACGGCCGTCAGGGCATCTGCTCGGCGAGGAAATCGCCCATGGCATCGAACAGGGCCGCGCCGTCCGGTTCGAAGAAGTGGTCGGCGCCGGGGATCGTGACCAGCGTGGCGTCCTTGCCTGCCGCGCTCCACGCAGCGCTCAGGTCTTCCGACCATTCGAGCGGTGCGATCTCATCCTCGGTGCCGTGAACGATGAGCAGCGGGGCGGTCGCGCGATCGACGAAGGTCAGCGACGACACGTCGCGCCAGTACTCGGGGGATTGCGCGGGCGTGCCGTGCGCGGCGACCACCGTCTCGAAGTACGGGGTCCCCGCCGCGAATCGCTCGATGTTCTCCCACGGCGAGGTGTGCGACGGTGCGGCGGCCGCGAACGCGGCGGCGGCATCCGGTGCCGCCACCGCGACGGCCACCGCCACCCCGCCCCCGTGCGAGTGCCCGACCACCGCGACGCGGGACGGGTCCACCATCGGATCCGCCGCGGTGGCGCGTGCCGCGTTGATCGCGTCCAGCGTCGAGCCGACGTCCATGTCGGTCTCCCAGGTCGGGTCGTCGTCCGAGTCGCCGTGGTTGCGCAGATCCGGCACGACGACGACGTACCCGCGCTGGACGAATTCGTCGGCGAATCCGTCGTACGCGGTGAGTCCGGAGTACTCGTCGGGATCGACGTCGCCGTGGAGCAGCACGATCGCCGGGCTGTCGTCCGCACCGGATACCGGTCGGCGGATGACGGCCTGGATCTCGAGGCCGCCGCTGCGGTACGTCACCACCTCGGCGTGGTCGCCGTCGAAGTCCGTCGTCTCCTCCACGAGTTCGAACGCGGGCTGCTCTGCGGCGCCGTCCATGAGCGAGCGGAGCGTCGGAGCAGCCGGCAGCGACACATCGAGCGGGCTGGGTGAGGGCGCAGCGGCGCTGCATCCGCCGAGCGCCAGCGCGACGACCACCAGGGAGACGGCGGCGCCTGAGACGCGCGCGAGGAGTTCGACGGGCATGGCTCACCCCCGCAATCGATGTGCGAATCGTACTCCCGCCCACGCCGGGGGAACAGAGGTGCGGCGTCGCCGATCGGGGGGCCAGCACGAGCCGCATCGGGGGGCCAGCACCCTGCCCGCCGCATCCGCCGCGGACCTAGCGTGACAGGCGTGACCCGCCTCATCGAACCCGTCCGTACCGCACCGCTCGCCACTGCACCGGGGCGGGCGGGAAGCCGCGTCGCGTGGACATTCGTGCTGCTCACGGCCCTGGCCGTGGGGGCGTACTCGGCCGTCCCCTACTTCACGGTGTCGCTGCGCGAGCTCGCCGGGGACGACGTGGGGCTCGCCCCGACCTACGCCGAGACCTCGCCGTTCGTGCAGGCCGCCCTCTACGTCCACATCGCGGGCAGCGCCGTCGCCCTCGTCCTCGGTGCCCTCCAGTTCTGGCGGGGCCTGCGCACCCGCGCGCCGAAGGTGCATCGCTGGCTCGGCCGGATCTACCTGGCGGGCGTCGCGGTCGGCGCCGTCGGCGGGCTGATCATCGCCCCCTCGAGCCCGGCCGGTTACGTGGGCTTCTTCGGCTTCAGCGCACTCGCCGTGCTGTGGCTCGCGACCGCCTGGCGCGCGTACCGGGCTATCCGCCGGCGCGACATCGCCGGCCACCAGGCCTGGATGATTCGCAACTATGCGCTGACCTACGCCGGCGTCATGCTGCGGGTGTGGCTGCCCCTGCTGCTGCTGGCGCCGCTGCTCCTCGGCCTGCCGTGGGAGTTCGACGAGGCCTTCGCGAACGCCTACGCGGCCGTGCCCTTCCTGTGCTGGCTGCCCAACCTGGTCTTTGCGGAGTGGCTCATCCGCCGTCGGGGCCTTCCCTCGTACCGCCTGCCGCTGGCGCGGGCGTGAGCCGCGGCCGCGGCGGGGTCACTGTTTGCCGGAGCGCCGGCGGGTGCGGTCAGTCCGCGGAGCGGATGACGAACTCCTCCGTCGGGGGAGCCGGGTCGTCGCCGGGGCGGTAGATGTCGGGCTCGAAGTAGATGACGCGCGCGGTGGGAACCGCTGCCCGGACACGCTGCTCGATGCGGTCGATGTCCGCGGCGACCGCGGCGAGCGGCTTGTCGGAGTGGAACCCGAGCTTTGCGGCGACCATGAGCTCGTCGGGTCCGAGGTACAGCGTCTTGATGTGGATCAGTTTCTGGATCTCGGGTCCGTCGGTGATGGCGCTCACGATGCGGTCGACATCGGCATCCGTCGCCCCTTCTCCGACGAGGAGGCTCTTCGTCTCGATGCCGAGGGCGATCGCGATGATGATCAGCAGCGTGCCGATCATGAGTGTCCCGAGAGCGTCGAACAGCGGATTCCCGGTGATCCAGGTCATGCCGACGCCGAAGAGCGCGAACACCAGTCCGATCAGCGCGCCGATGTCTTCGAGCAGGACGACGGGCAGCTCCGGCGCCTTCGAGTGCCGCACGAACGACACCCAGGACTGTCCTTTGCCGCGGACATGGTTGCTCTCCCTGATCGCGGTGCGCAGGGAGAACGACTCCAGCACGATGGCGATGATCAGCACCGCGATAGGCACCCAGTAGTTGGTCACCTCGTGCGGGTGAGTGATCTTCTCGATGCCTTCGTAGATCGAGAACAGGCCGCCGACCGAGAACAGGATGATCGAGACGACGAAGGCGTATACGTAGCGCTCGCGGCCGTAGCCGAAGGGGTGCTCCCGGTCGGCCGCGCGCTTGGCGCGCCGGCCGCCGAGGAGGAGCAGGAGCTGATTGCCGGAATCGGCGACGGAGTGGATCGCCTCGGCGAGCATCGATGCCGACCCTGAAATAATCCACGCGACGAACTTCGCCAGGGCGATTCCCATATTCGCCAGGAACGCCGCGATGATCGCTTTGCCGCCGCCCGATGCACTCATGCGATGAGTCTACGGATGCCGCGCCCTCGTTTCCGATCCCGCGGAGCGGGATCAGTCAGCGGACTTGAGGATGATCGCCTCCGTCGGCGGGGCGGGCTGCGACGTCGCAGCCACGTACCCGATCACCGTCAGCAGGGCGTGGCGGAACTCCGCCGGGCGCTCCAGGTGCGGCGTGTGCCCGACGCCCTCGAGACGGAGCTCGGTGACGCGCCCACCGGCCGCCGAGTAGCGGTCCAGCACGTCCCGCATCTGCGACACCATCTCCTGCGGCGGCGCGACCTCGTCGCCCGGCCAGCCGGGGACGATGCCGAGCTTGCCGAGATTGTTGAAGTCGTAGACGGAGGCGTCTGACACGATCGGATCGAGTGTGCCGTGGATCCACAGCACCGGGGGCTTGTCGGCGAGGTCCGTGATGCCCGACACGTCGTAGTACTGCGGCGCCAGGGTGTTGAGGACTCCCACGGTGCCGGCGGCGAAGCCGGGCCAGTTCGCGCTCGGCACGCCGTCGCCGGGGTAGTTGCCGGTGGCGGTGGACGTGGTGAGCATCGACTCCACCCACTCGTCCTCGTGCTCGGTGCGGAACCCGGGCGCGACGTAGACGGAGCGGAACACGTTGCGCGGCGACGTCGGCGCCTCGTCGGATCGGTCGTGGTCGATGAGGCGCTGCACGAAGTCGGGGTTGCCGCCGCCGCCTCCACAGCCGGCGTCGTCGTCCGTGAGCCGCGAGCCGTCGCGCCGCGTTCCGCCGAACCCGTACGGCGACACCGGGGACTCGAGGGTGAGGCTCAGCACCGGGTGGTCGAGCGCGTACTGCATCACCACACCGCCCCCCAGGGACCAGCCGACGAGATGGGCGGTGGGGATGCCGAGCTCGACCAGCGTCTCGTGCACGTCGTCGCTGTAGTCGCGGACGCCACGGGTCGCATCGACCGGCGCGTGCTCGGTGCCGCCGTACCCCCGCAGGTCGATGGCGACGACGCGGAGGTCACCGGGCAGATCCTGCATCAAGGGCTGCCAGAAGAGGGCGGACGAGACATTCCCGTGCACGAGGACGAGGGTGCGCTCCGACGGCGTCGCCGGGTCGTCTCCGGTGCGCTCGAGGATGTTGACGCTGAGCCGGGGCGTCTCCACGATGCGCTGCGTGATGCCTTCGAAGAGCGTCATGATCGGGTCCTCCGCTGTCCACGCCGGAGCACCCACGCCCCCGCTGACTCGACTATAGACCTGCCTCGGGTCGTCGTGAATCGGCTTTCAGGTTCCGGATGCCGCGGCCCCGGCGCGCGCCCACGCGCGTCAACCGTCCGGCCGCTCAGGCCTCCGGCGCCTCGTCGCCCGACTGCCCCGTGTAGAAGAGATACGTCGCGTGTGCCGCGCTCGCCGCCGCGGCGGGATCCCCGCCGTCGGCGACCTGCGCAGCCGCCCACCCGTCGGCCGCAGCGCGGGAGAACGCTCTGCCTTCTGCGCCGACCATCCACGCCTCGGCGTCCTCCGGCGCGATGCGCTCGCCGCCCCGCAGGTGCATCGCCAGGCCGAGCAGCCCCTGATCCCAGCCGACCCCCGTCGCCCCCGGCCCGTAGAGCTCCCAGAACCCGGGAGGGACCTCCGCGACCCGCGCGGTGTGGATGAGCTCGAGCGTCGTGGACTCGTCGTCCTCCCCAGTCAGGGCGATCTCGAGCCACGACATCCCGCCGCCGTACTCCCAGGTGACGCGATAGCGCGCGGCATGGCCCTGCGGGGGTGCGCACTCGAGGATCTCGCCGCCGGCGTTGCCGACGAGCTGATATCGGCCGCCCAGCTTCAGGTCGCCGGAGACGGGCAGGAACCACCGGGCGATCCGCTCGGGCGAGGTGACGGCATCCCAGACGTCGTCGAGCCCCGAGGGGTAGCGCTGGGTGAGGCTCTGCACGCGCGCCGGCTCGCCGTCCACATCGATCGTGCGCACCGAGCGGTCCACCGCGTCGATCTGCGCGTTCACATCCACCATGTCAGTTCTCCTTGTCATCAGGTGAGGGTTCGTCCGTCGACCCGTCGGGCTCGGCGACTGTGACGGGCGGCTCGGCAGGAGGCCGCCGTGCCCGGCGGCCGCGTGCGAGCTCGGTGCCGAGGGCGTCGAGTCGCGGCTGCCACAGCCGGCGGAACGGATCGAACCAGTCCGCCGCAGCCTCGAGCGGGGCCGGGTCGATCGCATACAGGCGCCGGGTGCCGTCGGGGCGGGATGTCGCGAAGCCAGCGTCGCGCAGCACGCGGAGATGCTGCGACACGGCGGGCTGGGAGATCCCGAACTCGCGCTGAACGGTCTCGCCGAGCTCGCCCGCACTGTGCTCGCCGTCGGCCAGCAGTTCGAGAAGTCGTCGCCGCACCGGGTCTCCGAGGACATCGAGTGCGTGCATGGGTTCCATTGTTGCGCTGCTGCTTATATAAGTCAAGAGCGAAGGAACCCGGATGCCGGAGCCGGCCGCTCGTAGGATGGCGCCATGACCGACAGCTCCATGCTTCCCCCGATCGCCATCCTCGGTGCCGGTTCGATGGGCGGCGCCATCCTGCACGGCCTCGTGCGCTCCGGCCTCGCCGCCGGCGGCGTCACCGCAACCAACCGCACCGCGGCGAAGGCCGACGAACTGGCACCGCTCGCCGGAGTGACGAGCATCGCGCTGGACGCGCGACCCACGGGGAACACGGATGCCGCGGCCGCGGCCGACATCGTCCTCATCGGCGTCAAGCCGGTCATGGTCCCGGACCTGCTGCGCGAGATCGCCCCGGTGCTCCGTCCGGGGACGATCGTGGTGAGCCTCGCCGCAGGGGTGACGATCGCGACCTTCGAGTCGATCCTGCCCGCCGACGTCCGGGTGCTGCGCTCGATGCCGAACACGCCGTCCCTCGTCGGCAGGGGCGTGACCGGGATCGCCGCCGGCACCCACGCCGATGCGACGGCGGTCGGGCTCGTGCGCCGGCTGTTCGAGACGGTCGGCACGGTGGTCGAGGTTCCCGAGGCGCAGATCGACCCGCTGTCGACGATCTCGGGCTCCGGCCCGGCCTACTTCTTCCTCGTGGTGGAGGAGTTCACGAAGGCGGCGATGGGCAAGGGCTTCTCGGAGTCCGATGCCCGGATCCTGGCCGAGCAGACCTTCATCGGCGCCGCGGCGCTGCTCGAGGCATCCGCCCACGACCCGGCCGAGCTCCGCCGCCGGGTCACCAGCCCCAAGGGCACGACCGAACGGGCCATCGCCGTGCTGCAGGAGGCGCGCTTCGACGACGTCTTCGTGCGGGCGACCGACGCCGCGCTCGCACGGGCGAAGGAGCTCGCGGCCGGTTCCTGACGTCGCCGTCGCTCAGCGGTCGAGGGCTGCGAACCGTTCGATGTCGACGTTCGTCCCCGAGACGATGATCAAGTCGTGGTTCGTCACGATCGTGTTCGCCTCGGCGTAGCGGAACGGCTTGCCGGGGCTCTTCACGCCGACGACGGTGACGTTGTATTTCGTGCGCACGCCCGATTCGTTCAGGCCGACGCCGCGGATGAACTTCGGCGGGTACATCTTCGCGAGCACGAAGTCGTCGTCGAAGCGGATGAAGTCCAGCATCCGGCCGCTCACCAGGTGCGCGACGCGCTCGCCCGCCTCCCGCTCGGGGTAGATGACGTGATTGGCGCCGACGCGGGCGAGGATCTTGCCGTGCGACTGCGAGACGGCCTTGGCCCAGATCTGCGGGACCTTGAGGTCGACCAGATTGGCGGTGATGAGGACGGATGCCTCGATCGACGACCCGACCGCGACCACGGCCACCTGGAAGTCCTGCGCGCCGATCTGCTTCAGCGCGTCGATGTTCTTGGCGTCCGCCTGCACGGTGTGCGTGACGCGCTCGGACCACTTCTGCACGAGCTCGAGGCTCTCGTCGATCGCGAGCACCTCGCGGTCGAGTCGATCCAGCTCGCCCGCGCACGCGGCGCCGAACCGCCCGAGCCCGATCACCAGGACGGGAGCGTCGCTCCTGATCCGCTCAACCAACGATCGGCCTTTCCACCGGCAGCGAGTACAGCTGCGAACGGGATGTCGCGGCCACCGCCGCGGCGAGAGTCACTGTACCAATGCGGCCCATGAAGATCGTCGCGGCCATGACGTATACGGCCGGGTCGGTCAGTTCGGCGGTGAGCCCCGTCGACAGGCCGACCGTGCCGAAGGCGGAGATCACGTCGAAGAGCACGTCGGAGACGTCGGCCTGGCTGATCTGCGCGATGGTGATGGTCGAGAGAGCGCAGATGGTGGCCCCCCACGCGACGACCGAGAGGGCGACCCGCTGGACGTCGCTCGGGATGCGGCGGCCGAACGACTCGACGGACTGACGGCCCTTCGCCTCGGAGAAGACGGCCAGCGCGAGCACCGCGAGCGTGGTGACCTTGATCCCGCCGGCGGTCGAGGCCGATCCGCCGCCGACGAACATCAGCATGGAGCCCACCACGAGCGAGGAGCCGTGCAGCCCCCCGATGTCGACGACGGAGAATCCCCCGGAACGAGTCATCGCGGACAGGAAGAACGCCTGGAACGTCGTGTCCCACGCGCTCATGGAGCCGAACGTCTTGGGGTTGTTGTACTCGAGGATGAGGAAAGCAGCGGCGCCGGCGACGAACAGCAGCGTGGTGGTGATGAGGGTCAGCTTCGCGTGCAGCGTCCAGCGTCGCACGTGCCAGTAGTGCTTCCACAGCGTGTAGATCACCGGGAATCCGATGCTTCCGAGGAAAACGCCCGCCATCAGGACCGTCAGCAGGAAGTAGTCGTCCGCGAAGGGCACGAGTCCGCCCGGATTCGGGGTGAAGCCCGTGTTCGTGAACGCCATCGCCGCGTAGAACGGCGCCTCCCAGAGGGCCTCGAGTGGGCTGATTCCGGCGAAGACGAGCGAGGGGTACAGCGCGAGCGCCACCAGCGCCTCGATGAGGAGCGTCGAGAGGGCCACCGTGCGCAGCAGCGTGCCCACCTCGCCCAGTCGTACGGTCTGTCCCTCGTTCACCGGTCCGCCATGGGTGCGCAGCGGGTTGGAGTCGCTCGCGGCGATGAGCTTGGCGCGCAGGCCGAGGCGCTTGGAGATGACGAGCCCGAGGATCGACGCGAGTGTCAGCACCCCCATGCCGCCGATGTTGACGCCGATGAAGATCACGGTCTTGCCGAAGGGCGAGAACGTCGACGCGATGTCGACCGTGGAGAGCCCCGTCACGCAGATCGTCGACACGGCGGTGAAGAGGGCGTCCGCCAGTGGCAGGCGCCGGCCGTCGGTGTTGGCGGCCGGCAGCGACAGCAGCGCGGTGAACAGCAGGACCAGCGATCCGAAGACGAGCACCGCGAATCGGGCGGGCGAGGAGGTCGTCAGATTGCGGAGCCGATCCCATGCGGACCTCAGTGCCGATGGCACGCGGCGCACGATCGACCCGGTCGGGTCAGTCGACATCCGTCGCCCCTTTCGCCACGAAACTCCCGTCATGGTACTCCGCGGGGCTCCCGACTAATCTGAGCACATGGCGGACATCTTCGACGTGATCGCGGACGGCACTCGTCGCGACATCCTGCGACTCCTGCTCGATCGCGCCACCTCGGGAGAGCGCGGCACCAGCGTGTCGCACATCGTGCACGAGCTCGGAGCGAGTCAGCCGACGGTGTCGAAGCACCTCAAGGTGCTGCGCGAGGCGCACCTCGTCTCGGTGCGCGAGGACGGGCAGCACCGCTACTACAGTCTCTCGTCGGCGCCGCTCGACGAGGTCGACGACTGGCTCATCCCGTTCCTCGACGACCAGGACGACCTGGGCGGTGAGTCGACCCTGACGGAATCGGCCGCCCACGCCGCCGAGGTCTTCGGCCGGGCCGCGGCCTCCGCCAAGTACGCCGTGACGAACGCGTTCAAGAAGCTCCCCGGCCGCTGACCCGTTTCGTCTCGCTGCGCTCGCTCAACGACCGCGGATCCCGGTCGTTGAGTGAGGAGCGGAGCGACGAGACGAAACGCCGGCTCGCGTCAGCGGCGCCCCGCCTTGCGACGGAACAGCCAGGCGCCCCACACGAACGACACCGCCAGGATGCCGACGCACCACCCGACGCCCCACCAGCCCTGACCGCCCATGGTGGTGCCCATGAGCAGCGCGCGGATCGTCTCGATGATGGGCGTGACCGGCTGGTTCTCGGCGACCCACCGCAGCCACTCCGGCATCGTCTCGACCGGGACGAACGCGCTGGACAGGTACGGGAGGAAGAGGATGATGAAGCCGTACGCGTTGGCGCCCTCCGGGCTCTTCGACGCCAGGCCGAGCGCCGCGAAAAGGTACGTGATCGCCAGGATCCACAGCGCGATCATGCCGAGCGCTCCGACCCAGCCCCAGCCGTCGGCCGTCGGCCGGAACCCGACGATCAGGGCGACGCACACCACCAGCCCGGTCGCGACGAGGTTGCGGGCGAGGCTCGCCACCACGTGGCCCGTGAGCACGGCGCTCGCGCGCACCGGCATGGTGCGGAAGCGGTCGATGATGCCCGCCTTCATGTCGCTCGCCACATAGACGGCGGTGCTCGACGCACCGAAGCCCGCGCACAGCAGGATGATCCCGGGCACGACGTAGTCGACGTAGCCGCCCGTCGGGTCGATCGCGCCCCCGAACACGTACGTGAACAGGAGCATGAGCAGCACGGGCAGCATGATCGCCATGAGGAGCGACTCGCCGTCGCGCAGCGAGTGGCGCAGGCTTCGACCCACGAAGACGGTCTCGGCCACGAGGCCCGAGATGCGAGGCCGCAAGGAGGGCGCGTCGGGGGACAGGGTGAGGGTGGTCATGCGATCTCCTTCAGCGAGGCCTCGGCGCGGCTCGCGTCGGGCGAGGTGAGAGCGAGGAACACGTCGTCGAGGCTGGGGCGGCGCAGGCTCACGACGCCCTCCGCTCCCGACTCGTCCAGCACATCGAGTGCCCGCCGCAGATCGGAGACCGTTCCGTCGGTGGCGACCTCGTGCAGCAGCTCGCCGTGGGCGTCGTGCAGCTCGACGGTGTCGCCTCCGATGCGGGCCTTGAGCTGCGCGGCCGTGCCGGTGGCGACGACCCGGCCGCCGTCGAGCACGGCGATGCGGTCGGCGAGCTGATCGGCCTCGTCGAGGTACTGGGTGGTGAGGAACACCGTGGTGCCGGCCTGGGCCAGCGAGCGGATGACATCCCACAGCTCTCGTCGGCTGCGAGTGTCGAGGCCCGTTGTGGGCTCGTCGAGGAAGAGGATCTCGGGCGTCACGACGAAGCTGAGAGCCAGGTCGAGGCGTCGGCGCATGCCGCCGGAGTACGCGCCGACGCGCTTGGCTGCAGCATCCGTGAGATCGAAGCGTGCCAGCAGCTCGGCGGCCCGGCGGCGGGCCGCTCGAGCGGACAGCCCCGAGAGTCGCCCCAGCATGACGACGTTCTCGGTGCCGGTGAGCACGTCGTCGACGGCGGTCGCCTGCCCGGTGAGACCGATGCGACGCTTCACCGCGTCGGGGTCGCGCACCACATCGACGCCGGCGACGACCGCGCTGCCCGCATCGGGACGCACGAGGGTCGTGAGGATGTTGATGGCCGTGGTCTTGCCGGCGCCGTTGGGCCCGAGCAGTGCGAACACCTCGCCGCGCGCGACGACGAGATCGAGCCCGTCGAGCACCACCTGTCTTCCGAACGCCTTGCGGAGACCGCGCACATCGATGGCCCGCTGCGGATCGTCCTCGGTCATGAGACCGTCCCTTCTGTGTATGGAGCAAACTGCTGTGTACGCCCAAAACTGTTTATGACGCTAACACACTGTTTATGGAATAAACAGTCCTAGACTGGCGGCATGACCGACGCCATGGACATCGAGCTCCCGCGCGGGGTGGCCCTCGCCTGGGGCGTCGCCGCCAACCCGCAGCGCGGACCCAAGCGCGAGATGAGCGTCGAGCTCATCGTCGATGCCGCCGTCGAGATCGCGGATGCCGATGGCTTGGGGGCCGTCTCCATGGCTGCGGTCGCGGCCCGTCTCGGCTACACGCCGATGTCGCTCTACCGCTACGTGAGCGCGAAGGAAGACCTCGTACTGCTCATGCAGGAGGAGGCGACCGGGCTCCCCTCGGATGCCACCCGCACCGCGGAGGGCTGGCGAGACAGGCTCCAGGCGCTCTATCGGGAGCAGGTGCAGCGCTACCTCGAGCACCCCTGGGTGCTGGACGTGCCGATCAACGGCTCACCCACGACGCCCAACAGCGCGGCCTGGATGGATGCCGGCCTCCACGCCCTGGCCGACACGCCGCTCACGCATGCGGAGCGACTCTCGGTGATGCTGCTCGTCACCGGTCATGCGCGGTGGACGGGCATGGTCCTGGCGGGCTATGCGCGGGTGGAGCGCGATCGCAAGGTCGACGATGTCGAGATCGCGCGCAGCGAGGACGCCCTGTTCCGCCAGCTGATCACGGCCGATGCGTACCCCGACCTCCGTGCCGCCATCGAGGCGGGAGTCTTCCTCGACGATGCCGACCCCTTCGCGTTCAATCTCGGCCTGAGCCTCGACGGCGTCGCGGGGTACATCAGCGCGGTAGAGGACGGGCAGCGCACAGAGCGTGCGGGCTGGACCGTGCGCGCGGATGAGGACATCTCGGACGACAAGCGCTTCCGCGAGGCGCAGAAGGCCGTGCGCGAGGCTGAGAAGACCCTGCGCGACGCGCATCGGGCGGTGCGCCAGGCGGCGCGCGAGGCTCGGGAGCGGCGAGCGCGTCAGCGCCCCGAGGGCTGAGCATCCGCGGGTCCCACCAATCCCACCGGCCACACCGGTTTACACGCGTCCCTCGGAGGCTCTAGAGTGTGGCACAGCACTCTGGGGAAGGGGATCACATGGCGGAACTGCCCGACGTGCGCTTCCTGACCGTCGCCGAGGTCGCTGAGCTGATGCGCGTCTCGAAGATGACGGTCTACCGGCTCGTGCACTCCGGTGAGCTGCCCGCGGTGCGCTTCGGCCGCAGCTACCGCGTCCCCGAATCGGCGGTGACCGAGGCCCTGCATCGGCCCATCGCCGACGTCGGCTAGACTGTCACGAGGCATTTTCCGCATCTGCCCGATCCCGGGCGCGCACGAGCTGCGCCCAGACCCCGACATTGTGAGGTTTTCCGTGGGTTCAGTCATCAAGAAGCGCCGCAAGCGCATGGCGAAGAAGAAGCACCGCAAGCTGCTTCGCAAGACTCGCCACCAGCGCCGCAACAAGAAGTAACGCGGCATCGACACCAAGCGCCTGTCTTCGGACGGGCGCTTCGTGTATGCCCCGACCGGAGGAATCATGAAGTCGATCACCGTCCAGGAGCTCCGCGAACGCATCGATGTGCCGCTCATCGATGTGCGCGAGCCAGACGAGTTCGCGGCCGGGCGCGTCCCGGGTGCGGTCAACATGCCGATGTCGACCATCGGCGAGCACCTCGACGAGCTCCCCGACGGAGCGTTCGACGTGATCTGCGCCGTCGGCGGTCGCTCCGGCCGCGTCGTGGAGGCGCTGGAGGCGCGCGGGTACGACGTCACGAACGTCGACGGCGGCACCAACGACTGGATCGCCTCGGGCTTCCCCGTCGAGCGCTGAGCCCGGCATCCGTCCCGCTCCTAGACTGGACGGTGTGACGACACTCACCCTGATCGGGAAACCGGACTGCCACCTCTGCGACGTGGCGCGCGAGGTCGTCGAGACGGTCGTCGCCGACCTGCCGGAGGACTCCGTCGAGGTCGAAGAGCTGTCGATCGCCGATGACCCGGCGCTCTTTGCGCTGTGGTGGGAGAAGATCCCGGTCGTGCTGATCGACGGCACGCTGCACGGCCACTGGCGCGTCTCTCCCGACCGGCTCCGCGCCGCACTCGACGCCGCGGTTCTCCCCGGCTGAGCGGCCGGCAAGCACTGCTCCCGGGCAGCTAGGCGGCGAGTCGCGCGCGCAGGCCGTCGAGCTCGTCGTCTGTGAGACCGCCCGACTGCAGGTAGCTCGCGGCGCCGCCGCGCTCGTCGGTCCACGCGAGCGCCTGCTCGATGGCCTCGGCCGGGGTGCCGGTGAGCAGCTCGTCGACCGTCGGGGTGAGGGGAACGCCCATCGCCGTGACCATGGCGCGCATGCGATCCGCCCAAGGCCCGGCGAGATTCGCCGCGGACGAGCTGTAGTCGGCGACGACGGCGGCACGGTCGGCTCCGACCGCATCGAGCAGCAGGGCGATCGCGACGCCGGTGCGGTCCTTCCCCGCCGTGCAGTGGACGAGCACCGCGGTCGGCGGGTCGTCGGTGGCCGCGGCGACGAGCCGGGCGAGCTCCGCGAAGGAAGCGGCACCCTGCCCGAGCATCGACACGTACAGGTCTCCGAGCCCAGGGAGCTGCGCGAGGGCGGCGGCGATCGCGGCGGATGCAGCCGCCGGATCCGGCGCGGCCGCCGCCTGCTGGGCCGCTCCGGTGAGGGCGCCCTCGAGCAGCGGCAGCTCGACGATGCGGAAGGCGCGGGTGTCGGGCAGCCGGTCGGCGGCCATCCCGCGCTCGGCGGAGGTGCGGAAGTCCGCGATGACGCCGATGTCGGTGGACGCGAGCGCGCTGAGCCCCGCCGGCGTCAGCGCGGTGAGCGCCTCGGACCGGTACAGGACTCCGCTGCGGGTGCTTCCGCCTCCGGTGAGCGGCGTGCCGCCGGTGTCGCGGAAGTTCTGCAGGCCTTCGATCATGCGCCTATGGTGCCAGACGCGTCGGCCCGCGGAAGAGGTAGGTGACCTCGCGGATCGAGGACTCGCCGAGCAGCAGCATGAGCACGCGCGCGAGGCCCATCCCGAACCCGCCGTGGGGCGGGGCGCCGTAGCGGAAGAAGTCGAGGTAGAACTCGAGGTGCTCGGGCTCGAGGCCCTTCTCCCGGGCCTGCTCGATGAGCACGTCGACGCGGTGCTCGCGCTGCGCGCCGGTGGTGATCTCGACGCCCTTGAAGAGGAGGTCGTAGCTCTTGGTGAGCCCGGTCTGTTCGTCGCGCATGTGGTAGAACGCGCGGATCTCGGGGTGGTAGTCGGTGATGAACACGAACTGGTGTCCGTAGGTCTCCTCGACGTACGCGGAGATCTGACGCTCGCCCTCCGGGTCGAGGTCGCCGTCGGTGCGGGGGACCTCGTAGCCGCGGCTCTTGACGATCTCGAGCGCCTCGGCGAGCGGGATCCTCGGGAACGGGATCGCCGGCACCTGGATCTCGAGACCGAACAGCTCCTCGATCTCGGCGCCGTGCTTCTCCTTGACCGCGCCGATCGCAGCGGCGAGGAGCTCCTCCTGCATGGTGGCGACGTCTTCGTGCGAGTCGATCCAGCTGATCTCGGCGTCGATGCTCGTGAACTCCGTCGCGTGACGCGAGGTGAACGAGGGGTCGGCGCGGAACGCGGGGGCGATCTCGAAGATCTTGCCGAAGCCGGCGACCTGGGCCATCTGCTTGAAGAACTGCGGCGACTGGGCGAGGTAGGCGGTCTGGTCGCCGAAGTACTCGAGCGAGAACAGCTCCGCATTCGACTCGGATGCCGTGGCCATGAGCTTCGGCGAGTGCACCTCGATGTAATCGCGCTCCACCCAGTAGGACCGCATCGCGTGCTCGAGGGTGGTCTGCACGCGGAAGATGAGGTTGTTGCGGCGCTGACGCAGGTCGAGGAAGCGCCAGTCCATGCGCTTGTCGGGGGCGCTGTCGGCTGCGATCGGAGTCTCCGGAAGCGCCGCCGCCGCGATGTGCAGGCCGGCAAGCTTGATCTCGACGCCGCCGAGCTTCACGCGCTCGTCGTGCTTGAGCTCGCCGGTGGCGGTGAGGAAGGTGCCCGTCGCGAGCCCGGAGATCAGCTCGGTGAGCGCCAGGGCGTCGGCGTCCTGCTCGGTGCCGTCCTCGGCGGGGCGGGTGGCGGGGTTGACCAGCTGCACGGCGCCGGTCTCGTCACGGAGGATGACGAACTGCACCTTCTTCTGGTCACGGACGGTCTCGACCCATCCGGAGACGGAGACGGGACCGGCATCGAGGCCCTTGAGCTGGTTGATCAGTGCGCGTTCACTCACGAGGGGACAGTCTACGTGGGGCGGGTTCGGCGCCGTGCCAGGCATCGCGCGGCCGGCACCCGCAGCGGATCGGGGGTCTGCACCAGGGTGAAAGCGGCCGCACCCCGCGAGCATGGATCCGTGAGCGGTGAAGGTTCGCTCACATTCCCGTAACGCGCGCACCCAGGTTCCCGTAACCCGCGGCACGTAGCGTGGGGATGCCGCGCCTCGCCGGGCTGCGGCATCCCGATCACCGAGAGCGAAGGCCCCCGATGACCGAAGCATCTTCCGACAACTCGTGGCTCGGAGCCCTGCTGGACTGGTCCGTGTCGCTGATGGACGTCGTAGGGCCCGCGGGCGCCGGCGTCGCGATCGCCCTCGAGAACCTCTTCCCGCCGCTGCCCAGTGAGGTCGTGCTGCCGATGGCGGGGCTCGCCGCGAGCTCCGGCTCGTTCACGCTGTTCGAGGCACTGGCCTGGACGACGGCGGGGTCGATCGTCGGCGCATTCCTTCTCTATGCGCTCGGCGCGTGGCTCGGAGTGGAACGCCTGCGCCGCATCGCCGCCCGCGTGCCGCTGCTGCACCCCGAGGACATCGACCGCACGGTCGGCTGGTTCGAGCGGCACGGCGGCAAGGCGGTGTTCTTCGGGCGCATGATCCCGATCTTCCGGAGCCTGATCTCCATCCCCGCGGGCGTGACGCGCATGTCCCCCTGGCGGTTCGGAGCCCTGACGGCGGCCGGGAGCCTGATCTGGAACACCGTCTTCGTCCTCGCCGGGTACTTCCTGGGCGAGTCCTGGCACGTCGTCGAGCAGTACGTGGACGCGCTGCAATACGTCGTGATCGGCGTCACCGCGCTCGCGGTGGCCTGGTTCGTGTTCGTGCGCACCCGCGCGCTGGTCGCCACATCCCGTCGCCCCGACCCGTCGCCGGAGCCGGAGCGCGAGTCCGTCTCGACGCGGACGGACTGACGCTCAGGCACCCCACAGAACAGGCCACCGTAGACTGGTGGCGTGCCTGCCGACCGCCTCCACCTCGTGCGCCATGGGGAGGTTCACAATCCCCGCCGCGTGCTGTACGGGCGGCTCCCCGGTTTCGGGCTGAGCGCCGACGGCCGGCGGATGGCGCGGCAGGCGGCCGAGTACATCCACGGTCTCGAGCGCCCGGTGTCCGCCCTGATCTGCTCGCCGCTGCAGCGCACGCAGGAGTCGGCGGAGCCCTTCACCGAGCTCTTCGGGCTCGAGGCCCGCACCGACGAGCGCGTGATCGAGCCGACCAACGTGTTCGAGGGTCGGCGCATGGTGCGGGCACTGGTCAACCCGTGGAACTGGCGGCACCTCAGCAAGCCCGCACTGCCCAGCTGGGGGGAGCCGTACGCCGACGTCATCGGGCGCATGAACGCCGCCATGACGGAGGCGTGGGATTCGGTCGACTCCGGCGACGTCGTCATCGTGTCGCACCAGCTCCCGATCTGGATCACCCACCTCGCGGTGGCCGGCCTCCCGTCACGTCACGATCCGCGCGATCGGCGCTGCGCCCTGTCGAGCGTCACGAGCTTCGAGATGGTCGACGGCAAGTGGACCGAGACGGCGTACGCAGAACCGGCGGGGCTGTCGGGCTCCCTCGATGTGGGGGCGGTGTGATGCGGTTCCTCCGCTCGTCCGGTGATCGCCGCGCGCCCGCGCGCGGGCGAGCCGCGGCTGGGCCCACGCGCCCCGAGGCTCGCCGCAGCGCGTCGGCGATGTGGCGAGGGGGCGTGGGGACCGCTCTGCTCGCCGTCGCCCTGATCGCGGGACTCGCCGCATGCACGAACGATCCGCTCGCCGACCAGTACCGCGCGGGCGACAACAAGGGCTTCATCGCGGCCGACGGCTTCGAGGTCGTGGAGATCCCGGCGGCGGAGCGCACCGAGCCGATCGACTTCGAGGCCGTCCTCGACGACGGCGAGACCACCACGAGCGAGGCGTATCGCGGCGACGTGGTCGTCGTGAACTTCTGGTACGCCGCGTGCGCCCCCTGCCGCGTGGAGGCGCCGCTGCTCGAGGAGGCGAACCAGGCCTTCGAGGGCGAGGAGGTGTCGTTCCTCGGCGTGAACCTCTACGACGGAGCGGATGCCTCGCGTGCGTTCGCCGAGACCTACGGCGTCGGCTATCCGAGCGCCCTGGCGACCGTCGACGGCTCGATCAAGCTCGCGTTCGCCGGCCAGACCCCCCTCAACGCCGTGCCGGTCACTCTCGTGCTCGACCGCGAGGGGCGCGTCGCCGCGCGCGTCATCGGGCGGCTGAGCGAGACGTCCATCCTGCAGACGCTCGTGAGCGACACGCTGGACGAGTCGTGACCCTCGCCGACCTGGTCGCGGACGGCTCGCTCTTCGTCGCCGTTCCGATCGCGATCCTCGCGGGTCTGCTGTCGTTCCTGTCGCCGTGCGTCCTGCCGCTCGTGCCCGGCTACCTCGGCTTCATCGGGGGAGCGGTGGCCCCGCGATCGGGTGAGCGACCCGAGGGCCGGCGGGTCGACCGGGAACGTCGGACAATCGCGCCGGCGTCGGAGGATTCCGGCGTGATCCTCCGACCGAGCGGCGATTCTCCGACGCCGGTGACGACGGATGCCGCTCCCGAAGCCCCTGCGCGCGGCAAGCTGCTGCTCGGCGTGCTGCTGTTCATCGCGGGGTTCACCCTCGTCTTCGTCACCGTCGCCATGCTCGGGGGCACGCTGGGTCGATTCTTCATCGAGTACGCCGAGATCATCACGCGCGTGCTGGGCGTCGTGATCATCGCGATGGGCCTCGTCTTCATCGGCGTCTTCGGTATCGCGCAGCGCATCGCCCGGCCGCAGGTGCGCGGCAACCTCGGTCTCATCGGGGCGCCCCTCCTCGGGATCGCGCTCGGCATCGGCTGGGCGCCCTGCATCGGCCCGACGCTCGCGGTGATCCTCACCATGGCGTTCGACTCCGGTTCGGCCGCCCGTGCCGGGGTGCTCGGACTGGCGTACTCGCTGGGGCTCGGCATCCCCTTCGTGCTCCTCACCCTCGGCTTCGGCTGGGCGACCCGCTCGGTCGGCTTCCTCCGCCGCCACATCCGCGTCGTGAACCTCATCGGCGGCGGCATCCTGATCGCGCTCGGCCTGCTGATGGTCACGGGCGTCTGGACCGAGATCATGGCTCAGCTGCAGGGGGTGTTCCAGAGTGTCCCCGCTCCGCTCTGACTCGGCCGTCGACGGCGATCCGCTGCGGCCGTCCGACCACGCCGACCACGCCGACTCGGCGCCATCGGCCGACATCGCCCAGCCTGCCCTCGGCTTCGCCGGATGGCTGCGCTGGGGCTGGCGCCAGCTCACGTCGATGCGCACGGCCCTCGTGCTGCTGCTGCTGCTCGCGATCGCGGCGGTGCCGGGATCGCTGGTGCCGCAGCGCAGCGCCGACCCGAACGGCGTGACGCAGTACTTCACCGACAACCCCGATCTGGCACCGGTCCTCGACAGGCTCAGCCTGTTCGACGTCTACACCTCGCCGTGGTTCTCGGCGATCTACCTCCTCCTCTTCGTGTCGCTCATCGGCTGCGTCATCCCGCGGACGAAGCACCACTGGAAGGCGCTGCGCGCGCAGCCGCCCCGCACCCCCGCGCGGCTGTCGCGCCTGGACGTGCACCGTGCGGAGGTCATCGAGCTCGGGCCCGACGCAGTTCCCGCTTCTGCCGCGTCGCCGGCGATCGAGCTCGCGCAGCAGCAGCTGAAGAAGTCCGGCTACCGCGTCGCGCGATACGACAAGGGCGCGACGCTCTCGGTCTCGGCCGAGCGCGGCTACCTGCGCGAGACGGGCAACCTGGTGTTCCACACCGCCCTCATCGGCGTGCTCGTCGCGGTCGGGCTCGGCGGCGGATTCACCTATACCGGCCAGACCGTCATCATCGAGGGTCGCACCTTCGTCAACTCGATGCTCGATTACACCTCGTTCAACCCCGGCCGCTTCGTCGACGAGGACGCGCTGCAGCCGTACTCGCTGACCCTCGACCGCTTCGACGTCACCTATCAGCCGCTCGGCACCAAGGGCCAGGGCCAGGCCGGCGACTTCGTGGCGAACCTCACGACCGAGCGTGCCGGTGAGGAGCCGCAGCAGGGCGAGGTGCGCGTCAACCATCCGCTCGAGCTGGCGGGCGACCGGATCTACCTCATGGGCAACGGCTACGCGCCGACCCTCACCATCCGCGATGCCGACGGCGAGGTCGTCTACTCGGAGTCGGTGCCCTTCCTCTCGCAGGACAACAACATGACCTCGCTCGGGATCGTCAAGGTTCCCGACGGCCTGCCCGACCAGTTGGCGCTGCAGGGCTTCTTCTACCCGACCCAGGCGCCGCTGACCACGGGTGCGTTCACCTCCGCGTACCCGGCGCTGGTCAACCCCGTCCTCTCCCTCAACGTGTTCGTCGGCGACCTCGGCATCGACGACGGCACCCCGCGATCGGTCTACACGCTGGACCCCTCCGGCATGACGCAGCTCGCGGGGCGCGGGACCGACGTCGAGCCCATCGAGTTGGCTCCGGGCGAGACCGCCGACCTCCCGGACGGCTACGGCACGATCACCTTCGAGAACGAGGCCCCCGAGGGCGCCACCGGCTACGACGGCTCGGTGAAGCGGTACGTGTCGCTCTCGGTCCACCGGGATGCCGCGGCCGGCTGGGTGCTGCTGTTCGCGGTGCTCGCGATGGCAGGCCTGCTCTCGGCGCTGTTCGTGCCCCGCCGGCGTCTCTGGGTCAAGGTCACGCCCGACGCGAACGCCCTCCGCGTGGAGTACGCCGGCCTCGCGCGGGGCGAGGATCCCACGCTCGACGGCGCCGTCGAGCAGCTCGCGCAGCGGCACCGCGACGCCCTCGAGCACCCTCCGACCCCGCGCGTAGACTGAGAACATGCCCGAAACCACCGCCCTCTCGCTCGATTCGGTCTCGGTGCTCCTGGTCTGGACGGCGATCACCGTCTACGCCCTCGCCTTCGTCGCCTACGCGGTCGACCTCGCCCGGCGCGGCGCCGTCGCGGTCGACGCCAAGGACGCCCGTGAGCGCGAGCTCGTCGGAGCCGCTGTGGCGTCGTCCGGCCGCCCGACGATCGGCGAGGTTCGCGCGCAGGAGCGCGCTGCCGAGGTGGCGCTGAACGCCCGCCCGGCCGACCGGCCCCGCCTCGTCTGGGCGCGCATCGGCACATCGCTCACGGTGCTCGCCTTCCTGTTCCACGTCGGCGCAGACGTGACCCGCGGTGTCGCGGCGGGACGCGTGCCCTGGTCCAACATGTACGAGTTCGCCCTCACCGGGACGATGCTCATCGTCGCGGTCTACCTGGGCGTCCTCTTCCGCTATGACCTGCGATTCCTCGGATCCTTCATCACGGGCCTCGTGACGGTGCTGCTGGGCGGGACGGCGATCTGGTTCTACACCGACATCGTGCCGCTCATGGACCCGCTCAAGTCGGTCTGGCTCGTCATCCACGTGTTCGTCGCATCGCTGGCCACCGCGCTGTTCGCCCTCGCCTTCGGGCTGTCGGTGATTCAACTGATGCAGGCCAGGCGCGAACGGCGCATCATGGCCGCGGCCGCGGTGGAGGCATCCGGCCCGTCGCCCAAGAGCGGTCCTCGCTTCCTCGGCACCCTTCCGAGCGCCGACGTGCTGGAGTCGCTCGCGTACCGGTTCGCGATCCTCGGCTTCATCTTCTGGACGTTCACCCTCATCGCGGGCTCGATCTGGGCCAACGACGCCTGGGGGCGCTACTGGGGCTTCGACACCAAGGAAGTCTGGACCTTCGTGATCTGGGTGCTCTACGCCGGCTACATCCACGCGCGTGCCACCCGGGGCTGGCGCGGATCGCGCTCCGCGTGGCTCTCGATCATCGGATTCACGGCCGTGCTGTTCAACTTCACGATCGTCAACATGTTCTTCAAGGGCCTCCACGCCTACTCCGGACTGAGCTGACCGGCCCCGCAGACGACGAACGCCCGGCTGGATGATCCGGCCGGGCGTTCGACTTCCGCAGATCTAGGCGGTGAGCGCAGGGGCGCTCAGGAGCGCCCGCGCCGACGTCGTGCGGCGCCGCGCCACGGCCAGGATGGTGGCGACGAACGCGAGCACCGCCCACACCGCGAGGCCGGCGAGGGCCGCCCCGAACCCCGACGCGTCGGTGAGCGCCGCGAGCATCCCGTTGTAGGCGGGCGAGGTGGGCATGAGCGCGGCGATGCCCGACAGCGCACCCGGCACGGTCGAGACCACGCCGGTCGCGACGGCGAGGACGCCGATGAGCGCCGAGATCCAGCGGCCCGCGCCGCCGAACACTGCGACGAGGCCCTGGTTGACCGCGGCGAAGGCGATGCCCGCTGCGACGCTCACACCGGCGAACGCCCACCACTGGCCCCACTCGTACGACGCCGCGAGCTGCACGACGCCCGCCACCAGCAGTCCCTGCGCGGCGCCGAGCGCGGCACCCGGTGCGAAGCCCCGGAGGGCGAGCAGCACGGACGGCTCACGCGCGGTCAAGGCACGGCGTGAGACGGCCTGGAGGGCGATGAACGTCCCCAGCCCGCCGAACCACAGCGCGAGGGTGGCGAGCAGCGGCACCGCCGAGGCGCCGAAGAGCGACGTGCCCACGCCCGAGGCCTCGACCGGGTTCGACACCACGTCGGCGAGGCTGGTGGCCTCGGCATCGGTGTAGGAGGGGACCGCGGCGGATGCCTCGTCCAGCCCGTCGGCGAGGGTCGAGGTGCCGTCGGCGACGGCGGTGACGCCTTCGGCGAGCGACGTCGCTCCGGTGCCCGCTTCGTCGAGGCCGCCCGCGAGCTGTGCCGCGCCGGACGAGAGCTGACCGGCCCCGGCCGCGGACTGGGTCGTGCCGGCCGCGAGCTGGTCGAGGCCGGAGCCGAGCTCACGGGCGCCGTTCGCGGCATCCGTCAGTCCCGCGCTGGTCTGCGACATGAGCTCGGCGATGCCGGTCGCGGTCCCGTCGGCGTAGCCGCTCGCGTAGCCGGCGCTCGTGGCGGCGACGCCGGCGTTCTGCGCCGCGATGCCGGCGGTCTGCGCCGTGGTGCCGACTGCTGCCGCCGCTGCTCCGAGCTGCGTGCAGAACTCGGCGCTCCCGCCGGAGGCGAGGCACTGCTGGGCGAGTCCGCCGAGCGTCTGACCGAGTCCGCCGAGCGTCTGGGCGAGGCCCAGCGGGCCTTCCTCCGGGTCGGGGTTGCCGAGCAGGTAGGCCAAAGCCGCCGTCTCGCGTGCCGCGTCGCCGGCGTACGCCGCGGTGTCGTCGGCGGCCTTCTGCAGGTCTGGACTGACGACCTTGGCGGCCGCGGTGTCGAGGCCGCTCCCGAGATCGCGCGCACCGTTCGCGGCACCGCCGATCCCGCCGGCGATCGTGCCGAGCCCGCTCTGCAGGTCACCGGCTCCGGTCGCGAGTCCCGAGGCGCCGCTGGAGAGCTGCGGGAAGCCCTCGGCCAGCGCGGTCGCGCCATCGGCCGCCTGACCGGCGCCGTCGGCGAGATCCTGTGCGCCGGAGGCCGCCTCGCCCAGCTGGTCGCCCAGAGTCGTGAACCCCAGGAACACGTTCTCGAGGTACACCTGCGAGAGCTGGTCGCCCATGAGGGATGCCGCGGCCGAGGTGACCTGCGCGGTGATGGCGTCGTCGACGATCAGGCTGTCGGGCGGCGTCTGCACCTCGATCGTCGCCCGCTCCGGCTCCATGCCGGGCTGGGTCGAGGTCGCGGCGGCGGAGAAGTTCTCGGGGATCGTGATCACGGCCGAGTAGGTGCCGTCCGCGAGGCCCTCGGCCGCGTCGTCGGCGTTCGAGATGGTCCAGGTGAGGTTGCTCTCCTGGTCGTCGGTGCCCTCGACGAGACCCGCCGTGAGCTGGCGTCCCAGGGGGACCATCTGCCCGTCGATCGTGACGGCCTCGTCCTCGTTCACGATCGCAGCCTGAAGTCCGTCGAGGCGTTCGACGGGGTTGTACAGCGCCGCCACGAGGACGCCGCCGATGATGACGGGGAGCAGCAGGACGCCGATCAGCGTCAGCCACGTCACGGGGCGCCGCGTGCGGGCGCGTTCGATGTGGAGGGTCATGCGGTCACCTCGGTGATGGGAGAGGAAGCGGGGGCCGAGCCGGCGCGCAGCGTGAGCGAGGTCACGTCGGGGCGGTGGGCATCGGCGAGGAGGGAGAGGGCCGGACCGTCGTGCTTCGCGGTCGCGACGATCGTGAGACGGGAGAGCGGGTCGTCGGAGCGCTCGCGAGCCGCGGTGGCGGCATCGCGCAGGAGCGCGGCGCCCTGATCCCGCTCGGCCGCGTCCAGCGTGTCGAGGCCGTCGAGCACGACGAGTGCGGCCCGGCCGCTCAGCGCCCGGCGCAGCTCGCGCACCCGGTCTTCGGACTCGGCGAGGAGCGCGACACCGACGTGCGCGCGCACCCAAGCGGCACGTCCGGGTAGGAGGTGCCCGGCCACGCGCAGCAGGCCGTCGCTCGGCGCGAGCCGGCCCGCGACCGCGAGCCCGAACGCCCGGGCCGCACGCGGATCGCCCGTCACGATGAGCGTGCCGCCGGGCTCGACGCGGAACGTCGCTCCGTCGAAGAGCACGACGTCGCCCGCGGCGCCGCCGTCGGTGCGGACCGCGACATCCTCGCCGACCACGGCGACCGTGGTGTCGGGCTCGGGCCAGTCGGCCAGCGCCAGCTCGCGCTCGACGGCCTCGCCCTCGATGTCGAAGTGGGGGAGCACCCTGTCGAGCCAGCGCGGCATCCACCACGCCTTCTCGCCGAGCAGTGCCATCAGCGCCGGGATGAGCGTCATGCGCACCAGGAAGGCGTCGATCGCGATGCCGACGGCCAGCCCGAGCGCGATGGGTTTGATCGACGCGTCGCCCTCGGGCACGAAGGCCGCGAAGACGGCGAACATGATGAGGGCAGCCGCGGTGACGACGCGAGCGGATGCCGTGAACCCGGAGCGGATCGCCGCGACCGCGGTCGTCCGATCGGCCTGACCGCCCTTGGCCCGAGTGGCGTGCACGTAGTCCTCGCGCATCCGGGAGACGAGGAAGACCTGGTAGTCCATCGCCAGGCCGAACAGCACGCCCATGAGGATGATCGGCATGAAGCTGATCACGGGGCCGGTGCGGGCCACGTGGAGCAGGTCCGCGCCCCAGCCCCACTCGAACACGGCGGCGACGACGCCGAAGGCGGCCGTGACCGAGAGGAGGTAGCCGAGCGCGGCGGTGAGCGGCACGGCGATCGAGCGGAACACGATCATCAGCAGCATGAACGAGAGCCCGACGACGAAGATGCCGAACGGCACCAGGGCAGCGCCCAGGCGGTCGGAAATATCGATCGCGACGGCCGTGAAGCCCGTCACGGTCAGGTCGATCCCGTACTCGTCCGCGAGCTCGGGGGCGAGCGCACGCAGCTCGCGGACCAGCTCGGCGGTCGCGGGGTCGTCGGGAGCCGTCGTCGGGATCACCTGGATGATGCCGGTGTCTGCGGTCTCGTTCGGGGTCGCGAGGGCGATCTCCTTGACGCCCGGAACGTTCTCGATCTCGGCCGCGAGGTCTTCCATGAGCCCGAGGGGGTCGTTCGAGGTGACGATCGTGCCGGTCATGATGAGCGGCCCGTTGAACCCTGGGCCGAACTCTTCGGCGGCGAGGTCGTAGCTCACACGCGCCTGCGAGGACTCCGGCTGCACACCCGCATTGGGCAGCGCCAGTGCGAGGCTCGACGCCGGGATCGCCAGGATGCCGAGGCCCAGCACGACGGCGATGGTCGTCACGATCGGATGCCGCGTCACGCCGCCGACCCAGCGCGTGGCGAAGCCGCGACGCGACGTGGTGGGGGAGGCGTGCACGGCGGCGTCCGCTGCGGCGCCATCGGCCCGGCGGCTGCGCCGGCGAGGCCCGGCGGGCCGCGGCATCCGTCCCACGACGCGCCCCTTGACGAAGCCCAGGAGTGCCGGGGTGAGGGTGATCGCGACGGCCACCGCGATCGCGACGGCGACCGACGCGGCGATCCCCATGGTGGTGAGGAAGGGGATGTTGGCGAAGCCGAGGCCGATGAGCGCGATCAGCACTGTGACTCCGGCGAACACGACCGCCGAGCCGGCGGTGCCCGTGGCGCGGGCCACCGACTCCTCCGGCTCCATGCCGCCTCTGACTTGGTCCTGATGTCGCGCCGCGATGAAGAGCGCGTAGTCGATGCCGACGGCGAGCCCGAGCATGAGGGCCAGGAGCGGCGTCGTCGACGAGATCGAGGCGACCGCGGTCGAGAGCAGGATGAGCGCCATCGACAGGCCGACGCCGACCAGGGCGGTCGCCAGGGGGAGGCCCGCGACGAGGAACGAGCGGAACGTCACCATCAGCACCAGCAGGGCGATCAGGATGCCGATGCCCTCGGTGATCGTGATGCCCGGCACCGACATCGAGAACAGGTCGCCGCCGAGTGCGACCTGTGCGCCGTCGGGCAGCGCTGCGGCGAGGTCGTCCGAGACCGCCTGGAGCTCTGCCTTGGACTCCGGTGAGACGTCGGTCGCCTGGCCCTCGAACTGCAGCCGGACGATAGCGGCGGACTCGTCCTCGTTGACCAGTCCCTTCACCATGTCGTCGAACGGGTCGGTGACACCCAGGACGCCATCGACGTCGCCGAGCTCATCGACCGCGTCGCCGATCGCGGAGGCGTAGGGCTCGTCTGAGATGCTGTCGCCCTCGTCGGCGACGATGACGATCTGCGCGCTAGTTCCGCTCACCTGCGGGAACGTGCGGTTCAGCTGCTCGATCCCCGACTGGGCCTCGGTGCCCGGGATGGTGAAGGAGTTGTCGGTGCCTTGGCTGAAAGTGAGGGCGGCGCCGCCGGCGATGCCGAGGAGCAGCAGCCAGGCCACGAGCACCCGCCACGGGTGACGGTAGGACCAGCGGCCGAGGGAGTACAGCAGGGTGGACAACAGCGCCTCCGGGGACAGGATTCAGGATCTGTCGATACAGCGCTGTATCGGATACATGAGTGTATCGTAGAGCGTGCCGGAGGCCCGAACCTGAGCAGTCCGTGTGAAGATGGCCGAGAGGAGGACGGATGACAGACGCCGTCGCCGTGACGTCACGCCGTCGCGAGGCCACCCGCCAGAAACTGCTGGATGCCGCCGCCCAGGTCTTCGCCGAAGTCGGGCTGGATGCGGCATCCGTCGAAGCCATCTGCGAGCGCGCGGGGTTCACCCGAGGCGCGTTCTACTCCAACTTCGAGACGAAGGACGAGCTGTTCCTGGAGCTCGCAGGCCGCGTCGCCCGCGAACGAGTCGCCGCCGTGCGCGAACGGGTCGCGGAACTCGAGCGGGCGGGCGCCTTCGCCAACGCGCCGGCCAACGCCTTCGAGATCGTCCAGCAGGTGCTCGACGTGTCAGCGGACGACCGGCTCGGCGTGCTCCTGATGAGCGAGATCCGCATCCACGCCCTGCGCACCCCGGCGCTCGCCGCGGCCTATCTCGCCCAGGAGGACGAGATGCTGCACAGCGTCGCCTACATCATCGACGACATCGGTCGCGCGAAGACGATCGGCTTCCGGCTGCCGGCGGTCGATGCCGCGCGGCTCATGCTGACCGTCTGGGAGGGCGCCTCGGTGCGCGCCGTGATGGCCGGGCTCGACTACGAGGAGATGTGCCTGCGCACGAACGAAGAGCTCGCCCGCGTCGCGCAGCTCATCATCGAGCCGCCCGCGCACTGATTTCGGCGTGGCAGCGCGAGAGGCGTGCGAGCCACCACTCCCGCCGCTCGGCGGATGCCGCGTGCGCCTCGAGCAGGGCAGGGTCGGCCTCGATGCGCCCGACCGCGATCACCCCGCCTCGGGGCAGCAGCGGAGGCGCGGTCACGTCCGCCGTGAGGAGTGACGCCGTGCCGAGCCCGCAGTCGTAGTCGAGCGAGGGGAGCGCCGCAGCCAGGGCCGCGCCCATCGCCAGACCGATCGAGGTGTCGAGCGCGCTGGAGACGACGGCAGGGAGGCCCGCCTCGGCGACGATCGCCAGCGCCCGGCGCACCCCGCCGAGCGGCTGCGCCTTGATGACCAGGAGATCGGCGGCGCCCGCGCGGGCGACGGCGAGCGGATCCGACGCCTTGCGCACGCTCTCGTCCGCAGCGATCGGGATGCCCATGTACTTCACCCGCCGACGCAGCTCGGCCAGCTCCTCGACGCTCGCGCAGGGCTGCTCGGCGTACTCGAGGTCGTACTCGGCGAGCGCATGGATCGCGTGCTCGGCCTCGTCGACGTTCCACGCCCCGTTGGCATCCACCCGGATGCGACCCTCCGGTCCCATCGCCTCGCGGACGGCCTGCACACGGGCCACGTCGTCGACCAGGCGCTGGCCGGGCTCCGCCACCTTGACCTTCGCCGTCCGGCAGCCGTCGAAGCGCGCGAGGATCGCGGGGACGGATGCCGCGGCCACCGCCGGCACCGTGGCGTTCACGGCGATCTCGGATCGGACGGCGGCGGGCTGCCGCATCCATCCGAAGTCGATGGCCGCAGCGAGCCACGTCGCCGCCTCGGTGTCGTCGTACTCGGCGAAGGGCGAGAACTCGGTCCACCCCTCCGGCCCCTGGAAGAGCACGGCCTCGCGGACCTCGATGCCCCGGAAGCGCGCGGCCAGAGGCAGTGCGACGACGTGTGCCGTGGCGAGGATGTCGTCGAGTGGGGGGAGGTGCGTCGAGGTGCTCACCCCCCGATCATGCCCCTCAGGCGCCCCACCACGTCTGGTTCTGGACGGAACGGCCGCGCGCGTCGCTCTCAGCGCCGTTGCGGTGGTTGCCGAGATCGGTGCGCTGCAGTGCCTGAGCTTCCTCGTGAGTCAGGGGCTTGCCGAAGATCGCGTGCTTGATCCGGACGAAGGCGGAGCGAAGGCTCATGGGGGACTCCTTTTCGTCATGATCACACGTCGGGGGCGCCGCGGCAAGCCGTCGCCGCCCTCAGCCGAGGCGCCCGTCGCCCGGGCGCGCCAGCCGCAGCCACCGCCAGCCGTACGCCGGAAGATCCAGCTCGACCCCGCCGTTCGGGCCGAGCGCGAGGCGATCCGGACCGAAGAGGTCAGTGAGCTCGGCGCCCTCGGGCTCGTCCGCGATGGCGAGGCGCACTCGCGCCGGCTCGTCGGCGAAGTTGTGCAGGGCGATCATCCGGCCCACGTCGGCGCGCACGGAGTGGGCGAGCACGGCCGGGGCATCGTGCTCGAGCAATTCGAACTCGCCCCACCCGATCTCGGGGGAGATCCGGTACCGGGCGGCGAGCTTGCGCATGAAGTGCAACAGCGATTCCTCGTCGTTCAGCTGCTGCGAGGCATTGATGTGCTCGGGCGCGTACCCGCCTTCGGGCGGACGAGAGGTCAGCCGCGAGGGTGCGGCCGTGGAGAAGCCGCCGTTGCGCGAGTCGGACCATTGCATCGGCGTGCGCACCGAGGTCCTCCCGAGGATGTCGGGGTTCTCGCCCATGCCGATCTCCTCGCCGTAGAACAGCACCGGCACGCCGGGAAGGGAGAAGAGCAGGCTGTAGACCATGCGTATGCGGCGAGGATCGCCCCCGAGCATCGTCGGGAGCCGTCGCGTGATGCCGCGCCCGTAGACGCGCTGCCGTTCGTCCGGCGCGAAGGCGGCGAACACCTCCTCGCGCTCGGCGTCCGTGAGCTTGTCGAGGGTGAGCTCGTCGTGGTTGCGCACGAAGTTCGCCCACTGCGCCTCGGGCGCGATCCCGGGGCGAGCGCGGAGCGCCTTCGCCAGAGGGCGCGGGTCGGAACGCGCCAGCGAGAGGTAGAGCGCCTGCATCCCGATGAAGTCGAACTGGAGCGTGAGCTCCTCGCCCTTGTCTCCTCCGAAGTACGTCAGCTGGTCTCGGTACGGGAGGTTCACCTCGCCGAGCAGCACGGCCTCGCGTGATCTGCGCCGCAGGAATCGGCGCAGATCACGCAGGTACTCGTGGGGATCGCCGATGTCCTCACCCTCGGGCACCTCGAGCAGGAACGGCACCGCATCGACGCGGAAGCCCGAGACGCCGAGCTGCAGCCAGAACCCGATCGTCTTGGCGATCTCGTCCCGCACGGACGGGTTGGCGATGTTGAGGTCGGGCTGGTGCCGATAGAAGCTGTGCAGGTAGTACTGCCCGCTCTTCTCGTCCAGCTCCCACAGCGTCGACTCCTCGCCGGGGAACACGGCGTTGACATTGTTCGCAGGCGGCTCGTCGCGCCACACGTAGAAATCGCGGAAGCGGGAGTTGCGCGAGCGCCGGGCCGAGACGAACCACGGGTGCGTGTCGGCCGTGTGATTCACGACGAGATCGACGATGACCCGGATGCCGCGATCCCGCGCCGTCCGGATGACCTCGACCACGTCGCCGTGCGAGCCGAGCCGGGTGTCCACGCCGTAGAAGTCGGTGACGTCGTAGCCGTCGTCGCGGTCGGCCGTCGGATAGAACGGCATGAGCCACAGGCACGTGACGCCCAGGTCGGCGAGGTAGTCGATCCGCTGCGCGAGCCCGGCGAAGTCGCCGACGCCGTCGCCGTCGTGGTCGAGGTAGGTCTCGACGTCGAGGCAGTAGATGACGCTGGTCTTCCACCACAGGTCACTCGTGTCGGTGATCTTCACAGGGTCCTCCGCAGGGCCGGGAGCAGGTCGGATTCGGCGCGATCGAGGAACTCGTCCTGGTTCTTGCCGACGTGGTGCAGGTACACGCGGTCGAAGCCGATCCGCACGAGCTCGGCGATGCGCTCGGCGAGGGCCGCGGCATCCGTGTCGACGAGCACTGCCTTGCGCAGTTCACCCTCGTCAGGATCGGCGACGGCGGCGTCGAAGTCCTCGGGCTGATCGAAGTCCCACGCTCGCGGCGGACCGATGAGCCCGTTGGGCCACTGGTCCTTCGCGAGGGCGAGGGCCTCGGTATCCGTCTCCGCCAGCGACAGGTGCACCTGCAGGACGCAGGGTCCTTCGCCGCCCGCCCCGCGATAGGCGTCGACGACACGGCGGAGCGCGGCGGGCTCCTGCGCCACCGTGGCGAGCCCGTCCACCCGGCCTGCGAGCCATTCGGCGGTCTCCGCGCTCACGGCGGCGCCGAGGAGAGGCGGGGGAGCGGCCGGCCGTGACCAGACCCGCGCCCGGTGCACCTTCACGAGTCCGTCCTGCGTGACTTCGTCGCCGCCGAGGAGTCGCCGGATCACCTGGAGCGACTCGTCGAGGCGGGCGTTCCTCTCGTCCTTCGACGGCCAGGGGTCGCCGGTGACGTGCTCGTTCATGGCCTCGCCGCTGCCGAACACCGCCCAGAACCGCCCGGGGAACATCTCCTCGAGCGTCGCCACCGCCTGGGCGATCACGACCGGGTGGTAGCGCTGCCCCGGCGCGTTCACGACCCCGATGGAGAAGTCGGTGGATGCGAGGGCGGCGCCCAGCCAGGACCACGCGAAGCCGGACTCGCCCTGGGCCACACCCCACGGCGCGAGGTGGTCGGAGCACATCGCGCCGTCGAAGCCGGCGCGCTCGGCGCCGGTCACGGCACGAAGGAGGGTGCTCGGGGGCAGCTGTTCATGAGAGGCGTGATAGCCGACGAAAACCATCACCCGAGTCTTCGCGAGCCGGTGATGGGGTTCAAGCCTCTTGCGGTCGGGCGAGGTCGCCTGGCGGCAACAATGGTTCGGAGACTATCAATGTGTGGTTGACGTTAGTGTGTGACACACAGTACAGTGTGAGCCATGAGCGAATCCGAGATCCTCGACACGCACCTGCAGGAACTGCGGCGCGGCACCATCGTGCTGGCCTGCCTGCGGCTGCTCGAGAAGCCGGGGTACGGGTACGGGCTGCTCGAGGAGCTGGACGGGCACGGCTTCCCCACCGACGCGAACACTCTCTATCCGCTTCTGCGCCGTCTCGAGAAGCAGGGCCACCTCACGAGCGAGTGGAACACCGACGAGGCGCGGCCTCGGAAGTTCTACCGCACCAACGCCGCGGGCACGCGTCTCGCAGCCGCTCTCACCGCCGAGTTCCGTTCGATCGCCACGGCGATCGATTCCCTTCCCCTGGAGAACTGACATGACCACCACCACCCTCACCGACCGCTACGTCGACGCCGCGATGCGCACCGTCCCGGAGGCGCAGCGCGACGACCTGGCCGCCGAGCTGCGCGGCTCGATCGACGACCAGATCGATGCCCGCGTCGCCGAGGGGGAGGAACGCACCGACGCCGAGCGCGCGGTGCTCACCGACCTCGGCGACCCCGACAAGCTCGCCGCCGGCTACACCGAGCGCCCTCTGTGGCTGATCGGGCCCCGCTACTTCCTGGAGTGGTGGCGACTGCTCAAGCTGCTGCTGTGGATCGTGCTGCCCTGCGCGGCGTTCGGAATCGCTCTCGCCCAGGTGCTCGCCGGCGCGGGTATCGGCGAGGTCATCGGCACCATCGTCCCGGTGCTCATCTCGGTGACCGTGCACCTCGGGTTCTGGACCGTGCTGGTGTTCGCGGTCGTCGAGCGGACCAGCCGCCGCGACGCGAAGACGCCGTTCCTGCCCTGGACCGTCGACCAGCTGCCCGAGCCGCGGACCCGTGGTGCCGGATTCGGCGACCTGATCGCCTCGCTGGTCTTCCTGCTGTTCGCGGCCGGAGCGATCCTGTGGGATCTCCTCATCGGCTTCGTGCCCAGCGAGCCCGGTCTGTCGTTCCTCGACCCCGGACTCTGGCCGACCTGGATCATCGGACTCTTCGTGCTGATGGCCCTCGAGGCCGCCTTCGCGGTCATCGTCTACGCTGTCGGACGCTGGACGCCGTGGCTCGCGGTGGTCAACGGCATCCTGAACATCGCCATCGCGGTGCCGGCGCTGTGGCTGCTCAGCCAGGGCCGCCTCATCAACCCGGACTACTTCCCGACGATCATCCCGGGCGAGAGCGGGGCCGAGGTCGGTCTGATCGTCTCCACGCTCGTCGGGTTCGTGATCGCCGGCGCCGCAATCTGGGACACGATCGACGGCGGACTCAAGGCCGTCCGCGCTCGCCGCGGCTGACCCGGGCTCGCGGCCCGGGCTCGCCTCGCGCCCCTAGTCAGGAGAATGGCCGGGATCAGGACGCCGCGGCGCGGCTTCGTCCTGATCCCGGCTGATCGCCTGACTGCGGCAGGTGGGAACGGCAGGTCTGCGTGGGCTGCGGCACTCGCTGGGCGCCGCTGCCCGAGTCAGGAGATCTGCCCGTATCAGGACGCCGCGGCGCGGTTTGGTCCTGATCCCGGCTGATCGCCTGATTGCGGCAGGCCGGCGCCGGGGCCGGATCCTGACGGCGGCCGTCCAGGCGCCGGGCCGCCCCTTCCCCTCACCCCCCTAGGCTGATTCCCATGCTCCTCGACACCCCCGTGCGACTCGGCGTGCAGCTGCAGCCCCAGCACGCTCCCTATCCCGCCTTCCGCGACGCCGTGTTCCGCCTCGAGGAGATGGGCGTCGACATCCTCTTCAACTGGGACCACTTCTTCCCCCTCTCGGGCGATCCCGACGGCCTCCACTTCGAGTCCTGGACCATGCTCGCCGCCTGGGCCGAGCAGACCGAGCGCGTCGAGTTCGGGTCCCTCGTGAACTGCAACAGCTACCGCAACCCCGACCTGCAGGCCGACATGGCGCGGACCATCGACCACATCTCGGCGAAGGACGGCACCGGCCGCTTCATCTTCGCGACGGGCTCGGGCTGGTTCGCCCGCGACTACGAGGAGTACGGGTACGAGTTCGGCACGGCCGGCTCGCGGCTCGACGACCTGGCCGACGGACTCGCCCGCATCGAGGCTCGCTGGGCGAAGCTCAACCCGACGCCGACCCGCCGCATCCCGGTGATGATCGGCGGCAAGGGCGAGCAGAAGACCCTGCGCCTGGTGGCCCGCCACGCCGACATCTGGCACAGCTTCGTCCGGCCGGACGAGCTGGCGCACAAGCTCGACGTGATCGAGCGCTGGTCGGAGAAGGAGGAGCGCGACACCTCCGGGCTCATCGTCTCCAACGAGCTGCATCAGCGCGGCGAGGACTTCGCTGACGACCTGTACGACGCCGGCGTGCGCCTCTTCACCCTGGGCTTCCAGGGGCCCGACTGGGACTACGACCTCATCGCCTCGTGGCTGCGCTGGCGCGACGCCAAGAACGGCGCATGAGCCGCGGCATCCGCTCGCAATAGGCTGGACCCCATGGTCTCCGAGCTCTTCGACGAAGACGAGTGGATGCCGGCACCCGGCGCCGCCGGATTCACCGACATCACCTGGCATGTGTCGAAGGACGGGCGCATCGCGCGCATCGCATTCGACCGCCCCGAGGTGCGCAACGCGTTCCGCCCGCACACCGTGGATGAGCTGTACCGGGCGCTCGACGGGGCGCGGCAGGACCCGCGGATCGGGGTCGTGCTGCTGACCGGCAACGGCCCGAGCCCGAAGGACGGCGGCTGGGCGTTCTGCTCGGGCGGCGACCAGCGCATCCGCGGCCGCGACGGCTACAAGTACTCCGAGACCGATGAGGTCACCGACCCGGCGCGCGGCGGACGCCTGCACATCCTCGAGGTGCAGCGGCTGATCCGCTTCATGCCCAAGGTCGTGATCGCCGTCATCCCGGGCTGGGCCGCCGGTGGCGGGCATTCGCTGCACGTGGTGTGCGACCTGTCCGTCGCGAGCGCCGAGCACGGCCGGTTCAAGCAGACCGACGCCGACGTGGGGTCGTTCGACGCGGGCTACGGCTCGGCCTACTTCGCCCGCCAGATCGGCCAGAAGTTCGCCCGCGAGGTCTTCTTCCTCGCCGAGGAGTACTCGGCCGAGCGCGCCTACGAGATGGGCGCGGTGAACCGCGTGGTGCCCCACGCCGACCTCGAGCGCGAGGCGATCGCGATGGCCCGCACGATCCTGACCAAGTCGCCGACCGCGATCCGCATGCTCAAGTTCGCCTTCAACGCGGTCGACGACGGCCTGATGGGCCAGCAGGTGTTCGCGGGCGAGGCGACCCGTCTGGCCTACGGCACCGACGAGGCGGTCGAGGGCCGCGACGCCTTCCTCGAGAAGCGCGATCCTGACTGGTCCGCATACCCCTGGCACTACTGACGTGAGACTCGAGCCCGTCGTCGGCGATGATCCCCGCGAGATCCTCCGGGGTCTGCGGGGAGCGCTCCACGGAGTGGGACCCGCGCTCGGGCTCGGGCTCGTGAGCCGCCTGCCGGGCGAGGTCCGGCCGGGCACCGCCGTGGTCGTCACGACCTCGGGCTCGACCGGCGTGCCCAAGAGCGTGATCCTCAGCCGCGATGCGCTGACCTCGAGCGCGCTCGCGACGGCCGACCGCATCGGCGACGGCGCCTGGCTCCTGGCGCTCCCGGCGAGCTACGTCGCGGGTCTGCAGGTGCTCGTGCGGTCGCTGGTTGCGGGCCGCGAGCCCGCGGTGCTCGCGGGAGTGTTCACGCCGCAGTCCTTCGCGGCGGCCGCCCTGATGATGGTCTCCACCGATCACGGCGAGCGCATCCCCACCTACACCTCGCTCGTCCCCGCACAGCTGGCGCGGCTTCTCGATGCCGCCGAGGACGATCGATCGGTGCTGACCGCGCTGCGATCGTTCGAGGCGATCCTGGTGGGCGGGCAGGCGCTGCCGCCCGTCGTGCTCGAGCGGGCTCAGACGGCCGGCGCGCGGATCGTGCGCACGTACGGGGCGACCGAGACGTCCGGCGGCTGCGTCTACGACGGGCGCCCGCTGCGCGGCGTCGAGGTCACGGTCGAGCACGGCGAGGTGCGCCTGGCGGGTCCGGTGCTCGCCGACGGCTACCTCGGCGATCCGGGATTGACGGATGCCGCGTTCCACCGCGCCGCCGACGGCACGCGGTGGTACCGCACCGGCGATGCCGGGCTTCTCGAGGACGGCGTGCTCCGCGTCCGCGGCAGGATCGACAACGTCATCGTCTCGGGCGGCGTCAACGTCTCGCTCGACCGGGTGGAGCGGGTGGTGCGGTCGGTGCCGGGGCTGGCGAACGCCGTGGTCGTCGGGGTTCCCGACGAGCGGTGGGGCGAGGCATCCGTCGTCGTCGCGGTCCGGGGGGAGGCGCTGCGCCGGAGCGAGTCCGTGCAGCTCGAAGAGGCGCGCGCCGCGGTCAAGGAGGAGGTCGGTCCGCATGCCCGGCCGTCGCGGCTCGTCCTGGTCGACGAGCTCGCCACGCTGCCCTCGGGCAAGCCCGACCGCGAAGCGATCCGTCGCGCCGTCGCCGCGCTGCACTGACCGCGTCCGGCTCAGCCGGGCGGGAACTCTCCGGTGTCGACGACGCAGAAGCGGTTGCCTTCGGTGTCTTCCAGCACCACCCAGTCCGCGTCGTCCGGGTAGTCGTCCCAGTCCACCTCGCGCGCCCCGATCCCCAGGAGGCGCTGGATCTCGGCCGCCTGGTCCTCGGCGTACAGGTCGAGGTGGATGCGCGGCGGATAGCTGTGCGGATACCCGGTCACCGAGAGAGCCAGACTCGCCCCCGGTGAAGCCCAGGTCGCCTTGCCCGGCGGATCCAGGATCAGCCAGTCGTCGCTGGCCTCCCCCCGGTCGACGTAGCCCAGCGCCTGGCGCCAGAAGCCGGCGGCCCGCTCGATGTCCTCAACGGTCAGCACGATCGATCCGATGCTCAACATGACCCCAGCCTGCGGACTTCCGGCCCGCCGGGCCAGGGGCTTGCGCCGGGCGTTGTCCACACTCCCTGCGCCGGGAGCGCGCTCTCATCGCGGCGCCCCCTAGGATGGCGACTCGTGGCAGGAACTCCGAGCAAGAAGCGCAAGCACCCCGGTCCGAAGAAGCAGCCGTCGCGCGGCAACCCGCAGAAGGTCCGCGAATCCCGCGATCCCCGCACCGTCGAGCCGGTGACCTCCCGAGACTGGATCGCGGCGGCGCGGCTGCGCACGCTGCCCCTCGCCGTCACGCCGATCCTCATCGGGACGGGCGCGGCGCTCCTCGTGGTCGACGAGTTCCACTGGGTGATCGCGCTGTTCTGCCTCATCGTGTCGGTGTCGCTGCAGATCGGCGTCAATTACGCCAACGACTACAGCGACGGCATCCGCGGCACCGACGACTACCGCGTGGGCCCGGCACGGCTCACCGCCTCGGGACGCGTCAAGCCTCGTGCGGTGCTGCTGGTCGCACTCGTCTTCTTCGCGATCGCCGCGCTGGCGGGCCTCGCGATCACCGTCCGCACGCAGCAGTGGTGGTTCCTCGCCGTGGGCGCGGTGTGCATCCTTGCGGCGTGGTTCTACACCGGCGGGAAGCGGCCGTACGGCTACTACGGACTCGGCGAGCTCTTCGTGTTCGTCTTCTTCGGCCTCGTCGCGACACTCGGAACGACCTGGGTCCAGGCGTTCGCCCTGCCGCAGGAGGCATGGTTCGGCGCCGTGGCCGCGGGGCTTCTCGCCTGTGCCGTGCTGCTCGCCAACAATCTGCGCGACCTCGATCAGGATCGTGCCGCGGGCAAGCGCACCCTCACGGTGCTGATCGGGCGCACGGCCACCCGCTGGCTCTTCACGGTCTTCGTGCTGGTGCCGTTCGGCATCGCGGTGTTCCTCGCGCTGTTCTACCCGATCGCCTGGCTCACGCTGCTGGTGCTCCTCGCGGCGCTCCCGGCGATCCTCATCGTGTGGACCTACCGCGACCCGCGGGAGCTGGTGGTCGCGCTCGGCCTGACGTCGCTCACCTCGGTGGCGTACGGCGCATTCCTGCTCTGGGCCTTCGTCGGCTGATCAGTCCGTCGGGCGGGGCTGTCCGGCGTCGGATGCCGCGTCCTCTACGTCTTCGTCACTCGCTGCGGTCCTGGCCCGGGCACGACGCTCTGCCAGACCGGACGTCATGTCCTCGAGCGGCCGGCGCAGGAACAGCATCGACAGGCTGAGCCCGATGAGGGCCGCGAAGATGGCGGCGAGCCAGTAGTACTGCCGCATGATGTCGAACAGCATCAGGATGCCGAAGGGCACGAGGAATGCGAGCAGCCGCAGCACCGTGTACACGAGGGCGGAGCGGGCTTTCACCCGTCCATCGTAAGCGAGGCGCGGATGCCCGACCCCGCGCGGGCGGGCGGTATGCGTCGGATCGGTCACGAGGGGGCCGCTCCCGCCCCGGCCCGCCTAGGATGGGAAGATGCCTCGGGTGCTGCTGATTCTGGCCCTGGTGGCGACCGCGTTCTGGGTCTTCACCATCGTCGATTGCGCGGTGCAGCCCGCGGATCGGCACCGGGGCGTCAGCAAGCCCGTGTGGATCCTCATCGTCGTCCTCCTCCCCGTGCTCGGCGGACTCCTCTGGCTCGCCGTGGGCCGCACCCGCCGTTCGGTGATCGCCGCCCGTCGTGCGCCCGACGACGACCCGGAGTTCCTCGGCAGCCTCGGCACGATCACCGACCAGGACGAGCGCATCCGCCGTCTCGAGGAGGAGCTCGCGCAGCTCGACGCCGAGGACGACGATCCTCGCTGGACACCCGACACCCTGGGCGCCGCACCCGCGCCCGGCACGCCGACCGCTGCGGCGCCCGACTCCCCGGCCGACCCTCCGGTGCGTCCCACCGAGCCGCCCGTGCGGCCGGCCGACGACGACGAGCGCGGGCAGCGCGGGGCCGTCAGCTGACCGTGTCCGAGGCGGCGTCCGGACTCCCGTCCGCCGCCACCGACGCCGCCGCGGCTCTGCTCACCCGTCTGGTCGAGCTCGGGGTGCAGCACCTCGTGCTCAGCCCCGGATCCCGGTCACAGGCTCTCGCGCTGGTGGCCGCCGAGTTCGAACGGCGCGGCGCCCTGCGCCTGCACGTGCGCATCGACGAGCGCGTGGCCGGCTTCACCGCCCTCGGCATCGGACGGGAGACACGGATGCCGGCGGCCGTGGTCTGCACGTCGGGCACCGCGGTGGCCAACCTCCTTCCCGCCGCGCTCGAGGCCCATCACGCCGGAGTGCCCCTGCTGCTGCTGACGGCGGACCGGCCGCCCGAGCTGCGCGGCGTCGGAGCCAACCAGACCACCCGCCAGCCCGGGCTCTTCGCGCCGAGCGTGCGCTACGAGGCCGACCTCCCCGTTCCCGAGGGCTGCGATGCCGACGGCGACGAGGAGCAGAGCCTCATGCTGCGCCGCGTGGCGGAGGAGGCCGTGGCCGCCGCGCTCGGTCAGGGACTGCGATCGCCCGGTCCGGTGCACCTGAACCTGCCGTTCCGCGAACCCCTCGCGGGCGATCTGCCGGCCTGGTTCGGCGTTCCGACGGTCGAACTCGCGGCGACCGCCGAGGACGACCCCGACGGTCCGCCGCCGGCCGAGACGCCGGCCGAGGACGAGGCATCCGGAGCGCTCTACCAGGGAGGCGGGGGCATCGGCGAGTCCGACGTGCCCGACGACCCCGAGGACGACCCGTTCGTGCTCGTCAGCGGCCCGCGCACCGTGGTGGTCGCCGGCGCCGATGCCGGGCCCGACGCCGAGGTGCTCGCGCACGCCGGCGGCTGGCCGCTCATCGCGGAGATCGTCAGCGGGTCGCGGTTCGGCCGACACCTCGTGCACGGCTACCGCGCGCTGCTGCGCGACCCCGAGCTCGGCGGCCGCATCGAGCGTGTCGTGGTCCTCGGGCATCCGACGCTCAGCCGCGAGGTCGCGTCACTCCTCTCCGACCCCGACCTCGACGTCATCGCGCTGCGCGGGCCGGGGGAGCCCCTCAACCTCAACGGCACGACGACGGCGGTCGACACCGTCGCCGTGGCGACCGGCGACACGGACAGGGTCTGGCTCGGGGCCTGGCTGCAGGCGTCGCGCGAGGCATCCGTCGACCTCGCCCCACCGGCTCCCGATGCGGAGGGCCTCACCTCCGCCGTGCCGGAGGAGCGCCTCGGCGCGATCGCGGCCGAGCTCGCCGCGGTGCGCAAGCCGCTCGATCGCGCGGGACTGGTGGATGCGGTGTGGCGGGCGACGTGGCCGCATGACCGGCTCGTCTTCGGATCCTCCAGGCTCGTGCGTGTCGCCGACGACCTGCTCGGCGGCAAGAAGGTGCCGGTGCACGCCAACCGGGGGCTCGCGGGGATCGACGGCACCGTCGCCACCGCGATGGGCGTGGCGATCGCGAGTCAGGCGGGCGAACGCCCCGGGGTCACCCGCGTGCTCCTCGGCGATCTGACCCTGCTGCACGACGTCGGCTCGCTGCTCCTCCCGCCGGGCGAGCACGAGCCGCGCCTGCAGGTCATCGTGGGCAACGACGGCGGCGGCACGATCTTCGACGGGCTCGAGGTCTCCACCGTGGCGGATGCCGCGGCCATGGACCGCGTGCTCTACACGCCCCAGTCCGTGCGGCTCGAGCACCTCGCGCTCGCGTACGGGTGGGAGTACCAGCGCGTCACGACGCGCTCCGCGCTCGACCAGGCGCTGACGTCGCCCGTCGGCGGTCGGCAGCTCATCGAGGTGCCGCTGGTGCGGTAGCCGCGGCATCCGCTCGCCCTCTCCGGGGTCGCGGCCCCACCGGTCGCGAGGGCGCATACCTCGCACGAGCGCGCACCTCTTCCCCGGGGAACGAGTGCGCCGTCGTGCAAACAGTGCACTCTGGGGCCCGGGGTCGGCATGATGGGCACATGATCGCGAAGAGTCAGAAGCACTGGACGGGCGATGTCGCCGAGCTGCTGCGGGTGCGGGAGGGCTTCGTGCTGGCCGACGTCGACCCGCAGTCCACCCCCGGATACGAGAAGGGCAAGGTCGAGGCCGCCGAGGACCTCGCGTCCGGGGCGACGCAGCTCGACGAGTATCAGGACCGCCTCTTCGCCCGCAGCCGCGTGGACGCCACGCACGCCTCGGTCCTCCTCGTGCTGCAGGCCATGGACTCCGCCGGGAAGGGCGGGATCGTCCGGCACGTGGTGGGCTCGGTCGATCCGCAGGGCGTCTCGATCACGGCCTTCAAGGCTCCGACCCCCGAGGAGCTGGAGCACGACTTCCTGTGGCGGGTCGAGCAGCGGGTGCCCGAGCCGGGCTTCATCGGGGTCTTCGATCGCTCGCACTACGAGGACGTGTTGATCGGCCGGGTGCGCGAACTCGCTCCGCCCGACGAGATCGAGCGCCGCTACGGGGCTATCAACACGTTCGAGAAGCAGCTGACGGATGCCGGAACCCGCGTCGTGAAGGTCATGCTGCACATCTCCTCCGACGAGCAGAAGGAGCGGCTCCAGAAGCGGCTCGACCGGCCGGACAAGCACTGGAAGTACAACCCCGGCGACGTCGACGAGCGCAAGCTCTGGCCGAAGTACATGGACGCCTACCAGCAGGTGTTCGAGCGCACCTCGACCGAGCACGCGCCGTGGCACGTCGTGCCGGCGAACCGCAAGTGGTACGCGCGGATCGCGGTGCAGAACCTGCTCCTCGAGGCGCTCGAGCAGATCGACCCGCAGTGGCCCGCTGCGACCTTCGACGTCGAGGCGGAGAAGAAGCGCCTCGCCGCGACCTAGGCGTCGCGACTGCCGGGACGACGGGTCAGCTCCCCGGCCAGCGGGGTTGGGGCGCGTCTCGTCGACTGGGGCGCGGTGTTCTGCGCCCCGAACCCCGAAACCCGCCCCGAACCCGGAGTAGGCCCGGTCAGACCACCGCGCGGGCGCTCCAGGCCGTCGCCGTCACGGTGAACGGACCGGCCGGAAGGAGTTCGCGACAGCGCGCCCGCACGAGCTCGCGGTCGGCGTCCGACAGCGCGGCGAGCTGCTTCCCGGCGGGTGAGACCCCGAGCGTGTACGGCTCCCACCAGTCGTCGAAGGTCGCATAGTCGACGGATGCCGTGAGCTCGGTCTCCTCGACCGCGGTGCAGCCTGCGCCCCGCAGCAGCGCATCGAGGTCGCCACGCGTCGCACCGAGCCGATCGGACTCGTCGTCGAGGCCGGGCAGGACCGACGCGAGCGCTGTGAAGAACGTGCTCTGCGGCGCGCGGCCGCCAGCGAAGTCCCACACGCAGGCCGCCACCACGCCGCCCGGACGGGTGACCCGCACCATCTCGCGGGCGCCGGCCGGGGCATCCGTCATGAAATGCACCACGAGCTCGGCGAGCGTCGCGTCGAAGGTGTCGTCGTCGAACGGCAGCTGCTCCGCGTTGCCGTGGCGGATGTCGGCCCACGGGAACCGGCCGTGCGCTGCCGCGACGAAGCTCTCGGACGGATCGACGCCCGCGACCTGATCCGGCCCGAAGCGAGCGGTCAGCTCGGCGGTGAGGGCGCCCGGGCCACAGCCCACGTCGAGGGCGCGACCCGACGAGGGGAGTCGCGCGGAGCGCACGAACTCGGCGGCCAGGGGAGCGGAGTAACGACCCATGAATCGGTCGTACGCCTCCGCGGCGACGTCGAACGACATGCGCGCAGTCTAGAGGCGGTGATCGAAGCGGTATAGATGACGGTTCGATCAAGTACTTGATGTGATACAGTACTCGACATGACAAAGGACGACGCCTTCGCAGCCGACCTGCTGCGCGGTCACACCGACACGATCGTGCTCGGCGTGCTCCGTCGCGGCGACCGGTACGGCTTCGAGATCTACAAGGCCATCCGCGAAGCGACCGGAGGCGACCACGAGATCAAAGAGGCGACGCTCTACGCCACGTACCGACGCCTGGAGAAGGACGGACTCGTCGAGTCGTACTGGGGAGACGAGACGCAGGGCGGCCGCCGCAAGTACTACCGCATCACCGACGCCGGTCATGCGGTCTACCAGGGCAACGTCGCGGCGTGGGTCGCCACGAAGCGCGTGATCGACTCCCTCCTCGATCTGAACAGCACCGACATGAAGGAACAGCAATGAACACCGACATCCACCGCCTCCTCGACGAGGCCTTCGCGGGCGTCGAGATGACCCCGGAGGCGCAGGACCTGAAGGAAGAGGTCCGGGCCAACCTGGTCGCCCGCGTCGAGGAGCTCGAGACTTCGGGTCGGCCGTCCTCGGATGCCGCACGCCAGGCGATCGCCGAACTCGGTGACGTGAGCGAGCTGCTCGGGGAGCAGACGGATGCCGCGCCCGCCAGAGACTCGTATGCCGCGATGCAGCTGCGTCACCGGGTGCGGCCGAAGGCCGGATTCGTCGTGCGGGCGGTCGTGTGGTCGCTCGTGTTCGTGGTCGGCATGACCGTCGCGGTGCTCGGTGCCACCGGCGCGCTGCCGCTGCCCCTCGGGGCGATCATCGGCCTCGTCGGCTTCGCCTCGAACGGCCTCGCCCTGCTCGTGGGCGACTCCCTCTCACAGGAGACGACGACCAACCATCCGATGCCGGCGAACCGCGCGGGCGGCTACTTCCTCGCGACGCTGCTCGGCACCTTCGGTCTGGGCTTCGGCGTAATCGTGGTGCTGGGCGCGATGCCCCTGTGGGGCATCGTCTTCGCGGCGCTGGGCGTGATCGCCGCGATCATCCTCTTCGCCTTCCTGTTCGCCTCGCAGACCAACCGCCACAAGGCGTGGGTGCGTCAGGCGCAGCACGAGGCGTCGCACGTGGGCAATCGCTTCGAAGACGAGCCCGAGACGGCCGCGCGGTTCGGGATCTACACCGCCGTCATCTGGCTCGTGACGTTCGGCGTGATCGTGGCGCTGGTGTTCACCGTCGGCTGGTGGTGGGCGCCCCTCGCCTTCGTGGGCGGATTCGCCGCCATGATGCTCCTGCTCGCCCGCATGCTCTTCGCCCCGGCGAAGTCCTGATCTCCTGACCCCTCGTCCGGCGCCCGTCGCCGGACCCGACCCGCAGAGGGTCTCCACCCATCGCAGAAAGGGATGCTTCGCCATGCCCGAAAACATCGGCAGCGCCATCGTCGCGACAGACCTGGTCAAGCTGTACCCCGGCCGGGGTCGCAAACCCGCCGTCCAGGCGCTCGACGGCCTCAGCTTCGAGGTTCCCGCCGGACGCGTGTTCGGTCTCCTCGGCCCGAACGGCGCCGGCAAATCCACCACCACAAGGGTTCTCACCACGCTGTCGCGCCCGACCCGGGGAACGGCCCGGGTGGCCGGCTTCGATGTCGCCCGGGAGTCGACCGCCGTCCGCGCGGCGATCGGCTACGTGTCGCAGGGCTCGAGCACCGATCCGCTGCTCACCGCGAGCGAGAACCTCGAGATCGCCGCCCGCCTCCGCGGCGCGAACTCTTCGGACGCTCGCGCTCGTGCGCGCCGACTGCTCGACGAGTTCGGGCTGGCCGAGGCATCCCGTCGTCCCGTCAGCACCTTCTCGGGAGGTATGCGCCGCCGGCTCGACGTGGCCGCCGCCCTGGTGCACCGGCCGCGGGTCCTCTTCCTCGACGAGCCGACGACCGGGCTCGACCCCGAGGCGCGCGCCGCCATGTGGGCCGAGATCCGGCGGTTGTCGGCCGAGGAGTCGCTCACCGTCGTGTTGACGACGCACTACATGGAGGAGGCGGATCGCCTGGCCGACGAGCTGCTGCTCGTGAACCGCGGGCGCGCGGTCGTACAGGGCACCCCCGATGCGCTGAAGGCCGCCCTCCACGGCGACTCCGTGCGGGTGAGCCTCATCGAACCCGATCCCGCGGCGGTGCGCCGTGCCGTTGCCGTCGTCCCCGGACTTCGGGACGTCGTGGTCGAGGCATCCGGAGTCGACGGCGTCCTGGCCGCGCGCACCGACGACGCCTCGGCCGCCGTCGGAGCCGTCATCGCCGCGCTCGATGCTGCGGGCGTCCGCTTCGGCCAGGTCTCGGCATCCCACCCCACCCTCGACGATGTGTATCTGCACTTCGTCGGGCACACCTTCGGCGACGCCGCGGCGCTCGCCCCCACGGAAGGAGCAGCGGCATGACCGTTTCCCTCACCCTCGTCCCTGCCGTGCGCCCGGCGCGCGCGGGATGGTTCACCCAGACGGGTCAGGTGCTGCGGCGCTGGCTCATCGCGACCCTGCGCCAGGCGTGGGGACCGGTCATGTCGCTCATCCAGCCGGTCATCTGGATCGTGCTGTTCGGCGCGGTGTTCTCGTCGCTCGGCGCACTGCCCCAGTTCGGCGGCGCCGGGTACATCGACTACCTCGTGCCCGGCATCCTGATGATGACCGTGCTCTACTCCGGCGCGTGGGCGGGCACCGGCTTCATCGACGACATCAACTCGGGCGTCATGGACCAGTACCTGACCTCGCCGCTGGCACGCTCGGCGATCATCACCGGGCAGCTGGTGCAGCAGCTGATCATCAACCTGGCGCAGTCGTTCGTCGTCCTCGGCATCGGCTGGCTCGCGGGCGCCCGCTACCCGGGAGGAGTCGGCGGGATGCTGGTCGCCCTGGGCGTCGCGACGCTGCTGGCCACGATCTTCTGCTGCGCGTCGACGGCGGTGGCGCTCATCACGCGCAGCCAGATCGCGCTCATCAGCCTCTCGCAGCTCATCGTGCTGCCGGCCACGTTCCTGTCGACGACGATGATGCCCGCCGAGCTGCTGCCGGCCTGGGTGCAGGACGTCGCCCGATGGAACCCGATGAACTGGGCGGTCGAGCTCGGTCGCGGCGGGCTCAGCGGCTCGTACCCGGCCTCGGGATGGTGGCAGGCGGCCGGGCTCGCCGTGCTCGCGGCGCTCGCGTTCGTCTGGGCCGTCCGGTCGATCCGCGCGTACCAGCGCTCGATCTGACGAGGCCGGCGGGGTCAGGCCAGCGCGTCGACGATCGGCCGGAACTTCACGCGCGTCTCGAGCAGCTCGGTGTCGGGGTCGCTCCCGGCGACGATCCCGGCACCCGCGTGAGCGACCACGGGGATCGTGTCACCGTACGCGGCGTAGCGCCGCGACGGCTCCGCGCCGATCTGGGCGCACCGCAGCGCGATCGCCCACTCACCGTCGCCGTTCGCGTCGACCCAGCCGACCGGCCCGGCGTAGCGTCGGCGGTCGAACGGCTCGAGGCGGCGGATGACCTCGATCGCGGCATCCGTCGGCGTTCCGGCCACGGCTGCCGTGGGATGGAGGGCGTCGACGAGGTCGAGCGCCGACGCGTGATCGGCGATCTCGCCCGCAACGTCGGTCGCCAGATGCCACAGGTTCGGCAGCTCGAGGGCGAAGGGCTCGTCGTCGGCACGCACCGAGCTGACGTGCGGCGCGAGGGCGTCGAGCACGCTCTGCACCGCGTACTGGTGCTCGTCGAGGTCCTTGCCGCTGTGCGAGAGGCGGAAGGATGCCGCGGCATCGTCGTCGGCGTCGGCCCCGCGCGGGAACGTCCCGGCCAGGACCCGCGCGGTGACCTCGCCGCCCGACACGGTGACCAGGGTCTCCGGGCTCGCCCCGATGAGCCCGTCGACCGCGAAGGTCCAGGTGTCGAGGTAGTCGGTGGACAGCGCACGGACGAGGCGCCGCAGGTCGGAGCCGGCGGGGACGGTGCCGACGAGGTCGCGCGCGAGCACGACCTTGTGCACCTCGCCCGCGGCGATCGCCTCGAGGCCTGCCCGGACGGCGCGCTCGTACCCCTCGGGGTCGAGGGCGCCGGGGCCGAGCGTGGCCGACCAGTACGGGCCGTACGGCCGGGGCTCGAGCGGGGGTGGGACGAGGTCCGCGCCGGCGGAGCGGATGCGGGTGATCCATGCCCGCCCGTCGCGCCGGCCCACGATCGCCTGAGGGATGATGAGGCGGCTCGAGGCACGGGAGCGGCGGTCGAACGCCAGAGTGCCGAAGGCCACGAGCCCGGTGCCGTGGAGGCCGACCGGATCATCGATCTCGGCCTCGGCGCACAGGCTGCGCCAGGCGTCCGCGGGGGGTGGCATCACGAATCCGTCCGGGACCGGGAACTCCGGGCTGCCGCCCGTCTCGTAGCCGGCGACCGTGTGGCCGAGGCCGACGATGCCGTCGCCGCGTCGCAGCCAGGCCAGCGGGGAGTCCGGGTCGGTGAAGAGGAGCAGATCGTCGACCGGATCGATCTCCCGGGTCTCGACCACCAGGGCTGGCGGGCGGGGTGGGACGGTCACACCTCAAGCCTAGACTCGCCGCGCCCGGCCTAGACTCGCGGGGTGACAGACACCGCCGTCTCCGTGCGTCCCGCTCCCGGGACCAGGCTCATGTTCCGCTGGCGCAAGTGGGACGGCGGCCCCCACTGGGTGCACGAGTGCGTGTACCTCGGCAGCGACGAATGGGGGGACTGGTTCGGGCAGCTCCCCGGATGGGACAGCTCGCGCCCCGGACGCACGTTCGCGCCGCAGCATCCGAATGTCACGCTCCTGCCGCCGAGCGGCGACTACGCGTACACGCGCAACGCCGCCCCGCACCACACGAAGATCTACATCGACATCGCGTGGGACCTCCGCTGGCAGGACGGCGAGCCCACCGGCATCGACATGGACCTCGACGTCGTCGAGCGCACCGACACCGGCGTGTACGTCGACGACCAGGACGAATGGGACGAGCATCGGGTCGCCTACGACTACCCCCTCGACCTCGTCGAGCGACTCGAGAGCCTCACGGCCGACCTCGAGCGCCGGGTCACGGTGCACGCGGCGCCCTTCGACGACGCGACGGGGGATGCCTGGCTGGCACGTCTCGCGGCGCTCGACCTCGGCTGACCCGCCCCCGCGGCTTAGACTCGTCGGGTGGCAGCCCACCCCTCCGAGAACGAGCCGAACCGCGCCGACCTGCACAAGGATCCGTCGCGGGTGAGCGGCATGTTCGACCAGGTGGCGCCCGGCTATGACCGCACGAACGCCGTCCTCAGCATGGGCAATGACCGCTTCTGGCGCGCCGCGACGACCCGGGCGGTGGCGCCGCGCCGCGGTCAGCGCATCCTCGACGTCGCCGCCGGCACCGGAGCCTCGAGCGTCGCCCTCGCCCGCAGCGGCGCGATCGTGGTGGCCGCCGACTTCTCGCCAGGCATGATCGCCGAGGGCGAGCGCCGGCACGGGGGCATCGGCAACCTGTCCTTCGTGCAGGCCGATGCGACCGACCTCCCGTTCGCCGATGACGAGTTCGACACCGTGACGATGTCGTTCGGGCTGCGCAACGTGAACGAGCCGAAGAAGGCGATCGCCGAGCTGCTCCGCGTCACGCGGCCCGGCGGCCGCCTGGTGATCTGCGAGTTCTCGCGCCCGCCCTCGCCGGCCTTCAACGGGCTCTACCGCTTCTACAACGACCGCGTCCTGCCCGTCGTGGCCAAGACGATGAGCTCGAACGCCGAGGCGTACGACTACCTCAACGAGTCCATCCGCGACTGGCCGGACCAGGCGACGCTCTCGTCGTGGATCCGCGAGGCCGGATGGAGGGATGTCGCACACCGCAACCTCTCGATGGGGATCGTCGCCCTGCACCGGGCCACCAAGCCTCTCGCGCGCGACTGACAGGGTCGCCGCGATCACCCCTGCGTGCCCCCGGTAGGCTGGGCGTGTGACTCCCTCAGCGCCGGGCTCGCATATCGCGGGCAAGCTGGGCCTTTCCGACCGCATCTTCGCGGGTCCGAGGTCTCGCAAGCTCCTCTCCGCGGTCGAAGCGGGACTCAAGCGGGTCGATGTCGCGCTCGAGCGCGAGCTGAGCATCGCCGACACCCTCGCCGACGCGACGAGCCGGTATCTCTACGAGGCCGGCGGCAAGCGGCTGCGTCCGATGCTCGCCCTCCTCACGGCGCAGCTCGGCGACGGCGCGACCGACGAGGTCATCGACGGAGCCACCGCGCTCGAGATGACCCACCTCGGCTCGCTCTACCACGATGACGTGATGGATGCCGCGGACAAGCGCCGAGGCGTGCCCAGCGCCCATGCCGTCTGGGGCAACAACGTCGCCATCCTCACCGGCGACCTGCTGTTCTCCCGAGCCAGTCAGATCATGGCGCGGCACGGCGACCGGGCGATCCGGCTGCAGGCCGACACGTTCGAGCGTCTCGTGCTCGGCCAGATGCATGAGACCGTCGGACCCCAGGAGGGCGATGACCGGGTCGCGTTCTACCTGAAGGTGCTGTCCGACAAGACCGGTTCGCTCATCGCCGCTGCGGCGCAGGCCGGCGTCATCTTCTCGAACGGCCCCAGCGAGTTCGAGGCGCCCATGGTCACCTTCGGCGAGAAGGCCGGCGTCGCCTTCCAGCTGCTCGACGACGTCATCGACCTCTCCGCCGATCCCGACGAGACCGGAAAGGTGCCCGGCACCGATCTGCGTGCCGGCGTGCCGACGATGCCGTACCTCGTGCTCGGCCAGCGCACCGACGCCGCCTCCGTGGCCCTTCGCGATCGCATCGACGACGGCGTCGCTCGCATCGCAGACGGCGCAGACCCCGCCATCCTCGACGCCGCGCTCGCCGAGCTCCGCGAGCATGAGGCCACCGAGGCGACTCTCGAGCTCGCCCATGCCTGGTCCCGCGAAGCGGTCGAGGCTCTCGCCCCGCTCCCTGACGGCCCGGTGCGCGAGGCGCTGACCCGGTTCGCACAGGCGGTCGCCGACCGTTCGAGCTGACCGGCTCTTCGGCGGCGGCATCCCGTACTGAGCAGTACCCGAAAGGACCACCATGACCAAGCTCCGATTGGCGATCGTCGGCGCCGGCCCCGCAGGAATCTACGCGGCCGACATCCTGCTCAAGGCCGAGCGCAAGTTCGACGTCTCCATCGATCTGTTCGAGCAGCTGCCCGCGCCGTACGGGCTGGTCCGCTACGGCGTCGCGCCCGACCACCCGCGCATCAAGGGCATCATCACGGCGCTCCGCGAGGTGCTCGACCGCGGCGACATCCGGCTGTTCGGCAATGTGCGCTTCGGTCAGGACATCACGCTCGACGACCTCAAGCACCACTACAACGCCGTGATCTTCGCCACCGGAGCCATCCGCGACTCCGACCTCGACATCCCGGGGATCGACGCCATCGGGTCGTACGGCGCGGCCGACTTCGTGAGCTGGTTCGACGGCCACCCCGACGTCCCGCGCGAGTGGCCGCTCGACGCCGAGTCGGTTGCTGTCATCGGCAACGGCAACGTGGCCCTCGACATCGCACGCATGCTGGCCAAGCACGCCGAGGACCTGCTGCCCACCGAGATCCCCGACAACGTCCACGCCGGGCTCGCCGGGAGCGCCGTCACCGACGTGCACGTGTTCGGCCGGCGCGGTCCTGCGCAGGTGAAGTTCACCCCGCTCGAGCTGCGGGAGCTCGGCGAGCTGCGCGACGTCGACATGGTGGTCTACGACGAGGACTTCGACTACGACGAGGCCTCGAAGGACGCCATCGCCTCGAACAAGCAGGTGATGGTCATCGACCGCGTGCTGCAGGCGTGGCGCAAGCGCGACTCGGTGAACAACGGCGGAGGAGCGGCATCCCGTCGCCTTCATCTGCACTTCTACGCCAAGCCGCTCGAGGTCGGAAAGGACGCCGACGGCCGGGTGAGCACGTTCAGGTGGGAGCGCACGCGGCCCGACGGCGAGGGCGGTGTCGTCGGCACCGGCGAGATCCGCGAGCTGCCGATCCAGGCGATCTACCGCGCGGTCGGCTATTTCGGGTCGCCACTGGACGGGGTGCCGTTCGATGAGCGGCACGGCGTGATCCCCAACCACGAAGGTCAGGCGCTGCACCCCGACTCGAACGAGCGGGTCTCCGGCGTCTACGCGACCGGCTGGATCAAGCGCGGTCCCGTCGGCCTCATCGGCCACACCAAGTCCGACGCGATGGAGACGGTGCGCCACCTCATCAACGACCAGGGCTCGTGGTGGCAGCCGGCCGACTCCTCGGAGGGGGCCATCCCCGCGCTGCTCGCCGAGCGAGGGGTGCGCTGGACCGACCTCGAGGGCTGGCACCGCCTCGACGAGCACGAGCTGGCGCTCGGAGTCCCGCAAGAGCGGGTGCGCGTGAAGGTCGTGCCGCGCGACGAGATGATCGCGATCTCGCGGGGCGAGTAGCAGCGACGGCGGCCGGTCCTGCCGACCGGCGCGGGACCGCTGGATAGGCTCGCGTCATGGCCGGGCAATGGGTACCCGATGTCCTCGGGCCGCCGTTCGAGCAGCTGACGCTCGACCTCGGCGTCGAGGGGCGTCACGGACCGCTCGTCGCGACGCTCGTGCGCCGGCTGCCGCATCCCATCGCTTCGCTGGTCCTTCCGCTGCGCGACGTCGACGTCCTCTACGTCCACGGCTGGTCGGACTTCTTCTTCCAGACCGAGCTCGCCCGCTTCTGGACCGACCGCGGCGCACGGTTCCACGCCCTCGACCTCCGCCGGTACGGGCGGAGCCTCCGCCCCGAGAACGTCCCCGGGTACATCGACTCTCTCGACGACTACGACGTCGACATCGAGGCGGCCCTCTCCGCCATCGGGCACGGAGCGGATGCCCCGTCCCGTCGCCGCCTGGTCCTCCTCGGCCACTCGACCGGAGGCCTGACCCTGACGCTCTGGGCGGCGCGGCATCCGGGGCGGGTGACCGCGCTCATGCTGAACAGCCCCTGGCTCGAGTTCCAGTTCGGCGCTGTCGGCCGCCAGGCGATCGCGCCGCTGGTGACCGCTCGAGCGCGGTTCGATCCCTGGGGTACGCAGCCCACCGTCGACCTCGGCTTCTACACCCGGGCCCAGACCGAGATCGGCGTCCTGCCCCTGTCCGTCGACCAGCCGCTCTGGCGGCCCGAGCGCGGCTTCCCGACACGGCCCGGCTGGCTCGCCGCGATCCTCGATGGGCACCGACGCGTGGCCGCCGGAGTCCAGGTGGGGTGCCCGGCGCTCGTGCTGCTCTCCGACCGCTCGACGCCGCCCCTCACCTGGGCCGAGACCATGACGTCGAGCGACTCGGTGCTCGTCGTCGACGACATCGCGAAGAGTGCGACGCGCATCGGACGCCTCGTCACGATCGCGCGCATCGACGGCGCGATCCACGACGTGTTCCTCTCCCGCCCGGAGCCGCGGGCAGCCGCTTACGCGGCGGTGGACGAGTGGATGACCGGATGCCTCGTGCCCCGGCATCCGATCGACGTCAAGAGCCGCTGACCAACGGGGCACGGGCTTGCGAAAACCCCATCGACGGAGCGCTTCGGCAGGCGTACTCTGACGCTCACAGTTTCGGGAGGGATCGTGAAACGGCGGCACGCGCACTCCGCGATCAGCGAAGACGAGCAGATCGCGCGCTACGCCTATCTGCTCGGGAACGTACCGACGAGCGTCGCCGACAAGGCCTACGCCGCCGCCTTTGCTCGGTTGTCGGCCGCGCAGCGTGAAGGGATCATCGGCGAGCTCCGCTCGCAGATGCCGTCAGGACCGGAGGAAACGGCATCCGATCATCCCGAAGGGTTCGCCCTGCTGATGCGCGATCTGCACGCGCGCTACGCCCTGGTGCGCATCCCCGGCGCCGCGGCCATCGCGGCGGAGTTCGTGGCGAGCGCCCCGATCGCCGCCTATTTCACGTCCGGAGCCGGTTCGGTGGCGGTGGACCAGCAGCCGCTGTGGGTCCACGAGCTGGTCGGTCATGAGACCGCCCCCATCGACGCGGGCCGGATGCATCACCGCCATGGGGTGGACTCGGGGGAGTGGTTCTGAAGCTGGGCCGGCGGGGACTGGGCCTGCACTCCCGCTCTCACGAGCGGCTTCAGACCTGCCGGCGCACCACGGTGTAGTTGTCGTGCTCCTCGACGGGTGCGAACCCGCGCGCATCGAACATCGGCTGGCGTCCACAGAACGATTCGGAGTCCTCGCCGGTGTCCTCTCGGCGCGGGTATCCCTCGACGAATCGCGCGCCGCGCGCGGAGCCGTCGGCGAGGACGCGATCGAGGAGCGCTGATGAGACGCCGTGGCGCCGGTAGGGCGGGGCGACGATGAAGCAGGACACACCCACGACCGTGTCCGGAGCGGGGCCCTCCCGATCGACGTCGTCGTACTTCGCGTAGGTCGATCGGCGCGACGCGTTGACCCAGCCCGCTGGTCGACCGTCGACGTAGGCGAGGTAGCCGAGCGTCGCTCCCGACCGCAGCCGCTCGATCATCTCGGCGCGCACATCGCGCCAGGGTCGCTCCGGAGTGTCGCCGGCATGCGGGTCCAGGCAGTAGCACGAGCCCCAGTCGGGGTTGTCGGGGAACGCGTCGCGGTCGAAGAACCCCAGCCAGTCATCGATGCGGTCGTCGGTGACGGCATGCACCTCGACCCTGCCGATCGAAGCAAGTCGTTCGACGGGGCCGTCCTCACGCACCGAGGCTTCCGCGAAATTACGGCCCGCCAGTCGGATCTCGTCGTCCGGGTACGGCACATCATGTGTGGCGCGCACGTGGTCGACGAGCTGCTCGACGAGCGACTCCATCTCGTCGCCCTCGAATCGCGCGTCCTTGTCGAAGCACTCGATCCACATACCAGTCCACTTCGTCGGGGATTGTCGCTCGGCGGTCGGACCCGTCGACACGATCCAGCCTACGAGCGACGACCCTGCGAACGGCTGATCACCCGCTGCGGTCGGGGATGTGCCGGTCGGCTAGCATTCGGGGATGACGAAACCGGAACCGATCGACGACGTTCCGATCGGCGGTGAGATCATCCGCCTCGGCCAGTTCATGAAGTTCGCCGGGCTCCTCGACTCCGGTGGCGACGTGAAGGAGGCCATCATCGACGGCTTCGTGCTCGTGAACGGCGAGGTGGATCGGCGCCGCGGACGACAGCTGCAGCTCGGTGACATCGTCGGCTTCGAAGGACGCCGGTTCCGCGTCTGCCCGTGAGGTGACGCCGCACCGAGAGGCTACCCCGAGCTACCCGCAGTTCGGACGGCAGCCTCGCTGAGTGACCGCGTCGACCAGCACCGTGCCGATGTCGGTCGGCTGCAGCGCTTGGTACGCCGCACCGTCGGTGGCGGCGGCGATCTGCTCGAGGGCGGCCTGGTCGGTGTCGGGTCCGTAGCCGATCGCGATGACGGCGACGGGCTTGGCGGGATCCCGCAGCTTCTCGAGCTCTGCCAGCAGTCCCGGCAGGTCGAGACCCTCGTCATCCTCGTTGTACCCGTCGGTGTTGAGCAGGACCAGGTTGACCTGACCGGGCACATAGGTCTCGCGCATGTACTGCACCGCGGCGAGCACGCTGTCGTAGAGCCCCGTCCCGCCCCCGACGAGGCTGTCGAGCCCATTGGCCGTGTCGATCGTGCGCTGCTTGTGCGCCGCATCGCCCAGCGGCCCGAACGGGACGATCTCCTGCCAGTCCTGTCCGCCGATCCGCCGGCTGGAGAACACCCACGTCGCGAGCGACGAGTCGGCAGACAGGGAGTTGATGGCGCGGACGGCGGCCTGCTCGAACAGGTCGATGCGGCGCATGTCGGTGGTCGCCGGCTGGAGCATGGAGCCCGAGACGTCGTTGAGGGAGAGCATCCGCGAGGGCGCGGTGATCATCTGCCAGGTTCGCAGCGCTTCTGCCTGATTGGCGCCGTCGATGGGCTCGGATGTTGCACCCGCGTCCTCGCCGCCACCCGTGGTCGAGTCCGGCGCAGTCCCCGCGGCGTCGCGCAGGCCGAACTCCGCGAGCCGGTCGCTTCCACCCGTGACAGCGTCGGAGAGCGCCGCGACGGCCTCGAGTGTGTCGACCGAGGCGTCGGCCAGCGTCACGAGAGGGACGCCCACCGAAGTGCTCACGTCGGCGGGGTAGATCGTCACCAGCGGGGTCTTCGCATCCGCGCCATACGCCTGCACGGCCTGCTCGGTGGTCACCGCGATCGTGGGCGCCTTCGCGGTGGACACCGCGGCCAGCGCCTCAGCGGCGGTGGGAACGACGCCGGTGTCGAGGCCGAGCGCGATCGCGGTGAACGCCCGTGCATCTCCGCCGACCGCCGTCTGAAGAGCGAGCAGCGCGGCGGAGCTCCCGGAGACCCTCGACGGATCCGGCAGCACTGCGGCGACCGATCGTCCCGCGAGGCTCGAGAAGCCGGCGCCTTCCTTCTTTAGAGCAGCCGCCGTCTTCTTCGTCGCAGCGAAGACGACCGGGGTGCTGGCCACGGGGGCGCTGACGACCAGCTCCGCGGCATCCACGCCGGTGAGCTCAGCCTGACCGGTCGCGCGCGCCGGCCACATCGCGGAATCGGGCACCCAGACGTCGAAGTCCGGCGCCGATCCCGAGGCGAGCGTTTCGGCCGTCACCGAGCTGTCCTCGACCCGGATCGTGACGTCGGGGCAGTCGGAGCGTGACTCCACCAGGTCGTCGACGATCGCCTCGAGCGCACCGGCGACGGCCGGATCCGCGGTGATGCGAAGACTCGTCGCCAGACAGTCGCTTTTCGGCGTCGTCGGTGCCTGCGCTTCTTCCTCCGGGGCGCCGCGGAGGAAGAAGATTCCCACCACCGTGGCGAGCGCGATGGCAAGAACGAGGATGACGCCGAGCAGGATCAGCGAACGCCTCCGATGCTGAGCGGCGCGCGCGGCGGCGCGTGTCGGGGCACCGTCGCTGGCAGACGTGTCCGGTTGCACTCGGGGCACATGCACTCCGATGGACGGCGGGCGGGGGCCCGCGTGGGGATACGACTTCGTATCGGGGTAATACGGCGTCGTATGTGGGGGGGATACTTCAGTGGAGTATAGGCGAGGGGCCCGAGCCGCCGCGATTCCGCACGAGCACCGGAAGAGCAGCGGCCACCAGCTCGTCGTTCCCGACCGCCTCGAAGGTGTCAAGAATCGATTGACACCTGCGCCAAGAGACTCAGGGCCCTAGCCGTCGCCCTCACTCAGTGCTCGCGAAGCCGCTCGCCGGTGCACCTCCCGCATCTGTGCGTCGAACGGCGGGACCGGGGCGAGGATCACCACGCCGGGTGCGACATCCGTGACGGGCATCGCCGCGACCGCGCCGGCCGGCAGTCCCCACGACGCGCGCCACTCCGCGAGCTGTGCAGCTGAGGCGGCAGCGATGATACGCCCCAGCCCCGCCCATCCATGGGCGCCGGCGCACATCGGACAGTGCTCGCCCGACGTGTACACCGTGGATGTTGCGCGCTGCTCAGGGGTGAGGTGTGCGATGGCCCACCTCACCAGCGCCATCTCAGGATGCGCAGTGGGATCGGCATCCGATATCTCGCGGTTCATCGCCTCGGCCAGCACTGCTCCGTCGGCGGCGACGAGGACGGATCCGAACGGATCGTCGCCGTTCTCGAGCGCCTCCGTCGCGAGGGCGATGCATCGCTGCAGGTGACGCTGATCGATCGAGGGCGTCTCGGCGCTCATCTCTCTGCGGCCTTCACGCCGGCTGGCTCTCCTCGGACGTCGACGCTCGTCGTCGGCGGATCGTCTCGACGATCGCCCAGGAGAGGATGCCCACCGCCACGCCGAGGAACAGCCCTCCGATGACGTCAGTCAGCCAGTGGGCAGCGAGATACGTACGGCTCCAGGCCATCCAGATCGCCCATACCGCTCCGACCGCCCACCAGATCCAATGTCTGAACAGCAGAGCCAGGACCGTGACGAGCGCGGTGGCGAACGCGACATGTCCGGAAGGGTAGGAGGTGTGCACCTCCTCGGCGAGCGAGTCCTCCGGCCGGATCCTCGCCACGACTCTTGCGAGCGGTGCGGCGATGGCGATGCACAGCACCAGGGCTGTTGCCACGGTGAGGGCCGCCCACCACCACCGCAGTATCAGGAGTACTGCGACGACGACCAGGCCGGTGGCGGCCGCGAGCACGGGGCCGCCCAGGTGGCCCGGGATCCAGGCGAGGACGAGTCCGGCATCCGTCCGGTTGTCGACCATCAGGTCGTGCCACCAGACGTCGACGGGGAACGGCTGGTCCCGTCGGACCGAGATGACCACCCAGAGAACGATGATCGCGACGATGGCGGCCGCGGCGCCGACGATCACCGGAATGAGCCGCGGCAGGTCGGGACGTTCGTGGGGCGGTTGCACGAGGCCAATCCTGTCAGTGAAGTCATAGCAGGGATCGGCTCCCACGCCAATTCGCTATCCACCGGACGGGGGACTCGATACGCTTCGATGCTGCAACTCGCTTATGGGGGAACCGATGTCGAAGAAGAAGAAGGCGACCAAGTCGTCCGTCAAACGCATTCCGAAAGGACCGTACGAGGCTGAGCTCGAGCGCTTGCAGGTCGAGCTCGTCGAGATGCAGCAGTGGGTCGCGTCCGTGGGGGCGCGTGTCCTGGTGATCTTCGAGGGTCGCGATGCCGCAGGCAAGGGCGGGGCCATCAAGCGGGTGATGCAATACCTGAACCCGCGTCACGCGCGTGTGGTCGCGCTGACCAAAGCGTCCAAGAAGGAGCGCGGCCAGTGGTACTTCCAGCGCTACATCGAGCGACTCCCCACCAAAGGCGAGATCGTCATCATGGACCGGTCCTGGTACAACCGAGCCGGGGTCGAGCGCGTCATGGGGTACTGCACCGACGAGCAGTACGAGGCATTCCTCCGGCAGGTTCCGACCGTGGAGCACCTCCTCATCGAGGACGGGATCATCCTCATCAAGTACTGGTTCTCGGTCTCCGATGACGAACAGCAGTCCCGCTTCCTGTCACGGCTCGAAGACCCGATGCGTCGGTGGAAGCTGTCGCCGACCGACCTCGAGTCGATCCTCCGCTGGGAGGAGTACTCGCGGGCGAAGGATGCCATGTTCGAGGCGACGGATACCGAGGAGTCACCGTGGTGGACCATCGAGAGCGACGACAAGCGCAGCGCCCGCCTCAACGTGATCAGCCACCTGCTCAGCAGCATCCCGTACAAGCATCTGGAGTTGGAGAAGGTCTCCATTCCTGACAGGCCGGACGCGAACGGCTACAAGCGGCCACCGGTGGACCAGTTCAAGTACGTTCCCGATATCGCCGCCGCGCTCGGCGCCGCAAAGGTGTAGCTTCCAGGACTGATTCGGACCGGAGGGCAACGGCACTCAGTCCCATCCATCGCGTGGCGATTCACCGGATTCCGCTGTGCTAGCGTCAGGAATATGGCACGCCCGTATGGAGATCCGGTTGAGATCGTCACCGCTCCCATCCCGGCGCAGTCGCCGTTCATCCCCCTGGACGCCAAGATCGTCGTGGGCGCTGTCGCGCCGGCATCTCCCGACCCGATCCCCATCGTGCTCCTCCCGGGATTCGAGTACCGGTTGCGCGAGTGGCGCCACCCGGACACCCACGAGATCCACTGGCTTCTCGAGCGGCGAAAGTCCGCTCCGCAGAACCAAGACGACGATTGATCTCAGAAGCGCGCCGCTCGTCGGCGTCGACCGGCTTTGCCCCGGAGCCGGACACGCGGTTCTTGCGGGTCAGGTTCCCCGCGCAAACGCGTCGCCCGTCTGTTGCGCTGCCCGCGCCACTGACCAGTGCGGCGCTTCCTCTGCGTTACCTGTATCCCCTTGGTGACCGCTTAGCGCTCTGTTAGAGTCCGTAGCAAGGGACGAGCTACGGCGCAAAGTGCTGAGGTGAGCCCGAGTCGACGTGGGAGCCCTCCGACACCCCACGACAGATGCTGCAGGGATTGCCCGCTCGAAGGAGAGTCATGGGAACGATGTACTACGGCGGCTCGGCGATGCCGATTCCGGTCGAGGATCGCGTGCTCGCTCACCTGAAGGTGGTCGTCGCGACGAAGCTGCGGCGAAGCGAGAGCTTCACGCTGTCCTGGCAGCACGCCGAAGGCGAGCCGCGAGGTCGGTCCACACTGTGGATTCACCCGGCCATTCCGCTGCGCTTCGTGTTCGAAGACCCGGCGCCGCCGGCCTTGAGCCACACCTGGCTCGAGGAGCTCGCGCAGTCCGCGAACTCCTCCGGTGGCATGACCCTCGTCACCGAACACCTCGACGCTGCAGACGCGCGCTGACCGCATCGGCACACGCCGGAGCCGAACTCACGTCGGCGGTGACCAGCTCCCCGGCGCACTGTCAATGGGTTTCTCGTGACGGGTGCGGTCCCTAGCCTGGGTCGATGACGGTGACCGAAATCTGCCTCGTGAGGCATGGTGAGAGCGTCGGAAACGCGGCGGCGACCCGTGCAGAACGCGAAGGACTCGATCGAGTGCCGATCGACATCCGCGACGCCGACGTCCCTCTCTCAGCGGTAGGCGAGGAGCAGGCCCTCGCACTGGGGAGGTGGCTGGCTGCGCAGTCCACCCCGCCGGAGCCGATATGGGTGTCGCCGTACCTGCGCGCGCGGCAGACTCTCGCCATCGCCCTGCGTGAAGCGGAGCGCGCCGACGTGCCGCGTGTGGATGAGCGACTGCGTGACCGGGAGCTCGGCATCCTGGATCTCCTCACCAGGAGCGGTGTCGCCCGCTTCCACCCGGAAGAGGCCGAGCGGCGGCGCCATCTCGGCAAGTTCTACCACCGACCGCCCGGTGGCGAGTCGTGGGCCGACCTCGCCCTTCGGCTTCGGTCGTTCCTCGGCGATGCGACCCTCGTCGAGGGCGGGAGCGCGCTGATCGTCGCGCACGACGCGATCGTGATGGTGCTGCTGTACATACTGGTGCCGCTGGATGAAGCGGAGCTGCTCGATTTCGCCGCAGCGAACACCGTGCTGAACGCGTCCGTCACCCGCCTTCGTCGGGTCGACGGGGCGTGGGCCATCACGGAGTTCTCGGGGATCGATCATCTCCAGATCGAAGGCGCACCGGTCACCGCTCATCCGGGAAGTCCTGATGTCCGCCCGGAGTAGAACCGTGACGCCGCGGATGCTCCGCCGCTGGGGCCTGCCCGCGCCGGGGGACTCGAAGAAGACCCGTGGGCGTGTGATGGTCGCGGGGGGATCACGACAAGCGCCCGGTGCGCTGGTGCTCGCCGGTGAAGCCGCGTTGCGGGTCCGTGCGGGTCGGCTGGGCCTGATCGCCCCTGCGTCGATCCAGGTTCCCCTGGGACTGCGTCTTCCCGAGGCGGGCACCTTCGCCCTCGGCGACGAGGGGTCGCTCGATCACTCGACGACGGACGAGATCTCGGACGCCGACTGCGTGCTGATCGGTCCCGGATTCGACGACGCCGAGGCGACGCGCCGTGCGCTGGTCGCTGTGGTCGAGGCGATGGACCCCGCGACACCACTCGTGCTGGACGCGTTCGCCCTGGGAGTGCTTCCCGACGTCGACCGGCGATCGCTGCCATCGCAGCTCGTGCTCAATCCCAACCAGGAGGAAGCGGGCATCCTCCTCGGGCGCCCCGTCGGCGACGATCTGCGTTCGGACGCCGCAGAGATCGCCCGACGATTCGACGCCACCGTTAACTGCTACGGGACGATCGTCAGCGCGAACGGGGATTCATTCCGAGTGGATGCCGGAGGCGCCGGGCTGGCGACAGCGGGGAGCGGCGACGTGCTCGCCGGAGCGATCGCGGGATTCTGTGCGCAGGGCATGCCTGCTGAGCGAGCCGCGGTCTGGGGCAGCTGGGTGCACGCACGCGCCGGAGATCGCCTCACCCGGCGAGCAGGCCTGGGATTCCTGGCCCGTGACCTCCTGCCCGAGCTCACCGCGGCGGTCGCCGAAGTCATCGACTCGTGACCAGCGCTGCCGGTACGCGCCGGTCGGACGGGGGTGCCCGCGGTGTCAAGCCCTGCCTCTCCCTCCCCTCGCCCGTCTAGCGTCTTGGCAGGAGGTCTCCGCTTGCCCGCATCACCAATCACCGGCCGTCCGTCCCTCGCACCCGATGCGGCCGGCGAGTCGCCGTCGACACGGGTAGAACCGCCATCGGCTCCGCTCGGCGACCCCGGGGACGACCTCCCGTCGGTCCTCGCGTGGTGCGTCGATACCGGCCGGACAGCGCCCCGGGTCGGCGAAGGGGCCACGGCGGTCCTGTGGGAACTCCTCGCGGCCACGGCTCATCAGAGTGTCGCCGCGGCGCGCGTGCTCGAGCCGCACCTGGACGCGCTCGGCATCCTGGCGCAGGCCGGTACGGATGTCAGCGTCGGCCGCGACCCCTGGGACCTGCGGTCGCTGGGCGTGGACTCCCGGTCGTCGTGGGGAGTCTTCGCCGCCGAAGGCCCAGGCATGCGCGTCCAGGCGCGGGAGGGGGCATCCGGTTGGCTCCTGGACGGCACGAAGCCGTGGTGCTCGCTCGCCGCACACCTCACGCATGCGCTCGTCACGGCGTTCGTCGGAGACGAACGGCGTCTGTTCGCCGTCGCCCTCGCCGGGCAGGGCGTGTCGGCTCACGACGGCCCCTGGGTCGCGCGCGGGCTGCCGACCATCGTGAGCGCTCCGGTCGAATTCGCCGGTGCTGCCGCCGTTCCGGTCGGGGATGTCGGCTGGTACCTCCGTCGGCCCGGGTTCGCATGGGGTGCGATGTCGGTCGCCGCCTGTTGGTGGGGCGGCGCTCTGGGACTGCGCGACGCACTCGCCGAGGCCGCCGCGTCCGAGCGTGCGGACGAGGTTGCTCTCGTGCACCTCGGGAGAGCGGATGCCGCGCTCTGGGCAGCGCGGGCCGTGCTGCGCGAAGCCGCCGACCTCGTGGACCGACGCGGCACCGTGGACATGCGACTTCTCGCCGAACGCGTGCGAAGCACCGTCGTCGACGTGGCGACGGAAGTCCTCGCTCAGGCCGATGCCGCCCTCGGACCGCGGCCGCTCGTGGCAGACGAGCGGCACGCCCGGCGAGTGGCGGACCTGCACCTGTATCTGCGGCAGCACCATGGTCTGCGCGATGCGGCGCGACTCGGCCGGCTCGTGCTGTCGGACGGCACGCCGTGAGCGTCCGGTTCAGCCACCTCGATCCCGGCACGGACGAGACGTACTGGCAGGAGGCGCTCGGCGAGCACTCGATCGCCCCGATGGACGCCGACGTCGATCTTCTCATCGTCGTTGCCGCCCACCCCGATGATGAGACGCTCGGAGCCGCCGGGCTGATGGCGCGGGCGACCGGACGCGGCACACCGGTCGTGGTCGTCCTTGCCAGCGACGGCGAGGGGTCTCACCCGTCGTCGCCCACCCACTCGCCGGAGCAATTGGCGTCGCTGCGGCGGCGGGAGACCGAACATGCGGTGTCGCTGGTCGCGCCCCGAGCCGACATCCGGTTCCTCGGCCTTCCCGACGGTGAGTTGGCGGAGCACGCCGCCGAACTGCGGGCGCACCTGGTCGCCGTCGTCGATGAGGCGCCCGCTGCCGGCGCTCACCGCGTGCTGGTTGCCGCTCCCTGGTCGGGTGACGGCCACCGCGACCACCGGATCGTTGCGGAGGTGTGCGCTTCCGTCTGCGCTCCTCGCGGACTCATCCACGTGGGATACCCCGTATGGGTGTGGCACTGGGGTGGTTCGGCCGATCTGCCCTGGTCTCGGGTGATGGCGCTCCGCCTCAGCGACGACGAGGCGGAGCTGAAGCGGCGGGCCATCGCACTCCATGTGACGCAGGTGGAAGCCCTCTCACCGCGGCGGGGCGACGAAGTCCTCCTCCACGCCGGGATGCGGTCTCACTTCGAACGCGACATCGAGGTGTTCCTCCGTGAGAGCGAGGAGCCGGCCGGCTCGAACGGGCTCGACGCCGCGTGGTTCGACGCGTTCTACGACCGCAACGCCGATGACCCGTGGGGATTCGAGACGAGGTGGTACGAAGAGCGCAAGCGCGCGATCCTTTTCGCGACCCTGCCGGAGCGAGGACTCGGCGCCGTGCTCGAGCTGGGCTGTGCCACCGGCATCCTGACGGCCGAACTCGCCCTGCGCGCAGAGCGTGTCGTGGCGATCGATGCCGCTGAAGCCGCGGTGGCCCAAGCACGGAGGCGGCTGGGCGACGACCCGCGGGTCACCGTGCTGCACGCGGCCGTGCCCGACCTGTGGCCGGCCGGAGAGTTCGACACGATCGTGCTGTCGGAGGTCGGCTACTACCTCACCGGGTCGGACCTTCGCCGCCTCGTCCATCTCATCGCCGGTTCACTCAGTGAGCGCGGGTGCGTCGTCGCGTGTCACTGGCGCCATCCGGTCGCCGAGTATCCCCTCACCGGCGACGACGTGCATGACGCCCTCAACGAGCTGATCGAGTGGCAGACGCTGGTCACTCACCGTGAGCAGGACTTCGTCCTCGAGGTCTTCGCTCCGCTCACCGCGTTGTCGGTCGCCGAACGCGAGGGTCTCGTATGAAGCGCCGTGCGGTCGAGGCGATGGTCGTGGTCGTGCCCGTTCGCAATGAGGCAGAGCTGCTCGGGGCCAGCCTCGTCGCCCTCGCGTCGGCGGTGGATGCCGCGCGCGAGGCGCAGTTGCGCTGCGAGGTCCGCATCGTGCTGGATGCGTGCACCGACTCCTCTGCGGAGGTCGCCGCAGCATCGGACTTCGAGGTACTGCACTGCGACGCCGCCCGGGTCGGCGCAGCCCGGCGGCTCGGCATCGCGGCGGCACTGCGGGCGGTCGACGATCTGCCTGCCGATCGCGTGTGGATCGCCAACACCGACGCGGACTCGCGCGTGCCCGCCGACTGGCTCACGCACCAGCACGCCCTCTCGCGCGCGGCGGACATCTGGCTCGGCACCGTGCGTCCTGACTTCGACGACCTGTCGTCGATCCAGCGCGAGCACTGGGTGCGGACGCACGCGCGAGGAAGGACGAACCGCAACATCCACGGCGCCAATCTCGGACTGCGAGCTCAGTCCTACATCGACGCCGGGGGCTTCGCGTCCATCGGGGAGCACGAGGACGTCGACCTGGTCACCCGGTGCCGCGCGCTGGGTTCGGTCGCGGTCGGGAGCGACGAGGCCGAGGTCATCACCTCCGGACGATTCGTCGGGCGTGCTCCCGGCGGCTACGCGGATTTCCTTCGCCGTCAGGCTGTCGAGCTGGTCGAGGATCCGTCGAGAGAGTCGGGGTGGGAAGGAAGGACTGCTCGACCGTCGACCGGTGTGCGGTCGGCCGAGTGATGGGTTCAGTGGGCGACGTTTCCCTGTTGTAGCGGACACGGCGCGCGGTCGAGAATGACGAACATGATGTCGGACCCCCTGAACGGATCAGGAACCCTCACGCTGGTCTCGCGTCTTGCAGCGGCGTTGCCATCCTTGTCTCCGACGGAGCTCGAGGAACTTGCCGACGCGGTCGAAGCGCTCACCGACGCGATCGGTCTGCAGCGGGATTGGCCGGCGAACCGGGCTTCCCCTGCCGAGCCCACCGTTGGCAAGGCACCCACTCCTCTGCTCACGGGAGTCGACCTGTCACGCTGGAGCGAGCCTGATGACACCGGCGATGAACGGGCGGACCTGGTCGCGTGGCTCGAGTATCAGCGCCACGAGTTTCTCCGTAAGCTCCGCGACCTGTCGGCAGAGCAAGCTCGGCAATGGTCGGTCCCTCCCGTGGAGCTCTCGGTCGTGGGCCTCGTCCGCCACATGCGGCAAATGGAAGCAGGCTATCTCGGCTGGGGTCTGACCGGTGACGGTGAGCAAGACTTCTACGGCGACGACGACTACACAGGTGGATCGCTGGACAGCGTCGGCGATGATGTCCGCGGTTGGCTGGCGGAGATGGAGCGAGCGGATGCCGCGATCGGCGCCTCCTCATCGCTCGACGCGCGCGGACTCGGACATGGCCGGACGCTGCGATGGTCGCTTCTCAAGATGGTGCACGAGTATGCCCTGCATGCCGGCGAGGCGCACATGATCCGCTTCGCCGCACTCGGCGAGATGAGGCGCTGACCCATGTCGGACGCACGGCCGGTCGCCGTTGGCGCCGCCCCGTCGTGGTCGCCCGAGCAGCTGAGCACCCTTTTCGAGGCGATCGAGATCGAAGTCTCCGCGCCGCGACGCGACGGCGGTCACGGCCGCTGGACGCCGATCTGGGTCGTCGTCGCCGAGGCTGACGTGTTCGTTCGCACGTGGCACCGGCGCGAAACCGGTTGGTACGGCGGGGCAGTGAGGTCGGGGGTCGCACGCCTCCGTGTCGGCCACGCCACTGTCGATGTGATGGTCGCCGCCGTTGGCAACACGGATGCCGCGATCGTAGACGCCGCATATCGAAGGAAGTACGGCGATCTCGCAGCCCGCAGCATGGTAACCGCGGAAGCTGCGGCATCCACACTTCGCCTCACCCCGACCGGCTGAGTGCGCCTCGCGGACTCCTTGCCGACTGAAGCCAGAAACCCCAGGTCAGAGGCGAGCGCTACCGGTAGTTGATGAACTGCAGGTCGACCTCGAGGTCGGCCGCCTTGAGGATGCGGATGACCTCCTGGAGGTCGTCGCGGCTCTTCGACTGCACTCGCAGCTCGTCGCCCTGGATCTGCGACTTGACGCCCTTCGGGCCCTCATCGCGGATGATCTTGCCGATCTTCTTGGCGTTCTCCTGCGAGATGCCGTCCTTGATCGTCGAGACGATGCGGTACTCCTTGCCGCTCGCGAACGGCTCGCCCGACTCGAGACTCTTCAGCGAGATGCCGCGCTTGATCAGCTTGGACTGGAGGACGTCCAGCACGGCCTTGGCGCGCTCCTCGGTGCTCGCCTTGATCAGCAGGGACTCGCCGCTCCACTCGACGGACGCACCGGTGCCCTTGAAGTCGTAGCGCTGCTCGACCTCTTTGCGGGCCTGGTTGAGAGCGTTCTCCACCTCCTGGTGGTCGACCTTGCTGACGATGTCGAAGGAAGAATCAGCCATGCCCACCAGTCTATCCGGGCACCCCGTCGTCACCGCGAGAGGGCAAGTGCTTGGAAGCGCTTGCAGATTGGGCCATTTCGCGGTCACTCAGCGTTATTCGCAAGTCACGAACTCGTATCGATCCCCTCAATCACAGGTTGCGCTCAGGGTCGATCGTGGTAACAATGTAAGCGCTTGCAGGTTTCTGCGAGTGGAAGAACGGCCTTCAACGGTGCTCGGCGCCGGCGTAGAGGCCGGTCGAACCCATCAGCACTTCAGAGAGGCACACACCGATGAAGGTGAACAAGAAGAGCGCGCTGGCCATCAGCGCGTTCATCGCGGGTGGCGCGCTCGTGCTCTCCGGCTGCGCAAGCGGCGGAGACAACGGCGACAACGGCAGCGGCGAGAACACGGACACGACGCCCATCACGGTATGGACCGACATCGAGCGCAAGCCCGCGCTCGAAGACGTCGCAGCATCCTTCACCGAGGAGACCGGCGTCGAGGTGAAGCTCGTGACCAAGGACTTCGCCACGGTCGACCAGGACTTCATCAGCCAGGTTCCCACCGGCAAGGGCCCCGACGTCATCGTCAGCCCCCACGACAAGCTCGGCTCCTACGTGGCGGCCGGTGTCGTCGCGCCGCTCGAGCTCGGCGCCGTGTCCGACGGGTTCGCCGAGGCGGCCCTCCAGGCCATGACGTACGACGGCAAGGTCTACGGCGTGCCGTACTCGATCGAGAACGTGGCGCTCGTGCGCAACGCCGATCTCGTTGCCGAGCCGGTCACGACGTTCGACGAGGTCATCGCCAACGGCAAGGCCGCGGGCACCGAGTACCCGTTCCTCGTGGGGCTCTCGCCCGAGCAGGGCGACCCGTACCACCTGTACCCGCTGCAGACCTCGTTCGGCTCGCAGGTGTTCGCGCAGAACGAGGACGGCTCGTACGACCCGTCGCAGCTCGTGCTCGGCGACGAGGCGGGCGTCGAGTTCGCCACCGCGCTCAAGCAGTGGGGTGCCGACGGCATCCTCAACGCCAACATCGACGGCGACAAGGCGCGCGAGTTCTTCATCGCGGGCAAGTCGCCGTACTACCTGACCGGTCCGTGGAACATCCCCGCGATCGCCGATGCAGGCATCAACTACGCGATTGACCCGCTCCCCAGCGCCGGTGGCGAAGAGGCGCGTCCGTTCGTGGGCGTCAACGGCTTCTTCCTGTCGAGCAAGTCGGAGAACTCCCTCGCGGCGACCGACTTCATCGTCAACTACCTCAGCACCGAGGACGCCCAGCTCAGCCTGTTCGAGGTCGGCGGACGCCCGCCGGCACTGATCTCGGCCTACGAGAGCGCCGCTGCCGACGACCCCGACGTCGAGGCATTCGGCAAGATCGGCCAGACCGGCGCGCCCATGCCCGCCATCCCCGAGATGGGTTCGGTGTGGTCCGACTGGGGCAACGCCGAGCTCCAGCTCATCAAGGGCGAGGGTGACCCGCAGGAGGTCTGGGAGACCGCTGCGACGAACATCCAGTCCAAGATCGGCTGACAGCCGCAGTGACGGGCGGGTGGAGCTGCATCGCGGCTCCACCCGCCTCACTACCCTGATCCCAAGAACCTGCGAAACAGGAGCGTCCCTCGATGGCCGATGTGAAGTCCGCGACCAAGTCCGCGGTCCCGACCAAGTGGGGCGATGACCCGTTCCGCGCACCGAGCCGCCGGTTGACGCCGGGCGGACTGCTGGCCCTCATCGTGAAGGTCGTCCTCCTCGCGGTCATCGACGCCCTCACCGTCTTCGGTGTGTGGGTGCTCATCGCCAAGGGCGACTGGATCGCCGCCGTGCTGCTGACGCTCGTCGTCGCGGGCGTCAACTACGTCTACCTGCGTCCGGGGCTCCTGCCGGGCAAGTACCTCACTCCCGGTCTGGTCTTCCTCGCCGTCTTCCAGATCTTCGTCATCATCTACACCGGCTACATCGCGTTCACGAACGCCGGCGATCAGCACAACAGCACCAAAGAGGATGCGATCGAGCAGATCATCCTCACGTCGCAGGACCGCGTTCCCGACTCGCCCGAGTTCACTGTCGAGGTCTTCAAGCTGGCCGACCAGTTCGGGCTCCTCGTCACGGACCCCGATGGCACGACGTCCTTCGGCACGAGCGAGCAGCCCCTCGAAGAGGCATCCGGAGCCCCCGACGGCTGGGATCAGCTCCAGCTGAACCAGATCATCCGTTTCCAGGATGAAGTGCTCGCCCTCGACGTGCCCGTGAGCGACGACATCAACGACGGCACCATCCGCACCTCTGACGGCAGCAAGGCGTACGTCTACACCTCCAGCCTCGAGTACGACGAGGCCGCCGACACCTTCACCGACACCGAAACGGGTCAGGTGTACGTCGATGACGGCGAAGGCAACTTCCGGGCGGAGAGCGGTGAGACGCTCACTCCGGGGTGGCGTGTCGTGATCGGCTGGGATAACTTCGCCTACGCGTTCACGAACGAGCAGATCCGCGACCCGCTGGTGCGCGTGACGATCTGGACCTTCGCCTTCGCTGCGCTGTCGACGCTCGTCTGCTTCGCGCTCGGCCTCTTCCTCGCCGTCGTGCTGAACCACCCGACGCTGCGGGGCAAGAAGATCTACCGCGTGCTGGTGATCCTGCCCTACGCCTTCCCCGCGTACCTCACCGGCCTGGTGTGGGCGGGCATGCTGAACACCGAGTTCGGGTTCATCAACGAGGTCCTTCTCGGCGGTGCGCAGATCCCGTGGCTCGGCGATCCGTGGCTCGCCAGATTCAGCGTCATCTTCGTCAACATGTGGCTCGGCTACGCGTACATGTTCCTGGTGTGCACGGGCGCGCTGCAGTCGCTCCCCGACGACATCGTCGAGGCGGCCAAGATGGACGGCGCCGGCGCCTGGCGGATCTTCCGCTCGGTCAAGATGCCGCTGCTCTTCGTCGCCGTCGCACCGCTGCTCATCGCCACGTTCGCGTACAACTTCAACAACTTCGGCGTGATCTACATGCTCACGCGAGGCAATCCCCGGTTCACCGATACGACGCTCGACATCGGTGCCACCGACATCATGATCACGATGGTCTACAAGGTCGCCTTCGGCGGCGGCGGAGGGCGCGACCTCGGTCTCGCCTCCGCGCTCTCGATCCTCATCTTCATCATCGTGACGATCGTCGCCGTGGTCAGTTTCCGGCAGACCAAGGCACTGGAGGATCTGAACTGATGTCCGATCTCAACCGGAACGTGCGCGAGTTCGAGCGCATCGAGACGATGGGCGCGGGCGGGGTCACCGCCTTCGGCGAGAAGACGATGCGACGCACCAAGACCGACCGTCGCCGCTCGTTCAAGGCGTGGTTCGTCGACACCGGCTGGCGCCACGTCATCGCGTGGATCGCGATCGTGTTCGCCCTCTTCCCGCTGCTCTACATCCTCTCGGTGTCGCTCAACCCGATCGGCACGCTGACCGGATCGAACCAGCTGTTCCGCTCGATCGACTTCTCGAACTACGTGCGGCTGTTCACCGATCCGGACCTGCCCTACCCGCAGTGGTACGCCAACTCCCTCGTCATCGCGATCATCACCAGCGTGTTCACGGTGCTGCTGTGCGCCCTCGGCGCGTACGCGTTCTCGCGCATGCGCTTCACCGGTCGCCGCTTCGGACTCGCGACGCTGCTGGTGCTCCAGATGTTCCCGCAGCTGCTGGCGATCACCGCGATCTTCCTGCTCATGATCCAGATCAGCGACGTGTTCCCGGCGATCGGCCTCGGCACGCACGCGGGCCTCATCATGATCTACCTCGGCGGCGCTCTCGGCGTGAACACGTTCCTCATGTACGGGTTCTTCAACACCGTTCCGGTCGCGATCGACGAGGCAGCCAAGATCGACGGCGCCGGCCACGCCCGCGTCTTCTTCACGATCATGCTCCCGCTGGTGACGCCGATCCTCATCGTCATCGGACTGCTGACCTTCATCGGCATCATCGGCGAATTCGCGATCGCGAGCGTGATCCTCAACGACCCCGCGCAGCAGACCGTCGCCATCGGACTGTTCCAGCTGGTGTCGGGCTTCATGTCGCAGAACTGGGGCGTGTTCGCCGCCGGCGCGGTGCTCGCCGCCCTGCCCGTGATGGTCTTCTTCCTGGTCTCGCAGCGCTACATCGCGGGCGGTCTCGTCTCGGGCAGTGTGAAGTAGACGGATGCCGCGGGCCGCGGCATCCTGGATCCACCACAATTCAAGGGCTCTGCCATGGCATCGGCCGTGCAACCACGTCGCATCTCGGCGGCGCGTGCTGTCGACTCTTGAAAGTGATGCCATGACCCTCGTTCCCCACCACGACGGCTCGTCGCTGCACGTGTCCGACCTCGCCCCCGCCCTCGGTGACGTGGTCGCCGTCCGGCTCCGCGTTCCCGCCGGCTACGGGCCTCTCGCGGCCGTGCGCACGCGATCCAACCCCGACCACGAGCCCGAGTGGACCGACGCCGAGCCGCTCGGCTCGGCCGACGGGTGGGTCTGGTGGGAGGCGGCGGTCACCGTGCGCAACCCGCGGCACGGGTACCGGTGGATGCTGCAGCACCAGGATGGCCGCGTCGAGTGGCTCAACCAGACCGGCCTGCACCGGATCGAGACGCTCGACTCGGAGGACTTCGCGCTCGTGGCCACGCCGGCCCCGCCGGCCTGGATGGACGAGTCCGTGTTGTACCAGGTCTTCCCCGACCGGTTCGCCCGGTCGGCGAAGGCCGACACCTACCCGACGCCCGCCTGGGCGATCCCGGCGCAGTGGACCGACCCGGTCGACCCGGTCATGCCCGCGCGCTCGCAGCAGTTCTACGGCGGCGACCTCGACGGGGTGATCGAGAAGCTCGACCACCTGGCGTCGCTCGGCGTGAACCTGCTGTACCTCACGCCCGTCTTCCCGGCGGAGTCGAATCACCGCTACGACGCGGGCAGCTTCGAGCGGATCGACCCGCTGCTCGGTGGCGATGAGGCGTACATGCGGCTCATCGAGGCGGCGCATGGCCGCGGCATCCGTGTGATCGGCGACCTCACGAGCAACCACTCGGGCGACAGTCATGAGTGGTTCCGTGCGGCACTGGGTCACCCGGGCGCCCCGGAGGAGGAGTTCTACTACTTCACCGACGACGCGAACCGCGAGTACGTGTCGTGGCTGGGCTACGCGAGCCTGCCGAAGTTCGACTGGTCGTCGGAGGAGCTGCGCCGGCGGTTCGTCTCGGCCGAGGACTCGGTCGTCGCGAAGTGGCTGAAGCCGCCGTACAACGCGGACGGGTGGCGCATCGACGTCGCCAACATGACCGGCCGCCTCGGCGACATCGACCTCAACGCCGAGGTGCGGCAGCTGCTGCGCCGGACGATGCACGCGATCAACCCCGAGACGATCCTGCTCGGCGAGTCGACGAACGACGCCGTGAGCGATCTGCAGGGCGACGGCTGGCACGGGGCCATGACCTATCCGTCGTTCACGCGGCCGCTCTGGGGCTGGCTCAGCGAGCCCACCGGGAAGCCGTACCTCGATGCGACCGGCGTCGAGCTCACCGAGCCCTGGTTCTTCGGACAGCCGATCGGCGGCATCCCGCGCTACACCGCGAGCCAGTTCGCCGAATCGGTCACCCGCTTCTCGGCCGGCATCCCTTGGCGCGTTCGCCTGGGCAACATGCAGCCCCTCGACTCGCACGACACCGCCCGCTTCGCGACGAATGCCGCGCCCGGTGTGATCCCGGTCGCCGTGGGCCTGTCGCTCACGATGCCCGGGCTTCCCGTGGTCTTCGCCGGCGACGAGTTCGGACTGACCGGCATCGACGGCGAGGACAGCCGCACCCCCATGCCCTGGGGCACCGAGGGCGAACCCGACGTGGCCGAGCGGATCGCGCTCTACCGGGAACTGATCGCGCTGCGCCGGGCCCACCCCGCGCTGCAGTCCGGCGGGTTCCGCTGGCTGCACGTCGACGACGAGACGGTCGTCTTCGTGCGGGAGTCGCCCTTCGAGACGGTCCTCGTGCTCGCCTCGAAGGGCGATGCGGATGCCGCACTCCCTACCGGCGCGCTCGCCGGGGCGGCGGCGGCCGAGGCGGTCTTCGGCGATGCGCTGCTCGGCGTCGCCGACGACGGATCGGTGCTCCTGTCAGCCGACGGGCCCGCATTCGCGGTGTGGATTCTGCCCGGCGTGGCGGCGCCCGCACCGCTCACCTCCGCCGGCACAGACGAGGTGTCGCGCGGCGTGGTGGACGCCTCCGAGCCCAGCCCCGCCGACATCGTGAAGTCGGCATGACCGCCGCCGAGCGCTTCGACGCGCTGAGCCGTGGTCTGGCCGAGGGCGTGCGGGCTCGCGACGGGCTGATCGGCCTCGTGCTGCTCGGATCGGCGTCGGACGAGGCATCCCATCGCCGTGACGAGTGGTCGGATCACGACTTCTTCGCGATCACCGAGGCCGGGCGTGGCGCGCAGGTGCGGCCGGACCTCTCCTGGCTGCCCGACCAGGACCGGCTCGTGCTCACGGCGCGCGAGGGAGACATCGGATTCGCGGCGGTCTACGACGACGGGCACGTGTTCGAGTTCGCGCTCTCCGACGTGGACGAGCTCGCCGGTGCCCTCGCCGAGGACGCGACGGTGGTGGTCGACGACCCCGAGGGATCCACGGCAGGCCTCATCGAGCGCTCCCGCGCCCGCGCGTCGGCGGCGGACCGATTCGATCCCGCCAACGACACCCGGCTGCTGCTCGTCAAGCTGCTGATCGGCGTCGGGCGCGTCCGGCGCGGCGAAGTGCTGGGCGGCGGGTTCTTCATCCGGCAGTGGACGGTGCAGCTGCTGGTGCGAGCGATCCGGGGGCGCTGCGCCGAGGCATCCACGTCTCTCCGGGACACGATCGATCCCGTCCGGCGGTTCGAACAGGACTTCCCGGAGTGGGGGGCGCGCCTGGCTGCGGCGGTGGAGCAGCCGGCGGAGGACGCCGCGCGCTCGCTCTTCGACCTGGCGCGGGAGATCCTCGAGCCCGGGTGGGACGCGTTCCCCTCCGCCGCCGCGGACACCGTCGCACGACGCCTGGGGTGGAACGCCGCCGCCGTCTGATGCGGACCCGGATCGACCGGTTTCCACAGGGGCGTGACACCGAGTCGCGAATTCCTGCACACTGAGTCCCATGTCAGCGTTGACCACCATCGGCCTTCCCGTGGCCCTGGGCATCATCATGTTCGGACTCGGGCTCAGTCTCACCGCGGGCGACTTCGCCCGGGTCCTGAAGCAGCCGAAGGCGGTGATCATCGCGCTGCTGTGCCAGCTGATCATCCTGCCGGCGATCTGCTTCGGCCTCGTGCTGGCCTTCCAGCTGCCACCGGTGCTCGCCGTCGGCATGATGATGCTGGCCGCGTCGCCCGGCGGCACCACCGCCAACCTGTACAGCCACCTGTTCCGCGGCGACGTCGCGCTGAACATCTCGCTGACCGCCGTGAACTCGGTGATCTCGGTGGTGACCCTGCCGATCATCACGAACTTCGCGATCATGTACTTCGATCCGTTCGACAGCCAGCTCGGCATGCAGTGGTCCAAGGTGCTCGAGGTGTTCGCGATCGTGCTGGTGCCCGTCGCGATCGGCATGCTCGTGCGCCGCTTCTGGCCGGGCTTCGCCCGAGCCATGGACAAGCCGGTCCGCATCGCATCGGTCGTGATTCTCATCGTGGTCATCGCCGGGGCGGTGGCGTCGAACTGGACGCTGCTCGTCGAGAACTTCGCCCGCCTGTCGCTCATCACGATCGTGTTCTGCGTGATCAGCCTGACGATCGGCTACCTGGTGCCGCGGTGGCTCCGGATCGGCAAGCGCCAGGCCATCGCCGCGTCGTTCGAGATCGGCATCCACAACGCCACCCTGGCGATCGTGATCGCCCAGACGGTGCTCAACTCGGTCGAGCTGAGCCTCCCCGCGGCGGTGTACGGCGTGCTGATGTTCTTCATCGCCTTCGGATTCGGATTCCTCATCCGTGACCGCTCCGCCGCGGCCGACGCCCTCGAGCCGGCCGACGACGCCGCCGAGACGGCCTCCCCGGCCTGAAGACCCGGCAGGGAGCGAGAGCGCCGGAAGCGGGTGTACCGGGGTCGTCCGTCGTTCGTAGACTGAGACGGCCGAGGAGGTGCCAATGCGCCCACTGACCGAAGACGATGTGCGTGCATCGTTCGTGAATGCCTCACCCGATGAGCTGCGGATCGTCGCGCTGCCGACGGACTTCCTGCTGGCCGATTGGGATCACCTCGACTTCTTCGCCTGGCGTGATCCGCGCACACGCGGACGCGGATACGTGATCGCGGAGATCGACGGCGACGTGAGAGGGGTCGTGCTGCGGTCGGCCGACGGCACGTCCCGCGCCAGGTCGGCCATGTGCGACCTCTGCCACACCACGCAGCCGGCGGACCAGGTGACGCTGTTCACGGCGCGCAAGGCCGGCGAGGCGGGCGAGCACGGCGACAGCGTGGGCCGGTACATCTGCGCCGACCTGTCGTGCCACGAGAACGTGCGGCTCGCGATGCCATTGGCGCCGAACGAGGTGCGGGCGAGCGTCGACCGGCGCATCGACGGCACCCGCCGACGCACCGAGGCGTTCGTCGAGCGCGTGGTCGAGACCGCCGGAAGCCGCCGATGACCCGGGTGGTGGTGGTCGGCGATGCGCTCGTCGACGAGCTGCGCGACGACAGCGGCGTGCGGGAGTTCGTCGGGGGAGCGGCGCTCAACGTGGCGGTCGGCCTGACGCGGCTCGGCGTTCCCGCGACGCTCGTGGCGATGGTCGGCGCGGACGAAGCCGGCGTGCACATCCGCTCCTACCTGAAGGACTACGGTGTCGAGCTCCTCGCCACTCCGTCGATCCACGGCACCGCCCGCGCCGTGAGCACGAGAAGCGGCGGCGGCGAGCCCGAGTACGTCTTCAACGACGCCGCCAAGCAGCGCCGGATCCGCTTCGGCGACGACGAGCGGCAGGCGATGGCGGATGCCGCGCTCGTCGTGGCGAGCTGCGTTGCGTTCGACGACGCCGAGCAGGCGGAGGAGCTCGCCGAGGCGGTCGCCGCGGCGGGGGTGGGCGTCGCGGTCGACCCGAACCCGCGCTCCGGGATGCTGCACGACAAGGACGAGTTCGTGCGCGGGTTCGAGCGACTGGCCGCCGGCGCCGCGCTCGTCAAGGTCGGGGAGGACGACGCCGCGCTGCTGTACGGCACGCCGCTCGACGCCCTGCGCGCCCGGCTGGTGGATCTGGGCTGCGCCGCCGTGCTCGCGACCGAAGGCGCCGCCGGCGCGACGATCGAGTCGGGCGACGTCGTCGTGACCGCCCCGATCTCGAACCTCCCCGGGCGCATCGTCGACACCATGGGGGCCGGCGACGCCGCGTTCGCGGCCACCGTCGCAGCGCTCGTCGACCGTACGCCGGCGGGCGACGAGGAGTGGACGCGGGTGCTGCACTCGGCAATGGATGCCGCGGCCGCGACCTGCCGGTTCGAAGGGGCGCTGCTGCGCACGCCGGCCGCGCTCGAAGGCCTCGATCTCGACCGCATCGGCACCTGAATCGGGCCCTCGGGCAGCCCTGCGGCCGGACGATTTCCAGCACCGGCGGAGACAGCGTAAGATTATGGATCGCGCCTCCGGTCGGCTGGAAAAGTCGGACGGATGCGTCTGGCGAGTTACCCAAGCGGCCAAAGGGATCTGACTGTAAATCAGACTGCTCAGCATTCGGGGGTTCGAATCCCTCACTCGCCACCACCGGAAGCGCCCCCTCGTGGGGCGCTTCTTTCATTTCCCGTGTGAGCCGCCGGGCCGAGAGGTGCACGGGGCGTCGCGCTCCTCCCGCTCGCGCCGGGCCCCGTGCCAGGATGGGCGTGCGGACGAGTGCCCGCGACAGGAGGATCGCCATGACAGTGCCCGACCCCTACGCCGCGGCTCCGCCCGCGCGCGCGGACGCTCCCGTCTCGTCGCTGCTGCGGGCCGCGATCTGGGTCGCCATCGGCGCCCTCATCGCCGCCGCGATCGTCTGTGTGATCTGGGTCCTGGTCGGTGAGCAGAACGGCATCGTCGGTCGCGCCTTCCTCACGATCCTCCTGATGGTGGCCTTCGCCGGCGTCACGATCCTCGACGCGCACCTCGCTCCGGGCCGACCGGGCTGGTTCGCGCTCGCGAGCATGGGCGTCTGGGTGGTTACCCTGCTCATCGGCGCGGTGATGATCTGGATGCCCGAGGTCGACTCGTGGGGCGGCTATTCGAGGTTCGTGCAGTTCCTCTTCATCGTGCTGATCTTGCAGCTCGCACTCCTGCACGCGCGCCTCTACACGAAGGCCTTCCAGCGTCACGACACGGCGTTCACGCGGACCGTCGCGATCATCACCATCACACTGGTGGTCGCGCTCGCCGCCCTCCTGGTCATCCCGCTCATGCTCGGCGAGTACCTCTCCTTCCCCGACATCTACTGGCGCATCGTGGTCGCTGTCGCGATCCTGGCCGCGGTGGGCACGGCGCTCATCCCGCTCATCAACGTTCTGTTCGCGCCCCGGAAGCCGCGGCCGTTCGGCGGCTACCCGGCGGCCCCCTACGGCGGGGCGCAGGGTTCGATCGCCCAGCAGCCGCAGTCCGCGCAGGCGGAGCTGCTGCCGTGGCCGACCTACGTGGACGGACGCACGCCGTTGCCGATGCTTCCCGATGGCTCCCCCGATTGGAACGCGTACTACACGGGCTATCCCACGCCGGGCGCGCATATCTTCGGCGCACCCGAGCCGGCTCCCAGCGCGCCGCAGGCGCCGACGGCACCGGCCACGCCGACTCCGTCGGGCTACGAGGGCTACCCGCCACCGCCTCCGCTGCCGCCGAGGCCGTAGCTCCGGGCCAGCTCGCCCCGGTGCGTTCGCCGGCTCAGCCGCGCAGCAGCTCGAGCGCGGCCATGGCGGCGTTGTGTCCGCCCAGCCCGCTCACCGCCCCGCCACGCCGAGCGCCCGACCCGCACAGCAGCAGCGCTTCGTGGTCGGTGGCGACGCCCCAGCGCCGGGCGGGGGAACCGAGATCCTCGTCGTCCTCGGCCCAGGGCCAGGACAGCGATCCGTGGAAGATGTCGCCGCCGACCATGCCGAGCGACTCCTCGAGATCGGCAGTGGTCCGCGCCTCGATGCAGGGCGTGCCGTCGGGCGCCTCGTAGACCAGGTCGGCGATGGGCTCCGCGAGCACGGAGTCGAGGGAGCGTTGCGCGGCCGCGAGCAAGGCCGAGCGTGCGGCATCCCGATCTCGGCCGGCGACGAGCCGATGCGGCACCTGGAGGCCGAAGAGCGTCAGGGTGTGCGCGCCCGATGCCCGCAGGTCCGGGCCGAGGATCGACGGGTCGGTGAGCGAGTGGCAGTAGATCTCTGCGGGGAGAGGGTCCGGGATGCCACCGCCCGATGCGGTGCGGTGCGCGGCGTCGAGCTGTGACAGCGTCTCGTTGATGTGGAAGGTGCCGGCGAACGCCGCCTCGGGAGCGACGCCGGTATCGCGCAGGCGCGGGAGCCGCCGCAGCAGCAGGTTCACCTTCACCTGCGCACCTTCGGGAGCGTCAACCTCCGTGTTTCCTGGAACTCCGGCCGCCGCGAGGAGGCGCGCGAGCACCGACGGGCCCACCCCGCTGAGCACGATCCGACCGCGGAGAGTCTCCGTGCGGCCGTCGAGCACCACGGCGACCTCGCCGTCGGGGCTCACGGCGGTGACCTCGACGCCGGTGCGGAGGTCCGCGCCGGCGGCACGCGCTGCGCGCTCGAGCTCGCCGCTCACACGGCCCATGCCGCCGACCGGGACGTCCCAGTCGCCGGTTCCGCCGCCGATCACGTGGTACAGGAAGCAGCGGTTCTGGCGCAGGCTCTCGTCGTCGGCCGACGCGAACGTGCCGATCAGGCCATCGGTCAGGGCGATGCCCTGCGCGATGTCGGTGTCGAGGGAGGCGCGGAGCATCTCACCGAGCGGCCGCTCGAAGAGATCCGTCCACAGCGCCGGGTCGTCCATCCGGTCGCGCACCGCACGGCGCCGGGGGAGAGGCTCGGTGACCGTCGGGAACAGCTGCTGCGCGACCGGCGCCAGACGGTCGTAGAAGGCGGCGAAGCGACCGGCCTCCGTCGTGCCGCCCGTGACCCGGGTGAACGATGCGGCGGTGGCCGAGGCATCCGCCGTGTCGATCAGAATGCCCCGCGAAGGATCGGTGGGGTCCGGCGTGTACGAGGAGTAGCGCCGACGCTTCAGGCGGATGTCGAGCCCGAGGTCACCGATGATCTGCTGCGGCAGGAGGCTGACCAGATAGGAGTAGCGCGAGAGCCGCGCGTCGACCCCTGCCCAGGGTCGCTGCGACACCGCGGCTCCGCCCACGTGGTCGAGGCGCTCGAGCACCACGACCGAGTGTCCGGCCTTGGCGAGATATGCGGCGGCGACGAGGCCGTTGTGCCCGCCTCCGACGATCACGACGTCGTGGGTTCGGATCCGGGCTGCGCTGGCCATGCGTCCACGCTAACGCCCCCGTGGCGGCCGGCCGCTAGCGTGGACGCATGGGCCTGGCACACGACCTCGAAGCACTGGCGATCGACATCGCGCGGGAGGCCGGCGAGCTCGCCCGCGTCCGCCGGACGGAGGGTGTCGCCATCGCCGCGACCAAATCCGCCCTCGCCGACATCGTCACGGAGGCGGACCGCGAGGTGGAGGCCCTCATCCGCAGGAGGCTGCGGACCGAACGCCCCGACGACGGCTTCCTGGGTGAGGAGACGGGGGCCGAGCGAGGACTGAGCGACATCACCTGGGTCGTCGACCCGATCGACGGCACCGTGAACTATGCGTACGGCATCCCGCAGTACGCCGTCAGCATCGCGGCAGTCACCGGCGAGCCGACGCCGGAGCAGTGGGAGGCCATCTCGGCCGTCGTCTTCAACCCCGCGTCGGCCGAGCTGTTCCACGCGGCGCGCGGGGACGGCGCCTGGCGGGGAGAGCAGCGCCTCGTGGTGAACGCCGAGCCCTCACCGGCTGGCGCACTGCTCGCGACCGGCTTCGGCTACGACCCCGCGACGCACGCCGGCGACCTCGAGCGAGTCGCACGAGTCATGCCCCTGGCGCGGGATCTGCGCCGAGCGGGCGCGGCGTCGCTCGACTTCGCATTCGTGGCCGCCGGACGCCTCGACGGCTACTTCGAGCGCGGCCTCCAGCCCTGGGACCACGCCGCCGGCGCCCTGCTCGTCACCGAAGCGGGGGGCATGGTGGGTGGGGGAGGCCTCGGCGGAACCGCCTCCAGCGCGCTGAGCGTCGCGTGCGGTCCGCTGCTCTTCGACCGGCTCCTGACGGCCGCGCTGGGATGAACCCGGGCGTTTCGTAAGCATTCCCTACGAAACGCCGAAACTATCCACAGGCCACATCGCATTCTCAGGTCGGCCGGAGTAGTGTTTACCCGATCGTTACCTTTGCCGCCCGAATGGCGAAGGTGGTCATTTGCCCGACGACCGTACCGTTGCCCCCCGAAGCGACACGACCGAGAGCACTTCCCGCTTGCTTTTTGACGCCCCGATGGCTGAGCCTGCGCCCACACGCCGATCCAGCCGGACCTCGCCCACGCCTGTCCAGGCGTCGTCGGAGACCCTCGGTCCCTCGCGCGCAGAACTGCGCCGGCAAGCAGGCGTCGCCTCTGATCGTCCCGCCGTGGTGTGGGGGCGTCCTGTCGAGGCGAAGATCAAGGAGTCGGCCCCCGGCCCCCTCGCACCGGTGATCCCGGTCGAGCCTGAGGCTCCCGCTCACGCGCAGCCCCTCACCGACCTTCCCGCCGCACCGGCCGCGCCCGCCCCCGCGTCGGCCGCTCTCGACCTCGCCTCGACGCCGGTGCCGATCGCCGACGCGGTCGCCGCCGCCGAGCCCGTGTCCGCACCGGTCGCGCCGCCCCAGCCGCCGATGCCGACGCCGAGCCGACGTTCGCGTCGCGCCCCGCAGCAGCACGAGCCCGTGGCCGCCGACCTGCCGCCGATCGCCCCCGTCGCTCCGGCCGAGACCGAGCGCACGGCACCGTCCTTCCGCGCCGAACTGCCGAGCGCCCCGGCGCCGGCTCCGATGCTCGAAGCCGTTCTCGCACCGGCCGAGCCGTTCGAGCTGCTCGCGCCCGTCCTCGAAGATGTCGTGCTGCTCGAGGTCGTCGCCGATGCTCCGGCGCCGACCGCTCCTGCCGCTGAGCCGCGCGCGGCCCGTCCCGAGTCGTCCGCCCGTCGCGTGCGCACGGTGCGCGTCGAGCCAGCTCCGCGGCCTGAGAGCACGCTCCGCGCCGAGCCCGCCCCGCAGCCTGAGAGCAAGCTCCGCGCCGAGCCCGCCCCGCAGCCCGAGCCGTTCGCATCACCTCGGCCCGCGGCATCCGGAGTCGACGAGTTCGAAGCCGCAGCCCGTCTCTTCTCGTTCACCGGTGAACTGCCGGTGCAGTTCGACGCCCAGCCGAGAGCCGACGGTGACAAGCGCGCTCGCACGCAGTCCGCGGTTCGCGAGCCCCGCCCGAACCGTGGCGCCGCCTTCCGCCGCGTCACCGCCGCCTCGTTCTCCGTGGGAGTGATGGGGATCGTCGGGCTCATGACCGTCGGCATGACCACACCGGCCGCAGCCGTCGCCGCTGCCAGCGGGGTCGGCGCGCCGATGTCGATCGTGGCTCCCGGTGAGACCGCGACCACCGAGATCGCCGCCGACGAGATCCAGGCGTACGTCGCCCCGGCGGGCGTCGAGCCCGACGCGCTCGACCGCACCGAGAGCTACGACACGACCACGATCGCGGAGCTCGCGTCGGAGGCCGGCATCCGCAACTTCTCGAACCTCTTCGTGAACGACCCGAACTCGGCGATCCAGTGGCCGTTCGCCGTCGGAGTCACGATGTCGTACGGGTTCGGAATGCGCTCCGGCCGCATGCACGAGGGAATCGACTTCACCCCGGGCGCCGGCGCACCGATCCAGGCCATCGCCGAGGGCACTGTCCGGGTCGCCTCCGAGGCCGGTGGCGCCTACGGCGTGCACGTCATCATCGACCACATGATCGACGGCCAGCTGGTCTCGAGCCACTACGCGCACATGCAGTACGGCTCGCTGCAGGTCTCGGCCGGCCAGAAGGTCACCGTCGGCACGCTCCTGGGTCGCACCGGCAACACCGGACGCTCCTACGGCGCCCACACGCACTTCGAGATCCTGATGAACGGCACCACCGCGATCGACCCGATGCCATGGCTCAGGGAGCACGCCGGAGGGTGACCTCGATTCAAAGAGGCCGCCGCGCTCTGGTATCCTCTTCTAGTTGCCTGCTTGCAGGTCAACGCCCCGATAGCTCAGTGGTAGAGCACTTCCATGGTAAGGAAGGGGTCGTCAGTTCAATCCTGACTCGGGGCTCGCAGCATCCCGTTCGATGAGCGGATGCCGTACGGCAGGGTAGCTCAGTTGGTGAGAGCGCACGACTCATAATCGTGAGGTCGAGAGTTCGAATCTCTCTCCTGCTACCGTTGAAAAGCCCCGGTTCGCCGGGGTTTTTTTGTTCCCTCGGTTCGTGCGCGAAATGCGCAGAGGTGTCGTTTGCCCACAATTTGCCCACATTTGCCCACGTGCGTCGCTCTTTTCGACGCCTTCCAAGTGGACCGCTCTCGCGCAATCCTGCGGAGCTGGCGCTGGGTGACCTCACGATTCGGCGTATTGCGGACGACCGGTGCCTCGGGCGGAGGTTTCCGTATCGCCGATACCTCGCTGATACCGACTGGGTGCATGGTCACCGCAATTGCGACGGAGCCAGCGGGGTTAGAGAAGACTTCCTCGCCATTCGGCTCCGCGCTCACCTAAGGGAGAGTGATATGGACACCATTGTTCGCCGCGCGAAGAAGTCGGCCACGGCAGAAGGAAGACTGAAGTCACGTTGGGCTTTCGCCCTGTTGCTCGGCGTCGCCGGTGTCGCACTGTCAAGCGGAGCCGTCTACGCCACGCCGCCGTCTCAGCTGAACCAGGTTCTCTTGACGCGTGGGACAAACGTGTCGAACGGCACGATCCCACTGCACGTTGGAACAGACGTCGCCATGGCGACGATCACGGTTCAACCGGGCGGCTCCTCTGGGTGGCACTCGCATCCGGGCGGCGCGATCATCGTTGTCAAGGAGGGCTCACTCACCGTTTACGAATCGATCGGAAACCATTGCGAGATCGAGACGTACAGCGCGGGGCAGGCATTCATCGAGAAGCCTGGCGAAGTGGATCAGGTCGTCAACACCGGCACAGTCCCGTACGTCCTTTACGTCACGTTCCCAGATGTCCCTCCGGGCGGATCGCCAAGGACTGACGTCCCGAACCCCGGTACCTGCCCCGGGCAGTGACCATACGGCTCCAGATCGAGCTGTCGAACGACACTTCACATACACACCTTTGTATGGCGTGAGCCTCAGCTGCCGGCATCGGCGCGTGGCCGCCGCGCAGTCCATCCGGGGATGGGCGAAGTCCTTTCATAGCTCACGGTGCGACTCCGCCGCCCCGTAAGGCCATCGTCTTAGGGAACCAATTCTGCAGACGGGTCAGCGAAGCTGGGCTGGCAGGCGGGCTTGTACGGGCGGTCGTTGAAGAGCTCCTGCCATTCGGCCTCGGTGAGGCTTCGGCCCGCAATGGCGCAAGCCCGGTCCCGCCAGATCTCGGGGTCTGCGGCGATGCCGACCCGGCGGCCTTCCGAATCGTTGAACACGAGAGTGCGGTCGTCCCGTGGCACCAACAGCTCACTGCCTTCACGGATCCAGTCCCGGAATGAAGAGCTCCAGTCCCCCATGGTCCATGTGATCAGCGCTCCGTCTTCGCCCGCCGTGACGAGTTCTCCCGACGGGCGGAACGCTGCGGAGGTCACCTCGCCGACATGTCCTTCCAGAGAGTCCCGCAGATCTCCGGTCCCGGTCGACCAGACCCATGCGCGGTCTCCTGACGTCGTCACCACGCGTGTGCCGTCCGGGGAGAAGACCCCGTCTATGACGGTGGACGGGGTCTCCAGGAGGATGGATCGGTCAGGGTCGGCGAGGTCGACGATTCGGGCCGCTTTCTGGCCATCCCGCATCAGCACGGCTTCGCCGTCCGGGCTGACGGCGAGTATGCCTTGGCCAGTGAGTTCGCCGACGAGAGCACCGGTGTGTGTATCGAAGATCGCCGTGGGGCCGAACCCGCTGGCGTAGAGCCGAGAGCCGTCGGGCGAGAACCTCACTCGCCCGAACGCATTGGCCCAGTTCGGTGCACCGGGATTTGTGCCGGCATCGGGCAGATCGAGCAGCTGCGGTGCACCAGACCCATCGGCTCTCCACATCGCGACGTTCCCGGGTTCATCTACCCACGGAAGCGGCGCGATCGCGGCCACCCAGGAGCCGTCGGGCGAGTACTCCAGATCAATGACTTCCTTGAACCCGTCGTAATAGGTCGCCTCCCCCTCGGCGTCCCTCGGCTCCAGAGAGCGCGCAAAGGGAGCGTCGCACAACTCGCGGACATCACAGTCCTCGGTCAGCACGCTCAGTGTGAGACGGCCGTCGGGCGCCGGCAGCGCATCCAAGACCGTGTCGGTGCCTCGCTCGTATGCGAACAGCTGCGCACGCCCGTCGAGGTCTATCATTCTGGCGGTGAGATCATCGCCGACGATAACGGCGGTCGAGCCGTCGGTTCCGAGCGACATCTGCTGCACGGCGGCGTCTCCGCTCACGCGGGTCACGCTCGTGATCCGCGGGCTTTCACCCATGACGTCCAGGAGAGCCCTGCGTGTCGTCGGCGCATCCCAGAGGCCGATCGCTTCCACCGCCATGAGCAAAGCGCGCTCGTACACGGGCTCCTCGACGGCTAGCGCAGCAATGTGACGCGCCTCGTCGATGACTGCCTGCTTGTTCAGCACGCCAACCTGAATCACGGCGACGGTGCCGACCGCGAGTGCGACCGCGGCCAGGCACGCGGTCGCGCCCGCAAGCCAGCGCAAGCGCCTGACGGAGCGCCGTTCGCGGCGAAGCTGACGCTCTGTGGCGTTGAGGTCGGCTGCCTCGCGCTCGCCCGCGGCATCGAGGAACGCCGATTCGACTGGTGCAAGCACGGGGGCGGCGGAGGCGCGCCACTGCCGCGCCGCGTTAAGACGGACGCCTCGGTAGAGCTCACTGTCGGGCCTACTCATCGCATCCCACGCGGTCGCGGCGGCGTTCAGGTGGCGCATGATGCGCTGACCCTCAACATCATCTACGAGCCACTCCCGCAATCGCGGCCATTCGCGAGCAACCGCTTCGTGGGCGAGTTGGTACGACTCGTCGTCGCTGGTGACAAGGCGTGCGTCGACGAGCCGACCCGCAACCCGCGCATGGACGTCGTCGATCGCGACGGACGTGTGGCTCACTCGCTGGCAGATGAATCCGCCGTCGGACGGCTCCACCAGCCGGAGCAGGATGTCGCGCGCGTGACCGCGGCCCTCGTCCGAGAGCTCCGCGAAAACCTCTTCCGCCGTCTGGGCCACGGCGCCATCGATCTGGCCCGACGCCCGGTACCCGTCGACACTGAGCACGCGCCCTTCGCGGCGCTGCCAGACCTGGTGCAGTGCGTGGGAGAGCAGCGGAAGACTCCGCCCGTCGGCGTCGCGGGTGAGGATCTCGACCAGGCCGGGCTCGAGGATGAGGCCAGCTTGCATCGCGGGCTTCTCGATGACCGAGCGCAACCCGTCTCCCGACAGCGGCCGCAGCATCAGCAGGTGCGACTCGATGACCCCGGCGAAGCCCTGGTCGCTGAGTTCGCCCAGGCGATCCGCGCGAATGGCCAGCACGACCATACCGCGGAACACCAGACGCGCAACTTCCTCAAAGAAGCGCCGAACCTCGTTGGGGTCGTCGTTCGCGAAGGCCTGCTCGCATTGGTCAACGATCAGCACGGACTCGCTGTCGTGGTCTGCAACCTCGCGAAGCATCTGCAGAGGTCGCTCGCCCGGGGTGGACACGGTGACCCGCTTGCCCCGAGCTGCGAAGTGCGCTCCGAGCCCGGCCCGTACGAAAGAGGACTTGCCCACGCCCGATGAGCCGGAGACCACCAGCACGCCATGCTGATCCAGTTCGTCCAGCCCGCGTTTAAGCTCGTCCTCCCGGCCGAAGTAGCGCTCGCCGTCGTCGATGGTGGCGGGCGGCAACCCGAAGTACGGGCATTCTGCGCTCGCTGCCCGGAACGTAACGCCTGACTGCAACTCGGGATCCTGTCGGAGGATGGCTTGCTCGAGCGCGGCGAGTTCGGCGCACGGGTCCAGCCCGAGTTCGGCGGCGAGCAACTCTCTACCGCGGCGGACCGTGGCCAGCGCGTCGGCCTGGCGCTCCTGGCGGTACTGCGCCAGGGCAAGAATGACCCAGCGACGCTCACGCAAGGGAGATTCCGCGACTCGGGCGCGCGCCTGGGTGGCCGCATCGACGAGATCACCGGACTGCAGCTGCGCATCGAGCAGGGCCTCTTCGACGGCGAGGCGGAGGTCTTCAAGTCGGAACGCCTCGACTCGTGCGGGTTCCCAGTCGGGCAGTTCAGCGTACGGCGGCCCGCGCCAGAGTCCGAGCGCTTCGGCGAAGGCATGGCCGGCGCGATCCGGCTCCTTGAGCGCCAGCAGCTGCGACCCGCGGGCCGCGAGCCGCTCGAAACTCTCGACGTCAAGCTCCACAGCCTCCGGGTCGAGACGGTAGCCCAGCGCCGTGGTCTCGATCCGCGCCGGCGCGATGGCCCGGCGCAGACGCATGATGCAGCCGGCGACGACCTTCCTCCAGGAGGCGGGCGGCTTCTCACCCCATAGCGCATCGGCAAGTGACTCAGCCGAGACAGCACGGCCAAGGCGGGCGGCAAGGGCGCAGATCACGAGGCGGTCGCGATGCGTCAGCGCGATCCGTCCATCGCCAAGGGTCGGGGACCCGAGGACACGCAGATCCATGACGCCACTGTGAGACCCAAACAGGGGTGCGTCAAGAGGCGTGATACCGCCGTGATACTCCAGCGCTCCTTGCGTTAACGGCGCGATACTTCCTGGCCCTCGAATGGTCCACGAAGCCGAAAGCTGCTTCCCGAATCAACCGAGGATGTGCCATGTCTGCACAAGATCACCCAGTCGAGACTCGTCACGCCGGCGCACCGCGCGGACTGGGCATGGCGGTCGCATTCCTGATGTGCCTCGGGACCGTGGGTTGCACCACAACCCCATCGGCGACTTCCGCCGCGGCCCCGGAAGTGGATGCCGAGCTGCTGCCGTCACGGGACGACGTGCTTGACGGACAAGGGACGATTGCGTTTTCGTCCGGCCTGTCGGGCGACATCTACTTCGTCAATCCAGGAGAGCGGGCCCATCGGGTGCTCGGAACGAATGACGATGACCTGGATCAGGTCTGCCCCGCGTTCTCTCCGGATGGGACACGTCTCGCCTCGGGCCAGGCGTCGGGGCACTCCCAGATCGCCTGGGGACATCCCGCCCTCGTGATCACCGACCTGACTGGGCCGGGAGATCCCAGTACCTCCACGGTGGTGCCGCTTGGCGGCACTACCAAGCCGCCGTGCCCCTTGTGGTCCCCCGACGGCCGCTGGGTCGCCTTCAACACGTCATGGTGGCCCGGTGAGCCATGGGGCACGGGAGGCGTCGTCTGGATCGTGGAGGCCGCCACGGGCGAGATCCGCCGACTCACCGAGGTCGCGGCGGCCGACATCGAATGGGCACCGAACGGAGCCGGGTTGTACATCGCGGATCGGCTCGGCATCGTCGTGTACTCCATCGCTACACAACGGATGCGGACGATACCCGACACGAAAGGCTCCGTCGCTCTCACGGCATCGCCGGACGGCACGACGCTCGCCGTCGAACGACGTCGCGCTGGTAGCTGGAACCAATACGACCTGTGGCTCATCGGCGCTGATGGCTCTGACCGGAGACTCGTCGCCGGAAACTACACGCACCATGAGTGGGCGATCGGGCCCGTCTGGTCGGCCGACGGCGAGCGGATCGTCTTCCAGAGGAGCACCCACGACCCGGCGCACGGAGGGGATGAGCTGCTGCTGTTCCGCAATGACGAGGAGGTCGTGATCGTGACCGTCAGCGCGGACGATCGACTGGGGCCGGTCGCGACTCAGTCTGTGCTCCGTCCGACCGTGACCGCCGAGGGCGGCGAGGCCGTTCAGTGGCTGCCCGTCGTCGTCACCTGGGCGCCGGACAGCCGCAACCTGCGCTTGGTTGGTTGGAGACAGACGACATCGGCTGAGGCGAGTGAAAGCTGGGCACTCCTCGCTGTCCCGCTCGATGCGGTCGCCGAGACCACGGTCCTCTGGGAGGCGCCAGATCTCATCGGCTCATTGTGGATCCACCGACTCAATGACTTCCAGAGCTGGGCTGGATGAAGCCGTTGGAAGAGCGGCTACTTGCCTGAGTCTCGGTCCACAGGCGGCGCCAGCGACAGGTCGCGGGTCCTGCTCTTGGTGGCGCTCGACCAGTAGGTCCTGTGCCGGGGCATAGAGGGCTCCTGCCCACAATCTGCCCATACTCTGGAGAATCCAGGCGAGCTTGACTATTCCCTGGCTTCTCCCTGAGCGACCATGAAGGCTGGAAATCGGCGGAAGTCACCCCCTTCTGCCCCGAGCTCCCGCGCCTGGCGATTCCTCATAATCGTGAGGTCGAGAGTTCGAATCTCTCTCCTGCTACCGTTTGAAAGCCCCGGTTCGCCGGGGTTTTTCTGTTCCCTCGGTTCGTGCGCGAAATGCGCAGAGGTGTCGTTTGCCCACAATTCGCCCACATGCGTCGCGGGTTTGACGCCCCGCGAATGGACGCCCGCTAGCAGGGCTTCGGCGACATCTCGCGCGTGAGCGCCGCTGCGCGCCTCGGTGACTGCCCACGTGGACGCGCCTGAGAGCACTGCCCGGAGCCAGCGTCTCCCTGTCGACCCCTGTCGAGGAGGATGCGCCCGGCGGGGCGCACGGGACCGAGGCCACCAGGCGTTGCTGCCCGAGGCCTGACCAAGTCCTGTCCGCGGTGTGACCGAACGCCGAAGCGCCCCAGGCCAGGAGGCATGGGGCGCTTCATTGCTGGTGCTGGATCAGACGGCGGGCGTGATCGTCAGCGGCTTGGTGGTGCCGTTGTAGGTGACGAACAGCGAGACCGGGCCGGTGCCGGTCGGGCCGCCCACGTTCGCGATGCTGGTCTCGTCGAAGGACTCGGCGCCGTACTCGACGGTCGTCGTGAGGGGCGCGGTCTCGTCGAGCTCATCGTGCAGGTTGGAGACCACAGGGATGCCGTTGATGCTGTCGGTACGGGTGCAGTCGTTCGGGTTCTCACCGGGCTCGGACTGCCAGCCACCCCACTCGATGTCGCCGAGGATGAGGTCGCCGGCGAAGGTGGCCGGCTCGGTGTAGGTGGCCTGGTCATCCCAGACCGGGCTGCCGGTGGGGGAGAACGACGGTGATCCGGCCGCGAACTTGGTGAGGTAGAAGCCGGTCCACTGACCGTTCTTGCCCTTGTTGTCGTACGCGATGTCGGAGACGAGGCTGCCCGCCAGCGACCCGGCAAGGCTGCCGGTGCGCTCGCCCTCGCGGCTTCCGATGCGGTCGCCCTCACGAGTGCCGTACGCCTCGAAGTGCTTGTTCTTGCCGTCCACCGTGCACGACAGCGTGCGGACGACGGTCTGTGAGCCGTGCTCGGTGACAACCTGCGACGCGTCCTGCGAGACCGACTGCGTCGCAGCCTGAGTGGTGGAGAACGTGAAGCCGATGAGGGTGGCGCCCTGCATCTTGGCGTTGTTCCAGCCGAATGCGGACTGGACCTCGCCCTTGCCGACGAGGCCCTTTCCGGCGGTGTCGAGTGTGGCGGCATGGGCCGTTGCGCCGAGGGCGAGCGGGGCGGCGAGCGCGGCGATGACCGCGAGTCCGAGGAAGGTCTTGCGCATGGGTGTGTCTCTTTCGTCCTGCGTCATTGCGAGGTGGTCCCGCGGCGGTTGCCGAGGGGTGTCACTGGCTCGAAGCAGGAGCGCCATCTGCTGTGGCCGAGTGGCGGCAGACAAATCCTCTTCGATGCTAATGAGGAGTGTATGCGACCATTATCGGTTCTCCAACTCGTCGCTATGGCGGCGCTATCAAGTCCGCTTGTCGGCACGCCCTCGATATGGGCGTGCCAGACTGCGACTTCAGCAAGCACCGCGACCTACCCGGCGCGGGTCCTCGGCGACGTGCTCGTGGCACGGCAAACCTCGGGACCAGCCCCGCCCTCGTCAGCTTCACCCCCGCGTTCTCGCTCCTGACCCGGGCGCACGCACTCGTGGGAGTGGCCGACCTGCTGAGGGGCGACGCGGCCGCGGGCACCGCCCTCGCTGCCACCTTGTCGACGATGGTCGCCATCGCCCTGGGTGTCCTCGCGGGCTCCAGCCTGTCCAACCGAATGCGGCGACCGGCGCTCTGAGACCTCAGGTCACTGTCAGCGATCTCTCGCTCGTCGGGACGGGCCCCTTCGTTCACTCGTCCGCTTCGTTGGGTTGGGAGGACTTTCTCCGCTCCAGCCTCCAGTGCATCTCGTGGGAGGCAGGGTTCCGCCACTCGCGCATCCGGTACTCGAAGCCGGGGAGCAGCACGATCGGGATGGGATCTGGAGAGGCCGGCGCGACCGCGCCTACCACGATCTTCGAATCGGTGGGGATGAAGGGAGACTGCGCGGGAATCGGGGCGGTGACGATCTCGACGGGGTCACCGTAAGGGCGAGGCATGACACCAGACGCTAGCATGTCGACCGAGAGACAGCGTATAGAGGATGCTTGGCACGGCGATAGACGCGCGATAGCCCTGGCAGCAGTGGATGTCGAATCGCATTGTGAAGGACGCGCGGCTCGGCCGGAACCGGGTCGGGGATAGCCTTTGGCGCTCACTGCAAATCGACGCCTCTCCCGTCTCTCCTGGCCGGTCAGCGCTCGTGTTGATACTGCCGCGGAGACATCGAGTCAACCCCTGGCCCCTCCCTCGCTGAGCAGGGATGCTGAGGACTGGCTGGCGGGACGGCATGTGCGCAATGAGGCGTTCAGCTGCAGACCAGTGGCTGAGCCGCTGCCTATCGGGATGTGAGGGCCTATGCCGAAGACGGAGCGTGACGCGTTCGAGTTCGTCGGCGACTGGACGGGACAGTTCATCGCCACCGCGATCCACAATGGGCACGACGTCCGTGCGGACTTCGCCGCCGAACTCGCCCTGGCGGAGCCCGATCGGCTGCGGGAGGAGGATCCGCACACCGACGAGATCGGCGCCCTGATCCCCGCCCGCGTCCTCATGCATCGGTCCCGGTTCGAAGTGGACCTGAACCGCAAGCGGGACGAGGCCGTCTACCGAAACTCGGAGGACGCGTGGGGGCTGGACATCCTCCGAAACCCGCCACTCGATGAGGCCCTCGTGGCCGGCTCGCTCGAGGTGTATGACGCCTTCTACGCCGAGTGGGGCCGCCGTCTGGATCGAGTAGCTGAACGCGGACCATTCGTGGTCTTCGACATCCACTCCTACAATCACCGGCGCGATGGTGCGGACGCCGCAGGGGCCCCGGGCGAGGAGAACCCCGAGGTGAATGTCGGTACCGGCTCGCTGGATCGCGAGCGGTTCGGCGCTGTGGCGGATGCCTTCATCGAGTCGCTCGCGGCCGCCGGAACCTCGAGCGGCCCGCTCGACGTCCGGGAGAACGTGCGCTTCCGCGGGCGCCAGCTCGCGGCCTGGACCCATAGCCGATACCCCGACCGAGCAGTCGTGCTCGCGCTCGAATTCAAGAAGGTCTTCATGGACGAGTGGACCGGTGAGGTCGACCGCGGCCGCATCCAGGAACTCGCTCGCGCGCTGGCGAGCACCGTTCCGTTCGTCGAGAAATCGCTGCGCGGGGTGAAGCAATGACCGCCGATCCCGCCCGGAGGCGCGACTCCGCCGACGCACCTCCGGATATCAACGCCGACGGCCGGACCGACGGTGCATCCCCGGGTGCCGACGTCCCTGCGCCGAGCCACTCGCGCGATGCCGTAGGGCCCGAGACGAGTGCCATCGACAGGGGCGGCTTCTCACCCTCTGATCTCGCCGTCGACCACGCGATGGCGTCCTTGGCGGGAAGCGTGCGATTCCTCCTCGAGATGACCCCGGTGAACGCGGACGATGTTCGTGCGGCGTTTCTTGCGTCCCCGGAGTCGGACCCGGTGTTCGAATACCGGGAACTCGACGTGGACCCCGATGTGCTCGATGCGCAGGTGGTCGCACTGCCGCTCGACCACGTCGAGGACCCCAGCCTTGCCGCCCTGCTGCGGAATCGGCAGCGCGAGATGACGTTGCGCGTGGAGATGCTCCGGGCGCGGAACACTCCAGACTTCATGCAACTGTCGATCGCGCAGTATGGAGCGCTGCTGCCCGCGCTGGTGAGTCGTGCCGAAGACCTGCTGGACCGACTGCCGGGCGGGCTTCTGGAGCACGACTCCGTCGGCGCGGAAGGATTCCTGACCGCGGCGCAGGCGGAGATCGAGCACTACAGGTCCATCGACGCGGACGTGGCCATGCATGCCGAGATCCGCGAGGACGTCTCCGGCGTGCTCGTAGAGGGCAACACCCTGCTCATCTCGCGCAATGCGGCAGTGGCGGGCGCCCGCGTGAACGCTCTGCTGCAGCACGAGGTGGGTACCCACTTGGTGACTCAGGTGAACGGCCTGGCGCAGCCGATCCGGATGATGGGCTCTGGTCTCGCACACTACGACGAGACGCAGGAGGGCCTCGCAGTGCTGGCCGAGATCGCGTGCGGCGGGCTCACCGCCTCCCGGCTTCGCCAACTCGCGGCGAGGGTGGTGGCCGTGCACTCGATGGTGGGCGGAGCGAGTTTCGTCGAGACGCACCGTTTGCTCACGGGGCGCGGTCTGCCCGCTGGGACTGCTTACACGGTTGCGATGCGCGTGTACCGTGCGGGCGGCTTCACCAAAGATGCCATCTATCTGCGCGGAGTCCTCGCGCTGCTCGAGCACCTCGCTGCGGGCGGTGTGCTGGACCTCTTCTTCCTCGGCAAGTTCTCGATCGAGGACCTGCCGCTCATCGAAGATCTGGCGGGACGCGAACTCCTCGCTCCTGCACGGGTGATGCCGCGGTATCTCTCGGAGCCCTCGACCGCCGGCAGGCTGCAGGACGCCGCGCACGCGGCTGACCTGGTGACTCTGGTCAATGCGTAGGCTCATCCTCGAGGACGGCGCCACGCCGACGCCGGCGCCACCCCTAGTGCAAGCCACAACCGACGCACCGCCCGACGTGGAGGAGTCCGCATGAAGATCGCCTTCGTCGTCAATGACATCGCTACCGAGAAACCTGGGTACACCACCACCCGGCTCGCGATGACAGCCACCCGCCTCGGGCATGATGCGTGCCTGATCGGTCTGCGAGACTTCGGCTACGAGCCGGACGACTCCTTGTCCGCGAGCGTGGCTTCGGGGGAAACCGGCAAGGCCTACCGGTCGCTCAAGCGCTACCTGGACGACGTGCAGGCGGATACCCGACGGCACGTCGAACTCAACGATTTCGACGTCATCATGCTCCGAGCGGACCCGGCCGTGGACGCCGTGAAAAGTGCGTGGGCCAACACGGCGGGGTTGGCGTTCGGTCACCTGGCCGCCAACGCCGGCGTTCTGGTGCTCAACGATCCCAGCTCCCTCGCCGACGCCGTCTCGAAGGCGTACTTCCAGCACTTCCCCGAAGTCGTGCGCCCGCGCACCATGATCTCGCGCGACGAGGAGCGGCTCCGCCACTTCATCGAGGAGCTCGGCGGCCGCGCTGTGCTCAAGCCGCTGCAGGGTTCAGGCGGTTCGGGCGTCTTCCTCGTGAACATGAAGGAGGAGCCCAACATCACTCAGATCGTGGAGGCGATCGCCCGGGACGGCTACGTGGTGGCGCAGGAGTACCTGCCTGCGGCCAAAGAGGGGGATGTGCGGTTGTTCGTCATGAATGGCAGCGCTCTCGAGGTCGACGGCGTGTATGCCGCTTTCCGTCGGCGGCCGGGAGAGGCAGATATTCGTTCCAACATGTCTGCAGGTGGGAGCGCCGAGCCGGTGAAGGTCACCGACGAGATGCTGAAACTCGTGGAAGCCGTGCGCCCCAAACTGATCGCCGACGGCATGTTCCTCGTCGGCCTGGACATCGTGGGCGACAAGCTCATGGAGGTGAATGTGTTCTCGCCCGGGGGTCTCGGATCGTGCGGGGCGCTGTACAACGTGGACTTCACCACCCCGGTCATCGAAGACCTCGAGCGGAAGACCGGGATCCGGGAGCACTACGGCTCGCAATTGCCGAACATACAGCGGGCGACGATCTGAGAGGTCAGCCTTCGGCGCCCGCGACGTCGATCGTGTCCGGGAGGTCGTCGCCACTCTCGATCGCGACGCGCGTGAACTGGTCGCCGTCCCGCACGTACGCCCCTGCGACAGCGCCGGTGATGAAGAAGTGCGCGGCTTCGTCGCCGGGGAGCATGCTGGGTGTCAGGTAGAGAAGGTACTCCTGACCCGCATGCAGGACGCTGGGTTCGGCGCCGTCCTGCCTCACCTGGATCACATCGCCGACGGCGACCGGTGTCGGCTCGGTGTTCGAGCCCAGGCTCGGGTTCGTGGGGGTGTTGGTGACATCCACGGTGGAGATCGTCGAGGTGAATCCTGCGGAACTCTCCTCGCGCTGACCCGTCACCGACCCGACGACGATGACGGAGCTGTCCCGAGCCAGCGAGTCGAGGCTGTCGTACATCGCGTGGCGACTCCCCGAGGCGCTGGAGGCCGCGCAACCGGCCGTGCCCACGGCGAGGGCGGCCACCAGCATCACAGCCGACGCAACTCGTGCCGGACGACGCGTCATCGCGAACCGATCGACGCAACGCCGGTTCGCGCGGGGAGCGCCGGCCAGACGACCAGGAGGAACGCCGCGATCGGCCCCAGGAAAACGGTGAGAAGGAACCAGTACCACGGCGAACGGTTTCTCGTGCGCGCCAGCCCACCGGCGAGAATCGCCATGGTCACCCACATCGCCGACACCATCGTCGTCAGAGTCGCAACATCCTGCATGGCCTGACACTATCGGGCGTCCCGATGGCTGCGCATGGAGTATCCGACGACGCTTCCTACTCGGGTTCGCCGGCCGTTTCCGTTCTCGCCATGCCGTCGCCCGCCGCAGCGAGTACGGTCTGTGCCAACGAGATCAGCAGGTCAGCGGCAGGAGGCGATGCGATGTCCACGACACTCACGACGGGAGCGAATCCCGCACCGGACCAGGACCCGGACCGCCCCCGCTCCAAGACCGCGCGACGCGTGTGGCTGTCGGTGCTGGTGCTCGCGATCATCGGCTTCCTCCTCGGTGCCCTCGTCCTGTTCGCTTGGATGGTGAACGAAACGCACTTCGATCGTCCGAGTCAGGAGTTCGACGAGTTCGAGGCCGAAGTGGCGAGTCTTCCCGGGGTCGAGAGCGTCGAGAAGGAGCGGTGGGTCGAAGCGCCGACGTTCTGGAGCCCGACGTCGTGGATATTCGTCACGGTGGATGAGGCGGGACTTCCCGGCCTGCTCGACGCGGGTTGCTCGCCGTCCTATGCCGACCCGGTCACGTGGTCCATTCGCGTGAGGACGCAGTCCGCGGCCGAGGTGTCGCTCCACGCAGGACCCACGGCCCCGGCCGCGGCCGGCGCCCAAGAACAGTGTCCCGACTTCGGGTTCGATGCGGTGCGCCTGGTCGACGAGCTGGACATCGTGGCCCCGGGTCTCGCGCTCCAGCCGTCCGTGTGGGACAACGGCAGATTCGCCCTCGTCGCACTCGAGGATGAGGTGCAGGCAGGCTTCACCCACCTTCTGCCCCTCATCGCGCACGCCGACGATCTGCTCGTAGCAGCCGGCCTCGACTCGAAGAAGGAACTTGAGATCAACGCTGCCAATCTCGGTCTCGTGCTCGAGCCCGGCGAGAGCGACGAGTACCTCGCCCTGCTCACCGAACTCGCCGAGGATCACGCGGTCAGCAGCTATTGGGCGGATGGCGGCGGCACGCCCATCGACGGCGTCGAGAAGGTGCAGATCGTCGCTCCTGATCAGCAGCGCGAGGCGATCGAAGAGGCCATCCGGTCGTCCGGGCTTCACATCGCCGACCGTCCGGTCCGGTTCCTCGAGCAGTGAACGTCTCAATCCGCAGCGCTGGTCCGCCCGATCTCGGTTTCGATGAGACGCGCGACCGCGGCCGCGCCGTCCTCCCGGGCGTAGGCCTCACGGACCTCCGCCGCAGCTGTCCGGAACCCGGGCTCTGACAGCACCCGCTGCACGGCATCGACGAACGGCGGCTTCGACACCTGCTTCGGCGACACGGCGATCGCATTGCCGCGGCGCTCGCAGGCCCGTACATGCCAGGTCTGCTCGGGCTGCAGCCCCATCCCGACGAACGGCACACCCGTCGCGCACGCCGTCTGCACGGTGCCCTGTCCGCCGTGGAGGACGGCGGCATCGACGAGGCCGCCGAGCTTGTGCGCCGGAAGCAGGTCCGTCACATGCACGTTGTCGGGGACGGAGTCGCCCGGATCGAGATAGTGGCGGATCGGTGCGACGACGTTGACAGGCAGAGTCCCGAGGGCCCGCGCCGCCTCGAGGGCGAGGCCGCGATTCGCCGACGAGCCGAGCGCCAGATAGATGAGGGGATCGGATGCCGCGGCCAGCTGATCGACGATCGGGGGGATCGGCACGTCGACGTGCGCGAAGATCGGCCCGACTCGCTCGAACCCGACTGGGATCCGGAAGCCGTCGAGTTCCCACTCCATTTCGGTGAGCAGGTTCCGATCTGCCGTGAGCAGTGATGCCACGGTGCGCAGCGGAGCCACGCCGTTCGCCTTCGCGACCGTGGTGAACGCGCGCGGAGCGAGAGGTGCCCGCGTGTACACCCAGCGGAAGATCGACGTTGCGAGCCGATCGGCCGCCCGCGCGGCTCGGCCCCTTCCGCGGACGAAGTCCATGTGTCGGGTCTGCTCGACCTGGGCGAGGGTCAGTGCGAACGGCACGGGGTAGAACAGCGGCACGCCCTCGGCACGCGCGGAGAGATAGGACGTCAGGTTCGATCCGGTCACCACGACCGGTGACCGCAGTTCGCGGATCAGCTCTCGCTCCACGTCGACGCGTGCGGCGACGAGCTCCTTCGTGAACGGGGTCCGCATCGCTCTGCCCTGGTCGAACGCGATCGCCTGCTGACGCTCTGCCTCGGACCATGACGGCGCGCACGCTCGATACTCGAAGCCGGCGTCGGCGATGAGTGACACGTAATCGCTCTCGTAGCCCATGAACACCGGGTGATGGCTCGGGTCGAGGGCGCGTGCGACCTGGATCATGCGCGTCGTCTCGGCCAGATTGAAGGTCACCGCGCAGAAGAGGACGTTGGCCATGCCTCAGTCTCCTACGACGGCGCTCTGGAGGCAGGGCAACTCTGGCCGGAGGTGCTCTCCCGGTGAATCCTCGACCGGCGGGCTGTCAGCCCTTGACCGCCCCACTCGTCATTCCGGCGACGATCTGCTTCTGGAAGAAGATGTACATGATCAGCGGCGGAATGGTGATGAGCAGGATGTTCGTGAAGAGCAGGTTCCACTGCGTGCTGAACTGGCTCTGGAAGTTGTAGAGCGTCAGCTGCACGGTCGGCTCGCCGGGCAGGAAGTACAGCGGATTCTGGAAGTCGTTGAACACGAACACCGACTGGACCACGATCACGGTCACGATCACGCTCTTCAGAAGCGGGAACGCCACGGTGAAGAACAGGCGCAGCGGACCGGCGCCGTCGATGGTGGCGGCCTCGTCGAGCTCTCTCGGGATCGTCGAGATGAAGGCGCGGAACATCAGCACGCAGAACGACAGCCCGAAGGCGACCTCGATCAGGATCAGCCCCGGCAGATTGCCGAAGAGCTCGAGGCCCTGCAGCACCCAGATCGTCGGCACGACGGCCGGCGGGATGATCAGGCCGCTCAGGACGAAGAAGTTGATGAGGGGGTTGAGCTTGCTCGGGCGACGCTGCAGCACCCAGCCCACCATCGCCGAGAACACCACCATGAGCGTCACAGCGACGACGGTGAGGATCGTCGAGTTGAGGAAGGCCCACAGCAGCATGAAGTCGCGAGCGGAGATGACCTCGACGAGGTTCTCGAAGAAGGCGAACTGCTCGGGCCAGCTGAACTGCAGGAGCGACGCCTCCTGCTGCGGCTTCATCGCGGTCAGCAGGATGAAGCTGAACGGCACGATGAACACGACGAGGGCGATGATGATGGCGATGACGCCGACGACGTTCCGACGGACGGCGGTGATCACTGCTCGACCTGCTTCCGGTTGAGGGCCCAGAAGATCGGGACGATGATCGCCGTCACAACCAGGAAGAGGATGACGTTTCCGGCGCTGGAGAGGCCGAAGAACCCGGCTTGGTACTGCTTGAAGATCACCGAGGCGATCACATCGCTGCTGAATCCGGGGCCGCCCCTCGTCATGGCCCAGATCAGGTCGAACGACCGCAGACCGCCGATGAGCGACAGGATCACCACCGTCACGGTGGCCGGACGCAGCAGCGGAAGGGTGATGTGCCAGAAGCTGTTCCACGCGGACGCCCCGTCGACCTTGGCGGCTTCGAAGTACTCCTGGGGAATCCCCACGATGCCCGCGATGAAGATGAGGGTCGCGAGGCCCACGCCGCGCCAGACGTCGACGAGAGCGACCGAGTAGAGGGCGAGCGCGGGGTTGGTCAGCCACTCCGGCCCCTGGATGCCGACGAGAGCGAGCGTCTCGTTGATGACGCCGTCGAACGGGTCCATCAGCACCTTGAAGGTGATGCCGACGCCGATGGTCGAGACGAGCACCGGGAAGAAGATGACCGCTCGGAGGAAGGTGCGGCCGATGATGCGACCGGTGAGCACCAGTGCGATGAGCAGCCCCAGCACGACCTTCAGCGCCGAGGTGACGAACCCGAAGATGAACGTGTTGGTGAAGCCCTGCACGAGGGCCGGCTCCTTGAAGAACTGGACGTAGTTGTCGAAGCCGATGAACTGGATGTCGAACAGCGACCATCGCGTGAGCGAGAAGTAGAAGCTCGCCACGGTCGGCACCAGGAACAGCACCACGAACAGGACGCCGGCGGGGATGTAGAACCACATCGGGTACTGCTTCGACATGTTTCCACCGAGCTTGCGGCGGCGTGCGCGGGTGCGGAAGCCCGGGGCGTCTCCGTCCGCGATGTCCTCCGCCTCGTGGAGCGCGGTGGCGGATGGGGTGATCGACATGGTTCGCATCTCTCGTGTCGGATGGGAGGAGAGTGAGGGGCCGGCCGGCGAGAGCCGGCCGGCCCCTGGATTCAGTGTGACCTAGAGAGGTCGGAGGCTCACCAGCCCTCGAGGCCCAGCTGCTGAGCCTGCTTGACGACATCTGCGTCGTACAGGGCCGCACCGTCCTCGGCGGGGCGGATGCCCGAGCCGACCTCGACCGTGATCTGCTCGAGTGCCGGTCCCTTGATGGGCGACAGGAACTCGAGGGCCGGGAGAGAGCCGCCCTCGGTCTCGAAGTAGGGCAGCATGTCGGCGACAGAGCGGGGAACGTCGTCGGGGATCGTGCAGCCCTCGACCAGGTACGGTCCGGCAGCGCCCACGGCTTCGGTCTGCGCATCGCAGGCAGCCGGGCTGGCCACGAACTCGAAGAACTTCTTGACCGCTTCAGGGTGCTCGGTCGTCGCCGCGCCGTACAGGCCCGACGGAGTCCATGCGGTCAGGCCGTTGGCGTCACCGTCTCCGGGCATCGCGAAGAAGCCGACGCCCTCGGCGGACTCGGGGTAGTTCTCGACCATCGGCGGGATCGCGAACGTCAGCATCGGGTAGTGCGCGCCTTCGCCGGTGGCGATCATGCGCACGCCGTCGTCATAGGTCGCCGACGCGTAGTCCTCGTTGACGATCCCCGCCTCGTGCACCTCCTGCAGGTGCGAGAAGCCCGCGAGCGCGGGCTCATCGACGTACTTGCGGTTGCCGGCGGTGTACTCGGTCGCCCAGTCTGGATCGGCGGAGAGCACGTTGAAGAAGTCGCCCAGCACGAACAGCTGCGACGTCCAGGTGTCGGCGTACGACTGGATGACGCCGGCGTAGCCCGCTTCGGTGGCAGCCTCGCTGTTGGCGATGAATTCGTCCCACGTGGTGGGGATCTCGAGGCCGAGCTCCTCATAGATGCCGATGTTGTAAAGGATGCCGCCGCCCATGGCGGTGCCCATCGGGACCCCGTAGACGCCGTTGTCGGTGGAGACCGCGCTGACGAAGGTGTCAGAGAGGTTGTCGACGAACTCCTCGTCGCCGATGTTCAGCACCGTGGAGTCGGGGTTGAGTGCCATCAGGAGCGAGCCCGAGTTGTACTGGAAGATGTCGGTCATCTCGCCGGTCGACAGCCGCGTCTTGACGACGTTGTCGCCTTCCGCGCCCTGCGGACGAGTCTCGATCTCGATCGTGATGTCGGGGTTCTCGGCCATGAATGCGTCGACGATCGCCTGGGTGGGGAGGAGCGTCGACTCGGAGTTGTCGGCGAGGAGCGTGAGCGTGACGGGCTCGTCGCTGGCGGCGTCGCCGCCGCTCCCGGCCGAGCAGCCGGCGAGCGCGAGCGCGACAGCACCGCCGCCGGCCACCAGGGCCAGGGCTGCGCGACGCGGGGTGCGGATGGTCATTGCTTACCTCCATGTAAACATGTGATGCTGCGGTCGGGAATGTTGAAGCGGTTCAACACGTGAAGACTGTAAGACGATCAGCGTCCCGCTGTCAACATCCCGGACGGTCACGGATCGATCACGGCCCGTCTTTCGGCCTCCAGGCGAGGACCTGGTGATGCCGGCCGATCATTTCGCGGGTGGTGCGACTGCCCCATGCTGTCGTAGTGTTGAAGCGCTTCATGTGTGCAAAGCCGCCGAAAGGAACACCTCGTGGCCGACCTTCCTCCGTTCACTCGTCTCGACGAGGGGACTCTCGTGTCCGTGCGTTCGCAGCACCCGGGTGATCTGCTCGGCGTGCCTCGGCACGGTCTTCGTCTGTCGTGGGCGGTGCAGAGCACCACCGCGACCCGCCAGCTCGGATCGCAGGTGGCGTGGGGAGAAGGCGACGCATGGACGGAGGAGTCGCCGGTGGCCGGCGACGCCTCCATCGCAGTGGAAGCTCCCGGCGGCTCGCTGCCGGAGGGCCGCGCCCGCTCGTTCGCCGTGCGCATCGCCACGGCGGCGGGCTGGAGCAGGTGGAGCGAAGCGCTCACGGTCGAGGGCGCCGTGGACACGCTGGAGGCGCCGGTCATCACCGTCGAGTCCGCGACCGAGGGACCGAACCCGTACCTGCGCCGCGCCTTCGTGCTCGAGTCCGAGCCGGTCCGTGCCCGCCTGCGAATCACCTCCCTCGGGCTGCACGACGTGCGGCTCAACGGGCGCCCCGTCGGCGACGAACACCTGGCCCCCGGCTGGACGGCGTACCAGGAGCGCGTGCTCGTGGCGACTCACGACATCACCCAGGCGCTGACCGTCGGAGAGAACGTCGTCGGCGTCCGTCTCGCGGATGGCTGGTATCGCGGACGCATGGGTTGGCGCAACGAGCGCGAGCACTACGGAAGCGAGCTGGGCGTCCTCGCCCAGCTCGACATCGAACTGGCGGACGGCTCGACGGTGCGCATCTCCTCGGACGAGTCCTGGCGGGCCTCGACCGGCTCCATCCTCATGAGCAGCATCTACGACGGCTCCGACATCGACCTCCGCCTCGAACCCGACGGGTGGGATCTGCCCGGCTTCGACGACGACGGGTGGAACCCGGTGCGGGTGCTCGACGTCGATCGCTCCCTGTTCCGGCCCCGCTTCGCACCGCCGGTCCGCACGGTCGCCGAACTGCCCGGCACGCTGACAGTGCAAGCCGACCGGGTCGCGATCGACCTCGGGCAGAACATCGCCGGCTGGATGCGCGTCGTCGTGCGCGGACGAGCCGGCGACAAGGTGGTCGTCCGCCATGCCGAGGTGCTCGAGGAGGACGGCGCTCTGCACGTCGCCGCACTGCGCAGTGCTCGCGCCACCGACACCTACGTCCTCGATCGCGACGGCGACCACGTGCTCGAGCCCGTTTTCACGTTCCACGGCTTCCAATATGCCGACGTCACCGGTGCCGAGGTGCTCGAGGCCACCGGCATTGCGATCAGCTCCGACACCCCTCCGCGCTCGCGCTTCTCGAGCAGCGAGCCGACGCTGGACAAGCTCCACGCGAACGTGGCGTGGTCGCAGCGCGACAACTTCGTCTCGGTTCCCACCGACTGCCCGCAGCGCGACGAGCGGCTGGGCTGGACGGGGGACGCCCAGGCGTTCGCGGCGACAGCCAGCACCCTCTTCGACAGCGAGGCGTTCTGGCGCTCCTGGCTGGTCGACCTGGAGATCGATCAGGACGAGGACGGCGCCGTTGCGGCGGTCGTGCCGAACATCATCCGCGACACCGACTTCGACGCCACGGGGCAGTCGCAGATCATGGGCCGGGCAGGGTGGGCGGATGCCGCGACCATCGTGCCGTGGGCCGTCTACGAGTCGACGGGCAGCGCCGAGGGGCTCGCCCAGCAGCTGAACAGCATGCGCCGATGGGTGGACCACCTGGAGCGGCGCGCCGGCGAGGTGGGGCTGCTGCCGAGTGAGTTCCAGTTCGGCGACTGGCTCGATCCCGATGCGCCGGGCGACCGCCCGTGGGAGGCCAAGGTCTCGGGCGACTTCGTGGCGAACGCCTTCTTCAGCTGGAGCGCCCGGCTGCTCGCCCGCGCGGAACGCCTCGTCGGCGACCCGGAGCGAGCCCTGCGTGCCGATGCGCTCGCCGACCGAGTGGCCGTCGCATCATGGATCCGCTGGGGAGCGCATGCCGTGACCACCCAGTCCGGCTGCGCGCTCGCCATCGAGTTCGGCATCGCCCCCCTGGCCGAGACCGCAGAGCTCGGCGAACGCCTCGCTGAGCTGGTCCGCGACGAGGGAGGCCGAATCGCGACAGGGTTCCTCGGCACACCCCTCGTCCTCCCGGCCTTGACCCGCACCGGACACCTCGACGAGGCCTTCGCCATGCTGCTGCGGCGCGAGGCGCCCTCGTGGCTGTACCAGGTCGAGCGCGGCGCGACGACGGTCTGGGAGCGCTGGGACGCCCTGCGTCCCGATGGCTCCATCCACCCGGGAGACATGGAGACCGGCGAAGGGATGCTGTCGTTCAACCACTACGCGTACGGCGCCGTGATCGACTGGGTCTACCGGACGGTCGCCGGGCTCGCGCCCGTCGCCGAGCGCCCCGGATACCGTGAAGTGCGGGTCGCGCCGCGCCCGACACCCGCCATCACCCACGTGTCGGCGGAGATCCTCTCCGCGCTCGGGCCCGTCGGCATCGACTGGCGCCTCGCGGGCGGCGTGCTCGAGATCGAGCTGCGCGTGCCGTTCGGCGCGGAAGCCGTTCTCGACCTCCCCGTCGGCCCGGGGTCGCAGGTCACGATCGACGGCGGCCGGGCGGCGGAGCGCGTCGGCGCGGGTCTCCACCGCATCACGGTCACCGAGCCCGCGGTCGCCGAGCCCGACCGGGCGCTGGGGCAGCGGAGCGCGGTATGACACGCGCCCATGACGAGCGGCTCGCTCTCAACGACTTCGCCGGGGGAGGGGTGACGCCGTTCTCGTACGCCGACGGGAGCTGCGGCATCCGAGGGGTATCCGGTGCCACCGCTCTCCCCAGCGCGATCACCCTCGCCGCCACGTTCGACACGGCGCTCGCCGAGGAGTACGGCCAGTTGCTCGGCGGCGAGCTGATCGCAGCCGGCCACAACATCCTCCTGGCCCCGGCGCTCGACATCGCCCGAGACCCCCGGTCGGGCCGCATCGGCGAGAACCTCGGCGAGGATCCCCTCCTCGCGGGCGAACTCGGCGGGAGCATGGGCCGCGGCATCCAATCCCGCGGCGCGCTCGCGATCGCGAAGCACTTCGTCGGCAACAACGTCGAACGGCTGCGGACGGGCGAGGGCGCGTTCGGCTCCCGAACGGACGCGGTCGACGTCTGCATCGACGAGCGTCCGCTCCACGAGGTGTACATGGCTCCGTTCCGGCGAGCGGTCCGCAAGTACGGCGTCGCGGGCCTGCTCGGCTCGTACAACCGGCTGAACGGCGTCTACGCCTGCCAGTCGCCGGACCTGCTGCAGCTTCCGCGCACCGAGTGGGGCTTCGAGGGTGTGACCGTGCCCGACTTCCTGTTCGGGGTGCGGGATGCCGAGGCCGCCCTTCACGCGGGCCTCGACATCGCCGGGCTGGAAGAGCTGGCCGGACGCACGCCCGAGATGGTCGCCGCCGCCGATGACGAGCTCCTCAGCGCGCTCGGCGACCACGTGCGCGCGGCCGCGGCTGCGGTGGGACTCGTCGCGGCGACGGGTGAGATCGACCCCAGTGGGCTCGCCACCGCGGCCGCGCTCGCACTCGCCGAGCGTGTCGCGATCGACGGCTCGGTGCTGCTGCGCAACACCGGCGCGCTTCCCCTGCCGGAAGGCGCGCGCGTCGCGCTCGTCGGCATCGAGGACGTCCGCCACCGCCTGGTCGTGGGCGGCGCCGCGAGCGTGACCCTCACCGACGACCGCCTCCCGGATCTCGTCGACGCCCTCGCGCACGACGGCATCGAGGTCACGGCATCCGCTTCCGGTTTCGCGAATGTGCCGCAGCCGGCGCTGCGGGTCGAGGACGGGTTCGCCCTCTCCGCGGTGGTGCGGGACGCGGACGGCGAGCACGCCGTGCCGCTCGAGACTGCCGAGCTGCGCGCCGACCCCGCTCGCCCGGATGCGGAATGGGCGGCCGAGCTCACCGTCACGCTTCCGGCGTCATCCGACAGCCTTGTCGTGACCGCGGAGTTCGCCGGCGAGCTCGAGCTGCTCCTCGACGGCGCGCCGATCGCCGCCGGGTTCCGCGAGGCCTCGCCGATGATCGCCGGGCCGACGTACGTGCTGCAGACACTGGTGCCCACGGGTGACGGCAGAGAGCGCACCCTCCTCGCGCGCTACCGGAGCGGGGCGGCCATCGCCGTGCCCGGAACGCCGATCATGCCGCACCTGGTGCTCGGCGCCGCGCCGCTGGCCCCCGGCGTCGACGCGGCGGTGGCAGCGGCATCCGGTGTCGATGCCGTCCTCGTGCTCGCGGGCCGGGTGACGGGAGAGGCGATGGATGCCGACGACCTGGCGCTCCCCGCGGGCCAGGCCGAGATCATCGATGCCCTGGTCGCCACCGGCGTGCCGGTGATAGTGATCACGCACGGCGGCGGCCCGGTCCTGATGCCATGGCGCGAGCGCGTCGCGGCGATCCTGCACGTCGGCCACTCCGGAGAGCGGTTCGCCCCCGCCCTTGCCGCGATGCTGAGCGGCCGGGCCGAGCCCGGCGGACGCCTGCCGCTGACGGTGCCCGCCGACGAGGTGCCGGTCGCTCCGATCGATCCCGGCATCGACCGGGTGGAGTACGCCGAAGGCGTCGACGTCGGCTATCGCGGCTACGAGCGGGGCGACATCCCACCGGCCTACTGGTTCGGGCACGGTCTCGGCTACTCCCGCATCGAGCTGGTCGGGGCGACAGCCGATGGGGGCGACGTCGTCGCTCGCGTCCGTTGCGGCACCGAACGCGGTGGCAAGGCGGTGCTGCAGCTCTACGCCCGGGGGGCGGAGTCCGACACCCTGCGGCTGGTCGGGTTCGCGGTCGTCCGGTTGGAGCCGGGGGAGGAGCGCGAGGTCCGCGTCGGCGTCGACAGGGAGGCTCTCGAGCGTCGCGTCGACGGTCGATGGGTCGCGCACACGGGTCCGATCTCCGTGAGCGTCGGGTTCTCCCGCGGCGACCTGCGTGCCACCGTGGAGGCGGATCTGACGTGATCGAGTCAAAACCCGCCCGTCTCATCGTCGAGAATGGGTGTGCATGGTTCACTGGCGCGAAGACTCCCGGCGTGCGATGACTCGCGCCACGGGTGGCGGGCCCTGGGTCGGCGGAGAGGAGTGCCCGTGACCGCGGCAGAACTCCCGGCTTCGCGCCCCCGCCGTGGCGGGGCCCGGCGCTCCACGCTATCGGACGTCGCCCGGGTGGCAGGCGTCTCGGTCGGCACGGTGTCGAACTTCCTGAACCACCGCGACAAGGTGGCGACGGCCACCCAGGTCGCGATCGAAGAGGCGATCGCGCTGCTGGACTTCGTGCCCAACGGCCAGGCGCGCTCGCTCGCTCGCGGTCGCTCGCGCACGGTCGGCATGATCGTCACCGATCTCGCGAACTCGTTCTTCGTCGACATCGTGCGCGGTGCGGAGGAAGCGGCGACCGAGGCCGGACATTCCCTGCTGGTGGCCAGCAGCGTCAACGCGGAGCAGAAGCAGCAGGAGCTGCTGCGGGTCTTCGACGAAGCCCGTTTCGCCGGCGTCCTCATCGCGCCGTTCGAGGCGGCGGCGGACTACCGCGAGCCGGAGGGCCTGCGGGGCCCGGCCGTCGTGCTCAACGCCGCGCGACCGGTGCACTACGGGTCATCGGTGGTGAGCGATGACGAGCTCGGCGGCTACCTGGCGGCGCGTCACATGATCGACCTCGGCCGTCGTTGGCTGCACTTCGTCGGAGGACCCGTGCGGCTCGCCCCGATCAAGGAGCGTCTCGACGGGGTTCGACGCGCGGTCGAAGAGTCCGACGGCGTCGGGCTGACCGTCGAGCATGTCGCCTTCGAGGACCACCTCGCCGAAGGTGCCGCGATCGGCCGCCGCCTGCGTGAGCTGGGCCCGCTCGTGCGTCCCGACGCGGTCGTTTCCACGTCGGACCTCGTGGCCCTGTCGATCATCCACACGGTGCAGGGCGCCCTGCGGGTGCCGGAGGACCTCGCGGTGATCGGCTACGACAACAACGCCGCGGCGCGGGATGCCGCGATCCCGGTGTCGACGGTCGCTCAGGCGGGCATGGAGATGGGGGCCGTCGCCTTCGGGCTTCTCCTCGAGGAGCTGACCGGCGAGCCGCACACCCGGCGCACCGTGTCGCTCAAGCCGCACCTCGTCGTGCGGGCCAGCTCGCTCTCGCCCTCGCCCTGAGGCCTTTCCGCACCGATCGGGGCGGTTCGATCTCTCATGTGGGATTCATCCTCCGAGTCTTGACAACCGGCTCATGCGGCTGGCACCGTAGAACGGTCTACACCATGTAGAACGGTCTACACACCACCTTCAAGGAAGAGGGATTCGACGATGACGTTGTCTGACAACCCCCGTGCCGCACGCTCTCCGCGCGCACGGCGACGTGCCACCGCGCTGCTGCTCGGCGCCACGCTGATCGCGACCGGAGGGACCGTCGCGCTCGCGACGCCCGCCGTCGCAGCCGACTGCTCCACGGTGCCCTGGATGGACACCTCGAAGAGCGCCGACGAGCGGGCCGACGCGCTGCTCGATGCCAGCACGCAGCACCAGAAGTACCGGTGGCTCGTCGAGCAGCCCGCCAACAGCCCGACGCAGACCACATGGTCGGGCGGAGTCGTCTACCCGGTGCAGGTCGACTGCACGCCCACGGTGATCTACTCGAACGGAGCCGAAGGCGCGCACAACAAGGCGGGAACCACCGCGTGGCCGGGCCCGATCGCCATCGCCGCGTCGTGGAACCTCGCTCTCAACGAGCAGAAGGGCGCGATCCACGCGGACGAGGCCTTCGACAACCGCAGCAACGTGATCCTGGGACCCGGCGTGGCCAGCGGACGCACTCCGCTGTCGGGTCGCACCGCCGAGTACTTCGGCGAGGACCCGCTGCTGTCCGGTCTCATGGGCGCCGCCAACGTGCGGGGCATCGAGGACGGCGGCAGCCCCGACAAGCCGGTCATCGCGAACCTCAAGCACTACGTCGCCAACGAGCAGGAGCTCGACCGCAACAACAGCTCGTCCAACATGGACGAGCGCACGTTCCGCCAGGTGTACGACCTGCCGTACGAGATCGCCATCAAGGAGAGCGACCCCGACAGCCTGATGTGCTCGTACAACCAGATCAACGGCGTGTGGGCGTGCGAGAACGACATCCTCACCACGAGCCTCCGCGACAAGATGGGCTTCGACGGCTACGTGATGAGCGACTTCGGCTCGGTCCACTCGACCGGCCCGTCGCTGATGGCGGGTCTGGACCAGGAGCTCAACCGACCGATCTGGTTCACGCCGGTCCGGCTGGACGCCGCTCTGGCCGCGGGCGAGGTCACTCAGGAGCGCATCGATGAGGCGGCCTTCCAGGTTGTCCGCTCGTACATCAAGGCGGGGCTCTTCGACCACCCGCTGCCCGCGACGTCGACCCCGGTCACCGCGACGGACGAGTCCCGGACGCTGGCGCGCGAGCTCGCCGAGCAGAGCGCGGTGCTGCTGAAGAACGAGGACGGCATCCTGCCGCTCGAGGACGGACCGCTCACGGTCGCAGTCGTCGGGCCGACCGCGTCCAAGACGCCGACCAACGGCATCAGCACGGTGCAGGCATGCTCGGCCGGCGGCTTCGGCGCGCGTGGCGTGCTGAACTGCGACAACGTCGTGGACCCGCTGACGTCGATCACCGAACGGGTTGAAGCGGCTGGCGGAACCGTGCTCTACAACAACGGAGCAGACCTCGCGTCGGTTGCGGCCACCGCCGCGCAGGCCGATGTCGCGATCGTGTTCGGCTACATCCGCACCGGGGAGTTCTCCGACATCCCCGACATCCGCCTGGACTCGAACGGCGACGCGCTGGTCGAAGCGGTGGCGGCAGCGAACGACGACACCGTCGTCGTGCTCAACAGCGGCACCGCGGTCGAGATGCCCTGGGTGGACGACGTCGACGCCGTGTTCAGCAACTGGTTCGCCGGTGAGCAGATGGGGCCCGCACTCGCCGGCCTGCTGTGGGGAGACGTCAATCCGTCGGGCAAGCTCCCGATGACGTTCCCGAAGTCCGTCGCCGACACTCCGACGGGCACCGACCCGGCACGCTATCCGGGCGTCTTCTCCAACGGCTCGACCACCCGCCCCGCGGGCTCGACCGAGGTGCGCCAGGTCTCGTACTCCGAAGGGCTGCAGGTTGGCTACAAGTGGTACGACGAGCAGGGCATCGAGCCGCTGTTCGAGTTCGGACACGGACTGTCGTACACCGAGTTCGAGTACTCGAAGCTCAAGGTGAAGACGAAGGTCAAGAACGGCGCCGTCGAGACGCGCGTGACCTTCTTCGTCGAGAACGAGGGCGACCGGGCGGGCGTCGAGATCCCGCAGGTCTATCTCGCCCTGCCGGACGCCGCCGCCGAGCCGGGCAAGCGCCTGGTGGGCTTCGAGCGGATCGAGCTCGCAGCCGGTGAGAAGCAGAAGGTCGAGGTCGTGATCGACTCGACCGACAGCAACCAGCCGTACAGCATCTGGGATGTGAACGCGGATGCCTGGACGATCGTCGACGGGACCTACGTGGTCTCGGTGGGTTCGTCCTCACGTGATCTCCCGCTCACGGAGGGCACGGCGGTCGACATCGACGGCAAGAAGAACAAGTGATCCACGCACTGCGCCCCCGCGATCAGCGGGGGCGCAGTGCCACGACTACCCTCGTCTCATGACTCTCGACCAGCGCCGCACCGCGACGATCGAGGACGTGGCTGCGACAGCCGGCGTCTCCCGCGCCGCCGTCTCCAAGGTGCTGCGCAACGCGTACGGGGTCAGCGATGCGATGCGGGAACGGGTGACCGCCGCGATGACCGAGCTCGACTATCGTCCGCGGGTCGCCGCCCGAGCGATGCGCGGACGCACGTTCACCATCGGCATCGAGATCCCGGACTTCGGCAACCAGTTCTTCACGCGGATGCTCAACGGCGCGATGCGAGCGCTCGCGGGCACCGACTACCAAGTGGTCATCGCCCCGGCCGAGGAGGGCTCGAGGGAGGGGCTGCGCGCGATCGAGGCGCTGATCGACCGGCAGGTCGACGGCGTCATCGCCGTGTCCCCGCGCGTCGGGCAGGAGGCCCTGGAACGCATCGCCACACGAACCCCCGTGGTGATGTTCGGGCGCTCCGACACCTCCGACGAGTACGACACCGTGACCGGCGACGATGTCGCCGGCGCGAACGCCGCGATCACGCACCTCCTCGAGCTCGGCCACGTCCGCATCGCCCACCTCACGCTGCATGAGTCCGATGAGGCCGCCCTGTCTCCGCACGGGGTGCGTCTGAGGGAGTATCGCGCGGCGATGTCACGCACGGGGATCGACGAGACGGTGCTCTGGACGGACGAGGGTCAGGATGCCGCCTACGCCGTCGTCCGTGCGGCCATCGAGAGCGGCTGGACGACCACAGCCCTCTTCGCCGCGCACGACGAGCTCGCCATCGGCGCTCTGCGCGCCGTGGCGGAGACCGGGTCGGCCCTGTCGGTCGTGGGCTACGACGACGTGCCCATCGCAGCCCACCCCGGGCTCGGGCTCACGACCGTGCACCAGCCGGGCGACCTGATGGGGGAGCGGGCGATCCAGCTCCTGCTGGAGCGCATCGACGGCCGTACGGCGCCGGTTCACGAGGTGTTCGTGCCCGACCTGCGAGTGAGGACCTCGACCCGCCCCGTCGCCTGACCGGCTACCTCGCCGGCTCGATCTCGCCGCTGCCTCGCGCGATCAGCGTGGTGGGAACGACGGTATGCCGTGCGGGCCCGGCGTACCCCTCGAGCCGCGAGAACACGTGCTCCACGGCGACACGTCCGATCTCGTATGGGTCCTGCGCCACCACGGTCACGCCGGGCTCGAGCAGGTCCGCCAGCGGGATGTCGTCGAAGCCGATCAGCGCGATGGACCTCTGTGCGCCGGCGGCCCGGAGCGCGTGGACCGCCCCGACGGTGATGAGGTTCTGAGCGCTGAAGATCGCGGTGGGCGGCCGGTCGCTGCTCAGGAGGGCGGCCACGGCGGCCTCGGCCGAGTTCGCATCGTGCAGGTCCATCACGGTCACCGTCTCCGTGGTGGGGATCCCCGCCCGCCCCACGGCATCGAGGAACCCCTGCCTTCGCTCGTCCGCCGTCTGCAGATCGCTGCGGTCCGCGAGCAGGGCGATGCGCCGGTGGCCGCGCGCGACGAGGTGGGTCGTCGCGCGGTGAGCGGCTTCGCGATTGTCGCTGGTCACGCTGTCCAGGTCGACGTCGATCGGGCGACGGTCGACGAAGACGGCCGGAATGCCGCGGTCTCCGAGGCTGGTGACGTAGTCGGGTCGTCGGCGGGCCGTGGTGAGGATGAGTCCGTCGACGCGGCGCTGCAGGAACGCGCGCACCGCGGACTCCTCGCGCCGGGGGTCGTCATCCAGGCTCGACGCGAAGACGGCGATCCCGCGTCCCACCGCCGCGTCCTCGACGGCTCGGTGGATCGCACCGGAGAAGGGGTTGTCGACGCTGCCGACGAGGAGCCCCAGCGTGCGCGTGCGGCCGTCGATGCGGCGCAGGCTGCCCGCTTGGAGGTCGAGCTGATAGTCCAGCGCGCGGACGGCGTCGTGGACGCGTTCGGCCGTCTTCACGGAGACATTGGGCTCGTTGTTGAGGACGCGGGACACGGTCTTGATCCCGACGCCGGCGAGTGCGGCGACCTGCTTCATCGTCACGCGGGACTCGCGCCCGGCGGGGGGCTGCGAACTTGACATCGATGTCACGGCTTGGTTTCGCTCCTCAGTTTCACTTGACACTAGTGGAAACATCGACTACTTCCTTAACTGACATCGTTGTCAACGGGACGACGATCCGCCGAGAGGAATTCGATGAGGAATCACATGAGGACCAAGCGTCCCGCGCTCGCGTTCGCCGCAGTGTCAGCCGCAGCAGTGCTGGGCCTTGCCGGGTGCGCCGGCTCCGCGGGTGCGGGCGGCGGCTCCGAGGGCGCAGGCGAGGACGAGATCGGTGTGTCGCTCATCGTGAAGACGAACTCCAACCCGTTCTTCGTCGCGATGCAGGAGGGCGCCCAGGCGGCGGCCGAGGAGAGCGGCGTGAGCCTGACACTCGCCGCGGGCAAGGAGGACGGCGACGAGGACACGCAGATCCAGGCCATCGAGGCGGCCATCTCGAAGGGCGACGCGGGCATCCTGATCACGCCGAACGGCCCCGCGGTGCTCGACGCCGTCCAGAAGGCGCGCGACGCCGGCCTGTTCGTGATCGCCCTGGACACGGTCCCCGACCCGGCGGACGCCGTCGACATCACGTTCGCCACCGACAACTTCCTCGCGGGGCAGTACATCGGGCAGTGGACGGCGGAGACCCTGGAGGGCGCGGATGCCGTGATCGGCCTGATCGACCTCTTCGACGACAAGGCCGTCAGCGTCGACTACAGCCGCGACCAGGGATTCCTCGACGGGATGGGCATCGACCTCGCCGATGACACGGTCAACGGCGATGAGGAGCCGACCGGCACCTACTCGGGCGGTCAGGGCGGCGATTACACCATCGTCGGCAACGAGGCATCGCAGGGCGCTGAGGACGGCGGCCGGACCGCGATGGAGAATCTTCTCGCGAAGAACCCCGACATCAACGTGGTTTACACGATCAACGAGCCCGCGGCGTACGGAGCACACCAGGCGCTCGAGGCCGCCGGGAAGAGCCCCGAAGACGTCCTCGTCGTCTCGATCGACGGCGGGTGCGCCGGTGTGGGTCAGGTCGCCGACGGCATCATCGATGCCACCAGCCAGCAGTACCCGGTGAAGATGGCCGAGCTCGGAGTGGCGGCCATCGTCGAGCTGGTCGAGTCGGGCACCGCCCCCGAGACCACCGAGGGGCTGGACTTCTTCAACACCGGAGTGGCCCTCGTCACCGACAGCCCGGTCGACGGAGTCGAGTCCATCGACACCGCCGAGGCCGCGGACATCTGCTGGGGCGGCGAGTAGAAAACGCCCTTCCTGTCGGGGTGCTGCGCGCCGGCCGCGCCGGAGCGCAGCACCCCCCACCTCATCCGCTACGCGCACTGCCGCGTCGTCACCGACGGAAGTGAACCTGTGACTCAACAACAAGTACCGCCCACCTCGACGCTCGACCTCGCCGCCGAGTTCCTCGACCGCCGCACACCGCTGGACCGCATCCGCGGTGTCCTTCACCGGTATCCGGCCATCAGCCCGGCCATCGTGCTGATCCTGGCGATCATCGTCTTCGGCAGCATCAACCCCCGATTCTTCGCGCCGGCGAACCTGTCGCTCGTGCTGGATCAGGTGTCCGTGGTGGGGACGGTCGCGATCGCGCAGACCCTCATCATCCTCACGGCCGGCATCGACCTCTCCGTCGGCGCCGCCATGATCCTCGCCTCGATGGTCATGGCGCAGACGGCCTACGATAACGGCTTCCCGGCACCGATCGCCCTGCTCGCCGGTCTCGTCGCCGCCCTTGCCGCCGGGGCCCTCAACGGGTTCCTCGTCACCAAGGTGAAGCTGCCGCCGTTCATCGCGACGCTGGGCACGTTCAACATCTTCGTCGCCCTCACCCTGCTCTACAGCGGCGGGCAGACGATCCGGCGCGCGGAGATGCCCGAGCTCCTCACCTGGACGGGGACCGCCTTCCCCATCGGCGACGTGAGGCTCACCGTCGGCGTGCTGATCATGCTCGTCCTGTACGGAATCGTCGCGTACGTCCTCGGCCGGACGGCCTGGGGTCGTCACGTCTACGCCGTCGGGGACGACGCCGAGTCGGCCCGTCTCGCCGGCATCTCGACCGGCCGGGTGCTGATGAGCGTCTACATCGCCGCCGGAGCGGTCCTCGCCGTCGCCGCGTGGATCCAGATCGGACGATCCGGAGCCGCCAGCCCCAACGCCGGCGCCGACCTCAACCTCGATTCCATCACCGCCGTCGTCATCGGGGGCACGTCTCTCTTCGGCGGTCGCGGGCTCATCTGGGGGACGCTGCTCGGCGCCATCATCGTCGGGGTCTTCCGCAACGGCCTGTTCCTGGCCGGCGTCGACGGCCTCTACCAGACGCTCGCCATCGGCATTCTCGTCATCGTCGCCGTCGCGGTCGACCAGTGGATCAGAAAGGTACGCAAGTGACCCTCATCGAAGACGCCGTCCACCCGGCGCCCACCCCTCCGCAGACGCCCGTGCTCGAGGCCAGGCGCCTGGTCAAGACCTTCGGCCGCGTGGTCGGCCTGGACGGTGTCAGCCTGCAGCTGCACGCGGGCGAGGTGCTCGCGATCATCGGCGACAACGGCGCCGGCAAGTCGACCCTCGTGAAGTGCCTGACCGGGGCCTACATCCCGGACGAGGGGACCCTGCTGCTCGACGGCAAGGAGGTGCACTTCAAGCGGCCGCAGGATGCGCGGGCCGCGGGGATCGAGACCGTGTACCAGAACCTCGCCGTGTCACCCGCGCTCGACGTCGCGGCCAACCTCTTCCTCGGACGCGAACGACGCAAGCCGGGAATCGCCGGGTCGGTGTTCCGGGCGCTCGACAAGTCGGGCATGAGGAAGGAGGCGCGCGACCAGGTCCAGAAGCTCGGCATCTCGACCCTCCAGGATGTCAGCGTCGCCGTGGAGAACCTCTCCGGCGGACAGCGCCAGGCCGTCGCCGTCGCGCGCGCTGCGGCATTCGGCTCCAAGGTCGTCGTGCTCGACGAGCCCACTGCGGCTCTGGGCGTCCGCGAATCGAATCAGGTCCTGGAGCTGATCGGACGGCTCCGCGAGCAGGGGGTTCCCGTGATCCTCATCTCGCACAACATGCCGCACGTGTTCCAGGTCGCCGACCGGATCCACATCCAGAGGCTCGGCAAGCGCGCGGCGACCATCACCCCGCAGTCCCACTCCATGACGGATGCGGTCGCCATCATGACCGGTGCGGCACAGGCATGACGGCGGGCGCCCCTGCGACCACTGGTGCCGTGCCGACTTCGCCGGTGGTGCTGTATGCGGAGTTCACCGCGCAGCCGGGGTCGGAGGCCCATGTGGCGAGCCTCATCCTCGGCTACGCGGACAGCGTCCGGGCCGAGCCCGGGAACGTCGCGTTCGAGGTCTATCGACGAGAAGACGAGCCTCTGAGGTTCTTCGTCTTCGAGACGTACCGCGACCGTGACGCCTTCGAAGCGCACCTCGCAGCGTCGGCCGGTCGTGCGTTCAATCAGGCGCTGCGGGAGCATATCCAGGGGTCCGGAAGCGATTTGAGCTTCCTCACGCCGGTGACGCGGGCATGACGACGGATGGGGCCCCCGCGGGGCCCACGTGGGATGTCCTGGTGATCGGGGAAGCGCTCATCGATGTGGTGGACGACGGCTCGCGCATCGTGGAGCACGTCGGGGGAAGCCCCGCGAACGTCGCCCTGGGCCTCGGCCGCCGGGGAGTGTCCGTCGGGCTGCTCACGCAGGTGGCCGACGACCTCCGCGGGCGCGCCGTTCTCGAGCACCTCAGCGGTTCCGCCGTCCACGTCCTGCCCGCGTCGCTGTCGGCCTCCCGCACCTCCGTCGCAGCCGCGCGAATCGGTCCGGACGGTCACGCGGAGTACGACTTCGACGTGCGGTGGGACGGCTTCGAGTCCCCGGCGGGCACCGCGCGGATCGTCCATACGGGGTCCATCGCCGCGTTCATGGAGCCGGGCGCGACCGCGGTCCGGCAAGCCCTGGCGCGGACGCAGGCCGAAGAGATCACCTTCGACCCCAACATCAGGCCCGACCTCGTCGGCGACCGCCCGCACACCGTGGCCGCATTCGAGCTGCTCGCCCGTCTCGCAACGGTCGTGAAGCTCAGCGACGAGGATGCGTCCTGGCTCTACCCCGCCCTGTCGGCGGAATCGGCGATCGTCACGGTCCTGGAGCTCGGGCCACGGCTGGTGGTGCTGACGCTCGGCGCGGAAGGCGCCATCCTCGCGACCCGCACCGAGCGCGTCCGCATCCCCGCGGTGAGCATCGACGCCGTGGACACGATCGGTGCGGGCGACACTTTCATGGCATCGCTGATCCACTCCCTGCTCGACCGCGGCAGCGCAGGACTTCGACAGGAGGAGCTCGAGGCCATCGGCCAGGCAGCGACTCGGGCCGCCGCGCTCACCGTGTCACGAGCCGGCGCCGACCTCCCCTGGGCGAGGGAACTCGACATCGTCTAGGGCGGTCCGGTCCCACGATGGGGCGGCTCTTGTCCGGCCGCGCTGTGACCGCTAACATGGCGAAACGCCGTGGAGGTGGATCGATAAACCTTCGCGGACCTCACCGCCGCTTGCCGGCCCCCACAGCTGCGTCGGCTCGCCCCGGGCGCCGCAGATACGAAGGAGTATCCCTCGATGGTCAGTCCTCCCACCCTGCGTTCGCGCAGGGCCCGCGCCGCCGCGCTCGTCGCCGCCTCCTCGCTGTGCCTCGGCGTCGTCGTGGCGACCCCGGCCATGGCGGAGCCCGTGTATCCGGACATCACCGAAGGGCTCGTCCACCACTTCGAGCTCGATGAGTCCTCCGGCGCGGTCGTGGCGAACTCCGGATCGGCGGGCGCGTCGGCCGACGCGGTGCTCGTGAACCCCGAGAAGGCGGCGCGGGGAGCCGACGGCATCCGATTCAATCCCGACGACTACGCCGACGCACTCTCCGGAGCGTACGTGCGGCTGCCGGCCGACCTCACCGCCGGGATGGCGGCGGTCACCGTCGACTACGACATCTGGATCGACCCGGCGAACGTCGGCGAGCACCAGATCTGGGGCTTCGGCAACAAGACCTCCTGCGACACCGCCGGTGGCCAGCAGGGTCAGCTCTTCTCGTCGAACACCCAGCGGCTCCGGGTGGCGGCCGGGACGGTGAACGTGCAGCAGAACCGGGTCCGCCTTCCGGAGGGGGTCTGGAAGCACGTCACGTACACGCAGGCGCCGAACGCCGGCGGCACGACCTGGACCGGCACGCTGTATGTCGACGGCGTCCAGCACGCGCAGTCGGCGACCATCACCACGCCCCCGTCCGTCAACGCGGCCGGGACGAACTGCAACTTCCTGGCGCGCTCGCAGGTGCCCGGCAACTACTCCTTCCGCGGCACCCTGTCGGACTTCCGGGTCTACGACCGGAGCCTCAGCGCCGGAGAGGTCGTCACGCGCGCGGCCCAGGGCAATGACGAGGGGGTCGAAGCGGATGCCGCGGCCATCGATCTCGGTCTGACGAGCGCCGTCGTCGAGGACCTCGAGCTTCCGAAGACCGGGACCGTCGCGGGCTCCACCATCACATGGGAGTCCTCGGACCCGTCCGTCATCGCCGTCGTGACGCCGCCCACCGCCGCGACCGCTCGAAAGGTGCCGATCCGGGGCGTCATCACCCGCCCGGCGCTCGGCGCCCCCGACGCCACCGCGGTGCTCACGGCCACCCTGCGCAAGGGCGGTCAGGCCGTCGCCCAGCGGGAGATCCCGATCACCGTGGCCGCCGAGTTCGACGCGGCGCACTCGGTCGACCGTGACGCCCTGGATCTCGAGCTCCACGCCGTCGACGATGTCCGCGGCAACATCGATCTGCCGGGTGAAGGCCGCTGGGGCTCCGAGATCACGTGGGAGTCGAGCTCGGCTTCCATCTCCCCGACCGGCGAGGTGACACGACCGGCCTACGGCCACCCGGCTGTCGAGGCGACCCTCACGGCGACGATCGCCAAGGATGGGGCCGAAGTCGAGAAGTCGTTCGATGTCGTCGTGTCGCCGCTGCCGCGCGAGGAGGAGAAGGAGAGGTACTTCCTCGGCTACTTCAAGGGCGAGGGCATGGCCGACGGCGAACAGATCATGTTCGCGACGTCCAACGGCAACACCGCGCTCGACTGGACGGGGCTCACCGGAGGGTGGCCCTCGCTGGTGTCGCAGCTCGGCGATCAGGGTCTGCGCGATCCGCACATCGTGCGGTCGCCCGACGGCGACACGTTCTACATGATCGCCACGGACTTGAACTGGTACGACCAGGGCGGGTACGCGATCAACGACACGCAGTACATCGAGGTCTTCGAGTCGCACGACCTCGTGAACTGGACGCCGCAGCGCCACGTGAAGGTCGCTCCGAACGACGCCGGGAACGCCTTCGCTCCCGAGTCGCTGTGGGTCGAGGAGATCGGCGCCTACGCGGTGTTCTGGGCGCAGTCGCTGTGGAACGACCCGGTGAACCGCACCGGGCAGGGCAACGCGCAGATGTGGTACAACGTGACGCGCGACTTCCAGACCTTCTCGGAGCCGAAGGTGTGGCAGAACCCCGCGCCGCAGTCGCGCATCGACACCACGGCGATCAAGGTGGGCGACGAGTACTACCGCGTCACGAAGAACGAGGCGGGCAACGCCGGCTCGGACATCTTCTCCGAGAAGCACACCGACTTCCTCGACAGCGACATCAACGCCTGGGAACTCGTCGCACCCGCCCTCGGGCGCACCACGTGGCAGGCCACGGCGGGCTACGAGGGACCGGTCATCTTCGAGGCGAACCCCGGTGACACCGCCTGCCCCGGTCAGTTCTACCTGTGGGGCGACCGCTACACCAACGGCGGCGGCTACCAGGCCGCGTGCGAGGCGAACATCGAGGCGGCGACGTGGCAGCCGAAGACGATCACCATGACGAACGCCGGCGTGCCGCGTCCGCGTCACGGCACGGTGATCCCCATCACACTGCGCGAGTGGAACAGCATCCGGGGCATTCCCAACGACGATGTCGCCACGACCGTCGAGGTCGAGGTCGACGACGTGCGGGAGGGCGAGGCGGTCGACGTCAGCGCGTCGGTGGCTGCTGCCGACGGGTTCCAGACGGGTGGCCGGGTGCGCTTCAGCCTCGGCGACTGGTCGGAGACCGTCTACCTCGAGGACGGCGAGGCCTCGGCGACGATCCCGGCCGGCCTCGAGCACGGGAGCCGGAGCGTGACCGCCCAGTTCCTGGAGTTCGACATCCTCGAGGGGTCGGAGGCGACCGCCTCGTTCCAGGTGCTGCCGGCCGTCAGCGCGTCCGTGTCGGTCACGGGGCGCTGCGTCGCGGGCAAGGCGGTGCTCGCCGTGGTCGTCGCCAACGACGATGAGCGTGAGATCCGCGTCCGGCTCGACACCGCCTACGGTGCGAAGCAGATCGCGGCCATCGCCCCGGGGAAGAGTTCGGCATCCGCCTTCACCACGCGATCCGCGTCGATTCCGGCCGGGTCCGTGACGGCGACGGTCTCGGCCCCGGACGGAGCGGAGCGGGTGCAGTCGGTCTTCCAGGCCGGACACCCGGGACTGTCCTGTTCGCCGTAGGCCGCACAGGTGGGGAGTCGCTTCGGGCGGCTCCCCACCGCGGCACGCGGTCAGCGCGTCGAGTCGCGGGCGACCAGGCGTGTGGGGATCATGACGTGGTCGGGAGCGACGCCGGGCCCACCGCTTCCCAGTCGCGCCATCATGATCGCCACGATGCGTTCGGCCATGGCGTCGTTGCCCGGTTCGATGGTGGTGAGCCGAGGCATGGTGAATGCGCTGGCACGCACGTTGTCGAAGCCCACGACCTGCACGTCGGCGGGCACTCGGAGGCCTCGGTCCCCGATGGCGCGCAGCGCGCCGAACGCCGCCGAGTCGGTGAGGGCGAAGATGCCGTCGATGTGCACTCCGGCGTCGAGGAGGGCCGTGACCGCCCGGTGTCCGTCGGCCATGTCGAGACCGCAGTCGACGATGAGCTCGGGTCTCACCTCGACGCCGTGGTCGCGATGCGCCTCGAGATAGCCCCGAGTCCGAAGCGTCTGCACAGACTCCGAGCCCGAAGCCGACCCGCCCAGGGCCACGATGGCGCGAGCGCCGCGCTCGATCAGATGGCTGGTCGCGAGCGCTCCGCCGCCGACGTTGTCCATCAGGACATGGTCGAAGCGCGTGGAGGTGGCGCGCTCGCCGAGGAGGATGATCGGCTTGGTCGGAAGGATCCGGTTGAGGTCGGCGGACTCGCTCGCGGCGATCGCGAGGATGAAGCCGTCGTATGTCTCGAGGTGCGACGCCGCCAGAGACTCCACCTCCGCACTCATGGCACCTCCCGTGTTCTCCGTCACGAGGCGGATGCCGCGGTCGGACAGGAGGTGCGAGAGACGCTCGGCGAGCTCGCCGTAGTACTCGGAGGCGAGCACGGGCACACCCAGCCCCACGATGCCGGTGCGGCCTTTGCGGAGCGAGCGGGCACTCTGGTTCAGCCGGTAGCCCAGTTCGTCGATGATCCGGGTCACGCGGTCGATCGTCTCCGCGCCGACGCGCTCCGTTCGTCCGTTGATCACGTTGGACACGGTCTGCGCCGAGACCCCCGCCTTCTCGGCGACGTCGTGCATCGTCACGTGCGGGTTGGCGTGCGGGATCTGTGGTCGTTCCATCCGAGTCGGTTCAGTTCGGAGCCGGGGGCTACGGCGACTCTATCGGCGAGGCCGCTCCCGCCGCGTCTTCCCGTCGGTCTGTTGCGCCGCATTGCTCGAGCGGAGAGGTGGTGCACGAGGTGACGAGGATGGATCAGCCCTCGGGGTCGAGCCACGGCAGGCCGACGCTCTATGACGTCGCCGCAGTGGCGGCGGTGTCGCACACGACTGTCGCCCGGGTGGTCCACGGTGAACCGGGCATGACCGAGGCGACGAGGAGGCGCGTGCGCCGTGCGCTGGCGCAGCTGGGCTACGAGCCGAATGCATCGGCGCGAGCGCTCGCCGAGCGGCGGCCGGCGGTGGGGGACAGCGCCGGGGCCATCGCGGCCCGAACGCCACCGGATGACGGCAGCCCGGTCGCCGCGGCGATCGCTCTCGGCCATCTGGCGGGACTGGGACACCGGTCCGTCGTTCGTGCGCGGGGCGGCACTGGCCCGACCGGCACGCTCCGGCCGGCGAAGATCGACGCGTCGGGGCCGCTCGTGACGGAGATCCCCTGCGATGAGCTGACGTCCGACGGCGGGTTCTACCTCGGCGGCGATGCGGCGCTGTTGAAGGGCGCCACAGCCGTGCTCGCCCCGAACCCCTCGTTCGCGCTCGGACTGATCAGGGGCCTGGAAGCCCGCGGCATCCGCGTCCCGGAGCACGTCAGCGTGCTCAGTCTCGAGGACTCGAGCGATGCCGCGCACTACGCGCCGTCGCTCACGGCGGTGGGAGGGGCAGGTGCCGAGGCAGCGCCGCGCCTGTGCATCCGTGACTCGACAGCTCCGGCGAGTCCGCCTGAGATCACCGGCCCTGAGGAGAACTCAGGGCCGTCCTCGCACCGCGGTTCGCGGGTCGGGGGATGAGGCCACGCGTCATCCATCGTCCACCGAGGGCGGCCAGGAGGACGACGGGCGCCGTCGCGAGAAGTGCTCCCGCGAAGACGAGCGCGTAGTCCACCCCGTACTCGCTCTGCAGGGCGCTGAGGGCCACCTGGATCGTCTGCGAGTCCGGGGACCGGAGGACGATGAACGGCCACATGAAGTCGCTCCACGTGCTCACGAAGAGGATGCCCGCGAGGACAGCGGCGCCGGGGCGCACGAGGGGGAGCGCCACGTGCCAGAAGGCCCGTCCGGGCCCGCAGCCATCCAGGGAGGCCGCGGCGAGCAGCTCGTCCGGCAGCGCCGCGGCGATGTGCTGACTCATCCAGAAGACGCCGAAGGCGCTGGCCAGGCCCGGGACGATGACGGCCGAGAGCGAGTCGACCCAACCCAGCGCCGACACGAGGAGGTAGCTCGGGATCACCGCCAGCTGTGCGGGGAGCGTCAGGCCGACGAGCACGACTGCGAAGAGGACGTGCCGCCCCGGGAAGCGCAGCTTGGCGAACGCATAGCCCGCCAGCGCACAGAGCAGTGCGCCGCCGACCGCGACGCATGCCGCGGCCAGGACAGAGTTGAGCACGGCCCGGGAGAAGGAGACCGTCGCCAGCACCCGTTCGAGGTTCGCCGAGAGATCGCCGCCGGGCAGCAGTGGAGGGGGAAAGGTGGTGGCGGTCGCCGAGTCGCGGGTGGCCACGATCACCATGAACCAGATCGGGGCCCAGCACACGACGGCAGCAATGACGAGCAGGGCGCTCGCCGACCCGCGCCGGCGACCGATCACGCGACCCACCCCCAGCGGCGCGACAGCGCGAGGCCGCCGCCGACGACGCCGGCGGCGAGCACGAACACGGCACTGGCCACTGCGGCGGCGTATCCGAACTGGAAGTCGCGGAAGCCCGTCTCATAGACCAGGAGCGCCAGAGTCTGACACTGACGGGCCGGACCGCAGGTGATCCGCCCCGGGTCGACGAGGAGCGGCTCCGTGAACAGCTGCAGTGCGCCGACGACCGAGGTGAGGCAGCAGAACGCGATCACGGGGCCGAGGATCGGGAGCGAGACGAAACGGAACGTCGCCCATCCGCCGGCGCCGTCCATCTCGGCGGCGCGGAAGATGTCGCGCGGCACGGCATCGAGGACGGCGAACATGAGCAGCGTCGTGAACCCGAACCACCGCCAGGCGACCATCGCCGCGACCACGATCCGGGCACCGAAGGGGTCGGAGAGCAGTCCGTCCCCCTCCGCCCCCCAGCCGGCGGCGACGGTGGCGAGCAGTCCGTAGTCCCGATCGACGAGCTGTGCGGCGAGGATCGCGACCACCGCGCCCGAGGTGACGTACGGCACGAGGAACGAGATGCGGAGTACCCCGGCGAAGCGCCCGCGGACGACCTGGAGCGCGTGCGCGAGTACGAGCCCGACCACGACCTGAGCGGCCGTCGCCAGGGCCGCGATGATGAGGGTGCTGGTGGTGGCGGTCCAGAACCGCGGATCACCCGCGAGGCGCACGAAGTTGTCGGCACCCACCCAGCGCTGCCCGCCCAGCGGGTCCCACTCCCACCAAGCGAGCGCGAAGGTCGCGACGGACGGGAGCACGGTGAACACCAGGAAGAGCACGAAGAACGGTGCGAGGAAGACGTACGGGGCCGCCGCATCCCACCGGCTTCGCGTCCTACGCGGAGCAGGTTGTTCGATCAAGGGCCGCCCGCCGGCACTGCGGCGTCCACCGCCGCCCGCAGAGACGCCCAGGCTTCGTCGGCGTCGAGCGACCCCTGTTCCACCGACTCGAGCGCCTGCAGGAACGCGCGGTTCACCGTCGACGTCGCCGGGCCCTGCGGCACCGCGCCGCGGTCGAGCAGAGAGCTCGTCAGCACCGCGCCGATCGCCGAGGGGCCGAAGAAATCGTCGGCGTACGCTGCGATCTCCTCGTCGCGGTAGGGCGCGATGGCCGCGGGCAGCGGTCCGCCCGCAGCGAAGTGCTCGCTCTGCGCGTCCGGCGACTGGGTGGCTGCGATGTAGTCCCACGCCTTTTCAGGATGACGCGATCGGGACGGGATCGCGAGATAGCTGCCGCCCCAGTTGCCGGTGATTCCCGGCACGGAGGTGATGCGCCATCGCCCCTCGGTCTCGGGGGCCGTCGACTCGATCACTCGCAGCATCCAGGACGGGGCCGCCGTCACGGCGAAGTCGCCGCGCGCCATGCCCGCCGACCAGCCCGCCGAGAACGCCGCCAGGCCTCGGCTGATCCCGGCGTCGTGGGCGTCGAGTGCTGCGTCGAAGGCGGTCCTCAGCTCGTCGTTGTCGTCGAGCGCGAGTTCGCCGTCCGCGGCGTAGTACTTGATCGGGAGCTGGTTGACGGCGTTGACGAACATGGTCGTGCTGATGTTGTCGAGGAACGCGGCGTCGGACCGGGCCGCGAACTCCGCGCCGACCCGGACGAACTCCTCCCACGTGGGCCAGAGCGCCGCCACCTCGGCAGGATCCGTCGGCAGGCCGGCCTCGGCGAAGAGATCGGCGCGGTAGGCGAGCGCCATGCCGCCGACATCGGTGGGGATGCCGATCACCCGGCCCGACGCGGTGGTCGCCGCATCCCACGCCCACGGCAGGTAGTCCGCGGCGAGCTCGTCGGCGCCGAACTCGCGGAGATCGCGGAAGTGACCGTCGGCCGCGACGAAGCGGGGGAGGTCCTCTTCCTGGATCAGCACGAGGTCGGGCGCGTTCCCTCCGGCCAGTGCCGCGGTCAGCGCGTCGGCGGTCTCGGTCGAGGTCCCCACCTCGCTGAGCGTGATGCGCGCCTCGGGATGCGCGCGGAGGTAGCGCTCGACCTGCGCGGCCTGCTGGATGCCCGTGAAGGACCAGAAGACGACGGTCTCCTCCGCCGGAGCGGCGCACCCGGCGACGATGACCGAGACTCCGAGCACGAGCGCGCCGAACCGCCGCGGTGGGTGTCCCGAGGCCTGCCGACGGCCGCGCGGGGGCACTTCCCGGCACACGCGCCGCGCACCCCGGAGGCGGGACATGCTGCTTCGCATGAACGCTCCTTCGCGTCGAGCGGCGGGTGGACAGCGGCGGGTCGCCACCCCGGCTCCCTCATCATGCCGGTTTCTGATAGCGCGAACAACCGGGCGGAGGAAGCTCTTGTGAGCGCGAACTGTGACCGCTAACATGCAGAGCATCCGCCAACGAGGCCGGGGCGCACGCAGCAGTGCCCTTACGTCTGGGGCAAGGGGAAACCTGGCCCGGTCCGTCGTTCCCCCCGCGAAGAGAAGCGGTGCAGGTGGAGCAAGGTTGATCGATCAATGAGGAGGAAACCTTGACCAAGGAGATGACACATCGTGCGGCTCTTCGCCGCAGGATCGCGGGCGCCGTGGGCGCTGCGGTCGCAGCCACGGCACTCATCGTCAGCGGGCTGGCCGCCCCGGCGACGGCGGCCGACGAGGAGCTGATCGTCAACGGCGGCTTCGAGAACGGCAGCCAGAGCTGGTTCGTGAACAACGGGAACGCGACGGACGGAGCGGTCCTGTCGATCGTCTCGGACGCCTACTCGGGTGCATCCGCGGCGAAGGTCAGCGGCCGGACCACGACCGGTTCGGGCCCCATGCAGGACTTGAGCGGCAAGGTGCAGGCCGGGCAGACCTACAGCATCAAGGCGCGGGTGAAGTACGACAACGCCAGCAGCCCCGCGACGAAGCAGTTCTTCGCGACCATGCACTACGGCGGCTCGACCTACACGAACCTGGGCAGCACCACGCCCGCGCGCGGCCAGTGGGGCTACATCAACACGACGTTCACCATCCCGGCGACCCAGAGCGTGGCGACCGCCCGGCTCTTCATCGAGACGCCGTGGACGGCCAGCCCGGCGACCGACCCCAACACGCACCTGATGGACTTCGTCGTCGATGACGTGTCGCTCATCGGGACGCCGCCTCCGCCGCCCCCCTCGAAGACCATCGAGGTCGTCGGCAAGGTGCCGGGAGAGCACAACCCGCTCATCGGACACAAGTTCGGGGCCGACGGCTTCGGCTACGCCGAGGACGGCCGCGTGTACATGTTCATGACGAACGACACGCAGGGCTACGCGCCCGATCCGGTGACGGGCATCTCGGCCGGCATCAACTACGGCAACATCAACCAGATCACGCTGATCTCGTCCGAGGACCTCGTGAACTGGACCGACCACGGCGAGATCCAGGTCGCGGGCCCACAGGGCGTGGCGCCGTTCACGGCCAACTCGTGGGCGCCGGGCTTCGCCAAGAAGATCGTGAACGGCGAGGAGAAGTACTTCCTCTACTACGCGAACGGCGGCGGCTCGAGCAACGTGGTCACGGGCGAGAGCCCGCTCGGACCGTGGGAGAGCGAGCGCACCAGCACGCTCATCAACGGCACGACGCCGGGTGCCGAGACGGTGGCATGGAAGTTCGACCCCGCCCCGCTCGTCGACAAGGACGGCAAGCAGTACCTCTACTTCGGCGGAGGCCCGGCGTCGACCAGCATGCCCGCGGCGGAGCGGTACAACAACCCGAAGAACATCCGCGTCATCGAGCTCGAAGACGACATGGTCACCACCAAGGGCTCGGCGATGGTCGTCGACACGCCGGTCTCCTTCGAGGCCGGCCACGTCTTCGAGCGTGAGGGCAAGTACTACCTGTCCTACTCGTCGCACTTCGGCGGCACCGACTTCGGCGGCAGCCAGACGCCTCTGCCGGGGTACCCGGGTGGGGGCCAGATCGGCTACATGATCTCCGACAGCCCGACGAACTTCCCCAAGGAGAAGTACGCGGGCGTGCTGTTCCCGAACCAGTCGCAGTTCTTCGGCGCAGGCACGGGCGGCAACAACCACCAGTCGGTGTTCGAATTCGAGGGCAAGTACTACTTCACGTACCACGCACCGACGCTCAACAAGCGGATCAACGGGAACACCACCCAGGGATACCGCAGCCCGCACATCGAAGAGCTGAAGTTCAACGCTGACGGCACGGCCCAGCAGGTCGTCGGCACCTACGCCGGCGTGGAGCAGGTGCACGACTTCGACGCGTACCGCACGTTCGAAGCCGAGACCTTCGGCTGGAGCAAGGGGATCGCGACGCAGAAGGTGACCGGGGGCTCCGCGCAGTTCGGGGCGACGGCGCCGAACCTCGTCGTGAAGGACATCGACAACGGCGACTGGACGGCGCTGTCGTCGGTCGACTTCGGCGATGCCGGGGCCGCGTCGGTGACGGTCAAGGTGAAGCCGCTCCAGGGCGGCGGAGCGATCACGGTCCGCTCGGGCAGTGAGACGGGCGCCGTGCTCGGCACGATCCCCGTCACGGGCACGACCGGTGAGTGGACAGAGCTGACGGCCGAGCTGACCGGCGCCGCCGGCGCACAGGACGTGTTCTTCACGTACAGCGGCGCCACCGGCGATCTGTTCGAGCTCGACACGTGGACCTTCGCCGAGGCGGAGCAGCGTTCGCTGGACGTCACGGCCGAGGCGGCGACGCGCTGCGTCGCCGGCAAGTCCGTGCTCACGGTGAAGGTGACGAACGGTGAAGAGGTCTCCGTGGCCGCGTCGACGGTGACGTCGTACGGCTCGAAGGCCGTGACGGTCGCGGCCGGAAAGTCGGTCTCGAGCGCTTTCACCACCCGCCTCGGAGGCACTCCGGCGGGGACGGCCGAGGTCTCGGTGACCGCGACCGTCGGCGGTGAAGAGCTGACCGGGGTCGTCGAGGCTCCGTACGCGGCTCGCACCTGCGGCTGATGCCGGCGGGGTGGCGGTCGGTGCGACCGGCCGCCACCCCGATCCAGTCATGACCCGACGCGGGGCGCGTCGGCAGACGGCGGCCGGATGGTCCGGCCGCCTGCGGATTCGGCGCGGATGACCCCGTCGAAGATCGGAGATCGAACGTGATGAAAAAGCCAGGCATGCTCTCCCGCGTCGCGGTCGGAGCGCTGGGCGGGATGCTGCTGCTCGGCGCCGCCGGCGCTGCGGTGGCCGACGAGCTGGACGACGAGGACGTGCAGGTGCAGGTCGACATCGAGGCGCTGCCGCCGGTCGGCGCTCTGACGATGAGTGTGGCGCCGGGTTCGGCCGCGCTGTCGGAGGTGGCCTCCGCCGACGAGGAGCTGCGCGAATTCACCGGCGTCCTGCCGACGGTGACCGTGTCCGACGACCGTGAGGAGGTCCCGGCGGACGTCTTCTGGTACGTCACCGGACAGTCCTCCGGGCTGAGCGCGGCCGGCGCGCCCGACATCGGGCCCGAGCACCTCGGATGGGTGCCGCGCCTGCTGACGGAGAACGACGGCGAGGTCGCCGAAGGACCCGAGGTAGGCACCGTCTTCGACGAGGCGCCGAACAACGTGGGTCTGGAGGCCGAGGAGTTCCTGGCCCTCGCGACGGACTCGGCCGCCGCGCACGCGGTGGGAACCTGGCAGGCGAACGCGGATCTGGTGCTGAAGACGCCCAAGGACGTCGCACCGGGCAGCTACTCGGGGACACTCACCCTCACCCTGTGGGAGGACTCGCTCTAACGCGGGCTGCTTTCACGCCGGGAGGGGCGGTCCGCGCGACCGTCCCTCCCGCACCGACCACCCTCCGCCGGCGCCGACGCCGGCGGCCGAGTCCACGCGGACTCTCCCCGCGCTGTCGACCCACGTCGGGCGGCGCCTCGACCTCTCGACGAAGGAGAAAGCGTTGTTCCACACATCCCTCTTCGGCGCGCCGCGCTCAGCGCGCTCGACCGGTCCCGACCGGTCTCGGCTCGTCCCGCCCCGCCGGCTGCGGCCGCTCGCCATCGGCAGTGCGGCTGTCATCGCCGCCGGTCTCCTGCTCGCCGCGCCCCCCTCCCATGCGGCAGAGCCCTGGCAGCCGGACTCCGGATACACGTCCACCGACAAGGGCGACGGCACGTACACCGTGCCGCTGTTCAACGCGGACGTGCCCGATGTCTCGGTGGAACGCGTTCCCGCGTCCGAGAACGACGAGGGCCGCGACATCTACTACATGATCAGCACCACGATGCACCTCAGCCCGGGTGCGCCGATCATGAAGTCGTACGACCTCGTGAACTGGGAGATCGTCAACTACGTCTTCGATCGGGCCGACATCAGCGACTCGTTCTCGCTGCGCAACGGTCAGTCGTCCTATGGCCAGGGTCAGTGGGCGTCCTCGATCCGCTACCACAACGGCAAGTGGTACGTGGCGTTCAACACCAACAACCTGGGCGGGTCGTACATCTATGTCACGGAAGACATCGACAACGGCTCGTGGGACCGGATCGCCCTGGGCCGGGCGTACCACGACCCCTCGCTGTTCTTCGACGTCGACGGAACCCCCTACATCTTCTATGGATCGGGCTCGACGAGCGCGGTCAAGCTCAGCACCGACATGAAGACGGTCGTGGCCGAGTATCCGCAGATCCTGCGCACATCCGATTACCCCGGGTCGTCGTTCCTCGGCGGCCTCTTCGAGGGCGCCCAGGTGCAGTACATCGACGGCAAGTACTACATCGTGATCATCACGTGGCCCTCGGGGCAGGGGCGGCAGGTCGTCCTGTTCCGCTCCGACGAGCTGCTCGGACGCTACTCGACGGCGGACGGCAGCAACCCCTACGAGGCGAAGGGGGTCCTCAACTCCAACGGGTTCGCCCAGGGAAGCCTCGTTCCCATCGAGGGGGACGACGGCTCGACGGAGTGGTCGGGGATGTTCTTCCGCGACACCTTCCCCATCGGCCGCATCCCCGCCCTCATCCCGGCGACGTGGACGGACGGCTGGCCCACCTTCGGCACGAACGGATCCGTGCCGGTGAACGGGGCGTTCGAGAAGCCGATCGAGCTCAGCCCTGCCGAAGCGCTCTATGAGCGCCAGAAGAGCATCGTCGTCTCGGACGACTTCGACAACGACGCACCCCAGCGCGCCTACATGGACGAGGAGTGGACCATTCCGGCCGCGCCCACCGTCGACCAGTCGCTCCTCGGAGTCGAGCTGTTCGCGAACCCCGGCTTCGAGAGCGGTGCGGACGGCTGGATCGTCAACGACACGGCGACCATCACGCCGTCGACGGATGCCGCCTCCGGTGCCGGATCGCTCCTGGTCAGCGGTCGCACGACGACAGGGTCGGGCCCCGCGCAGGACGTCTCCGGCAAGGTGCAGCACAACGTGACGTACGACCTCACCGCCAAGGTGAAGTACGAGAACCCGAACAGTCCCGCGACGAAGCAGTTCTTCCTCACCGCGCGCTACGGAGGCAGCACGTTCACCAACCTGGCCAGCGTCACCGCGACGCGCGGGCAGTGGGCGACGATCACGGGGTCGTTCACGGTTCCGTCGACGCAGAGCCTCTCGTCGATGCGGCTCTTCGTCGAGACGCCGTGGACGAGCAACGCCAACGCCTTGGCTGCACCGGACACGCATCTGATGGACTTCAAGGTCGACGACTTCTCGCTGAAGGGGCGGCCGCTCACGACCGAGCTCCCACACCCTGACGAGATCGGGCCGAACGGCTCGCGCCTGGCCCTGCAGTGGGAGTGGAACCACGCGCCCGACAACCGCTACTGGTCGCTGACCGACCGGGAGGGCTGGCTGCGCCTGACCACCGGGAAGGTTCTCACCGGCACGCTCAAGCACCTGAAGCTCGCGAACGACGACGAGGCCGCGTACCTCGAAGAGGCGCGCAACACGCTCTCGCAGCGGACCTTCGGACCGCGCCAGTCCGCCGAGACGAAGCTCGAGATCTCGGGCATGAAGAACGGCGATGTCGCCGGGCTCGCGGCGTACAACCGCGGCTTCTCGTACGTCGCGGTGAAGCGGGTGAACGGCGTGAACACCGTCGGCGTGGTCAACCGCACGCAGCCCTTCACGACGGCCATCGACCAGGCGGCTATCGAGAGCTTCCTGCCGGGGACGACCGCGGCGCTGGGCTCGGCATCCGAGGTTCACCTCAAGGCGGATCTCGACTTCGCCAACCCGACAGGACAGCTGTGGTCGACGTTCTCGTACAGCCTGGACGGCATCACCTGGACCCAGCTGGGCAACAGGGTGGGACCCCAGACCCTGGACGGAAGCCTCACGCACTTCATGGGTCACCGTGTGGGGCTGTTCAACTACGCCACCCAGCAGGCCGGCGGGCACGTCGACTTCGACCACTACCTGCTCAGCGACACGCTGACGTCGCAGAACCTCCCGCTCGACCGGAGCGACCTGGAGTCCGCGATCGCCCATGCGGCCACGCTCGACGAGGAGGACTATCCCGACGCGGAGTGGGATGAGCTCGAGGAGGTCCTCGCCGATGCGGAGGCGGCGAGCAGCCGTCCCGCGGGGACGCAGAACCAGCTCGACGCTCCGGAGCGCGCGCTGAGCCTGCAGCTGGCGCGGCTCGGGGTGCTCAAGGAGCCGGAGCCGTCGCTGGACCTCTCGCTGTCCACGGCGTCACGCTGCGTCGCCGGCAAGGTCGTGCTCACGGTGCAGGCGTCCAACGGCGAGCCCGCCGCGGTCTCGCTCTCGATGTCGACGCCGTTCGGCACCAAGGCGGCCACGCTGGCGCCGTCCAAGAGTGCGTCGTACGCCTTCACCTCGCGTCAGGTGTCGGTGCCCGCCGCTGCGGTCGAGGTCGAGGCATCCGCCACGATCGAGGGCGAGCTCGTGACCGTCTCGCTCGAGGAGCCGTATGCCGCGCGGTCCTGCGGCTGAGTGACCCTGTCGTGGGCGGTCGGATCCACGGATCCGGCCGCCCACGGCTGTGCAGGGAATCGCCGGTCGGAACCTCATCACTCCCCGCCGGCGCAACCCCCTGGCGAGCAGTGCGTCGGACACGCCAAGGTAGAGGAGCCCGGTGATCCACCGGCCGTCGACCGGCGGTCGACCCGCCAGCGAGCAGGGTGGACGGCACCGCAGCCGACCGACCAGAGCGGAGCGAGATGAACCACTTGCACGGCGGGCCTCGTCCTCCGTTCGCGGGTGCCGCTCAGGGCGCGGACTCCCGGTGCCCGAAGGTTCACCGGCGGAGCGCCGTGCGGTGACCGAGGCGACGGCATTCTGGGTGGAAGCGCCGGGGCGCGGCGCGCTGCGGACCGAGGAGCTCACCGACCCCCGTGCGGGCGAGGTGGTCGTGCGCACGCTGTACTCCGGCATCAGCCGCGGTACCGAGGCACTAGTCTTCCGCGGCGAGGTGCCGGCGAGCGAGCGCGACCGCATGCGCGCGCCGTTCCAGGCCGGCGAGTTCCCCGGACCGGTCAAGTACGGCTACCTCAATGTCGGCGTGGTCGAGCGCGGGTCGCCCGAGCTTGAGGGTCGCACCGTCTTCACGCTCTTCCCGCATCAGTCGGCCTTCGTGGTGCCCGAGTCGGCGGTGGCCGTGGTGCCCAGGGGCGTGCCCCCGCGCCGGGCGGTGCTCGCCGGCGCGGTCGAGACCGCCGTGAACGTCCTGTGGGATGCCGCGCCGCTCGTCGGCGACCGGATCAGCGTGATCGGCGCCGGGATGATCGGCGGATGCGTCGCCCGGCTCCTCGCCGGCATCCCCGGGGTCGATGTCGTCGTGGTCGACCAGGACCCGTCGAAGGCGACCGTGTGCGAGGCGCTCGGAGTGCAGTTCGCGACGCCCGACGAGGCGCCCTCCGACCGTGACCTCGTCATCGAGACGAGCGGGTCGGGGGAAGGACTGCAGCTCGCGCTGCAGTCGGCGGCGACCGAGGGGGAGATCATCGAGGCGAGCTGGTTCGGGGATCGCGCGGTGAGCCTCGCGCTCGGCGGGGCCTTCCACTCACGGCGGCTGACCATCCGCTCCAGCCAGGTCGGGATGGTCGCACCGAGGCGTCGAGGCACCCGCACGACGGCCGACCGCCTCGCGCTCGCACTCTCGCTGCTGGGGGATCCGGCCTTCGACTCGCTCGTCACTGGTGGCTCCTCGTGGCGGGAGCTCCCCGCACTGATGGCGGCGATCGCCGACGGGTCGTCCGCCGGCCTGTGCCACACCGTCGACTGGAGGGACTCCGCATGACCTACTCCGTCACCGTTCGCGACCACATCATGATCGCCCACAGCTTCACCGGCGAGGCGTTCGGACCGGCGCAGCGCCTGCACGGCGCGACGTACGTCGTCGATGCGACCTTCCGTGCGCCGACGCTCGATGACGACGGCATGGTCGTCGACATCGGCCGCGCGTCCGACGCGCTGCGCGGCATCCTGTCGTCGCTCTCGTATCGCAACCTCGATGACGAACCGGAGTTCCACGGGATCAACACCACGACCGAGCGGCTGTGCAGCACCATCGCGGAGCGACTCGTCACGGCCGCGCGCGGCGACTCCCTCGGCCCGGGCGGCGCCGCCATCTCGGCGATCGTCGTCACGCTGCACGAGTCGCACATCGCCTGGGCGTCGTACGAGGTGACGCTGTGACCACGGATGCCGCGACGACCGTCTACTTCCTCGTACCGGAGGGCGTCGACGATCCGGAGCGCGTCAGCGGCGGCAACGTGTTCGACCGGCGGCTGAGCAACGGTCTCTCACGGGCGGGATGGGAGGTGCGGCAAGTCGAGGTCGGGGTCGGGTCCGACGCGGAGGCCCGTGCGGCGCTGGCGGACGTGCCGACCGGAGGGCTGGTCCTCATCGATGGGCTGGTTGCCGGCCGGGCCGCCGACGCCGTCGAAGCCGGCGCCCGGCGACTCCGCATCGTCGTCCTCGCGCACATGGTCTCGGCATCCTTCGACGACCCGGATCCCCGGGCGATCGACGACGAGGAGCGGGTGCTGCGCGCCGCCCGACGCGTGATCGTCACGAGCGAGTGGACCCGATCCGAGCTGGTGGACCGGCGGATCGTGTCACCCGACCGTGTGTCCGTGGCGAGCCCGGGGGTCGACGAGGTCGCATCCGTGCGAGCGGGGACGCCGGCCGGGGGCGGGATGCTGTGCGTCGGGGTGGTCGCGCCGCACAAGGGCCAGGACCTCCTCGTCGAGGCGCTCGCGGGACTCGTCGCAAGGCCGTGGCACTGCACGATCACCGGGTCGCTGACCGCCGATCCGGTCTTCGCCGACCAGGTCGCGGCGCGCGCCGCCGACGCGGGGATCGCCGACCGAATCACGATGACCGGTGTCCTGACGGGCGACGAACTCGACGCCGAGTACCGCAACGCCGACCTCCTGGTGGCGCCTTCGCGCGTCGAGAGCTACGGCATGGCCATCGCCGACGCGCTGAGCCGCGGCATCCCCGTCGTGGCGACCGCTGTCGGCGGCATCCCCGCGACGGTGGCACCCGTGCAGGCCGCTCTGCTGGTGCCCCCGGAGCGCGCCGCCCTGCGCGCGGCGCTGGACTCCTGGCTCACCGACCCCGCGCTCCGCGCCCGACTGACTGCCGATGCGCGGCGGGCCGGTGCGGCTCTCCCGACCTGGAACGACACGATCGGCCGTGTCAGCGATGCCCTGGCGGGTGTGCCGTGAACCGCCCGTACGTCACCCTCAGCTGCGCCATGTCGATCGACGGGTATCTCGACAGCGAGTCGCCGCGGCGGCTCGCGATGTCCAACGCCGCCGACTTCGACCGGGTCGACCAGCTGCGCGCCGACAGCGATGCCGTCATGGTGGGCGCATCCACCCTTCGCCGCGACGACCCGCGTCTGCTCGTGCGGAGCGAGGATCGACGGGGCGAGCGGCTGGCCGCAGGGCGCAGCTCGTCGCCGTCGAAAGTCACGGTGACGGCCAGCGGCGACCTGCCCGCGGCATCCGCGTTCTTCCAGACCGGCGATGTCGACAAGCTCGTCTACTGTCCTCGCGAGAGCGAAGGTCGCATTCGCGGCCGACTGGACGGGCTCGCGACCGTCGTCGGTCTCGGCGAGCGGGTGAGCATGGCGGCCGTGCTCGATGATCTCGCCGGTCGGAATGTGGGCCGGCTGATGGTCGAGGGCGGGGGGCACGTGCTCACGCAGTTCCTCGTGCACGACCTCGTCGACGAGCTGCAGCTCGTCGTCGCACCGTTCTTCGTCGGAGAGGCCCGGGCGCCGCGGTTCGTCGAGCCGGGCCGCTTCCCCTGGACCGCCACGCGGCGAGCCACTCTGTTCGAGGCGCAGCCGATCGGAGACGTCGTGCTCCTGCGCTACGCGCTGTCGGAGCGGTTCGATCCCGAGGGGCCGCCCACGTCGCCCATACCGCTCCGCGCGGAATCCTGACGGCGGCGCCCGCCCACGCCGTCAGTTCGGGGAGTCCACTGCCCAGCGCGCCAGCTGCCGGATGAGCAGTCGATGGCCCGCCGACTCGTATGACCGCTCGTCGTGGCCGAGAACGTCGACGGCGACTCGGGAAGCCCCGACGGTGCGCACCCACGCCGTGGGCTCGGCCACGGCGGTGCCGGCGTGCTCCGCAACCACGGTGCTGCGGCCGATCCGTTGCAGCCTGCAGTAGCGTTCGTCGCTGACGGTGAAGTCCTCGATCCTCGTGCCGTCCGGGAGGTGGATGCCGGTGACCTGCGTCGGCCCGTGCTCGGGGTGGAACGACAGGCCCGGCACCCACATCGCGCCGATCGCGGGCGCCCACTCCGGGTAGTCCCGAAGCGACGACACCGCGCAGTGGAGCGCGAGGACTCCGATGCCCCGCTCCAGCGCGTGCGCGAAGCCGTCGATAGACGCGGCCGGCGGAGGATCCTCCTGGTCGTGCGCGCGCCACGGATCGCCCGCATTCACCACGAGCAGGTCGACGCCCGCGAGCGAGCCCATCGCGAGGTCGACATCATGCTCGATCGCCACGTCGAAGGCCGATTCCTCGAGGACGTCGGCGACCAGCGCGCTCGTGCGGGCGAAAGGATGCCACGGATCGGCGTAGCGATCCGACCCGCTTGCGATCAGTGCCCGCATCGGCATCCTCCCGGTCAGCGACCTCCGCGAGTCCCGGTGGTCGACCTCTCAGTTCGAGCGTACCCAGCGAGGACGTTCCCCCGACAGGGGCATCAGCGCTACGCTTGCGGCCTCATCGGCGATGCGACGACGCCGTCTCGCACGCACCGATGGAAAGGAAACTGAATGTTCAACGACAACGGGTCGTTCCTCCTCGCCCTCTTCGAGTTCTTCCTGTTCTTCGCCTGGTTCATGTGCCTCTTCTGGATCTTCGGCGACATCTTCCGCAGCAGCGATCTGGGAGGCGGCGCCAAGACTCTGTGGGTGCTGTTCGTCATCATCGTGCCGTGGCTCGGCATCCTGGTGTACCTCATCGTGCGCGGCGGCGGCATGCAGAAGCGCCAGATCGAGCAGGCCCATGCGATGCAGGCGGCGCAGGCGGAATACATTCAGTCCGTCGCCCGGCCTTCGGGCAGTTCGGCGGCGGAGCAGATCGCATCGGCCAAGGCGCTGCTGGACTCCGGCGCGGTCACGCAGGCCGAGTTCGATGCCCTGAAGGCCAAAGCGCTCGCCTGACGACGCGGGGAGAAGACGGGGTGCCACCGGGCGATCAGGCCCGGCGGCACCCTGTCTTGCGTCAGAAAACGCTAGGTAATCTAGCGAAATTTTGAGATCGCGTCACAATGGAGATGCGGGTCCCAGTCCTGCCACCGGGGTAGAGGGCTGGGGGATCGGGGTGACATGAAGGTTCACACGCTGCATGTCGACGGACAGCAGTTCGTCCTGGAGCCCGGCCAGGATGTCGACGGCCTGCGTGACGAGATCCTCGACGCGGCCCGCTCGGGAGCGGGCTTCGTGCGCTTCCACGCGGTCGGCCGGGCGATCATCACGGTCCTGATCACGTCGCACGTGGGGGTGCGGCTGGAGGTCATGGAGCGCGATCCGCAGGAGATCGAGCTCTGGCAGGATCACCCCCCGAGCATCGACCAGTTCGCGAGCTTCGAGGACCTGATCTGAGCTGTGCTTCTGCCGCCGGATCCTCAGGATTTTTTGAGTTTCCGAGGCTGGCACTCGCATGGGGAGAGTGCTAATTTGTGCGTAGTTGAGCCGCTGAGACTCAACTCCACAAACCAGGAAGGAGATCGATCATCATGGCAATGACTTTTGACCCTTTCGCGGAGTTCGACCGCCTCACGTCGGGACTGCTGGGAACGCGCCCGGGACCCCGGGTGATGCCCGTCGACCTGTACCGGGAGGCGGACCGCTACGTGCTGAACGCGGATCTGCCCGGTGTTGACCCGGGGTCGGTGGACATCGACGTGGACGGTCAGCTCCTCACGATCCGCGCGCAGCGCACCGCCGGCTCGGTCCAGGGCGCGAAGTGGCTCGCCCAGGAGCGGCCGGCAGGAAGCTACCTGCGGCAGTTCAGCATCGGCGAAGGCGTCGACACTGCGGGCATCTCGGCGAACTACGACAACGGCGTGCTGAGCGTGATCCTGCCGGTGAGCGAGCGCGCGAAGCCGCGGAAGATCGAGGTGCAGAGCATGCCGGTGGAGTCCCAGAAGACTCTCACCAGCTGATCGGCGAACGCGAGCGGGTGGTCGACGGCCGTCGACCACCCGCTTCGCCGTGTCGAGCGGCCCGTCTGGGCAGACGTCCTCTGCGGTGTCGGCGATGCATGACCGTGGCGATCGCGCAAGCCCCCTGATCTTCGCGCCGGTCGGGGTGATGCTGGCGCCTCCAAGGAGGTGCCACATGAAGGCAATGGTCTACCGAGGTCCGTACAAGATCCGCGTCGAGGAGAAGCCCGATCCCAAGATCGAGCATCCGAACGACGCGATCGTCCGGGTGGAGCTGGCGGCGATCTGCGGCTCGGACCTGCATCTGTACCACGGGATGATGCCCGACACGAGGATCGGCCACACGTTCGGCCACGAGTTCATCGGCACCATCCAAGAGGTGGGCTCCTCCGTGGAGAACGTCAAGGTCGGCGACCGGGTGATGGTCCCCTTCAACATCTTCTGCGGCTCGTGCTTCTTCTGCTCGCGCGGGCTGTTCTCCAACTGCCACAACGTCAACGCCAACGCCACGGCGGTGGGCGGCATCTACGGGTACTCGCACTCCGCGGGCGGCTACGACGGCGGACAGGCGGAGCTCGTGCGCGTGCCGTTCGCCGATGTCGGACCGTCCGTCATCCCCGACGGGATCTCCGACGAGAATGCGCTGCTGCTCACCGACGCATTCTCCACCGGCTACTTCGGCGCCCAGCTGGCCGACATCTCCACGGGCGACACCGTGGTGGTCTTCGGTGCCGGGCCGGTCGGGCTGGCGGCGGCACGATCGTGCTGGCTCATGGGCGCCGGCCGCGTGATCGTCGTGGACTACCTGGACTATCGGCTCGAGAAGGCCCGGACCTTCGCCTTCGCCGAGACGGTCGACTTCGGCCAGGTCGACGACATCGTCCGGCAGCTGAAGCTCATGACCGACGGTCTGGGAGCGGATGCCGTCATCGATGCCGTGGGCGCAGAAGCCGACGGCCATGTGATCCAGCACATCACCTCGGCCAAGCTCAAGCTGCAGGGCGGCTCTCCGGTCGCGCTGAACTGGGCGATCGACGCCGTCCGCAAAGGCGGAGTGGTGTCCGTCATGGGGGCGTACGGCCCCTTGTTCAGTGCCGTCAAGTGGGGTGATGCCGTCAACAAGGGCGTCACCATCCGCACGAATCAGGCCCCGGTGAAGCGTCAGTGGCCGCGTCTGTGGCAGCACATCCGGGACGGCTTCATCACGCCGAGCGACCTCATCACCCACCGCATCCCTCTCGACGAGATCGCCGAGGGATACCACATGTTCTCGTCGAAGCTCGATGACTGCATCAAGACGGTCGTGACCCCGGCGGCCTGACGGGCGCCGAACGATCAGAGGAGGAATCCATGCCCTACACGTCTGACAAGCCCGGCCCCGTGCCGGACGCCGACGCGCTGCGCGCCCGCATCCCGGGCTGGGGCGCCGACGCCGACCCGGCTGATCGACCGGCCTTTCCCCGGGAACAGCCCGGCATCGTCACCGGAGCCCATTGGGATGTCCCCGAGCAGCAGGTCGAGGCGGGCTCGCGCGAGCGGTCGGTGGAGCACCTCCGCCTGACCCCGGTCTTCGGGACCGCCCAGCCGCTGCAGGGCGTCTCCGGCGCGATCCGCCGATTCGCCTACGAGAGGTACAGCGAGGGACAGACGGCCCACTGGCTCATCCTCGTCGCCGGCGACCGGGTCGATGCCATCACGGCGCACCTGCGATCGTTCGCCACGGCGCGCCCCGACGACCCGATCACGCAGAGCGGCGTGCTGGGCGAGCGCGGGCGACGGCCCTGGGCCTCCCGGATCGGACGCGGGCGCGTCGACCTCAAGCACTCCTGGCTCGACCCGCTGCTGGTCGTCGGTCCCTGGGTGGTCACGGCGGTCATCGCGACGCGAATCGTGCTGTGGGCGGTGCGCCCACGAGCCCGGAACTGACCCTCGTCGCACCGGGAAGTTCCCCTGGGTCGCATCCCGTCCGGCCTCGGGCGGGCGTACCCTCGGGTTCAGGCGGAGCAGGCGAAGTCGCCGGTGATGAGGTGACATGAAGATCGACCGCGTACGCGTCGACGGCCAGATGTTCATCCTCGAGCCCGGCCAGGATGTCGGATCGCTCCAGGATCAGATCCTCGCCGCGGCCCGCGACGGAGCAGGGTTCGTGCAGTTCGACACGGTCGGTCGCTCGAGGGTGAGCGTGCTCATCACCCCGCGAGTGGCCGTCCGGTTCGAGGTCATCGAGCGCGACGCCGAGCAGCTCGCCGACTGGGAGCGCAACCCGCCGACGATCGACCTGCCGCGCAACGACTACGACTTCATCTGACCCGCACGCCCGGTGCCGCATCACCCGTCGCCGTCGTGCGCAAGGGGGATGCGGCATCGCGGACGTGGGCGCAGACTCGGCCTTCCGGTTCGACCAGAAGGAGCAGTCATGTCGTACAAGGTCGGGTACTTCGTCGGGAGTCTGTCCTCGACGTCCATCAATCGGATCCTGGCCAAGGCGCTCATGCGGCTGGCGCCGGATGACCTCGAGTTCAGCGAGATCCCGATCCGGGACCTCCCGCTCTACAGCCAGGACTACGACGACCGGTATCCGCCCGAGGCGCGGGCGCTCAAAGACGCCATCGCCGGGGCGGATGCCGTGCTGTTCGTCACTCCCGAGTACAACCGGTCGATCCCCGGCGGACTGAAGAACGCGATCGACTGGGCGTCACGGCCGTGGGGGCAGAACTCGTTCGACCACATCCCGGCCGCGGTGATCGGCGCGTCGGTCGGCTCCATCGGGACGGCCGTCGCCCAGCAGAGCCTGCGGGGCGTGCTCAGCTTCTGCAATGCGCGCCAGATGACCGCGCCGGAGGCATACATCCACTTCTCACACGACGACTTCGCCGACGACGGCACCGTCTCGGACTCCGGCACCGAGGAGTTCCTCCGGAGCTTCATGGCGGAGTTCCGCGACCACGTGCAGCGCGTGCTGACGGTGCTGCCCCGCCAGGAGGCGTCGTCGTCGTGACGTCGTCGGACGCGCGCTAGGCCTGCTCGTCCTCCTCCGGCTCGAACGTCGACTGCTCGCCCGTGTGCCCGGCGGCGATTCCGTCGGGAGCGGCGGGGATGGTGCCGTCCTCGCCGAGGCCCCCGGGCTTCTCGGTGCCGTCCGAATCCTGCGCCGGCTGCTGGTCGGCCGTGTTGCGATCCATGGTGTGGGTCCTCTCGATCGTCGTCCCCGAAAGCTACGCCGCCATGCCCACCCGCTGCACCCCGTTGACAAAGCGGCTGGACGCGAAGGGCGCCGGGGCGAACTACGGTGGAGTCGCAGCGCATCGCATCATCAGGAGGCTGAGCATGAGCCGGGTTCTCGTCATCGTGGACATTCAGCGGGACTACTTCCCCGATGGTGCACACCCGCTCGTCGGCGCCGACGAGGCCGCCGAGCGTGCCGCGGAGCTCCTGGCGCATCAGCGCGAGCTCGGGCTGCCCGTGATCCACGTGCGCCACGAGAGCCGTGAAGCGGGCGCTTCGATGCTCGTCCCGGGCACGGCCGGGGGAGAGATCGATGGGCGGCTCGCGCCGCGTGACGGTGAGCACGTCGTGACGAAGACCCACCCCAACTCGTTCCTCGACACACCCCTGCGCGCGCTGCTCGACGAAGTCGCGGCATCCGAGCTGCTCGTCGTCGGCATGATGAGCAGCATGTGCGTCGACGCGACGGTGAGGGCCGCTTCGGACTTCGGCTACCGCGTCACCGTGGCCGCGGATGCCTGCGCGGCGCCCGACCTGGACTTCGACGGTGTGCGGGTCGACGGTGCCAGGGTGCACGCCGCATTCATGGCCGCGCTGGGCTCGGCCTACGCGCGTGTGGTGCCCTCGCGCGAGCTCATCGGCTGATCGGTTCGGAGTCCCCTCGCTCTCCGGCTTAGCCGGGGAGCCCGGTGCCGTCAACCCCCGCGACACCCCTCGGCCCACCTGAGATCGTCGTGACGATCGCCGCGGCACTCCGTGCGCGCACGCCTGCGACAAGGAGGACGCATTGACGATCGTGAGCCCGGGCACCAGCACCCCGTACGCCTTCGCTCCCCGCGGACCGCTGAGCGCGACGACGGTCGCGATCCTCATGCACGCCGACTTCGCGCATCGCCGTGACGCGCTCCTGTTCGCCGCTCGCGAAGCCGTGCTGAGCAGCGACGACGTGGCGGCGGACGAGGACATCCAGCTCACCCTGTTCCTGCTGTATGCGAGCGCCTACGGGTCGCTGGAGTGGATCGATCCCGGATGGGAGTGGCATCCGGTGCTCATCGAGTCGCGGGGCATTCTGGAGGCCGGCTTCGAGGCCTCGCTGCGCAGCAGCATCGCGGTTCCCGCCGTCCCTCGAGCGAGCGGCCCGGAGATCGCCGCCGCGCTCTTCGAGCTCACCGCTCCCACGTCTGGTCCTTCGCTCTCGCGGTACCTCGCGAAGAAGGCGACGCTCGAGCAGGCCCGGGAGTTCCTCATCCACCGCAGCATCTACACGCTTCGTGAGGCCGATCCCCACTCCTGGGCGATCCCCCGGCTCACCGGGCGCGCGAAGGCGGCGCTGGTCGAGATCCAGTCCGATGAGTACGGCGGCGGCCGCCCCGAGCGCATGCACGCCGAGATCTTCGCCCGCACGATGCGCGGAGCCGGACTCGACGCCGGGTACGGCGCGTACCTCGACGTCGTGCCGGCGGTCACGCTCGCCTCGCAGAACGCGATGTCGATGTTCGGGCTGAACCGCCGCCTGCTCGGAGCGATCGTCGGTCATCTGGCGGCCTTCGAGATGACATCCTCGCTGCCGAACCGGTCCTACGGCGAGGCGTTCCGCCGGCTGGGCTTCGGGTCCGAGGTCACCGACTACTTCGACGAGCACGTCGAGGCGGATGCCGTGCACGAGCAGATCGCCGCGCACGATCTGGCCGGCGCATTGGGAGAGGACCGCCCGGAGCTGCTTCCCGACATCATGTTCGGCGCGGCCGCATGCTTGGCGCTCGACGACCGGAGCGCGGATCACCTGCGCGCGGCGTTCGAGGCCGGCACGTCCTCGCTGAGGTCGACCGGCAGGGACTGAGGACCGATGCCCGAGCGCGCGGCCGTCGAGTACCTCCTTCCGCTGCTGCGCCGCAGCGACGCCGAGGAGGACGAACTGGTGCGCTACCTCCAGTGGCTGTGCACGCGCGTCGAGGTGACGGTCGTCGACGCCTCCGACCGGCGCCTCTTCGCGGCGCTCGGCGCCCGGCTTCCGGCGGGCGTGCGACACGTGCCTCCGTCGGTGCCGGGCCTCAATGGAAAGGCGCGCGGCGTGATGACCGGAATGGTGCTGGCGCGGCACGACGAGGTGATCGTCGCCGACGACGACGTGCGCTACGACGACCGGTCGCTCGAAGCGCTCATCTCACTCCTCGACCACGCCGATTTCGTCCGGCCGCAGAACGTCTACACGTCGTACCCGTGGTTCGCCCGATGGGACACCGCCCGCTGCCTCGTCGGGCGCGCGTTCGGGGGCGACTTCGGCGGGACGGTCGGGGTCCGCCGGTCGACGCTGCTGCGCGCGGGCGGCTACAGCACGGACGTGCTGTTCGAGAACCTCGAGCTCGAGCGCACCATCGCGGTGTCGGGCGGACGCGTCGTCGTCGCCCGCGGGCTGCTGGTGCCGCGCCGGCCGCCGACGTTCCGCCACTTCGCGGGGCAGCGCGTGCGGCAGGCCTACGACGACTTCGCACAGCCTGCGCGCCTCGCGGTCGAGCTCGCACTCCTGCCGGCGTTCCTGCTCGCCGCGGCGGGCAGGTCCTGGCGGACGCTGCTCCTGCTGGCGCTCGCGGGAACCGGCGTCGCGGAGGTCGGACGTCGTGCCGACGGCGCCCGCGGAACGGTGCCGCCGACCATGCCGCTCTGGGCCCCCGCGTGGATGCTCGAGCGCGCGATCGCCGTCTGGGTCGCGCTCGGACACCGGCTGCGCGGCGGCATCCCGTACGCGGGCAGCCGGGTGGTCCGGGCGGCCACCCCGCTGCCGCGGCTGCGGCAGCGAATCGCGGCGCAAGGAGCCCTCTCATGACGGAGCTTCCCCCGCGAGTGACCGCGTGCCCCGACGGACCCCTGCTGGTGCGCGGCGACATCGAGATCGTCGGCGACGACGGACAGATCCTGCGCAATCCGCGCCGCGCCGTGGCCCTCTGCCGGTGCGGCGCCTCAGCCATCAAGCCGTGGTGCGACGGCACGCACAAGCTCACGCGATTCTCGACCGCGCCGCCGCCTCAGACCGAGCCCTGAGGGCGGCCGGGCGCGGCATCCGTCATTCGCTCTCCACCGCGGACTGATGGTGAGGGGCGCCGACGGGCTTCGACTCGCTCGACCCGCGCTGCCGGAGGAAGATCGACAGGGCGATCATGGCCCCCACCGCGAGGAACTCGGACTGCCAGTTCTGCAGCGTGCGCGACCAGAAGTCGGAGGTGCTCAGGTAGTCGAGCCAGGTGATCGCGGGCTGGTCGTGCTGGGCGTTCTCCGAGTTCATCACCACTGTGCCGGCGAGGGACTGGGCCAGCCACGACAGCACGAACACCGTCCCCATCACGAGCAGCAGCGAGTTGGAGAAGATCGTCTGGCGGATGCCACGGGCCCGCGCCCACTCGGGCGAATCGGGCCGCGCGTACTCGCCCACGAGCTGCTCCTCGTCGTCTCCGGGACCTTCGTCGCCCGGCTTCTTCGACTCGGGCGACCCGCGCTGCACGAGCCAGATCGTGGCGACGATGAACAGGAAGAACTGCAGGAACTCGGACTGCCAGTTCTCGGCGACGTCGACCACGAACTCCGACGATGTGAGGAAGCTCGTATACGACTCCGGTGACAGGGAGTGCTGTGCCAGGCGCTCGTTGTTCTCGAACCAGCCGGCGACGGACTGCCCCACCAGGGCGAGCACGAACAGGGCGCCGAACAGCAGGCTCAGGGCGTTGTCGCGGATCGGGCGCATGATGTCACCGCCCGCTCAGGGGGATGACGATCATGTACGCGAGCCCGGCGGCGAGCACGGCGATCCACGACCAGAAGACGACGGCCTCGCCGCGGCGGGCCCCCTCTTCCTCAGGGGTGAAGTCCATGATGAGCTCCTGTTCGCATGGCGCCGGTGGTGCGAGACCCATGTTCACCCCACGCGCGCGTGACGTGAACAGCCTTGACAAACGATGCACGCCCGCGCAGATCCCGCTCGTGGTCAGACGCCCAGCAGACCTTTCAGGGTGAGCGCGTTGCGCACCGCATGGCCCTCGCCGTCGTTGTTGAAGTACGCGAACACGTCGCGGCCCTGTACGTCCCACTCGCGACAGCGCTCGGCCCACCAGGCCAGATCGGCGTCGGAGTACGACCCGGCGTAGAGGTGCTCACTGCTCGGGCCGTGCAGCCGCACATAGACGAACGGCGCGGTCGCCCGCAGGATGCACTCGAGATTCGCGCCGCTCATGACGCAGTACGCCGCCCCGCGCCGCTCCAGCAGACGGAAGACCTCTTCGTCGTTCCACGACGGATGCCGCGTCTCCACGGCCACCCGCATGCCGCGCGGCAGCGAAGCGAGGAAGTGGTCCAGGCGCGCGTCGTCGCGCTCCATCCCCGGCGGCAGCTGCACGAGCAGCGCGGACTGGCGGTCGCCGAGAGCCCGCCATCCCTCGTCGAGGCGCTCGATCCAGGTCTCCGGGGCGTACAGCTTCTTCGCGTGGGTGAGGCCGCGCGGCGCCTTCACCGCCATCGCGAACCCCGGCGGGAGCCGATCGTGCCACGATCGGAACCGCACTGCTCCGGGCCAGCGGTAGAAGCTGGCGTTCAGCTCCACCGTGTCGAAGACGGCGGTGTAGCGCGCGAGGCGCTCACCGGCGGGCAGGCCAGGCGGATAGAGGACGCCATTCCAGTGCGTGTAGCTCCACCCGGAGGTGCCGATGCGGATCGTCACGCAGTGCTGGCCGGCTCAAACGGCTTGCCGCGGCTGTGCGGGACGAGTGGTCAACGGCGGGAAATGCGGGATCTCGTCGGGTCGACCGTGGTTGCGGGCCCGGCCACGGTGACGTGCCACGTCCTCGAGCACATCGGCGGCGCACAGGTACACGGTCGGGAGCGGCGTTGGCTGCAGCCACACCACGTCGACGAGGTCGTCCTCCGTGTCCGTGAGGCACGCGACGACGCTCCGGGAGTCGTCGAGCGGGTAGGCGCCGTCGTACACGATCCACTCGTGGTCGGCGACCCTGCGAAGCTCCAGCGGATACATCTCCATGGGTGCCCTCCTATAACGGCCGAGTTCATCCTGCGGCCCGGTGCTCCGACCACGGAGGCCCTTGACACCGGCCGGGCAGACGGGCTACCCGTCACGTTCGCGCGCCGCTGAGGCGGGAGTCTCGCCTCGTCAAGCCCCTTTCCCGCCGCCGCGACGCAGCTCTAGCGTCGAAGCGACTCACACGGAAAGAGACGCACATGACCGACACTCAGCTCGACCCCCGAGACAAGCACCCCGAAGGCGGCTTTCCCGACCAGGAGCAGGAGCAGCCGGGCCTCACGGACAAGACGACTCCCGAACCCGACCACGGCGAGGAGACGTACGTCGGCGCCGGGCGGCTCACCGGGCGCCGGGCGCTCATCACCGGAGGCGACTCGGGCATCGGGCGCGCCGTGGCCATCGCGTTCGCACGCGAGGGTGCCGACGTGGCGATCGTGCATCTGCCGGAAGAGCAGGAGGACGCGGACGACACCGTCGCGCAGATCCGGGATGCCGAGCGCACCGGCGTCTCGTTCGCCGGCGACGTGCGAGACGAGGGGTTCGCGACCTCGATCGTGGACGACGCGGTCGACGCTCTCGGCGGGCTCGACATCGTGGTGCTGAACGCCGCGTACCAGAAGGATCGCGAAGACCTCGCGTCGCTCGAGACCGAAGAGTTCGACCGCGTCTTCAAGACCAATCTCTACGGCATGCTCTTCACCGCCCGCGAGGCCGTGAAGCATCTGGAACCCGGCAGCTCGATCATCGTCACCTCGTCGGTGCAGGCGTTCAACCCGTCCCCCGGCCTCATCGACTACGCCATGACCAAGGCCGCACAGGTGGCCTTCGTCAAGGCTCTCGCCCAGGAGCTCGGGCCCAAGGGCATCCGCGTGAACGCCGTGGCGCCCGGACCGATCTGGACGCCGCTCATCCCCGCGACGGGGTGGGACGCCGAGCGCCTCGCCAGCTTCGGCACCGACACCCCGCTGGGCCGTCCGGGCCAGCCGGCCGAGCTCGCGGGCGCCTATGTCTACCTGGCATCGGAGGCCGCCTCATACGTCTCGGGGGCCGTGCTCCCGGTGACGGGAGGCAAGGCCCTCTGATGCCCGGCGAGCGGCGGCGAGGACCGAGGGCAGCGCGTCCCCGCACGCGGGTCGTGCTCCTGCTCGCCGCCGTCGCGGTCACCTCTGCCGTGACGGGGTGCGGCCTGCAGCTCCCGGCCGACCCCGACGGCACGCTCGACCGGATCACCGGGGGAGAGCTGCGGGTGGGCGCCTCCCCGAGCGGCGACCTCGTGGCCGTCGAGGAAGGAGAGGTCAGCGGGCCGCTCGCCGACCTGATCGAGGGCTTCGCCGATGATCGCGAGTCGACCGTCCGCTGGATCGTCGACAGCGAGGAGGACCTGGTCGCCGACCTCGAGGCCGGTCGTCTGGACCTGGCGATCGGCGGGATGACGGCTGCGACGCCGTGGTCGAATCGGGTGTCGGTGACCCGCGGCTATCCGGGGATCGCCGGTTCCGGTGGAGCCGACGTGGCCGTGCTGCTGCCGATGGGCGAGAACGCCCTGCAGTCGGCCCTGGAGGTCTACCTCGACGGGCAGGTGGCTCGATGAAGACCCTGGGCCGCACCGATCTGCCGGCGGAGCAGCAGGAGGCTCTGCGCAAGGCGGTGCGGTGGGAGTGGTTCACGATCGGCTACACCCTCGTGACGATCGCCCTCATCGCCCTCGTCGTCAGCGGGTCGCAGGCGATGCGGACGGCGTGGATCGAGGACATGCTGTCCCTCGTGCCGCAGGTGTCGTTCCTGATCGCGCTCCTGCTGATCCGGCATCCGCCGACGCGCGCCTTCCCGTACGGACTGCACCGGGCGATGGGTGTGGGACACCTGGTCGCCGGGGTCGCACTGCTCGTCATCGGCGCCAACCTCGCCATCGAGGCGATCGTGGGCCTCGTCAAGGCCGAGCACCCCGCGATCGGCACGGTCCAGGTCTTCGGGTACACCGTCTGGCTCGGGTGGTTCATGGTCGGCGTGATGGCCCTGGTGACGATCGGGCCCCTCTTCTACGGTCCGGCCAAGGCGAAGCTGGCCCCGGTGCTCCACAACAAGGTGCTCTTCGCCGACGCCGACATGGCGAAGGCGGATTGGACCACGACGGTGGCGGCCATCGTCGGCGTCCTGGGGATCGGAATCGGCTGGTGGTGGCTCGACGGCGCGGCCGCGCTGTTCATCTCACTCGGGATCATGTGGGACGGCTACCGCAACTCCCGGTCCGCCATCCTCGATCTCATCGACCAGCGCGCGCGGAGCCATGACGACAAGGAGGTGCATCCGCTCGCCGGGCAGGTGGTCGCGGCGCTCGACCGGCAGCCGTGGGTGCGCGAGTCCGCCGTCCGCATCCGCGACATGGGTCAGGTCTTCCACGTCGAGGCATTCGTCGTGCCGCACCGGCGCACCGTATCGGTCGAGCAGCTGGAGGCGGCGCGCCGCGCACTGAGTGAGATCGACTGGAAGATGCAGGATGTCGCCGTGATCCCGGTGGCAGAGCTCCCCGACGAAGCGGAGCGGGTGCCCTCCGCCGAGGGGGACGGCCGCGCGGCCGACCCCGATCCGGGTCAGGACCGCTCCGACGCCGACGAGGACGCTAAGCCGAGACCAGCGACGTGAGCGTCTCGGGCGAGAGCGCGTGCTCGATCGCGAGCATGCTCGCACCGAGGACGGCCGCGTTCCCCGCGGCGGCCGACTGGACGATCGCGAGATGCTCGGTCGCCAGGGGGATGGACCGGGTGTAGACGACTTCGCGCACACCGGCGATGAGATGCTCGCCGACCCGGGCCATGGATCCGCCGATCGCGATGACGGACGGATTGACCAGGCTCACGCAGGTCGTCAGCACCTCGCCGATGTCGCGGCCGGCCTGACGGACCGCCTGGATCGCGTCGATGTTGCCGCGCTTGACGAGATCGACGACATCGTTGCCGTTCTCCGCCGGCACGCCCTCCGCGCGGAGCGCACGGGCGATCGCGGGTCCGGAGGCCAGCGCTTCCAGGCAGCCCTGGTTGCCGCAGTGGCACGGGACGCCGGCGCCTCGGGCGACGCGGACGTGTCCGATGTCGCCGGCGATCCCCTGGGCACCTCGCTGCAGCGTGCCGCTGGAGATCACCCCCGCGCCGATGCCCGTGGCGACCTTCACGAACATGAGGTGCTCCACGCCGGGGTAGGCGGCGGCGCGCTCGCCGAGCGCCATGATGTTGACGTCGTTGTCGACGAGCACGGGCACGTCGAGGTGCTGCTGCACCCATCCCGGCACATCGAAGCGATCCCATCCCGGCATGATCGGCGGGTTCACGGGCTGACCCGTGGAGTGCTCCACCGGGCCCGGGATCCCCATGCCGATCGCCGCGAGGTCACCGGGGGCGCGACCGATGCTCTCGAGCAGCAGGTGGGCGTTCTCGACCAGCCACGTCAGCACCGGCACGGGGCCGAGGGTGACGTCCAGCGGCTCGTTGTGCTCGGCGATGATCCGCCCGGCGAGGTCGGTGACGGCGAGGTTCGCGTGCGAGGCGCCGATGTCGGCGGCGAGCACGAGGCGCGCGCTCGGATTGAGGGCGAACTGCGAGGGCGGGCGGCCTCCGGTCGACACCGTCTCGGCGATCGGCGTGATGAGCCCCATGCGCATGAGCTCATCGACGCGCGCGGCGATGGTCGAGCGGGCGAGGCCCGTGGATTTCGCGAGTTCCGCTCGTGTCCGCGGTACTCCGTCACGCAGAAGCTGGAAGAGCTGGCTCACTCCGGAGACAGAAGGCGTCGGTTCGATGGTCATACTCGGCACATCCCAAATCTATCGGCGAGTCGCCTGCACCGAAGTTCCATGACTTTCGACGGGATGCCGTGGCCCGGCCGGGGCGGATGGGTCATTAGTCCCGGCCGGGCGGCGGCACCCGATCAGGTCGCTCGTCCGGTGGGCTTGGCGAATCGCTGCTGCAGCAGGACGGCGACGACGATGATGACGCCCTTGACGACTGCCTGGACGGAGGAGTTGAGGTTGTTCTGCACGAAGACGTTGTTGAGGGTGGCGAAGATCAGCACGCCGAAGACGGTGCCGGTGACGGTACCGCGGCCGCCGACGAGGAGCGTGCCGCCGACGACGACCGCGGCGATCGCGTCGAGCTCGAGGAGCGTGCCGTGGGTGGAAGTGCCGGCCGTGGTGCGGCCGAGGTACATCACCGCCGCGATTCCGGCGCACAGCCCGGAGATCGCGTAGAGCCACATGGTGTGGCGCTTCACGTTGATGCCCGCGAGGCGGGCCGCTTCGCGGTTTCCGCCGATGGCGACGGTGCGGCGACCGAAGGTGGTGCGGTTGAGCACGACCCAGCCGAGCGCGGCGACGATGGCGAAGATCCAGATGAGGATGTCGACGCCGATGAAGTCGAGGTTCATGAACTCGATGAAGTCGCGGTTGCCGACCTGGAGGGTGCGGCGTTCGGCGAGGATCTCGGCGAGACCGCGCGCGGCGACGAGCATCGCGAGCGTCGCCATGAACGCCACCACCTTGCCGTACGCGATGACGATGCCGTTGATGAGTCCGGCGCCGACGCCGACGAGCAGCGCGATGAGGATCATCACGCCCCAGTGGAGCTGATCGGCGAGGTCCTGCACGGCGGCGATGGTCGCCACGACGGAGGCGAGGCCCAGGACGGAGCCGACCGACAGGTCGATGCCGCCGGCGATGATGACGAGCGTCATGCCGATGCTGACGACGCCGATGATCGAGGCCTGGCGAAGGATCGTGAGGATGTTGCTGACGCTCGTGAAGGTCTCGGGCGCGGTGACGGCCCCGACGATCACGAGCACGAGCAGCGCGGCGACGAGGCCGAGGTTGCGGCCGACGGAGCCCGACATGAAGCGCTGCAAGCCGGTCTTGTCGGAGGCGTCGGGCCGGCCCGCGGGCGGCGGGGCGACGGAGGCGGAGGGGACGGCCTCGGCCCCGAGGTTGGTCTGCTCGCTCACGCGGCGGTTCCTTTCATGACGAGATCGAGCACACCGTGCTCGTCGATCTGGGAGGCGGGAAGTGTTTGGAGGACGCGGCCGTCGGCGATGACGAGCACGGTGTCGGCGAGGCCGAGCACCTCCTCGATCTCGCTGGAGACGACCACGACGGCGTTGCCGGCGGCGGCGAGGCGTCGGATGAGGGCGTAGATCTCCGCGCGGGCGCCGACGTCGACGCCGCGGGTGGGTTCGTCCAGCAGCAGCACGCGGGTGCCGTGGACGAGCCAGCGGGCCAGGAGGATCTTCTGCTGGTTGCCGCCGGAGAGGGTCATCGCCGGGCGATCGGGGTCGGCCGGTCGCAGCTCGAGGGCTTCGATCTGCTCGCGGGCGACGGCGCGCTCGGCGCGCTCGTCGAGGAAGCCGGCTTTCGCGAACCGGGACATCGACGACAGGGTGACGTTGACGTAGATGGGCTCGTCGAGCACCAGGCCCTGGCTCTTGCGCTCCTCGGGGGAGAGCCCCACACCGGCACGGACCGCGTGGACCACCGATCCGCGGCGGAGCGCCTTGCCGCCGACCTTGACGGTGCCGGCGGTGGAGCGGCGGGCGCCGTAGACGGTCTCGAGGATCTCGGAGCGGCCGGAGCCGACGAGCCCTGCCAGTCCGATGACCTCGCCGGCGCGCACCGAGAACGACACGTCCGAGAACACCCCGGCCAGCCCCAGGCCCTCCACCTCGAGAACTGTCGGGGCATCGGCCGTGACGGGCGTGGCGGGCGGGAACACGTTCGCGACCTCGCGGCCGGTCATCAGCCGGATCAGATCCTTCGTGGGGGTGTCGGCCACAGGCAGTCCGGTCGCGGTGGTGCGGCCGTCCTTCAGCACGGTGATCCGATCGCCGATCTCGCGGATCTCCTCCAGCCGGTGGGTGATGTAGACCACGGCGATGCCCTGCGAGGTGAGCTCGTGCACCACATGGAAGAGGTTCTTGACCTCTTCGGTGTCGAGCACCGCGGACGGCTCGTCCATGATGATCAGCTTGATGTCGTGGGACAGCGCCCGCGCCATCGAGACGATCTGCTTGTTCGCCGCGCTCAGGGACCCGACCTCGGCGTGCGGAGAGAGGTTCGCGTGGCCGAGTCGCCGCAGCAGCTCGCGCGTCTGCTTCGCCGCCTCCGACCGCTTCGTGAACCCGCCGCGCGCCAGCTCATGGCCGAGGAAGATGTTCTCCGCGATGGTGAGGCCGTCGACGACGTCGAGCTCCTGGTACATCGTGGCGATGCCCAACTCGATCGCGGACTCCGGAGTAGGGATCACGACCGGCTCGCCGAGCCACACGATCTCACCCTCGTCGGGGCGATGCACCCCTGCGAGGGTCTTGATGAGCGTCGACTTGCCCGCGCCGTTCTGGCCGAGCACGCAATGCACCTCGCCGGGAAGGACCTCGAGGTCCACGCCGCGAAGCGCACGGACCCCGGCGAAGGACTTCGTCACGCCTTTGACGGAGAGTAATGCCGAAGGATGGTCAACTTTGATCACTCGGTGAACATAACACGTCTCAGTGCCGGTTGCCGAGTGCCAATGCGTCGACGACCGCACAATGGCGACGGCTGGGCATTCCGTTGCCCCGGGAAACTTCTGCTGGTCACGGGCGTATCACGCACTTCTGACGGACGGAAAACAAAAGATGCCGAACCGTGACACACTTCTGCTACGGTGATTGTCGTCAGCGTGGACCCCTCGAGTGCGGGCAGCTCCCTTCTCAGAGCCACGTTGTCCTAGCTGCATCACATTCAAGGAGGAAACAATGCGCTCACACCTGAAGGCGCGTACACGGCTCGCCCTCACCGGCACCGCGGTCATCGCAGCCATCGGACTTCTCGCGGGCTGCACCGGCGGAGGCGCCGATGAGGAATCGGTCGTCGACCAGGGCACCACCACGGAGGAGAACGCGGAGTCCGGTGACACGGTGGTCATCGGCTTCTCGGGTCCTGCGGCCGACCACGGCTGGCTCGGCGCCATCAACTCGGGCGCGCAGGCGGCCGCCGACAGCTTCGACGACGTCGAGCTCCGCGTGGCGGAGGGCACCAACGACCCGATCGCGCAGATCGCCGCCGTCGAGACGTTCGTCAATGACGGCGTCGACGCGATCGTGCTGCTGCCCACCGACGGCGCCGCGCTCACCGAGGCAGCGATCGCGGCGATGGAAGCCGGTATCCCGGTCATCAACGTCGACCGCGAGTTCTCGAGCCCGTTCGCCGCACGTGCCACCGTGCTCGGTGACAACTACGGCATGGGCGTCAGCGCCGGCACCTACATCTGCGAGCAGCTCGAGGGCAACACCGACGCGGTCGTCGCCGAGATCGCCGGCATCGACTCGCTGCCGCTGACGCAGGACCGCTCGGCCGGGTTCGCCGACGCGCTGGAGGACTGCGGCCTCGAGGTCGAGGCCCGTGTGGCCGCCGACTTCACCGTCGCCGGCGGCGAGGCTGCGGCATCACAGCTGCTGTCGGCCAACCCGCAGATCGACGCACTGTGGAACCACGACGACGACCAGGGCATCGGCGTGCTCGCCGCGATCGACGCCGCCGGCCGCGACGAGTTCTTCATGGTCGGCGGTGCGGGCAGCCGCAGCGCGATGGAGGCCATCGAGGCCGACGACACCGTGCTGAAGGCGACCGTCATCTACCCGTCGACGCAGGCCGCCGACGGCGTGGCACTGGCACGTCTCATCGCGCAGGAGAAGACGATGGGCGACCTCGTGACGCCCTCGATCCCGAACCGCATCGTGCTCGACGCTCCCGTCGTCACGAAGGACAACGTCGACCAGTTCATCGACCTGTCCTTCGAGTAAGCCTGACGATCACCGCGGGGCGCCCGTCGCATCGGCGGGCGCCCCGCGCCTCACCCTCCGAGAGAGGACACCGCGTTGACCGAGACGCTCCGCATCGCGATGATCGGCCACGGCTTCATGGGCGCTGCGCATTCCCAGGGCTGGCGGGTCGCACCCCGCTTCTTCGACCTTCCGCTCGACCCCGAGATGACCGTCGTGGTGGGCCGCAATCAGGCCACGGTCGAGGCATCCGCCCGCAAATGGGGCTGGGCTGAGACCGCCACCGACTGGCGGGAGGTCATCGCCCGCGACGACATCGACGTGATCGACATCGTCACCCCCGGCGACACCCACGCCGAGATCGCGATCGCCGCCCTCGAGGCCGGCAAGCACGTGCTCTGCGAGAAGCCGCTGGCCAACACGGTCGCCGAGGCCGAGGCGATGGCCGACGCCGCCGCCCGCGCCGCCGAACGGGGTGTCCGCTCCATGGTCGGCTTCACCTACCGTCGAGTGCCCGCCACCACCTTCGCCCGCGACCTCGTCGCCGCCGGACGCCTCGGCGACATCCGCCAAGTGCGTGCCGAGTACCTGCAGGACTGGCTCATGGACGCCGAGGCGCCGCTGACCTGGCGCATGAAGAAGGAGAGCGCCGGGTCCGGAGCACTCGGCGACATCGGCGCCCATGCGATCGACCTCACCGAGTACATCACCGGCCAGCAGGTCACGAGCGTCTCCGGCATCATCGAGACGCTCGTGAAGGAGCGACCGCTCCTCGGTGAGGGCGTCGGGCTCTCCGGCACGGCGTCGGCCGAGCGCGGCGCGGTCACGGTCGACGACGTCGCGCTGTTCACCGGGCGCCTCGACTCGGGGGCGCTCGCCTCGTTCGAGGCCACCCGCTTCCGCACCGGCCGCAAGAATGCCCTGCGCATCGAGATCTCGGGCTCGAAGGGCGCGATCGCGTTCGATCTCGAGCGTCTCAACGAGCTGGAGTTCTACGACGCCACCCTTCCCGAGACCGGGCTGGGCTTCCAGCGCATCCTCGTCACGGAGCACGACCACCCGTACCTGGCGCCCTGGTGGCCGACCGGTCACATGCTCGGCTACGAGCACGGATTCTCCCACCAGGCGTACGATTTCGTCACCGCGATCGGCGAAGGCTCGCAGCCGCGCCCGTCGTTCGCGGAGGGCCTGCACGTCCAGCGGGTGCTCGATGCGGTCGAGCGCAGTTCCGCCGCGAACAGCGCCTGGACCTCGACCGGGCCCTGACCCGCCTGCACTCCGATCAGAAGGAACGAACCGCAATGTCGCGACCGATCACGTTGTTCACGGGCCAGTGGGCCGACCTGCCTTTCGAGGAAGTGGCGCGCCTCGCAGGGGAGTGGGGCTACGACGGCCTCGAGATCGCCTGCTGGGGCGATCACCTCGACCCCTGGAGGTGGGATGACGACGCCTATGTCCAGGGCCGGCTCGAGATCCTCGAGCGCCACGGACTGAAGGTGTGGGCGATCTCCAACCACCTGAAGGGTCAGGCAGTGTGCGATGACCCGATCGACCAGCGTCACCGCGACATCCTCTCCGACCGGGTGTGGGGTGACGGCGACCCGGAAGGCGTGCGGCAGCGCGCGGCCGAGGAGATGAAGAACACCGCCCGGATCGCGGCGAAGCTCGGGGTGAAGACGGTGGTCGGGTTCACCGGCTCGAGCATCTGGAAGTACGTGGCGATGTTCCCGCCGGCCTCGCAGCAGCTCATCGACGCCGGCTACCAGGATTTCGCCGACCGGTGGAACCCGATCCTGGACGTGTTCGACGAGGTCGGGGTGCGGTTCGCCCACGAGGTGCACCCGTCGGAGATCGCATACGACTACTGGACGACGGTCCGCACGCTGGAGGCGATCGGGCACCGGCCCGCGTTCGGGCTGAACTGGGACCCGTCGCACTTCATCTGGCAGGAGCTGAATCCGGTCGACTTCATCCTGGAGTTCAAGGACCTGATCTATCACGTGGACTGCAAGGACGTGAAGCTCAATCTCGGCAACGGCCGCAACGGCCGGCTCGGCTCCCACCTGGCCTGGGCCGACCTGCGTCGCGGCTGGGACTTCGTCTCCACCGGGCGCGGCGACGTGCCCTGGGAGGCATCGTTCCGCGCGCTCAACAGCATCGGCTACGACGGCCCCATCTCGGTGGAGTGGGAAGACGCCGGCATGGACCGGCTCCTCGGCGCCCCCGAGGCGCTCGAGTTCGTGAAGCGCAACGCGTTCGCGGCCCCCGAGGCCGCGTTCGACGCCGCCTTCAGCACCCGCTGATCTCCATACCCACGAGGGCCGGGCGGTGCCGCAGACCGCGGGATAGGGTTTGACCATGGCGACGACACCCCCCGGCTGGTATGACGACGGACACAGCGCGCTGCGCTGGTGGGACGGTGCACAGTGGACGGAGCACGTCGCGACGCCCGACCCCGAGACGGCCGACGGCTCCGACGCCCCGAGCGAAGCGGAGATCGTCGCCGCGTCCGAGGCCGGGGCCGTGCACGAGCCGGTGCCGGTCGAGGTCGATGCCGCCACCGCACTCGGCTTGGGCGTGCCATCGCCGGCAGGCTCGCCCGACTACGCGGCGGCGACCGCACCGGTCGGCCACCACCCGCAGGGCGTCTACCCCGGCGGATACCCGGGAACGGACGGCGCCGGTGGAGGCTTCGCCGCGGCGACCGAGCCGCGCACCTCGAAGCTCTGGATCGTGTGGGTCGTGCTCGGCGTCGTGATGCTCGGCATCGTGATCGCTGCGGCGGTGTTCATCCCCCTGCTGTTCCTGAGTCTCGCGAACGGCGGCTCGGCGGGGGTGGACGCCTCCGGCGCCGACGAGCAGGCCGCCGTCGCCGCCGTCGAGCTCTACGACGACGCCTGGCAGACGGCCGACTGCGACGCCTACGTCGCCTCGACCACCGAGGACTTCCGCGTGAACTCGCAGCTGCCGGACTGCGACTCCTTCGTCTCGACGGCGACGGAGTTCTCGGCGAGCGTCACCGACTACGTCGTCACCGTGACCGAGATCGAGAACTTCGGCGACAGCATCCTCGTGACCACGACCGAGACCTTCGAGTCGCTGTTCGACGAGGAGGGCAATCCGCTCGACACGCCGACCGCGGACGAGGTCCAGTACGAGTACACCGTCGTCTCCGCCGACGGCGACTGGGTCATCGACGCCCTCGACGACTGATCTCGTGCCCGGCTCCACCGCGCACCCCCGTGACGCGCGCTTCGTCCTCACCTGCGTCGGGATCGGGCTCCTCGCGGGCCTGCTGTCGGGACTGTTCGGCGTCGGCGGAGGCACGGTCATCGTGCCGCTGCTGGTGCTGGCGCTCGGGTACGACCAGCGGCTGGCGGCGGGGACGTCTCTCGCAGCGATCGTGCCGACGGCCACCGTCGGGGTGATCTCCTACGCCGTGCACGACTCGGTCGCCTGGATCCCCGCGCTCCTGCTCGCCGCAGGAGCGGTCGCCGGTGCCCAGCTCGGCAGCTGGCTGCTCCCGCGCGTGCCCATCACCGTGCTGCGGTGGGCTTTCGTTGGCTTCCTGGTGCTGGTCATCGTGAGTCTGTTCGTGGTCATACCGTCCAGGGATGCCGAGCTGGACCTCACCCTGCTCACCGGCGCGGGCCTCGTCGTGCTCGGGGTGGTGACCGGCATCACGGCCGGCCTCATCGGCGTCGGCGGCGGGATCATCGTCGTCCCGGCGCTCATGGTGCTGTTCGGCACCAGCGACCTCGTCGCCAAGGGCACGTCGCTGCTCATGATGATCCCGACCGCCGTCTCAGGCACGATCGGCAACGTCCGCCGCGGCAACGTCGACCTCGTCGCCGCGGCCGTCATCGGCGGCGCGGCCTGCACGACGACCGCACTCGGCGCGTGGATCGCCACGATCGTCGACCCGCTGCTCGGCAACATCCTGTTCGCGGCGTTCCTCGTGGTCATCGCGATCCAGATGGCCCTTCGCGCGATCCGCGGTCGCCGGACGTAGACATCGGGCCCGCGGGCCCGCTCGGTAGGATGGCACGGTGCCAGTGAACCCCGAGCTCGTCGGCCGGGACTTCCCCCCGACGCCCCCCTACCTCGTGGGTCGTGAGAAGGTGCGCGAGTTCGCCCGCGCCGTCTTCGCGACCGACCCGCAGCACACCGACCCGGTGGCCGCGCAGGCGCTTGGCTATGCCGATGTCGTCGCCCCGCCCACGTTCGCGATGGTGGTGCAGGATCTCACGCTGCAGCAGCTGCTCGGCGAGCCCGACTCCGGCATCGAGCTGTCGCGCGTGCTCCACGCCGAGCAGCGCTTCCGATACTCGCGCCCGATCGTCGCGGGCGACGAGCTGAGCGCACGGCTGTCGGTCACCGGCATCCGCACGCTCGGGGGCAACGCGATGGTCACGAGCGACGCGGAGATCACGGATGCCGCGGGTGCGCACGTCGTGACGGCGACGTCGGTGCTGCTCGTCGGGGAGGGCGACCAGTGAGCGCGCTCGTCGTGGGCGGTGTGGGCGACATCGTCGCCGAGCGCACCGTGCAGCTGACGCGTGAGTCGCTGGTGCGCTATGCCGGGGCATCCGGTGATTTCAATCCCATCCACTACCGCGACGACATCGCGACCGCGGTCGGACTGCCCGGCGTGCTGGCGCACGGGATGCTCACGATGGGGCTGTCGGTCGACACGATCGTGCCGTGGCTCGGCGACGCCGGTCGCATCCTCGAATACGGCGTGCGCTTCACGCGCCCGGTCGTCGTCGCAGCGGAGTCCGGGGCCGAGGTGACGATCGTCGCGAAGGTCGGCGCGATCGAGGAGGGTGCCGCGCGCATCGACCTCACCGTGTCGCACAACGGCACGACGGTGCTCGGCAAGGCCCAGGTCCGGATCCGGACGTCCTAGCCGAATGACCGAAGCGACGCCCCTCCCGCTCGCGCAGCTGACGACGCTGCGCACCGGCGGAGCCCCCACGCGCCTGTTCGAGGCGTCGACGACCGACGAGCTCGTCGAGACGCTCCGCGAGGTGTGGGACGAGCGCGAGCCGTGGTTCGCGCTCGGCGGCGGGTCGAACCTGTTCGTGGGCGATGAGCCGTTCGACGGCACCGTCGTGCGCATCCTCACGCAGGGGATCGAGCGGATGCCGTCGCCCCGGCCCGGCTTCGTGCGGCTGCGGGTGCAGGCCGGCCACGACTGGGATGCGCTGGTCGCGTACGCGGTCGCTGAAGGGCTCGCGGGCATCGAGGCGATGTCCGGGATTCCCGGCACCGTGGGTGCGGCGCCGGTGCAGAACATCGGCGCGTACGGCCAGGAGATCGTCCAGACCCTGGTCGAGGTCGACCTGATCGACGAGCGGACGGGCGAGGTCTCGACCGTGCCGGCGGCCGATCTGGGCCTGGGATTCCGCACGTCGGTCCTCAAGCACCACTACGGCTCGGCGCCGGCGCGGCGCGCGGTGATCCTCACCGTGACGCTCGAACTGGCCGAGGTCGGGCACGGCGACCACCCTATCGCCGGTGAGCAGCTGCGCACCGCGCTCGGACTTGCGCCGGGGGAGGGGGTGTCGGTGGCCTGGGTGCGCGACCACGTGCTCGCGACGCGCGCGCGCAAGGGCATGGTGCTCGACGACGCCGACCCCGACACCTACAGCGCCGGCTCCTTCTTCCAGAATGCGGTGGTCTCGGCATCGTTCGCCCGCACGCTGCCCGACGCCTGCCCGCGCTGGCCCGTCGCTCCCGATCTCGACCCGGTGCTCGTCATCCCTCTCGCCGCGTTCGACGGGTACGTGCCTCCGCCGGTCGCCGTCGAATCCGACGTCAAGGTGAGCGCGGCCTGGCTCATCGAGCACTCCGGGCTGCGCAAGGGGTTCAAGCTGCCCCGCTCGCGCGCGGCGCTGTCGACCAAGCACGCCCTCGCCCTCACGAACCGCGGCAGCGCCACTGCCGCCGAGCTCGCGGAGCTCGCGCGGTACATCCAGGGACGGGTGCAGTCGGAGTTCGGCCTCATCCTCCAGCCCGAGCCGGTGCTGGTGAACGTCGAGCTGTAGTCGGCCCGACCCGGCGACCGGCGTTGGGCGTTACGGCGTCCGTCCCGCGTTCTCTGGGCGATGCCCCGCGCCGGGTCTGCCTCCCGAGTCGCCAAGACACGCCGGGTGGTTGGTTGCGGATCCGGCGTGTTCTGGCGAGTCCGAAGTTGTGCGGTGCCGGCGCTTGGGAGCTGAGCCGGGAGTCGCCAAGACACGCCGGGTGGTTGGTTGCGGATCCGGCGTGTTCTGGCGAGTCCGGGGTTGTGCGGTGCCGGGAGCGGCCCGCAAGGCGGTGGCGAAGCGCGATCGCGCCGTGGCGCGGGCGCGGATGACCGACTACGCGAGCAGCAGTCGCCGGACTCGGGCGACGAGGGTGCGTGGGTCGTCGATGTCCGACGAGGTCACGACCACCAGCCGGTATCCGAGCGATATGAGTTCCGCCCTGCGGGCCTGGTCCTTGCGCCACTGGGCGTCGGTCTGGTGATACTCGCCGTCGTACTCCACGATCAGTCGTTCTGCTCGATAGAGCATGTCCACCCTCGCCACGAACCGCGTGTCCGAGAAGATGTCGACGTTCGTTTCGGGCACGGGCAGGCCGCCGAGCACCAAGAGAGTCCTCGTCTCGGACTCGCGCGGCGACTCGGCTCCGTCGGAGCACAGCGCGAGACCCTCGGCTCTGATCCGCGACCCACGTCCAGCCCCCGCGGCGACGTGAGCGTCACGCAACGATTGAACACTGGCACGCCCGCCACGACGTGCGATGAGGTGGTCGGTGACGGCCACGAACCGAGGGAGCGGGAGGACAGCCCCGAGGTCGACCCACGTCCGAGCCAGCGTGGTGCATCGGATGCCTCGCACCTCGGTCAGCGTATCGTCGGAGACCGCCAGCGCCCGGCCCGCGACCTGCGGGCGTCGGATTCGATTGTGTGGCAGCGGCACGCCGATGGTCGGCCGCTTCAACGCCACCAGTTCGATCGCGGCGGGCAACGGCATCCCCTGCAGAGAAGCCGCTGTCGCACCACATGCGAAAGCATGAGAGGGGAGCACCTCGAACAGCAGTTGCAGCGCTGCGATGTCGTCAAGAGTGCGGGTCGCCCGTGTGCCGTGGAAAGGCGCCTCGAGGTGCTTCGCCTGCAGCCTGCCGGACGAGACGCCGCTCTTGCGGGCACGGGCGACCGTGAACGCATCGCCCAGATGCGCCGGGAGCTCGCTGTGCCACACGTTCCGATGCTCGCCGCCCCGAGGCGCCCTTGCGGATGCGATCCCTCGAAACGCAAGCTCGGCCGCTCGCGCCGCACTCTGTGGAGGAACCGCGCCCGCACGGTCGAGCCGCGCCCGCACGGTCGAGCCGCGCCCGCCCGGTCCAGCCACGCCCGGGTGATCGACTCGCCAAGACACGCCGTTACGGGACGGCGGGTGTCGGCGTGTTTTGGCGACTCGCGAGGGGGTGCGGGCGCAAAACCCCGGAGGCGGCGCCAGCGCAAAGACCCCGGAGAGGGCGCGGGCGCAGATCGCCCCGAGGTGCGAAGATCCGGCTCGGTCAGGAGAACAGGCGCTGCAGCCGCTGCACTCCCTTGAGGAGGGCGTCGTCTCCCAGCGCGTACGACAGACGCAGGTATCCACTCGGACCGAAGGCCTCGCCCGGAACGACCGCGACCTCGGCCTCCTCGAGGATGAGGTCGGCGAGCTCGAGCGACGTGGTCGGCGTCTTCCCGCGCCACTCGCGGCCGAGCAGCCCGCGCACATCGGGGTACGCGTAGAACGCCCCCAGCGGGTTGGGCACGGTGACGCCGTCGATCTTCGACAGCTCGGCGACGATGGTGCGGCGGCGGCGGTCGAAGGCGAGCCGGAACTCCTCGGCTTCGTGCTGCGACCCCGTCAGCGCGGCGAGAGCCGCACGCTGGGCGATGTTGTTGACGTTGCTGCTCAGGTGCGACTGGAGGTTCGCGGCGACCTTGATGGCGTCCTTCGGGCCGACCATCCAGCCCAGTCGCCAGCCGGTCATCGCGTAGGTCTTGGCGACGCCGTTGACGAGGATCGTCTGGGCCGCGGCCTCCGGAACGGCCTCGACGATCGACACGGCACGGACGCCCTCGTAGACGAGGTTCTGGTAGATCTCGTCCGAGATGATCCAGATCCCGTGTTCGACGGCCCAGTCGCCGATGGCCTTCGTCTCCTCGGCGGTGTACACGGCGCCGGTCGGGTTCGAGGGCGACACGAAGACCAGCGCGGTCGTCTTCGCGGTGCGCGCGGCCTCCAGCTGGTCGACCGTGACCTTGTAGTCCTGGTCGGCGCCGGCGAAGACCTCGACGGGCACGCCGTCGGCGAGCGCGATGGCCTCGGGGTAGGTCGTCCAGTACGGCGCGGGCAGCAGGACCTCGTCGCCGGGGTTCAGGACCGCCTGGAACGCCTGGTACACGGCCTGCTTGCCGCCGTTGGTCACGACGACCTGGGACGGGTCGACCTCGAGCCCGGAGTCCCGCAGCGTCTTGGCCGCGATGGCCTCCCGCAGCACGGGAAGGCCCACCGCGGGGGTGTACCGGTAGTTCGCCGGGTCCTTCAGCGCCTCGGCGGCGGCAGCCACGATGAACGAGGGAGTTGAGAAGTCCGGCTCGCCGGCCGCGTAGGAGATCACGGGCCGGCCGGCCGCCTGCAGCGCCTTCGCCTTGGCATCGACCTTGAGGGTCGCCGACTCGGCGATGGCGCTGAGCTTGGCGGAGAGCGTGGGTGTGCGGGAGAGCGGAGCGCGTTCTGTCACGACTTCGAGCGTAGTCCGCGAGCGCGCCGCGCACTGTCCGGATTGCGCGCCGCGACGCGACACTCCGCGGCCGGGCCTCCACCGAATGGGGGATGCCTCCTCCCACGGACGACCGCTGTGCGCGGCATCCGTCACCCGCCAGGCTGGGCTCATGCAGACACATGCGGTGAGAGTGCGGGACCTGCGCAAGACCTACGGCGACCGTGCCGTCGTGGACGGCGTCTCGTTCGACATCGAGCAGGGTGAGACCTTCGCGCTCCTCGGCCCGAACGGGGCCGGCAAGTCGACGACCGTGGAGATCCTCGAGGGCTACCGGCGCCGGAGCGGGGGCGAGGTCGAGGTGCTCGGCGCGGATCCGGGCACGGCCGGCCTGGACTGGAAGTCGCGACTGGGGATCGTCCTGCAGTCGACCAGCCAGTCCGGCCTCGCCACGGTGCGAGAACTGCTGCGGCAGTTCGCGGGCTTCTATCCCGACGCGCGGGACGTCGAAGAGGTGATCGCGGCTGTCGGCCTCGAGCCGCAGGCGAAGACCCGCATCTCGCGGCTGTCGGGCGGCCAGCAGCGCCGCGTCGACGTCGCGCTGGGCATCATCGGGCGTCCTGAGCTGCTGTTCCTCGACGAGCCCACGACGGGCTTCGATCCCCACGCACGTCGGGAGTTCTGGGACCTCATCCGCATCCTGCAGACCGAGGGCACGACGATCCTGCTCACCACGCACTACCTCGACGAGGCGGCTCAGCTCGCCGATCGCGTCGCGGTGATCGCCGCCGGGCGCATGCAGGCCATCGGGCCCGTCGCGGGGTTCGGGGGCAGCGAGGCGCGCGTGCCCCTGGTCCGCTGGACGGAGGACGGGGTCTCGCGCGAGCAGCGCACCGACGACCCCTTCGGCTTCGTGACGACCCTCGGCGCCCGGCTGGGCAGGGCTCCCGCCGACCTCGAGATCGTCCGCCCCAGCCTGGAGGACATCTACCTGCGACTCGTGGCCGAGGCCGAGGCCGAGGCCGAAGAGCACGGGCTCACGAGCGCCGACCTCGCGGACGAAGCCGCCGACACGACCGGAGCCGGACGATGAGCATCGACGTCGACGTCATCGCGACTCCGCGCGTCCGCCGCGCCCGTAAGAGCATCCTCGCGCTCGGGGCCTGGCGGGCGCGATTCGAGATCGTGCAGTACTTCCGCTCGGGCGACACCCTCTTCTTCACGTTCCTCTTCCCGGTGTTCATGCTCGGACTGTTCAGCGTGGCGTTCGGCTCCGACGGCGAAGTCCAGCTCTCCCCGGATGTGCCGCCCATCTCGGTGGCTCAGCTCTACCTGCCGGGAATGATCGCGGCGGGACTCCTGCTGTCGGGCTTCCAGAACCTCGCGATGGACATCGCGATCGAGCGCTCGGACGGGATGCTGAAGCGCCTCGGCGGCACTCCGCTCTCCCCGGTGAGCTACTTCCTGGGCAAGATCGGTCAGGTCGGGGTGACCGGAGTGCTGCAGGCATCGCTGCTGCTGACCTTCGCCTCGCTCGTGCTCGGGGTGGAGCTGCCCACCGAGCCCGGACGCTGGGCGACGTTCGCGTGGGTCTTCGTGCTCGGCATCACCACCTCGGCGCTCCTCGGGGTGGCCCTGTCGGCGGTGCCGCGCACGGGCAAGAGCGCGACGGCCGTCGTGGTGCCGATCGCCCTCGCACTGCAGTTCATCTCGGGCGTCTACCTCACCTTCTCGCAGCTGCCGGACTGGCTGCAGAACGTCGCCGGGATCTTCCCGCTCAAGTGGATGGCGCAGGGCATGCGTGCGGTGTTCCTGCCCGACGAGTACGCGACGCTCGAGCAGCACGGCGTGTGGGACCTCGCCGGAGTCGCGATCGCGCTCCTCGTGTGGCTGGTCGTCGGACTGGTGCTCTCGCGCCTCACCTTCCGGTGGATCCGGCGGGACGCGTAGCCTGACGCTGCGACCCCTCTCGAGGGCGAGGCGGGCCGGAAGGACGACAACATGCTGAAGCCACGCTGGTGGGATGTCACCGTGGGCGCGGGCTCGCTCGCGATCGCGGTCGGCCTGCTGTTCGGATTCGGCCCGGAGGGGCAGCAGCGCCTGATGATCGCGCTCGCCAGCATCGTGGTGTTCGTGCTGGGCTACGTCCTGGTCGGCCGCGCGGCGATCGGCAACCCGCCCGCGGGCTGGCGGTTCCCGGTCTTCCTGGGCGTGGCGGCGCTCGCTCTGGGCGTCGGCACCGCCGCGGCGCCGTTCGTCGCGATGCTCCAGACGCTCGCCTACCCGCTGGCGTGGGTGATCGGCGACACGCGGCGACGGGGGATCCTGGCGTCGTTCATCATCGCGGGGAGCGTGTTCGCCGGCGTCCTCATCGGCGGCGGGTTCACGGCGGGGGCGGCGGTCTCGGGCGCGACCACGGCCGCCTTCTCCGTCGTCTTCGCCACGGCTCTCGGTCTGTGGATCGCCAGCATCGCCGAGTACGGCGAGGAACGAGCGCGGCTGCTCGCCGAGCTCACCGCGGCGCAGGCCCAGGTCGAGGCCCTCAGCCGGGGCCGCGGCGCCTCGGAGGAGCGGGAGCGGCTCGCCCGCGACATCCACGACACCCTCGCCCAGACCCTTGCCGGTCTCGTGATCCTCGCGGAGCGCGGCGGGCGTCAATCGAGGGACGGCGAGTCGGATGCCGCGGCCACCACGATCGCGACCGTCGAGCAGGTCGCTCGCGACGCGCTGAACGAAGCCCGCGCCCTCGTCGCGCGGACCGCCGCCGTGCCCTCGGAGCCCGCGTTCGAGGGCGCCGTCGAGCGCCTGGTGGAGCGCTTCCGGGCGCAGGGGGGTGCGACGATCGCCCTGGAGATCGGCGCCGTGGCGGGCAGCCTCGAGCGGGATGCCCAGGTCGTGCTGCTGCGCTGCCTGCAGGAGTCGCTCTCGAACGTCGCCAAGCACGCGGGTGCCGCGCACGCCGTGGTGCGGGTGGCGGTCGCCGAAGACGGGGCTGCCCGGCTGGAGGTCGTCGACGACGGCGCCGGCTTCGAGACGGGGACGCCGCGCTCGGGCTTCGGCATCGAGGGCATGCGCGAGCGCGTCGCGCTGGCCGGCGGACGCCTCGAGGTCGAGTCGCGGCCGGGCGCCGGCACCGCGCTGCGCGTGCTCCTCCCCGGAACGCGCGTGCTCGCGGAGGAGACACTGTGATCCGGCTGCTCATCGCCGACGACCACCCCGTGGTCCGCGCCGGGCTCGCCGGGCTGCTGTCGGACGAGCCCGGGTTCGAGGTGGTGGGCGAGGCATCCGACGGCGACGAGGCCGTGCGTCTGGCGGCGGAGGCCCGACCCGACGTCGTGCTGATGGACCTGCGGATGCCCCGCGTCGACGGAGTCGTGGCGACGGCGCGGATCCTCGCAGAGGTCGTCCCGGCGCCCCGCGTGCTGATCCTCACCACGTACGAATCCGACGACCAGATCCTTGCCGCGATCGAAGCCGGAGCGTCCGGCTACCTGCTCAAGGCGGCACCCCAGGCGGAGATCGTCGCCGGGATCCGGTCGGTCGCTGCCGGGCAGTCGGCGCTGTCGCCCGCGGTGGCGGTGCGCCTGGTCGAGCGGATGCAGCGCCCCGATCCTGCCGCCCTGCTCACTCCCCGCGAGACCGAGGTGCTGCGCCTGGTGGCGTCGGGCCACAGCAACAAGCAGGCGGCGGTCGCGCTCGGCATCGGCGAGTCCACCGTCAAGACGCACCTGCTGAAGGTCTTCGAGAAGCTCGGCGTCGCGGATCGCACGCGTGCGGTGACGCTCGCGATGGAGCGGGGTCTGCTGCCCTAGCCGCCTACGCAGACGGATGCCCCGGCACCGCGCACAGGCGGGGGCCGGGGCATCCGCGGTCTTCAGCTGAACTGGTTCATCGTGTTGTGCTGGCCACCCGCCTTGAGTGCGGCGTCGCCGGCGAAGTACTCCTTGTGGTTGTCGCCGATGTCGCTTCCCGCCATGTTCTGGTGCTTGACCGTGGCGATGCCCTCGCGGATCTCGCGGCGCTGGACGCCCTTCACGTACGCGAGCATGCCCTCCTCGCCGAAGTAGCCCTTCGCGAGGTCATCGGTCGAGAGCGCAGCGGTGTGGTACGTCGGCAGCGTGATCAGGTGGTGGAAGATCCCGGCGCGGGCGGAGCTCTCTCGCTGGAAGGTGCGGATCTTCTCGTCGGCCAGCCGAGCCAGCTCGGTGTCGTCGTAGCCGACGTTCATCAGGTCGCCGCGGTCGTACCCCGAGACGTCCTCACCTTGCTCGCTGAGCAGGTCGTACGCCTGCTGGCGGAAGCTGAGCGTCCAGTTGAACGACGGGCTGTTGTTGTAGACGAGCTTCGCATCGGGGATCTCCTCGCGGATCGCATCGACCATGCCGGCGATCTGCTCCACGTGCGGCTTCTCGGTCTCGATCCACAGCAGGTCGGCACCGTGGCGCAGCGACGTGATGCAGTCGAGCACCACGCGCTCCTCGCCGGTTCCGGGGCGGAACTGGTAGAGGTTGCTGGCGAGGCGCTTCGGCCGCAACAGCGTGCCGTCGCGCTTGATGACCACGTCGCCGTTGCCGAGTTCGCCCTCGGAGACCTCCTCGACGTCGAGGAAGGAGTTGTACCGGTCGCCGAGGTCGCCGGGCCGGTGCGTGACCGCGAGCTTCTGGGTGAGACCGGCACCGAGCGAGTCGGTGCGGGCGACGATGATGCCGTTGTCGATGCCCAGCTCCAGGAACGCGTAGCGGACCGCGTTCAGCTTGGCGATGAAGTCCTCGTGCGGGACGGTGACCTTGCCGTCCTGGTGGCCGCACTGCTTCTCGTCCGACACCTGATTCTCGATCTGGATGGCGCACGCACCCGCCTCGATCATCTTCTTCGCCAGCAGGTAGGTGGCCTCCGGGTTGCCGAACCCGGCGTCGATGTCGGCGATGATCGGCACGACGTGGGTCTCGAAGCTGTCGATCTGAGACCGGATGAACTCCTCGGCCGTCTCGTCGCCGGCCGCCCGGGCGTCGTCGAGCTTCGTGAAGAGCAGATCGAGCTCGCGGGCGTCCGCCTGGCGGAGGAACGTGTAGAGCTCCTCGATCAGGGCGGGGACCGACGTCTTCTCGTGCATCGACTGATCGGGCAGCGGACCGAACTCCGAGCGGAGCGCGGCGACCATCCAGCCCGACAGGTAGAGGTAGCGCTTGTTCGTGGTCTTGAGGTGCTTCTTGATCGAGATGAGCTTCTGCTGCCCGATGAAGCCGTGCCACACGCCGAGGGACTGGGTGTACACCGACGAGTCGGCGTCGTACTCGGCCATGTCTCGCCGCATGATGTCGGCGGTGTACTGGGCGATCTCCAGGCCCGTGCGGAAGCGGTTCTGCGCCCGCATGCGGGCGGCGGACTCGGGGTCGATGGCGTCCCAGCGGGAGCCGTGCTGCTCCTTGAGTGCGCGGACGGCTTCGATGTCGTCGTGGTAGGCGGTCATGTCATTTCCCTTGCGATAGGTTCGGTCGGCTCGGCGGAGCCAGGGCTGAAGTGGATCACTCGGTCTCGACCAGGAAGCGCGAGTAGGCCCGGAGCGTCAGGAACGCCGGGAACTCCTGGCCGAGAGCGACATCGCGGAAGATCTCCGCAGCGTCGTCGAAGCGGTCGCCCTCGCGCCGCTCTGCGTCCTCCAGCACTCGCGCGATCAGGCTCTCGATGTAGTCCCGTGTGATCGGGGTTCCGTCGTCGGTCGTGCGGTCCTGGTGGATCCACTGCCACACCTGGCTGCGGCTGATCTCGGCGGTCGCCGCATCCTCCATCAGGTTGTCGATCGCGACGGCGCCCAGGCCCCGCAGCCAGGCCTCGAGGTACCGGATCGCCACCGACACGTTCGCGTGGACGCCTGCGGCCGTGATCGGACGCCCGATGTGCACGTCGATCAGATCGGCGGCGTTCACGCGCACCTCGGGACGCTGACGGTCGAGCTGGTTGGGGCGGTCGCCGAGCACGGCGTCGAACTCTGCACGGGCGACGGGGATGAGGTCGGGGTGCGCCACCCAGGTGCCGTCGAAGCCGTCGCCGGCCTCGCGCTTCTTGTCTGCGGCGACCTTCTCGAACGCCGTCGCCGTCACCTCCGGATCGCGGCGGTTCGGGATGAAGGCGCTCATGCCCCCGATCGCGAAGGCTCCGCGCTTGTGGCAGGTCTGGACGAGGAGCTCGGTGTAGGCGCGCATGAACGGGACGGTCATCGTGACCTCGCTGCGGTCGGGCAGCACGAACCGGGCCCCGCGCCCCCGGTAGTTCTTGATGATCGAGAAGATGTAGTCCCAGCGGCCGGCATTGAGCCCGGCGCAGTGGTCGCGGAGCTCGAAGAGGATCTCCTCCATCTCGAACGCCGCCGGCAGCGTCTCGATCAGCACGGTCGCGCGGATCGTGCCGTGGGGGATCCCGAGGTGCCTCTCGCTGAAGGTGAAGATGTCGTCCCACAGCTTCGCCTCCTCGCTCGACTCGAGCTTGGCGATGTAGAAGTACGGCCCGCGGCCGTTCGCGATCAGCTGCCGGGCGTTGTGGAAGAAGTACAGCCCGAAGTCCACGAGCGAGCCCGAGGCCGCCATCTCGCGACCGGTGCGGTCTTTGAAGCGGATGTGCTGCTCGGGCAGATGCCACCCACGGGGTCGCATCACGATCGTCGGGGTCTCCGTCGCGGTCACCTCGTAGCGCTTGCCCTCGGCGCTGGTGAACTCCAGTTCGCCCCGGATCGCGTCGCGCAGGCTCAGCTGGCCCTCGATCACGTTCTTCCACGTGGGGCTGGTGGCATCCTCCTGGTCGGCGAGCCACACCTTCGCGCCGGAGTTGAGCGCGTTGATCGTCATCTTCGGGTCGGTCGGCCCGGTGATCTCGACGCGGCGATCCTCGAGTCCCGGTCCGGCGCCGGCGACCGTCCACTCGGCATCCTCGCGGATGTGCCGGGTGTCGTCGCGGAACTGCGGGTCGTGGCCGTTGCCGACCTCGAACCGGCGTCGCATGCGATCCGCCAGCCGATCGTGCCGGCGAGCTCCGAAGCGGTGGTGCAGCTCGGTGAGGAACGCGAGGGCCTCCGGGGTGAGGATCTCGTCGTAACGGGGAGCCGCGGCGCCGACGATCGTGATCGACGGCTCGTGGAGCTGGGTGGGGATGGGGCCGGTGTGCGTGCGCATCGGGGTGGCGGTTGCAGGTGTCATGTCCCTGTCTTCCTGTGAACGAACGAGCGTTGTGAGAGGTGGAGGGATGCCCCACCCGGCGTGTGCGCCGGGTCCGGCATCCCGCGATCCGCGTTCTGGATCAACCGGTTGTGCGTCGTGAGTCCACTCTGCGGTGAACTTCGATGGTCGAACCGGCGATCGGTGGTGTGAAGTTTGAAGGTATTTCTGCTTTCGTGACAGAATTGCCCTATGACGACGACGTTCGCCCGCGATTCGATGGCGGCACTCCCCGACGATGAGGATGTGGACTCCCTCACCATCGGCCGCCGCATCCGCCAGCTGCGCTCCGAGCGCGGCATGACGCTCGAGGAGCTCGCCGCCGCGGTGGACCGCGCCCCGAGCCAGCTCTCGATGATCGAGAACGGCCGGCGCGAGCCGAAGCTCACGCTGCTCCAGGCGATCGCCCGCGCGCTCGGCTCGACGCTCGAGGCGATCCTCGAGTCGGAGCCGCTCGACGAGCGCGCCACGCTCGAGATCGCGCTCGAACGGGCGATGCGCGGGCAGACCTTCCAGGCGCTCGGCATCCCGCCGTTCCGGATCGGCAAGACGGTGCCGACCGATGCCCTCAAGGCGATGCTGTCGCTGCAGTCCGAGATCGAGCGCCTCCGCGACGAGCGGGCGGCCACCCCGGAGGAGGCCCGCCGGGCGAACGTCGCGCTCCGCCGCCTCATGCGCACGCAGAACAACTACTTCGCCGACCTCGAAGGCCACGCCCGGGCGCTGCTCGACGCTGTCGACCACCCGGGGGGACCGCTGACCCAGCGGACGGCATCCGACATCGCCGCCCATCTCGGGTTCACCCTGCACTACGTGCCGGACCTGCCGCAGACCACCCGCAGCGTCGCCGATATCAAGAACGGGCGCCTCTACCTGTCCAGTCGGCTCGCGTCCAAGGGCGACCCCCGGACCGCGGTGCTGCAGGCGCTCTCGAGCCGCATCCTCGGGCATACCGAGCCGACGAGCTACGCCGAGTTCCTGCGGCAGCGCGTCGAGACGAATTACCTCACCGGGGCCCTGCTCATCCCCGAGGCCCACGTCGTGCCGTTCCTGCAGGAGGCGAAGAAGGACCGCGCGATCTCGATCGAGGACCTCCGCGACGCGTACTCGGTGTCGTACGAGACCGCGGCGCACCGCTTCACCAATCTCGCGAGCGTGCACCTCGGCATCCCGGTGCACTTCCTCAAGGTGCACGAGTCCGGCACCATCACCAAGGCCTACGAGAACGACGACGTGAACTTCCCGACCGATCGGCTCGGCGCGATCGAGGGGCAGATGTGCTGCCGCAAGTGGACCTCGCGGGTCGTCTTCGACGAGGACGACCACTTCAATCCGTACTACCAGTACACCGACACCGGCAACGGCACCTACTGGTGCACGGCTCGCGTCGAGCAGTCGAGCGAGGGCGCGCACTCCGTCTCGGTCGGGGTGCGATTCGACGACACGCGGTGGTTCCTGGGGCGAGACACCCCGAACCGCGGCGTCTCCACGCACTCCGTCGAGGCCTGCTGCCGCCGCGCGCCGGCCGATCTCGAAGAGGCGTGGCGCGAGAACTCGTGGCCCAACGTGCGCACCCCGCGCACTCTGCTCGCGACGCTGCCGACGGGCGCCTTCCCCGGCGTCGACACGACCGACGTGTACGAGTTCCTCGAGGCGCACGCGCCGAGGTGACCCTGCGTGCCCGCCGGTCGGCGGCGGATGAGAGACGTGTGAGAGAGCGGATGCCGGGGGTTCCGCTAATACCTGTCGGGTGTTAGGTTTTCCGCACCGACGGTTCCGCCCGACGGAGCCGCTTTCGATGAGGAGAGCGCGATGAAGCGATGGGTGAGCACAGCGGCCGTGGCGGGACTGGTCGCGACCGGCCTGGCATTCGCCGGACCGGCGACCGCTGAAGGCGGGGGCGGCGGTCACGGCAGACCGGGCAGCGAGACCTTGGAGCGGTATGCCGAGGACACCTGGGCGTCCCTCGACGCCATGACGAACGAGGAGACCGGCCTCCCGTCCGACAATGTCACCGGAGACCTGGCGACCCCGGCCGCCTATACGTCCCCCACCAACATCGGCGGATACCTGTGGTCGACCGTGACCGCGCGCGACCTGGGCATCATCAGCGCCGACGACGCCCTCGAGCGCATGGCCACGACCCTGACCACGCTCGAGACGCTCGAGCGCAACGACGCCAGCGGCATGTACTACAACTGGTACGACCCCGACACCGGCGCGAAGCTCACGACGTGGCCCGACTCGGGCGACGTCGTGCACCCGTTCCTCAGCACCGTCGACAACGGATGGCTCGCGGCATCCCTCCGTATCGTCCGTGAGGCAGAGCCGGCGCTCGCCGAGCAGGCCGATGCGCTCTATCGCTCGATGGACTTCGCCGCCTTCTTCAACCCCGAGGGTGCACCTGGCCTCCCCGCCGGCACCAACCGCGGGGGGTTCTGGGAGGTCGCACCTCCGGGATGCAGCGTCGCGGCCCCGATGTACAACGGGTCGGGCGAAGAGGCGTTCTACACCTGCCACCACTACGACACCACGGTGAGCGAGAGTCGCATCGCGACCTACCTGGGAATCGCGAACGGGAGCATCCCGGCGACCGCGCTCTACGGCACCCACCGGACGATGCCTCCCGGGTGCGACTGGGCCTGGCAGGAGCAGCTGCCCACCGGGGAGTACCGCACCTACGACGGCTTCGACGTGTGGGAGGGCGTGTACACGTACGCCGGCATGTCCTTCGTCCCGAGCTGGGGCGGCAGCATGTTCGAGGCGCTCATGCCCGATCTGCTCGTGCCCGAGACGAAGTGGGGACCGCGCTCGTGGCGGCTCAACCACCCGATCACCGTCGCGGTGCAGAAGCATCACGGGCTCGTCGACGCCGAGTACGGCGCGTGGGGCTTCTCGCCGGCCAGCGATCCGTTCGGCGGCTACGCCGAGTACGGCGTCGATCTGGCGGGGATGAGGTCGGACGGCTACACCTCCGACCGCGAGAAGACGGATGTCGACATCGACCGCCCGGGCTGCACCGAGGGCACCAACCCCGACCCGGAGTTCGGTGACGGGGTCGTGACGCCGCATGCCGCGTTCCTCGCGCTGCCGTACGACCGTGAGGGCGTGCTCGCGAACCTCGCGCACCTCGAGGACGACCTCGGCGCGTACGGCCCGGGCGGCTTCTACGACTCGGTGGCGGTGGGCAGCGGCACGGTGGCGGAGCGGTACCTGTCGCTCGACCAGTCGATGATCATGGCCGCGATCGGCAATGAGCTGACCGGCGATAGCCTCAAGGGGTACTTCGTCGACAAGGAGATGGAGAAGCGACTGCGGCCGGCGATGAAGGCGCAGGACTTCAGCTCCGAATGGAAAGCCCGGGAGTGACCATAGAATCCGACACGACCGAGACCGGGACGTCCGCAGCGGATGCCCCGGTCCGCGGTGTACGCGCACCGCGCGGCAGCTACGCCAAGGGTCAGGCCCGGCGCCAGCGCATCGTCGACGAGGCGCTGATCGTCTTCGCGAAGAACGGCTTCCACAGCGGCTCGCTGCGTGAGATCGCCAAGCGGGTCGACCTGACGCCGACGGGCCTCATGCACCACTTCGCGAACAAGGAGGAGCTCTTCACCGAGGTGCTCCGCCAGCGGGATGCGGCGATCCGCGAAGCGGCAGGGGATCCCGCCGAGCACACGCTGATCCAGCAGGCCACGAAGGTCGTGGCGTACAACCAGGAGTCCCGGGGTCTGACCTCGCTCTACGCCACGGTCTCGGCCGAGGCGACGGATGAGGAGCATCCCGCGCACGAGGACTTCGCCCGCCGCTACCGCGAGAGCGCGGCCAGGGCGACCCCGATCCTCATCGCCGCGCAGGGCGACGGCGAGATCCGCGCCGACATCGACCCCGCGCTCGCAGCACGCCTCATCGGCGCCGTGATGGACGGCATCCAGCAGCAGTGGCTGCTCGATGACACCGTGGACATGAACGCCCTCTTCGCGGAGTTCGTGCGCGGCTACCTGGTGCCGCGGGAGATCTGACCCTCAGCGCGTTTCGTCTCGCTCCGCTCGCTCAACGAACGGGGAGCGCGGTTCGCCGCACCCCGCCCGGCCGAGATCAGGAGATCTGCCGCAGTCAGGACGAATTGGGTCGGATCGGTCCTGACGCGGGCAGATCTCCTGACCCGGGCAGCAGACCCCGGCTGGGCCGCCCCGCCTCGGTCCCGGGCGGCATGCCGGCCGAGATCAGGAGATCTGCCCCATTCAGGACGAAATGGCTCGTATCGGTCCTGACTTGGGCAGATCTCCTGACCTGGGGCACCACGCGCCCGACCCGCGACCCGGGCGCGACCCTCAGGCGGCGGGGAGGGCGTTCGCGCGCGCGACCTCGCCGAGCCAGGCGAGGCTGGGCTTCGGATGCCGCTCGAACGTCTGGGGATCCCAGGCGATGAGCCCGAACGTCGGCCGGAAGCTGCCCCACTCGTAGTTGTCGAGCGCGCTCCAGTGCAGGTAGCCGCGCACGTCCACGCCGTCCTCGATGCACGCCCGCACGGCCTCGAGGGCGCCGCGCGTGTAGTCGATGCGCCGCGCGTCGTCGGCGGTGGCCATGCCGTTCTCGGTCACGTACACCGGCACCCCGGCCCGCGCCCAGGCGTTGCGGATCCCGTCGCCGACCGCCGGCGGGAAGTACTCCCACCCGGTGAGGGTCCGCTCGGCGCCGTCGTCGATGGGCAGCGGTCCGTCCGTCCCGATGCGGGTGCGGGTGTAGGCCTGCACGCCGATCCAGTCGTCGCCCCGGGCCGCGTCGAGGAACACGTCCTCGCGGGACCGGCCGTACTCGGCGGCGACTGCCTCGGCCCCCGGTTCGGGCTGATAGGCCTGGGTCGCCACCGACCAACCGGCACGTCCCCCGGCCCCGCGCACGAGCTCGACGGCGCGCTTGTGCGCGTCGACCAGGCGATCGGTCACCTCGGGCACCCCGGGTGGGAGGCCGATCGAGGGGAAGCCCACCTCGGGGTCGGCGAGCACCGACACCATGTTCGGCTCGTTGATGGTGCAGACGAGGTCGACCCCCTCGAGCACGGGCAGCGCCGCCTCGACATAGCGGGCGAAGCGGTCGGCCGCGGCATCCGAGTGCCATCCCCCCTCGCGGGCGAACCACACCGGGTTCGTGAAGTGGTGGAGGGTGATCATGGGCTGCAGGCCGAGGGCCCGCGCGGTCCCCACCATGCGCCGGTAGTGATCGATCGCGGCGCGCGAGACCCAGCCGTCCTCGGGTTCGATACGAGCCCACTCGATGCTGAACCGATAGGTGTCCAGCCCCGCCTCCGCGAGGAGCGCCATGTCGTCGCCATAGCGGTGGTAGCTGTCGGCCGCGTCGCCCGACGGCGTCTCGACCGGTGCGCCGGGCAGGTGGCCCCACTCGCGCTGCCACCAGTCGGAGTTGACGTTGCCGCCTTCGATCTGGTGCGCCGCGGTCGAGGCGCCCCAGAGAAATCCTTCGGGGAAGTCCATCGTCGGGACGGTCCTTTCTCTTGGGTGAGGGATGCCCCGGCCACGCGAGCAGCGCAGGCCGAGGCATCCGCTCCGGTCACTTGATGCCGGTGAGCGCGATCCCCTGCACGAAATAGCGCTGCAGGAAGACGAACACGAGCAGGATCGGCAGCACCACCACGACGGCGCCCGCCATCATGAGGCCGTACCGGGCGGCGTTCTGCCCTACCGAGTAGAGCGCGAGCGCCACGGGCAGCGTGTACATGTCCTCTTTCGTCGCGACCACCAGCGGCCACAGGAAGTTGTTCCAGCTGGCCAGGAAGGTGAGGATCGTCAGCGTGGCGACGGCCGGGCCGCACATGGGCATGATCACGCGCAGGAAGATGCGCCACTCGCTGGCCCCGTCGATGCGTGCCGCCTCGATGAGCTCGTCGGGGAGGCTCAGCATGAACTGCCGCATGAGGAAGACCCCCAGCGGTGAGATGAGGAACGGCAGGATCAGGCCCGGGTAGGAATTGACCAGGCCGAGGTTGGCGACCAGCACGAACAGCGGCACGAACGTCACCACGCCCGGCACCATGAGGGTGCCGACCACGAGCGCGAACAGCAGCTTCTTGCCGCGGAACTGCAGCTTCGCCAGTGCGTACCCGACCATCGAGCAGAAGACGATGTTCCCGAGCGTCACGAAGACCGCCACCACCACGCTGTTGATGAAGAACGTCGTGAAGTCCAGCCGGACGAAGAGCGTCTCGTAGTTCTCCGTGGTCGGGTTCTGCGGCCAGAACCCGGTCGGGTTCTGGCGGATCTCCGCATCGGTCTTGAACGACCCGAGGATCATCCAGACGAAGGGCATGACCATCGCGATGAGGCCGAGCGTCAGCACGATGTAGAGCCACCATCGCGGGCGCTCGCCGCGGCCGCGGCGTCCGGCCGGGTGGGGCTCGGGGCCTGCGACGTCGGTGTCGGTCACCGACGCCGATGCCGGCACGGGACCGAGGCGGTCCGGGACCTCGCCGGGCTCGTCGGCGGCGCGTGGGGGAGGCGTGATCGTCATGTCAGTCCCTCCTTCCGATGAACCGGAACTGCACCAGCGAGAGCAGCACGATCGCGAGGAACAGCACATAGCTGGCTGCCGATGCATAGGCGTAGTTGCCGAAGCCGAACTGGTCGTACGTGTACATCGCCGTCGACAGCGTGGCGTCGAGCGGCCCGCCCTGCGTCATGACGTAGGGCTCCTCGAAGAACTGCAGGAACCCGATTCCGGTGATGACGGTGGCGAAGAGGATGGCCGGGCGCATCGCCGGGATCGTGACGTTCCAGAACCGCTGCCACGCGTTCGCACCGTCGACCATCGCGGCCTCGTGGTGCTCGCGCGGCACGCCCTGGAGCGCGGCGAGGAAGATCACCATCAGCGTTCCGATGTTGCGCCAGACCGCCATCATGATGAGCGACGGCAGCGCCCAGGTCGTCGACTGCAGCCAGTCGGGGCCCTGGATGCCGAAGATCGCGAGGAATCCGTTGAGCAGGCCGTCCGGCTGCAGGATGAACCGCCACACGATCGCGATCGCGACGATGCTCGTGACCACGGGCGCGTAGTAGCCGACGCGGTACACCGTGCGGAAGCGCCGGATGCCCTTGTCGAGCGCGAGCGCGACCGCGAGGGCGAGCACGATGGTCAGCGGCACGGCCACCACCACGAACGTGAACGTGTTCAGGAGCGACCGCAGGAAGCGCGGATCCTGGAAGAGCCGGATGTAGTTGTCGAATCCGACGATGTCGACCTGGAATGGCGTCTCCAGGTCGCGCGTGGTCATGTCGGTGAAGCTCATGAGGAGCGACCCGACGATGGGCCCGGCCATGAACACCACGAACAGGATGACGAACGGCGCGGCGAACAGCCAGGCCGTGCGCGTCATGCGGCGTTCCCGCCGCGACGCCTTCGCACGAGGTGCGGGGCGCCGCGGCGGAGCCGCGGAGGCGAGAGCGGACATGAGGGTGCTTACTGCCCCGTGCCGATCGACGAGGCCTGCTGCTGGATCGTCGCGATCGCGTCGGCGGGAGTCGTCTCGCCGCGGGTCGCCTTCTCGAGCTCCTGGTCGATGACGGCCGACACCTGCGCCCACGTCGCGATGGCGGGCGGTGCCTTGGAATCCTGCAGCTGCTCGCCGAAGACGCTCAGATAGGGGTCGTCGGCGAACGTGGGGTCATCCCAGGCCGCCTGCACGCTCGGCAGGTCGGTGGAGATGTCGTACCACTCCAGCTGGGTCTCGGGCTGGCTCAGCCACCGGACGAACTTCCACGACGCGTCGCGGTTCTCGGTGTCTTCGAAGACGGCCATGTTCGCGCCGCCCGTGAAGCTGGTGCGGCTGTCCGCGCCCGGCACCATGGCCACGCCGAACTTGTCGGCGAACTCCTCGCCGCCCTGGTCGAGCAGGAGGCTCACGTGGAACGGCCCGCTGTAGAACGCGCCGACGTCGCCGTTGATGAACGCCGACTCGATCTCGCCGCCCTCTAGCCTGCGGGGCTCGGCGATGCCGTCCTCGAAGAAGCTCGTGTAGAACGCGAACGCCTCCTCCCACTCGGGGGTGTCGAACGTGAACTCGGTGCCGTCCTCGTTGAGGATGTCGCCGCCCTGCTGCCAGGCGAGCGGGGTCACGTACTGCCACGAGTCGAACCCGCCCGGGGGCAGCGAGACACCCCATTCGGCGCCGGCGGTCTGCAGGGCCTTGGTGAACTCGGTGTACTCCTCCCACGTGGTCGGGGGCTCGACGCCCGCCTTCTCGGCGAGGTCCGTGCGGTAGTAGAGCACGCGGGTGTCGACGTACCACGGCACACCGTAGGCGACGTCGTCGACGACGGCGGTGTTCCACGAGCCCTCGAAGAACGAGGACTCGTCGACGAGTCCCTCCGGCGTGGGCTCGAAGGCGCCCGTCGCGGCGAACTCGCCGACCCAGGTGGTGCCGAGCATCGTGATGTCGGGCGTCTCACCGCCCGCGATCGACGTCGCGATGCGGTCGTGCGCGCTCTCCCACGGCACGGCGGTCACCTCGATGTCGACGTCGGGGTTGTCCTCCTCGAACTGGGCGGCGAGGTCGTCGAGGACTTCGCCCTCGTTGCCCATAGCCCACACCTCGACGGTGCCGGTCGCGGGGGAGTCGTCGATCGCGTCGCCGCCGCCGGCATCGCCGCCGCCGCCGCCGGTGGGATCGTCGCTGCGTCCGCAGCCGGTGAGGATGAGTGCTCCCACGAGCGTCGCCGCACCGGCGGCCGCCCATCGGGAACTGCTGCGTGTGAATGATCTGGTCATCGCTCTGACGCCTCCATCGGTGTCAATGCCGCGTCCGCGGCGGCTTTGCCTCGGCTGTGGCGGCGCTGGGGGCGCCGCGTCAATGACTGTACGCCAAAAACCTGACACATGAAAGGTATTGGCGCATGAGAGGTTCCTCATGCGAGAAGCGTGGCCCGATGCCCGCGCGCGAGGAACGCTCTGGCGCATCGGCGCCTGTGGTGCTAGCCGAGGCCGTCGGGAGGGTCAGTGCCGGCCGGCGACGACGTCCGCGACGTGGGCGGGCCAGGCGGTGCGGTCGGAGGAACCGGATGCCTCGGCCCGGTCGGCCATGCGATACGCGGTGTAGATCGCGTTCACCGCCAGCCAGCGCAGCGGCTCCGGCTCCCAGCGCTGCGCACGATGCCCGACCCACGGCAGGCGCACCAGATCGGTGTCGCGCGCCAGCACGAGATCGGCGAGCGTGCGCCCGGCGAGGTTGGTCGCGGTGACACCGGTCCCGACGTAGCCGCCGGCCCAGCCCAGACCCGTCGCCGGGTCGTGGCCGACGGTGGCGGCCCAGTCGCGGGGGACGCCCAGCACGCCCGACCAGGCGTGCGCGATCGGCACGTCCGCGGCATCCGGGAAGAAGTCGCGCAGGAGCGCTGTCAGCGTGGCGATCGTGCGCTGCTGGGTCGAGCCGTCCGTGTCGACCCGCGAGCCGTAGCGGTACGGCACACCCCGGCCTCCGAAGGCGATGCGGTCGTCGGCCGTGCGCTGGGCGTACATGTACACGTGGGCGAAGTCGCCGAGCGTCTCGCACTCCTGCCATCCGATGGCCGACCACGCGGATCGCGGCAGCGGCTCGGTGACGATCATCGACGAGTTCATCGGCAGCCAGGTGCGGTGCTCGCCGCGGAGGTCGGCGGTGAAGCCCTCGGTGGCGCGCAGCACGTGCGTCGCCCGCACGGTGCCGCGGTCGGTGACGGCACGGCCCGAGCTGATCTCGGTCACGTGGGTGCCCTCGTGGATCGTGACGCCCAGGCGCTCGACCGCCGCGGCCAGCCCTGCCACGAGCTTGGCGGGATGCACCCGGGCGCAGTGCGGATGCCACACACCGCCCAGCACGCCCTCCACCGAGATGCGTGCGGCGGCGGCCGCGGCATCCAGCTCCACCACATCGGTGTGCGGCCATGACCGCTCGCCGGCCGCCGACGCGCGGAGCCGCGCGAGCTGCGACGGGGTGCGCGCGATGTCGAGCTCGCCGCCCTTGATGATGTCGGCGTCGATGCCCTCGCGCGCGGCGACCGCGATGACCTCGTCGACGCTGTCGTTGAGCGCGCGCTGCTGCGCGACGGCGGCATCGCGGCCATGGGATGCCGCGTACCGTTCGCGTCCGCCGGTGACGGTGTTGGTCAGCCAGCCGCCGTTGCGGCCGGAGGCTCCGAAGCCCGCGAAGCGCTGCTCGAGCACGACGACCCGGAGGTCGGGCTGCGAGCGCTTGAGGTAGTACGCCGTCCACAGACCGGTGTAGCCGCCGCCGACGATGGCGACGTCCACGTCGATGGGCCCGGGGAGGGCGGGCCGCGGTGCGGGGGTCCCCCCGAGCTGCCGCCACCACCACGAGACGTCGCCGTTGGGCACGGAGGCATCGGTCATGCGCCCATCTTCGTCCACCTCGCCCTGGTCGGCCCCCGGCATTCTGTCGCGAGTCGCGCCGGGTTCCGGTTGATCCGGCCGGGCTGCGGGCGGCCCGCGGCGCACAGCCTCAGTCCGCGTCGAGCACTCGCAGCGCGGCCCACAGCTCGGCGCGGGTCGCGAACGAAGAGAGCTCGCGCCCCAGGATCCGCTCGGCCAGCGCCAGTCGCGTGCGCACGGTGTGGCGGTGCACGCCGAGAGCGCGAGCGGATGCCTCGTGCGAGCAGTCGTTGTCGAGCCAGGCCTGCAGCGTCTCGACCAGATGGGTGCCCTCGGCCGCATCGTGCGCGGTGAGGGGAGCCAGCTCCGCCCGGGCAAGGGAGAGGGCCTCATCCGACAGGGCCGAGAGCACCCCCGTGCGGGCCACGTCGGCGAACGCCGTGACCGGTCCCGCCCCGCGGTCGCGCGCCACCCGCGCCTGGCCGACCGCGGCCGCGAACCCGTCGTAGCCGGTGGGATCCGACATCCCGACGCGCACGCCGAACCGCTCGGCCAGCTCGTCGACCGGGGCCAGGTCGCCCGCCGGGGTCACGATCACCAGTCCGTCGTCGCCGCGGCCGAAGAAGAGCGAGCCGCGACGCTCCTCTGCGCGGAGTTCGAGCAGCTCCGCGATGGCGTCGATGCGGGAGGCCGCGGCATCCGTCACGGCGACCGTCACGGGAGCAGGCGGGAGCGGCCCCCACAGCTCGCGTGCGATGCGACGGGCCAGTGCCGGGTCGTCCGTGAGGAGGGTGTGGACGAGTCCGGCACGCAGCGCACCGCGCGCGCGGCTGAGGCCCTGCTGCTGCTCCAGTGCGAGGCCGGCCATCGCGATGACGGCGGTGACGACGCCCCGGCCCTCCTGGTCCAGGTCGCCGGCCGCGATGGCGATCACGCCGCGGAGGTGCCCGCCTCTCCCCATGGTCTGCAGGCGGAACGGCGTCTCGCCGATGCGCAGCGACGAGCCGGCGCGGGCCCCGCGGTTCAGCACGCCCGCGACGTCGCGCCGGAGCGCCGCGGCGGTCGCGGAGTCCAGGCCGTCCGGCGGATGCTCGCGGGACAGCTCGCCGGCGGCGTCGTACATCCCCACCCAGGTGTCGAGCTGTCGTGCGAGCTCGGCGACCGTCGCGCCGAGTCCGTCCGGACGCAGGGCTGCGAGCGCGATCGCCCGCTGGGCGGCCAGCGCCCAGCTGCGGCGGGCGTAGGTCTGCGCCGCGATCGCCTCGGCGTTGGCCCGGGCCACGGCGATGAAAGGCGTGCGGTAGGGCACCTCGAACAGCGGCATCCGCTCGGCCCGGCACGCCTCGGCGAGCGCGGGCGGAAGACCCGCGCGCACCACGTCGGTGCCGAACCCCAGTCCGACCACGCCGCGGGCGGCGAGGCGCCGGACGTAGGCGCGGTACGGCGCCGGATCGTCGGATGCCTCGGGGAACTGCGTTCCCGTCGTCAGCAGCACCAGCCCCTCCGAGAGGAACGGCGTCGGGTCTTCGAGATCCGAGCTGTGCACCCAGCGCACGGGCCGGTCGAGGGCTCCGGCGTCGAGGCCCTCGTCGTCGGCGAGCGCGAGATGAAGATCCCCGCGGGTGAGCAGAGCTCGCAGCGTCGGGTCGTCGACCGTGGCGTTCATGATCCTCCGTGATGTACCGCTCGTACAGCGGCCTATCCAGAATGTACAAGGAGGAGGGTGCGAGCGTCGGAAACCAGCGCCTACGCTCGCGACCATGAGCGCAGTCGACACTCTTGCCACCACGCCCCTCGGCGGTCCGTCCCTTCCGCAGGAGCGACGTCTGGTCACCAGCATCCCCGGCCCGCGGTCGCAGGAGCTGCTCGCCCGCAAGGCCGCGGCCGTCGCCGCGGGCGTCGGTCACACCGCTCCGGTCGAAGCCGTCGCGGCGGGCGGCGGCGTCATCGTCGACGCCGACGGCAACTCGCTGATCGACCTCGGCTCCGGCATCGCGGTGACCGGGATCGGCAACTCGCACCCCAAGGTCGTCGCCGCCGTGCAGGCGCAGGTCGCCCAGTTCACGCACACCTGCTTCATGATCGCGCCGTACGAGTCGTACGTCTCCGTCGCCGAGGCCCTCAATCGGATCACCCCCGGCGACCACGTGAAGAAGAGCGCGCTCTTCAACTCCGGCGCCGAGGCGGTCGAGAACGCGGTGAAGATCGCCCGCAAGTTCACCGGCCGCCAGTCCGTGGTCGCGTTCGACCACGGCTACCACGGCCGCACCAACCTCACGATGGCGCTGACGGCGAAGTCCATGCCCTACAAGAGCGGCTTCGGCCCGTTCGCCTCCGAGATCTACCGCGCTCCGCTGTCGTACCCGTACCGGGACGGACTGAGCGGAGCGGATGCCGCGAAGAAGGCGATCTCGGTGATCGAGAAGCAGGTCGGCGCCGACAACCTGGCCGCCGTCATCATCGAGCCGATCCAGGGGGAGGGCGGCTTCATCGTGCCCGCCGACGGCTTCCTGCCGGCCATCGTGGACTGGTGCCGGGCGAACGGCGTCGTGTTCATCGCCGACGAGATCCAGACCGGGTTCGCCCGCACGGGGGAGATGTTCGCGAGCGACCTGTTCGGCATCGTGCCGGACCTCATCACGACGGCCAAGGGCATCGCGGGGGGCCTGCCCTTGGCCGCCGTGACCGGACGCGCCGAGATCATGGACGCCGCGCACGCCGGGGGCCTGGGCGGCACGTACGGCGGGAACCCCATCGCCTGTGCCGCCGCGCTGGCAGCGATCGACGTCTTCGAGAACGACGGGATGATCGAGCGCGCCCGCGAGATCGGCGCAGTGCTCACCGAGCGCCTCACCGCCCTCCAGGCCGCCGATCCCCGGATGGGCGACGTCCGCGGGCACGGCGCCATGATCGCCGCCGAGTTCGTCGACCCCGAGACGGGGGATCCGGATGCCGCGCTCACCGCCGCGGTCGCGAAGGCGTGCATCGCGCAGGGCGTCATCGTCCTCACCTGCGGCACCTACGGGAACGTGATCCGCTTCCTGCCGCCGCTGTCGATCACCGACGGACTGCTCCACGAGGGCATCGACGTCGTCACCGCAGCGCTCGCCGACCACTGAGCACCGAGTACCGGGACCGGCCAGGGGGGAGCCGGTCCCGGCACTCGCGTCCCTTTCCCCCGCATCGAAGCAAAGGAGCCCACATGGCTGAGGCCAACCGCGCCGAACTCACGCGAGACGTCGTCATCGTCGGAGCCGGCGCCGCCGGCCTGACCGCCGCGAACGAGCTGAAGAAGGCCGGTCTCTCCGTCGTGGTGCTCGAGGCGCGCGACCGGGTGGGCGGGCGGCTGTGGACCGACGTCATCGACGGAGCGATGCTCGAGATCGGCGGGCAGTGGGTGTCGCCCGACCAGGAGGCGCTCAAGGAGACCATCGCCGACCTCGGACTCGAGACGTACCGCCGCTACCGCGAGGGCGACTCGGTCTATGTCAACGAGGCGGGGGAGCTGACGCGCTTCACCGGGGAGATCTTCCCGGTGCCGCCGGCGACCGAGCAGGCGATGGTCGCGCTGATCGAGAAGCTCGACGCGATGGTCGCCGAGGTCGACCCCGACAAGCCGTGGGAGCACCCCGACGCCGAGGCTCTCGACCGCGTCTCCTTCGAGGCCTGGCTCGAGGAGCAGACCGACGACCAGGAGGCGCGCGACAACATCGCGCTCTTCATCGCCGGGGCGATGCTCACCAAGCCCGCCTACGCGTTCTCGGCCCTCCAGGCTCTGCTCATGGCGGCGAGTGCCGGCAGCTTCTCGAATCTCGTCGACGCGGACTACATCCTCGACGAGCGCGTCGTCGGGGGCCTGCAGCAGGTTCCGCTGCTGCTCGCCGAGCGACTCGGCGACGACGTGATGCTCGGCGAGCCGGTCACGGAGGTGCACTGGTCCGACGACGGCGTCCGCGTCGTGAGCGACGAGGGTCTCGCCGTGAACGCGCGCTTCGTCATCCTGGCGCACGCCCCGATCCTCTATCCGTGGATCGAGTTCGCGCCCGCCCTGCCGCGGCTCAAGCAGCAGATGCACCAGCACATCTCGATGGGCTTCGTCATCAAAGTGCACGCCGTGTACGACCGCCCGTTCTGGCGCGAGGACGGCCTGTCCGGAACCGCGTTCAGCCCGTACGAGATCGCGCACGAGGCCTACGACAACACCAACCACGGCGACGAGCGCGGCACCCTCGTCGGCTTCGTGTCGGACCGCAACGCCGACGACCTGTTCCGCGTGCCGGCCGAGGAGCGAAAGGCGCGCATCCTCGAGTCCCTCTCCCACTACTACGGCCCGCAGGCTCTGGAGCCGCTCGTGTACTTCGAGAGCGACTGGGGCGCCGAGGAGTGGACGCGCGGTGCCTACGCCGCCAGCTTCGACCTGGGAGGGCTCACCCGCTACGGCGCAGACCTTCGCACCCCGGTCGGGCCCATCCACTTCGCCTGCAGCGACATGGCCGGCGCCGGGTATCAGCACGTCGACGGCGCCATCCGCATGGGTCGGCTCGTCGCCGGCAACATCGTCGAGGAGGCCCGCCGATGAGCGGTCGCATCGTCGTCGGCTACACCGCCAACGACGCCGGGGCGGATGCCCTCGCGCTCGGAGCGCGGCTGGCCGCGGCATCCGAGTCCTCCCTCGACCTCGTCGTGGTCCTGCCCGGTGAGGACCGGAGCGTCATCACCCCGCCCGACGCGGGCTACGACCGCTACGTGCACGACAAGGCGCAGGCCTGGCTCGACACCGCGGCGGCGACGGTTCCGGATGCCGTCGCCTCGGAGACGCACGTCCGGTACGGCGACTCCTTCGCATCGGGCCTGCTCGAGGCGGCCCATGAGCTCGCGGCGTCGTACATCGTCGTCGGTGCGGCCAACGGCGGACTCCGGGGCCGGCATCGCCTCGGCACGGTGGCGAACGAGCTGCTCCACTCGGCGGACGTTCCGGTGGTGCTCGCACCCGAGGGCGCGCGTCGGATCGATCCGCTGACCGGGATCACCCGCGTCACGGCCGCGGTCGGGCTCCGACCCGGCGCGGACGTGCTGCTGGAGGAGAGCGTCGCGCTCGCGACCTCGACGGGCGCGGAGCTGCGCCTGGTCTCCCTCGTGGCGATCGACCTGCCGGCCGGCATCGCCGGGAACGAGTCCGCCGCGATGCACGCCGATGAGGTGTTCGTCCACGTTCGCGCGGGACTTCCGAAGGACATTGAGGCCGAGGCGGTCGTCGGGCTCGGCGACAGCATCGAGGAGGCGGTCTCGCACCTCAGCTGGGAGCCCGGGGAGATCGCGGTCGTCGGCTCGAGCCGGCTCGCCCGCCCCCGCCGGCTCTTCCTCGGCTCGACCGCGGCGAAGATGCTGCATGAGCTGCCCGTGCCGATGATCGTCGTTCCGCGGACCCGCAAGAAGAAGGGGGCGCGTGCGCGCGCCGCCGAGACCACGAACGGAGCTCACCGATGAGCGCACCCGAAGGCACCGCGCCGCCGGTCGTCCAGACCGCTGTCGACGAACGCGGCGGACTCTCCAAGAAGGGCCTGAGCGCCGGCACCGTCGGTCTCATCGGCGCCGTGGTCATCGGCATCTCCTGCATCGCCCCGGCGTACACGCTCACGGCCGCCCTCGGACCCACGGTCTCCGAGGTGGGCTTCCAGGTGCCGGCGATCATCCTCGTCGGGTTCATCCCGATGCTGCTGGTCGCGTTCGGCTACCGCGAGCTCAACCGCGCGATGCCCGACTCCGGGACGTCGTTCACGTGGGCGACGCGGGCGTTCGGGCCGTGGATCGGCTGGATGGCGGGCTGGGGGCTCATCGCGGCGACCATCCTCGTGCTCTCCAATCTCGCCGGCATCGCGGTCGAGTTCCTCTTCCTCCTGATCGCGCAGATCACCGGCGTCGCCGAGATCGCCGACCTCGCGTTCAACCCGTTCATCAACGTCGCCGTGTGCCTGCTGTTCATGCTCGGCGCGACCTTCGTGTCGTACCGCGACATGCAGACGACCCAGAAGCTGCAGTACGTCCTCGTCAGCTTCCAGGTGCTCGTCCTGGTGGGCTTCTCCATCGCCGCGTTCGTGCAGGTCGCACAGGGCAACGCCTTCGACGCCAGCCCCGTCGAGCTGTCGTGGTTCAATCCCTTCGCGGTCGGCGACTTCGCCGCCGTGGTCGCAGGCCTGTCGCTCTCGATCTTCATCTTCTGGGGCTGGGACGTGACCCTCACGATGAACGAGGAGACCAAGAACCCGGAGAAGACGCCCGGCCGTGCGGCGACGCTGACGGTCGTGATCATCGTCCTGCTGTACCTGCTGATCTCGGTCTCGCTGCTCGCGTACGCCGGCACCGGCGACGGCGAGCTCGGACTCGGCAACGAGGACATCCAGTCCAACGTGTTCTTCTACCTGTCGGGGCCCATCCTCGGACCAGTGGCATGGCTCGTCTCGCTCGCCGTGCTCACCAGCTCTGCGGCGTCGCTGCAGTCGACGTTCGTCTCGCCGGCGCGCACGCTCCTCGCAATGGGCCACTACGGGGCGCTGCCCTCGAAGTTCGCCGCGGTGAGCCCGCGCTTCTTCACCCCCGGCTACGCCACCATCGTGTCGGCGATCGTCGCTTCGGCGTTCTACGCGGTGATGCGGTTCATCAGCGAGGACGTGCTGTGGGACACCATCACCACGCTCGGCATGATGATCTGCTTCTACTACGGCCTGACCGCGTTCGCGTGCGTCTGGTACTTCCGCAGGCAGTGGTTCGACTCCGCACGCAACGTCTTCTTCACCTTCCTGTTCCCGCTGGTCGGCGGCGTGATCCTGGCGGTGCTGTTCGTGACGACGCTGATCGACAGCATGGATCCGGACTACGGCAGCGGATCGAACATCGGCGGCCTCGGCCTCGTCTTCATCCTCGGCGTGACCGTCATCCTCCTCGGAGTCGTCATCATGGTCTGGCAGGCGATCCGACGACCCGCGTTCTTCCGGGGCGAGACCCTGTCGCTCGACGCCCCCACCAGCCTGCGCCGCCGCCGTCGCTGACGGCACAATGAACCCATCCACCCGATCGGAGAGAACACACATGAGTGAGTACGCCGTCGTCAACCCGGCCACGGGCGAGACCCTGGCCACCTACCCGACGATCACCGATGACGCCCTCGAGGGGGTCATCGCCGGAGCGGATGCCGCCTTCCGGACGTGGCGCAATGCCCCGGTCGCCGACCGTGCTGCGGCCGTCCGCAAGGTCGCCGACCTGCACCGCGAGCGCCGCGACGAGCTCGCGGCCATCATCGTCCGCGAGATGGGCAAGCCGCTGGAGGCCGCCCTCGGCGAGGTCGACTTCGCGGCCGACATCACCGAGTACTACGCCGACCATGCCGACAAGATCACCGGCGACCAGCCGATCGACATCGACGGCGAGGGCACCGCGGTCATCCGCCGCACCGCGCTCGGCGTGCTTCTCGGCATCATGCCCTGGAACTTCCCGTACTACCAGGTCGCCCGGTTCGCCGCCCCGAACATCGTGATCGGCAACACCATCATCCTCAAGCACGCCGGGCAGTGCCCGGAGTCCGCCGCGGCGATCGAGGCGATGTACCGGGATGCCGGTCTCGAAGGCGTCTACACGAACGTGTACGCCTCGAACGAGCAGGCCGCGGCGATCATCGCGGACCGTCGCGTGCAGGGCGTGTCGGTCACCGGCTCGGAGCGTGCGGGTGCGGCTGTGGCGGAGGTCGCCGGCCGCAACCTCAAGAAGGTCGCGCTCGAGCTCGGCGGGTCCGACCCGTTCATCCTGCTGTCCACCGACGACCTCGACGGCGCCGTGCAGGCCGCGGTCGACGCGCGCCTGGACAACACCGGGCAATCCTGCAACGCGGCCAAGCGCTTCATCGTCGTCGACGGGCTGTACGACGACTTCCTCGAGAAGTTCACCGCGAAGATGAGCGAGGCCAAGGTCGGCGACCCCTTCGCAGAGGACACCGTGCTCGGTCCGCTCTCGTCGCTCACGGCGGCCGAACGGCTGGCCGAGCAGGTCGACAAGGCGGTGTCGCAGGGCGCCACGCTGGTCACCGGCGGCACGCGGGACGGCGCCTACTACCCGGGCACCGTCCTCACCGATGTCACGCCCGAGATGGACGCCTACGGCGAGGAGTTCTTCGGCCCGGTCGGGGTCGTCTACAAGGTCGCCGACGAGGACGAGGCGGTCAAGGTCGCCAACGACACGAGCTTCGGCCTCGGGTCGTACGTCTTCACGACCGACGAGGAGCAGGCCGCGCGGCTCGCCGACAAGATCGACGCCGGCATGGTCTACGTCAACGTCGTTCTCGCCGACGAGCCCGGCCTGCCGTTCGGCGGGGTCAAGCGCTCGGGCACCTCGCGGGAGATGGGCCTGCTCGCCGCCGACGAGTTCGTCAACAAGAAGCTCATCCGCATCGGCGCGTAGCGCTCGCGCAGTGCCCGCGCCGCTCACGGAGCGCCCCGGGCACTGCCGCATGCTCGCACCCGAGTGCCGGGGGCTTTCGCAGTCCCGGCAGGAGGGGAAGGATGAGGGCATGGCAGAAACGACGGATCCGGTCATCTTCCTGACCGATGAGCAGTGCTGGGAACGGCTCCGCAGCCAGGAGCTCGGGCGCCTCGTCACCCGCGTCGGAGACGTGCTCGACATCTTTCCGGTGAACTACGTCGTCGACGGGCAGAGCCTGCTGTTCCGGACCGCTCAGGGCAGCAAGCTCTTCGAGCTCACGGTGCACGACGAAGTGCTCTTCGAGGTGGACGACCACACCGACGCCGACGCGTGGAGTGTGATCGTGCGCGGCGCTGCGCACGCGCTCGAGACGTCGGAGGAGGTCGAGCGGGCCGACGGCCTCGGACTGCGCCCGTGGATCCCCACGCTCAAGTACACGTACGTCCGAGTGGAGGCCGCGTCGGTCTCCGGCCGGGCGTTTCACCGATCACCCGAACCGGACCGCTATGGCATCCAGGACTACTGATCGGATTCGCGGGGCCTCTGGGCATGCCGTACACTGGAGCATGCAGTTGAAGTCTGCATTCTTTCGCCGTGCCCGGCGCTCGGGCACGCTCCTCTCACTCAGATGAAGGTGGAAGAGTGCGGGCTTCCGAGGCCTCCGGGCCTCTAGGGCGGTAGCTCAATTGGCAGAGCAGCGGTCTCCAAAACCGCAGGTTGCAGGTTCGATTCCTGTCCGCCCTGCGCGTCAGCGCAACGTTGGCACGCCAATGGCCAGCGGTTGACAAACACAGTGCACCGGCGAATGCCGACGCACGGAAGGTAATCAGGTGGCATCGATGGTTCAGGACGAGCCGACGGGCGACGTCGTCCCCGCGGGCGGCGCACCAGCACCCCGCGAGAAGAAGCCGAACGTCTTCGCGCGGATCGCCCTGTTCATCCGCCAGGTCTTCGCAGAACTCCGCAAGGTCGTCACCCCGACGCGCCAGGAGCTGCTGAAGTACACGGGCGTCGTGCTCGGCTTCGTCGTCATCATGATGGCGATCGTCTACGGCCTCGACGTGCTGTTCGTGTGGCTCACGGCCTACGTGTTCGGTGTGCCGGCGGCAGCCTGATCCACCTCACCGCCCTGACGAGCGAAACGAACGGTTCGCGGATGGGTCCTCATCCCATCGCGGACGGAACGGAAGAGAACGCAGTGTCTGAAAGATTTTTCGACGACGCCGACTGGGCGACGGCGGCAGAGCAGTCCTCGGAGGACGATGAGGCCCAGGAGGGCAACATCCTCGCCGAGGAAGACGCCGCCAACACGCCGGCAGAGCACGTCGCCATCCACATCGTGGACGAGGGCGACGAGGACGACGCCGACGACCTGGACGACATCGACATCGACGACCCGGAGGCCGACGCGATCGTGAACGACGCCCTGAACCTGGACGAGACGGCCGAGACCGAGGCTGCCGCAGAGGTCCTCAACGACTCCATCGCAGAGGAGGCGGCGGATCTCGCCGCCGAAGCGGCCGACGAGGTCACCCCCTACGACGGCCCCGACGTGAACGGCGACGAGGACGAGTCCGGCGCCGACGGCGACGAGGACGAGGACGACTCCGACGCGGTCGTGTCCGACGATGCCGCGCCCGCCGCTGTCGAAGGCGACGAGGACGAGGACGACGAGGACGAGGACGAGGACCCGTACGAGGCCTTCCGCGCCGAGCTGCGCAGCCTCCCCGGCAAGTGGTACGTCATCCACTCCTACGCCGGCTTCGAGCGCAAGGTGAAGGCCAACATCGAGCAGCGCAAGTCCACGCTCGAGGTCGAGGACGACATCTTCCAGATCGAGGTCCCGATGGAGGACGTCGTCGAGATCAAGAACGGTCAGCGCAAGATGGTCACGCGCGTCCGGATCCCCGGCTACGTGCTCGTCCGCATGGAGCTCACCGAGGACACCTGGTCGGTCGTCCGCCACACGCCCGGCGTCACGGGCTTCGTGGGCAACGCCCACAACCCGACGCCTCTCCGCTTCGAGGAGGCCTTCAACATGCTGAAGAGCCTCGTCGAGGTCAAGGACGTCGCTCCCGCGAAGGGCGCGGCCAAGGGCTCGGCCACGCAGGCGCGCAGCATCGTCACCGAGGTCGACTTCGAGGTCGGCGAGACGATCACGATCAAGGAGGGCTCGTTCGCCGGCCTTCCCGGTTCGATCAGCGAGATCAAGCCCGAGAGCGGCAAGCTCACGGTCCTCGTCTCCCTCTTCGAGCGCGAGACCCCGGTCGAGCTGTCGTTCGACCAGGTCACCAAGCAGTAGCACAGGCTTCCCGCGGTCCCGGCGCTCGTCGCCGGGAACCCGGGAGAACCGCGATCCGGAAACGCCGGATGCGCGGGAGAACGGATGCCGAGGCATCCGCTCGACGAAAGGAAAACAGAATGGCACCCAAGAAAAAGGTGACCGGCCTGATCAAGCTCCAGATCAAGGCAGGCGCCGCCAACCCGGCACCGCCCATCGGTCCGGCGCTCGGTCAGCACGGCGTCAACATCATGGAGTTCTGCAAGGCGTACAACGCTGCCACCGAGGCGCAGCGCGGCAACGTCATCCCCGTGGAGATCACCGTCTACGAGGACCGCAGCTTCACGTTCATCCTCAAGACCCCCCCGGCTGCGGAGCTCATCAAGAAGGCCGCAGGCGTTGCCAAGGGCTCGTCGACTCCCCACACGACCAAGGTGGCCAAGCTCACCAAGGCCCAGGTGCGCGAGATCGCCGAGACCAAGCAGCCTGACCTGAACGCGAACGACATCGAGGCCGCCTCGAAGATCATCGCCGGCACCGCCCGTTCCATGGGCATCACGGTCGAGGACTGAGGGGAATAAGAACAATGGCAACCAAGTCAAAGGCCTTCCAGGCCGCAGCCGCCAAGATCGAGGCGGACAAGTTCTACACGCCGACCGAGGCCGTCGCGCTCGCGAAGCAGACCGGCTCCGCGAAGTTCGACTCGACCGTCGAGGTCGCGCTCAAGCTCGCTGTCGACCCGCGCAAGGCGGACCAGATGGTGCGCGGCACCGTCATCCTCCCGCACGGCACCGGCAAGACCGCCCGCGTCATCGTGTTCGCGACGGGTCCGGCCGCTGAGGCCGCGATCGCCGCGGGTGCGGACGAGGTCGGCGGCGCCGAGCTCATCCAGCGCGTCGCCGACGGCTGGACCAACTTCGACGCAGCCGTGTCGACCCCTGAGCTCATGGGCCAGGTCGGTCGCCTCGGAAAGGTGCTGGGCCCCCGCGGCCTGATGCCGAACCCGAAGACCGGCACCGTGACCCCCAACCCGGCCAAGGCCGTCGAGGAGATCAAGGGCGGCAAGATCGAGTTCCGCGTCGACAAGCACGCCAACGTGCACTTCGTCGTCGGCAAGGCGTCGTTCTCGGCCGAGCAGCTCGACGAGAACCTCGCCGCTGCGCTCGAGGAGATCATCCGCCTCAAGCCGTCGAGCTCGAAGGGCCGTTACATCCAGAAGGGCGCTGTGTCGACCACGTTCGGCCCCGGCATCCCCCTGGACGTCAACTCCTTCTGAGTCTGACTCTCGTGCGAAGGGCCTCACCTCCGGGTGGGGCCCTTCGTCGCGCGTGGGACGAGTGCTGACCCACCCTCGACAGGGGTAGCGTCGGACGAGTGACATCGCGACTGCAGGAGCTCCTCGGCATCGATGAGCCGATCGTCCTCGGGCCCTTCGGCGGGCTGTCGTCCGTGGGCCTCACCGCCGCGGTCAGCGAGCGGGGCGGACTCGGCTCGTACGGCCTCTACGGATACGGCGCCGATCGCATCGCCGACACGATCGCACAGCTGCGGGCCGCGACGGCTCGGCCCTTCGCGGTCAACCTGTGGCTGCCGACCGGCGACGAGGTGTCGCCGACCGACGTCGATCTCGGTCCGTCGCTCACTGCCCTCGCGCCGCTCTTCGAGGCGGCCGGCGTCACGACTCCTCTCGTGCCGGCCCGGTTCCTTCCCGACATCGCCGAACAGCTGGAGGCGGTGCTGGATGCCGCTCCCGCGGTCGTGAGCGTCGTCTACGGCACGCCCGACGAGGCGCTCACCGCGGCGGCGCGAGGCCGCGGCATCCGCATCATCGGCACCGCGACGAGCGTCGCCGAGGCCGTGGCGCTGGAGGCGGCCGGAGTGGACGCGATCGTCGCGAGCGGAGCCGAGGCCGCGGGTCATCGCGTCTCTTTCCTGCGGGATCCCTCCCACTCGCTCGTGGGCACGTTCGCGCTGGTGCCCCAGGTGGTCGACGCGGTGCGCATCCCGGTCATCGCCGCCGGCGGCATCGCGGATCGCCGCGGGGTGGCGGCCGCCTTCGCGCTCGGAGCGGAGGGGGTGCAGGTCGGCACGGCGTTCCTCCGCACCCGTCAGTCCGCCGCGACCGACGCGCACCGCCGGACCATCACGGCCGCTGCCGACACCGACACCGTGCTGACACGGGCGATGAGCGGACAGCTGGCACGCGGCATCCCGAATCGTGCCATGCGCGACATCGAGACGTCGGGCGTCATCGCGCCTTTCCCGGCTCAGAATTGGGCGACGGGGGTCTTCCGGGCCGCCGCCGCGGCGCGCGGCGACGGCGACCTGGTGTCGCTGTGGGCTGGGCAGGCTTCGGCGCTCGCGACGCGGGAGGACGCCGGCGACGTGTTCGAGGAGCTTCGCGCCGGGCTGCCGGTCTGAGCCTCGGCCGGTGCCCGCCGATCCGGGCGGCGTCGGTCGACCTGGGAAGCGGCAATGCGGCGTAACGCGATGACCCCGGGCGCCGTATCCCGTGCTGTACTGGAAAGTCCCCCGCGGGCCACGAGCCCGCTCGAACAGCACCAGGAATCTCTATGTCACGCCGTCGCCTCACCGCATTCGCCCTCGTCGCCACCGCCGCTCTCGCCCTCACCGCGTGCAGCTCCGCTTCGCCGGAGCCGTCCGGCTCTGCCGGGGGCGAGGACTACGGACTGGTCACGGACGGCACCCTGACCGTCGCGACCGAGGGCACCTACCGGCCCTTCACCTTCCACGACGAAACCGGCGAGCTCGTCGGCTTCGACGTCGAGATCGCCGAGGCGGTCGCCGACAAGCTCGACCTCGAGATCGTCTTCCAGGAGACGCAGTGGGATGCCATCTTCGCCGGCCTCGATGCCGGTCGCTTCGACGTCATCGCGAACCAGGTGTCGATCAACCCGGAGCGCGAGGAGAAGTACCTCTTCAGCGAGCCCTACACCGTGTCGCCCGGCGTCATCGTCGTGCTGGAGGACGACGACTCCATCTCGAGCTTCGACGACCTCGAGGGCAAGACCACCGCACAGTCGCTGACGAGCAACTGGTACGAGCTCGCCACCGCGAGCGGCGCCCAGGTCGAGGCCGTCGAGGGCTGGGCCCAGGCCGTCGCCCTCCTGCAGCAGGGCCGGGTGGATGCCACGATCAACGACAACCTGACGTTCCTCGACTACGAGACGAGTGAAGGCCCCACCGGGCTCAAGATCGCCGCGGAGACGGATGACCCCGCGTACAACGCGTTCGCGCTGACCCAGGACAAGACCGCGCTCGTCGCGGCGATCGACGAGGCGCTCGCGGAACTGCGCGAAGAGGGCGTGCTCGCGGAGATCAGCGAGAAGTACTTCGGCGCCGACGTCACCGAGTAGACCTTCCGCCCCGCCCGCCCTACCGTGGGGCGGGCGGCGGCATGTTCGGCCGCATCGGGGAAGGACCGCGGATGGATGGGACACTGGTCGCGAGCACGCTCGGCACGGTGCCGCGCATGGACGCGGGATCTGCGGACCAGCAGCTGTGGCAGCTGCTGGTCGACTCGTTCTGGCCGATGCTCCTCGCGGGGCTGACGGCGACGATCCCGCTCGCCCTCGCCTCGTTCGCGCTCGGCCTGGTGATCGCGCTCGTGGTGGCACTGATGCGTCTCTCGCCGAATCCGGTGCTCTCCAACATCGCCAGGTTCTACGTGTCCGTGATCCGCGGCACGCCGCTGCTGGTGCAGCTCTTCGTGATCTTCTACGGTCTTCCGAGCATCGGTGTCGTGATCGACCCGTGGCCGGCGGCCATCATCGCCTTCTCGCTGAACGTCGGGGGCTACGCCGCCGAGGTGATCCGCGCGGCGATCCTCTCGGTTCCCAAGGGTCAGTGGGAGGCCGGGCACACCGTGGGCTTCTCCCCGACGCAGACGCTGACACGGATCGTGCTTCCACAGGCCGCGCGGGTGTCGGTGCCGCCGCTGTCCAACACCTTCATCTCGCTCGTGAAGGACACGTCGCTGGCGTCGGTGATCCTCGTGACAGAGCTGACCCGCACCGCCAATCAGATCGCGGCCTTCACGTTCGAGTTCCTCGCCATCTACCTCGAGGCCGCGCTCATCTACTGGCTCTTCTGCCTCGTCCTCTCGGCCGGGCAGAGCGCGATCGAACGGAGGCTCGACCGCTATGTCGCCCACTGACATCCCCGGCGATGACGCCCTGGCTCCGCCCGCTCCCGGCGACGATCGTCCGCTGCTCCGGGTCAGCGGCCTGACCAAGAGCTTCGGCGCGAACACCGTGCTCCATGGCGTCGACTTCGAGGTGCGACGCGGCGAGGTGGTGGCGCTGATCGGGCCGAGCGGGTCCGGCAAGACCACCGTGCTGCGTTCGCTCAACGGCCTGGAGACTCCGGAGGCGGGCCTGCTCGCGTTCGAAGGCGGGCCGGAGATCGATTTCGCGAAGCCGGTCTCGAAGGCCGGCCGCATCGCGCTCCGCGACCGCTCGGCCATGGTGTTCCAGCACCACAACCTGTTCCCGCACCGGACGGTGCTCCAGAACGTCATCGAAGGTCCGGTCCACGCCCACAAGGTGCCGAAGGCCGAGGCGATCGCCCGGGCGGAGGCGCTGCTCGACCGCGTCGGGCTGAGCGAGAAGCGCGACGCCCTGCCGTTCGAGCTGTCGGGGGGTCAGCAGCAGCGCGTCGGGATCGTGCGCGCCCTCGCGCTCCAGCCTTCGCTGCTGCTGTTCGACGAGCCGACGAGCGCACTGGACTCGGAGCTGGTCGGAGAGGTGCTGCTCGTGCTCAAAGAGCTGGCGGAGGAGGGCTGGACCATGGTCATCGTGACCCATGAGCTCGCCTTCGCCCGGCAGGTCGCCGATGAGGTGCTGTTCTTCGACGAGGGCGTCATCCTCGAGCGGGGCGCCCCCCAGGAGCTCTTCACCGACCCGCAGCACGAGCGCACCCGCCGGTTCATCGACCGGATCCTCCGGCCGTTCGACGGCTGATCCGACGCCCACGGCTCTGCGCGCCGCTCACTCGGTCGCCCGCACCTCGAACCCGGCCTCGCCGGCGGGCGCGGCATCCGTCACCGTCGCCTCGGCCACGCGCGACCCGGGCGGCCCCTCGGCCATCCACGCCAGCACCTCGTCGACCTGAGCCGGCGTGCCTTCGAGCTCCGCCTCGACCGAGCCCTCCCGCCGATTGCGGACCCATCCGCTCACGCCGGCCTCCCGCGCGACCATGCGCAGGGTGTAGCGGTAGCCGACGCCCTGCACCTCGCCGCGGACCATCACGTGGACGCGCTTCATGCCCTCCATCGTGCCCCTTTCGCCGTGCCCCGTGTCGGGTTCGCCGACCCACAGGCGCTGGGTCCGACGCGACGGCGGTGGCAGGATGCGTCTATGGGCACCGTCGACGATCTCCTGGCAGAGCTCGACCCGGCCGACCGGCCGTCGATCGAGCACCTCTACGCCCTCGCCCGCGAGGAGGTGCCCGAGGCGGAGCAGGGGAAGGGCTACGGGATGCCGGCGCTCGTGTATCGCGGCAAGCCGCTGATCTCGGTCATGCGGGCCAAGAAGCACATCGGGGTGTATCCGTTCAGCCCCGAGGCCGTGTCGGCGGTGGCGGAGGCCCTCGCCGATCACCCGGGGATCGGGCTCGACAAGGGCACCATCCGCTTCCAGCCCGACCATCCGCTGCCCGACGACGTGGTGCGGGCGCTGGTGGTCGCCCGCAAGGAGCAGATCGACCGGTGACCCGGCTCAGTGCGGCAGCACCAGGCTGATCCCGAGCCCGATCATCACGACGGCGATGACCGCATCGAGGATCCGCCACGCCCGGGGCGTGGAGAGCCAGCGGCCGAGGTATCGCGCGCCGAACGCCAGCCCGAAGAACCAGATCACGCTCGCAGCCATCGCCCCCGCGGCGAAGAGCCAGCGCTGGTCGCCGTGCGTGTTGGCGACCGTGCCGAGGAGGAACACGGTGTCGAGGTACACGTGCGGGTTCAGCCACGTGAGCGCCAGGCAGGTGAGCACGACGGGCAGCAGCCGGGTGCGGGTCGCCACCCCGCCGGGTGTCGAGCCGGGAGCGGGGGAGGAGGCATCCGACACCGCCAGCGCCTGCTCGGCCGGACGCCACGCCCGCCGCGCGGCCAGCAGCCCGTAGACGACGAGGAAGGCGGCACCCGCCCAGCGGACGACGTCGACGAGCCACGGCACGGCCTGCAGCACGAAGCCGACGCCCGAGACGCCGAGGGCGATCAGGATCGCGTCGGAGACCGCGCAGATCGCCGCGACGACGAAGACATGCTCGCGCCGCAGGCCCTGGCGCAGCACGAACAGGTTCTGAGCGCCGATGGCGATGATGAGGGAGAATCCGAGACCGAGGCCGGCCAGCACAGTGGTGAGCACTCTTCGACGCTAGGCGCAGGGCATTGATCAGTCCAGCTCACGGTTCTTCAGATGCATTAGCCTGACTGTTGATGCGCATTCCGTTCGAGCTCGCCGAGACCGTCGCCGCCGTGGTGGACGAGGGCACGCTGGATGCCGCGGCCCGGCGCCTGTACATCACGCCGTCGGCGGTGAGCCAGCGGATCAAGGCCCTGGAGGAGCTGCTCGGGCGCGTGGTGCTGGTGCGCTCCAAGCCGGCCCGCGCGACCGAGGCCGGAGTCGCCGTGGTCCGGCTCGCGCGCCAGGCGGCACTGCTCGAGCACGACACGCTCGCCGAGCTCGGCACCGACCCCGACGGCGGCGCCCGCACCACTGTGCCGCTCGCGGTCAACGCGGACTCGCTGGCCACCTGGTTCCTCGAGCCGCTCGCGCGGCTGTCGGAGCGGCATCCGGTGGTCTTCGAACTGCATCGGGACGATCAGGACTTCACTGCGGGGCTGCTCGAGTCGGGTACCGTCATGGGCGCCGTCACCTCGCGTGCGACGCCGGTGGCCGGATGCCGCGTCAGCGGGCTCGGGGCGATGCGCTACGAGGCGGTGGCGACACCCGGCTTCGTCGAGCGGTGGCTGGCGGGAGGGCTGCGCGACGCCCTGGCCGGCGCGCCCGTCGTGGACTTCGACCGCCGCGACGACCTGCAGAACGAGTGGCTCGTCGGGCAGGGTGTGGACCCGTCGAGGCCTCCACGGCACTACGTCCCCGCCTCCAACGACTTCGCGACCTCGGTGCGGCTCGGCCTGGGGTGGGCGCTGCTGCCCCGCTTCCAGTCGCACGATGCGCTCGAGCGCGGCGAGCTGGTGCTGCTCGGCGGTGCGCCGATCGACGTGCCGCTGCACTGGCAGCAGTGGAACCTGCGCTCCCCGCTCCTCGATGCGATCGCCGACGAGATCGTCGCCGAGGGGCGGCGGGTGCTCGCCCCCTTCGCCGGCGCGTGAGGCTTCAGTCGTCGCTGACGCGCAGCACGATCTTGCCGCGGGCGTGTCCCGCCTCGAGTGCACGGTGGGCGGCGGCGGCATCGGCGAGGTCGAACACCTGGTCGATGTAGACCTGCACCGCCCCGGAGTCGAGCAGGCGCCCGACTGTGGCGAGCGCACCGCCGTCGGGCACGACCTTGTAGCTCGTCGCTCGCACGCCGGCGGCGGCGGCGGCTGTGGCGTAGTCGGGCCAGGACCCGGTGGGCACGACGATGTAGAGCCCGCCGGGCCGCACCAGCGAGAGCGAACGGGTGCCCGTGTCGTCGTGGACGTTGCCCACGAGGTCGATCACGACGTCGACGTCGGCGACGACGTCCTCGAACCGCGTGGAGGTGTAGTCGATCACCTCGGCCGCTCCCAGTTCGCGCAGCCACGACGCGTTGCGTCCCGAGGCGGTCGCGGTCACCCGCGCCCCGAAGTACGCGGCGAGCTGGACCGCGAAGTGGCCGACACCGCCGCTGCCGGCGTGGATCAGCATCCGCTGCCCTTCATGCGCATGGGCGGTCTCGATTACGAGCCCCCACGCGGTGAGCGCCGCGAGCGGAACCCCGGCGGCCTCCACGTGCGACAGCGACGTGGGCTTGCGCGCCAGCGAGAGCGAGGGGACGACGACGTACTCGGCATAGGTGCCCCCGGACCGCGGGAACGCGGCCATGCCGAAAACCGGGGTGCCCGGCGGGAACGAGTGCGACTCGTACGGGCTGTGGGCGACGATGCCGCTGAAGTCGAAGCCGAGAGTCGAGGGGAACCCGGAGATCTGACCCGATACGCCCGCGCCGGATCGCGTCTTGGCATCGATCGGGTTGACGCCCGCCGCCACGACGCGCACGAGGACCTCGCTCATGACCGGCGAAGGGACGGGCACGGATGCCGCGCGCAGCGCGTCCGGACCGCCGGGCGCGTCGAAGACGACGGCCTGCATCTGAGCGGGTGGCTCCGTCACCGTCACCAGATCGGCGTCGAGGGCGGGTGTTGAACGCAGCGGCCGGAATCTCATCGGACGCTCCTTCCGCGTTTGCGTCGTCACCGGCAGGACGTTCTGGCGGTGTGAGGCCAGTCAACCCTGCGATTGTCTCGCTGGTGTTACGCGGGTGCTACCAGGCAGAGAAACCCGTGCTCAGCGCCCGGGCGACTCACCGGCGGTCAGGGCGTGGAGCAGGTGCGACAGATTGCGGATGTCGTCGATCGGCCAGTCCTCGAGCGCCACGAGCAGCGAGCTCTCCTGCGGCGCGCGCGCCTCCGCGAGACGCTCGAGGCCACGGGCGGTCGGGGAGAGGAGGCTGGACCGGCCGTCGTCCGGATCCGGTGTGCGCTCGATCAGGCCGAGCTGCTCGAGCTCGCGCACCGTGCGGCTGATCTGCCCCTTGTCGGCCATGAGGCTCTCGGCGAGGGCGGAGAGGGTGATCGACTCGCGGCGGACGATCGTGGTGAAGACCTTGTACGCCCCCGGCAGCATCCCCGGGCTCACCCGGTTGGCGTTGTCGGAGATGATGCGGCGGAAGCGGGTGATCAGCTCGCCGAACTCCGCCTCGAGGGCGCGCACCGCCTCGGTGCGCGCCTCTCGGGTATCGTCGACGGTCATCGTGATCGACATTAGCGCCGGGGAGCGGATGCCTCGTCCCGCGGGGAGCGGGAGTCCGAGGCTGCAGAGGAGGCGGCATCCGTCGTCGCGACCGTCCCCGTGGCGTCGAGGGCCGACATGCCCTCGCTGACGGAGACGGTGGCGAGGTCGGCTTCGCTGGCCGACACGCGCTCGCTCGTGGTCATGCGGGTGAGCGGGATGTTCGGCAGGAAGACGATCGCGATGAGGCTGATGACCGCCACCGGGACGGCGATCAGGAACGACTGGGCGATGGCCTGGGCGTAGATGTCCTCGACGATGACGCGGATGCCGTCGGGAAGGGCGGAGACCTGCGGGATGGTGCCCGACTGGAACTGCTGGCCGATGGCCGCGCCCTTCTCCCCGAGGCCCGCCAGCGCGGCGCCGATCTCGGCCTTGCGGTCGATGAAGAGCGTGCTCGCCGAGCTCGCCAGCGCGGCGCCCATGACCGAGACGCCGATGGTGCCGCCGAGGCTGCGGAAGAACGTCACGCCCGAGCTCGCGACGCCCATCTCCGACGGGTTCGCGGTGTTCTGCACGATGAGGACGAGGTTCTGCATCGTCATGCCGACGCCCGCGCCCAGCAGGAACATGTACAGCGAGACCAGCGCGAAGTTCGTGTCGTAGTGGATGGTCGACAGCAGGTACGAGCCGGCGATCAGGAGCACGCCGCCGACGATCAGGTACGGCTTCCACACGCCGTGGCGCGTGATGAGTCCGCCGATCACGATGGAGGCGAGGAGCAGGCCGCCGATCATCGGGATCGTCATGATGCCCGCCTCGGTGGGCGTGGCTCCGCGGGCCATCTGCATGTACTGGCTCAGGAACACCGAGGTGCCGAACATCGCGATGCCCGTGGCGATCGAGGCGACGGTCGCCAGCGTGAAGGTGCGGTTCTTGAACAGCGTGAGGGGGATGAGCGGCTCGGCGGTGCGGAGCTCGGTGATCACGAACAGGACGGCTCCGAGGAGGGCGCCGCCGACCATGAGGATCGTCTCGGTGCTCCACCAGTCGAACGTGCTGCCGGCGTTGGTGACCCACACGAGCAGGAGGGACACCGACACGGACAGCAGCACGATGCCGAGGTAATCGATCCGGGCCTTCTGCTTAGGGCGGGCGGGCAGGTGCAGCGTCCGCTGCATGATGATCAGCGCCGCGATCGCGAAGGGGATCGCCACGAAGAAGTTCCAGCGCCACCCCAGCGTGTCGGTGATGACGCCGCCGAGGAGAGGGCCGCCCACGGTCGCGACGGCCATCACGGCGCCGAAGAGACCCATGTAGCGACCGCGCTCGCGGGGGCTGATGATGTCGGCCATGATGACCTGGCTGAGCGCCGCCAGACCGCCGGCACCGATGCCCTGAACGGCGCGGAACGCGATGAGGGTCTCGGTGTTCTGCGAGAAGCCCGCAGCGGCGGTGGCGAGCACGAAGATCACGATGGCGAGCTGGATCAGCAGCTTGCGATTGAAGAGGTCGGCGAGCTTGCCCCAGACCGGAGTCGAGATCGCGGTGGTGAGCAGCGTCGCCGTGATGACCCACGTGAAGGCGGCCTGGTCGCCCTGGAGGTCATGGACGATGACGGGCAGCGAGGTCGAGACGACGGTGGATGCCAGCATCGAGACGAACATGCCGAGCAGCAGGCCCGACAGCGCCTGAAGGATGCGGCGGTGGTTCCGCTGGGCGTCGGCAGCGGCGACCGTATCGGTCGCAGAGACAGTGGTGGCCATGGAGGTCCTTCGAGGAAGTGTGCGGCGACGGTGGCGCGGCGAATGGTTGATCAAGGTCAACAGTTGAATTAGGTCAACTATATATGCAATCGTTGAGTTGAGTCAACTATTCCCGGCAACTGCATCCAGAACGGGCGCCCGCGCGGAATACAGAGAGGCAGGCGGAAACCGCAGCCCCGGACGGGACCTCGACGGATCGCCGCCCTTCGCCCCGGGAGGTCATGGTGTTCACGCCCGTCCAGGCCGTCGCCTTCGAGTACGACTCATGCGGGGAGCCCGCCGTGCTGGAACGGCGCACCCGTCCGCTCTCTCCTCCTGGGCCGCACGAGGTCCTGGTCGAGATCCTGACGACCGGGGTGAACCACATGGACGCGCTGATCCGTCGCGGCGACGAGCGCGAGTGGGATGCCGACGCGTGGCCGAGGGCGTCGGGCTCCGACTTCGCGGGCATCGTGCGCCTCTGCGGGCCCGGCGTGACCGCCTTCCGTCCCGGCTCCGCCGTCATCGGACACGTTCGGACCGGTGCCCACGCCACTCATCTGATCGTGTCCGTGTCCGCGCTGGTCCCCAAGCCCAAGAGCGTGTCCTGGGAGGTCGCCGGCGGGATGTACCTCGCGGGGGCGACCGCCCTGACGACGCTGGAGGAGCTGCGGATCGGCCGTGACGACACCATCGTGGTCTCCGCCGCAGCCGGAGGAGTCGGCAGCATCGAGGTCCAGCTCGCGAAGCACTGGGGCGCGCGGGTGATCGGCACCTGCGGCGAGCGCAACTTCGACTACCTCCGTCAGCTCGGGATCATCCCGGTCAGATACGGGGAAGGGATCGTCGAACGCATCCAGCACGTCTCCCATGGTCCGGTCACCGCGTTCATCGACAACTTCGGCAAGGACGGTCAGGGTATCGCCGAGGCCCTCGCCGTCCCCCCTGGCCGTTACCGGTCGAGCGCGGATCGCCGCGACGTGGAGGCGGCGCTTCTCCGGGACGATCCCGAGAGCGTTCGGCGCGGGACCGCTCAGCTGCAGCGGCTCGCGCAGCTCGCGGAGCAGGGCGCCTTCCGGCTGCTGGTGTCGGGTCTCTACCCGCTGGAGGACATCGTCGAAGCGTATGAGGACCTCGACCGGATGCACTCGCGCGGGAAGATCCTGCTCGCGACGAACCCGGTGAGCACCTTCCGCGTCACTCGGGCCCGCGACGTCCACGAGGCCATGCCCTGATGCCGAGCCGAGTCCGCTGATTCCGTCGGGGGGCGGCTATCGTGGGGACGCCGCCACGGCGAACCCGACGTGCGGATCAGGCGAAGACGGGCGAGCCCATGACCTCCATGTTCATCGCGATCGCGGTGCTGCTGGCTGCGGCTGTCGTGCTCCTGTCGGCGCGGCAGCGCGCAGAGCGAGACATCGCGCAGAGCGCCCGCAGCGCCGCCATCACGGGTTCCCGGCCCGTCGTGACCGAAGGGGCGCCCGATGCCGCCGCGGCGCTCGCGGCGGCGGAGGCCGTCGGCAGCGCGATGATCCAGGCGGGCTACTCCGTGGAGACGGTCCAGGATGTGCTCCGTGACATCGCCCGCGTCAACAGCCTGCCCGAGAGCGACGCGGTCGTCTTCCCCAATGCGCTCCTGTTCTCCGCACGGGGACACGGACAGCATCGCACCGGCGCCGTCACCAGCGGCGAGGGAGATCTTCTGCTCTCGCAGATCGACGAGGTCCAGCGCACGGTGGATGCCGCCCGCACCGGCGTCCTCGATCCGCCTTCCACGATCGAGCGGCTCGCGCGCATCCGTCGCATGCCGCCGACGTACGGTCGCGTGCTGCGCGTGGTCGGCTACGGATTCCTCAGTGCCGCGCTCTCGGTGCTGCTCGGCGCTTCCTGGACGGGTGTCGCGCTCGCCACGGCGCTGGGCCTCGTCACCGGAACGGCACTCCTGGTCAGCGAGCGTGTACCGCGGCGCTACGGCGCGCTCATCACCGTGGCGATCGCCTTCTTCGTCGCGCTCGCCGTGTTCCTCCTGCTGCGAGCCGGGTGGGGCTCGGGCATCCTGGCGGCGCTGCTCGCGCCGCTCGTCGTCCTTCTTCCCGGCGCTCTGCTCACCACAGCGGTCCTCGAGCTGTCGACGGGGCAGATGATCTCCGGCGCCGGCCGGGCCGCCGCCGGAGCGATGCAGCTCGTCCTCCTGGGTGCGGGCATCGTGACCGCCGGCGCCCTCGTGGGCGTGCCCGACTTCGACTTCAGCGAGCACCCCGATCTGCTCGGGCCGATCGCACCCTGGATCGCGGTCGGCGTCTTCGGCGTGGCGATCTCGATCCACCGGTGCGCGCCCCGCAACTCGCTGGGATGGATGCTGCTGGTGCTCTACGTCGCCTACGCGGCGCAGGTGCTCGGCGACCTCCTCGTCGGCGGCGTGCTGTCGGCTTTGGTCGGGGCTCTGTGCGTCACGCCGGTGACGGCGCTCGTCGCGCGGCAGCCCTCGGGGCCGGCGGCTCTCGTGAGCTTCACCCCGGCGTTCTGGCTGCTCGTGCCGGGTGCGCTGGGCCTCGTCGGAGTCGCCGACGTGCTCGGCGGCGATGCGGCGGCAGGGGCGTCGCTCGTCGCCACACTGTCCACGATGGTCGCCATCGCGCTGGGAGTGCTGGCGGGCTCCAGTCTGTCGAACCGGATGCGGCGCCCGGCGCTCTGACGGGCGCGGGGCGTCAGTCGGCGAGAGCCAGAGCGCGGAACGGCTGCCGCGGCGCGGCCGGCGGCTGCGGCATCCGCTCGGGCGTCGCCCTGCCCTTCGTCGTGCGGAGGTAAAGTTCGTCGATCAATGCGGTCGCGAGGCGCACGAGCTTGGCGATCTCGGCGTCGTCGCGGTCGACCCACGCACAGCGCGGCTCGTCGCCCACCGGCACGAACTCGTCGTGCTGCTCCCAGGCGACCAGAGTGCGCTCGGCGCCGAGCACGTGCTGCTGCCACCACACCTGCCGCATGTAGGAGCGGGGAATGCTGCGCCACGACTTGTTGGTCGTCTTGATCTCGGCGAGCGTGACGCGGCCGGTGCCGTCGACGGCGATCCCGTCGGGAGTGGCCAGATGCCGCCGCTCGACCACGGCGTGGAACAGCGCCGAGGACGGCAGGATCCCGTGGGTCGCGGCGACCCAGGCGGCGATCTCGGGCTCCCGCGCCCGGCCGTGCGCCGTATAGGCGTTGCCCGAGAAGCCGGAGCCCATGAGCTTCGCGTCGGCCGCCCGGGCGATCGCGTTGTCGGAGGTGAGCGCCGCCACGTCGGTGGCCGTGATCCCGCGCGAGCGGGCTCGCACCCATGCCACCCGGTCGCGGGAATCCGCGACGATGCGGGCGGCGAGTTCGGGGGTCACTCTTCGAGGTTACGCCGCCGTCTCGACATGCGCCGCCGCGACCCGCCTGCCGTGGGATCCGCCGTCACCGAGCGAGCCGTCGTGGCCCCGATGCGTCACGCGTGACGGTCGAGGAACGCGTACACCTCGTTGTCGTCGACGCCGGGGAATGTGCCGCGGGGGAGCGGCGAGAACATCTGCATGTGCACGCGGGCGCTCGGCCACGCCTTGCCCGACCAGCGCGCCGTCACCTCGGCGGGAGCCCGGCGGCAGCATGACTCGTCGGGGCACGTGGAGGTCGCCCGCTTCTGCGTCTCGCGGCCGCGGAACCACCTGGCGTCGTCGAACGGCACGCCGACCGTGATGGAGAACTCGCCCTCGGACGTCGTCCCGGTCTGGGTCGAGCACCAGAACGTGCCCGCCGGGGTGTCGGTGTACTGGTAGTGCTCCGTCGTGCGGTTCTGCTCGGAGAACGCCGACCGCGCCGAGAACTTCCGGCACGCGACCTGGCCGTCCACCGCGCCGGTCACGTCCATCGGCAAGGGCAGGTCGTCGTTCTCGTACACGCGGGTGATGGCGCCGGAGCCGTCGACGCGGAGGAAGTGCAGCGGGATGCCGAGATGCCGCGTCGCGAGATTGGTCAGGCGCATCCCGGCCGACTCGTGCGTCGTGCCGAAGGCGTCGCGGAAGTCCTCCACGGCGAGGTTGCGGTCCTTCTTCGCCTGCTGCAGGAACGCCACGGACGCCGTCTCGGGCATGAGGCAGCAGGCCGCGTAGTAATTGATCTCGAGCCGCTGCTGGAGGAAATCGGCGTAGTCGGTCGGGCGCTTGTGCCCCAGGAGCCGGTGGGCCATCGCCTGCAGCGCCATCGACCGCAGCCCGTGGCCGCCGGGGATGGAGGCGGGCGGGAGGTAGATGCGGCCGTTCTCGAGGTCGGTGACCGAGCGAGCGGAGTGGGGGAGGTCACTCACGTAGATGAGCTCGAACCCGAGCTTCTCGGCCATGATGCTGACGGTGCGGTGCGTGAGGGCGCCCGAGACGTGTCCTGCCGCCTTGAGCTGCTTCTCGGCGAGCTTCTCGATGTCGGGCAGGTAGTTGTCGAGCGCTCGCATCTTCAGCCGCAGCTCGGTGTTCGCCCGGCGGGCCTCTTCCGGGGTCGCGATGGCCTCGCGTTCGCGGCGCTGGAGCTCTCGGTGCAGTCCGAGGATCGACTCGAGCGTCTCGTCGCTCATGCCCTTGGTCACCTTGACCGGCGCGATTCCCATTTGCCGGAAGACCGACCCGTTCTGAGAGCGCTCCAGCTCGATCTCGAGCGCCGCTCGTCGGTTGGGCGGCTCCGCCGACAGGAGGTCGGCGACTTCGACCCCGGTTGCGCTCGCGACCGCCTGGAGCAGGGACAGCTTGGGCTCGCGCTTGCCGTTCTCGATGAGGCTGAGCTGGCTCCCCGCGACGCCGACGAGCTCGCCGAGCTCGTCCAGCGTGAAGCCGTGGGAGAGACGCTGATGGCGGATGCGGTGGCCCAGGGTGGAGAGCTCGAGCGACGTGGGAGGCATTCCTTGATGATATCGAAAGAATCGGAACTTTTGACGACCGGATTGGTGGGAAGAGGCATCCGATCGGGGTGAAAGTGGAGGAAGACCAAGATCTGAACGTCGAATCGAGGAGGAGCGACCACCATGGCCCTTGCCGACATCTTCACCCGCCCCGAAGGCTCAGCACCCGCCCGGCCCGCGATCACGCGGACGTACGGGGGGATGCCGTCGATCCAGGGTGCCGGCATGGCCGACCTGGTCGCCTGGGTCGACGGGATCGCCGCACTCACCACCCCCGACCGCATCCACTGGGTCGACGGCTCGCGCGCCGAGAACGACGCGCTGCTGCACGAGATGGTCGACGAGGGCAAGATCATCAAGCTCAACCCCGAGTGGCGCCCCGGTTCGTACCTCGCCCGCTCGCACCCGAGCGACGTCGCCCGCACTGAAGGGCGCACCTTCATCGCCTCCGAGCGCGAAGAGGATGCCGGCCCCACGAACAACTGGGTGGCCCCGGACGAGATCCGCCAGACGATCACCCCGCTGTTCGAGGGCTCCATGAAGGGCCGCACGATGTACGTCGTGCCCTTCTCCATGGGCGCGATCGGCGGTCCGCTCTCGCACATCGGCGTGCAGGTCACCGACAGCGCCTACGCCGTCGCATCGATCGGGATCATGACGCGCGTCGGCACCGAGGTGCTGCGCGAGATCGCCGGCGGCGCCCCGTGGGTCAAGACGGTTCATTCGGTGGGTGCTCCGCTCGAGCCCGGCGAAGAGGACGTCGCCTGGCCGTGCAACGACGAGAAGTACATCGTGCACTTCCCCGAGACGCTCGAGGTCTGGTCGTTCGGCTCCGGCTACGGCGGCAACGCGATCCTCGCGAAGAAGTGCTTCGCCCTGCGCATCGCCTCGGTGATCGGCCGCAACGAAGGCTGGCTCGCCGAGCACATGCTGCTGATCCGGGTCATCGACCCGGCCGGGCGGGCGTACCACCTCGCCGCCGCGTTCCCGTCGGCCTGCGGCAAGACGAACCTGGCGATGCTGCGCCCCACGATCCCCGGATGGCGGGTCGAGACACTCGGCGACGACATCGCCTGGCTGCGTCCCGGCGACGACGGCCGCCTGTGGGCGATCAACCCCGAGGCCGGATTCTTCGGCGTCGCGCCGGGCACCGGCGAGTCCACGAACGTCACCGCCGTCGAGACGCTCTGGGGCAACACCATCTTCACGAACGTCGCGCTGCGCCCGGACGGCGACGTGTGGTGGGAGGGCCTGACCGACGAGCCGCCGGCAGAGCTCACCGACTGGGAGGGCAACCCCTGGACCCCGGCATCCGGTCGTCCCGCGGCCCACCCGAACTCGCGCTTCACCGTCGGCGCCGCCCAGTGCCCGCAGATCGCCGAGGACTGGGACTCGCCGCAGGGCGTGCCACTGGACGCCATCCTGTTCGGCGGGCGCCGCGCGACCAACGTGCCGCTCGTGGTCGAGGCCACCGACTGGACCCACGGCGTGTTCATGGGCTCGAACATCTCGTCCGAGCGCACGGCTGCCGCCGAGGGCACGGTCGGCGAGCTCCGCCGTGACCCGTTCGCGATGCTGCCGTTCTGCGGGTACAACATGGCGGACTACTTCGGGCACTGGCTCAAGATCGGGCAGAAGCTGCGGTTCGACCGGGCGCCTCGCGTGTTCCAGGTGAACTGGTTCCGCAAGAGCTCGGACGGCCGCTTCCTGTGGCCCGGATTCGGCGACAACGCGCGCGTCATCGACTGGATCATCCGCCGCCTGGACGGCGAGGTCGGTGCGGTGGACAGCCCGATCGGGCGCCTGCCGCGCACGCAGGACCTCGACCTCGACGGGATCGAGGTGCCCCAGGCCGATCTCGATGCGCTGTTCGCCATCGACACCGAGTCGTGGCTCCGCGAGGCCGACCTCACCGAGGAGTTCTACCGCACGTTCGACGGGCGCGTCCCGGCGCCGCTGTGGGCCGAGCTCGCCGCGCTGCGGTACCGGCTCCAGCGGGCCTGAGCCGGTCGGGCGCTGTGCCGGTCCCGCGGGTGGGGCGCGGTGCCGGTCCGCGATTCAGGAGACGCGCCGCGCGCGGGGCATCTTGGCGCCCCTCCGGGCGGCGTGTCTCCTGAATCCGGTCCCGACCCGCAGACCCGGCTCGACTCGACGCCGCCCCGGGTCAGACCAGGAGCTGGTGCCGGGCGAGGTCGCGGTAGAGCGGCGTCGACGCCACGAGCTCGGAGTGCGTGCCCTGCCCGACGACCTGGCCGTGATCCAGGACGACGATGTGGTCGCTGTCGACGACCGTCGAGAGGCGGTGCGCGATCACGATGAGCGTGCGGCCGGCGGCGACCGCGTCGATGGCGTCGCGCATGCGCTGCTCGTTGAGTCCGTCGAGCGACGAGGTCGACTCGTCGAGCAGCAGGATCGGGGGAGCGGCCAGCAGCGCCCGGGCGATCGCGAGGCGCTGGCGCTCGCCGCCGGAGAGCATGACGCCGCCCTCGCCGACGGATGCATCCAGCCCGAGCGGATTGCGGTCGAGGACCTCGCCGAGATTCACGGCCCGGAGCACGGACTCGCACTCGTCGTCGCTCGCCTCGGGGGAGGCCAGGCGCAGGTTGTCGCCGATCGTGCCGGCGAGCGTCGGGGCATCCTGCTCGACGTAGCCGAGCCGGGCGCGGAGGTCATCGCGGTCGAGCGTGCGCACGTCGATCCCGTCCAGCAGGATGGCGCCGCCGGTGGGGTCGTAGAACCGCTCGATGAGCGCGAGGGTCGTGCTCTTGCCGGCGCCGGAGGGTCCGACCAGCGCGACGCGGGCACCCCGCGGCACGGCGAACGACACGCCGCGCAGCACCTCACCGCCCGCTTCCTCGACCACGAGGGCGGCGGATGCCTCGTCCCGCACGATCGCCGAGGAATCGACGTGCGCGTTCTCCAGCACCGCGATGGCCTCGGACTCGGCCTTTCGGCGCGCGGCCACCACGGCCTCGGGGTAGCGAAAGCGGACGTCGCGGAACTCGATCGTCGGAGCATCCGCTGCGGCCGGGGCCGCGGCATCCGCCGACCGCTGCACTGTCGCCGCGAGGGCGGCGTCGTCCTGCGACTCGATCGGAAGGTCGAGCACCTCCTGGATGCGGCCGAGGGCGCCGAGCGCCTGGTTCACCGACGTGATCGCGCCGAAGAACGAGCCCAGGGGCGCGATCAGCATGAAGAGGAACATGATGAAGGTCACCAGGCTCGCGATCGGGATGGCGCCCGTGGCGACGCGGTAGCCGCCGAGCCCGATGACGACGAGCAGCGAGACCTGGAGAGCGATGCCGGCGATCGGCACGACCATCGCCGAGACCTTCGCGATGCGCACGCCGACCACGTAGGCGTCGGTCGCGCGCTCGGTCACGTCGACGACTTCGCGCTCCGTCGCTCCGGATGCCCGCACGGTGCGGATCGAGCCGACCGCCCGCTCGACGCCGGAGGCCAGTTCGCCCACCTTCTCCTGCTGCTCGGTCGACGCCGTGCGGATGCGGCCGCTCAGCGCGGTCACCGCCAGCACGGAGAGTCCGATCACGACGACGATGATCGCCAGCAGCACGGGGTCGATGATCGCCATCGCGATGAGCGCGCCGACGAAGAGCAGCACGTTTCCGAGCGCGTCCGCGAGGCCCTGCGTGAGCACGGCGTAGAGGAGGGTGGTGTCGCTGCCCACGCGCGAGACCAGGTCGCCGGTGCGGCGGGCGTCGAACTCGCTGATCGGCAGGTGCAGGATGCGCGAGATCAGCTTGCGGCGGCTCGAGTAGACGACCGCGGTGCCGGTGCGCTGCAGCAGATAGTGCTGCCAGGCCGAGATGAGGGAGCTGATCACCACGAGCGCGACGAGCGCCCACAGCAGCATGCCGAGGTCGAGGCTCTTCTGCACGCGGTTGATGACCTCGCCCACCAGCAGCGGCTGGAGGAGCATCGTGATCGCGCTGAACACGCTGAGCACGGTGACCACGACCAGCGTGCTCTTGTGCTCGAAGAGGAAGGGCAGCAGCTGCCCGAAGGTCGCGCGGGGGCCGTCGTCCTTCGTGCGGCGGCGGCCGCGGGGTGAGCGGTCCGGCGCGGTGGCGGCGGCGGCTTCGTCGAGTTCGGCGGAGGGCATGGGTGTACCTCGTTCGTGCATGGGGGGCTTACCTTCGACCGTACTTCTTGTGGACGGCCTGTTTGGACACGCCGAGGGCTCCGGCGATCGCCTGCCAGGAGAAGCCGAGATTGCGCGCGCGGCGCACCTGCACCTCTTCGGAGCGGGCGAGCTCCCGGCGCACCTCGGCCAGACGGCGCAGCTCGACGATGGGCTCGCGCCCGGGGGCCGAGCCGATGAGGGTGCTGAGGTCGTCGCCGCTCATGCGTTCTCCTTCGGGACGGATGCCGCGTCCCGCGGCACCGTCGTCAACATTAGTTGACCGGTCGCGGTGAGTCAACTTCGGTTGACTTTCCCGGCGCCCGCGCCGCCCGCGCCGGACCGGCGGGCGGCCGCGGCATCCGCCCCCTGTCACTCGTGCGTGTCGGCCCACGGCGTTAGGGTTGTCCGGTGCCCGCCCCAGTCATCGACGCCCAGAACCTCGTCAAGGCCTACAAGATCAAAGGCAAGCCCGACTTCCTGGCCGTCGACGGGCTGTCGTTCGAGGTGGCCCCGGGCGAGTCGTTCGGCCTGCTCGGCCCGAACGGCGCCGGCAAGTCGACGACGATGAAGATGATCGGCGCCGTCTCGACGCGCACCTCCGGCGACCTGTCGATCCTGGGGCTCGACCCCGATCGGTACGGGCCCGAGATCCGATCGCGCCTCGGCGTCGTGCCGCAGCAGGACAACCTCGACGGCGAGCTCAACGCGCGCGAGAACCTCTACATCTACGGCCGCTACTTCGGCCTGCCGGGCAAGGTGTGCGCGCAGAAGGCAGACGAGCTGCTCGCGTTCGCGGCCCTCGAAGAGAAGGCCAAGAGCAAGGTCGATCAGCTGTCGGGCGGAATGAAGCGCCGCCTCACCATCGCCCGGGGTCTGATCAACGATCCGCGCATCCTGCTGCTCGACGAGCCCACCACGGGTCTCGACCCCCAGGCTCGCCACGTGCTGTGGGATCGCCTGTTCCGTCTCAAGGAGCGGGGCACCACGCTGGTGCTCACGACGCACTACATGGACGAGGCCGAGCAGCTCTGCGATCGCCTGATCGTGGTCGACAAGGGCCGCATCATGGCTGAGGGCACCCCGTCGTCGCTCATCCGCGAGCACTCCAGCCGTGAGGTGCTCGAGGTGCGCTTCGGCTCCGACCGCAACCAGCAGATCGCGCCGCAGCTCGAGGGCATCGGCGAACGAGTGGAGGTTCTGCCCGACCGCGTGCTCATCTACGCGCACAACGGCGAGGCCGCGCTCGAGGCCGTCACGCAGCGGGGTCTCGAGCCGGTCACGAGCCTCGTGCGCCGCTCGAGCCTCGAGGACGTGTTCCTGCGGCTCACCGGAAGGTCGCTGATCGAATGAGCGACATCCGTGCCGGCGGCGCCGGAGAGGAGCGGACGCCGGGTCCCGTCGCGGCCGCGACCGACGCGAGCCTCGACGAGCTCCGCGCCGAGGCGATGGAGTGGGGACGCAAGCCTCGATCCCTCGGCTCGTGGTACGTCACCGAGCACATGGTGCGAGCCATGCGCGCCTACGGCTGGACGATCATCGTCGGGGCGCTCGGTCAGCCCGTCCTCTATCTGCTCGGCCTCGCGGTGGGGCTCGCGGCGCTGATCGACGCCCCGATCGACGTCGGGGGCCAGGAGGTCCCGTACCTCGTGTTCGTCGCGCCGGCGCTGCTCATGACCTCCGCGATCGCCGTCGCCTCGGAGGAGTTCACCTACCCCGTCATGGCGGGCTTCAAGTGGCGCCGGTACTTCTACGGCTTCAACGCATCGCCGATCTCGTCCAGCCAGATCGCCAACGGCGTGGTCGCCGGCGCCGGGGCGCGGATGGGCGTGACCGTCGTGCTCTACTTCGTATTCATCGTGATCTTCTTCGCCTGGCTGCAACCCGATGCCACGCGCCTCAGCACGGCGTGGCTCGCCCCCTTCATCGCGCTTCTCGCCGGCCTGTCGTTCGGTATTCCGCTGATGGCATACGCCGCGACCATCCAAGACGACAAAGGGCAGTTCGCGCTGGTGCAGCGATTCATCTTCATGCCGATGTTCCTGTTCTCGGGCACGTTCTATCCCCTCGCGACGCTGCCGCTCTGGCTGCAGTGGATCGGCTGGATCTCGCCGCTCTGGCACGCCACCGAGCTCGGCCGGGTGGTCACGTACGGGCAGCCGTCGCCGCCGATGCTGATCGTCGTGCACGTCGTCTACCTCCTGGCGCTCGCGATCGGCGGCCTGGTCATCGGCCGGCGCCTGTTCGAGACGAGGCTCGCGAAATGACCGCGGTGACGACGGATGCCCCCACCCGCGTCGGCGGCGTGCGGGCCCTGTGGGCCGGCAACCCCCAGTCGGTCGTGCAGCGGGGCCTCATCGCCGCGCGCTCGTCGAGCTGGATCGTGGTGCTGTCGGGCTTCTTCGAACCCGTCTTCTACCTGGCGTCGATGGGCATCGGCCTCGGCTCGATCATCGGCGACGTGCAGACATCGAGCGGCGTCGAGGTCTCGTACGCGGCGTTCATCGCACCGGCGCTGCTCGCCGTCTCGGCGATGAACGGGGCGATCTACGACTCGACGTGGAACGTCTTCTTCAAGCTCAACTACGGCAAGCTGTACGAGGGGATGCTCGCGACGTCGCTCGGACCGCTGGATGTCGCGCTCGGTGAGATCCTCTACGCCCTGCTGCGCGGACTGCTGTACGCCACGGGCTTCATGATCATCATGCAGCTCCTCGGGCTCAACCTGGCGTGGACGGCGATCCTCGCGATCCCCGCCGTGCTCCTGATCGCGTTCGGCTTCGCGAGCCTCGGCATGGCGGTCACGAGCTACATGAAGACGTTCCAGCACATGGACTGGATCAACTTCGTGCTGCTGCCGATGTTCCTCTTCTCGGCGACGCTGTACCCGATCACCGTCTACCCCGAGTGGGTGCAGCACGTGATCATGGCCTTCCCGCTCTGGCACGGCGTGGAGCTGGTGCGAGGACTCACGACCGGAGTCCTCACGCCGGAGATGTGGTGGCACGTGCTGTACTTCGTCGTGATGATCGCGATCGGCCTCGTGTTCACCACGAAGCGCCTGCGGGCCCTCTTCCTCGACTGACTCCACGTCCAGCGGGCGACGGATGCCGCGGCCCGGTCCGCAGGGGGTCTTGATCCGTCCCTCTAGTTGAACATGTTCAGATCTCGGAGTAGTTTCTGAACATGTCCAGTTCTGGTTCGATTCCCCTCTCCAAGAGCGAGCGCACGCGTGGGCTGATCCGCGACGTCGCGCTCCGGTCTTTTCGCGAACGCGGCTACGACCAGACGACGATCCGCCTCATCGCGCACGAGGCGGGCGTGTCGGTCGGCACGACGAACTACCACTTCGCGTCGAAGAACGACCTCGTGCAGGAGCTCTATCTCGACGTGCAGGAAGCTCATCGAGCGGCGGCCGAGCCGCTTCTGGCGACGAGCGATGACCTCGTGGACCGGCTGGGCATCGTCTTCCGCACCGGGCTGGCGCAGCTGGGGCCGTACCACCCCTTCGCCCCGGAATTCCTCTCGGCCGCCGTGTCGCCGCGGTCGTCGCTGAACCCGCTCTCGGCCGACTCGACGGAGTCGCGGGACATCGTCGTCCGCCTGTTTCGCGACGCCGTCGCCGGCGCTAAAGACAGCCTGCCGGCGGAGTTCCACGACGATCTGCCGGCGGCGCTGATGCTCGCGCATCTCCTTCTCGCGCTGTTCTGGGTGTACGACTCGTCGCCCGCGCAGGAGCGCACTCTGAGGCTGCTCGACCGCGGACTGCGCCTGGTGAAGCTCTCGCTGCCGCTCGTGAGGTCGCGCCTCCTCCGGCGCCCGCTCCGCGAACTGCTCGACCTGGTCGCCGAGGTGAGGGCATGACCGGTGCGCCCGCGCCCATCTACGTCGGCATCCGTATCCGAGCCTCCCTCGAGCGCGTGTGGGAGCTCACGCAGGATCCCGGCCTGCATCCCCGGTGGGATGCGCGCTTCACTGCGATCACCCCGACCGGACCGATCGCCGGCGGTGGGACGCGGTTCCGCTACGAGCTCCGGGTGCTCGGCCGCACGATCGTCGGTGAGGGAACGACGATCGGCGAGGTCTCGAGGCCGGACGGATCGCGCACCTCCGCCCTGCGGTTCGCCACCGCCGAACGCCTCTCGCCCCTCGGCGCGGGACGCGGCTACTGGCGCTATCGGCCGGACGCCGACGGAGTGCTGTTCAGTACCGGGTACGACTACGCGCCGGGCTGGGGACGCGCTGCCGATGTCGTGGTCCGGCCGCTCGTCGGCTGGCTGACCGCCTGGAGCTTCGATCGGCTGCGCATCTGGGCGGAGGACAACGTGCCGCCGGAACGCTGGCCGGTGGCATCGGCCCTGATGCCCTGGCGGCGGGGCCGCCCTCGCGCGAGCCGGTGCGTGCGGACGGCACCGCACGGCCGCGTGATGGATGACGCGCCGGCGACCCTTCGCGAGCTGGCAGCGCCATGAGCACCGGGGTGCGTGACGGCGTCGCGGAATCGCTCTTCGCCCGAGCCATGGGCGACGACTTCGGGCGTCTCCACCCGATGCTGCAGCGGCGCTTCGGAGTGGGGCTCGCGTCCGGCTACGCGTGCGTCGGGCGCGGCACGATGTCGAGAATCCGCCGGGGTCCGTGGTGGACCATCCCGTTCCTGCAGATCGGGCGATTCCGCAATATCCTCGTGCCCGACGTCGGCAGCCACGTGCCGTTCACGATCGAGAATCACCCCTACCTCGACCCGTTCCGCCGCGAGACGGTGACTTTCGTGCGCGAGTACCGGATGCCTCATGCTGTGCGCCGGTTCGACGCGACGATGATCGCAGGCCCCGACGGGCGCATCGTCGACTACCTGGGCACCCATCAGCATCTGGCCGTCGACCTCGAGCTCCGCGCCGAACCCGACGGCAGTCTCCTTCTGCGCTCCGGCGCGCAGCGATTCTACGAGGGACCGCTCGGCTTCCGCTTCCCCATGCTGTTCAGCGGACGGGCCGAGCTCCGGGAGCGCTACGACGAGGACCGCGGCGTCTATTCGGTGCAGCTCGAGGTGCGCAATCGCTTCTTCGGGTTCCTCTTCGGCTACGAGGGCGAGTTCCGGTGCGAGTTTCCGGACGCGACCGACGCGCCGTCGCGACTGAAGCCCCTCCGGCACGAGCGCCGCGCATGAGCGCTCCACGGGTGGACACGTCGGTGTACCAGCGGGTGCTCGGTGCGCGCTTCGACGACCTGGATCCGGCGCTGCAGCGATACTTCGGACCGATTCCGCGTGGCATGGCCGGCGTCGGTGAAGGAGTGTACGAGGTCGCCGGGTCCCGCCGCCGGTGGCTGAGGGGTCCCCTCGCGCTCCTGGCGCGGCGGCGCATCCTCTTCCCGGAGTACGAGCAGGACGTGCCGCTCGGCGTGGTGAACACGTCGAACGCCGACGGCACCCTCAGTGCGCGCCGGACATTCGCCTTCGCGGGTGTCGAACGACAGATGGAGGACACGATGCGTGTCGTGGGCGGAACGCTCGTCGATCGGCTCGGGGTCGGTCGCGAGCTCGAGGTCGAACTCGCACTCGTCGTGCACGACGGCGGGCTCACGATGACCTCGCGCCGGCTGGCGCTGCGAGTCCTCGGGCTGCGTGTGCCGCTGCCGCATTTCGCGACCGTCGTCGTCTGCGAGCGCAGCGATGGTCTGTCGCAGCGGGTCGATGTGCGCATCTCGGTCCCGGTCGTCGGCGAGGTGTTCCGGTATGCCGGCACGTTCTCGTACCGACACGTCGCCATCGCCGACCTCGGCGCGACGCCGCCGGCGACGACGGATGCCGCGACCCGGGAGGGCCGCGGCATCCGGTCGTCACGTGACCGGGGTCAGAGAGACGCGGTCTCTCCCACGCCCAGGTCGGCGTCGTAGTCGATGTCCTTCGTCTCCGGCGCGAGGAGCAGCGCGATGAAGGTCAGCACTCCCATCGCCGAGAGGTAGAGGCCGACGAGGAACGGGCTTCCTCCGGAGGCCGCCCACAGCGCCACCGCGACGATCGGAGCCAGCGCGGCGCCCAGGATCGACGACAGGTTGTACGAGATCGCCGACCCCGTGTAGCGCACGTTCGTGGGGAACAGCTCGGGGAGCACCGCGCCCATCGGTCCGAACGTCGACCCCATGAGCACGAAGCCGAAGATCAGGAACGCCTGGGTGAGCGCGCCGGTGAACTTCGGGTCGGCGTGCGGCAGCAGGAACAGGTTGAACGTCAGGCCGAACACGATGATGAGCCCGGTGACCCAGAGCAGCAGCTTGCGACGCCCGATCGAGTCGGCGATCGGTCCCGACAGCAGGGTGAAGATGCCGAAGAACACCACGCCGATGATCTGCATGATCACGAAGTCGGTGTAGCCGAAGCCGAGGCCGGGGTAGAACTGCGCGGCGAACGCGGTGGCGTCGAACGGCTGGCCGGCCGCTTCCGCCGCGGCCTGTGCGGCCGCCGAAGCGGTGGACAGGTCGGCGGCCTTCGTGCCGTACGACAGCGTGAAGTTCGTCATCAGGTAGAAGAGCACGTAGGTCGCGAGCATGATGAACGTGCCCAGGATCAGGTGCCACCAGTGGCGGCGGAGCACCGTGCCCAGTGGGAACCTGCGGATCGCGCCCTTCTCCTCGGCCTTCACGAAGGTCTCGGACTCGACCAGACGCAGGCGCACCCAGAGTCCGATGATCACCATGACGGCCGAGAACAGGAACGGCACGCGCCATCCCCAGGCCAGGAAGTCCGCGGATCGCTGCCCGGCGCCATCGGGATGCGGCAGCAGGAAGTTGATCGCGAGGAAGACGGAGTTCGCGATGATGAAGCCGAGCGGCGCCCCCAGCTGCGGGAAGGTGCCGTACCAGGCGCGCTTGCCGGCGGGCGCGTTCTCGGTCGCGACCAGGGCGGCGCCCGACCACTCACCGCCGAGCGCGAAGCCCTGCGCGAGCCGCAGGATCAGCAGCAGGAAGGCGGCCCACCAGCCGATGTCGTCGTACGTCGGGAGGCAGCCGATGAGGAATGTCGCGACACCCATCGTGAGCAGGGACGCGACGAGGGTGGCCTTGCGGCCGAACCGATCGCCGAAGTGACCGAAGACCACGGCGCCGAGAGGGCGGGCGATCATCGCCGCGCCGAAGACGCCGAACGAGGCGAGCAGCGCAGTGGTGTCGTTGCCGGTCGGGAAGAAGAGGATCGGGAACACGAGCACCGCGGCGGTCGCGTAGACGTAGAAGTCGTAGAACTCGATCGTGGTGCCGACCAGGCTCGCCGTGATGACGCGCGAGCGGGGGTTCGCGGGGACGGTGGTGGGAGTGGGTGCGGAGGCAGTGGGGGAAGACATGAGTACCTGTAGAACGCGTGGCGGAGCATCCTCGTGGGACGTGCGGTGGGCTGTCGCCGGACGCGGGGTGACGCGTCAGGCGGCTCTGCGCTGGGTCACCGTCGCCCGGGTCTGGTTCACCCGGGCACGAGGATCAAGTCTATGCGGGCGTACGGCAAGGGGGCCCGCCGGGTTCAGAACGAGCGGATGCCGCGACCTGGGGCCGCGGCATCCGCTCGTGTTCTCTGCTCGGGGCGTCAGCGCCAGAGGACCGCGATCGCAGCGTTCGCGAGCGTCAGCACGCCGATCGACCAGAAGATGGCGGGCGGAACCGACCCGGCCTTGCGCTGGCGGCCGGCCCCGATGCCGAGCAGCGCGCCGATGGCGACGAGGATCACGAGCTTGACGCCGATCTTGACGTAGTTGAGCTCGTAGTCGATGCCCCACGGGGCGGCGAGGATCAGGCCCGCGAGGCCCGCGATCGCCAGACCCCAGTTCATGAGGCGCGTGATGCCGCGGTGGCCGTTGACGAGCTCGACGACCCACGCTCCGAAGAGGATGGCGAAGCCGACGAGGTGGAAGAGCAGGACGAGGTGGCGCAGGAACTCCATGGACGTCACGGTAGGCCTGTCAGGCCCCGGACGCCACCAAGGTGCGCCTCACCTCTCTCTGGTCTCAGCTCGCGCGGAGTTCGCGCAGCACGAGGGCGGTGCGGATCGCGGCATCCGCTGCCTCGAAGCCCTTGTCCTCGATCGACCCCGGGAGTCCGGCGCGCGCGATGCCCTGTGCCTCGTCGTCGAGCGTGAGCACGCCGAAGCCGACCGGCTTGCCGCTGTCGAGCGCCACGCGGGTGAGTCCGTCGGTCGCCGCCGAGGAGACGAATTCGAAGTGGGGCGTGCCGCCGCGGATGATGACGCCGAGCGCCACGACCGCATCGGCCCCCGCCTCGAGCGCCGCCTTCGCCGCGACGGGCAGCTCGAAGGAGCCGGGCACGCGCACCAGACGCCAGGACGCACCGGCGCCCTCGAGCGCGCGCTGCGACCCCGCGATGAGCCCGTCCGTGATGACCTCGTGCCACGTGCCCGCGATCACGACGACGTCGAGGCCCGTGCCGTCGACGGGACCGGTGACCTGGGGTGCTCCCTTGCCGCTCAACGCTCTGCTCCTTCGTGCATCTGGGCGACGGCGTCGGCGAGCTCGGCCTCGTCGATGAGGTGACCCATGCGGTCGCGCTTGGTGGCCAGGTACTGGTGGTTGTTCGGACCGACGCCGACCAGCAGCGGCACCTGCTCGACGATGTCGAGGCCGAAGTCGCGCAGCTGCTTCACCTTGTCGGCGTTGTTGGTGAGGAGCCGCACGCTGTCGACCCCGAGGTCGGCCAGGATGCCCGCCGCCGCGGCGTAGTCACGGGCGTCGGCGGGAAGGCCGAGAGCGAGATTGGCGTCGACGGTGTCGAGGCCCCGCTCCTGCAGCGAATAGGCCCGCAGCTTGTTGATGAGCCCGATGCCCCGGCCCTCGTGGCCGCGCATGTAGATGACGATGCCGCCGTCCTGCTCGATCGCGTCGAGCGCGGCATCGAGCTGGGGGCCGCACTCGCACTTGAGCGAGTCGAAGGCCTCACCGGTCAGGCACTCCGAGTGCACGCGGACGAGGGGCGTCTCGCCGATCTCCCCGGAGATCACCGCGAGATGATCGGTGCCGGTGACGCGGTCCTTGTACGCCAGGAAGCGGAACTCGCCGTGGGCAGTGGGGACGAGCGCTTCGGCGCGCAGGCTGACGCGGCGCTTGTGGGGCTGATGAGCGGATGCCTCGACCGGCTCGTGCTCGTTCAGATAGGCGACGAGCTGCTCGATCGTGATGACGTGCACGCCGTCGCGGGCGCCGAGCTCGATGAGCCCGGGGAGCCGCATCATCGAGCCGTCCTCGGCCACGACCTCGGCGATGGCGCCGACCGGGTGCACGCCGGCGAGCCGCATGAGCTCGACGGCCGCCTCGGTGTGGCCGCCGCGCTCGCGCACTCCGCCGTCTACGGCCCGCAGCGGCAGGATGTGGCCCGGGCGGATGACGCTGCTCGGGGTGGAGTCCGGATCGGCCAGCACGTTGAGCGTGTGCGCCCGGTCGGTCGCGCTGATGCCGGTGGAGACCCGGTCGGCCGCGTCGACGCTCACCGTGTACGCCGTGGCCCGCGCATCCTGATTGACCTCGACCATGGGCGGGAGGTCGAGGCGGTCCGCCCAGTCCGCGGGCATCGGCGCGCAGATGAAGCCGCTGGACCAGCGAACCGTCCAGGCGATCCACTCGGGGGTCGCGAGCTGGGCGGACAGGATGACGTCGCCCTCGTTCTCGCGGTTCTCATCGTCGGCGACGATGACCGGCTTCCCGGCGCGGATGGCGTCGAGGGCCTCGGGGATGGTGGAAAGGCTCATGCCGAGCCTCCTTCCGTCGGTGCGGCGGCGGCCGCGGGCAGATCGGGCGCGGCGGATGCCGCGGGAGTGAAGGCGAGAAGGCGCTGCACGTGGCGCGCGAGGATGTCGGTCTCGAGGTTGACGCGGTCGCCGGGCTGCCGCGCACCGAGCGTCGTCGCCTCGAGCGTCTCGGGGATGAGCGACACCTCGAACCAGTGCACGCCGTCCGGGGGGACGGCGGGGCTCGCGGCGCTGACCGTGAGCGAGACGCCGTCGACGGCGATCGAGCCCTTGTCGACGACGAGCGGCGCCAGGGCGGCGGGCAGGCCGACGCGCAGCACGCGCCACTCGGCGCCGGGGCGCACCTCGAGGAGCTCGCCGGTGCCGTCGATGTGGCCCTGGACGATGTGCCCGCCGAGCCGGCCGTGCGCGACGGTGGCGCGCTCGAGGTTGACCGGGCGACCGGCGGAGACGCCCTGGAGCGTCGACATGTCGAGGGTCTGCCGCATGACGTCGGCGGTGAACCAGTCACCGCCCTGGTCGACGACGGTGAGGCATACGCCGCTGACCGAGATGGAATCGCCGTGCGCGGCATCCGAGACGGCTTTCGGCGCCCGGACGGTGACGCGCACGCCGTCGCCCGACGCCTCGACGGCGGTGACCTGGCCGATCTCCTCGACGATCCCGGTGAACATCAGCTGTCTCCTTGTTCGTTCGATGCCTCTGCGTGGCGGGGGGTTCCGACGATGAGCAGGTCCTCACCCAGTCGGTCGACGCTCGTCACCCAGAGGCGCAGGGCGTCGTCGATGGTCGCGACACCCAGGTCGCGCAGCGCGAGCATGTCGCCGCCGAGCAGCGCGGGAGCCACGTAGACGAGGAACTCGTCGGCGAGCCCGGCGCGCACGAAGGACGCGGCGACGCTCGGCCCGCCCTCGACGAAGACGCGGTGCACTCCGCGGCGCTGCAGGTCGGCGAGCGCGGTGGTGAGGTCGCCGGGGTACTGCAGCAGGTCCTTGGGATGGCGCCGCACCGCGGCATCCGCGGGCACCGCTCGCTCGCCGAGCACGACGGGCACCGGCTGCTGCTCGTACATCGAGCCGTCCTCCGCTCGGGCGGTGAGGGCGGGGTCGTCGGCGATCACCGTGCCCGTTCCGACGACGATGGCGTCGGCCTGAGCGCGGCGGCGGTGCACATCGGCGCGCGCCACAGGGCCGGTGATCCACTGGCTGGTGCCGTCGGATGCCGCGGCCCGGCCATCGAGGCTCTGAGCCCACTTGACGGTGACGTGCGGGCGGCCGAGCCGCTGGACCGTCAGCCACGAGTCGAGGAGGGCATGGGCCTCATCGGCGAGGAGGCCGGACTCCACGTCGACCCCGGCCGCCGTGAGGCGCTCGCCGCCGCCCGCCGACACGGCATTCGGGTCGGCGATGGCGTACACGACGCGTCCGACGCCGGCCCGGATGAGGGCCTCGGCGCACGGACCGGTGCGACCGGTGTGGTTGCAGGGTTCCAGCGTGACGATCGCCGTCGCGCCGGCTGCCGCCCCGGGATCGAGCCGCGAGAGGGCGTCGACCTCGGCGTGGGGCGTGCCCGCGCCGCGATGCCAGCCCTCGGCCAGGATGTCGCCGGCGGCGGAGAGGATGATCGCCCCGACCTGGGGGTTCACGCCGCGGGGTCCGCGGAGGGCGAGCGCGAGTGCGCGACGCATCGCGTCGTGCTCTGCACGTGTCGCCGTCATCCGTGTCCCCTGTCTTCACCTCGCGGTGTTCCGGGGTACGGGAAGTCGACGGCGCGCGTGACGCCGCCCGTGCTGCCTCCCATCCGGACTAGCGACGGATCTCTGCCTGCAGATCTCCGTCGCACCACCGTCGGTCCCGGAATTCCACCGGATCGGCCGCGGCGGCATCCGGATCGGATGCTGATGCCTTGGCTCGCGGACTGTCACCGCCGGTTCGGATTCTCACCGACCCCGGAGCACGTTGATGCTCTGAGTGTAGTCAACGCGGGATGGGGGGAATCATTCCATGTCTCGGAATGAAACGGAGCGCTACTCCGACAGGGCCCGCGCCACCGTCTCGTCCACGACGAGGTCGGTCGCCAGTCCCGCCGCGAGAGCGCCGCGCAGACTCGAGACCTTGGACACCCCCGAGACGACGCACACCCGGCGGGGGACGCGCCGGAGGACGTCGAAGTGGGGACCCGTCGCGCGGTCGTTGAGCGCGATGCCGTCGCTCGACCCGTCGGCGCGGAAGAACACCGTCGCGACGTCGCCGACGACGCCCTCGCTGTCGAGCGCCGACAGCTCCTGCGCCTCGAGATAGCCGCCCGAGTAGACATGGCTGGGCACACGGGAGTCGGCGGATCCCGTGCTGAACACCACGAGGTCCATCGCGGCCTGCATCGTGAGGATGCGCCGGGTGCTGCGCTCGCGCCACATCGCGCGCTTGGTGCGGGGATCGTCGAAGAAGGCGGGCACGGGGAACTGCTGGGCGCTGCCGCCGTAGGCCGTGGCGAAGCGGCTCAGGATCTCGCTCGCGTAGAGGAGGCCGGTGGTGTGCGTGTTGCCCGAGCCGTTCAGCTGCACGAAGGTCGTGCCGTGGACCGTCTTGGGGACGAGGCGACGGCTGATCGCCGCCGTGGTCGAGCCCCACGCGACCCCGACCGTCATGTCGGCCTGCACGAGCTCGTTGAGCAGGTGTGCCGCGGCGACGGCGACGCGCTCGAGGCGGTCGACCTCGTTGGCGTCGTCGGGCACGGGGACGACGTGCGCCGTGACGCCGAACCGCTCGGCGAGGTGCTCCTCGAGCAGCTGGGGAGCGGCGAACGGGGAGCGGATGCGGATGTCGACGATCCCGCTGGCGCGCGCCTGGCTCAGGAGCCGCGACACCGTCGAGCGCGAGGTGTCGAGTTCGCGCGCGATGGCCTCCATGGTGCGGTCCTGGACGTAGTACAGGTGGGCCGCGGTGAGCGCGCGCTGCACCGTCCTGGCGTCGGAGAGATCATCCACGGCACGAGTCTTGCACATATGTGCATTCGGCCTGCAAGTACGTCCACCGATGCCATCATGGGATCAGCGAACGACGACGACCACGACAGGGGATCGCAATGGCCGGGGCCACGGAACGAGGATTCGACGCGGTGGCGGAGCGTCCCTACGCGGACGTGCTGATCGTCGGCGGGGGCATCAACGGCCTGGCGACCTTCCGCGACCTGGCGCTGCAGGGCGTCGATGTCGCCCTCGTGGAGCGGGACGATTTCATCAGCGGCGCCTCTGCCGCGTCGTCGCACATGATCCACGGCGGCATCCGCTATCTGGAGAACGGCGAGTTCCGCCTCGTCCATGAAGCGGTCACCGAGCGCAACGCCCTCCTGCGCATGGCGCCCCACTACGTGCGGCCGCTGCAGACGACGATCCCGATCTTCTCCACCTTCTCCGGCGTGCTGAGCGCCCCGCTCCGGTTCCTCCGCCACGGCGGCGGCGGGCACCGCGAGCGCGGCGCGGCGCTCATCAAGATCGGCCTCGTCATCTACGACTCGTTCTCGCGGGGCGGCGGCCGTGTGCCGCGGCACACCTTCCGAGGACGCAAGCGCTCGCTGCAGGAGCTGCCCGATCTCAATCCCGGCGTCAAGTACACCGCGACGTACTGGGATGCCTCGCTCCACGATCCCGAGCGGCTCGCGATCGATGTGCTCCGCGACGGCCGCGCCTCCGGCGGCGACCACGCCCGCGCGGCCAACTACACCGCCGCCGTCGGGGTCGCGGACGGCCGCGTGCTGCTGCGCGACATGGTCTCGGGGCGCGAGGTGGCGTTCGCGGCATCCGTCATCGTCAACGCCACCGGGCCGTGGACCGACCTCACGAATCTCGCTCTCGGCGACCCCACCCGCTACATGGGCGGCACCAAGGGATCGCACATCGTGCTCGACAACCCCGCGCTCCTCGCCGCGACCGGCGGGCGGGAGCTGTTCTTCGAGAACGCCGACGGCCGCATCGTGCTCATCTACCCGCTCAAGGGACGCGTGCTCGTGGGCACGACGGATCTCGAGCACGACATGGGCGACGAGATCGTGTGCACCGAGGCGGAGGTCGACTACTTCATCGACCTCATCGGCCAGGTGCTGCCCGAGGTCGTCGTCGAGCGGTCGCAGATCGTCTTCCGGTTCGCAGGCGTCCGTCCGCTGCCGGGGCACGGCGAACTGGCGCCGGGCTTCGTCTCGCGCGACTACCGGGTCGAGTCAGCGCCGCTTCCGGGCGGGGATGCCACGGTGCTGAGCCTCGTCGGAGGCAAGTGGACCACGTTCCGCGCCTCGGCCGAGCACCTCGCGGACCGGGTGCTGCACCTGCTCGCGCGGCCGCGCCGGCGCTCCACCAGAGGGCTCGCGATCGGAGGCGGCAGCGGCTTCCCGGTGACCGAGCGCGCGCGGCAGCAGTGGATCGCCGGGCACGCCGAGGGTCTGCCTGCCGCACGCGTGGCCACGCTGCTCGACCGCTACGGCACCGTGGCCACCGCGGTGATCGCGGCGATCGTGGATGACCCCGACGACGCGACGCTCGAGCTCGTGCCCGGCTTCAGCACGGCGGAGCTGCGCCATGTCGCCCGCAGCGAGGATGTCGTCCACCTCGACGACCTGCTCATGCGCCGCACCAGCCTGGCCTTCGTCGGCGACGCGTCGCCGGAGGCCTGTGCCGAGATCGCCGCGGCGATCGCCCCGGAGCTGGGCTGGGACGACGCGCGGATCGCGGCCGAAGTCGAGCGCGGTCTCGCGAAGGTGCACGCGGCCGACCCCGCCCGGACCGAGTCGTCGCGCGCCGCGCGATAGCCTGACCGCAGCCGAGCTCCTGGAGCGCCGGCGATGCATGCGGGCGATGCCGCCCGCGAGGAAGGAGCCGGCGTGGCCGATCACGTTCTGGCGATCGATCAGGGCACGACCTCGACACGGGCGATCGTGTTCGACTCCGCGGGCGCGGTCGTCTCCGTCGCGCAGCGCGAGCACGAGCAGGTCTTCCCCCGCGCCGGGTGGGTCGAGCACGACCCCGTGGAGATCTGGACCAACACCGAATGGGTGGTGGCCTCGTGCCTCTCTCGCGCGGGGGTCGACGCCTCGGATGTCGCCGCCGTCGGCGTGACCAACCAGCGCGAGACGGCGATCGTGTGGGACCGCCGCACCGGTCGGCCCGTGTACAACGCGCTCGTCTGGCAGGACACCCGCACCCAGCCTCGTATCGACGAGCTCGCGGCCGAGGGTGGGGCCGGCGACGGCACCGCTCGCTTCACCGAGACCACCGGCCTCCCGCTCGCCACCTACTTCTCGGCCTCGAAGATCGCCTGGATCCTCGAGCAGGTTCCGGGGGCGCGCGCGGCCGCGGACGCGGGACACCTCGTGTTCGGCACGCCCGACACCTGGGTGATCTGGAACCTCACGGGCGGCGCGCGCGGCGGTATCCACGTGACCGACGTGACCAATGCGTCGCGCACGCTCCTGATGGACCTGCGCACACTCGACTGGTCCGACGAGCTGCTGGCCGTCTGGGGCATCCCGCGCTCGATGATGCCCGAGATCCGCTCCTCCTCCGAGGTGGTCGGCACGTCGCAGCTCCCCGATGTGCTGCACGGCACCCCGATCGCCGGCATCCTGGGCGACCAGCAGGCCGCGGCCTTCGGCCAGGCGGCGTTCGAGGCGGGCGAGTCGAAGAACACCTACGGCACCGGCAACTTCCTGCTCGTCAACACGGGCACCGAGATCGTCCGCTCGGGCAGCGGCCTCATCACGACGGTGGCCTATCGCTCCGGCGACGAGCCCGCCCGCTACGCACTCGAGGGGTCGATCGCGGTCACCGGCTCGCTCGTGCAGTGGCTGCGCGACAACCTCGGCATCATCCAGCGCTCCGAAGACATCGAGACGCTCGCCGCCACGGTCTCCGACAACGGCGGCGCGTACTTCGTCCCGGCCTTCTCGGGCCTCTTCGCGCCGTACTGGCGGTCCGATGCCCGGGGCGCACTGGTCGGGATGACGCGCTACGTGAACAAGGGGCACATCGCTCGAGCCGCCCTCGAGTCGACGGCCTTCCAGACGCGTGACGTCATCGAGGCCGTCGTCGCCGACACGGGCCGCACGCCTGACGAGCTGCGGGTCGACGGCGGCATGACCCGCAACGACGCCCTCATGCAGTTCCAGGCCGACATCCTCGGCGTGCCCGTGGTGCGTCCGAAGGTCGTCGAGACGACGGCCCTCGGCGCGGCGTACGCGGCCGGGCTCGCGACCGGCGTGTGGAGCGACCGCGACTCGCTGCGCGCCCACTGGCAGGAGGACGTGCGCTTCGAACCTCGGATGCCGGAGGACGAGCGCGAACGCCGCTACCGGCTCTGGAAGAAGGCCGTGTCGAAGTCGCTGGACTGGGTCGACGACGACGCCCGCACGCTCATGGGCACGACCGGCCGGTGAGCGCTCCTACTTGAGCAGGCGCGAGAGCCGGCGGTCGGCGAGGATCTTGCCGCCCGTCTGACAGGTCGGGCAGTACTCCAGCGAGTTGTCGGCGAAGAACACGCTGCGCACCTCGTCGCCGCAGACAGGGCAGGTCTGCCCACGCCGCCCGTGCACCTGCATGCCGCGCCGTTTGGCGTCTTTCAGCTCGGCAGGGGGCTTGCCGGATGCCTCGGCCACCGCCTCGGCCAGCGTCTCGGTCATCGCGTCGAAGAGCCGGTCCACGTCGGCGTCTTCGAGGCTCGACGCCAGCGCGTAGGGCGACATCTTCGCCGCGTGCAGGATCTCATCGGAGTAGGCGTTGCCCACGCCGGCGATCGTCGACTGGTCGCGCAGCACACCCTTGATCTGCGTGCGGCGACCGGCCAGGAGCCCGGCGAGCGTGTCGCGGGTGAAACCGTCGTCCAGGGGGTCGGGACCGAGCCGCGCGATGCCGGGGACATCGGCGGGATCGCGCACCACGTAGACGGCGAGCGACTTCTTCGTGCCCGCCTCGGTCAGATCGAACCCCGAGCCGTCGGACAGCGCGACGCGCAGGGCGATCGGCGTCTTGCCGGGGCGGATGATCGTGGCCGGCAGCTGCTCGTAGAACCGGAGCCAGCCGGCTTTGGCTAGGTGGAACACGAGGTGGGGCGCGGCATCCGTCCCCGTCGTCGCCAGGTCGAGGAACTTGCCATGGCGCGCGACGCTCTCGATGCGGGCGCCGACCAGCGCATCGACGGGCGGATCGTACGTCTTGAGCGCGGCGATGTTCGCCACCGAGACACGTGTGACCTCGAGCCCCGTCAGCCGTCCGCGGAGGAACTCGACGAGACCCTGGACCTCGGGCATCTCCGGCATGCGGCCATCCTGCCACGTGGTGCCGACGGTGTGTCAGTCCTCGAGCACCGGCCAGGGCTGCGGCATCCGGTCGTCCGTCACGAGGAGGGCGGCGATCCAGCCGTCGTCGCGGTGCTTCGTGTTCGCGAGAGCCTGTCGCAGCAGTCCCTCGTAGCGGAAGCCCAGACGGCTCGCCGCCCGCGCGGAGGCGACGTTGCCCACCACGGCCCGCCACTCCATGCGGGTGAGGCCGAGTCCGTCCGGGCTGAACGCCCAGTCGATCACGGCGTGGGCGGCTTCGACCAGGCGGCCGCCGCCGCGCGCCTCGGGAGCGACCCAGTAGCCCAGCTCGCCGTTGCCCATGCCGTCGACCCGATAGACGCCGATCGTGCCCACGAGCGCGCCGGCCTCGTGGATGCCCCACGTCAGGTTCTGGCCGGCCTCCCAGTCCTTCGGGATCTGCCGGACGAACCCGTCGGCGTGCGTGCGCTCGTAGGGGAAGGGGACGGGCGTGTAGCGCTGGATGCCCGGGTCCTGGCACGCCGCATAGATGGCGTCGACATCGGCCTCGACGGGAAGCGACAGCTCGAGCCGCTCTGTGCGCAGGATCACCGGTTCCATCGGGCCAGCCTAGAGCCGGGGTGCCCGCTTGTGAGTCGCCAAGACACGCCGGATGCGGGTGGCCGGGGTCGGCGTGTTCTGGCGACTCGAGTGTGGGGGCGTGCAGGCGTGCGCTGCCCTCTCGTGAGTCGCCAAGACACGCCGGATGCGGGCGGCCGGGGTCGGCGTGTTCTGGCGACTCGATGTGCGGGGGCGTGCAGGCGTGCGCTGCCCTCTCGTGAGTCGCCAAGACACGCCGGATGCGGGCCGCGGAAGTCGGCGTGTTGTGGCGACTCGAGGTGTGGGAGTGGCGACGGGAAGGGGCCTTCAGGCGCGGCGGAGGAGCCCGACCTTGTCGTACACGTCGCCCAGCGTGCGGTTGGCGACGGCCTCGGCCTTGGCGGCGTTGAGGGCGAGCGCGCGGTCGAGCTCGGCGGGGTCGTCGAGCAGCTCGAGCGCCCGCTGACGCACGGGCCCGAATTCCTCGACCACGACCTCGGCGAGTCCCTTCTTGAAGTCGCCGTACCCGCGGCCGGCGTACTCGTCCTCGAGCGCCGGGATCTGCCTCCCGGTGAGGGCGGCGTAGATCACCAGCATGTTCGACACCCCGGGCTTGTTCTCCCGGTCGTAGCGCACCGAGCCCTCGCTGTCGGTCACGGCGCGCATGATCTTCTTGGCGCTCTTGGACGGCTCATCGAGCAGCCACAGCACGCCGGCATCCGACTCGGCCGACTTCGACATCTTCGCGGTGGGATTCTGCAGGTCGAAGATGCGCGCGGTGTCCTTCTGGATCACCGGCGTCGGCACCGCGAAGGTCTGGCCGTAGCGGCTGTTGAACCGCTCGGCGAGATCGCGGGTGAGCTCGACGTGCTGCTTCTGGTCGTCGCCGACCGGGACGATGTCGGTCTGATAGAGCAGGATGTCGGCCGCCATCAGCACGGGGTAGGTGAAGAGCCCGACCGAGGTCGCCTCGGCGCCGTAGCGCTGCGACTTGTCCTTGAACTGCGTCATGCGCCCGGCCTCGCCGAAGCCGGTGACCGTGGAGAGGATCCAGGCGAGCTCGGCGTGAGCCGGAACGTGGGACTGAACGTACAGCGTCGACTTCGAGGGCTCGATGCCGGCGGCGATGTACTGCGCGGCCGTCCGGCGCGTCTTCTCGCGGAGCTCGGCCGGGTCGTTCGGCTGCGTGAGGGCGTGCAGGTCGACGACGGAGAAGACCGCGTCGTAGGCCTCTTGCAGATCGCGCCACTGCATGAGAGCCCCGATGTAGTTGCCGATCTGGAGGGAATCGGCCGAGGGCTGCATGCCGGAATAGAGGCGCGGTTTGGTCATCCGACAATCCTACGGGTGAGCGGATGCCGCGCCCCGGCCGCGCCGGCATGATGCGTCCGAGTCGGCTCAGGCCCCGATCAGGTACTCGGCGACGACGGGGGAGTGGTCGCTCCAGCGGGTGTCCCACGACGGCGCACGCACGACCTCGTAGTTGGAAGAGCGCTGCGCCAGGGCCGGCGTCGCCAGGTGGTAGTCGATCCGCCAGCCGCTGTCGTTGTCGAAGGCGCGTCCGCGCATCGACCACCAGGTGTACGGGCCGTCGACGTCGCCGTGCGCGACGCGTCCGACATCCACCCAGCCCAGGCCGGTGCCGACCGAGCCGTCGACGCCGGTCACGGGCTCGCCTGCCGGACCGAGGAAGCGGTCGAAATAGGCGCGCTCGCGGGGCAGGAAGCCGGCCTTCTTGACGTTGCCCTTCCAGTTGCGGATGTCGAGCTCGCGGTGGCCGACGTTCAGGTCGCCCATGATCAGCGAGAGGGGCGATGCCTGCTCGAGCTGCGGCATCCGCTTCTCCATCGCATCGAGGAACGCCCACTTCGCGTCCTGTCGCGGGGTCTCCGCCTCGCCCGTGTGCACGTACGCGCTCACGACGGTGAGCCGCTCTCCGTCGATGTCGAGGTCGGCCTCGATCCAGCGCCCGGCGGAGTCGAGCGGCTCGGGCCCGAGGACGCGTCGGACGTCGACCGCCGGCATCCGCGTCGCGATCGCCACCCCGGCGCGGCCCTTGGCGAGCGCTTCGTCGTTCACGAGCTCCCAGCCGGGGAGCACGGCCCGCACCTCGTCGAGGGTGGCGCGCACCTCCTGCAGGGCGAGCACGTCGACGTCGGCGGCATCCAGCCACTCGATCATTCCCTTGCGCGTAGCGGCGCGGATTCCGTTGACGTTGACAGAGGCGATGCGAACTCGGCGTGGCACGCCCGCCAGCCTATCCGCGAGCTCCGACACGTCGCCGCGCGGCGCAGGGCCTCACGTGAGGTCGCGGCCGTGGTTGGTCGTCGCGGTCCCCGCAGCCGCCGGCGCCCGCTTCGTGGGCTTCCCCGGTTTCACGACGGGAGCGAGCGGAGACACCCGGGCAACGGGTGCCGGTGTGGCCGCCTCCACTTCCCGCAGCTCGTCCTGCGCCTCGCGCAAGGCCCGGTCTGCGGCCCACGTCCGGTACCAGGGTGCCTGCTCCCGCGCCTCTTTCGCGGTGCGGAGCCGCACCTGGGCTGCGATGAGCAGCGCGGAGTGCTCGGCCGCGAGCCGCTCCGCCTCGGTGGGGGCCAGGAGCACGACATCCCGGTCCTTCGCGGCGACCGCGATCCACGCGGCGGCGACGAGCATCACGATGCCGATGAGCCGGAACCACAGCAGCATCCCGATGAACACGGCGAAAGTGGCCAGCAGCGGGTTCGACGGCGTGTAGCTCAGCAGCAGCCCCGCGCCGAGCTGGAGGACCGAGATCCCGAGGCCGCCCAGCATCGCCCCCGGCCAGATCCGCCGCCACGGCAGCTTCGTGCCCGTGAGGAATCTGAAGAGCCCCGCCAACGCGGCTGAGGTGATGGCGAACCCGATGAAGGCCGACCCCGTGCGCACGCCGATGTTGACGAGTCCCGTGGCGCTCGGCCACCTGAGCAGCGAGAAGAGCCAGTCCAGGGCGAGCGTGCCGATCGAGCTCAGTGCGAAGCCGACGATGAGGGCCGCGCCGAAGATGAGCGCCGCCAGGAAGTCGCGCGCCTTGAGGAAAACGTAGCTGCGCCGGTCGGGAGGGATGGCGAACAGCACGCGCACCGCGCGGCGGGAGTAGGTGACCCAGTCGATGGCGGTCCAGATGAGCGCGCCGAGGGCGATGATGCCCGTCCAGCCCAGCACCTCGGCGTTCTGCGACGCGATCTCCTGCACCATGTCGGGGGTGGCGAAGGCGCTGTCGTCGGCGATGAGTCCGGGGATGTAGCTGTTGATGAGTTCGATGAGGCCGTTGACCGCGTCCTCGCTGCCGCCCAGCCACAGACCGGCGATCGCGAAGGCCACGTAGATCGCGGCGAAGCTGGCGAACAGCGCGACGTAGCTCACGCCCGCGCCGAGCAGGAAGCCGTTCTCGATGAGGAAGTGTCGCCAGACCCGCACCGGGAACCAGGCCATCGTCACCTGGGTGATGTGGGTCGCGCGGCTGATCGGGGCGTCGAACCGCTGGCGCAGGCTGGTCTCCGTCGCCTCCCAGCGCTCCCGCAGCGACTCCTCCTCGCGCTGCGCGGCATCGGCTGCCGCACGCGCGTCCGGCGGGGGAGTGTGCGTCACGCTGTCAGATTAGCGAGTGCGCCCGGCGTCGGGGGAACCCATGGCGCCGGCGGCGACCGCGGCGGGAAGCGGCGTCGACCGGAACCGCGGCACCGCGAACAGGATCGCACCCAGGGCGATCGCCGGCAGGAGGAAGGCCGGCCCGAGCCCGGGCCAGTCCGCCATCAGGCCGATGACCACGGCGCCGAGGATGGCGCCCGCGTAGTTGAACAGATTCACTCGGGCGATGACCTGGTCGCTGTGCTCGGGGGCGAGCTCGCCCGCCGCGCCGAAGGTCACCGGGATCAGCACACCGGCGCTCACCCCCGCCAGGGCGAACCCGACGACGGCGGCCACGGGGAACGGCAGCAGGGCGATCATCAGGCATCCGACCGCCGACACGCTCGCGGCGATGGCCACGAGGCGGCCGCGGCCGATGACGGTGACCAGGCGGTCGGTGACGAGCCGGGTCAGCAGGACGACGGCCTGGTAGGCCGCGTAGCCGAGTGGGGCGATCCAGGCGAGCGCCGCAAGGTCGTCCTGCAGGTACACGGTGCTCCAGGTGCTCACCGCCGAGTCGGCCACGAACACGGCGAGGATGACCAGCCCGAACACCCAGATGCCCGCACGCGGGAGCTTCGCGCGCTCTGCGGCCGGGAGGGCGTCGTCGATCGGCACCTCGCGGAGGAAGAACCGGTATCCGGCGAGTGCCACGACGAGGGCGATCACGGCCGCGCAGGCGAGCGCGATTCCCGCTGCCGTCGCGGTCAGCGCCACGGCCGAGACGAGCAGAGCGCCGGCGATCGCGGCCGCCGTGGCCGCGGCGAAGAACCCGCCGAGGAGATGCCGGCCGTACGCGCGCTGCACGGCGACGCCCTGCATCGCCGCAGCGGCATCGACGCAGCCGAGACCGACTCCGAAGACCGCGAAGGCGGCGGCGAACACCGGGAAGGGCGTCGGGATCGCGATCATCGGCAGCGCGATCGCCTGGACGAGGAGTCCGAGCGCCAGTGCCGTGCGGCTTCCGAAGCGCACCGCGACCGCGTTCGCGATGACCGATCCCGCCGCGGCGGCGAGCGCCACGCCGAGCACGAGGATCGAGACGACGGTGTCGTCGACGTCCTGCCGCGCCTTGAGCGCGGGCAGCGACGTCACGATCACGGCGTAGCCGAGACCTTGGGCCACATAGGCCGCCGTCACCGCGCCGCGGGCGCGACGGAGCGTGGGATCCTGCGGAGCGAGGGGCGCGTCGTTGCGCTGAGGCTCTGTCACCTGCGGGCCGCTACGCGCGTCCGCGGAGAACCGCTTGCTTGACCTCTGCGATGGCCTTGGTGACCTCGATGCCGCGCGGGCACGCCTCGGTGCAGTTGAAGGTCGTGCGGCAGCGCCACACGCCCTCCTTGTCGTTGAGGATGTCGAGCCGCACATCGCCGGCGTCGTCGCGCGAGTCGAAGATGAAGCGATGCGCGTTCACGATGGCCGCCGGGCCGAAGTACTGGCCGTCGGTCCAGAACACCGGGCACGACGAGGTGCACGCGGCGCACAGGATGCACTTCGTGGTGTCGTCGAACACCTCCCGGTCGACGATGGACTGGATGCGCTCCTTGCCAGGCTCGGGCTTGGAGTTCGCGATGAGGAACGGCTGCACGTCGCGGAACGACGCGAAGAACGGCTCCATGTCGACGATGAGGTCCTTCTCGAGGGGCAGGCCCTTGATCGCCTCGACGTAGATCGGCTGCGAGATGTCGAGATCCTTGATCAGGGTCTTGCACGCGAGCCGGTTGCGGCCGTTGATGCGCATCGCATCGGACCCGCAGATGCCGTGCGCGCAGGAGCGGCGGAACGACAGCGAGCCGTCGACCTCCCACTTGATCTTGTGCAGGGCGTCGAGCACGCGGTCGGTCGAGTACAGCTCGACGTCGTAGTCCACCCAGCGCGGCTCCTCGTCCACCTCGGGGTCGAACCGCCGGATGATGAACGTGATCAGGAACGACTGGATGCCGGTGTCTGCGGGCGCCTGTTCGATTTCGTCCGAGACATCGACGACATCGGCGGAGGCATCCGTCGCGACGAGCGTGGCCATCAGTACTTCCTCTCCAGCGGGGGGTAGCGCAACTCGCCGGCCTCGTTCTTCGTGAAGACGACGGGCTTCCAGTCGAGGCGGATGTGGTCCTCCGAGTGCGAGGATCCGGCGTCGCCCGAGAGGTAGGCCATGGTGTGCTGCATGTACGTCTCGTCGTCGCGGTTCGGGAAGTCGTCGCGCATGTGACCGCCGCGGCTCTCCTTGCGGTTGCGGGCGGTGACCACGACGACCTCGGCGATGTCGAGCAGGAAGCCGAGCTCGACGGCCTCGAGCAGATCGGTGTTGTACCGCTTGCCCTTGTCGTCGACGTGGATGTTCTTGAACCGCTCGCGCAGCTCCTCGATGACGACGAGCACCTCGCCGAGCGACTCATCGGTGCGGAACACCTGGGCCTTGCGGTCCATCTCGTCCTGGAGCTTCTTGCGGAGCACCGCGATGCGCTCGGTGCCGGTGTTGCTGCGCAGGCCCTCGATGAGGCCGCGCACCTCGGCGGCCGGGTCCTCCGGCAGCGGCACGAACTCCGCCGTCTTGACGTACTGGACGGCATTGCGGCCGGCGCGCTTGCCGAAGACGTTGATGTCGAGGAGCGAGTTGGTGCCGAGGCGGTTCGAGCCGTGCACCGACACGCACGCGCACTCGCCGGCGGCGTACAGGCCCGGCACGACAGTCGTGTTGTCCGACAGCACCTGGGCGTCGTTGTTGGTCGGGATGCCGCCCATCGCGTAGTGCGCGGTGGGCATCACGGGCACCGGCTCGACGACGGGGTCGACGCCGAGGTAGGTGCGCGCGAACTCGGTGATGTCGGGGAGCTTGGTCTCGAGGACCTCGGCGCCGAGGTGCGTGCAGTCCAGCAGCACGTAATCGCGGTGCGGGCCGGCGCCGCGGCCTTCCGCGACCTCCTGCACCATGCAGCGGCTGACGATGTCGCGAGGTGCGAGGTCCTTGATCGTGGGGGCGTAGCGCTCCATGAACCGCTCGCCCGAGGCGTTGCGCAGGATCGCGCCTTCGCCGCGGGCGCCTTCGGTGAGCAGGATGCCGAGCCCGGCCAGACCGGTCGGGTGGAACTGGAAGAACTCCATGTCCTCGAGCGGGAGGCCCTTGCGCCAGACGATGCCCACGCCGTCACCGGTGAGCGTGTGGGCGTTGGAGGTGGTCTTGAAGATCTTGCCGAAGCCGCCCGTCGCGAAGATGACGGCCTTGGAGTGGAAGACGTGCAGCTCGCCGGTCGCGAGCTCGTAGGCGACGACCCCGGCGACCTCGGTCGACCCGTCGTCCTTCTTCACGGTGATCAGATCGAGCACGTAGAACTCGTTGAAGAAGTTGATGCCGAGCTTGACGCAGTTCTGGAACAGCGTCTGCAGGATCATGTGCCCGGTGCGGTCGGCGGCGTAGCAGGCCCGGCGCACGGGGGTCTTGCCGTGATCGGCGGTGTGGCCGCCGAAGCGGCGCTGGTCGATCTTGCCTTCGGGGGTGCGGTTGAACGGCAAGCCCATGTTCTCGAGATCGATGACGGCGTCGATGGCCTCTTTGGCCAGGATCTCGGCCGCGTCCTGGTCGACGAGGTAGTCGCCGCCCTTGACCGTGTCGAAGGTGTGCCACTCCCAGGAGTCCTCTTCGACGTTGGCGAGCGCCGCGGCCATGCCGCCCTGCGCCGCACCGGTGTGCGAGCGGGTGGGGTAGAGCTTCGAGATCACCGCGGTCCTGGCGCCGGGGCCTGCCTCGATCGCCGCGCGCATGCCGGCGCCGCCGGCGCCCACGATGACGATGTCGAACTGGTGGTAGTGGACGCCGTCCTTGACGTAGGAGTCCGCGGTCTGGGTGCTCACGTGTGGGTTGCCTCGTTGTCTCTCGCCTGGGGGTGCGCGCTCAGCCCTGTGCGCTGCAGATCTCGGTGAGGATGCTGCCGTCGGTCAGGTTCGGGACGCAGGGATCGAAGGTGAAGACCACGAGCGTGCCGAGAAGGATCAGGAAGCCGGCGGAGAGCCAGAGCGCCCACACCAGCACGCGGCGCGTCTTCTCGTGGCCGACGTAGTCGTTGACGATGGTGCGCATGCCGTTCGCGCCGTGGATCAGGGCGAGCCACAGCATCAGCACGTCCCACCACTGCCAGAACGGCGTGGCGAACTTGCCCGCGACGAACGCGAAGTCGATGCCGTGGATGCCCTCGCCGAGCATCAGGTTGACGAACAGGTGGCCGAAGATGAGGACCAGCAGGAGCACGCCCGAGACGCGCATGTAGATCCAGCCCCACTTCTCGAGGTTGGGGCCCTTGCGGCGGACGGTCTCGCGCGGAGCGCGCGGGTCGGCGATGGCGGTCATCAGTGCTCGCCTCCCCATCCGTACGCGAAGACGATCGACAGATGGCGCACCGCGAACGGAACCAGCGTGACCACGAAGAGCGCGATGACGCCCCACCACAGCTGGCGCTGGTGGCGCGTGGCCCACGGCCACAGATCGACCAGGATGATGCGCAGGCCGTTGTAGGCGTGGTACGCGACGGCACCCACCAGCACGACCTCGCCCATGCCCATGATCGGGTTCTTGTAGGAGCTCATGACCTGGTCGTAGGCGTCGGGGGCGACGCGGATCAGTGCCGTGTCCAGCACGTGGACCAGCAGGAAGAAGAAGATCGCGATACCGGTGATGCGATGCAGCACCCACGACCACATGCCCTCGTTCCCGCGGTAAAGGGTGCCGCGGGGTACTCGGGAAGTGGTTTCGGATACCGACGGTGTGACGCGTGCTGGTGCAGACACGGCCGTCCTCCTTGGATCGAACATGATGAGGCGGAACGATGCCCCTGAGATGACCCGGATCGGGTCCTCGGCGTCACGCGGGCGCTCCGTCCATCCTATTGCCGCATCACGGCGGGGGGCGACGAAGGGGCGCCTTAGTCCCCCTCCTTCCGCAGGGATCTGCCGCGCGGGAAACAATCGATGATCTTGCGCGCGGGCGGTTCGAACCCGATCGAGCGGCGTCATCGTGCGGTCACCCGCCCGACACGCGCCCGAGACGCGGCGGCGGATAACCTGGCGGCATGGCTGAACCGATCGAGGACTTCTACGCAGTGATTCCCGCCGGCGGCATCGGCAGCCGGCTCTGGCCGCTGTCGCGCGCCGACGCCCCGAAGTTCCTCCACGACCTCACCGGCTCGGGACAGACGCTGCTGCGCGACACGTGGGATCGGCTGGAGCCTCTCGCCGGACCTGACCGCATCTCGGTCGTCACAGGACGCGCGCACCGCGCCGCCGTCGAGAAGGAGCTGCCCGGCATCCCCGACAAGAACGTCTTCCTCGAGTCCGAACCGCGCGACTCCGCCGCGGCGATCGGGCTGGCCGCGGCGATCCTGGCCAAGCGCGAGCCCGACGTGATCATCGGCTCGTTCGCCGCCGACCACGTCATCCGCGTGCCGCATCTGTTCGAGTGGGCGGTGACCCAGGCCGTGGCGACCGCCCGCGAGGGCTACATCTGCACCATCGGCATCCAGCCGGCCGAGGCATCCGTCGGATTCGGCTACATCCGCAAGGGCCGCGAGCTCGTGGTCAACGGGGCGCCCGAGGCCGCTCTCGTCGACAGCTTCGTCGAGAAGCCCGACCTCGAGACGGCCAGGGCCTACTACGCCGATCGCTCCTACCTGTGGAACGCCGGCATGTTCATCTCCCGCGCCGACGTGCTGCTCGGCGAGATCGCCGAGAACCAGCCCGACCTCTATGCCGGGCTCATGGACCTCGCCGAGGCCTGGGACGACCGCGACCGCCGCGGGCCGGTCGTGGACCGCGTGTGGCCGACGCTCACCAAGATCGCGATCGACTACGCCGTCGCCGAACCGGCGGCCGCGAAGGGCCGGCTCGCCGTGATCCCCGGACACTTCGACTGGGACGACGTCGGCGACTTCGCGAGCCTCGCCAAACTCAACTCGCAGGGCCGGAAGAACGACCTCGCGATCCTCGGCGAGAACGCCCGGGTGCTCTCGGATGCCGCCAGCGGCATCGTCGTCAGCCAGACCTCGCGGGTGATCAGCCTCATCGGTGTGCGCGACATCATCGTGGTCGACACCGAGGACGCCCTGCTGGTCACCACCAGCGAGCACGCCCAGCGCGTGAAGGGAGTCGTCGACGCCCTCAAGCTCAACGGTCCCGGTGAGGTGCTCTGAGGTGGTCGCCGTGTCGGGGGCGTATCGACACATTGCGTCTTTGTAACCATTCGGCCCCCGATGGCCGTGCAGACCGCAAGCACGTCGTCACAGTGGGTAACTTTGTGCAGTCCCCGTGAAGGACTCGGGGCCGTACAACTGGAGGCTGAGTTGACCATCTCACGCACCAAGAAGCTCGCAGGCGTCATCGCCGCTGCGGGTCTCGTCGTCGCCCTTGCGGGCTGTGGCTCCGCCCCGGAAGCGTCGCCGACGAGTTCCGAGTCGGAAGGCCCCGTCGCCGTCGAGGGCTTCCTGCCCTGCCTCGTCTCGGACGACGGCGGATTCAACGACAAGTCGTTCAACCAGTCGGCCCTGACGGGAATGGAGATGGCGGCCGAAGAGCTGGGCGTCGACCTCATCGACGTCGAGTCGGCCTCGGCGAACGACTACGCGCCGAACCTCGAGAACCTGGTGGCCGAGGGCTGCACGTTCATCGTCGCCGTCGGCTTCAAGCTCTCCGCTGACACGGTCGCCTCGGCGACCGCGAACCCCGAGATCGACTACGCGATCATCGACGACTCCGCCGACGCCGACCAGGACGGCGCGTCCGACGCCGACAACATCAAGCCCCTCCTGTTCGACACCGTCCAGGCCGCCTACCTCGGCGGCTACGCCGCGGCGGCATGGTCCGCCGAGCAGGGCGTGAACAAGGTCGGCACCTTCGGCGGCATTCCGATCCCGCCGGTGACGATCTTCATGGACGGCTTCATCGACGGCGTCGACAAGTACAACGAGGACAAGGACGGCGCAGTCGAGACCTTCGGCTGGGACGTCGCCGCGCAGGACGGCTCGTTCACCGGTGGATTCGACGCGAACGACACCGCCAAGCAGACCGCGCAGGGCATCCTCGACCAGGGCGTCGACGTCGTCCTTCCCGTCGGCGGGCCGATCTACCAGAGCGCCGCGGCTGCGATCGACGACGCCAGCTCCGACGCACTCCTGATCGGCGTCGACTCCGACCTGGCCGTCGTCGACCCCTCGGTCGCCGACCTCGTGCTCTTCTCGATCATGAAGCGCATCGACGTCGCCGTCCAGGACGCGACTCTGCAGGCGGCCACCGGCGACTTCGACACCACGCCGTACGTCGGCACGCTCGAGAACGAGGGCGTCGGCCTCTCCGGCTTCGGCGCTTTCGAGGCCGACCTGCCCGAGGGTCTGACCGACGAACTCGCCGCCCTGCAGGAGGCGATCATCTCCGGTGAGCTCGAGGTGACCTCGCCCAGCTCGCCCAAGCAGTGATCTCGACGTAGTCGAACCGACTGCTGACCGCGGCCGGGTGGATGCCTCCACCCGGCCGCGGTTCTTCCAGCCCGATGGAGACAGTGGATAAGGTGCACATATGAAGCTCGAGCTCCGTGGGATCACGAAGCGGTTCGGGTCCCTCGTGGCGAACGACCACATCGATCTGGTCGTTCAGCCGGGAGAGATCCACGCACTCCTGGGCGAGAACGGCGCCGGCAAGTCGACGCTGATGAACGTCCTCTACGGCCTTTACCAGGCCGATGAGGGGGCCATCCTGCTGGACGACGCCGTCCAGAGCTTCCGCGGACCGGGCGATGCCATGGCCGCCGGAATCGGGATGGTCCACCAGCACTTCATGCTGATCCCCGTGTTCACCGTCGCCGAGAACGTCATGCTCGGGCACGAAGACACGAAGGCTCTCGGTGCGCTCGACCTTCCCAAGGCCAGGCAGCACGTGCGCGATGTCGCGCAGCGCTTCGGCTTCCAGGTCGACCCCGACGCGGTCGTCGGCGATCTGCCCGTCGGCGTGCAGCAGCGCGTCGAGATCATCAAGGCACTTTCCCGCGACGCCAAGGTGCTCGTGTTCGACGAGCCGACGGCCGTGCTCACGCCGCAGGAGACCGACGAGCTGATGGCCATCATGCGCCAGCTCCGCGACGAGGGCACGTCCATCGTCTTCATCACCCACAAGCTCCGTGAGGTCCGCGCCGTCGCCGACCGCATCACGGTGATCCGCCTCGGCAAGGTCGTCGGCGAGGCGTCCCCGACAGCGACCAACGCCGAGCTCGCATCGCTCATGGTGGGCCGCGCCGTCGAGCTGACGGTGCACAAGGAGGAGGCCCGCATCGGCGATCGAGGTGGCCTCCAGGTCTCCGACCTGCGTGTGCTCACTCCGACCGGTGCCGTCGTGGTCGACAGTGTCAGCTTCGACGTCCGGCCCGGCGAGATCGTGGCCCTCGCCGGTGTGCAGGGCAACGGCCAGACCGAGCTGATCGAGGCGATCGTCGGGCTGGCCGGCCGCGTGTCCGGCTCGGTCACGCTCGACGGCGAGGAGCTCGTCGGCAAGAGCGTCCGCGGAATCCTCGACGAGGGAGTCGGGTTCGTGCCGGAGGACCGCACCGAGGACGGCCTCGTGGGTGCGTTCTCGGTCGCCGAGAATCTCATCCTCGACCGCTCCGGCGATCGCGAGTTCGTCCGAGGCGGCACGATCCGCCGCGGTGTGCTCGACGAGTTCGCCAAGGCCCGCATCGCCGAGTACGACATCCGCACCCAGGGCGCGGACGCCGCGGCCGGCACACTGTCGGGCGGCAACCAGCAGAAGGTCGTCATCGCGCGCGAGATGAGCCGCGACCTCAAGCTCCTCGTGGCGGCGCAGCCCACGCGCGGCGTCGACGTCGGGTCGATCGAGTTCATCCACACGCGGATCGTCGAGACGCGGGATGCCGGTGTGCCGGTGCTCGTCGTCTCGACCGAGCTCGACGAGGTCGCCGCCCTCGCCGATCGCATCGTCGTGATGTACCGCGGCGCGATCGTGGGCATCGTGCCGGGCGACACGCCCCGCGATGTGCTGGGGCTGATGATGGCGGGCGAGAAGCCGGGGGACGTGGCCGCGTGAACGACGACGACAAGGGCGTGGTGCCGGGCACCACCGATCCGACCAAGGGACTTCCGCCCGAGCAGCTTCCGCAGGTGTCGGGCCCTCTCACGGGCACGCCCGAGACCGCACCGCCCCCGCGGCAGAACGTGTTCATCAAGGACCTCCTGCGCAGCAACTGGGTCACGACCGTGCTCGCCATCGTGGCGGCGATGATCGTCGGCGGTATCCTCATGGCACTGACCGACGAGGAGGTTCGCGCGGCATCCGTGTACTTCTTCGACCGCCCGGGCGACACGTTCGTCGCGATCTGGAACTCGGTGTACGGCGGCTATGAGGCGATGTTCCGCGGTGCGGTCTTCAACCCGCGCGGGGCGGACTTCGCGACCCAGATCCGGCCGCTGACAAACACCCTCGGCTTCGCGGCCCCGCTCATCGCGGCCGGTCTCGGCGTCGCCCTCGCCTTCCGCGTCGGCCTCTTCAACATCGGCGGTCGCGGCCAGATGCTCATCGGCGCGGCGGTCGCGGCCCTCGTGACCTTCAACCTCGACCTGCCGATGTTCCTCCACCTGCCGCTCACCCTCGCGGCCGGCATCGCCGGTGGTGCGATCTGGGGTGGCATCGTCGGAGTGCTCAAGGCACGCACGGGCGCGCACGAGGTGATCCTCACGATCATGCTCAACTACGTCGCGTTCTACCTGGTGGCGTGGATGGTGCGCACCCCGGGCCTGCTGCAGCGCGCAGCCGAGGACCAGCCGATCTCGGATCCGACTCCGCCGAACGCGCAGTTCCCCGAGCTCTTCGGACCGCAGTTCCCGCTGCTCGACTGGGGCTTCATCATCGTCATCGCCGTCACCGTGTTCGTCTGGTGGCTCGTCGAGCGCTCGAGCCTCGGCTTCCGCCTGCGGGCCGTGGGCGAGAACCCGCACGCGGCGCGCGCGGCAGGCATCTCGGTCCAGCGCATGTACATCTACGCGATGCTCTTCGCCGGCGGCCTCGCCGGCCTCGCCGCGATGAACCAGATCCAGGGCGCGGTCACAAGCGGCTTCGACGGCTACATCGACGCGGGCATCGGCTTCACCGCGATCACGGTCGCGCTCCTCGGCCGCAGTCGGGCGTGGGGCGTCTTCGCCGCGGGCATCCTGTTCGGCGCCCTGAAGGCCGGATCGTTCACGATGCAGGCGTCGCAGGGCATCCCGGTCGACATCGTGCTCGTCGTGCAGTCGCTGATCGTGCTGTTCATCGCGGCCCCGCCGCTCGTGCGCACGATCTTCTTCCTGCCCAAGACCGACGCCGAGAAGGCCGCGAAGGCGCGAGCCAAGGCCGCGAAGAAGGCGGTGGCTGCATGACCACGTACGCTCCCGCCACTGCGGCCGACGGCACGATCCAGCTGGCGACCGTGAAGGTGCGCCACTGGAAGATGGCGATCAGCCTCGGCATCGCGACCCTCCTCCTGTTCCTGCTCTTCCTGCTCGTCCCCCGAGACGGCGTGAGCACGTTCCGCCTCGGCGATCCGTCGTCCTCGATCGCCCTGCCCAACGTCAGCGTGCCGACGGCCGCGACGACCTGGATCGTGCTGGCGATCCTCGTGCTGCTCACGCTGTGGGCGGTGTGGAGCGCCTGGTCCTATCGGCGCAACGGCGTCTGGCTGCCGATCGTGTATGGCGTGCTCGCGATCTTCGCGTTCCTGACCTGGGCCGCTGCCGGCGGCCTCGTGCCGGTCACCGGGCTGCTCTTCGGCTCGCTGTCGCTGGCGGTCCCGCTCATCTTCGGCGCCCTCGGCGGCGTGATCGGGGAGCGCGTCGGCGTGGTCAACGTGGCCATCGAGGGCCAGTTCCTCCTCGGCGCCTTCAGCGCGGCGCTGCTCGCGAGCATCACCGGCAACCCGTTCGTGGGCCTCGTCGGCGCCATGATCGGCGGTGTGCTGGTCGCGTTCGTGCTCGCGGCGTTCTCGATCAGGTACCTCGTCGACCAGGTCATCGTCGGTGTCGTGCTCAACGTCCTCGTGACGGGCCTGACGGGCTTCCTCTACGGCGCCCTGCTCGTGCCGAACGAGACGGCCCTCAACCGCCCGATCCGCTTCACGCGCTGGGAGATCCCGGTGCTGGGCGACATCCCGATCATCGGCCCCGTGCTGTTCAACCAGACCTTCATCGTGTACCTCATGTACTTCACCGTCGCGATCGTCGCATGGGGGCTCTACCGCACCCGCTGGGGCCTTCGTCTTCGCGCCGTCGGGGAGCACCCGCAGGCGGCCGACACCGTGGGCATCCGGGTCAACAGCAGCCGGTTCTGGAACCTCTCGCTCGCGGGGGCGATCGCCGGAATCGGCGGCGCGTACTTCACGCTCGTCTCCGTCGGGCAGTTCACCAAGGAGATGACCGCGGGGCTCGGCTTCATCGCCCTCGCGGCGGTCATCTTCGGCCGGTGGGATCCGATCCGCGCGACCCTCGCGGCGCTGCTGTTCGGTTTCGCGACGAACCTGCAGAACCTGCTGACGGTGCTCGGCACGCCGATCCCCAGCGAGTTCATGCTGATGCTGCCGTACCTCGTGACGATCATCGCGGTCGCCGGGTTCGCCGGTCAGATCCGAGGGCCGGCCGCCGCGGGCAAACCGTACATCAAGGGCTGACATGGCCTCGGGCTGCGAATTCCGCGGATGCCGCGGCACCGCCTCCGCATCACGACCGCGCATCGCGGGCACCCGGCGAGCCCGCGCTGGGGTTGATCGAGGTCAACTGGGCTCTCCCCACACCACTCTGAAAGAAGGCCGTTCGTGACCGACATCGACTGGGACGAGCTGCGAGCCGCCGCCACCGACGCGATGACCCGGGCGTATGTCCCGTACTCCCGCTACAAGGTCGGCGCCGCCGCTCTCGTGTCGGACGGACGCATCGTCACGGGGTGCAACGTCGAGAACGCGTCGTACGGCATCACCCTGTGCGCCGAGTGCGGCCTCGTGAGCGAGCTCGCCATGTCGGGCGGTGGCCGACTCGTGGCCTTCGTCTGTGTCAACGGCCAGGGCCAGACGATCATGCCGTGCGGGCGGTGCCGCCAGCTGCTGTACGAATTCGCGATTCCCGGCATGCTCCTCGAGACGGTGTCGGGCATCCGCACCATCGACGAGGTGCTGCCCGACGCGTTCGGCCCGCGCGATCTCGAGGAGGCCGGGCGGTGAGCGCGGTCGAGCCCTTCGACGCCGTCGACGTGATCCGCACCAAGCGCGACGGCGGAGCGGTCCCCGAGGACGCGCTGCGCTGGATGATCGACGCGTACACGCGGGGCTACGTCGCCGATGCGCAGATGGCCTCGTTCGCCATGGCGGTGCTCCTGAACGGGATGACCCGCGACGAGATCCGGGTCATGACCGAGGCCATGATCGCCTCGGGCGAGCGCATGAGCTTCTCCGGCCTGGGCAAGCCCACGGTCGACAAGCACTCCACCGGCGGCGTCGGCGACAAGATCACCCTGCCGCTCGCCCCGCTCGTCGCCGCCTTCGGCGTGGCGGTCCCTCAGCTCTCGGGCCGCGGCCTCGGCCACACCGGCGGCACGCTCGACAAGCTCGAGTCGATCCCGGGCTGGCGGGCCGCGCTGACCAACGACGAGCTGTTCGCCCAGCTCGAAGGCGTCGGCGCCGTGATCTGCGCGGCGGGGTCGGGCCTCGCACCCGCGGACAAGAAGCTCTATGCGCTGCGCGACGTCACCGGCACGGTCGAGGCGATCCCGCTCATCGCCTCCAGCATCATGTCCAAGAAGATCGCGGAGGGCACCGACTCGCTCGTGCTCGACGTGAAGTTCGGCTCGGGCGCGTTCATGCGCGATGTCGACCGGGCGCGTGAGCTCGCGCGCACGATGGTGGCGCTCGGCACCGACTCCGGCGTGTCCACCACCGCCCTCCTCACCGACATGAACACCCCACTCGGCCTCGCCATCGGCAACGCCAATGAGGTGCGCGAATCGGTCGAGGTGCTCGCCGGCGGAGGACCCTCCGACGTGGTGGAGCTCACCGTGGCGCTCGCGCGCGAGATGCTGTCGCTCGCCGGCCAGCCCGACGCGGACGTCGAGGCGGCGCTCGCCGACGGTCGCGCGATGGACCGGTGGCGCGAAATGATCCGCGCCCAGGACGGCGATCCGGATGCCGCGCTCCCGACGCCCAACGAGACGCACACGGTCACGGCGACCACCGCCGGTTTCGTCACCCGCGTCGAGGCGCTGCCGTTCGGCATCGCCGCGTGGCGCCTGGGCGCCGGCCGCGCCCGTGCGCAGGACCCCGTGATCCACTCCGCCGGCATCGACCTCCACGTCAAGCCCGGCGACGAGGTCGCGGCCGGTCAGCCGCTGTTCACGCTGCTCGGGCACGATGCGTCGAGGTTCGACCGCGCGCTCGAGGCCGTTGCGGGTGCGTGGGAGGTCGGGACGGATGCCCCGGCCACCGCCCCGCTGGTGCTCGAGCGCATCACCGCCTGAGGCCGAGGCATCCCTCGTCCGCCCCACCACCCCACCGACGATCTCCGAGGAGAACAACACCATGCCCATCGACCAGCACGGCGATGCCGTCATCGACGGAGTGTCGATCCGCAGCCTGCCCAAGGTCTCGCTGCATGACCACCTCGACGGCGGCGTGCGCCCGGCGACGATCATCGACCTCGCCGACGCCATCGGGCTCGACGTGCCCGAATCCGACGCCGACGACCTCGCCGACTGGTTCGCCGAGAAGAGCGACTCCGGGTCACTCGTCGAGTACCTCAAGACCTTCGACCTCACCACGGCGGTGATGCAGACCCGCGAGGGCCTCACCCGCGTGGCGCGGGAATTCGTCGAGGACCTTGCGGCCGACGGCGTCATCTACGGCGAGGTGCGCTGGGCGCCCGAGCAGCACCTGGCGCAGGGCCTGTCGCTCGACGAGGTCGTGGCAGCCGTGCAGGAGGGCATCGAGGAGGGCGAAGACGCCGCGGAGCGGCGCGGCCGCGACATCCGCGTCGGTCAGCTCATCACCGCGATGCGTCACACCGACCGCTCGCTCGAGATCGCGAAGCTCGCGGTCGACTGGCGCACGCGCGGCGCCGTCGGCTTCGACATCGCCGGGCCCGAGGACGGGTTCCCGGCTTCACGGCACCGCGAGGCGTTCGACTTCCTCGCAGCGGAGTTCTTCCCCGCCACCGTGCACGCGGGCGAGGCCGCCGGGCTCGACTCGATCCGCTCGGCGCTCATCGACGGTCGGGCGCTGCGCCTCGGCCACGGCGTGCGCATCGCGGAGGACCTCGAGGTCGTCTCGCGCGCCGGCGAGGACGTGCTCGTGCAGTTCGGCGACCTGGCGCGCTGGGTGCGCGACCGGGAGATCCCGCTCGAGCTCTCGCCGTCGTCGAACCTGCAGACCGGAGCGATCGCGGCGTGGGGCACGACGCTCGAGGATCACCCGTTCGACCTGCTGTACCAGCTCGGGTTCGCCGTCACCGTGAACGTCGACAACCGCACGATGAGCCGCACATCGCTCACGCGGGAGCTGGCTCAGCTCGTAGAGACGTTCGAGTACGGCCTGGACGACCTCGAGTCGTTCCAGCTCAACGCCGCGGCGGGCGCGTTCCTGCCGGTGGAGGAGCGTGAGGAGCTCATCGAGCTCATCGCCGAGGGCTTCGAGCAGTAGCCCGCGCGCCGGGTGCTGCGCACCGTCGCAGCGCCCGGTGGCGGCCGCGCTCAGCCGCGGGCCACTCCGGGGTGGCTTTCGAGATAGGCCTCGAACGCCTCGGCCGAGGTCTTGGCGGGCGTGAAGCCGAAGTCGCGCTTGAGAGCGTCGTTGGCGAGCACCGGGCGGTAGCGCAGGAAGCGCACCTGCTCGGGTCCGTGCACCGTGAGGCGCAGCATCCGTCCGATGCGCAGGGCGAAGGCGAGAAACCCAGCCGGCAGGGTCAGCAGCGGCTTGCCGAGGCGCCGGGCGATCTGCCCGACCGTGAGCTTCCCGTCTCCGGCGATGTTGTAGATTCCGGGCGGCCCGTCGGTCGCGGCGCGCGCCATCGCCGCCGCGACATCGTCCACCCAGACGAACACGAAGGGGGAGTCGGAGCCGCGGATCGCGAGGATGCGCGAGCCGTCCCAGAGCGCCGTAATCTGGTTCTGCACGGTCGGGCCGAGGATCGTGCCGATGCGGAAGACGACCTGCTCGAGCTCGGGGTTTGTCTCGCGGTATCCGGCGAGCACCTCCTCGACGAGCCGCTTGTGCCGGGAGTAGGGGAACTCGTCGTTCCCGCGCACCGGGTCGCCCTCGCGCAGCCAGTCCGGGCTGTCGGGGTGGTAGCCGTAGGCGGCGCCCGACGACGAGACGACGACCCGGCGGACACCGGTCGCGACGCAGGCGGCGAGCACATTGCTCGAGCCGTCGACGTCGACCCGGTACTCGAGGTCGTGATCGCGGCCGGGGTTGACGATCGCGGCCAGATGCACGACCACGTCGATCCCGTGGCGCTCGAGCAGCGGTGCCAAAGCGCCGTCGAGCGTCACATCGCAGTCGGCGTAGACGACGCCGTCGATCGGATGCTCGGGCCGCCGTACGTCGCCGGCCACGACGATCTCGACATCGGGGTGGGCGGCGAGCGTCGCGGCGACGTGCGTGCCGAGGAAGCCGGCGCCCCCGGTGATCAGGACCCGGGCGCTCATGCGATCGGTCCCGCGGCGGCGTCGGGGGTCGAGGCATCCGTCTGCGGGCGCAGGGCGTGCCGCGAGGCGTCGCCCTTCGCGGATCCGGTGCGCCGCCGGGTATGCCGGGCCCACAGTGCTGCGACCACCAGCCCGGCGATGATGTCCCAGATGCCCCACCAGCCGGCGACGATCGCCATGCCGCCGAGGCCGCCGAAGAACGCGAAGACCAGGCCGAGCCCGAGGCCGGCGTTGCGGATGCCGACCTCGAAGGTCATGGCCTTGCGCTCACGGGTGCCGAGGCCGCCGACCACCGCTGTGCCGTAGCCGATGGCAAGGGCGACCGCGTCGTGGATCGTGACGACGACCACGATGATCCCGAGGAACGCGACGAAGTAGCCCCAGTTGCCGACGAGCGCGGCGGTGATGAAACCGACGAGGGCGAGAAGTGAGAACCACTTCACGAAGGGCTGCACCATGGCGGCGAAGGCGGGGAAGCGGTGGCGGATGAACAGGCCCGCGGCGAACGGCAGTCCGATGATCAGGAAGATGTCGAGCAGCATCGCCCAGGCGCTGAGCTCCACGGCCTCGAGCAGCTGGCTCGCGGTCGGATGCAGCGAACCCCAGAAGGCGACGCTGAGCGGCAGCGCGAAGATGTAGATGATGTTCGACACGGCCGTCATCGAGACCGAGAGCGCGACGTTGCCGCCCGAGCGATGCGTCAGCACCTGCGAGATGTTGCCGGGCGGGCAGCACGCGACGAGGATCATGCCGAGCGCCATCGAGGGCGTCACCGGCAGGATGAGCGTCAGCCCGAAGGTGACGGCGGGGAGCACGAGAAGCTGCGCGAGGATCGCGATGGCGAACGGCTTGGGCTTGCGGAGCACGGCCTTGAAGTCGTCGACCGTCGTGTCCAGCGCGATGCCGAACATGATGAGCCCGAGGACGACGTTGAGGATGATCAGCGTGCCCGGGTTGAAGTTCAGGGCGATCTCGTCGGGATTCACCGCGACGCTCGCTTCGAGAAGGGCGTGAGCGAGCGGATGCCCCGGCGCGGCGCCGCCTCCGGATCGCGGCGCAGGTCCGCCGCGGCCGTGCGCACCGCCGAGCGGTAGGCGTCCTTGTTGACGTAGTACGACATGCGCTCGAGCCCGAGGTATTTGTAGCCGCCGGTGAGGTCGGGCCACGGCTCGCGGGTCGCGCGGCGGCGGAACGCCTCCGCGCGCGCCGGCCGGCGTTCGAGCGCCGAGAGATACTCGGCGATGAGCTCGGCCTGCTCGTAGCGTCCCTGCCAGCCGATGCCCGACGCCTCGATCATGCCCATCACGTACAGCCCGTTGAACGAGGGCGGGAACACGTTGAGGAAGAGCTTCGGCGACCAGCCGGTCCAGTGGAGGGCATCGCGCGGCACGAACGGGTAGTCGAGGGTGTAGCCCGTCGCGAGCAGCACCATGTCGTACTCGCCGCTCGACCCGTCTCGGAAGTGCACCGTGCGGCCGTCGAACCGGTCGATGTCGGGACGGATGCGCAGGTCGCCCTGCCCCAGGTGGTTGAGGACCAGCGTGTTGACGATGGGGTGCGACTCGTAGATCTTGTAGTCGGGCTTGGGGAACCCGAAGTGCACGGGGTCCCCGGTGAACGCCTGGAGCACGCGCCGGTCGACGAGCTGCTTGATCGGCGCCGGGAGCGGCTTGCCCTGGTTGAGGGTGTCGGACGGCCGCCCGAAGAGATAGCGGGGCACGAAGTAGTAGCCGCGCCGCACGCTCATGTCGACGGACTCGGCGTGATGCACGGCATCCACGGCGATGTCGCACCCGGAGTTGCCCGCCCCGATGATGAGGACCCGCTTGCCTGCCAGCTGAGCGGCGCTCTTGTAGGCGCTCGTGTGCAGCAGCTCGCCGGAGAACTCCCCGCGGAAGTCGGGGATGTTGGGCTCCGCGAGCGTGCCGTTGGCGAGGATGACGCCGTCGTAGCGCTGCTCGATCGTGCTGCTGGCGCCGTCGCTGTCCGCAGCGCCCTCGGCCCGCAGCATCCACCCGCCGTCGCCCGTCTTCTCGAGAGACGTCACCCTCGTCTCGAAGCGGAACTGCGCGGTGAGCCCGAACCGGTCCGCGAAGTCGCGGAAGTAGCGCACCAGGGTGCGGTGGCTCGGATAGTCGGCCTCGGTGTCCATCGGGAACTCCGAGAACTCCGTGGTCGTGCGCGAGGAGATCAGGTGCGCCGACTCGTACATCGTCGACCGGGGGTTCTCGATGTCCCAGAGGCCGCCGACGCCCCGGGAGGCCTCGTACCCGTCGAAGGCGATCCCGGCCCTCTGCAGTGCGCGCGCGGCGGAGAGCCCGGACGGCCCCGCGCCGATGATGGCATAGCGCAGCTCGCTCATTCGTCTCCCACACGTCGTCGTGGCGGCATGACGGCGCCGGCCCCAGGGAAGAACCCTAAGCGTTACTCGGCATTAACCGAAAATCAGTCGCGCGAGGGCTGCTCCGTCAGGACAAGAGTGCCAGGATGCCCCGCACCAGCACCACCGTCGCGCCGGCCCAGGCGAGCGCGAGCATGGCGACGCGGGCGACGCGCGACGGCACGAACCGGGTGAGGACCGTGCCCACGCCGATGCCGACCGCGGTCGCCGTGATGAGCAGCCACACATCGGCGACCGGTGACGTCGGGAGCCCGCGCAAGACCACCGACACGACGCTGAACGTGGCGAAGATGACCTGCACGCTGGCCGCGAAGCGGCGCTGCTCCCACTGGTCGCCGACCGCGTAGGCCGCGAGCGGCGGACCCGACAGACCGCTCGCGACGTGCATGAACCCCGCCGCCGACCCGGCGACGACGGCACCTGGCCGGCCCCGTAGCGAGGCGGACAGCGCCGGGATCCAGCCGGCGACGAGGGCGAAGTACGCCATCGCCGCGATGAGGAGGAGCAGCGCGGCCTCGGGGAGCAGACGCACCAGGAGGGCTGCGAACGGCGCCGCGACGAGGCCGGGCCAGATCAGCCACCACGTGCGCCGCCACTCGATCTGGCGCCACACCAGCGGGATCGCGGACCCGGACGCGACGAGCGCGAGCAGCACCCCGATCGTCACGCCCTCGAGCGGCCCGTACAGCAGCACGATCGGGCCGACGAGCACGAGCACGAAGCCGAGGCCCGTGATGCGCTGGATCACCGCCGCCGCGAATGCGGCGAGGCAGGCGAGCGCGACGATCACGGGGCGGCGAGGTCGTCGGCGAAGCCGAGGAGCAGTGCGGTGAGCGCGGCGTCCATCTCCGCGTCCGAGATGGTGGGCGTCCCGTCGCCCGGCTGCGCACCGTAGTCGCCGAACGACGCGTGGCTCGCGCCCTCGATGACCTCCATGCGGGCGTCCTCGGGGAGAAGTGGCCGCGCATCCTCGATCTTCTCGGGCGTGGACAGGCCGTCCTCGCTGCCGGCGATGCTCAGCACGGGCAGGCCCGACGCGGAGAGATCGCTCGCGCAGTATGACCCGAGCAGCAGGAGAGCGTCGGCGTCTGCGGCGAGCTGGCACGACCGCACGCCGCCGAGCGAGTGCCCGCCGACGATCCACGTGTCGACCTCCGGAACGAGGCCGGTGAATGCCTCGAGCGGCCGCAGATCGAAGAATGCCAGGTTCAGCCAGGGCTTGGTGATGACGACGGTGACGTCGCCCTCCGACACCATGCCGGAGAGGTTGTTCGCGTACGCCCACGGGTCGACCTTGGCGCCCGGGACGAACACGAGACCGAGCTCGGACTCGCCGTCGGCCGGCTCCAGGATGATCGCGCCGGACGTATCGGTGGTCTCGATGGCCGCGTCGGCGCGCACCTCGGCGAGCGGCTCGGGCTCGGCGGCCATCACCCCGACCTGACTCCACACGAGGATCCCGACGATGCCGAGCAGCAGCAGCGCGCCGATCGAGCCGAGCACCCACCACAGCACACGCCGGCCGCGTCGGCGGCGTGCCGGCGGCACCTCGGACCCCGCCGGGGCGGATGGGTCGGACGGGTGCGAGGAGGCGCCAGCGTGGTCGGTCACCACACGAGCGTAATCGCGTGCGTCAGACTCCCAGTTCGGCCTGGCGCGCCTCGACGATCGCCTGCACCTTCGGGAAGAGCGGATGCTCCGGCTCGAGGCCGGCCGCCGTCTCGGTGAACGACACGGCATCCTGTTCCCGCAGCATCCGCTGCAGGTCGACCGACTGCGGATCCTCGGTGTCGTCGAAGGCGAGAAGAGCGCCCATCGCGGCCACCAGCGCGTCGACGGGAAGCCCGTGTTCGGCGGCTTCAGCGGCCGGTCCGACGAAGCGCTCGTGCCGGGAGAGCTTGCGCAGCGGCTGGCGTCCCACGCGCCATACCGTGTCGGGGAGCGCCGCATTGCGGAATCGGCGGAGGATCGTCGCTCGGTAGTCCGCGAGATCGGCGGGGTCCAGGCCGTGCTTGGCCGCGAGAAGCGCGGAGGTCTCCTCGAGGGCGGCCGCGACCCGTGCGGCGATGGCCCCGTCGGCGAGCGCGCCGGCGATGGTCTCGATGCCCGCCCGCGCTCCGAAGTACGCCGTCGTCGCATGGCCGGTGTTCACCGTGAAGAGCTTGCGCTCGATGTAGGGCGCGAGGTCGTCCACGAAGTGGGCGCCGGGGATCCGCGGCGGATCGTCGCCGAACGGCGGCCGCTCGATCGCCCACTCGTAGAAGGGCTCGACCGTCACATCGATCCCGCCGCCCTCGGGCTGGGCCGGGACGATGCGGTCGACCGCCGTGTTGGCGAAGACGGCGCGGGAGGCGATGCCGTCCCACGCCTCGCCGGCGAGCGCCACCAGCTCGTCGTGGAGCAGGTCGGTGGCGTTGATCGCGTTCTCGCACGCCATGATCTGCAGCGGCGGCGCGGCGGGATCGCGCAGCGCGAGACCGGCGAGGAGATGCGGCGCGACGAACTTGAGGATCGTCGGGCCGACGGCGGTCGTGACGACATTCGCGACCGAGATCTCGTCGATGAGCTCGTCGGCGTGCTCGGCGCTGTTGATCGCGCGGAACCCCGTGACGACGGTGTCGTGCCCGCCTTCGCCCACTTCGCGCACCGTGTACGACGAGGCCCGGTTGATCGCGTCGACGAGCGGGGCCGCGACATCCGAGAAGATCAGCTCGTACCCGCCCTGGTGCAGCAGCAGCCCGACGAAGCCGCGGCCGATGTTGCCGGCGCCGAAGTGGACGGCCTTCATCACACGCCCGCGGCGGAGACGAGCGCGAAGAGCTCCTCGGGCGACTGCGCCTGCTTGAGCTTCTCCACCTCGTCCTCGTCGGAGAAGAGGATCGCGATCTGCGAGAGGATCTCGAGGTGCTCGTCGCCCTTGCCGGCGATGCCGACCACGAACGTCACCGGCTCGCCGTCCCAGTCGACACCGCCGTCGTAGCGGACGACCGAGAGGGCGGACGCGAGGATGGTGTGCTTCGTCTCATTCGTCCCGTGCGGGATGGCGAGCTCATTGCCCATGTACGTGGACACCGTCTGCTCCCGCTGCTGCATCGCATCGAAGTAGGCGCTCGTGACGGCACCCGCGGACTCCAGGATGTCGGCGGCCTCCTTCATCGCCTCTTCGATCGTCGCGCTGCCGCTGTGGATCCGCACCTGGCCGATGCTGAGTACGTCACGTGCCATTTCGCTTGCCCTTCTCGATTCACGGATGCCGCGGCGACGCGGCCGGGGGAGGGAGGAGCCACGGGGCCGGGGGCATCGCGCCGCCCGACCCCGCAGCCGTCTCAGCGCCTACACACCATCCTGGTGCTGGTCACGGACGAGCCCGACGACCTCGTCGTACCTCGGCGAGTTCATGAAGTTGTCGACCGAGACATGGACGGCGTTCGGCGTCTGCTTGCGCGCACGATCCGTCAGCTGGTTCTGCGTGATGACGAGGTCGGCCGAGGCATCCAGGTTCGCGATGGCCTTGTTGACCACGGTGACGTCCTCGATGCCCGCCTTCTTGAACTTGTTCCGCAGGACGCTGGCGCCCATCGCCGAGGAGCCCATGCCCGCGTCGCACGCGAACACGATGTTCTGCACCCTCTTGGTGGTCAGGATGCCGCCGTCGGCCAGGCCCGCCGTCTCCGCTTCCGTCTCGAGCTTGTCGACCGCTTCCTCGGCGTCATGCACGGCGACTCGGTCCTTGCCGTCCGACGCGCGCAGCGCGTCCATCGCGGCCGACGACTTGCCCTTGTTCGCCTCGGTCTGACTGATCGCCGCACCGAACGCGTCGGCCTCAGCGAGCAGGTCGCGCTTGCGCGAGGCTCGCAGGATGACACCGGCCACGAGGAAGGTCACGGTCGCCGCGAGGATCACCGAGAGGTAGACCACCAGCAGGTTGCCGATGCCGGGGCCGATGGCTGCCGCTGTGACGGCGATGATGCTGCCGGGGGCCGCCGGGAACGCCAGGCCGCCACCGAGGAGCATGTTGGTGGTCACGCCGGTCGCGCCGCCCGCGATGAGGGCGAGGATCGTCATCGGCTTGCTCAACGCGTACGGGAAGTAGATCTCGTGGATGCCGCCGAAGAACTGGATGATGATCGCGCCGGGTGCCGACGCCTTCGCCGCGCCGACCCCGAAGAAGGTGAACGCGAGCAGCAGGCCGAGGCCGGGTCCCGGGTTGGCCTCGATCAGGAAGAGGATCGACTTGCCGGTCTCGGCGGCCTGCTCGATGCCGAGCGGGGTGAAGACGCCGTGGTTTATCGCGTTGTTGAGGAACAGCACCTTTGCCGGCTCGACGATGATCGACACCAGGGGGAGCAGGCTCATGTCGACGAGCCAGCCGACGGCTCCGCCGAGGACCGCGCTGATCCCCAGCATGACGGGGCCGAAGACGAAGAACCCGACGATCGCGAGGATCATCCCGAGGATGCCGGCGGAGAAGTTGTTGATCAGCATCTCGAAGCCGGGCTTGATCTTGCCGTCCCAGATCCGGTCCATCCACTTGGTGATCAGCGCTGCGAGCGGACCCATGATCATCGCCCCGAGGAACATCGGGATGTCCGTGCCCACGATGACGCCGACCGTGGCGATGGACGCGACGACGCCGCCGCGCTCGCCGTAGACCATGCGGCCGGCGGTGTTGGCGATGAGCAGCGGCAGAAGGTAGACCACCATGGGGCCGACCAGGCCGACGTAGGCGAGGAAGTTCCCGCCGTCCCCCTCGGCGAGCTGGACCATGGAGCCCTGCCAGCCGATGACGGCCTGGTCACCCCCGCCGCCGATGATCTCCGCGACGGGGTACCAGTGCCAGCCGAACGGGCTGTCCGCGCCGAAGAAGCCGGCGGGGATGAAGAGCATCGTGATGAAGCCCCACGCGATGAAGGCCGCGATGTTGGGCATGATCATGCCGGAGAGGAACGTGCCGAACCGCTGCACCCCCACTCTCGCCTTGTTCATGCCCGTTGCGGGCGCTGACGTCGTTGTCATGGCTGTGTCTCCCTTGTCTTGATGTCGTGCACGGCCGCGAGCGGCCTATCGGGTCGCCGCGGCCTGGGCCGCGGTTCGTGCGGATGCCGCGTCGTTCGCGGCGAGGGCGGCCTCGGCGATGACGCGCGCGTCGTCGAGGGAGTGCTGGAGCAGGGTGGCGCGCACGTCGGCCAGGGCGGTCGGGGCCATCGAGAGGCTCGTCGCCCCGAGCCCGACGAGCACGACGGCGAGCAGCGGATCGGCGGCGGCCTCGCCGCAGATCCCGACGGGCTTGTGATGGATCCGTCCGGCGTCGCCCACCTCGCGGATGAGCCGCAGCACCGCGGGGTGCCACGGGTCCTGGAACGACGCGACCGAGCCGAGCAGCCGGTCGGCCGCCAGCGTGTACTGCGTGAGGTCGTTCGTTCCGATCGAGGCGAAGTCCGAGTACGAGAGGATCCGGTCCGCCAGGAGCGCCGACGAGGGCACCTCCACCATGACGCCCGCGGTCTTGATGCCGTAGTCGCGCGCCATGTCGGTGAAGTACACGGCCTCCTCGACGGTGGCGACCATCGGCGCCATCACCCAGAGATCGGCCGCGCCCTGCGGCATCCGCCGGGTCGCGGCATCCGCTTCGGCGAGGGCGGTCAGCTGCTCGCGCAGGATGTCCTCGCTCGCCCGGAGGGCGCGGATGCCGCGGAGCCCGAGCGCCGGGTTCTCCTCGTGCGCATCGTTGAGGAAGGCGAGCGGCTTGTCGGCCCCGGCGTCGAGCACCCGCACGACCACCTTCTTGCCGGGGAAGGCCGACAGGAGCTTCGTGTACGCCTCGCGCTGCTGCTCGACCGTGGGCGCCTGCGGCGAGCTCAGGAACAGGAACTCCGTGCGGAACAGCCCGACACCCTCCGCGCCCAGGGCGACCGCGTCGATCGCGCCGTCAGGGTTGCCGAGGTTGGCCAGCAGAGGGACGGGGGTGCCGTCCGAGAGCGCACCGTCGGTGATCGGCGCCGAGACGGCCGCGGCGCGCGCGCTGGCACGGTTCTCGGCCCGCTCGAGCTCCTCGGCGGTCGGGTCGGTCGTCACGACGCCGGCCGCGGCATCCACGATCACCGTCTCGCCCTCGCGCAGGCCCTTCGCGTGGACGGCACCGACGATCGCGACGATGGACTTCTCGCGGGCGAGGATCGCGGTGTGGGAGGTGGGCCCGCCCTCTGTCGTGATGAGCGCGAGGACCTTGTCGAGATCGAGCAGCGCGGTGTCGGCCGGAGCGAGGTCCTTGGCGACGAGCACGAACGGATGCCCGGGGTCGGGCACGCCCGGCGCGGGCTCCCCGCGCAGCCGGGCGATCACGCGCTGTGCGACGTCGTCGAGGTCGGCGGCGCGCTCGCCGAGGTAGCCCCCGAGCGCGGTGAGCTGGTCGCGGAACGACGTGAACGCGTCGAACACCGCCCACTCGCCGGTGCGGCCCTGCGCGAGGCGCGTGCCGATCTCGTCTTCCAGGCTCGGGTCTTCGGCCATCATCGCCTGCGCCTCGAGCACGTCCCGCGCGGCGCCGCCGGCCTGTGCGCCGCGCTGCTCGAGCTCGCGCGCGACCGCCGAGACGGCCTCCTTCACGCGGACGGTCTCCTCGTCGGTGCTCAGCGTGCTGGGCGCGTCGCTGGGCGGCGGCAACGGCTCGGCCATCCGGGCGACGGGGCCCTGAGCCACGCCGAGGCCGATTCCGACTCCTCGCAGTTCGGTCATCGTCTACTCCGAGTCGTGGTCGGTCGTGAGGAGCTCGGCCAGGGTGTCGAGCGCGTTCTCCGCGCCGTCCCCGTCGGCGGTGAGTGTCACGTAGTCGCCGTACTCGACGCCGAGTGCGATCACGCCCAGGATGCTCGCGGCGTTCACGGGCGAACCTGAATCCTTCGCGACGGTGATCGGGATGCCGGCATCCTTCGCCGCCTGCGCGAACAGCTTCGCCGGCCGGGCGTGCAGGCCGTGCGACGAGCCGATCCGGACGGTGCGTGAGATGGGTGGCATGGGGTGACCTCTCTGTCGTCTTCGTCTGTCAGTCGGTGCGAGCGGCGGCGGGCGGGCTGCCCGCGGCCGGAGGCTGCCCCCCGGCGCCTCCGACCGCGTCTTGGACGAGTGCGAGCGTCCGTGTGCCGTCCTTGTCGGTGAAGATGTCGGACGGCAGCAGCACCACCGTCGTGCCTCGGAGCGCGGCATCCCGCTCGATGCGCTCGAGAGCGTGAGCGAGGTGCGGCCCCACGAGGACGACGTCTGCGGCATCGAGGTCGATCGGAAGCGACTGCTCGGTGCCGGCGAAGGCGGAATACGGGAGCCCCCGGTCATGCGCCGCGTGGCGCACGCGCTGCGCGACAAAGGTGCTTGACGCACCCGCTCCGCAGACCACCAGGATCCTCATCGACCCGCCTCCATGTGGCCATTCTTGTGAAAACGCTGAGAACCGACAACCACTCCTTCTTCCGCGGGGGCGGAAACCGGCCCCGCGAGCCGGACACTCGGTCCTCCTGATGCCGCCCGTGGTTGACTGGCATCATCCGGCCGGCGAGGCCCGGAGAAGCGAAGCAAGGACCCCCGGTGACGAGAGCGCGACAGGACCGCCTGCTGGGTCTGCTCGCGCGCGACGGGGAGTGGGTGACGGCCGCGACCCTCGCCGACGCGCTGGGCGTCACTCCGCGCAGTGTGCGCTCCTACGTCACCGCGGTCAACGCGCGCGTGGCACCCGGTGTCGCGATCGAGTCCGGCCCCCAGGGGTATCGCGCAGGATCCGAAGCGGCGACGGCCCTTCGAGCCGGGGCGACGGATGCCGGCACCCCGCGCGACCGGCTCCACACGCTCGTGCGCGCCCTGCTCGACTCGCCCGACGGCGTCGACACGTTCGAGTTCGCGGATCGCGTGCACGTGAGTCCGGCGACCCTCGAGGCCGACCTCGCCCGGGTGCGCGCGCTCCTCGGCGGCACCGAGCTCACCCTCGAGCGCTCTGCCTCGCGCGCCCGGCTCCGCGGCACGGAGATGGCGCAGCGGCGCCTGCTCAGTCGCCTCGCCCACGACGAGATGGAGGCCGGATCCTTCGACATCGTCGCCCTGCGTCGCACCCTCGGCGAGGACTCCGTCGGGGCGGCCGCGTTCGGGCCGTTCAAGTCCGACCTCGTCGCCGAGCTCGGGGCGCTGGGCTACTTCGTGAACGAGTTCGGCATCGCCGATGTCGTGATGCACATCGCGATTGCTGCGGATCGTGTCGCGCAGGACCGCGGGATCGAGGGCGCCGCCGCCGACGCCCGGCCCGCACAGCAGGAGATCGCCGAGGTCATCAGCCGGTTGGCCGAGCGCCACCTCGCGGTGACGCTGGGCTCGGGCGACCTGCAGCACCTCGCCACCCTCGTGCTCACGCGCGTCGTCGCGCCCGGCGCCGAGACCCCCGCCGACCACGCCCGCGCCCGGCTGGAGCCCGACGTCGAGGCCGCGGTGCGCGAAGTCGTCGAGACCGCGTCCGCCGAGTTCCTGGTCGACATCGGGCACGAGGACTTCATCCTCCGCCTCGCCCTGCACGTGCAGAACCTGCAGCACCGGGCGAAGGAGCAGGCCTGGTCGCGCAATCCGCTGACCCGGTCGCTCAAGACGACGTATCCGATGATCTTCGAGGTCGCGGTGTTCATCGCGAGCCGTCTCCAGGAGCGGCTCGGCATCCCGCTGCCCGACGACGAGATCGCCTACATCGCGATGCACGTGGGCGGCCGCCTCGAGCGCAGCCGCCGCGCCGACCAGCTGCTGACGGCGACCATCGTCTGCCCCGGCTACTACGACCTCCACGAGCTGCTCCGCTCCAGCGTCGACCGGTCCCTGGGTCAGGCGATCGAGGTCGTCGGCGTCGAGACGCGCGTCGACCCCGACTGGGCGTCCATCGACACCGACCTCGTGCTGACGACGATCGATCCCGCCGTGCCGGGGGACCGCATCGTGAAGATCCAGCCCTTCCTCACCGACGCCGACATCGAGCGCGTGCAGGCCGCGGCCGGTCGCATCCGGAGGACGCGCCGGCTCGGGAGGCTGCGCACCGAGCTGGAGCGCTACTTCGCGCCGTCCGCCTTCGTGCGCGGCCTGGACGCCACAGGCGGCGAGGAGGGCGTCATCCGGCAGCTCGGCGCCGGGCTGATCGCCCTCGGGGTGATCGACGCGGACTACGTCGAGCGCACGATCCAGCGCGAGCACCTGTCGTCGACGGCGTTCACCGATGCCCTCGCGGTGCCGCACGCGCTGGGGATGACGGCATCCCGGACCGCCATCGCCATCGGCATCGGCGACCCTTCGATCCCCTGGGGCGACGGCCGCGTGCAGGTCGTGGCGCTCGTCGCCTTCTCGGAGACCGACCGCGAGGCCTTCCAGACGGTGTTCGAGCAGTTCGTCGAGGTGTTCTCCGAGCGCGACAGCGTGCAGCGCATCGTGCGGCGGAGCACCGACTTCAGCGGCTTCCTCGACGAGCTCGTCGCCGTCATCGACGGCTGAGCCCGGGGCCGTCAGGTGGCGGGGTCCGGCATCCGGGGTTTGGGGCGTGCCCTGCGGATCGCGGCGGGTCGTGGTGTGCCCCAAACCGCGCCGGGCGCCCCGAACCGGCCGGCGGCGTCAGCTCGGCGGATGGATGCCGAAGGCGGCGAGCCGTGCGCCCAGGGTGGCCGCCGTCGCGATGTGAGGCCAGCCCCAGCGAGCGAGTCGTCGCTGAGTGCTGCCTCTGATCCAGTCTTCCCGCTGCTTCTCACGGTCTAAGACTTCCGCGGCGGTCCGTCCGTCCGTCATCCGGCCGTCGACGTACTTGACAGCACCGTCGAACTCGCCGAAGGCGTCCGCTTCCTCCAGCCCGAAGTCGACGTAGTAAGTCGTACCCGGAGCCCGCACCGGTACCTGCAGGCGGATGGAGCGGAAGCCCACTGCGTGGAGTCGGATTCGGCTCACGGACTCGCCCGGCAGCTGCGCCCGTCCGTCGGCGAAGCCCATCACCCTGGTGCTTCGTGAGAACCCGTGCGCCGAACGCCGCGCTGCTGCCAGGACCTCGCCCCGCACGGCGTCGGCCCGCTCGCGATCGTAGTGACCGAGGCCTCGCACACACACGGCTCTCAGCGCGGCGTCCGCCACCACCACCGCCTGGTCGAACGGCGCGGTCCTCGAGATGTCAGCCACTGTGCGGACGAGGCTGGTGCAGCGGAGGCCATCGACCTCGACGATCTCCCCGTCTCGCAGGTCACCCCGATGTCGGACCGTTCCTGCCGCCGCTCCCGGTCGATCGGCAGGGACGATGAGGTGCGTCCTGGTGCGCTCAGGACGGTACAGCGGGAGTCCGTGGATCGCGGCGGCGGTCTCGTGCGAGAACACCGGGGCATTCCGGGACGTGAGTTGCAGAGCTCGGGCTCGAACGACGTTGCGTTCCTCGGGGAAGCGGCGGCCCAGGCAGTGCCCGAGACGTAAATGCCGCGACGGATGCGGATGAGCCTGCCATCGGCGATCCTCCTGTCCATCGCGTGCCGCGAGGGGCTGTCCTCGATCAGCTGCTCGTAGCGCATCAGTCGTGGGGTCATCAGCCGATGGTCGCGACCCGAAGGCTGCTGGCGCCGCGCCCACCGCATTCTGCGGACCGAGCGCTGGTGCAACGCCGCTGGGGAGGAGGTACCCGTCCACTCGGGGCGAGTTCCTGCACTGGAGGCGGAGCAGACGCCGCCCCGGACAGCAGGAGGCGCCCCGAACCCGACTGTCGGGCAACGGATGCCCCAACTTCGCAGAACCCGCCCCGAACCCGAGCGACAGGCGAGCGGATGCCTCGACCTCGGGACTCCCGGCCGGAAGGTCCGTACCGCGGGCCCCGCCGCGGGGCTCACCCGCGGCGCAGGCGCTCCTCGAGGCCCAGGCGGACGGCGGGCCACTCGTGGGGGAGGATCGAGAACACCACGGTGTCGCGCAGCGTGCCGTCGGGCCCGAGGCGGTGGTTGCGCAGCACGCCGTCCTGCTTGGCTCCGAGCCGGGCGATCGCGGCCCGCGACTGCCGGTTGTGCCAGTGGGTGCGGAACTCGACCGCGATGGCGTCGCACGCCTCGAACGCGTGGGTGAGCAGCAGCAGCTTCGACGCCGTGTTCACCGCGGTCCGCTGCGCCTCGACCCCGATCCAGGTGTGACCGATCTCGACGTGCCGGTTCGCCGCGTCGATGTTGCAGAAGGTGGTCTGCCCGATCACGCGTCCGCTGTCGAGGCGCCGCACCGCCCACGCGTTCATGTGTCCTTCGTCGCGCCACGCCAGGCGCTGCGCGACGTCGTCCGCGACGCGGTCCGGTGCGGGAACCGACGTGTACCAGGCGTGCTCGAGCCCGACCGCAGCCTGCGCGATGTCGTCGATGTGATCCACGCTCAGCGGCTCCAGCCGCACATGGTCGTTCTCGAGGGTCACCGGATCAGTGAGGAGCATCCCCCGAGCCTAGGACGCCGCGCGAACGTCACGCGTCCTTGGAGTGCATGGCCGCTTCGACGGCGGCCGCGGCGGCGGCGGGATCGTGGTCGGGCACTTCGGACGCGGCCCGTGCCGCGGCGATGGCGCGCTGCCCGGCGGGGAGCCAGACCGCCAGCCCGATGACCACGAAGGTCAGCACGCCCGCCGCCACCAGCAGCACCTCGATGGGCATGACGTCGGCGAGCGGCCCGAAGACGACCATGCCGAGGGGCATCGCCACGGCCATGACGATCCCGAGGAAGCCGAACACGCGGCCCTGGCGCTCGGGCTCGACCGTCTCCTGCAGCAGCGTCATCGACGGCGTCGAGAAGAACGGCACCGCGAGGCCGACGAGGAACATGAAGCCGAAGAATACCCAGAGGTTCGGGGCGAGGCCCAGGCCGATCGACAGCACGCCGAACACGAGCGACGAGACGACGATCAAGCCGATGCGGCTGCGCTTGGCGAAGAATGTGGCCACGAGGATGCCGCCGAGCATCATGCCGATGCTGAACGCGATCTCGAGCACCGCGAGGTTGACGACATCCTGCGCCTCTCCGGCCGGGAACGTGCGCACGAGCATGAGGGGTGTGAGGTTGGAGGGAGCCACGGTCAGCACGAAGATGATCGCGAACACGATGAGCAGCCAGCGGACGAACGCGTGGTGCACGATGTAGCGCACTCCGTCGACCAGGTCGGCGAAGTACCCGGTCTGGACGTCGGCTGCCCGGCGCACGGTCCCGACCGGGATGAACGCCAGGATGCCGATGCCGATGACCGCGGTCACGACGTCGATGAAGAAGATCGGGATGAGGGAGGAGGCCGTGCCGCCCGTCGCCGCCGACGACCATGCGTAGATCGCGCCTGCCGCCGCCGGGGCCAGGAGTGCCATCGCCGACTGGATGGAGCCGTTGATGCCGTTGACCCGGATCAGGTTGCGGGTCGGGGTGATCTGCGGGATCAGCGCCGAGACGGCGGGCATCTGGATGCCGGCGCCCGCCGAGCGGACGGCCATCACAGCGAACAGCAGCCACACCGCGTCGTATCCGGTCATCATGATGAGCGCGAGCCCGAGGGTCGACAGGGCGATGACGGCATCGGCGCCCATGATCAGGTACTTGCGGTTGTGCCGGTCGGCCCAGACCCCGCCGAAGATCGACACGACGGCCTGGGGGAGGAACCCGAACAGCGCCGCCAGCATCATGTAGACGCCCGAGCGGTACTCGATCGTCAGGTACCAGAACACCGCGTACTGCACCAGCATCGAGCCGAGCAGGCTCACCGTCTGACCGGTCAGGAAGAGGACGACCTTGCGCAGCCAGTGCGGCGGGTCGCTCGCCTCGTCGCTCCCCGGCGCGGGGGAGTCGCCGGCGCCGGGGGTGGGGTCTGCCGCCCCGGCGAGAGCCGAAGCCGCGAGAGGGCCGTCGCCTGGGGGGACGGATGCCTCGGCCGCGGCATCCTGTTCGTCATCGCGCTGCGCGCCCGCCATCGTCGGCTCCTCGTCTCGGTACAGATCCCCCTGCGACTCGGGAGCGCCTCAGCCACTCACGATATATCGCGAGTGGGACTCTAGCACGAACCCCGGACACGGGAAGGCCTCATCTGCCGAACGCGGCTCGCGCCGTCAGCCTCCGAGCCGGTCCAGCAGCTCACGGGCGCCGGCGGACAGTCGCTCGATGCGCCCGGCGGCGTCAGCGGCCGAGTCGCCGCGCACGTCGAGGTAGAGCTTCAGCTTGGGCTCCGTCCCGCTCGGACGCACGACGACGCGCGAGCCGTCCTCCAGCCACAGCCGCAGCACGTCGCCGGGCGGCAGGTCGTCGACGCCCTCGAGCAGGTCGTCCACCCTGTCGACGGCGACATCGCCGATAACGGACGGATGCCGCGCCCGCAGCGCCGCCATGATCCGCGAGATCGTCGACACGTCGTCGACCCGGATCGAGATCTGGTCGCTCGCGAAGGCGCCGAACGTCTCGTCGAACTCGGCGAGCAGGTCGGCGAGCCCGGCGCCGCGCCCACGGGCCTCGGAGACCATGCCGAGCATCGCGACGGCGGCGGAGACCCCGTCCTTGTCGCGCACGGTCTCGGGATTGACGAGATAGCCCAGCGCCTCTTCGAACCCGAAGACGATGCCCGGGGCGCGGGAGATCCATTTGAAGCCCGTGAGCGTGGCGTGGAAGCCCAGGCCGTAGTGATCGGCGACCGCCTTCAGCCCCGGCGAGGACACCAGCGAGCACGCGAGCGATGCGCCCTCGGTGGCTCCGGCCTCGGAGGCGAGCCGTGCGGCGCGCCAGCCGAGCAGCAGTCCGATCTGGTTGCCCGTCAGGCGGCGCCAGCCGTCAGGGGCCGATTCGTCGGGCACGGCGACCGCGAGCCGATCGGCGTCGGGGTCGTTGGCGATCACCAGCTCGGCGCCGACCTCGCGTGCGCGTGCGAACGCGAGGTCCATCGCGCCCGGCTCCTCCGGGTTGGGGAACGCCACGGTCGGGAAGGTGCCGTCGGGCTCGAGCTGCTCCGGCACCGGGACGGGGGCGGGGTAGCCGGCCGCCTCCAGGATGCGCGACAGCGTCTCCCATCCCACGCCGTGCATGGCGGTGTAGACCCACGTCAGACCCTCGGCGCCCCTCGGCGCGGGTGCGACCGCGGCTGTCGCGGCGATGTAGTCGTCGACCACGGACTCGGGGGCGATCTCGTAGCCGAGCGACCGGGGCAGCGAGGCGATGTCGCCTTCGACAGCGACACGCTCGATGTGCGCGGCGATCTCGGCGTCCGCGGGCGCCACGATCTGCGAGCCCTCGTCGGCGCCTCCGAGGTACACCTTGTACCCGTTGTCGTTCGGCGGGTTGTGGCTGGCGGTCACCATCACGCCGGCTGCGGCGCCGAGCGCGCGCACCGCGAACGCCAGCACCGGTGTCGGCAGCAGGCGGGGGAGCAGGATGGCACGCAGCCCCGCGCCCGCGAAGATCTCGGCCGAGTCCTGGGCGAAGACGTGGGAGTTGCGGCGGCCGTCGTAGCCGACGATGATCGCCGGGGCTGCGGCATCCGCGCCGTCCCTGCTCGTCCGATCGAGGACGTACGCCGCCAGTCCCGCCGCGGCCTGGGCGACGAGCACGCGGTTCATGCGGTTGCTGCCGGCGCCGAGCTCTCCGCGCAACCCCGCCGTGCCGAACGCGAGGCGCGCGGAGAAGCGATCCTCGAGGTCGGCCCCGGCCGCCTCGTCTCCGCCCTCGGCCGCCTCGATCAGCGCACGCAGCTCCCGGCGCGTCTCGCCGTCGGGGTCCTGGGCGAGCCAGGCGCGTGCCCGGTCGAGAATCGACACCGCGTCGGCCGGGCCGGCGGGCACGGCATCGGGCGCGGGCTCCTGCGAATCGGGGGCCGCCGCCGGCACTGTGGTCTCGCTCACAGTGCCCCGATCACCCGCGCGAGGAGGGACGAGATCACCGGCTCGGCCTCGCGGCCCGCCTCGATGACCTCCTGGTGGCTCAGCGGGGTGGTCTGGATGCCGGCCGCCATGTTCGTGATGAGCGAGAAGCCGAGGATCTCCATGCCGGCCTGGCGCGCCGCGATCGCCTCGAGGGCGGTCGACATGCCGACGATGTGGCCGCCGATGGTCTTGGCCATCCGCACCTCGGCCGGGGTCTCGTACTGCGGGCCGCGGAACTGGCAGTAGACGCCCTCGTCGAGCGAGGGATCGATCAAACGGGCGAGGTCGCGCAGCCGCAGCGAGTAGAGGTCGGTCAGGTCGATGAAGGTGGCCCCCTCGAGGGGGGAGTCGCCCGTGAGGTTGATGTGGTCGCTGATGAGCACGGGCTGCCCGGGCTTCCACGTCGGCTTGATGCCGCCGGCGCCGTTGGTGAGCACCATCGTGCGCGCGCCCGCGGCGGCCGCGGTGCGGACGCTGTGCACGACCCGGCGCACGCCGTGACCCTCGTAGTAGTGCGTGCGGGCGCCGATGACGAGAACCCGCCGGCCCTTGGGCGTCACGACGCTGCGCAGTGTCCCCACGTGCCCCTCGAGCGCGGGTCTGCTGAACCCCGTGACCTCGGTCGCCGGGAACGCCGCGGTGGTCTCGCCGATGAGCTCCGCCGCCTTGCCCCAGCCGCTGCCGAGGGTGAGGGCGACGTCGTGCCGCTCGACGCCGGTGAGGCGCTGGATGTCGCCCGCTGCCTCGGCCGCGACCTCGAAGGGATCGGCCGCGGGATCGTCGAGAGGATTGCCGGTGGTGTCTGACATGCCCCCCACTCTAGGAAGGCCCGGGCACGAGGGCCAGCCGCGCCCGCGCGCCGAGTGTCATGGTCGAGGCGTCTTGCGGGAGAGAATGGGGGAATGTCCTTGAGCTTCGAGCGCACTCAGAGCGTCGCGATCATCGGCGGCGGCCCCGGCGGCTACGACGCGGCGCTGGCCGCAGCCCAGCTCGGAGCCGAGGTGACGGTGGTCGAGCGGGCAGGAATCGGCGGCTCCGCCGTGATCACCGACGTCGTGCCGTCCAAGACGCTGATCGCCACGGCCGACGCGGCGGTGGCGATCGCCGGGGCGAGCGACCTCGGCGTGCAGCTCTTCGCGAAGGGCAAGGACGGCAAGCCCCTCAAACCCGAGATCGCGATCAACCTCTCCGCGGTCAACAAGCGGCTGCTGTCGCTGGCTCGTCAGCAGTCCGACGACATGCGCGCCTCGCTCGCCGAGGCCGGCGTCCGCATCATCTCCGGGCACGGCCGTCTCGAGGGCGAGAACGCCGTCGTGGTGTCGACCGGTCCCGGCGGCACCGACTTCGACCGCATCGAGGCCGACACGCTCGTCGTCTCCACCGGCTCATCGCCGCGCGAGCTGCCGACCGCCATGCCCGACGGCGAGCGGATCCTCACGTGGACCCAGCTCTACGACATGCGGTCCGTCCCCGAGCACCTCATCGTGGTCGGCTCCGGCGTCACCGGCGCCGAGTTCGCGGGCGCCTACATGAACCTCGGTGCCAAGGTCACACTCGTCTCCAGCCGCGACCAGGTGCTTCCGGGCGAGGATTCGGATGCCGCGGCCGTCCTCGAGCGCGTGTTCAAGCGCGGCGGCATGACACTGCTGTCCAAGTCGCGCGCCGACAAGGTGGAGCGAGCCGGCGACGGCGTCGTGGTGACGCTGAGCGACGGCCGGACGGTCGAGGGCAGCCACTGCCTCATGGCGGTCGGGTCGATCCCGAACACCGCCGGCATCGGTCTCGAGCAGGCCGGTGTGCAGATGACCGAGTCGGGCCACATCCAGGTCAACCGCGTCGCCCGCACGTCGGTGCCGAACATCTACGCCGCCGGCGACTGCACGACCTTCGTGCCGCTCGCGTCGGTCGCCTCCATGCAGGGTCGTACCGCGGTCTTCCACGCGCTCGGCGACGTCGTCATCCCGCTGGAGCGCCGCCGGATCACCTCGAACATCTTCACGGCCCCCGAGATCGCGACCATCGGCTGGCAGGAGAAGGACATCGCCGACGGGCTCATCAGCGCTGTGGTCCACAAGCTCCCGCTCGCCGCGAATCCGCGCGCCAAGATGATGGGCATCAAGGACGGCTTCGTGAAGCTCATCGCCCGCGAAGGCAGCGGCAGCGTCGTCGGCGGCGTCATCGTCGGACCGAGGGCCTCAGAGCTCATCTACCCGATCGCGATCGCGGTCGAGCGCCGTCTCACCGTCGACCAGGTCTCGCGCGTGTTCGCCGTGTACCCGTCGCTGTCGGGCAGCATCACGGATGCCGCGCGCGCGATGCACGTCGTCGACCACACGATCTACGGGGCCTGACAGACCCCCGGCGCGCTCCGCGCGCGGCCTCCGTTCGCCGTCTGTGGAAAGCGGCGTCAGGAGATCGTCAGCAGCTGGTGACCGGCCGAGACGGTCGTCCCCGCATCGGCGTTGATGGCGCCGATGGTGCCGTCCTTGTGCGCCTGGATGGGCTGCTCCATCTTCATCGCCTCGAGCACGACGACGAGGTCGCCCTTGACGACCTGCTGGCCGTCCTCGACGGCGACCTTGACGATCGTGGCCTGCATCGGCGCCTTCACCGCGTCGCCGGACGCGCCGGAGACCACGGAGGGCGCGTGCGAGCGCCGCGACGGCGGGACGGCCACGGGGCGGCCGGCGACGCCGGGTGCGGCGACGACGCGATCGGGGAGACTCACCTCGAGGCGCTTGCCGGCGACCTCGACGACGACGGTGTGGCGATTCTCGGCCGGCTTCGGCGACTCGAGCTCGCCGTCCCACGGCGGGATGTCGTTGACGAACTCGGTCTCGATCCACCGCGTGAACACGCCGAAGACGCCGTCCTCGGCGATGAAGGCGGGGTCGCGGACCACCGCGCGGTGGAACGGCAGGACGGTCGGGAGGCCCGCGACTTCGAACTCGTCCAGTGCACGGCGGGCGCGTGAGAGCGCCTCGGTGCGGTCGCGGCCCGTCACGATGATCTTCGCCAGCAGCGAGTCGAACGCCCCCGAGACCGAGTCGCCGGCGGTGACGCCCGAGTCGAGGCGGATGCCGGGGCCGCCGAACGTCTTGAAGACGTGGATCGGTCCGGGCTGGGGAAGGAAGCCGCGCCCCGCGTCCTCGCCGTTGATGCGGAACTCGATCGAGTGCCCGTCGGGGACGGGATCGCCGTAGCCGAGCTCTTCGCCCTCGGCGAGTCGGAACTGCTCGCGCACGAGATCGACGCCGGTGATCTCCTCCGAGACCGGGTGCTCGACCTGCAGGCGCGTGTTGACCTCGAGGAAGGAGATGGTGCCGTCGGCCCCGATGAGGAACTCGCACGTGCCCGCGCCGACGTACCCGACCTCCTTGAGGATGGCCTTGGACGACTCGTACAGGATCGTGTTCTGCTCGTCCGTCAGGAACGGCGCGGGGGCCTCTTCGACGAGCTTCTGATGGCGGCGCTGCAGTGAGCAGTCGCGGGTCGAGACGACGACGACGTTGCCCGCGGCATCCGCGAGGCACTGCGTCTCGACGTGACGCGGCTTGTCGAGGTACTTCTCCACGAAGCACTCGCCGCGGCCGAAGGCGCTGATGGCCTCGCGGGTCGCGGACTCGAAGAGCTCGGGGACCTCGTCCAGCGTGCGGGCGACCTTGAGGCCGCGGCCGCCGCCGCCGTAGGCGGCCTTGATGGCGATGGGCAGGCCGAACTCCTCGGCGAAGGCGATGACCTCGTCGGCGCCGGCGACCGGACCCGGGGTGCCGGGGGCCAGCGGTGCGCCGACCTTCTCCGCCACGTGACGGGCCGTGACCTTGTCGCCGAGAGCCTCGATCGCCTCGGGGCTGGGGCCGATCCAGATCAGGCCCGCGTCGATGACGGCACGGGCGAACCCGGCGTTCTCGGCGAGGAACCCGTAGCCGGGGTGCACGGCGTCGGCGCCGGAGCGACGCGCGATCGAGAGGATCTTCTCGATCGAGAGGTACGTCTCGGCGCTGGTGGTGCCGTCGAGCGCATACGCCTCGTCGGCCAGGCGGGCGTGCATCGCGTCGCGATCCTGGTCGGCGTAGACGGCGACCGAGGACTTGCCGGCGTCTCGCGCGGCGCGGATGACGCGGACGGCGATCTCGCCGCGGTTGGCGATGAGCACCTTGGCGATCTGAGGCATGGTTGTCAGCCTACCGACGGGTGTCGCCCCTGATTTGACTCATTCGTACAAGAAGCGAGCGAAAACGTGGGCTTCGTACTACAACGCGGACGGCCCGCCGGACGACTCACTCAGGTGCCAGAGGTCGGTCCACTCGACGCCGAGCTCGCGCACGAGCCGCCGCAGCGTCGACACCGACATGCCCACGACGGTCGAGGGATCGCCCTCCACGCGGGAGATGAACGCGCCGCCGAGGCTGTCGACGGTGAAGGCGCCGGCGACGTTCAGGGGTTCGCCCGAGGCGACGTACGCGGCGATCTCGGCATCCGTCACGTCGTCGACGAAGGAGACGGATGCCTCGGCCACCGCATGCACCTCGCGCGGCGCGACGCCCGGCTGGAGCCGGATCACGGCATGGCCGGAGTGCAGCACCCCGGTGCGACCGCGCATCGCCCGCCAGCGCGCGGTCGCGTTCTCGGCCGTGTGCGGCTTGCCGAGCACCTCGCCGTCGAGCTCGAACATCGAGTCCCCGCCGACGACGATCCCGTCGAATCCGGGCATCTCGTCGGCGAGGCGCACCGCCACGTCCGCGGCTTTGCGGCGAGCGAGCAGCAGCACATGTTCGTCGGGAGCCAGCACGCGGCCCTCACCCGCCTCGACCGCTGCGATCACGGCTTCCTCGTCGACGTCCGGCGCGAGCGTGAGCGGGCTGATGCCGAACTGCTGGAGCAGCATCAGGCGGGCGGGCGAGGTGGAAGCGAGGCACACGCGCATGCGTCCACCGTAGGCTCTCAGACGTGACGGGACCGACAAGCGCGACAGGGCAGACCATCGACCTCGAGATCGGGGACGTCGCCCACGGCGGTGTGTTCGTCGCCCGTCATGAGGGGCGCGTCGTGTTCGTCCCCGACGCTCTCCCCGGCGAGCGGGTGCGGGTCCGTCTGACAGACACGACGAAGAGCTCCTTCTGGCGGGGTGAGGCGCTCGAGGTGCTCGACGCCTCGCCGCACCGGCGCCCCCACATCTGGCGCCAGGCCGACATCGACGTCGCACCCGAGCTGCGTCCGGGCGGCGCCGACTTCGGCCACATCGAGCTCGCCGAGCAGCGGCGCCTCAAGCTGCACGTGCTCACCGACGCGCTGCGGCGCTTCGGCGGGGTCGAGCTGCCCGTCTCGATCGAGCCGGCATCTCCGCGTGGCGTCGACGCGGTGGAGCCCGACGAGCACGCCGAGAGCGCGGACGGCACGGGCTGGCGCACACGCGTGAGCCTGCACGTCGATGCGGAGAGCAACGTCGGTCCGTTCGCCGCGCGGAGCCACCGGGTGATCCCGATCGACGACCTGCCGCTGGCCACCGCCGGCGTCGAGTACGCCGCGCTCGGTCTCCGCACCGGCGAGGCCGGTCGGATCGACCTCGTGCAGCCCTCGGACGGCCGGGTGCGCGTCCTGCCGCGGCCCGAGGCGCCGCGCGGCCGCGCCCGCGGCAACCGCAGCCGTCCCGCACGACCGGCACCGACGCCCGAGGTCGTCATCGAGCGAGTGGGCGACCGCGAGTTCCGGGTGGACGCCGGGGGATTCTGGCAGGTGCACCGCCTGGCCGCGCAGACCCTCACGTCGAAAGTGGAAGGCGCGCTGCGCGGACTCGGGTCCGGAGCGGGAGTGGATGCCGATGCCTGGCACCTGGACCTCTACGGCGGCGTCGGACTCTTCGCCGCCGCGATCGGCGAGGTGGGCGGCCCCGGCACGCGCGTGACCACCGTGGAGTCGGACGCCCGGGCGACCGAGCACGCAGGCGAGAATCTGGCCGAGTGGATCGGCGCACGCGCCGAGACCGGACGCGTCGACCGCTGGCTCGCGCGGATGTCGACCGAGGCATCCGCTGCCGACCGCGAGCGCCTCACGCGCGGCGTGGTGCTGCTCGATCCGCCCCGGGCCGGGGCCGGTCGGGAGGTCGTCGAGTCGGTCGCAGCGCTCGGCCCGGCGGCCGTGGTCTACGTCGCGTGCGACCCTGTCGCGCTGGCGCGCGACCTGGCCACGTTCCGGTCAGCGGGCTATGAGACGACGGCTGTCGACGCGCTCGACATCTTCCCCAACTCGCACCACGTGGAGGCCGTCGCCACCCTGACGCCCGCCGACCCGCGCCGCTAGGCTGGCCGCATGACCCGCGTGGCGCTGATCGACGACCATGAGTCCGTGAGACTCGGGCTCGAGGCGGCGTGCGCGCGCGCGAAGACGAAAGAGGTCGTCTTCTCGGGGAGCACGGTGACCGAGTACATCCAGTGGCGCGCCTTCAGCGGCGCGGCGCCCGCCGACGTCGTGGTGCTCGACCTGACGCTCGGCGACGGCACCACCGTCAGAGAGAACGTCACGCGGCTCGTGAGCGACGGCTCCAGCGTGATCATCCACAGCGTCGCGGATCGCCCGGCCGCCGTACGTGAGGCGCTCGCCGCCGGGGCCGCCGGTGTGGTGAGCAAGTCCTCGCCGATCGACGACGTGATCGCTGCCGTGCGGACCGTCGCTCGCGGCGAGCCGCTCAACAATGTCGAATGGGCCAGCGCCGTGGAGGGCGACCGGGAGTTCGCAGACGCCCAGCTGTCCGCGCGAGAGCGCGAGGTGCTGCGGCTCTATGCGGCCGGCCTGCCGCTCAAGGTGGTCGCCGATCGACTCGGGGTGGCCTACTCCACGGCCAAGGAGAACATCACCCGCGTGCGCGTCAAGTACGTGGAGGTCGGCCGCCCGGCCCCGACGAAGGTCGACCTGCTGCGGCGGGCGATGGAGGACGGCATCCTCGCGCAGTCGGCCGCCGACCCGGAGAACGTGGTCCGTGGCGGCTGACGCACCGACGGGGATCCTCGACAGCGCGTGGGGCCACATCCCGCACTCGCGGGAGGCGACATCCGGCATCGGGTCCTTCACCCGCACGCGGGTCGAGCGGATCATCACCCTGGTCGCGGGCTTCGGCTCGCTCGTGCTCGGGACGCAGGCCTTCCTCAGCGCCCTCGGACCCGATGAGGAGCGCCCGGGCTGGCACGTGCCGCTCATGGCCGGCGTCTTCGTGCCACTGGCCATCATGATCCTCGCGTGCTTCATCGGACGCGGTGTGCGGCTGACGGCGGGGGTCTTCGCCCTCGTCTATGTGCTCGCCCTCGCCGTCTGGCCGATCGCGACGGCGGGCATCGTTCCGGTCGCCGAACAGCCGCCGTGGATCTGGTACCTGGTCAACCTCGCCACGATGGCGGCCGTCCTCGCCTTCCCGTTCCCGCTGCAGATCGTCTGGACGATCCTCGCGCCCATGCTGTTCGGGATCGTCCGGCTCATCCAGGGCAACCTCGCGCCCGACTTCTGGGTCTCCGTCGCTCTCGACGTCTCGTTCGCCCTGATCCTCGGCGGCGTGATCCTCACCCTCGGCTGGCTCTTCCGCTCCGTCGCGGCGAACGTGGACGAGACACGCGCGCGGGCGGTCTCGTCCTACGCGCAGGCCGCGGCGGCCGATGCCCTGGAGAAGGAGCGCGTGGCGGTCGCCGCTCTCATGCACGACAGCGTGCTCGCAGCGCTCATCGCCGCCGAGCGCGCCGAGACGCCGAGGGCGCGCACGCTGGCCGCGGCGATGGCCCGCGAAGCGCTGACCCGACTCGCCAACACGGAGCAGGACGCGCACGAGGGGCCGGACGAGCCGCGCCACGCCGACTCGCTCGCGGACGAGATCGAGGCGGGTGCGCTCGAGGTCGGGGTCGAGCTGGCGGTGCGGCGGTCCGTCTCGGCGGACGAGCCGTCGGTCCCCGGAAGAGTCGCTCGGGCGCTGACCCTCGCCGCCACGCAGGCCATCGCGAACGCCGTCGAGCACGCCGGAGGCGTCGGCCTCAGCGTGTCCGTCACCGCCGGGGGGAACCGCGTCGACATCGAGGTGAGCGACACCGGCGAGGGCTTCGACCTGGAGGATGTGCCGGACGACAGGCTCGGCATCCGGGCGTCGATCTTCGCCCGTGTCGCCGCCGTCGGCGGAACCGCCGACATCGAGACCGGGCATCGCGGGACGATCGTCCGGCTGGGCTGGCAGGAGGGCGTCGCGTGATCAGCGTCAAGAACGTCCTCATCGCACTCGGCGTGGCTCTCACCGCATACCTGGCGGCCCGCGGACTGTGGTGGGGCTCGGTACCGGTCCCGCAGCCCCTCGTCGTCGTCGCCACGCTGGGGATGTACCTCGCCACCACGTGGCTCTGCATCTTCTGGGAGCCGGCCGCGCCACCGACGGAGGGCGACGCGGCGGCCGCTCCCACCGCCCGCGGCCCCTCGAAGCTTCCCGCGGTGGCACAGGGTCTCGCCCTCGCCTGCGCGATCATCGTGCCCAGCGCCATCGCCTTCGCGGTCGGCCCTGACTCGCGCACGGCTTCCTTCGCGACCTGGTACCTGGGCGGGATCGGGGCGCTGATGACGATCGTCATGGTGCGGCGGAGGCCGTGGACCGCCTGGATCGGAACCGCGATCCTCGCGATCGCGTCGATGGTCTGGATGGGCGCGGCCGCCGCGCTCGCGCTCGGCCTCGTCGGATCGATTGTCTGGGTCGCTTCGGCACAGCTCCTCGTGCGGTCGATGGACCGAGCGGCGCGTGACACGGCGCGACTCGCGCAGCTGCAGCGTGCGGCGTCGGGCTGGCAGGCCTCACAGGCGGTGCGGCAGCGGGAGCGGCGGGTCCAGGTTCAGGAGGCGCTCGCGGTCGCCGGGCCGGTGCTCACCCGCACCGTCGCGACGGGCGGCTCGCTCAGCGACGACGAGCGACTCCAGGCCCGGCTGGCGGAGGGACGGCTCCGCGACGAGATGCGCGGGCCGCGGCTCCTCGACGAGGAGGTGCGGGCCGAGCTGGAACGCGCACGACGCCGCGGCGCGAACGTGACCGTGCTCGACGAGGGCGGACTGGAGGGCCTGGACGAAGAGACCCTCGCGATCATCCGCGCTCAGCTGGCGGATGCGCTTCGCTCGGCGAGCTCGGAGCGCCTGTACATCCGCACGTCGCCGGACGAGCGCGTCGCGGTCACCGTCGTGGGGCGGTCGCCGGCGGTGGGAGCGCCCTCCGATGAGGACGGCGTCGACCTGTGGCGGGAGATCCCGCACCCCAGGGCCGGCTGACTCGCCGCACCGCGTCACCTGGATCGCTCAGCGACCCGCGTACACAGTTCGCTCCCCGTCTCGGAGGGGGAGGGGAACCGAGGCGGGGAGCGGAGTTGAAGGAGGCGAGGGGCGGCGAAGCCGCCCGCCCCTCGCCTGGCGGACTGTTACCCGAAAACAGCCCGCGTGGCCGAACCCGGATCTGCCGCAGAGCGGAGAGCGAGTCAGCCGAACGCAGAAGCGTTCCAGCGGTTCAAGTATCGCCGGAGCGCAAGCCCCCCGTCTGTAGGTATTTCGGGGGACACGCAAGATCACCCGGAAAAGCGGCCCCAGCCCACGTCGCGGCGCAGCGGCTGCCGGAGATTGCGCTGTGTCAGCGACCAGGAGCTGCGCACGGTGTCCTCCGGCGCGACCGCCTCGGCGGCCTCGCTCGAGTACGCCTCGCTCACAACCGCCAGCAGGGCGGCGAGCTCGTGGTCGGTCGGCGAGCCGCGGCGGACGTCGATCCTGACGCCGTCGGTCGTGTCGTCCGCCTGACCGGTCACAGCGGGATGTTCCCGTGCTTCTTCGGCGGCAGCGACGCGCGCTTTCCCCGCAGTGCGCGCAGCGCCTTCGCGATGGACACCCGCGTCTGAGCCGGTTCGATGATGCCGTCGAGCTCCCCCCGCTCCGCTGCCAGGAAGGGCGAGGCGACGTTGTAGGTGTACTCGTTGGCGAGCCTGGTCCGCACGGCAGCGACGTCTTCGCCGGCCTCCTCGGCGCGCTTGATCTCGCCGCGGTAGAGGATGTTGACGGCGCCCTGGCCGCCCATGACCGCGATCTCGGCGGTCGGCCACGCGAGGTTGATGTCGGCGCCCAGCTGCTTCGACCCCATGACGATGTACGCGCCGCCATAGGCCTTGCGGAGGATCACCGTCACCAGCGGCACTGTGGCCTCTGCGTAGGCGTAGAGCAGCTTCGCGCCGCGGCGGATCACACCGGTCCACTCCTGGTCGGTGCCCGGGAGGTAGCCGGGCACGTCGACCAGCGTCACGATCGGGATCGAGAACGCGTCGCAGAAGCGCACGAAGCGGCTGGCCTTCTCGCCCGCCTCGATGTTCAGCGTGCCGGCCATCTGCGACGGCTGGTTCGCGATGATGCCGACCGAGCGGCCCTCGATGCGTCCGAACCCGATCACGATGTTCGGGGCGAACAGCGGCTGCACCTCGAGGAAGTCCTCGGAGTCGATGATCCCGCGGATGACGGCATGGATGTCGTACGGCTGGTTCGGCGAGTCGGGGATGATCGTGTTCAGTGCGCGATCGGCATCCGTCGTCTCGAACTCGAAGCCCGTCTCGTAGACCGGCAGCTCCGCCATGTTGTTGTCGGGGAGGAAGCTGAGCATCGTGCGGACGTAGTCGATCGCGTCGTCCTCGTCCTCGGCGAGGTAGTGGGCGACGCCGGAGCGGGTGTTGTGCGTGTGCGCGCCGCCGAGTTCGTCCATGCCGACGTCCTCGCCCGTCACCGTCTTGATGACGTCGGGGCCGGTGACGAACATCTGACTGGTCTTGTCCACCATGACGACGAAGTCGGTGAGGGCGGGGGAGTAGACCGCGCCGCCCGCGGCGGGACCCATGATGATCGAGATCTGGGGGATCACGCCCGAGGCCTGCGTGTTGAGGCGGAAGATCTCGCCGTACTTGCCGAGTGCGACCACGCCCTCCTGGATGCGGGCGCCGCCGGAATCGAGCATTCCCACGATCGGGATGCCGCTGCGCAGCGCCAGCTCCATCACCTTGATGATCTTCTCGCCGGCCACCTCGCCCAGCGATCCGCCGAACGTCGAGAAGTCCTGGGCGTACACCGCGACGGTGCGGCCGTGGATCGTGCCGACGCCGGTGACGACGGAGTCGCCGTACGGACGGGACTTGTCCATGCCGAACGCGGTGGTGCGATGGCGCACGTATTCGTCGAGCTCGACGAAGCTGCCCGGATCGACGAGCAGGTCGATGCGCTCGCGCGCTGTGCCCTTGCCCTTCGCGTGCTGCTTCTGCTGGGCGACGACCTCCGCATCGAGGACTGCCTCCTGGTAGCGCGCGCGGAGGTCGGCGATCTTGCCGGCGGTCGTCGAGAGGTCGGGCTGATCGGTCACGCGTTCCACCCTATCGGCGGGGTTCCCGCAGACGTTGGAGGGTTTGCACAACGGGGCGGCGGATCCACTGTCGGTTCGGGATTCGGATGCCGCAGCCGGCGCCCCGGACGGAGTGACGCCGTCCGGTTCGCGAGGCGACGGCGCTCGCCGCGCCACGGGGAGAGGCGTACCGTGAACCCATGTCGATCTCCACGGACGGGTACCCCCTGACAGCCGCCGTGAGCCCGCGGGTGCAGGTGGTCGAGTCGACGGACTCGACGAACGCCGACGTCGTCCGGCACGTGCTGGACGCCCCTGCGGAGTGGCCGCATCTCTCGCTCCTCCTCACGACCGACCAGCGGGCCGGGCGCGGGCGTCTCGACCGCTCGTGGACCACCCCGCCGGGCACCGCGCTCGCGATCTCGGTGGTCGTCCGCGTGGACGGCATCCCGCAGGCATGGCGCGGCTGGGTCCCGCTGATCGCCGGCGCGGCGATGACGCGCGCGGTCGCGGCGCAGGTGAGGGGCACCGGCCACAGTGCCACGCTGAAGTGGCCGAACGACGTCCTCCTGGACGGGGCGAAGCTGTGCGGCATCCTGGCCGAGGTCGTGCCCGGCCACCCCGATGCCATCGTCGTCGGCGCCGGAGTCAATACCCGGATGCCCAAGACCGACCTCCCGGTGGAGACGGCCACATCGTTCGAGGCGCTCGGGCTCGAAGCCGACGATGACCGGCTCCTCGCCGATTACCTCACGGCTCTCGACGAGCAGCTGTCGGCGCTCGCCGCGGCAGGCGGTGATCCTGCCAGCTCCGGCGTCCACGCCGAGGTCGAGGCGCTCTGCTCGACCGTCGGAAGCGACGTCGCGGTCTCGCTCCCCGACGGGGAGGTCCTTCGAGGCCGGGCGCAGCGCATCGACCTCGACGGACGCCTCGTCGTGGAGCAGGAATCCGAGTTCGAGAGCGCCGTATCGGCCGGCGACGTGGTGCACGTCCGCTGACACGCGCGATCCCGCGTGACGCCGAACGGCGGTGCGTGACGGCAGCGTCGGCCGCCACCCGCACAATGGGACCATGACGCAGCCGATCAGCTACGGCGGCAGACCGCTCACGCCGGCACCGGGCGCGCCCACGCCCGAGCTGCGCGTCGCGAGGTTCCGCGGCCACGCCCGACGCCTCGTGTGGTCTGCCCTCGTGCTCATCGCCGTCGCCGGTGCCTGCGGGTACTTCTACGGCAACCTGCCGTCGCCGGCCGAGGACTGGATGCTCTTCGCGGCGGCGGGCGTCGTGGTGCTGCTGCTCGTCGTGCTTCCGTTCCTGACCTGGTTCGCGCACATCTACACGATCACGACCCGCCGGGTGGTCGAGCGATCCGGGATCCTCGCCGCACGTCGCCGGGAGCTGGCACACGTCCGCGGCTACACGATCCAGGTGCGGCGCGGCATCCTGCAGCGGATGTGGGGAGCCGGCACGCTGACCCTCACCAACGGCGTCGACGCGCCGCTGCGCCTGGTCGACGTGCCCAGCGTCGACCTCGTGCAGGAGGCGCTCATCGACCAGGTCGAGGTGAACCAGATCCTGGCTCACCGCGACGCCCAGCCGCCCCTGCCCCCGCCGCCGCCGGCTCCCGTCCGCTGAGGCCCGTGCTCTCGCGCTCGTGCGGGATGATGGACATCGGTCGATGGGAAGAGGTGGCGGCATGGCTCTGCGAGTCGGAGTGGTGGGAAGCGGGCAGCTGGCCCGCATGATGATCGCGCCGGCGGTGGAGCTCGGCATCGAGCTGCGTGTGCTCGCCGAAGGCGAGGGCATGTCGGCGGCTCTCGCCGCGACGGCGGTCGGCGACTATCGCGACGCCGACACCGTGCTCGCCTTCGCCCGGGAGGTCGACGTCGTGACTTTCGACCACGAGCACGTTCCTCAGGACGTGCTGGCGGTGCTCGTCGAGGCGGGCGTCGCCGTGCACCCCGGCCCTGCAGCGCTCGCCGTCGCTCAGGACAAGCGGGTCATGCGTGCCCGCCTGGCCGAGCTCGGGATGCCGCAGCCGGATTGGGCCGCCGTGGCCGGGCCCGAAGAGCTGCAGGCGTTCCTCGACTCCCACGACGGACGCGCCGTCGTCAAGACGCCGCGCGGCGGCTACGACGGCAAGGGAGTCCGTGTCGTGAGCGCGGCGACCGAGGCCGATGACTGGTTCGCGACTCTCGCCGAAGACGCCCGCGGCGGAGCGCTTCTCGTCGAGGAGCTGGTGGACTTCTCGCGCGAGCTCGCCCAGCAGGTGGCACGCCGCCCCTCCGGCGACGTCGCGGTCTATCCCGTCGTCGAGACCGTGCAGCGCGACGGCATCTGCGCCGAGGTGCTCGCGCCGGCGCCGCACGGCTCCGACCGCCTGCGGGAGGTCGCGGCCGGCATCGGCACGGCGATCGCCGAGGGACTCGGCGTGACCGGGATGCTCGCCGTCGAGCTCTTCGAGACGACGGATGAGCGGCTGCTCGTCAATGAGCTGGCGATGCGTCCGCACAACAGCGGGCACTGGACACAGGACGGCGCGGTGACCAGCCAGTTCGAGCAGCACCTGCGCGCCGTGCTCGACCTCCCGTTGGGGGACACCGGGGCGAGTGCGCCGTGGTCGGTGATGGTCAACATCCTGGGCGGCCCCGCGGACGGATCGATCGACGCGAGGTTCGCGAGCGCCATGGCCGAGCATCCCGGCTCCAAGATCCACACCTACGGCAAGGCTCCGCGCCCGGGCCGGAAGGTGGGTCATGTCACCGTCTCGGGGAGCGACCTCCCCGATGTCGCCTACCGGGCGCGAGCGGCGGCATCCTTCTTCCTCGACTGACGAGGGAAGGCGCTCCCCGATCCGGTGCCGGGCCGCGCCGTTGCGGGGTTCTTCCAGACTCGCGCCCTAGCCTGGACCGGTGATCCGGCCGCTGCATTCTTCCGAGGCGCCCCTGGTCGGCGTCGTCATGGGCTCCGACTCGGACTGGCGTGTGATGAGCGACGCGTCGCAGATCCTCACCGACTTCGACATCCCGCACGAGGTGGAGGTCGTCTCGGCCCACCGGACGCCCGACAAGCTCATGCGCTACGGCCGGGAGGCGCGCCGGCGCGGTCTCAAGGCGATCATCGCGGGTGCCGGCGGTGCCGCGCATCTGCCCGGCATGCTGGCGTCGCTCACCGCGGTCCCCGTGATCGGCGTCCCGGTGCAGCTCTCGACGCTCGACGGACTCGACTCGCTCCTCAGCATCGTCCAGATGCCCGCCGGCATCCCGGTCGCGACGGTCTCCATCAACGGCGCCAAGAACGCCGGCCTGCTGGCCACCCGCATCCTCGCGACCGCCGACGTCGCCCTGGCCGAGCGCGTGGAGGAGTACGCACGCTCCCTCGAGGCTCAGGTCGAGGAGAAGAACCGGCGGCTCAAGGAGTCGCTGTGAGCGTCGCGAGCCCGCCGCGGCCCACGTCGCGCCCGACCGCCGCCCTCGTCGAGGAGCGCCCCCTGCGCCACCCCGACTCGGCCTCGCGCGCCATGATGACCCGCCGCGGCTGGTGGCTCGTCGTCGCCAACTTCCTCCTCCCCGGATCCGCTCAGGTGCTCGCCGGAAACCGGCGGCTCGGCCGGGTGGGCGTCGCCGCCACGCTCGCGATGTGGGTCCTGGCGATCCTCGCGGTGCTGTGCGCCGTGCTGTGGCAGCCCGTCTTCTTCACGCTGGCGACCAACTGGTTCGCGCTGACGGCCGCACAGGTGCTCTTCGTCGCCTATGCGCTCCTCTGGATCGTCCTGACCATCGACACCCTTCGTCTGGTGCGCCTCGTCCGAACGGGAGGCATCGCCCGCTTCGGCATCACGGCGCTGGCCGTCGCCCTTCTCGTCGTGGCGAGCGGCACTGCCGTCTACGCGGCGAACGTCGTGGGCACCACGCGCAGCACGCTCGGCGCGATCTTCGGTGCGAGCGGGCCGTCGGTCCCGCCGTCCGACGGGTACTACAACATCCTGCTGCTCGGAGCCGACAGCGGCGCGGGGCGCGACTCCATGCGCTTCGACAGCATCTCGGTGGTGTCGGTCAACGCCGTGACGGGCGCGACGACGATCACCGGCATCCCGCGCGACATGCCGAACTTCCCGTTCTCCGAGGGCCCGATGCAGGACCGCTACCCCGACGGGCACCAGGGTCACGCCGACCCGAACTGCGGATGGGGGAGCGGCGTCAACCAGCTGCGCACCGAGGTCGAGGTCTGCCAGGACGGGGACGTCATCTACCCCGAAGCCCGTGCGAACGGCTCCGCCCCCGGGATCGAGGCGACCAAGGACGCCGCGGAGGGGATCCTCGGCATCGAGATCCCGTACTACGTGTTCGTCGACATGCACGGCTTCGCCTCCCTCGTCGACGCGCTCGGCGGTGTCGACATCACGGTGGCGGAGCGTCTTCCGATGGGCGGCGGACCCGCGTACGACGGCCAGCCCGTCGACGAGTGGGCGACGGGATGGATCGAGGCGGGACCGCAGCACATGAACGGCGACACGGCGCAGTGGTACGCGCGATCGCGGTACACGACCGACGACTTCGACCGCATGGAGCGCCAGCGCATCCTGCAGCAGGCGATCCTCGCGCAGTTCACACCGCAGACGGTGCTGACCCGGTTCCAGGAGGTGTCGGCGGCGGGTGCCGACATCGTGCAGACCGATCTGCCCCAGTCGCTCATCCCCTTCCTCGCAGAGCTCGCCCTCAAGGCGCGCGAGCTGCCGGTGAACACCATCGAACTCACTCCCAACGGCGGTGTCGACGAGTACGCGCCGGACTTCGCGTACGTCCAAGAGCTCGTGCGCACGACGCTGCATCCGCCGACGGCGACCCCGAACCCGGAGGGCTGAGCCGTGGTCGCCACTCTCCGAGTCGTGCTCGACCAGCTGGTGGCGCCGACGGAGCCGATCCTCGCCGAGGCATCCCGTCATCTCGCACGTGCCCTGGTGATCGGCGCACCGTCCGGCTGCGACGTCGAGGCGATCGCACCGTCCGGCGGCGACGCCGAGCTCTCCGTTCCCGGACTCGCCGGCGTGCGACGGACGGCACTGGCCCGTCGCGAGCTCGCCGCCGCGATGCAGCTCGGCGTCGGCACCGGCATCGGCGGCGGCATGATCCACTCGCCCACGCTCTTCGCGCCGCTGGTCCGTCACGACCGCCTCCACGACAACGATCAGACGGTGGTGACGGTCTGGGACCTGCGGCCCTGGGAGTCGCCCGGAGAGCTGTCACGCTCGGCCGTCGGCTGGTACCGCGCCATGCTCAAGCGGGCGGTGAGGTTCGCCGACGCCGTGGTCACGCCCACCCACTCGATCGCCGAGCGACTGGGCGAGATCGCGCCGCTCGGCGACAGGCTCCGCGTGATCGCAGGGGCCTCCCCGCTCGGCTTCGCCGTGCCGACCGATGAGGTCGGGCGCCGGCGGGAGCTGAACCTGCCCGAGGGATTCGTTCTTCTCGCCGGTGGCCCGGTCGCCTCCGACGCCCTCGATGTGGGCCTGGCGGCGGTCGTCGCATCCGGGGTCGACCTCCCGGTCGTCGTCATCGACGTCGAGGACGGACACGAGCCCGCCGTCGCCGATCTCGCCGCTGCCGCGGGGCTGCCCGAGCGTCGCCTTCACGTTCGCGGCGCTCTCGCCGCCGAGGACCGGGCCGCCGTGTTCGGCGCGGCGCTCGCGTTCGTCGCACCCAGTCGGCTCACCGGGTTCCCCTGGCGCGTGGTCGACGCCCTCACGCTCGGCGTGCCGGTGATCGCGGCCGAATCCGCCGTGCACGCCGAGGTGGTGGTCGACGGGGGGACCGTGGTGAAGGCGGCGGATGCCTCGTCCCTCGCCGAAGGGCTCGGAGCAGCCCTGGCCGCCGGTCTCGCCACGACATCGGCCGCCGACCGTCTGGCGGTGCTCGCCGGCGATCGCGGGCGGGCGTTCTCCTGGCGCGAGGCCGCCGACAAGGTCTGGTTGCTGCACGCGGAGCTGTGATGCCCGGACTTCCCGCGAGTGCGCTGAAATGGGCGTGTCGATGATCGGGATGTGGGACAGATGTTGTAGTCATCCGTCACTTCCGTCACACTGATCACATGGCGGGGGCTAGCAGGGGTGACGCACGCGCGTCTTCACGGGTGTACATCGGGGTCGTCGTGGCGCTGCTCGCGCTGCTGGGCGCGACTCTCGTGCCCGCGGGCACAGCGACGGCGGCGCAGTCCGCCGCCGTTGCGGCGCCCGCGTCGGTCGCCTCCGGGATCGTGAAGGCCGCGGACCTGTCCAAGTTCCAGCCCGGCAACATCATCAGCGACGCCGTCTTCTTCAACAGGGCGACGATGACAGAGGCGCAGATCCAGGCGTTCCTGCAGTCGAAGATGCCGGCCTGCCGGGCGGGGTACACGTGCCTCAAGGACTACTACGACACCTCTCGCACGACCACCGCGGACCCGATGTGCGGGGCATACTCCGGCGGTGTCCGCGAGCGGGCATCGCGGATCATCCACCGCGTCGCGCAGGCGTGCGGACTGAACCCGCAGGTGATCCTGGTCATGCTCCAGAAGGAGCAGGGCCTCATCCTGTCGAGTGCGCCCGAGGCCAGGCACTATCGCGCGGCGATGGGGCAGGGCTGCCCCGACACCGCCGCCTGCGACACGCGCTACTACGGCTTCTTCAACCAGGTGTACGGGGGTGCGTGGCAGCTCAAGCGCTACGCGAACCCGCCGGGAACGAGCAGCTTCTTCACCTGGTATGCCCCCGGGAAGACCTGGAACATCCTCTACAACCCCGACCGCGGCTGCGGCTCGTCGCCGGTGTACGTGCAGAACCAGGCCACCGCCAACCTGTACTACTACACGCCCTACCAGCCCAACGCCGCCGCGATCCGCGCCGGCTACGGCGAGGGTGACGGCTGCTCCGCGTACGGCAACCGCAACTTCTACCAGTTCTTCACCGACTGGTTCGGCTCGACGCAGATCGTCGCCAATGCGTGCGCACAGCCCTCCTCCGCCGCCCCCGCAGCGAAGGCGTACGTCGTCACCGCCGACGTCCTCAACGCACGGCTCGGGCCCAGTACGGCCTGCACCACCAGCCTCATGAAGCTCCCGCTCGACACCGTGGTCCGCGCGACGGCCGTGTGGGGGGACTGGCTCAAGGTGGACACCGCCTCGGGCGGACGGTGGGTGGCGCGCGCGTACCTCCGCTATGCGACGACAGCCGAAAGCGCCTGTGCGCTCCCGGGACGCGTGAGCGCAGCCCAGTACGCGTACGTGACGACTGCCGACACCCTTGCCCGCACCGTGCCGAACGGCGGCTGCGCCACCGGCGCTGAGGCGATGACGTCGAGCACGATCGTCCAGGCCATCAGCGTGAGCGCCGACCGCAAGTGGGTCAAGGTCCACGCCGGCGCCGCCGATCGGTGGGTCGACCGCGCGGTGCTGCGTCGCGCGACGACCGCGGAGACCCCGTGCGCGATCCCCGGGGGTGTCAGCTCGGCTGGGTACCACTACATCGTCCGCGACCTCGGAACGACCGCTCGTCAGGCGCCGCAGAGTGGCTGCTCCCTCGGAGCCGCGCCGATCTCAGGCGGCACAGTGGTCCAGGCGCTGGAGGCGAGTGCCGCAAGAGACTGGGTCAAGGTGACCAGCGGGCGCGGAGAGGTGTGGCTCACGCGCAGCCATCTCACTCGAGTCTCGGCTGGTGCCGCCTGCACTGTCGCCCCTGCGGAGAAAACCGCCAGTCGAAGCTATGTCGTCGTCGACGGCGGCGCGATCGCAAGGACCGCTCCGTCAGCCGCGTGTGCGGAATCGTCCGGCGGCGTCGCCGCCGGGACGGTCCTGACTGCGTTCTCGGCGACGATCGCCGGGGACTGGATCAGGGTGTCCCTCTCCTCAGGAGACCGATGGATCGCCCGCGTCGCCTTGCGGACTGCGACCACGGCCGAGGTCTGCGCGGCACCGATCGACGTGCGCACGGCGTCGCGCAGCTATGTTCTGCTGATGGACAGCCCGGCCTATGCGACGGCGCGGACGATGTGCGGGTCATCCGCCGCGCTCGCTGCCGGGTCCCTGGTGACCGCCATCGAGGCGACGGTCGACGGCACGTGGATCAACGTGGATCCGCACGGCGGCGATGCGTGGGTGCCAAGGCAGTCGGTTCGCTATGCCACGACAGCCGAGTCGTGCCCCCAGCCGGCCGATGCGCGGGCGGCCAAGCTGACGTATGTTGCCGGCGCGGCGGCCGTCGCACGTCTCGCTCCGACGGCGAGCTGTTCCGTCGATGCGAGAACTCTGGCTGCGGGAACGAAGGCAGCGGCAGTCCAGGTCACATCCGACGGCCTCTGGATCAAGCTGTCTCTGCCGGAGGGTCAGCGGTGGGTGCTGCGCTCGCAGCTTGCGAAGTGGGTGTCGGGCTGACGCAGCCTCGACAGCGCCGGGCGCGGCGGTGGGCCGCGCTGGGCGAATCGTCAGGAGCGGCACGGCTAAGATTCTTCGGGGCCGCCCACGCTGTGGACTCAGACGCCGCCCGCTTCTTGAAAGATGCACTACGTGACAACAATCGATCTCGCGAACTACGACGTGCCAGGACGCGGCCGGGGCATCCTCGACGTCTTCCGGTGGCGGTATCTGCTCAATCTGCTCGTGCGCAAGGGCACCGCGACGCGCTACCGGAACTCGGTCCTCGGCTGGACATGGTCGTACGTCAAGCCCGCGGCTCAGTTCGCCGTCTACTACTTCGTCATGGGGTTCATCCTCGGCGGGCACGGGATCGACAACTTCGCGATCTACCTCTTCAGCGGCATCGTCATCATCAATCTCTTCAACGAGGCGTTCGGGAATGCCACCACGGCCATCGTCGACAACGGCTCGCTCGTCCGCAAGATCTATCTCCCTCGCGAGCTGTTCCCCATCGCTGCGATCATCGTCGCGTTCGTCCACTTCCTTCCGCAGGTCGCCATTCTTCTCGTCGTATGCATTCTCGTCGGGTGGACGCCGTCGCTGATCGGCGTGGGTGCCGTCCTCCTGGGGACGCTCATCGTCGTCATGTTCGCCCTCGGGCTCGGATTGTTCTTCAGCGGGATCAACGTGCGGTTCCGTGACGCTCAGAACATCGTCGAGATCATCCGGATGTTCTCGGTCTGGACCTCGCCCGTTCTCTACTTGTGGGTGCTTGTCGCCGAGAAGCTCCCGGCATGGATGTTCGCCGTGTACATGTCGAATCCACTGGCTGTCGCAGTCGAGTTGTTCCACCTCGGGTTCTGGGAGCCGACCGCCACGACCAGTCACGGACTTCCGCCGTCGTTCGGCGTCTATATCGCGATCGCCCTCGCGATCTGTGTCGCATCGCTCCTGATCGGGCAGTCCACCTTCCGACGCTTCGAGCGCACCTTCGCCCAGGATCTGTGATGCCCGAACTCCTCGCTCAGACCGTCACGCCACCGTCTATCATCGTCGACGGCGTCACGAAGATCTTCCTCAAGCGCAACGCGCACTCCTTCAAGGAGGCTTTCGTCGGCTGGGTCCGCAAGAAGAAGGTGCGGGCAGACGAGTTCCTTGCACTGGACGACGTGAGCTTCCAGGTCGGTGAGGGTGAAGCCGTCGCCGTGCTCGGCCTCAATGGATCGGGGAAGTCGACCACGCTGAAGCTGGTCTCCGGTGTGCTGGAACCGGACCGCGGCCGGGTCTTCACTCGCGGACGCGTGGCCGGCCTCATCGAGGTGGGTGCCGGGTTCCATCCCGATCTCTCCGGCCGCGAGAACGTCTATCTGAACGCCGCGATCCTCGGGATGCAGAAGTCCGAGATCGACGAACGGTTCGACGACATCGTGGCGTTCTCCGAGATCGGCGAGTTCATCGATCAGGAGGTCAAGCACTACTCCTCCGGGATGTTCATGCGACTCGCGTTCGCTGTGGCGATCCACGTGGAACTGGACGTCCTGCTCGTGGACGAAGTGCTTTCGGTGGGAGATGCTCCGTTCCGCGCCAAGTGCGCCGAGAAGATCAAGGAGCTCACCGCGAAGGGCGTGACCATGCTCGTGGTCAGCCACGACATGAACATGGTCCGCGAGCTCTGCGAGCGCGGCATCGTGATCTCGCGGGGCAAGAAGACCTTCGATGGACCCGTCGAAGCCGCGATCGAGGCACTGACCGGCTGACGTCTACGTCGCGGAGCCCCGACCGCCGGCACGCCTGAGGCGGTCGGTGTGGAGCCGACGGCCGATGCGACGCCACAGCGAGTTCGCGACGATCTCGGCCCGGATGCCGTTCTCCACCTCCACGAACCGCGTGTCGATGAAGCGCGTCAGATAGAGGAGCAGCCCGAGCCCGTTCTCGTCGGCATAGTCCCGCAGTGCAGCGTCCCGGATGCGGGCGTCGTACAGGGCATGGGTGCCGCGTGACTCGATGACGCTGTTGCCGTCCGCACCGGCCACTCCGACCCGCTGGTGCCAATAGGCCAGCGGCTCGTCGCCGAGGTAGTCGAGGGCGTAGCGCGCGAGGACCTTCAGATTGAACGCCCAGTCGCCCACGACCGGGAGGCTCTCGTCATAGAGGCCGAGCTCCTCGTGAAGGCTGCGGCGGTAGACGAAGGCGATCGGCACGAACCGGTTGAACAGCAGCGTGTCCGACAGCGTGGGAGCGGGGAGCTGCGGCTGGAAGACCTCGCGGCGGACGACCTCCAGGCCGCTGCGCGTGCGCTCCTCCCACAGGATTTCGATCCGCGACACCACGCCGCGTCGGTCGGGATGATCGGCGAGGTACCCCACCGAGCGCTCCAGGAACTCCGGGTGCCACGAATCGTCGTCGTCGTGGAGCACCAGCAGGGGCGCGGACGTCGCGAGGACGCCGGCATTCGCGCTGACCCAGCGGCCGCGCGACACCGGGGCGTGCAGAACGCGGAAGCGGTCCCTCGCCTCTGCGGGGAGGGCGGCGATGGCGGCATCGACGGGTTCCGCCGCGCCGCCATCGTTGACGATCACGCACTCCCAGGTGCCGAGCGTCTGGCCCGTGATGCTGGCGAGCGCGCGGACGAGGAAGTCGGGTCGATCCTTGGTGCGGACGACGATGGCCACACTCGCATCGGTCATGCGTGCACCCTAGGGCCTTCCCAGTCCGAAGTACGTCCAGCCCTCGTCGCGCCAGGCGACGGGGTCGAGGCAGTTGCGGCCGTCGACCATCACACGACGCGCCACGAGCTCACCGACCCGGGCCGGGTCGAGGTGCCGGTAGACGGACCACTCCGTCACCAGCACGACGGCCTCGGCGCCCTGCAGCGACTCCTCGACATCGGCCACGTACGAGAGCTGCGGATGCTGCCGCTGCGCGTTCCCGATCGCCTCGGGGTCGGTGCACACCACGTCCGCGCCGAGGCCGTGCAGGCGCACGGCGACGTCGAGCGCGGGGGAGTCGCGGGTGTCGTCCGAGTCCGGCTTGAACGCGAGTCCGAGCACGACGACGCGTCGTCCGTTGGGCGACCCGTCGAACGAGTCGACGATGAGGTCGACGACGCGCTGACGCCGGCGCAGATTGATCTCGTCGACCTGCTTGAGGAACTGGACGGACTCGCCTCGGCCGATCTCCTCGGCCCGTGCCGCGAACGCCCTGATGTCCTTCGGGAGGCATCCGCCGCCGAAGCCGACGCCCGCGTTCAGGAACCTGCGGCCGATGCGGGCGTCGTGCCCGATGGCGTCGGCGAGCATGGTGACGTCGGCCCCCGTGGCCTCGGCGATCTCGGCCATCGCGTTGATGAACGAGATCTTCGTGGCGAGGAAGGCGTTGGCCGACACCTTGACCAGCTCGGCCGTCGCGTAGTCCGTGACGATCCTCGGGGTGCCGGTGGCCATCGCGGGCGCGTAGACCTCGTCGAGCGTCGCGACGTCGCGGTCGGAGGTCTGGCCGCCGACGCCGTAGACCAGGCGATCGGGCTCCAGCGTGTCCTTGACCGCGAAGCCTTCCCGCAGGAACTCCGGGTTCCAGGCGATCGACGCGCCGCGCTCTTCGACCAGCGGCTGCAGGCGCTGCGCGGTTCCCACCGGAACGGTGGACTTTCCCACCACGAGGTCGTCGGGGCCGAGGTGGGGCAGGAGCGCATTCACCGCCGCGTCGACGAACGTCAGGTCGGCACCCGCGCCGTCCCGGCGCTGCGGAGTGCCCACGGCGACGAAGTGGACTGCAGAGCCGGCGGCCCCCGCCATGTCGGTCGTGAATCGCAGCCGCCCGCTGTCGACGCCCGCACGAAGGAGGTCGCCCAGGCCCGGCTCGAAGAACGGGGCATCGCCGCGCGAGAGGCTCTCGACCTTGGCGGCGTCGACATCGATGCCGATCACCTCGTGGCCGATCGACGCCATCGCCGCGGCGTGGACGGCTCCCAGGTATCCGCAGCCGATCACACTGAGCTTCATTCGGCCTTCCTCCATGACGCGCCCTCGACATACCGTTCGAGGGCCGTCGCTGCATCCTCCGGGGAGAAGCCGGTGGATTCGATCTTGGCGATGTCGAGCACGCTCATACGGGGCCGGGGTGAGACCGGGCCGGTCGCAGACGCGAAGTACTCGTCCGTCCCGATGCCGGTCACCCGGTCGGCGTCGTGACCCGTGAGGCCGAAGACCTTCTGCGCGATCTCCGCCCACGTCATGGCCGCGCCGGATCCGGTCAGGTTGTAGGTCCCGTAGGGCGCGTCAGCGTCGAGCAGGTGACGGATGCCCCGGGCGAGTTCCGCGGTGAACGTCAGGCGTCCGCGCTGATCGTCGACGACCTTGGGGTTCACTCCCCGTTCGGCGAGGCCCGCCATCGTGCCGACGAAGTTCTTGCCCTCGCCGATGACCCACGAGGTCCGCACGACGTAGTGGCGGGAGACGGACTGCACGACGGCGTCTGCGGCGGCCTTCGTCTGTCCGTAGACGCCCAGGGGGGACACCGGGTCGTCCTCGACGTACGGGCGGTCGGAGGACCCGTCGAACACGTAGTCGCTGGAGACGTGAACGAGCGTGATCCCGTTCTCGGTCGCGATCCGGGCGAGCGCGGCGACGCCTGTCGTATTGGCCGCCCATGCCTCCCGACGGCCGTCCGCCGTCTCCGCGAGATCCACCGCGGTGTACGCGGCCGCGTTGATGATGACGCCGTAGTCGCGCCACGGGCGCGCGGTGGCGAGGTCGCCGGCGCTGACGTCGAGGTCGGCCCGCGTGGCGTACTCGACGTGCCGGTCGCCTCCGAATTCTGATCGCAGGGCCCGGCCCAGTTGCCCGTTCGCCCCGAGCACCAGCGTCTTGCGCGGTCCCATCGGCGTGACGTCCGCGAGCCGCGGATGGGCGAGGTCCTTCTCCGAGACCTCCGCGCTGTCGAGGGGGATCGGCCAGGCGATCGCCGCCGTCTCATCGGCGAGGTTGAGGAAGGTGTAGGACGCGTTCGGCGACCAGTGATCGTTCACCAGGTAGACGTAGGCGGTGTCCGGTTCGAGGGTCTGGTACGCGTTTCCGACGCCGCGTGGCACGAAGATGGCCCGTGACGGATCGAGCTCGGTGGTGAACACCGCCCCGAACGTCGGGCCCTCGCGAAGGTCGACCCAGGCGCCGAAGATGCGGCCCGTGGCGACCGAGACGAACTTGTCCCACGGCTCGGCGTGGATGCCGCGGGTGGTGCCGACCGCGTCGTTGAACGAGACGTTGTTCTGGACGGGACCGAAGTCGGGCAGGCCCGCATCGCCCATCTTCCGGCGATGCCAGTTCTCCTTGAACCACCCACGGCTGTCGCCGTGGACGGGCAGGTCCCACATGGTCAGACCGGGGATCGGCGTCTCGGTCGAGCCGAGAGCCTTGCCGAACTCCGCCATCACTGGCCCTTCGAGGCGTAGAACGCCTCGGTGGCGTCTTTGGCAGGGCCCCACCAATCCTCGTGGTCGCGGTACCACTCGATCGTCGCGGCGAGTCCGGCGTCGAAGTCGCCGTACTGGGGGCTCCAGCCCAGCTCGCTGCGCAGCTTGGTCGAGTCGATCGCGTAGCGCATATCGTGACCGGCGCGGTCCGTCACGTGGTCGTAGGCGTCGCGCGGCTGGCCCATGACCTCGAGGATGAGCTCGACCACCTGCTTGTTGTCGCGCTCGCCGTCCGCGCCGATGAGGTACGTCTCGCCGATGACGCCCTTGTCCAGGATGGTGAGCACCGCCGAGGAGTGGTCGTCGGCGTGGATCCAGTCGCGCACGTTCTCGCCCGCTCCGTAGAGCTTCGGACGGATGCCGCGCAGGACGTTGGTGATCTGGCGAGGAATGAACTTCTCGACGTGCTGGTAGGGGCCGTAGTTGTTCGAGCAGTTGCTGATGGTCGCCTGCACCCCGAAGGATCGCACCCAGGCGCGCACGAGAAGGTCGGACCCGGCCTTGGTGGACGAGTACGGCGAGGACGGGTTGTACGGCGTGTTCTCGGTGAACCGGCCCGGGTCATCGAGCTCCAGGTCGCCGTAGACCTCGTCGGTCGAGATGTGGTGGAACCTGGTGCCGTGGCGCCGGGCCGCTTCGAGCAGCGTGTAGGTGCCGATGATGTTCGTGTCCAGGAACGGGCGCGGGTCGTGCAGCGAGTTGTCGTTGTGCGACTCGGCCGCGTAGTGCACCACCGCGTCGTTCTGTGCGAACAGCTCATCCACGATCGACGGGTCGGCGATGTCGCCCTCGACGAGCTCGACCCGATCCGGCGCGAGGCCGGCCAGGGAGGCGCGGTTCCCGGCGTAGGTCAGCTTGTCGAGCACGGTGACGTGGTGATCGGTGTGCTCCACGACGTGGTGGACGAAGTTGGAGCCGATGAACCCGGCACCTCCGGTGACGAGCAGCCGGGCCATCAGTGACCTCTTTCCAGGGTTTCGAGCAGGTAGGTGCCGTAGCCGGACTTCACGAGCTTCTCTGCCCGTGCGCGCAGTTCGTCATCGCTGAGGAATCCCTGTCGCCAGGCGACCTCCTCCGGAACGCCGATGCTCAGACCGGTGCGACGCTGCATGGTGCGGACGTACTCCGCGGCATCCGTCATCTGATCGAACGTCCCGGTGTCGAGCCAGGCCGTTCCGCGAGGAAGGACCTCGACCTGCAGCGAGCCGCGCTCCAGATACGCCCGGTTCACATCGGTGATCTCGTACTCGCCACGGGGGCTGGGCTGGAGGTCGCGAGCGATCTGAACCACGTCGTTGTCGTAGAAGTACAGGCCGGGGACCGCGTAGTTGCTGCGGGGGTGCTCCGGCTTCTCCTCCAGAGACACGGCGCGACCCGCCTCATCGAACTCCACCACGCCATAAGCCTCGGGCTCGGCCACCCAGTAGGCGAACACGGCGCCGCCGTCGACCTCCGCGTAGCGCTTCAGCTGCGTGCCCAGGCCCGGCCCGTAGAGCAGGTTGTCGCCGAGCACCAGCGCGACCTTGTCGTCGCCGATGAAGTCGGCTCCGATCGTGAAGGCCTGCGCCAGGCCGTCCGGCGACGGCTGCACAGCGAACGAGAGATTCACCCCGAAACGGGAGCCGTCACCGAGCAGTCGCTCGAAGAACGGGGCGTCGTGCGGCGTCGTGATCACGAGGATGTCCCGGATCCCCGCCAGCATCAGCGTCGAGAGCGGGTAGTAGACCATCGGCTTGTCGTAGACGGGAATCAGCTGCTTCGACACGCCGAGCGTGATGGGATGCAGTCGAGTCCCGGAACCACCGGCGAGGATAATGCCTTTCACGAGACTCCATCCTGCCATGTCGCCTCCTGCGAGCCTGCAGGGCGTCACGGCGGCTCCCCAGGCAAGCCATCGCTATCCTTGAGCGACCCGCCTCTCCCCGGTGCGTCGGTCAGGAAGGCTTCTCCTCGTGCAGTGGTTCGCGTTCGCCTCGGCGGCCCTGGCGGCCGTCGCCGTCTTCGCCGTCATCGGAGTCCCCCTCGCGTGGATCATCGGCCTTCGGGGCTACTGGCTCGCCGCCGTCGCCCCGGCGTTCGCGGTCACGATCGTGGGCGGCGCCGCGATCGTGGGCACTTGGCTGGGCGTGCCATGGTCGCCGCTCACCGTGCTGCTGGTGGCGGCCGCGGTGGGCCTCGTGCTGGGCGTGGTGCGGTACGCCACCCGCCGTCACGCCCCCCGGCCGGCTCCGCGTCGGCGCTTCGACGGCTGGCTGCTGGCCGGCGGGCTGCTGGCGGCCGTCGTCATCGGCTGGCGGTTCGTCGAGATCATCGGATCGCCCGAGAACATCTCCCAGACCTTCGACAACGTGTTCCATCTGAACGCGGTGCGGTACGTGCTCGACACGGGGAGCGCCTCCTCGCTGACCATCGGGCGGATGACGAACCCGGGGGGAGCGTTGGGGTTCTACCCCGCCGCCTGGCATGGCGTGGTGTCGGTCGTCGCCCAGCTGACCGGTGCGTCGATACCGGTCGCGATCAACGGCGTGACCTTCGCGATCGCCGCCGTGGCCTGGCCGCTGGGGATCCTGCTGCTCGTGCGGACCCTCTTCGGCCGGTCGCCGGTGCTCTCCGTCGCGACCGGCCTGCTCGCGGCATCCCTCCCCGTCTTCCCGTTCCTTCTCATGGACTACGGCGTGCTCTACCCGTATCAGCTCGGCGTCGCGCTGCTGCCCGCGGCGCTGGCCGTGACGCTGCGGCTCCTGCGCATCGTGCCGGGCGCCGTCGCACCGGGGGCCTGGTGGTGGGCCGTCGCCCTGATCGGCATCCTGCCCGGACTTGCGATGGCGCACCCCGGAGCGTTCGTGGCCTGGCTGGCGCTCTCGGCGCCGTTCGCCGTCGTCTTCGTCGTGATGAGCTGGCGCGCGTCGGCGTCGACAGGGTCGCGTTGGCTGATCGCCGGCGGCTCGGTCGCCTACTTGGCTGTCGGCGCCGCCGCCGTCCACTATCTCCGTCCTCCGAGCGAGGCGCGGCTGTGGCCGCTGCAGCGCACGATGGTGGAGGCGGTCATCGAGGTCCTCACGGGTGCCGCGTGGTACCGGACCGCCTCGGCGGTGGCGGCCATCGCCGTCGCCATCGGCATCGTCTGGGCACTCATCCGCCGCTCGCCGGCGTCGATGGCGGCGGTCGGCATATTCGTCGTAGCGGGGGCGCTCTACATCATCTGCGCCGCGCTGCCGTGGCAAACCCTGCGCGACGAGTTCACGGGACCGTGGTACAACAACCTTCCCCGGCTGGCTGCACTTCTCCCGATCGGCATGATCCCCCTCGCGGCCTACGGGGCCGCCTGCACCTGGGCGTTCATCGCATCGAGGACGGCGGTGCGCACGGCGACCGCCAACTGGCCGCGCTGGTCGGCCGTCGGCATCGGCGGCGTGCTCGTGGTGGTGCTCGGCGTCGCGATGCAGGTCGGCGCGGGATCGCCCGTACCGGTCGCGGTGCGCAACGCGTCGGCCGCTTTCGCGTCGGACGCCGACTCGGCCCTGCTCACAGCGGACGAGCGCGCGCTGCTGTCACGCGTGGATGACCACGTTCCGCCGGACGTCGCGATCGCGGGGAGCCCCTGGACGGGCGCCTCCCTCGCTTTCGCGCTCGCGGATCGCCCGGTGCTGATGCCGCACCTGCTCATGGAGAACACCGACGATCTGGTGCGCATCAACGACGGGCTGGCCGATGCCGAGGCCGGCGACGCGGTGTGCCGCGCGGTGGAGGCGCTGGGCGTCGGCTTCGTGCTCGACTTCGGCGGGCGAGAGGTCCATCCGGGCGAGCACGTGTACCCCGGACTGACCGACCTGTCGGACTCGGACGGCCTCCGCCTCGTCGACAGCCAGGGCGACGCCAGCCTCTACGAGATCGTCGCGTGCGATGCCTGAACGCCGGGGGCGCGCATGCCCCGTCGATAGGATGGGTGCACTATGACCGAGACTCAAGATCGAGTCCTGATCATCGTTCCGGCATGGAACGAGGCACGAAACGTCGGCGCCACGATCGGTGAGATTCGCGCGGCGAGCCCGCACTACGACGTCGTCGTCATCGATGACGGATCCACCGACACGACGGCGCAGGCTGCGCGCGACGCGGGGGCGACCGTCATCTCGCTTCCCTTCAATCTCGGCGTGGGCGGTGCGATGCGGACCGGATTCACCTACGCCCAGCGGCGCGGATACCGGCGTGCCATCCAGGTCGACGCGGATGGCCAGCACAATCCGTCCGACATCGATCGCGTGCTCGCCGGCCTCGAACGGGCGGACATCTCGATCGGCGCCCGGTTCGCCGACGTCGGCGACTACACCGTGCGCGGCCCCCGCCGTTGGGCGATGATCTTCCTCGCCCGCGTCATGTCGCGTGTGTCGGGCGTCCACCTGACCGACGCGACGAGCGGGTTCCGCGCCGCCGGCCCTCGCGCCATCGACCAGTACGTGAGCTATTACCCCGCCGAGTATTTCGGCGACACGCTGGACTCGCTCGTCGCCGCCTGCCACGAGGGACTCACCGTGACCCAGGTGCCCGTAGCGATGCGCCCGCGCCTGCACGGCACTCCCAGCCAGGGAACCATCAGTGCGACGGTCTATCTCATGCGTGCCACGTTCGCCCTCACCCTCGCGGTGATGCGGCGACGGTCGACTACGCGCACCGTCGCCGGAGGGAACGCGTGATCGTCTTCTTCGGCATCGCCCTGGCGGTGCTCATCCTGGTCCTCGTCGTGTGGATGCTGGTCACCCGCCGCCTGCGCGAGAAGTACGCGGTGCTCTGGCTGGTCATCGGCCTCGCGGTGCTGATCCTGGGGGTCTTCCCTCAGCTGCTGCTGTGGCTCACCGAGGCGCTGGGCGTGGTCGTGCCCGCCAACCTCCTCTTCTCGCTCGCCATCGTGCTTCTGCTGGGCGTGACCCTCCACCTGTCGTGGGAGCTCTCTCAGGCGGAGGGCGAGATCCGCCGCGTCGCCGAAGAGGCCGCGATCTCGCGCGCAGAGATCGAGCGGCTGGACGCGCGCATCGATCTGCTCACCCGCGACGCGCGGCTCGGCGGAGACGCGGGCGACAAGGCCGCTCCGTGACACGACCGTCGGTGTGGGCGGTCGTCACGTCCTTCCGGCCCGATCGCGGCGTGCTGGCGGCCGTGTCGGCGCTCACCGGCCAGGTCGATGGCGTCGTCGTCGTCGACGACGGGAGCGGGCCTCAGGCCGACGAGGTGCTGGGGGAGCTGGAGCACGCCGGCGTCGCAGTGCTACGCCATGACGAGAACCGCGGCATCGCCGCGGCGCTGAACTCCGGCATCCGTCTCGCTCTCGACAGGGGGGCCGAAGCGGTCGTCACCTTCGATCAGGACTCTCACGTCGGCGACGGATTCGTCGCGGCGCTCGTCGAGACGATGCTCGATCGGGCGCAGTCCGGCCGGCCTGTGGGCCCCGTCGTGCCCGAGTACTTCGCCGGCGTGCGCCAGGTGGCGAAGGTGGAGCGGGACGGCACACTGATCGCACGGCACGCGATCCAGTCCGGGATGCTGCTGGACCGCGGCCTGCTCGAACTGGTCGGCCCGATGCGCGAAGACCTCTTCATCGACCTCGTCGACACCGAGTTCGAGCTTCGCTGCGTCGCTCACGGCCGACCTTCGGTCGCGTCAGCCGGCCTCGTCCTCGCACACTCCCTCGGCGCGAGGTACCAGCGGCTTCTCTTCGGCCGCCGGGTGCGCCTGCCCGGCATCCCGCCCGAGGTGACGTTGAGCACTCCGTTCCGGTACTACTACCGGGTGCGCAACCGGATCGTCGTCAACCGCGCCCACTGGCGCTCGCAGTTCGGCTGGATCGCACGGGACTCGCTGCTCGAGCTCGTCCACTTCGCGAACGCTCTGCTGCTGGCCCGCCCACGCCGCTCCCTCTGGCGCCTGTATCGGCACGCCGTGCGCGATGCCCGCCGGGGCGCGATGGGTCGGATGCCCGACTCCCTCCGCGACGTCGCGAGCGGGATCAGGTGGTCGGCGCCGCGGGAGGACTGACGTCCCGCTCGCGAGCGAGCGCGATCAGCATCCCGATCCCTGGTCCGACCAGCACGGCGAACGACGTCGCCTCCGAGGCCGCGACGCCGAGCGCGACGATGGACGGCGAGCCGAGGCTGGAGCCGGTGATCATCGTGACGATCCCGACCGCCGCGGCCGCGAGGGTGGCGATGAACACGTACCGGTAGCGCTGGGCGGGGATCAGGACGTTGCGGATGAGCGGCGTGGTCGCGGAGAGGAAGAAGAAGGCCACGCCGAACAGCAGGCACGGCACAGGCTCCGCCGCGACCGCCTCACCGAAAAGGAGGCCCGTCGCCCAGGGACCGAGCAGCGCCAGGGCCGCGCCGCCGACGAGCCCCAGACCGGCATGGGCGACGATCGCGATCCGGTGCCGACGCAGCGGGTCCGGATCTGCGGGGTCGAGGACCCAGGCCTGGAACGCATTGCCGCATGCGATGACGGCCATGACGGCCACACGATAGGCGCGGTCGGCCGACGCGAAGGAGCTGGCCTCCGAGGCGGCGAGGCCCGCGGTCGCGATCGGGATCGCCGTCGACCCGTACGCGTTCGCCGTGGCGTCGATCGTGGCTGTGGGAACGAGCGTGCGCAGCACGGTCAGCAGTCCCCGGGGGCGCGCGTCGCCGAGTGCATCGCCGTGCGCGGTCAGCCGCGCGTGGATCGCGAACGCGGGGAGGGTGAACGCGAGGAGCAGCGCGGGGTACCACGCGACCTGGCCGGTGAGGCCCACCAGCGGCAGTGCGAGGAGCGACGCCGCGAGCTTGGGCAGGGCGTCGAACCACATCAGGCCACGCGGATTGCCCTGTCCGATGCAGAACCATGCCGGGGTGAGGCCGCCCAGGGTCATCGCGACGGCGACGAACACCGACTCCCAGCGGTAGGACGGCCCGCACACGAGGTAGGTCGCGACGGCCGCCACGGGGACGGCGATGAGCGAGGTGACCAGTCGGGAGCGGATGCTCTCGTGCAGGATCAGGGCCCGCTCGCGCACATCGGTCGCACGTGCGACGCGCACGGGCCCCACGATGCCCCAGCCGAAGAGCACTCCCACCATGCCCAGGATGCCGATGGACTGCCCTGCCGAGAAGTTCGCCCAGCCGTCGTCGCCCACGACTCGGGATACGACCGGAAGTATGATGAACGGGGCGAGCGCCGAGAGTATCGGCGCTCCCGTGAACCCCGCGAGCCTGAGCATGAGCGACCGCATCGGAAGCAGTCTACGTGCCGGCACCCGCACCTCCCGCTTCGAAGGGCTGTTGACATCGGTACTGAGTCGATGCGTGTGAGCGTGTGCATGGCCACCTACAACGGAGCCGCTTTCGTCGAGCACCAGGTGCATTCGATCCTGTCGGAGCTGCGCGCCGACGACGAGCTGATCGTGGTCGACGATGCGAGCACCGACGGAACCCCGGAGCGGGTCGAGGCGATCGGCGACGGGCGCATCCGGGTCGTGCGCAATCCGCGGAACCTGGGCTACGTCCGCACTTTCGAAGCGGCGATGGCCCTGTCGGACGGCGACGTGGTGCTGCTCGCCGACCAGGACGACGAATGGGTGACGGGGCGCCGCGATGTTCTCGCAGCCGCCGCCGCGTCGACGGGCATCGCCGCCTCGAACCTGGTGATCCTGGGCACGGAGGAGCCGCTGCGCTCTCCGGTGACCGGCCGCCCGTGGCGCCTGCGAGCGAAGTCCTCGCGGCATGCGCTGCGCAACGAGCTGCGCATCCTGGTCGGCGACGCGCCCTACTTCGGGTGCGCGATGGCCGTCCGCCGCGACGTCCTTCCGCTCGTGACGCCGTTTCCCGCGTTCCTCACCGAGTCGCACGACCTGTGGATGGCGACCGTCGGCAATGCCGCCCGATCGCTGCAGCACGTCGAGGAGACGACGCTGCGCCGACGGCTTCACGAGTCGAACGCCTCTTCGCCCCGCCCTCGTGGGGTTCGCTCGGCCGTGGCGTCGCGCGTGATGCTCGTCCGGGCATGGTTCGAGGCCCGGCGACGGGTGCGCGCCGCTCGCTGAGGCGCGGGTTTCGCCGAACGCTCAGGCGCGTTGGATGTCGCCCGGCGGCTCGATCGGCTCGGGGCGCAGCCGCTCGCCGGGCCTGGGCCGGACCCTCAGCATGGCCGGGCGCTCGACCACGACCCAGCTCAGCCATGCGAGGACGAAGGTGACCGCGATCGTGATCAGGATGTACACCGGCATGCCCCACGCTGCGCCGCCGAGCAGCACGGTCAGCTGCTGCACCGGCCACGCGTAGATGTAGAACCCGTAGGAGACGTCGTTCCGCGCAATCCAGCCCGGCTGCGGCACCCACGTCGACAGCGAGAGCAGACCGTACGCCAGCAGAGGGGCCGCGGCCTGTCCGCCCCACCGCGGGACGAGCCAGATGAGGAGGACCGCGCCAGCGAGGGCGGCGAACCCCAGCGCCCGGTTCACGCCGATGCGCTGGATGATGAAGAACATGAGGGAGCCGCCCAGGAAGAAGGGCAGCAGCCGGGCGAACAGCTCGAAGCTCCCGTCGAGCCCGACGCGGGGAGCGGCGCCGATCATCGCCCACAGGCCCACCGAGGCGACCCAGAGTGCGCCGACGAAGACGGGGGAGCGCCGGAACATGGCCAGGAAGCCCAGCACCCAGATCACGATGTAGCAGAGGAACTCGTAGAACAGCGTCCACAGCGAGCCGTTCCAGGCGCCGGGGTACGGCACCGTCTGCAGTGTGGCCCCGATGTCGTAGTGATCGATGTAGAGGGTGATGTTGCCCCACACGTACTGGAACGGCGTGATGGGCGTGGTGAGGAATCCCGCCAGCGACCCCTGCTCCACCAGGAGCGCGATCGGTGCGAAGACGAACGCGGTCACGAGGAGCACGACGATGAACGCGGGGTAGATGCGCGCCACGCGATGAAGCAGATACTCTCCCGGCGACGTGCGCACCCGGCTGCGCGTGATGAGGAACCCGCTGAGCACGAAGAACCCCGCGACGGCCCAGCCGCCGAGGTTCTCGCCCTGGATGCCGGGCCCGGAGCCTTCGCCGGCGATGTACCAGCTGTGCGCGAACAGCACGAGCGCCGCCAGGATCAGCCGGAAGAGGTTGAGGCTGTTGCGGCGATACGGATACGGCGTGCCGCGCAGCGCGGGCGGCAGGCTCACTTGAGGAGGTTCCGCGACGCCATCTCGTCGAGGGATCGCTGATAGGTGTCGCCCTCGACGGGCTCGGTGAGCACCCACTCGACGAAGCGCGCGACGCCGTCGCGGAACGTGGTCGCGGGCGTGAACTCGAGGATGTCGCGCAGTCGCGAGGTGTCGGCGATGTTGTGGCGGATGTCGCCCAGCCGGTAGTTGCCCGTGATGCGGGTGGGGACCTCGGTGCCGAAGGCGGCGAAGAGGGCCTCCACGACCTCGTTGACCGTGGTCGCGACCCCGGAGCCCACATTGAAGACGCCCCCTGCAGCGGCCGGCATCGTCGCGGCACGGAAGGTCGATTCGACGACATCGTCGATGTAGACGAAGTCGCGGCTCTCGAGCCCGTCCTCGAAGATGTTGATCTCCTTGCCCTGCCGGATGAGGGTGGAGAAGATCGACAGGATGCCGGTGTACGGGTTCTTGAGCGACTGGCCGGGCCCGTACACGTTCTGGTATCGCAGCGACACCGGTTCGATCCCGATCGTCGGCGCCACCGTCAGGATGAGGGACTCCTGCATCTGCTTGGTGATCCCATACACGCTGGAGGGGTGGAGCTTCGCGTCTTCGGTCGTCGGGACGAGCTCGATCGCACCTTCCCCGTCGGCGTGCACGTCGAAGTCGCCGGCAGCCATGTCCGCGTCGGCCCGATGCCCGGGGTACACCAGACGCCCGTCGGACGTGCGGTACGCGCCCTCGCCGTAGATCGACCGCGAGGAGGCGATGACCATGCGCCGCACATCGTGCGGCTCGTTCGCGAGGAGATCGAGCAGCTTGGCGGTTCCGCCCACGTTCGCCTCGACGTAGCGATCGATCTCGTACATCGACTGGCCCGTGCCGGTCTCGGCCGCGAGGTGCACGACGATGTTCGCGCCGCGCAGCCCCTGGCGCAGGTCGTCCGTCGACGTCACGCTGCCGGTGATGACCTCCGCGACCCCCTCCAAGGACTTCAGCAGCGGCGACGAGGTCTCCGGGTCGGCGCCGTGGACCTGCGGGATGAGCGCGTCCAGCACCGTGACCGTCCGTCCGGCTGCGACGAACCGACGGGCGAGTCTCGTCCCGATGAATCCGGCGCCACCGGTGATGAGCACGTGGTCGGACATGGAGAACTCCTGATGATGCGGGGGATCGGGCGTCGCGGGTCGCTGTCAGACCGCGAAGATGTGGGCCAGAGCCGATTCTAGTCCGGCGCGGTTCCCGTGCCGGAGGATGCCGGGCAGCTCGGTGATCGCATGAAGCCGCGACATCACGCGGGCTCGGGCGGTCAGCGAGGTCTGCCGCCAGCCGTGCCCCTCCGCGAGGGATCGGGCCTGGGCGTAGTACTCACGCTCATCGCGGAAGCGCCTGCCGTCCAGCAGGGTCTTCTGAGACGCACTGCCCCCGTGCCGGCGATACGAGAACGCGAGGGTCGGGTTGTAGGCGAGCGTCCCCTCCTCGAATGCGATGTCCATCAGCAGCGCCAGATCCTGGATGATCGGCAGCCCGTCGCGGAAGTCGATGCGCCGCAGGGTCTCGGTGCGGAAGGTGAGCGACGGCCAGTACAGCCAGTCGCCGCGAATGAGGCTGGTCGCCATGCGCTGACCGGTCAGCACGGCCACGCCCTGACCGCCGCGAGGGGCGAGGAGTCCCTGCTTCACGCGGTCCACCAGTGGACGCACGACGGTGCCGTGCTCGTCGATGACCTGCACGCCGGGCTGGATGACGTCGGCATGCGGGACGGCGGCGATGGTCCGGCGGATGAGCGAGACGTAGTTCGGGAGCAGCAGGTCGTCGCAGCCGAGGATCGTGAGGTAGTCGCTGCGCGCGCGACGGATGGCCTCTCGGTAGTTCTCGGTGATGCCGAGGTTCACCTCGTTGCGGAGGTACGTGATCCGTGGGTCGTCGAGCTCCGCGAAGAACGCCGGCACCGTGTCATCCGGATAGCAGTCGTCGATGACCACGAGCCGCCAGTCGGGGTCGTCCTGCGCCTGAACGGATCGGACGGTCTCGTAGAGCAGGGGGGGATCGCCCCAGAAGGGGATGACGATGTCGAGAGTCATAGCCTTCCGAGGATAGAAGACGCGGCTGTGAACGACGTCCGCCGAGGCGGGCTCCAAGGTCGCCCGGGTAGGATTCGGACGCGGCGGGGCGCAGTGCCCGCCGCATTCTCCTGCCTCCCGTCAGAAAGTGCGCACCGAATGGATCTCCTCGTCGTCGGCTCCGGCTTCTTCGGCCTCACCATCGCCGAACGGGCTGCGGCATCCGGTCGCAAGGTCACGGTCATCGACCGCCGCCCGCACATCGGCGGAAACGCCTACAGCGAGGACGAGCCGACCACCGGCATCGAGGTGCACCGCTACGGCGCACACCTGTTCCACACCTCGAACCCGGGGGTGTGGGAGTACGTCAATCGCTTCACGTCGTTCACGAACTACGTGCACCGCGTCTACACGAACCACAAGGGCGTCGTGTTCCCGCTGCCGATCAATCTCGGCACCATCAACCAGTTCTTCCAGGCGGCGTACACGCCCGACGAGGCGAAGGCCCTCGTTCACGAGCTCGCCGGCGAGTTCGACGCGAAGGATGCCGCGAACCTCGAGGAGAAGGGCATCGCGCTGATCGGGCGCCCCCTGTACGAGGCGTTCATCCGGGACTACACCGCCAAGCAGTGGCAGACCGATCCCAAGGAGCTGCAGGCCGAGATCATCAGCCGCCTCCCCGTGCGCTACAACTACGACAACCGCTACTTCAACGACACGTGGGAGGGTCTTCCCACGGACGGCTACACCGCGTGGATCGAGCGGATGGCGGATCACCCGAACATCGAGGTGCGCCTCGACACGGACTACTTCGACGAGTCGCAGCCCCTGAACAAGAGGGCGACTGTGGGGCAGCTCCCGGTCGTCTACACCGGTCCGGTCGACCGCTACTTCGACTACGCGGAAGGAGCACTGTCCTGGCGCACGCTCGACTTCGAGCGGGAGGTGCTCGAGGTCGGGGACTTCCAGGGCACCTCGGTGATGAACTATGCGGACGCGGATGTCCCGTACACCCGCATCCACGAGTTCAAGCACTTCCATCCCGAGCGCGCCGACCGGTATCCCACGGACAAGACCGTCATCATGCGCGAGTTCTCGCGGTTCGCCACGCGCGAGGACGAGCCGTACTATCCCGTCAACACGCCCGAGGACCGTGCCGGACTGCTCGCCTACCGCGACCTCACCGACGGGGAGAAGGACGTCTACTTCGGCGGACGCCTCGGCACGTACCAGTACCTCGACATGCACATGGCGATCGGGTCGGCGCTGTCGATGTGGAACAACCAGCTCGCCTGAGCCGGGGCTGCCCGCGTGTCATCGCCGGCTTACTCGTCGAGGACGGCTTCGATCTCGTCCGCGAGGTAGGGCGCGATCGTGCGGACGTACGTGTCCGTGAGGTGGCGTCCGTCTCGGTAGACGACCGCATTGCCGATGACAGGACGGCACAGGTCATCGCAGTAGAGACGTGTGAGATCGACGACATGTGCATTCTCGGCGATCGCCGCAGCCTCCCGCACACCGTCGGGCGGGAGCACTTCTGACGCCGGGAGCGCGCACTCCTCCGCGGCTCGGAGGTGCTCTCGCACGACGCAGTCGACGGTGGAGGGCGGCATGCGGGGATTGTCGACGAGGGCGATGACAGGAACGGACGTGCTCGAACGGGCGTCCCAGGCTGACGCCATGCCGTCGACGACGGCTGACATCGCCGCTGCAGGATTGGCCATGTCGATCTCGTCCGCCAGTGACCGGCGTGCCTTCACCGCGACGATGGCGTCGAGATCATCCTGGGTGCCGATGTACTCGCCGAGGTTCGACCGCCACTGCTCGCACGCATCGGTCAGCTCCTGTGACTTCTGTCGCAAGTCGTGGTCGGTCCAGTAGCACGACGCGCGACTGGCCAGATCGATGCGCCAGCCCCGCTCAGCCGCGATGACCTCGAGCGCACTGAGCAGCGCCTTCGCGTGGGAGTCGCCGACGACCAGTAGGCGTCGCTCGTAGTCCTCGGCGTCGCCGATCGTGCAGACGTTCAACGTGGCGTCCGGGCCGTTCGACCAGCAGTCCGGCCGCGGCTCGAGATCGTCGGGGGCATCCTCAGGGGCGGGGAGGAGGACCCCGTCGAGCGAAGGATCGGAGCACTCGGTATCGACCATGGCGCCCGCGCCGAAGCAGGGCAGGTTCTGCGAGGTGATCTCTGCGACGAGCGCCCCCCGCTCCTCCGCCTGCCTCGCCTCGTTCACGAGCACAACGACCGGAACCGCGGCGACGATGATCATCCCGAGACCCACGACCAGGGCCACCGTGAGCGGGCGCGCCTGCCCGAGAAGCCTCGGCGAGAAGCGGATGCGATCTTCCCAGAACCTCGTGGAGAGCCAAGCGGCGACGAGAGTCGCGGCGAGGATCGCCAGTTTCTCGACAGTGGTCAGCGGGTGACCGGTGATGTAGGGCAGGAGAACGATCGGAGGCCAGTGCCAGAGATACACGGCGTAGGAGATCCCGCCGACCACCGCGATCGGCCTGAGGCTGCCGATCTTGGTTGCGAAGGTGGCGGCACCCGCGTACAGCACGAGCGCGGTGCCGAGGACCGGCAGCGCGGCAGCGTATCCGGGAAAGGGCGTATCCGGGCCGTAAGAAGCGATCGCGACGATGATCATCGCGAGACCGGCGGCCGTGACAAGCGTCGCGAGCCCCCTGCGCCGAAGGGCCGGTGCCATTCCGACCAGACCGCCGACACCGAACTCCCACAGTCGCGTCGCGGTGGAGAAGTACGCCGTCGACTCCGACCAGGTCGTCAACCACACGCTGTACACGAAGGAGAGGACAGTGAGGGCGGTGAGCCCGATCATGATCGACCGTACGAGTGAGAACCGGAGCATGCGGGCACCGGCGGCGATCAGCATCATGATGAGCGGCAGTGCGATGTAGAACTGCTCCTCGACCGACAGCGTCCAGAAGTGCTGCACCGGTGAGGCGATGTTGTCGGCGGCCATGTAGTCGACGCTGTTCTGAGCGAGAGCCCAGTTCTCGACGTAGAAGACCGATGCGACGACCTCGCGGAGGGTCTGCGCGAGTGCCGGGGGCGGCATGACGAGGATCGCCGTCGCGGCAGTCAGACCCAGCACGAGAAGCGCCGCGGGGAGCAGTCGCTTGGCTCGGCGTGCCCAGAACCGTCCGACGGCGATCCTTCCTGACGCGTCGATCTCGCGAATGAGGTGCGAGGTGATCAGGAAGCCGCTGATGACGAAGAAGACGTCGACTCCGACATAGCCGCCTGTCAGGCGATTGGGCCAGAGGTGGAACAGCACGACCGCCAGAACGGCGAGCGCGCGCAGCATCTGGATGTCGGGCCGGAACGCATTCCCGTCGGGGCGGCTCGCGCTGCGGCGGATTCGCGCACGTTTCCCTTGCGGGTCGACGAAAACAGGCGTGTCGACGAGTCTCTCGGAGGAGCTAGCCGGAGCGGCCATGCCCTCTCCAATCGTTATGCAACCTGCACATCATAGGGCACGGACGCTCGGCGTCGTCTCCATGCGGATCGGGGGTCTCGCCGGTGCCGGCAAGGCATTCGCGGCGGGTCATAGACTCGCATCGTGACCACAGCCGCCGTCGGAGCGCCCGGATCGCCGAGGCGGTACTTCCACTCCCTGTGGCTGCTCTCTGCCCGCGACCTGAAGGTCCGCTACTCGACAAGCGCCCTCGGCTACCTGTGGTCGGTGCTCGATCCGCTCGTCATGAGCGCGATCTACTGGTTCGTCTTCACCCAGATCTTCCAGCGCACCGTCGGCCACGCGCCGTACATCGTGTTCCTCATCACGGCGCTCCTCCCGTGGGTCTGGTTCAACGCCGCCGTCTCCGACTTCACACGCGCCTTCAGCAAGGACGCCCGCCTCGTGAGGTCGACGGCGATCCCGCGCTCCATCTGGATCAACCGCATCGTGCTCTCGAAGGGCATCGAGTTCCTGTGCTCGCTGCCCGTGCTGGTGCTGTTCGTCGTCGGCGCCGCCTTCAGCGACACACCCGTGCAGCTCAATTGGGGACTCCTCCTCTTCCCCGTCGGGGTGCTGCTCCAGACCGTGCTGCTGGTCGGGCTCGGACTGCTGGTCGCGCCGCTGTGCGTCATCTGGACCGACCTCGAGCGCACCACCAAGCTGATCCTGCGAGCGCTGTTCTACGCCTCGCCGGTCATCTACGGCGTGTCCGATCTGCCGGGCGCCTTCGAGACGCTGGCGGCGTTCAATCCGCTGTCCGGCATCTTCGCGCTGTACCGGGTCGGCTTCTTCGCCGAGGAGTGGGACCCCTGGGTCGTCGGCGTCAGTGCGGTGATGAGCTTCGCTTTCCTCGCCCTCGGGCTGTTCGTTTTCCGGCGGCTCGAGCGCCCCCTCCTGAAGGAGCTGTGATGACGGCGTCCGATCTCGCCATCCAGGTCGTCGATCTCGGCGTGCGCTTCCGGCGCAACCGCCGCGGGCGCCGGAGCATCAAGGATCTGTTCGCCGACTCGTCGCGGCGCAGCAAGCCGGGCGAGTTCTGGGCCCTTCGCGACGTCAGCTTCGACGTCCGGCCCGGAGAGTCCATCGGCGTCGTCGGCCGCAACGGGCAGGGCAAGAGCACGCTGCTGAAACTCGTCGCCGGCGTGCTGCTCCAGGACGAGGGCACCGTCTCGGTGAACGGCGGCGTGGCGCCGCTCATCGAGATCACGGGCGGGTTCGTGGGCGATCTGACCGTCCGCGAGAACGTCCGCCTCGCTGCCGGGCTGCACGGAATGCCCCGCGCGGAGGTGTCACGGCGATTCGACGGGATCATCGAGTTCGCGGAACTCCGTGAATCCATCGACACGCCTTATAAGCATCTCTCCAACGGCATGAAGGTGCGGCTCGCATTCGCGGTCGTGTCGCAGCTCGAGGAACCGATTCTGCTGGTCGACGAGGTGCTCGCCGTCGGCGACAAGGCCTTTCGCGAGAAGTGCTACAAGAGGATCGACGAGCTGCTGGCCGACGGGCGGACCCTCTTCTTCGTCAGCCACAGCGAGCGGGATCTGCGGCGCTTCTGCACCCGGGGGCTCTACCTCGACAAGGGCGGTCTGGTCATGGACGCCCCGATCGCCGAGGTGCTCGACCGGTACAACGCCGACTACGCGGTGTGACCGGACGCCTCGCCGTTCGTACAGCGGACCTTCGGGAAGACCTCCGTTAGGATGCTGGAGGCCCCGGTTCCTCGCGGCCAGGAATCCCCAGCCGTCACGTCTGCTCGTCCCGCTCCTCCGTCGGGTCTGAGGAAAGTCTCCCCATCATGCGCCTGTTCGTCCAGATCCCCTGCCTCAACGAGGAGGCGACGCTCCCCATGGTGCTCGCGGGCATCCCCAAGCAGATCGACGGCGTCGACGAGATCCACATTCTCGTGGTCGACGACGGCTCGTCGGATCGGACCGTGGAGGTGGCGCGCGCGCTGGGAGTCGAGCACTTCGTCTTCCACACCCGGAACATGGGGCTCGCTCGCTCGTTCCGCGACGGCGTCGACTACGCGCTGCAGCACGGCGCCGACATCGTCGTCAACACCGACGGCGACAATCAGTATCCGCAGGAGCGCATCGCCGACCTGGTGCAGCCGATCCTCCACGGGGAAGCGGACATCGTCATCGGCGACCGCCAGACCAAGACGATCGCGCACTTCTCGCCGTTCAAGAAGCTCATGCAGGGCATCGGCAGCAACGTCGTCAACTTCGCGGCGGAGACCGATCTCCCTGACGCGGCCAGCGGCTTCCGCGCCTATTCGCGTGAGGCCCTCGTCCGGCTGAACGTCGTCACGCAGTTCAGCTACTGCATGGAGACGATCATCCAGGCGGGGAACAAGCGCCTTCGTATCGCGAGCGTCGCGATCACGACCAACCCGAAGACGCGTGAGTCCCGCCTCTTCAAGAACATCTTCCAGCACATGGGTCGCTCGGCCCAGGCGATCATGCGCAGCTACATCATGTTCAAACCCCACGCGGTGTTCCTGACCTTGGGGCTGATCTTCCTCGTCGGTGCGCTGATCCCGTTCGGGCGATTCCTGGTGCTCACATGGATGGGTGTCGCTGGCGATCACATCCAATCGCTCATCCTCGGATCGGCGATGCTGGTCGGTGCGCTTCTCAGCATCGCGCTCCTCGTGATCTCCGACATGCTCAGGACCAATCGCACGCTGGTGGAAGACGCGCTCGAGCGCATCAAGCTGCTCCAGTACGCTCCCGATCGGCAGCTCGACCCCAAGGTGGGGGCCGCTCAGGATGCTGCCCGTCATCCGTCTCTGGCCGTCAGCGCAGAAGCCGTCGAAGCCGTCCTGAGCCGTCACGACGCCGGCGGTGGCGGCGACACTTCGGAGGCGCCCATCGCCCGTGAGCACGAGGTCGATGAAAGCCTCACCGCGGCCGCCGGATCGCAGCCCGACCTCCGCGAATCAGCGTCGTCGCACTGACTGACGCTCCGCAGCCCCCGATAATTCAGGAGACCGCGTGCTGAACACGCTCAAACGCATTGCCAAGGATCTGCTCGCGATCACGTGGATCCGGCGTGTCTACGAAGTCGTGAACCGGGTCGTCCTGGAGAGCTTCGGTTCGAGCAGGTTCCTTACGCACTTCTGGTACTTCGTCAGCTTCATCACCTTCAACCGGGAGCAGTCGGCGGTGCTGCGCGGGCGTCGGGACTACTACCGGAACAAGCGTCGCGAGCGACTCACCCACGTCGAGCTCCGACGCAACATCCACCGCCTGGAGAAGGGCCTCATCATGCGGCCGCGGCGCGATGTGTTCGCGCGGGACTACATCACCGAGACCATCGAGTTCTACGAGGACGCTGTGGCGCAGTACCGCACCGCCCCGAGCACGATGGAGCAGAGCGAGATGGACTGGGCTCACGACGTGCTCACGGAGTACTTCCGCGTCGCCGTCGGGGAGGACGCCACCATTGCCGCGGCGCGCGCACGCTTCGACGCGGCCGCGCACGCGGGCGAGTTCACCGGCAAGATCCCGTATGTCAAGAAGGCCCTCTCGGAGATCGACTACGAGGGTCTCGAAGACCTGGTGATGCAGCGGCGCAGCGTGCGCTGGTTCGAGCAGCGTCCGGTGCCGCGGGAGCTCGTCGACAAGGCTCTGCTGCTCGCGCGTCAAGCGCCGACCGCCTGCAATCGGCTGCCGTACGAGTTCCGCATCTTCGACGACCCGGAGCAGGTCCGCACCGTGTCGTCCATCCCCTTCGGTACGGCCGGCTACGGTCACAACATCCCGGCGATCGCCGTCGTGGTCGGAAAGCTCGAGTCGTACTTCAGTCCGCGCGACCGGCACGCGATCTACGTCGACAGCTCCCTCGCGGCCATGCAGTTCATGCTCGGGCTCGAGACCCTCGGTCTCAGCTCGTCCGTCATCAACTGGCCGGACTTCGAGCCCCTCGAGCGCAAGATGCAGAGCACGCTCGGGCTTGCGCTGACCGATCGCGTCGTCATGCTCATCGCAATCGGCTACGCACACCCCGAGGGCATGGTGCCCTACTCGCAGAAGAAGGAACTCGACACCTTCCGCCGGTTCAACTGACGCGCCCGATGGCAGACGCACCCACACCTCGCTGGACGAAGCGCGCCCTCCGCTGGGGGCTCACCGTGCTCGTCCTCGGCGTCGTCGGTTACTTCTTCGCCGTCTCGCTCTGGGACAACTGGGACCAGATCGCGGCGGAGCATCTCGCCTTCGACTGGCTCTGGGTCGTCGCGACCCTGTTGTTCGCCGTCGCCGTCCCGCTGACGGGAATCCTGTGGGGCCGGATCGTGCGCGCCCTCGACCGAGACGCCGAGGGCCGGATCTCGCACGCCGAGGCGATCGCCGTCCAGTGCGCCTCCTGGCTGCTCAAGTACATCCCCGGTCAGGTGGGGTCCGTCGTCAACAAGATCGTATGGGCGGGAAAGAAGGGTGTGAGCCGATCGCTCGTGCTCATCACTTTCGTCTACGAGAACGTCTTCCTGCAGATCGCGTCGATCGTGCCGAGCGTCATCATCCTGCTCGTGAGCCTGGGTCCGGAGATCTTCGGCGAGAACGCGACGCTGCTGCTGCTGCCGCTGCTCATCCTGATCCCGCTCGCGGCGATCTCCTACAAGCCCTTCTTCCACAGGATCGTCAGCGTACCCGCGCGGCGTGTGCTCAAGCGCGATGTGCCGGCGGAGTACTTCCTCAGCACCTGGCAGACGCTGTGGGCGCTCGTGGAGTTCCTCGGCCCCCGGGTGCTGAACGGCGTCGGGTTCGTGATGATCGCGGCCACGGTGACCGAGGTCACTCCGGACCAGTGGCTGCCCTTCGCCGCCGCCTACGTGCTCGCCGGGGCCATCGGCATCCTGGCGTTCTTCGTCCCCAGCGGGCTCGGCGTCCGTGAAGCGATCATCGTCCTCATCCTCAGCCAGTACATCCCCGTCGCCGAGGCCATCGTGATCAGCCTCCTCGCGCGACTGCTCAGCACCGTCGGCGACGGTCTGATCGCCCTCATCTACGTCGGCGTCCGCCGAACGATCCCCAAGGAGTACCGTCCATGACCGGACCCCGTATCACGATCATCGGCTCGGCGCTGTCGGGCAACAAGGGAGCTTCGGCGATGCTCGAAGCCGCGGTGCAAACCCTCGAGGCCCGCCTCGACGACCCGCAGTTCACGCTGCTCAGCATGTATCCCGCTGAAGATGCCGCTCAGAACCCCTACCCGAACCTCGAGATCGTCGCGGCGAACCCCAAGCAGCTGGGCGTCACAATCAACTCGCTCGCCCTGGCGTATCGGCTGCTGCCCTTCCTGCGGGGGACCATCCGCAAGCGCTCCCGCGCGATCCGCGCCCTCGTCGAGTCCGACGTGCTCCTGGACCAGGGCGGCATCACCTTCACGGACGGGCGCGAGAAGTTCCTGCTCTACAACGTGGCGTCGATCCTGCCGGCGCTGAACACCGGAACCCCGGTCTTCAAGTGCGCCCAGGCCATCGGCCCGTTCCAGAATCCGGTGAACCGGCGGGCCTCGAGGATGTTCCTCCCCAAGGTGCGCACGATCGTGACGCGTGGCCGCATCACGCACGAGTTCGCCGAGCAGCTCGGGCTGACCAACATCGTGGCGGGGGCCGACTACGCGTTCTCGCTGGAGCTCGACGGCACCGAGGCGGCAGCGGTCGGTGCGCACATCGACCTGTCGTTCTTCGACGGCGATGTCGTCGGAGTGTGCCCGAGCGTCGTGCTCCAGAAGAAGGTCGACGCTGCGGGCGGCGACTACATCGGCCAGCTCGCGGACTTCATCGAGCAGGTGCGCGCACAGGGCAAGCGAGTCCTCCTGGTGCCGCACAGCGTGCGAACCGGCACGGACAAGACCCACAACAACGATCTGCCGCTCTGCCGCGAGATCCACGCGCGGCTCCGCCTCGGCGACGACCTGGTGTTCGTCGACCGCGAGCTCACCTCGCAGCAGCTGCGCTATCTCATCGGGCGCTGCTCGCTGTTCGTGGCCAGCCGGTTCCACGCCATGGTGTCGTCGCTCGCGATGGCCGTCCCGACGCTGGTGATCGGCTGGAGCCACAAGTACCGCGAGGTGCTGGAGATGTTCGAACTCGAGGACTGGGCGTTCGGACATGACAAGTTCACCCCCGAGTACCTCGCCTCTCGGTTCGCCGAGCTCGACGCGCAGCGCGACGCGGTCAAGCAGAAGCTGGACGCCCATCTGCCCGAGGTGAAGGCCCGCTCGCTGATGCAGGCGGACCTGATCGCCGAGCTGGTTCGCGGTGGGTGAGGCCGTGATCACGACTTCGCGGGAGGACGACGCCGACCGCACGTGGGCACGCGGCGACCGCGCGGTCCGACTCAGCGGGCCGATCGGTTACGCCGCGGTCCTGATCGCCATCGGAGCGCTTCTCACACTCTGGTCGATCGTCACTCCGCCGCTCTCGACAGTCGACGAGCCGGTGCACTTCAACTCCGTCCTCCGTCTCATGCAAGGCGGCGGCTGGCCGCCACCGCAGACCGCCCCTGTGCTTGAGGGTACGTTCGTCGCGCTTCAAGAAGCGGGAAATCCCTTCAAGGGAACGCCCGCGCTGGATGTGCTCCCCGTGGCCGAGGACCGATCGGTTGTGACGCAGATGACCGGCACCGCGCTCGACGGTGCGACCGGCGTGGATTGGATGACGCAGCATCCGCCCACTTACTACGGCCTGACGGCCGGCATCCTGACGGTGATAGGAGCGGCCGACTGGCGCTGGGATCAGCTGGCTGCTGGTGCTCGAGTCGTCTCCGTTCTCTTCGCGCTCGGCGGCGCCGCATTCGCGCTCGCCGCAGTCCGGCGCGTCACGTCGTGGACGGCCGCGTCGATCATCGGCGGGCTGGCAATCCTCACCGTTCCGCAGTTCTTCAACGTGCTGAGTCTCGTCACGAACGACTCGCTCACGCTGCTCGCCTGCAGCGGGATGATCTACTTCCTGGTCCGGGCGCTGACGACGAGGGATCCGTCCTGGCGATCGGGGGTGTTCGACGCGATCGGAGCAGGTGCCTTCCTCGGACTCGGCCTTCTGACGAAGGGCACGATGCTCACAGCGATTCCAGCAGCGCTGATCATTCTGCTGGTTGCCGGTCTGCGCACTGACGGCTCGTGGATGCGGCGACTAACTCCCGCCGCTGTGGCGATGGCCTCCGCCTTCGCCATCGGCGGCTGGTGGTGGCTGAGGAACATTCTGGTGTTCGGCGAGATCCAGTCGAGCAACTCGGGCTCCGGACGCGAGGATGAGGCCTTCGACGGCTATAGCCTGGCGGGGTTCGCCCGCCTCGTCGTATGGCAGCTGGCCCGGACGTTCTGGGGATCCATCCGCCCGAATCTGCGGCTTCCCGACTGGGCCATCGTCCTGATGGGCGTCGTCTTTCTGGCCGCACTGGTGTTCGTCCTAATCCGCTCGAAGTCGCGACTGGTCGTCGCATTGATCGGGGGCGTGCCGCTGCTCACCGCAGGCCTCATCACCTTCCACGCGTGGGAGGTGTTCTGGAACAGCGGCCGCATCGTCGGCATTCAGGGTCGCTACTTCTTCCCCGCGATCACCTTCTACATGCTCGTCATCGCTCTCGCCTGGCAGCTCCTCACGGCGCCTCGTCGGCGTGCGACGCGGATGGTGGCGGCGGCGACAACGGGCGTGATCGCGGTGTCGATCGGACTATGGGGTACCGCCGTCACCTTTCGACGGCGATGGGGGTCGGTCGAGGGTGGATGGGATGCGATGGCGTCTGCCGGCCCGTTCTCCTCCATTGCAGTCGCTTGTCTCGTTGTCACCGCGGCGATCGCAGCGATCACAGCGATCGTCTGCGCCGCTGTCGCTTCCGCACACCTGCCTGAAGACGTCACCGGCGCCGCGAGCAGGGTTCGGCAGCGACTATAGGTAAAATCTGCCCGGGGCGTCGTCCGTTCGCGGGCCCCGCACCGAGGACCGTCACGGCGTCGGCCGACGACGTGGACCGCGACGAAAGGCATCATGGCATCCGGTATGAGAGCGCGGCTGAAGGCACTCGCCCGAAGGATCGCATTGACCCGTCGGCTGGATGGTTTCATCGGGCTCCTGGCGATCCCGTTCTTCGTCACCCGGAGAGGCGTCAACGTCGTCGTGGGCGACTACTACGGAATGCTGATCGGCCGCACGTTCGACAATGACCGTGAGGCTGCGAGCCACTACTTCTCGCACGGTTGGCGACTCGGGGTCGTTCCGAGCCCGTTCATCCATGCCACGGCCGCCCACTACTCGACGATCGCCGCGTTGCTCCTGAGACACCAGCTGGCGCGGGTTGCGCGCGGTGCGGAGCCGCACAGCCGCTGGCTGGGAACTCCCAGTCGCCTGATCGACGCGGGGAAGCTCGCCGGCTCGCTCGATCACCGTGGCGGATGGATCGCCGCTCTCACCGAGCGAGCTCGCAGCGACGGTGGGTCGGTGATGATCCGCGTCGGTGGCGCTCGTCTGCCGTGGGACAGCTATCTCGAGGGATGTCGCCGGATTGCTCCTGCAGCGGCCGTGGTGCTGGAGAACGACCTCATCGATCTGCCGTTCTACGAGATGCAGATCGGCGGCTACCGGGCGCTGTCCGCCCCGGCTGCGCTCGACGATTACATCGCGAACGGCGAGATCGACGGTCGGATGCCCAACCCGTTCTTCGAGGCGGAGTGGTATCAGGCGACCGACCGTTCGCAGGCCCGCCGCCAGCGTCCCGTCAACCTGTTCCTCGACTACGTCGCCATGGGCGAGCTCGGACCGGCGAGCCCGCACTTCTGGGGCAAGCGATACGCTGCGGCCCTTGACGCGCCAGCCGATCCGCCCAGCCTCCTCTCGCACTTCCTGCGTCACGCCCGCCCGGACGACATGACGCCGTCGTGCGACCTGGTGACGCCCGTTCGCACGGCTGACGCTGAGCGAATCGTGAGGGAACGGGTGAACGCCTACCACGAGGGACTCGGGGTCGTCCGCGCTGTCGGTCCGGTCCTGCGCCGGCACGTCGTTGCGACGCCGGAAGCCCAGATCGCAGGAACCTGCCTCGTCATCGTGGACGAGCGCCACCTCCGCCACCCTGCTGCTGTAGACGCTCTCGCGTTGTCCGCAGACCAGACCATCACCGGACTGCGGGTCGCGATCATCGAGTCGGACGACGTCGCTCGTATCGCCCAGCTGGATGAGCTGGTCCGGCGAACCCCGACGATGGACTTCGTTCCGCGGCGCGACGGCGAGACGACCGGCGCGGTCGTCCGGAGACTGCTCGACGATGCGACTCCCGACGGGTGGACGTTCTGGACCCCCGCCGAACGGTGGATGCCGCACTACCTCGCCGCCGCAGTCACCGCCATCCGGCGCAATCCGACGGTCGCTGCCGCCGCCGCCGTCGCTCGAACCACCCCGCAGCCTTGGCTGCGCACCGAGGATGCCCTCTGGGTGGATGGGCTGAGCGGAGCGGGTGTGGTGTTCCGAGGGAGCGGTGCGGATGCACGTCAGCCGGACGCGACGCTCGACCTGGGGGTCGCGTGGCACCTCCTGATCGGAATGGCCGCCCGAGATCGGTGTGCCGTGATCGACGAAGCGCTCGTCATCGTGGCCGCCAGCGCCCCGACCAGAGCGGATACCGAACTGCGTGCGGGAGCGAATGCAGCGAGAAACCGGTACCTCACGTCCTTCGACGGCGCTCCGCGCGACGGCGTCACGGTCGTGATGCCGACGTACGAAGACTGGAACATGACGGTGTCTGCCGTTCGGCGTGTGCTGGAGACCACAGCGGACGACGTCTCGACCGTCGTCATCGACAATGGCTCACGGCGTCCTGTATCGGCGATCCTTGCGGCCTGCTTCGCGGCAGAGCCCCGCGTGACAGTGCGACGGCTGCCGGTCAACACCGACTTCGCGGTGGGCTCCAACGTGGGTGCGTCCACTCTCTGGTCCGCCACGACGGTGTTCCTGAACAACGACACTTCGGTGCAGGATGGCTGGCTGGACCCTCTCCTCGACGCGCTCGACGGAGGGGTCGGTGCGGTTCAGCCGCTGCTCCTCTTCGGCGACCGCACCGTCCAGACAGCGGGAACCATCTTCTTCGGCGGGATGTCGATGCCTCGCCATCTGTTCTCCGAGGTTCACCCGGGCGACGTCGACCGGTCGATCGATGATTACGAGTTCTCGGCGCTCACAGCCGCATGTCTGGCAGTCGGCCACAAGGACGTCGCAGCGCTCGGCGGGTTCGACCCGCATTACGTCAACGGCATGGAGGACGTCGACTTCTGCCTCCGCCTGAAGTCATCGGGCCGCCGGCTTCGGGTGCGCAGCGCCTCGCGTGTCGTGCACTTCGAGAGCCGAACCGCCGGTCGCCATGACCATCAGCTTCCGAATCGGCGCCGCTTCGCGCAGCGCTGGCGCCGAGCGCTCACTGACCAGCTCGACGACCGTGCCTTCTTCGACCAGGGCCAGCTGGAACTCGTGGAGGTGCACTGGAAACATGAGCGGTCCAGCCCGCTGCGGGAGGCCCTGCCGGTCCTGCGTCGTCGTGCGTCCGCGATCCGCGTCGAGGAGCACCCGCCACGGCTGCGATGGGCGATCAAGTCATCCGCCACCGGAGACCTCGCCGGCGATGTCTGGGGCGACACCTTCTTCGCAGAGGCCCTCGCGGATGCACTCGGGCGACTGGGTCAGGAGGCGGTCGTCGACCGTTCGACCTCCCACGTGCGAGCCTCGACGGGCTGGGACGACATCACGCTCACCCTCCGGGGACTCTCCTCCTTCCTTCCGCAGCCGGATGCACTGAACCTGCTGTGGGTGATCAGTCATCCGGATCTCGTGACGCGGCAGGAGCTCGAGTCAGGATACGCACGGATCTATTCGGCAGGCCCGGCATGGGCGAGTCAGGTGCGGGAGCGATGGGGACTGGACGTGCGCACCCTGCTGCAGGCGACTGATGCAACCCGGTTCAGTCTCACAGCCCGCGATGACCGCCCCCAGCGGGGCGTTCTGTTCGTCGGACGCACGAGGGGCGTCTCCCGCCCGATCGTCACCGACGCGATCGCCGCGGGTGCGGATCCCGAGGTGTACGGCGATGACGGGTGGGAGCAGTTCATCCATCCCCGGTATGTGAAGGGCGCCGGTATCTCGAACGAGGAACTGCCCGCGGCATACGCGGGAGCTCGCATCGTGTTGAACGACCATTGGCGGGACATGGCCGAGTTCGGCTTCTACTCGAACCGGTTGTTCGACGCCGCCGCAACAGGGGCCCGTGTCGTCAGCGACCACGTGGACGGCATCGACGAGCTCTTCGGCGGACAGGTGCGCACGTACACGGAGCCGTCGGAGCTCGCACGACTGCTCGACGCTGAATCCCCGGACTGGCCTGAGCAGACGGAGCTCGAGGCACTCGCCCGCAAAGTCGGTGTCGAGCACTCCTTCGATGCGCGAGCCCGCGTGCTGCTCGACGACGCCCTTGAACTGAGAGGCGCCAAGCGATGACCGTGCGCGAACCGAAGATCGTGATGACACTCATGGTGCGCGATGAAGCCGACATCATCGCGGCGATGATCGAGCATCACCTGGCGCAGGGTGTGGACCTGATCATCGCCACCGACAACGGGTCGCTCGACGGCACTCGCGAGATCCTGGCCGACTATGCCGCGACCGGCCGCCTCGAGCTCCACGACTACCTGGCACATGACAAGAACCAGACCGCCGTGGTGTCGGGCATGGCTTCGCGGGCTGCGACCGAGCACGGTGCGACATGGGTCATCAACGCCGACGCCGACGAGTTCTTCCTCCCGCGCGACCCCGGCCTCACCCTGCGCGCGGCTCTCCGGCGGATCCCGACAAGCCTCGGCTCCTTCTCGGTGCCGGTCGTCAACATGAGCGGAGTGCCCGCGCGGTCGGGGCCCTCCCTCGCACGCTTGACGTTGCGTGACGTCCGCGACGAGTCGTCGTTGATGGCTACGGTCGCACTGCACGCGCACCCGACTGCCGACATCATCCACGTCGGGCGCGCCGGCGTGGTCGTCGGACAGGGCAACCATGGCGTCGATATCCCCAGCCTCGGCAAGCCGGAGCCGGCGTACGCCCTGGAGGTCCTGCACTACCCATGGCGGTCGTACGAGCAGTACGGCACGAAGATCGCGAACACCGGGCGCTCGTACGATGCCAACCCGACCCTGAACCCGAGTCCTCGACACCACGGAATGCGGGACTATCGCTTCTGGAAAGCCGGTGTCCTCGAGCCCCTCTACCTCGTGCGGCATCCCGATCTGCCGGAGGACGACGGGTTCGTCGAGGATCTTCGCGTCCACCAGGGGCTTCAGAGCCTGCTCGAGTCCGGGGACGCCGTCATGCCGCAGCACCTCGCCGCGGCGATGGGCGGCGATGTCGTCGGCTATGCGCCGGATGAGCGGATCGCCGCGGCGACTGTCGCCCGGATCGTCATTCCGCTCGAGATCGAACACATCGAAGCCAGCACGATGTGGCGCGATCTCTACCGCGCTGAGGCGGCACGCCATCGGGCGGCGTCACGTGAACGGGATACGGCGGTGGGAGAGCTCGCCCGTGTCAGGTCCCTGCCGGTGATGCGAGCGCGGTCACTTCTGGGCCGCGTCGTTCGCGCGCCCAAGGCCATCGTGCGCCGTCTGCGGGAGAGCATCTGACCCTGCCCGGCTTCGGCGCACGGCTCCTCTGATGGCATCGACTCGTTCGAAGAGTCGCCAGCGTCGGCTCTGGGTTATTGCAATGAGCTCGGAGTCGCGGGACGCGATTGCCTTCTCCAGGGCGGTGATGCGACCTTGCGCGGCGCGAGCGGCCTGTGACGCGGCACGATCCGCCCGGGCCGCGGCACGATCGAGCGCGCTGTTCTCCCCGACGAGGTGACGGGCGACGGATGACATCGCAGCGCCCGCTGCCGATGATGCCGTCAATCTACGACGGAGCACGTCGACCGGATCCGCTGCGCGCGCGGGGTCCAGCGAATCGATCGCGGCGCGCAGATTCTCCATCGCGGCGTCGGCAAGATGGTCAGCAGGTAGAGGATCCGATCCCAGGGCTCGCTCGACGGCGGACGCGAGATCGGCGGCTTTCACGGCGAACGGCTGGGCATCGTCCCAATCGGCGGCGTACGCATCGACCTTCGGCTTGGCCAGGCTCACCCGGGGCACTCCGTAGGCGGACGCGACGATGCGGCCGTGCAGCGAGTTCCCGATCCAAAGGCTTGCTCCAGCGATTTCGTCCGTGCGCTCCCACACTCCGCGCGCATCGCTGATTCTCGCTTCGCGGCCAAGCTCGCGCAGCGAGACTTGCACAGCTTGGAGACGGTGCAGGGAATCATGGGCGGGCGCGAGACCTGCGACGAACAGCCGCACCGGAGTCGCAGAGGGAACAGCGTCATTGACGGTCTCGGCCCACTCCTCGGGGCTCGCGGTCGTGAACGCGTGATCGGACAGGTGGACCAGAGCGGCTCCGTGCTCCCCGCGGCGACGCGGCCGAACTCGAGCGATGATGTGGGCCATGTCGGGAGCAAGCCGGTGTGCCACGGCGATCTCATCGAGGAAGGCGCTCGAAGCGCGGTCGCGCACGGAGACGAACGTCGCTTCCATGACGGCGGCGCGCAGTGCCGGCGCTCGCCATGACGCCGCGTGGGCGATGCCGGACAGGCCCACGGAGTTGATCACCAGCGGGGTCGTCGCGTTCTTCGCGAAAGCCGACGGTCGCGGGATATACGGGGGATCCAGGACTGCGCCGCCCATCGCGGCCGCCAGGGCGGCCTCCTTCTCGTCCGCCCCGCGGTCCAGCAGGGCCTTATGCTCATCGACTCCGAACCGGGTCAGGTAGGCGTACTCCGGAGGGGTCGCCCCCACTTCGCCGCCGACCGTCCACAGGGCGTCGAAGGCTCGGTTCTCCATCAGCTCGGACCATGAGGCGGGCCGCTCATCCAGGGCCACAGGCTCCTGGGGCTCGATGGGCACTCCGTAGGAGACGTCATACGCCCCGGCGAGCACGTGCTCGAGAAGCAGCGGGTAGAGCAGATCGCCGAAGTTGTCGCGCTCCAAGGCGCCCACAGCGAGCAGGCAGGGTCGTCGGGCGTCGTTGCTCATCGGCTCTCAATCCTCTGCCCGTGGGGCGGATGCGGCGGGGGTCGCGCTGGATGAGAAGTCGCGACACTACGATGCTACCCATCGCGTGCGCCCCGGTTCGCTTCGGCGGACGCGGCGGGCAACGCAGCGATCCGGCGCTAGGATTGGCCGTTGCGAGAGGAGAGTTTTGCGTCACGACTCGACACCCGGGCCCGAGGCGGTCGCGGTTCTCGCGACGCCGCCGGAACGCACTGCGAATCCCGCCGTCTCGCGCCGAGAGCTCATCGTCGTCGCCGTCCTCACCCTCGCATTCCTTGGGCTCCTGGTGCTCTGGAGCCTGCTCACTCCGATCTACGGGGCGCCGGACGAGCACGCCCACATGAACAGTGGCGTGCGCCTGACACAGGAGCTCTCGTGGCCCGAACCCGGCGACGCGCGGATGTACGGCATGGTCGCCGCAGCGCGGGACGAGGCTGGAGTCCCCGCCGCTGAGCGCTCGACCTTCGCCGAACTGGCCGCTGACGTACCCGGGACAGGTGGGGTCGACCAGATGACCCAGCACCCGCCGCTCTACTATGCCTTTGCGGCGGTCGTGCTCCAGTCGATCGGATTCATGGACCTGAGGGCCGACGTTGCACTGGTCGGCCTCCGGCTCGCCGGACTCATCTTCGCGGCGCCGCTGCCGCTGCTCGTGTGGGCGAGCACGCGCCGCATCACCCGGTCGCCTCGCGCGGCGGTCGTGGGAGCGGCAGCGCTTCTCGCCGTCCCCCAGCTCGCGCAGATCCTGGCCTCCGTGTCCAACGACGGTCTGACCATCCTCCTGTGCTCCATCGTCGTGTGGCTCGGCACACGGGTCATGACCGGTGATGCCCGCTGGCGCATCGTCATCGCACTCGGCGTCGCTCTCGGGCTTGCGCTCCTCACGAAGGGGACGGCCCTGCCGTTCATCCCGTTCGCGGCGGTTACGCTCATCGTCTGGCCACGAGGCTCAACCGTCGGCCGTCGCGTTCTCCGAGCCGGGTCGTCGCTGGCGATCGCGTTCTTCATCGGCGGGTGGTGGTGGCTGCGGAACCTCCTGCTCTTCGGTGATCTGCAGCCGAGCGGGCTGGCCGGAATCCGTGACACCGTCCCGTGGGAACCGGGTACGTCACCCGACGTCATCGCGTATCTGGATCGTATGTGGACCCGGATGACGGGGAGCTTCTGGGGAAACTTCGGCTGGCTCGAGTACCCGCTGCCTCAGCTGCTGACGGATGTCCTCAGTGTGATCGCACTGTCCGTGGTCGTCGTCTACGCGTTCCGGCGCGGCCCGGTGCGCTGGCAGGTCGTCGTGCTCGCTTCGCTGCCCGCTCTCGTGCTCGTCCTGCTCTTCGTCAACACGTGGCGTCACTACGTGCGCACTCAGCAGTTCGCAGGATTGCAGGGGCGGTACCTCTTCGTCACGATCGTCGCACTGGTCGTGGTCAGTGCCGTCGCGTGGCGGCGGTTCATCGTGCCGGCCCAGAGACGCACCGTGGGCGTCGCTCTCGTCGGCCTGGCTGCCGTCGTGGCCGCGGCAGGACTGCTGCGCGCTTATATCGGCGAGTACGAGGCATCGCAGTATCGTCTGAGCCTCGACGGACTCCGTGCGTTCGCGGCCATGACTCCGGGGGGTGCGCCGGCGATCGGCCTGGCCGGCGGTGCAGCTGTGGTGGTCTGCGCTTTCGCCCTCGTGCTGACCATCCGGTGGATCCGCGGCCGCGATTCGGCTACGACGGCGGCGGCTGCGGACGAGGAGCGGGCGCAGCCCGCCTCGACGCCGGCCTAGCCGTTCGCCGTCACCTCTAGTGGCGGCATCGGCCGCCACGAGGCATCCTTCGCGATCACGCGCCCGTCGCGGATGCCGCGGAACAGGTGGCTCGTGCCACGGACGGTCCGCTCGACGAAGACCAGCCGGATCAGCTCCTTGCCGAAGGTGAGCGCGGAGCCGAGCCCGAAGAGGATCGGGTTGTAGACGCCGAGAGAGCGGTAGTACTGCTTGATGTGCGCCCGGTTCCGCATGATGTAGTACCGGTAGGCGTTGCTCGACGCGTTCATGTGGCGCACGCCCATGTCCCACTGCTTGATCTCGCGGGTGCGCCGCAGGACGAACTCGTCGACGATCACGGACGCCGTCTTACGGGAGGCGAGCCAGCCGTACGTCTGGTCGTCCCAGTAGATGAAGAAGCGGGGGTCGGGCAGCCCGATCTGCGTCACGATGTCGCGGTGGATGAACATCCCCTCGAAGCATCCGGAGTTCATCGGCTTGTACCCCGACTCGTCGAACCCGGCGGGCGCGAACGGGATGGGGATGCCCATCGGCTCCGCGATCCGGTACTGCCAGTAGAACTCGCTGCCGTCGTAGTCGTAGCGTCGTCCCTGGATGCTCCGGAAGCGTGGCGCCCACTTGCCCATCTTCGCGAGGCCGTCGGGGAGCACCTCGACGTCGTCGTCCATGAGCCAGATCCACTCGGCCCCGAGCTCGTACGCGACGCGCATCCCCTCGCTGAACCCGCCCGACCCGCCCGTGTTCGTCTCCATCCGGCGGTACACGAGTTCGGTCCCGAGACGCGCCCGGAACGACTCCACGACCTCGGTCGTGTCGTCCGTCGAGGCGTTGTCGACGATCACGACATGCCCCGGCTTCGGATCCATCTGGGCGATGCTCGTGAGCAGCTGGGAGAGAAGGCCCGACCGGTTGTACGTGACGACGGCGATCGCCGCGCTCGCGGGGTCGAAAGGCTGCGGGGCGGATGCCTCGGCACCGGTCATCGTGACTCCTCGAAGGTGCGCTGCCACGCGCGAAGCGATGTGAGCTCGGGGGCCGCGGCACGGTACTGGGCCGACAGCTGCGGCCACTCGCGCCGGAGGCGCCGGTGGAGCCGGAAGCTCTCCACGAGCTTGCGGCGGTACTGCGCGCGGTCGCGCGTGTAGATGTTCTTGCCCGAGCCGTCGGCGGCGCTGACCAGAGCGCTGTCGAAGTTCGGCAGGCGCCACCAGTGGGCGTCGCTCTTGCCGAACTCGACCTCGGGGTGGGTCAGGTTCGCTGCCTTGGGGGAGTGCAGCCAGTGCGCGACGAGCGTGGACAGGGTGAACCACCGCAGGCGCATCCCCGTCGGGTTGTCCAGGTTGTGGGTGGACATGCGCTTGAAGACCGCGCGGCCGCGCCGTGCGCGCAGGGGCACTCCGGAGTCCTTGTGGACGACCGTCTCGGGGAACTCGGCCGCGAGGGCGCGGGCGGCGGGCATCGCCGTCGCGAGGTTGCCGCGCATGTGCCCCGGCCCGGAGAGCACGTCGCGGAGGGCTTTGTGGCGCAGCTCGACGGGGTAGTACTGCATCATCATGAGGTGCTTCAGGTCCATGCGACGGCTGTGGCGGAGCAGCGTGCCGCCACGGGGCGCCGTCGAATGCAGGAGGCCCGCCACGATGCGGTTGCGCGCGTGGAAGTAGGCCTGCCAGTCGATCGAGTCGTCCTTGCCGACCCATGACACGTGCCACAGGGCCACGCCCGGCATCGACACCGTGGGGAAGCCTGCCTCGCGCGCGCGGAGGCAGAACTCCGCGTCATCCCACTTGATGAACGCCGGCAGCGCCAGACCCACCTCGCGGATGATGGCGAGCGGGATCAGGCACATCCACCAGCCGTTGTAGTCGGCGTCGAGCCGCATGTGGAGCATCGGCGTCTGACGGAGGTTGGCCACACTGAAGTCGTGCGGCAGCTTCTCCTGGTAGACCGCACGCCACATGAAGGGCTCGTCGTCGACGACCTCGGCCCAGGCGTGGAGCTTCGGCCGATCGAGCAGGTCGAACATGTGCGCGCCGACGATGGTGGGGACCGAGGCGTAGCGGCCGAACACGATCGATCGGCGCACGGACTCGGGCTCGAGACGCACATCGTCGTCGAGGAGCTGCACGAACTCGCTCTCGGGCCGCGCCAGGGTCTCGGTCATGGCTCGGGCGAAGCCGCCGGAGCCGCCCAGGTTGGGCTGCGTGATGACCTGCAGCGTCTCGCCGAGCGATGCCGCGACCTGGGCGTACTCCGGCTGAGCGTCCACGCGCTTGTCGCCCTGATCGATGAGGAAGATGCGGTCGACGAGCTCGAGCACATCCTCGGCCTCGGCGAGGTTCATGAGGGTCCAGATGCAGTAGTCCGGCTTGTTGTACGTCGTGATGCCGATCGAGGCCTTGCCCTCGCGAGTCGGGTCCTGCTCCGTCGTCCACTCCGCGCCTTCGAAGAGCGCGTTCTTCTCGTCGGCGACGATGTCGAACCAGATGAAGCCGCCGTCGCTGTACTGGTCGAGGACGAGCTCGAAGTCGGAGCTCGCCGCACCGTCGACCTCCCGGGTCTCGATGCGCTGGCGCACGCCCGAGCCGTTGGACCGATACACCAGGATCGTGGCGGGTCCGACGGTCCGCACCGTGAGCGTGACCTGGCGGACCGGCGTCCAGTGCTGCCAGTACGACGCGGGGAAGGCGTTGAAGTACGTCCCGAAGGAGACGCGCCGGCCGGCGACGATCCGCGCGGAGTTGCGCCCCAGGATGTTGCCGAGCTGTGCCCGGTTGGACACCCGCACGGGCTCCTCGTCGATGACGGACCACGTCTCCGGGTCGACGTACAGCGGGAGGAGGTCGGGGTCGCGGTCGGTGGGGAAGACGACGTTCTGCAGGACGTGAGGCACGGGGAGCTTCTCCGGTGGGGCTGACAGGCGCCGAGGCGTCGGGCCAAGTGGGAATCTTACCCTGCGGCCGGGTCCGCTTCCCTGGGCGGCAGGACGCGCGGCGTCAGGCCCGTGTCCCGTCGTGCGGCAGCCCGTCGAGGTCGCTCACGGCATCGATCCGCTCCCGCCACGAGCGGGAGAGGCCGGCGCGAACAGCGCAGAGCACCAGCATCATCCAGCCGAGACCGGTGAGGGTGAAGCTCTCGAACATGGAGTCGACGAGCAGGGCGACCAGGATGAGCGGGGTCCAGGCGTAGATGACCGAGCGTCGCTCGCTCGCGGCCAGCCATGACCGCACGAGCGCGATGGACGCGAGCGCGACGAACAGGATGAGCCCGATCCAGCCGAGCTGCAGGAGCACGTCGAAGTAGGCGTTCAGCCCGGTGGCGTGCGACGAGCCGAGGAAGTAGTTGATGAAGCTGAACGGCTGGTCGCGGGGACTCCACGCGCCGAACCAGCCCCAGCCCTGCACGGGCCGCGCGCGCTGGAGGTCGACCATGACGTTCCAGAGGTCGACGCGCATCGAGAAGTCGCTGCCGGCGCCGATCCACGCGATGATCGGATGCCGCGCCACGTAGCCGACGATCACCGCGAGCACCACCAGCGCACCGAGCCCCAGCTGCAGCGCCCCCCGCCGTTCGGGACGGGTGTGCCGCACCAGCGCCAGGGCGCCCACGGCGGCGCCGACGCCGACCGCGAGGACGAGGACCGTCGGGGAGTCGCTGAGCGCGGCGAGGCCTCCTGCGAGCACGACGGACACGATCGAGACTCCCGGGCGGACGGACTGCGTCCGGTACTCGATGAGGAACGTGATGAGCGCCAGCACGGCGACGAAGCCGAGCATGTTGCGGGTGCCGAAGATGCCCTGCACCGGTCCGAGCTCGGCCAGGTTGCCCTGCACGCCGAGGAACGGGAACGGCATGTCGAGCAGCACGCCCGAGAGCACCTCGACGGCGAGCGACGCGGAGAGGAGCGCTCGCAGCACGTCGCCGAGCGCGCGCGCGGTCTGCAGCGTGTCGCGCAGGTGGCCGATCACGACTGCCAGGAAGGCGAGTGATGCCGTGGTCACCCAGCTCCAGAACGAGGTCGCAGTGTCCGAGCTCCAGAAGACGCTCAGCAGCGCCCAGCCGACGAAGACGACCAGCGTCGTCGGCACCAGCCGCAGCAGCGAGATCTCCTGGCGTCGCACGATGAGCACCCCGACGCCGAGGACGCACAGCCCGGTGATCATGGAGATGTAGGTCACTCGTCCCGCGATGCGCTCGATCGCGAACGAGCCGAACACCACTCCCAGGACGGCGATCGTATAGGCGCGGGCGAAGGCTGCGGAGGCGAGCAGCGACCCGAGCCACCCGGGCGCCGAGGCGGCCCGGCCGGCGGGCGAGGTCACGCCCCCCGCCTGGTCGGCTCGCCGCGCTCGATGGCCGCCCGCTGCTCGGCGGGCCCCTCGCCGACATGCGGCGACTGCTTGATCTTGGCACCGAGCATGACGACGAACATCCAGCCCCAGGCCAGCAGTGGGTTGGACTCGGCGAATCCCTGCACGAGGACGATGGCGCCGACGAGCGTCGGGAGCAGCGTCAGGGCCGAGTAGGGCCGGTCATCGCGCAGGTCCCAGCGCGGCCGGTCGATCGCGAAGAACCAGGAGCGCCAGACGAAGGCGAGGTACAGCATCCCGAGCAGCACCACACCGATGATGCCCAGCTGCATGCGCACGTCGACCCACATGTTGTGCGCCTGCAGGACGCTCTGGCCGTGGTCGATGATCCAGCCCTGGAACGCCGGGTCCCAGGGCGCCCACGGCGTCGCGAACCCCCACCCGAGCCAGGGTCGCTCGGCCGAGCGCGCCAGCACCTTCTCCCAGATGTCCTCGCGGCCGGTGAGGTCGGAGGTGCGGCCGAGCGCGAGGAAGAGCCTGTCGCGCAGGAACCACAGCGCGGCGATCCCGCCCAGGCCCACGACGGCGTATCCGATGTAGTAGCGGGTGCGCTCGCCGGGTCGGCGCGCGCGCCGCATCAGGAGCACGGTCGCCAGCACGATCAGCACGCCGGCCGCGGCGACATACGCGGTCGCCGACGACGCGCGCAGGAAGAGGTAGGCGGACAGGGCGATCCAGGCGCCGAGCAGGAAGCGCCGGGGAGCGCCCGAGGCGAAGCGGATGGCGAACACGATGATCGCGAGCAGCGCCACCGGACCGAGCAGGTTCGCGCTGCCCATGATCCCCTGGATGCGGCCGGGGAAGTCGAAGAGGTTGTTGCGCGACCAGTACTCGATCGGGTCATCGGCCTCCTCGACGACGAAGCCCGGGAGGATCGGGGCCTGCACGAAGATCGAGACCCACAGCTCGAAGAGGAGCGAGAGGCCCATGACCCATTTCAGAGCGGATGCCGCGGCCCGCACCAGCTCGCGCCAGGTGAGCACGCTCCCGACGAACAGTGCCTGAATCGTCGTGATCCACAGGAGGAGGAGGGTCAGTGCGGTGGTCTGCGGCCACGCAGACCACAGCAGGGATGCCGTCGCCCACGCGACGTAGGCGACCACGAACCACGGAAGACGCCGCCACTGGACCGGCGGGCGGATCGACAGCCACAGGGCGACCGAGAGGATGCCGCCGCCGATGGTGATCCACGCGGTGACCGTCGTTCCGAAGGCGTGCACCCATGCGGTGCTCGACAGCGCCATGAAGAGGACGAAGATGCACCACCCGCGCAGCATGAGGTGGCCCGTCTTCTCACGGACCGGGGGCGCCGGCGGCGCCGATGCGGGGTGCTTGGAGTGGACGGCCATCGCTTGACAGGGTACCCCCGAGCACCCTGCGGAACCGCGGCTGGGCGGGGGACGACCCGGCGCGCCTCTACCCTGGAACCATGCTGGTGCCGCTCACGAACGACCCCCGCGACTACGCCTGGGGATCCGCCACTCTCATCGCGCAGCTCGAAGGGCGCGAGCCGTCCGGAAGGCCCGAGGCCGAGGTCTGGTTCGGCGACCACCCCGGCGACCCATCCGAGACTCCGGACGGACGCACGCTCGACGCCTGGCTCGCCGACGAGGGCCGGGCCACCGGCAGTCCGGCGCAGCTGCCGTATCTGCTGAAGCTGCTGGCCGCGGCATCCGCTCTCTCCATCCAGGCCCACCCGTCGAAGCGGCAGGCCGAGGCGGGCTTCGCACGCGAGGAGGCCGCCGGGATCCCGCGGGACGCGGGGGAGCGCACCTACCGCGACGACAACCACAAGCCCGAGCTCATCGTCGCCGTGAGCGACGAGTTCCGCGCGCTCGCCGGCCTCCGCGACCTGCCGGCCACGCGTCGCCTCGTGGGCGGTCTCGGACCGGGAGCCGGTCCGCTCGCCGAGCGCCTGGAGGGAGCGGATGCCTCGGCGGCGTCTGTGATCGGCTGGGTGCTCTCCGCCGAGGCGTCGGACGACGTCGCCGCGGTCATCGCCGCGGCCCGGGCCGCGTCCTCGGACGAGTTCGCGCCGGAGCTCGAACTGGTGCGCACCCTCGACGAGCAGTTCCCCGGCGATCCAGGCATCGTCGTCGCGCTGCTGATGAACCTCGTCACGCTGCGGCGCGGCGAGGGCCTCTTCGTGCCGGCGGGGGTGCTGCACGCCTATCTGAGCGGCCTCGGCGTCGAGCTCATGGCGGCGAGCGACAACGTGCTGCGGGGCGGTCTCACGCCCAAGCACATCGACGTGGCGGAGCTGCTGTCCGTGCTCGACGCGACGCCCGGCCGACAGCCTGTCGTGCGGCCGCGCGAAGTGGCCCCGGGCGTCCACCGCTTCGACGTCCCGGTGGCGGACTTCGCCCTCGATCGGGTCACCGTCGCCCGTGGTGCCGTCTCCGACGTGAGGCTGAGCGGTCCGGCGATCGCGCTGGCGACGGCGGGTCAGCTCGCCCTCACCGGCTCCCGGAGCGGCGTGCGCGTGTCGCTCGTCCCGGGCGAGGCGGTCTTCGTGTCGCCCGATGAGGCGTCGCTGCGCATCGAGGGCGACGGCGAGCTGTTCCTCGCGGTTCCCGGTGCCGACCTCGCCGCCGAAGGGTGAGACGACCCGGTTCTCATCCGACCGTTATCACAGCGCGACACGCCGTCGGCGCGTCGCGAAGGTTCAAGACCGACTTGAGGCTTTAGTATCCGCGACTTGACCTCAGCGAACTACAACGGTGTAATTACTCGTACACGCACCAGCGTGCAGGGGGATCACGGGGGGAGAACGAGATGACGGCTTCGCAATACCGTTCCGGCGTTCCCGACAACTGGTTCGTCGATCCGGTCCAGCTCGGGGTTCCGGGCGTCCGCCGACCGGCGGAGGGCGAGGACGACAATCCGCTGTCCTGGCAGACCGACGCGTTGTGTTCGCAGACCGACCCCGAGGCTTTCTTCCCGGAGAAGGGCGGGTCCACGCGCGACGCAAAGCGCGTGTGCGGCTCGTGCGACGTCCGGGGCGAATGCCTCGAGTACGCGCTGCAGAACGACGAGCGCTTCGGCATCTGGGGCGGTCTCAGCGAGCGCGAGCGACGCAAGCTCAAGCGTCGCGCCGGCTGATCGCCGTCGCCTCGACCGGGTGCCCGATCTCTCGCGACACGCGCACGCGTCGCGAGGTCGATCCGTCGCCCGCCTAGGCTGACGACGTCATGCCCGCTCGAGTTCACGCCATCCTCGTCGTGCGCCCAGACGGTCGCACCCCCGCCGCGTTCCATCTGCGACGAACGCTCGCGGCGCTCGCGGAGCAGACACGACGGGCGGATGTCCTCACGATCGTCCTGTGCGGCGGCGACGAGATCCTCGCCGAGGTCGCAGCTGCCGCGCCGGCCGAGTCCGTCGTCACCGCTGCGGGATCGACCGGTTTCGCCGACGCCCTCGCGCTGATCACCCCGCGCATCGACGGAGACGCCGTCTGGCTGCTCGCCCAGGACACGGCGCCCGAGCGCGACGCCCTGGCCCGATTGGCCGGCGCGCTCGAGCTCTCCCCGTCGGTCGCATACGTCGCCCCGAAGCTGGTGCGCTGGGACGATCGATCCGAGCTGGTGTCGCTCGGCGTCGGTGTGACGCGACTCGGCCGCGCCGTCGGACTCGCCGACGACGAGCTCGACCAGGGCCAGCACGACGGCCGTGACGATGTGCTCGGCGCGGACGTGCGCGGCCTGCTGGTGCGGGCGGACGCGTGGCGCGAACTCGGCGGTCTCGACCCTGCGCTGCTCGGCGCGGATGAGGGACTGGATCTCGGGATCCGCGCGCGGCTGGCCGGGGCGCGGGTCGCGCTCGTTCCGACGGCGATCGTCGCCACCGCCGGGGACGGGGTTGCCGGGCGCCCGGCCCCGCTCACCCCGCAGCGTCGGCGCCGTGCCGCCTTCGCCGCACGCGTGGCGCAGCTGCATCGACGACTCGTCTACGGGCACGTCGTCGCCGTGCCGTTCCTCTGGCTCGCGATCCTCCCGACCGCCCTATGGCGAACGGTGGTCGACCTCGTCCGCAAGGAGCCCGGCCTCATCGGACCCGAGTGGGCCGCGGCGGTGGTCGGCATGGTCCGGCCGGTGGCGGTGGCCCGAGGGCGACGGAGACTGTCCTCGGCCCGGCGCGTGCCCTGGTCGCAGCTGGCACCCTTGCGTATCACCTCCGCTCAGCTGCGCGAGAAGTTCGTCGGAGAGGCGGACGACGCCAGCGCCGGCGTCCACAGTCGGGGGGAGCTGCGGTTCTTCTCCGGCGGAGGCGCGTGGCTCGTGCTGGCGGCGCTCGTGGCCGGCATCGCCGCCTTCCCGGCGCTGCTGGCGTGGCCGGTGCTGGGCGGGGGAGCGCTCCAGCCGCTGCGGACGACCGTCGCCCAGCTGTGGGCGGATGCCGCGTTCGGGCAGCGCGCGCTGGGCCTGGACACGATCGGACCGGCCGATCCGTTCGCCGCGGTGATCGCCGTCCTGGGGTCGCTGTCGCCCTGGGAGCCCTCGCGCGCCCTCGTCGTCCTCTGGATCCTCGCGCTGCCGCTGGCCGCCCTCGGCGGATGGTTCGCCGCCACACGCGTCACCGACCGGTCCTCGCTGCGCCTGGCCGGCGGCGTGCTCTGGGCGCTCTCGCCATCGCTCCTGATCGCGCTCACCCAGGGCCGCCCGGCCGCGGTGATCGCACACCTGCTGCTTCCCTGGCTGTTCGTGGCCGGCTCGGTCGCCCACCGCTCCTGGGCCGGCGCGGGCGCGGCATCGCTCGTCCTGGCGGCCGTGCTGGCCGTCTCGCCGTCGCTGGCTCCGGCACTGGCTGTCCTCTGGATCGCGTCCATCGTCCTGGCCGTCGTGATGCGCGCCGGCCGCGGCGTGGCGCGGCTCGTCTGGACCGTGATCCCGACCCTTGTCCTCGCGGCACCGCTGGTCTGGAGTGCGATCCGCCGCGGCGAGGTCTGGGGGCTGCTGTCCGATCCCGGCATGGCGTGGGACGGACCCCAGGTGCTCCCCGACGCGGCCGGACGCGCGCTGCTGGCCACCGGCATCCCCACTCCCGACCTCGCCGGCTGGACGACGCTCCTGCCCGAGGGACCGACCTGGTGGGTCCCGCTGCTGGTCGCACCCCTCGCCCTTCTCGCCCTGGCGGCCCCGCTCACGCTGCGGTGGGCCGTCGGGATCGCCCTGCTGACGATGACCGCCCTCGGGGTGGCGACGGCATTCGCCGCCGTCGCGATCTCGGTCTCCTTCGAGCAGTCCCTGCCCGTGCCGATCTGGCCGGGCTCGGGCCTGAGCCTCGCATGGCTCGGAGCGCTCGGGGGCGCGCTCGTGACGCTCGACGCGGGGCTGGCGCCACGGCTCTTCCTCGTGAGAGGTTTCGCCGCGGCACTCATGGTCGCCGCCGTCGCGGTCCTCGCCGTGCCTGCCATGACCGCGATGGCCCGGGACTCCACGTTCCTCACCAACGGACCCGACAGCACGCTCCCCGCGTACGTGGCGGCGGAGGGGCGGGACGATCCCGATGTCGGCACGCTCATCCTCACCCCCCAGAACGCCGGGGGTGTGGCCACGCGGGTGGTGTGGGGCGGGAGCGAGACCCTGGGCGGGCAGACGACGCTGCTCTCGACGCGCACCGAGCCGTCGGCGCAGGACGACGCGGTGGGCGACATCACCGCAGATCTCGTCACCTCCCCGAGCGAGGACGTGGTGTCCGAGCTCGCCGGCCGGGGAATCAGCTTCGTCCTCGTGGCCGCGGCCCTTCCGCCCGAGTCGGATGCCGCACGGGCCATGCGGCTGTCGGCGATCACGTCCCTGAACCAGCGGGAAACGCTCGATGCGGTGGGTGAGACGACGAAAGGCTCGCTCTGGCGCATCACGACGGAGGTCGCGTCGCGGCCGGCTGTCCCGGGTTCCGTCCACGCGACGGCGGCCGTGATCGCGGCCCTCCAGTTCGCGACGCTCGGCGCGGCCCTGCTTCTGGCGCTGCCCACCACGACGTCGCGTCGCGAGGCGCGCCGCATCCCGCGGGTCGTGGGCCCCCACTGGCAGGAGGGACGATGAGCGACCGCCGAGTGTTCCGCTGGGCGACCACCAGCACGCGCCTCCTCGCGGGCACGGTCGTGTCCGCCGCCGCGGTGGTCGCGGTCGTCACGGCGATCTCCGTGCCGTGGCCCACGCTCACCAAGGAGCCGGTCAGCATCTCGGCGGTCCCGGCCCCCGCGGCCTCCGTCATCGCGTGCGATGGCCCGCTGCTGTCGATCGGCCGGGACCTCACCAGTGTCGAGAGCATCGCCGTCGCGTCGCCGCAGAGCCTCACGAGCGGAGTGAGCGCGGACGCCGCCCCACCCCAGGAGCAGGTCCTGCAGGTGGAGGGGATGGCGTCGGGTGAGGGTCCCGCCGTGTTCACGGCGCCGCCGGAGGCGCGCACCCGCGTCGATGTGGCAGCCGCCGGTGCGGTCACGATCGCCGCCGACGACCTCGCGGGATTCGCGGCCTCGGCCTGCCGCCCGCCGATGCTCGAATCCTGGCTCGTCGGCGGATCCGCCGAGACCGGTGCGGCCGACCTCGTGCTCCTGTCGAACCCGGGTGCGGTGCCCGCGACGGTGCAGCTCACCACATTCGGCGCGGGCGGCCCGCTGACACCCCCCGGAGGCTCGGACCTCATCGTGTCGCCCGGGACGCAGCGCGTGGTCCCTCTCGCGGGTCTGGCGCTCGGCGAGGCCAGCCCCGTCATCCGGGTGTCGGCGGTGGGGGCCCCGGTCCACGCGTCGCTGCAGACCAGCATCACGCGCACCCTGACGCCCGGTGGCGTCGACCAGGTCGGCGCCGTCGCCGAGCCGACGCCGATCCAGACGATCACCGGCATCACCGTCACCCGCACCCCCGGCTCGGAGGGGGCGTCCGATGCCGCCACCGTCCTGCGCATCCTCGCCCCCTCCGCCGACGCGTCGGCCGTCATCACGGTGACGCCGGTGGGGCGCGCGGAGCCGGCGCTCGAGCCCGAGACCGTGCCCCTGACGGCCGGGCAGCCGGTCGAGGTCGACCTCGGCGGGCTTCCGGTGGGCTCGTACACGGTCGAGGTCGATGCCGGCGAACCCGTCGTCGCCGCCGTCTGGCAGGCCACGGGGTTCGAAGCGGGAGACGACTTCGCCTGGTACACGCCGTCGCCCACGGTGGCGGTGCCGAGCCTCTTCTCCGTTCCGAGCGGTCCGCCGCCGGCACTCACCCTCGTCAATCCCGGTGATGAGCCGGCGCAGGTGTCGGTCACCTCGGAGGACGGCTCGTACCGCCTCGAGCTCGTGGTGCCGGCCGACGGCAGCACGACGGCGCGGCTCTCGTCCCGCACGGTCTACACGCTGGACCCCGGCGAGAGTGAGATCGTGGCGGGCCTCTCTTTGACCGGCGACGGTGCCATCGCCGGGATCCCGGTGTGGCCGGCGGATGCCGCGGCCCCCGTGATCGTCGTCTACCCGTAGGGGTTCCCGCACGTCGTCGCCGCGGCCGGCCCCGGGTCAGAAGTAACGGAACCGCTCCGGGCCGAGGTCCCACGGGTCGCGGTCGAGGTACTCGGCCGCCGCGCGGAACACGCAGCTCTCGATCATCATGCGCCGGTGCAGGTCGTCGTCGCGGTGCAGGTGGCTGAGGCGCTCGATGGGCAGCCGGTAGACGATGATCCGCTTGGCGTCCGTGAGAACCGTCCAGCGCGGGATGCCGTCCTCGTCGGCGGCCTGCGGCATGTCGGCGATCTCGAAGCTCACGTCGCGCAGCTCGGGCCACGCCGAACGCAGGAACTCGGCCGCCGTGCCGACGGCCAGATCGAAGCGGTCGACCCTGGTGTCGAGAGGGGGAAGGGGCGGTCGCACGACGGCACTGCGCCCTTCGCGACCGTGGCGGCCATGCCGGGAGAGTCGCCGCGGTGCGGGTTCCGTGCTCCGGGTCCGCCGCCACGCCATGGCACCATCCTAGGCGGCGGCACCGGGCCTGGGCGGGCCCGATCGGCGGGCGCGGGGCGCGGCATCCCGAACCGGCTGCGGAGAGCGGCTAGTGTCGTGCCGATGCGCGAGAGACTCTGCTCCAAGGTGGGATGCGCCCGCGAGGCCGTGTCGACGCTCACGTACGACTACGCCGACCAGATGGCTGCCCTCGGCCCGCTCGGTCGCGAGGGCGATGTCCACGCGCACGACCTGTGCGCGATCCACACCGACCGGCTGTCGGTGCCGCAGGGCTGGGTCGTCGTGCGCCACGAGACGCTGCGCGTCTAGCCCCGTCACCACCCGCGCGCCGGGTGCGAGAATGGGCGGATGCCGACCGAAACGACCGCCGCCGTCCGCTCCCTGGAGTTCGAGGTCGCCGACCTCTCGCTCGCCGCCGCCGGACGCCACCAGCTCCGCCTCGCCGAGAACGAGATGCCCGGCCTGATGGCCCTGCGCGAGGAGTTCGGACCCTCGCAGCCGCTCGCCGGTGCCCGCATCGCCGGATCGCTGCACATGACGGTGCAGACCGCCGTCCTGATCGAGACCCTCGTGGCGCTGGGCGCCCAGGTGCGCTGGGCGAGCTGCAACATCTTCTCGACGCAGGACGAAGCGGCCGCGGCCGTCGTGGTCGGCCCGGCCGGCACCGTCGAGGCCCCGGCGGGCGTGCCCGTGTTCGCCTGGAAGGGCGAGACCCTCGAGGAGTACTGGCGGCTCGCCGACCGCATCTTCGACTGGTCCGCCGAGGGCTTCGACGGCCCGAATCTCATCCTCGACGACGGCGGCGACGCGACCCTCCTCGTGCACCGGGGGGTGGAGTTCGAGAAGGCGGGAGCCGTTCCGGATGCCGCGCCCGCCGACTCCGAGGAGTACCGCATCGTCCTCGCGACGCTGCGTGCGAGCCTTGCCCGCGACCCGCAGCGGTTCACGCGCATGGCCGACGGACTGATCGGGGTCACGGAGGAGACGACCACGGGCGTCCACCGCCTGTACGAGCTCGCGGCATCCGGTCGGCTGCTGTTCCCCGCGATCAACGTCAACGACTCCGTGACGAAGTCGAAGTTCGACAACACCTACGGCATCCGCCACTCGCTTCCGGACGGGCTCAACCGCGCGACCGATGTGCTGATCGGCGGCAAGGTGGCCTTCGTCGCCGGTTACGGCGACGTCGGCAAGGGCGCCGCCGAAGCGCTCCGCGGCCAGGGTGCGCGCGTGATCGTGGGCGAGGTCGACCCGATCTGCGCCCTGCAGGCGGCGATGGACGGCTTCCAGGTCACGCGGCTGGAGTCGGTGATCGGCTCGGTCGACATCGTCGTCACGGGCACCGGCAACACCCACGTCGTGACCGCGGAGCACCTCCTGGGACTCAAGCACCTCGCCATCGTCGCCAACGTCGGCCACTTCGACGACGAGATCGACATGGCGGGGCTGGCGGCCATCCAGGGCGCGGAGCGCATCGAGATCAAGCCCCAGGTGCACGAGTGGCGCCTTCCGAACGGACGCAGTGTGCTCGTGCTGAGCGAGGGCCGGCTGATGAACCTCGGCAATGCGACGGGGCATCCGTCGTTCGTCATGAGCGCCTCCTTCGCCAACCAGGTGCTCGCGCAGCTGGAGCTCTACACCCGGCGCGAGGAGTACCCGATCGGCGTCTACACGCTGCCCAAGTCGCTCGACGAGAAGGTGGCGCGGCTGCACCTCGCGGCGCTCGGGGTCGAGCTCACGACCCTGACGGCCGAGCAGGCGGCGTACATCGGTGTTCCGGTGGACGGCCCGTACAAGCTCGACCACTACCGGTACTGACCGCCGGCCGATCGCGATGCGCGGGAAAGGCGCTCCTCAGCGCTCCGGGAACCCGCGAGGGGTCGCCGGAACCGCCGAGGTGAGCGCGTCGACCCGCGCGCTCTCGAGCTGGAGGGCGCGCAGCTCGCGCTGACGGCGCACCGCCACGACGCCGATGATGAGCGTCTCCGGGTCGACGGCGGGGACGGGGGAGACGTGCTCGGCCGCTTCGGCGGCGAGGGATGCCGCGACCCGCGCCCGCGCGGCGGGATCCATGTTGCGCGCCGACTGCCCGAACTGCGCGAGGCGCCGGGCCAGGCGCTCCGGAAGTCGAGCCACATCGGCGACCGTCGCCCACTCCACGAGCGGCGGCGGCACCTCGAACGACGTCGGCGGCAGGCGGGGGGTGCGCGTGCGCTCGGAATAGGTGCCCGCCAGCAGGTCGCCGAGACGCTGCGACCGGGGGGTGAAGGCCCCCACGATGGCAGCCACCGCACCCAGGGTGAACCACAGCTCGAGCACCCCGACCAGCGCGCGGATGAACGCGTGCCGGAAGCCGGAGGCTCCGCCGTCGGCGCGGACGATCCGGCCGCCGACGGCGAGCTTGCCGAGACTGCGGCCGTGAGAGGTCGACTCCACGACGGTCGGGATCACGACCGTCACGAGCGCGAGGACCACGATGGTGAGAATGGGGATGATCGCATCGTCGATGAGCCCGAGACCCTGCAGCCACCCCGTGACGAAGACGAACAGCACCAGCACGGCGACGCCGAGCAGCATGTCGATGAACACGCCCAGCGCGCGGAGGAAGTAGCCGATCGGCTGCACGTCGAGCGCGACCGCTTCGCCGGTCAGGACCTCGTCCTGGTGGATGTCGACGAGCGTCGGGCGGCCTTCGGGCATGGGTACAGTAAACCAAATGGATCTCGACGCCCTCACCGCCGCACGGCGGGAGGAGTGGGCCCGCCTGGATCAGCTCAGCCGCACGCGCCGGCTGACCGGCGCCGAGGTCGATGAGCTCGTGACCCGGTACCGCGCGGCGTCGGCGGATCTCGCCGATGCGAAGACGTCGGCGGGGCGCAGCGTGCAGGGCGACCACATCTCGACCATGCTCGCCCGGGCGCGGCTGCGGCTGACCGGTGCGCCCGAGAACGTGCTCCGTCAGATCCCCCGGTTCTTCGCGCTCCAGCTCCCGGCGGCCCTCTACCGGGTGCGCTGGGCGACGCTGGTGATCGCCCTCGGCTTCCTCGCCGTCGGCACGGTGGTGGCGCTCTGGGTGTCCGGGGATCCCGCGCTCGTGGCGGCGCTCGGCAGCCGGCTGCAGCTCGAGCAGTACGCCGAGAACGACTTCACCGACTACTACAGCGAGAACCATCCCGCCGCCTTCGCGGGGACGGTGTGGACGAACAACGCCTGGATCGCGATGCAGTGCGTGCTCTTCGGCATCACCGGCTTCTGGCCGATCACCGTGCTCGTGCAGAACGCGGTGGGTGTGGGCACGGCGGCGGCCATCATGATCGAGTTCGGCCGCGCCGACGTGTTCCTCCTCTACATCCTCCCGCACGGCATGCTCGAGCTGACGTGCCTGTTCGTCGCCGGAGCCGCCGGGCTCTCGATCTTCTGGGCGTGGGTCGCCCCGGGTCGGCGGAGCCGGGGCGAGTCGCTCGCCGCCGCCGGAAGGTCGCTCGCGACCGTGGCGATCGGCCTCGTCATCGCCCTCGGCGTCGCAGGCCTGATCGAAGGGTTCGTCACGGCGCAGCCCTGGCCGTGGCCCCTCAAGATCGCGATCGGCGCGGCGGCGCTCGTGCTGTTCCTCGTGTACATGATCGTCGTGGGCGGCCGCGCCCACCGCCGGGGGGAGACCGGCGACCTCACCGAGTACGAGGCAGGCACGCCCACCCTCGTCGCGGGATGACCGCTCCCGTGTTTTGAGTGATTCAAAAGACGATACGCTGGACGGCATGACCTCCGCACCCGCCGCCGCGATCGACGCGGGCGAGCGGATCCGCTCCGCCGGGCTGCGAGTGACCGACTCGCGGCGCGCCGTCCTCGACGCGCTCGGCATCCGTCCGCACGCGAGCGCCGACGAGCTCTTCGCGCTGGTGGCCGAGTCCGTGCCGCACACGAGCCTGCAGTCGGTCTACAACGCGCTCGGCGACTTCGTCGACGCCGGTCTCGTCCGCCGCATCGAGCCCGCGGGCCGCCCCGGGCTGTTCGAGCTGCGCGTCGACGACAACCACCATCACCTCATCTGCTCCGGCTGCGGAGCCGTGCAGGACGTGGACTGCGTCGTCGGCCCCGCGCCGTGCCTCACGCCGTCCGACGCGCACGGCTTCACCGTGCAGGTCGCCGAGGTGACCTTCTGGGGTGTCTGCCCCGACTGCGCCGCGACATCCCGCTGACCACTTCATCCAGCTGAACCAGGAAGGAAACCATGGACGCCAACCATGAGGGAGCCGAGCCCATCGGCGAGAACCCGTCGGGCATCGACCAGGCCGTCACCGACATCGACACCCCGGTGGAGGATCGCGAGGACGGCGAGACCCGCCCGCGTCCGAACGACGCCGAGGCGTGCCCCGTGATCCACGGGGGGCAGCCCCACCCGACCGCCGGCAACGCCAACAGCGTGTGGTGGCCGAACCAGCTCAACCTGAAGATCCTCGCGAAGAACCCCGCGGTCGCCAACCCGCTCGGTGAGGGATTCGACTACAAGGCCGCGTTCGAGAGCCTCGACCTCGCGGCCGTCAAGGCCGACATCGCGCAGACGCTCACCACCTCGCAGGACTGGTGGCCGGCCGACTTCGGCAATTACGGGCCGCTCATGATCCGCATGGCCTGGCACAGCGCCGGCACCTACCGCGTGACCGACGGGCGTGGCGGCGGAGGAGCAGGTCAGCAGCGCTTCGCGCCCCTGAACAGCTGGCCCGACAACGTCTCGCTCGACAAGGCGCGTCGCCTGCTCTGGCCGATCAAGAAGAAGTACGGCCAGAGCATCTCGTGGGCCGACCTCATGATCCTCGCCGGCAACGTCGCGCTCGAGTCCATGGGCTTCACGACCTTCGGCTACGCCGGCGGGCGCCCCGACGTCTGGGAGCCCGACGCCGACGTGTACTGGGGTCCCGAGACCACATGGCTCGGCGACGAGCGCTACTCCGGTGACCGCGAGCTGCAGAAGCCGCTCGGCGCCGTGCAGATGGGACTCATCTACGTCAACCCCGAGGGCCCGAACGGCAACCCCGACCCGCTCGCGTCGGCCCGCGACATCCGCGAGACCTTCGGCCGCATGGCCATGGACGACGAGGAGACCGTCGCCCTCATCGCCGGCGGCCACACGTTCGGCAAGACCCACGGCGCCGCCCCCGACTCGAACCTCGAGGGCAACCCCGAGGCGGCGGGCCTGGAGTCGCAGGGTCTGGGCTGGAAGAACAACCACGGCACCGGCAAGGGCGACGACACCATCACCTCGGGGCTCGAGGTCACGTGGACCTACCACCCCACCCGCTGGGACAACGAGTTCTTCCACATCCTCTACGCCTACGAGTGGGAGCTGATGCGCAGCCCCGGCGGCGGCCACCAGTGGCGTCCGATCAACGGCGGCGGCGCGGACATGGTGCCGCTCGCGCACTCCGACGGTCGTCGCGAGCCGCGCATGCTCACGAGCGACATCGCGCTGCGCACCGACCCCGCGTACGACGAGATCTCGCGACGCTTCGCGAAGGACCCCGAGGCGTTCGCCGACGCCTTCGCGCGCGCCTGGTACAAGCTGACCCACCGCGACATGGGCCCGATCGCCCGCTACCTCGGCCCCGAGGTCCCGAGCGAGGAGCTGCTGTGGCAGGACCCCGTTCCGGCGGTCGACCACGAGCTCATCGACGCGGCGGACGCGACGGCGCTCAAGGCGCAGATCCTCGCCTCCGGCCTCACGGTCTCGCAGCTCGTGTCGACCACGTGGGCGGCGGCATCGTCGTTCCGCGGCAGCGACAAGCGCGGCGGCGTCAACGGCGCCCGCATCCGTCTCGCTCCGCAGAAGGACTGGGCGGTCAACAACCCGGGCCAGCTCGCGCACGTGATCGAGGTCCTCGAGGGCATCCAGGCGTCCTTCAACGCCGACCGTGCCGACGGCAAGAGGGTGTCGCTGGCCGACCTGCTCGTGCTCGCGGGCAATGCGGGTGTGGAGAAGGCCGCTCAGGATGCCGGCGTCGACGTCGAGGTGGAGTTCCACCCGGGTCGCACCGACGCCTCGCAGGAGCAGACCGACATCGAGTCGTTCGGCTACCTCGAGCCCGTCGCCGACGGATTCCGCAACTACTACGGGCCCGACGCCTTCCTGCCGCAGGAGCACCACCTCATCGACCGGGCGAACCTGCTGACGCTGAGCGCTCCCGAGCTCACGGTGCTCGTCGGCGGGCTGCGCGTGCTCGGTGCCAACTGGGACGGCTCGAACCACGGCGTCTTCACCGATCGCCCCGGTGTGCTCACGAACGACTTCTTCGTGAATCTGCTCGACCTCGGCACGACCTGGCGACCGGTCGACCCGGGCTCGCACGCGTTCGTCGGCGCGAAGGACGGCAGCGGCGAGCACGTCGGCATCGGGACGCGCGCCGACCTGCTGTTCGGCTCGAACTCGGAGCTGCGCGCCGTCGCCGAGGTCTACGCGAGCGACGACGCGACCGAGAAGTTCGTCCGCGACTTCGTGAAGGCGTGGGGCAAGGTCACCGAGCTCGACAGGTTCGACCTGGTCTGACCCTTCGCACGCGAAAGCGGCCCGTCCCCTCGGGGGCGGGCCGCTTTCGTCGTCTCAGAACGTCACTTGACGCGGGCCGTCGCCGGGGCCGGCGGAACGGATCCCTTGGGCTCGAAGAGCGCGCGGTGCAGGAATCCGGCGAGAAGCCCGCCCACGAGCGGGAACACCAAGAAGACCCACAGCTGAGCGAGGGCCTCCGGTCCTCCGTAGATCGCCGTGGCGATCGAGCGGGCCGGGTTGACCGACGTGTTGTCGATGGGGATGGACGCCAGGTGGATGAAGGTGAGCGTCAGTCCGATCGCGAGACCGGCGAAGCCGGCGGTGCCGCGCTGCGGGTGGGTCACGCCGAGGATGACGAGCAGGAAGACGGCGGTGAACAGGATCTCGGCGATGATCGCCGCCCCCAGGCCGAATCCGCCCGGGGACTGCTCGCCGAAGCCGTTGCTGGCGAATCCGCCGTCCTGGGCGCCGGCGAGCCAGCCCTCCGGTCCGAAGAGGCCGATGAGCACGATGAGCGTGGTGCCGAGCGCACCGCCGATGATCTGGGCGATCAGGTATCCGGGCGTCTCCTTCCACGGGAAGCGGCCGGCGGCCGCGAGGCCGAAGGTCACCGCGGGGTTGAAATGGCCGCCCGAGATCGGGCCCCACGTGTAGATGCCCGCGAGCAGCGTCAGGCCGAACGCGAACGAGACGCCGATGAAGCCGATGCCCAGCGACGAGCCGTTCGAGCCGGTGCCGAAGTCGGAGGCGAACAGCGCGGCGCCGATCGAGCCGAACACGAGCAGAAACGTCCCCAGTGCCTCGGCGACGAGCCTCGTCGCCGTGGAGGGCTTGGTGGTGGTATCCGGCATGGCGGACTCCTTTCCTCGTCGCGAGGCTACCGCCATGCTCAGCCGATTCCCAGGAAAGCGCGTCGGAGTGTCCCCGCGTGACACCGGTCAGAGGCGTCCGGCCGCCTTGAGCGCGAGGTAGCGGTCGGCGATCCGCGGCGGGAGCCTCTCGGGCGTATCGGCGATGGCCTCGGCGCCCGCCCGGCCGATGGCCGCAGCGACGGTCGCGGCATCCCGGGCCGTCTTCTCGGCCGCGGCCTCGCGATACACCGATGCGGCGTCGGGCCGGGATTCACGGGGAGCCGGCTCGTCGGTGACGGTGCCCACGAGCACGTGCGCGCGGCGGGTGAGGGCCGGCAGCGAGCCGAGGAACCCGCGGGCGGCCTCGGGCGCATCCTGGGCCGTGAGCAGGACCACGAGCGACGGGCGCGAGGTGAGTCCCCGCACCTGCGCGAACGCGGCGTCCCAGTCGGTGTCGATCAGCTGCGGCTCGACGGGCGCCATGGCGTCGACCAGGGCAGGCAGCAGTCCCGGACCGTCGACGCGCGTCACGCGGGCGCGCGTCACGCGGTCGAACATGAGCAGGTGGGTGTGATCGCCGGCGCGCGACGCGAGGGCGGCGAGGAGCAGGGCGGCCTCCATCGCGGCGTCCAGGCGCACGCCGTCGCCCACCCGGGCCGCCGCGGTGCGGCCGGAGTCCACCAGGATCACCACGTGACGGTCGCGCTCCGGCCGCCACGTGCGCAGCATCGTGCTCGTCGAGCGTGCGGTCGCCCGCCAGTCGATCGATCGCACATCGTCGCCGCGGACGTACTCCCGGAGACTGTCGAACTCCGTGCCCTGCCCGCGCACCTGCACGCTGGTGTTGCCGTCGAGCTCGCGCAGGCGCGCGAGCCGCGAGGGGAGATGCCGGCGCGACGTGAACGGCGGAAGGACGCGGATGGTGCCGACCGAGTCGAGCCGGGCCTGACGCCCCGCCAGCCGCAGCGGACCGTCGGAGCGGACGACGACGAACCGTGTCGCGAGCTCACCGCGTCGGCGGGGCAGCAGCGGGAGGGTGAAGGTCCGGCTCTCGCCGGGAGGGATGTCGATCGCCACGCGCTCCGGCGGCGCGCCGGCCGTCGGCTGCCAGGCATCTCGGAACCGTCCGTGCAGGGTGCGTGCGCCGATGTTGCGCAGCCGCACCTCGGCGACGGCCGGCTCGCCGAGGAGCACGCGGCGCGGCAACCGCCGGTCGACCTGCATCCGCCGCGGATCGGCCGCGACAGCCGCATCCACGAAAGCGGCCACAGCGCACACGAGGATCCATCCGGCCGCCACCAGCCAGGCATTCACGCCGGCGGCGGAGAGCAGCACGACGGGCACGGCGCCGAGGGCGACGAGCAGGGGGAGGCGGCCGGTGAGGTACATGGGCTAGATCGGCACGCGGGTCTGCTGCAGCACCGACCCGAGCACGGCGTCGACCGAGACGCCCTCGAGCTCCGCGTCGGTCCGCAGGCGGATGCGGTGGCGCCACGTCGGCACCAGCATGGTCTGCACGTGGTCGGGGGTGATGGCGGGGTAGCCGCCGAGCCACGCCCAGGCCTTCGACGCGGCCAGCAGGGCGGTCGCCGCGCGCGGGCTCACCCCGAGCTGCACCGACGGGCTGCGACGCGTGGCCTGTGCGAGGTCGACGACGTAGCCGAGCACGTCGTCCGAGACCGTGACGGATGCCGCGGCCCGCCGTGCCGCGCGGATCTCGTCGGCGCTCGCGGCGGGCCGCACGCCGGCGCCCGCGAGGTCACGGGGGTCGAAGCCGCTGGCGTGCCGCCGCAGCACCGCGAGCTCGGCATCCCGTGCGGGGATCTCGATGATGAGCTTGAGCAGGAAGCGGTCGAGCTGCGCCTCGGGCAGCGTGTAGGTGCCCTCGTGCTCGATGGGGTTCTGCGTCGCCGCGACGAGGAAGGGGTCGGGCAGCGGACGTGTGACGCCGTCGGTCGAGACCTGTCGCTCCTCCATCGCCTCGAGCAGTGCGGCCTGCGTCTTGGGCGGCGTGCGGTTGATCTCGTCGGCGAGCACGACGTTGGTGAACACCGGTCCCTCGCGGAACTCGAACTCGCCGGCGCGGGCGTCGTAGATGAGCGATCCCGACACGTCGCCGGGCATGAGGTCGGGAGTGAACTGGATGCGCTTGGTGTCGAGGCCGAGCGCCGCGCTGAACGAGCGGACGAGGAGCGTCTTGGCGACCCCCGGGACTCCCTCCAGCAGCACATGGCCGCCGGCGAGGAGCGCGATGAGCAGGCCGGTCACGGTGCCGTCCTGTCCGATCACCGCCTTGCCGACTTCGAGGCGCACGCGGTTCATGGCCTCGCGCAGGGCCGCGTCGTCGCCGGGGACCGCAGGGGCCGGGGGAGTGTCGGTCATCGGGGGTTCCTTTCGGGGCGGACCGCCGCGTGCACGGCGTCCTCGAGGTGTCGCAGCTGAAGGCTGAGGGCGACCAGGTCGGCCTCGTCGGCGGGGATGTGGTCGATGAGGACTCCGCGCGTCGCCGACCGGTCGAGGCCGGCGCGGGCCGCGGCGGCATCCGAGACATCGGGCGCGGATGCCGCGGGCCCCAGGCCCAGGACGCGCCCGATCCGTTCGATGGCACCGATGCGCAGCTGATCGGCCGCGTGCAGCACATCGCGGGACTGCGCGTAGAGGCGCGCGCGACCTTCGGTCGTCTCGGACGCGCGGACGGTGACGGGCAGGCGCTCGGCGACCAGTGGTCCGAACCGGCGGCCGCGCCAGATGCCCGCGGCGACGCCGGCGACGAGGAGCAGCACGATGACCGGACTGACCCACGGCGGAGTGAGCTCGCCGATCGTCGGGTCGGTGTCGGTGAGGTCGGTGTCGCCGAGCCCCGGCTGGTACCAGACGACGAGCGGATGCTGTCCCATCAGGTTCACGCCGAGCGACGCGTTGCCGTCCTCCGCCAGCTGCTCGTTGGTGAACAGCGCCGTGCCGTCGACGGCCGCCACGCTGCCGTATCCATGCTCGCCGACGAGCAGTGCGTGTGCGTCGCCCACCGGATAGCACGACGACAGCGAGGAGTTCCCGCTCGGGCGGAAGATGGTGCCGGGCTGGATGGCGCCCGAACGACGGGCGGCGTCGAGGGCGCAGTCCGGATCGACCAGACCCGCGGGCGCCGAGCCCGCCGGCTCGGCGCCGGGGATGAGGAGGTCGAGGGTGCGCGCGCGCGGATCGATCAGCACGACGTCGGCGGCGAGGTCGGTGAGCGCGAGCAGGCCGTCGTCGGACAGTGCCGGGGTGTCCGCAACGACGAGCGTCTCCGTCCCGCCGGCGAGCGCCGCCGCCGCGTCGCCGTGCGAGCGCACCACCCGCACCTCGACGCCGTGCTCGCGCAGGATCTCGACGAGGGCGCGCGTCCCGGCCGGTCCGGCGGACTCGGGGTCGAGCGCATCGCGCGGCGTCCACTCGCCCGCGATGGTCATGGCGGCGCCGATTCCCCCGATCACGAGCAGCGCGACCCCGATGGCGATCCACGCGCCGATGCGCCGTCGACGGCTCATCGGCGGCGCGGTCACGACAGCGGTGTCCGCGCTCATCCGACGGCCTCGGTCTGAAGGGCTGGCCGCGCGGCGACCACGGCGTCGTCGGTGTCGGCGATCAGCGCGTAGAGGGCGGCCGTACCCGGACGGCGCAGGTATCTGACGTCGTCGAACGCCGACGCGGCGGCTTCGAGCCGTTCGCCGAGTTGGGGGAAGGTGCGCGCAGCGGCCCTCGCGAACGCGTGCACGGTGGCACCCGGCGGGGTGTCGACGACGCCTCGCTCGAGGCACCCCCGGGCGAGGGCACGGAAGCGGAGGACGATCGCGGCATCCCACTCGCCGCTCCGGGCATGGGAGGCGGCGGCCGCGCGGAGCTCTGCCGCCGAACGGTGCTCGTCCTCGCCGAAGAGGGCCGGCGTCTGCGATCGCGCTCGCCGCGTCGCCCGGGGCACGCCCCACACGGCGAAGGCGGCGACGATCACGAGCACCACGACGATGCCCGCGACGAGGGCGACCAGCGAGCCGAGCTCGCCCGGCACATCGGCGGAGAAGAGGTTCTGGAAGAACTCGCCGACCGCGCGTGCGATGCGGTCGAGCGGTGTCGGCTCGGCGATGTCGTACACCGGATCCGAGAGCTCCTGCTCCGCCCACCGGCGCGCCTCCTCGCCGTCGGGTGTGAGCGGCGGCACAGCGTCGGCCGCGCGCGTCGGTGCCGCTGCGGAGCCGGCGGTCAGGCCCACGGCGATTCTGGATCGATGCTCGCCGCGGAGCCCGGGGCGGCCCAGGTCGTCGGCTCCTCGGCCGGCTTCGCGGGAGGCGCAGGCTCGGGCGAGGCGGATGGGGGGGTGGCCGCCGCGCCCGGATCGACCATCGGCTGCGCGTACGGCGGCAGCCCCGGCGCCGGCTGGCCGTACGCGGGCTGGCCGTACGCGGGCTGTCCGTACGGGGGCTGGCCGTACGCAGGCTGGCCGTAGGCGGGCTGGCCGTACGCGGGCGCGCCGTACGCGCCGGGAGGCGGACCGAACGCGCCCGCGGGGAGCCGCGGTGCGATCGCCCGTCCGATGTGCTCGCGGTAGGGGTCCGCGAGCACGGTGGCGCCGGCATCCCGTCGCTCCACATAGGCGAGGAGGTCGAGGTCGAGCCCCTCATGCCGCATGCGGCAGTCGATGTAGATGATGGCCGTCGCCGTCGACTGCACCACCACGGCCACCGACTGCAGCAGCAGGGTGACGACCTGGGTCAGCAGGCCGCCGACGATGAGCGCGATGATCGCGGAGGCGCTCGGGTCCCCGGTCGGCGCGATCACCGGGACGAGGCCCGACGTGAGCAGGCTGAACGGGATGCCGATGACCTGCGCGACGGCGCCGAACACCATCGAGATGAGGAAGATGACGCCGAGGCTCGACCAGAAGCGCCCTCGCGTGAGTCGCCACGACCGCGCGATCGCCCCGCCGATCGTGGCGTGCTCGAGGATGATCGCCGCCGGCGCCAGCAGCAGCTTGATCATCAGCCACCACGTCAGCGGGAACGCCGCGAGGACCACCAGGACAGTGAGGCCGATCGTGACGGGGAGCGCTACCGTGCCGATCGCGATCAGGGCCACGGCGACGATGACCAGGAGCGTGACGATGGCCAGGGTGAGCAGCAGCGCGTAGCCGATGAGGCGCCAGACGACGGGCTTCAGCTGGCGCCACAGCGCGCCGAGCGAGAGCTTCTCCGCGAGCGCGGCGTGTGCGACCTCGGTGACGACGATGCCCTGCACGATCACGCCCAGCGCGCCGGCCGCGAGTCCGAGCACCAGGCCGGCGATCGCGGTGACGGCGATCGACCCGGCGAGGATGGTGTCGAACTCCTCCGTTCCCTCGCGCAGCGTGTCGAGGCGGGAGAACGAGGCCCACGCGATCGCCACGACGGCGGCGATCACCACGAGGTAGCCGAGCGTCTGCACGATGAGCGCGAAGCCCAGCAGCACACGCGGGTTCTGGCGGAGCGCCGAGAACGAGCGGCCCAGGATCGTGCCGAAGCCGAGGGGGTGCAGCGGGATGATCCCGGGACGGGATGCCGGTGTCCAGGCCGGATAGGCGGTCACGGGTGGTCCCCTCCTGGGTCGGGCCTGGGCGCCCCTCGGACGCCGCTCGGGCTGGCACCTATCGTGTCATATCGGCCCCGCCCCGCTCGGTGCGATCGGGCAGTGGTGGACAGGCCGCACGGCGGCGCTCGGCCTGCGCTCAGGCGGTGTCGACTACTCTGTGGGGAGCGCACGGGGACGGCGCGGTCTGCGTCCTGCCCCGTGCCGAGGGAAAAGGACGAATCCGCGCGATGACTTCACGCATCCTGGTGGTCGATGACGACACCGCTCTGGCCGAGATGATCGGCATCGTGCTGCGCACCGAAGGATTCGACACGGCGTTCTGCGCCGATGGCTCGAAGGCTGTGGAGGCGTGGCGCACCGAGCGACCCGACCTCATCCTGCTCGACCTGATGCTGCCCGGTATGGACGGCATCGAGATCTGCACGCGGGTGCGCGCCGAGTCCGGTGTCCCGATCATCATGCTGACCGCCCGCACCGACACGGCCGACGTCGTCAAGGGGCTCGAGTCCGGCGCCGACGACTACATCGTCAAGCCCTTCAACCCGAAGGAGCTGGTGGCGCGCATCAAGACCCGCCTGCGTCCCGCGAGCCAGCCGGCCAACGACCACCTGCGGATCGGCGACCTCACGGTGGACGTCGCGGCTCACGAGGTCCGTCGCGGTGAGGGCTCGATCGCCCTGACGCCGCTCGAGTTCGAGCTGCTCGTGGCTCTCGCCTCCAAGCCGCAGCAGGTGTTCTCCCGCGAGATGCTGCTCGAGCAGGTGTGGGGGTACCACTACAAGGCCGACACGCGGCTCGTGAACGTGCACGTCCAGCGGCTGCGTGCCAAGGTCGAGCTCGACCCCGACAACCCGAAGATCGTGACGACGGTGCGCGGCGTCGGCTACCGCGCCGGCGCTGTCGTCTGAGGCAGCGATGACGGCCCCGATCACGGGGGTGACGGCGACCCGGACGCCGCTGGCCGGATGGCGCGACTGGCGCACATGGCCGGGCAACATCGGCGCGCTGTGGCGTCGGTCGCTGCGCTTCCGCACGATCCTGGTGACGCTCGGGCTGACGGCGCTCGCCGTCGCCGTGGCGTGCGTCTGGATGGCGCTGGCGATCCAGAACGACTTGTTCGAGTCCCGCCGATCCCAGGTGCTCAGCGATGCGCAGCGCGCCACGGCGGCCGCGCAGCGCACCCTCGACAGCGCGACCGCGCAGGGCGACAGCGTCCAGCTGCAGAACGTGATGCTGCTCGTCGAGGGGTCGCTCCGCCAGCAGTCGCAGGCGGACATGTACGCGGCGTTCCGCATCGGGCCGCCCTCGCCGGCCGCACCACAGGACTTCACCTCGGATCTGCGCTTCGAGACCGTCATCACCGATGGACTGCGCGAGAGCGTGCGCGACACTCCCGAGCTTCAGGTGTGGCAATCGATCGCGATGCCGACGGAGCCGGGTCAGTCGACGCCGGGGATCGTCGTCGGCCAGCAGCTGTCGCTTCCCGGTGTCGGGGCGTACGAGCTCTACCTGGCCTACGACCTCGCCAACGCGCCGCAGACGCTGGGGTTCGTGCAGGGCACGCTGTGGATCGTCGGCATCGGGCTCGTCCTGCTGATCAGCGGGATCGCCTGGTTCGTCCTGCGGTCCGTGACGACGCCCATCGGCGAGGCCGCCGACACGAGCGCGAAGCTGGCGGCCGGAGAGCTCGGGGTGCGCCTGCCCGTGCGGGGCGAGGACGAGCTGGCGACCCTCGGCCGGTCCTTCAATGCGATGGCCGACAGCATCGAGTCCCAGATCAAGGAGCTCGCCGACCTGTCGCTCGTGCAGCAGCGGTTCGTGTCCGACGTGTCGCACGAGCTGCGGACGCCCTTGACGACCATCCGCCTCGCCGCCGACATGATCAACGACCAGCGCGACGAGTTCGATCCGGCGACGGCTCGCGCGGCCGAGCTCCTGAACAACCAGGTCCAGCGGTTCGAGACGCTGCTGACCGACCTGCTCGAGATCAGTCGCTACGACGCCGGCTCGGTGCAGCTCGAGCTCGAGCCGACGAGCCTCGCGCATCTCGCCGAAGACGTGATCGCCTCGATGGAGCAGCTCGCCGTCCAGCACGGCACGGACGTGCGCCTCGTCGCGCCCGGCGGATACTCCCCGGTCGACATGGACCCGCGCCGTGTGCGCCGCGTCGCACGCAACCTGCTCGGCAACGCCATCGAGCACGGCGAGGGCCGCCCGATCGTGGTGACGGTGGACAGCGACCAGCAGGCCGTGGCGCTGGGCGTCCGCGACTACGGCCTCGGCATGAAGGCCGAGGACGTGGAGCGCGTGTTCGACCGCTTCTGGCGCGCCGACCCGTCGCGGACCCGCACCATCGGCGGCACCGGCCTCGGCCTGTCGATCGCACTGGGCGACGCGCGACTGCATGGCGGCGAGCTCGCCGTCTGGTCCGAGCTCGGCCGCGGGACGAACTTCGTCCTCACGCTGCCGCGTGCCGGCGGCCGGCTGACCGGTCCTTCGCCGATCCCGCTCGATCCCGGCGACGATGCGATCTCCGCCGTGGACGACCTCGGGCTCACCCAGCCGATTCGCGTTCCGCAGGACGGTGCCGAGGTGCCGGATGCCGCACACCGAGGGGGCGGATCATGACGCGGCGGCGCGGCATCCTGTCGGTCGTCGTGGCGATGCTCGCGATCGTGCTCACGGCCTGCACCGGCCTTCCCACGAGCGGCCCCGTGTACTACGGCCTGTCGACCGAGGACGCCCCCGACGCCGACGACGTGTCGTTCCTCCTGCCCGACCGGCCGCAGCCCGGCGCGAGCCCGGAGCAGATCGTCGAGGGGTTCATCCGGGCCGGGTCGGGGCCGGGACTGACCTCCAACTGGGATCGCGCGCGCGAGTTCCTCACCCCGGAGTTCCGGGACGTGTGGAAGCCGCAGGCGAGCGTCCTGGTGGACGTCTTCGAGGACCGGGTCTACAGCGAGCCCGACGACGGCGTCGTGCAGCTCGACGTCACGGCGGTCGCGTCCGTGGACGACAACGGATCCTACGAGCGCGCGGAGCTCGGGGGGCGCACGCTCCCGTTCGCGCTCGAGCAGAACGCCGACGAGGAGTGGCGCATCAGTCAGGCGCCCGACGGGGTCGTCCTCGACCAGGACGAGTTCCCCCGCGTGTTCAACCGCTACTCGGTGATGTACTTCGACCCGAGCTGGGAGTACCTGGTGCCCGATGCGCGCTGGTTCCCGCCGACCAACGCCGCCGCGAGCGTCGCGGCCGCGCTGGTCAACGGGCCGCCGAGCAGCTGGCTGGCGGAGTCCGTGGCCGATGCGTTCCCGGAGAGCGTCACCGTGGTGCAGTCGGTGCCGGTGTCGGGCGGCGTCGCCGAGGTGGACCTCAACGAGAACGCCCTGTCCGCCGATCCCGACACGCTCGACCGCATGTACACCCAGCTGCAGGCCAGCCTGGCCACGGCGGGCGTCACGGAGGTCGAGCTGACCGTGGAGTCGACGCCGATCGATGCCGAGCCGGTGCCCGTGCGCTCCACCCGTGTGCCGGGCGCGCCCCTGGCGCTCACCGAGGCGGGCTTCGGGTTCCTCATCGGCGATCAGCTGGACGAGATCGTCGGTCTGTCCGACGTCGTCGTCGACTTCCAGCCCGTCGCCGTCCAGGTCAGTCCCGACCGGGATGCCGCGGCGGCGCGCCTGGACACCGGCGCGGTGCTGCGACTGCGCGACAATCAGACGTTCGCGACGCTGGACGAGCGCGAGTCCCTGGTCGACCCGACGATCGACCCGCACGGCTACATCTGGAGCGTTCCGCGGGATGCCCCCGCCGCGGTCCGCGCCTACCCCGACGAGGGCGAGTTCATCGAGGTGGCGGACGCCTGGTCGGGTGCCACGGCGATCAGCGCGATGGCGGTCTCGCGCGACGGCACGCGTGTCGCCGCCGTGGTCATCGCCGGAGGACGGACCGCGCTTTGGGTGGCGGGCATCGTGCGCGACCCGGATCTCGTCCCGGTGCGGCTCGGCGATCCGGTGCAGCTCGCGACCGTGGTCAGCTCCGGGCGAGGGCTGGCGTGGCTCGACGACCTGTCGGTCGGCGTGCTGTCCGGCGACGCGGAGGGATCTGTCGTGCTCGAGCAGGTCGTCGGCGGGATCTCGAGCTCGAGCGCGGCCTCGCCGGGCATGGTCGCGATCGCCGGCGGCACGACCCTCTCGAGTGTGCGCCTGCTGGCCGATGACGGCACCCTGTCCGTCAAGCGGGGAACGAGCTGGCAGCCGACGGCGACCGGGGTGCTCGTGCTCGCGACGCAGCAGGGCACGCCCGAGTAGGCGCTCCTCCCCAGGCGCACCGCGAGGTGCGCCGTCCCCGGATCGGCCGCGGGCGGCGGTGAGCATGACGGGTGGGCGCGAGCCTGGATGCATGACCGACGACGGAGGGATCGCCGAGCTGGTGCGCGGTGCGCTGTCGGAGGCTCTCGCCCTGCTGCTGCCCGTGGTCTGCGCGGGCTGCGGCGCACCCGACACCACGCTGTGCGACGACTGCACCGCGGCCGTCGCCCCGTGCCCACTGGCACGGATGGTCGATGCCCCCGGAGGCGGCGTGACGGTGTGGAGCGGCCTGGTCTTCGACGGTGTCGCGGCGCGCGTCATCCGAGCGCTGAAGGAGGAGGGCCGCACCCCGCTCGCCCGCGCTCTCGCGCCGGCGCTCACCGCTGCCGCCCGGCGGCTCGACGCGCGCGATGCCGTGCTCGTGCCGCTGCCGACCTCCCGCGGCGCGTACCGTCGTCGCGGATTCCGGGTGCCCGACCTCCTCGCCGCACGGGCGGGGCTGCCCGTGGCGCGACTGCTCCAGCCGGTCCGACGCACCGGCGACCAGCGCAGGCTCGATCGTGAAGGGCGGCGCCGCAACGTGGCGCAGAGCCTGTCCGCGGCGCCGTGTGAGGGGCGGCGCGTGATCGTGCTGGACGACGTGATCACGACGGGCGCGAGCGTCGAGGAGGCGGTGCGCGCGCTTCGGGCAGCGGGTGCCGATGTCATCGGCGCGGTCACCGTGGCGGCCACCCCGCGTCGTGCGAACGAACGGCGGCCGCGAGGTGTCGCATTCGAAACTCACAGGTGACAGGGGAGGGGTGCAGGGCTAGCGTGGGGATGACAAGGCGACTGAAGGTCCGCCCTTGGCCGGGTGGACCGGAACAAGGAGGTCAGGGGATGGAAACCAGCATCGTCGGCGTGGGAGTGGGTATCACAGACCGCTTCCGATCGGTCCTCGAAGACAAGGCTGCCCGCATCGAACACCTCGCTCCACGCGCACAACGCGTGGACGTCAAGGTCACTCACCGCGCGTATCACAACGGCCGCGTGGAAGACGACACCGTCGAATTGACGCTCACCGGAAAGGGCCCGATCGTCCGGGCCGAGGCCACAGACGGTGACAAGTTCACCGCGCTGGATCTCGCGGTCGACAAGCTGTGCGAGCAGCTTCGACGCGCGAAGGACAAGCGCGTGGACGCACGCAACCACCCGCGAGGCGCCAAGTTCGAAAAGGGCACCGGCGCCATCTCGGGTATCGACGTGCAGCCGGCATCGCTCGACGTGCTCCGCGCCGTCGCGACCGGCGAGATCCCGATCATCACGGGCAACGAGGAGGAGGCGGACTACACCCCCGTCGTCATCCGCACGAAGGAATTCGAACCGGAGTGGATGTCGGTCGAGGAGGCCGTCGACCGCATGGAGCTGGTCGGACACGACTTCTTCCTGTTCGTCGACAACCGCACCGACCACCCGAGCGTGGTCTATCGGCGCAAGGGCTGGGACTACGGCGTCATCTCGCTGACCACCCAGGCCGCGCCCGAGGCCGTCGCCTCCTAGGCGATCACACGCGAACGGATGCCCCGGACCTTCCTGGTCCTGGGCATCCTCGCGTGAAGCGGGGTCAGTCGAACATGCCGTCCATCAGGCCGCCGATGACGAGGCCGCCCAGGATGCCGCCCATGATGTCAGAGCCCCCGCCGCCACGACGTCCGCCGCCCCACTGGGGGCCGCCACCCCATTGGTCGGGTCCGCCCTGGGGGCGCGAGGAGTCGATGTCGCGCTGAGCGAGCTGCAGCGCCTCGCCGGCGAGGAACGCCACGCGGCGGGCCATCGCCATGCCCTGCTCGCGGTGGTCCTCGTCGATCGTCGTCGCCGCGGAGGCCGACGTGCCGAGGTAGCGGTCGAGGTCGGTGCGGATGCGCTCCGCCTCGGCGAGGCGGGTACGGGCGTCGGCGCCGATCCAGCCGCGATGGCCGGCGATGACGTCTCGTGCGACGGCGAGCTGCCGGTCGGCGTCGTCGATCGCGTGGCGCACGTGCTCGAGCGGGGGGATCGGACGCGCCGCACGCTCGCGGGCCGCGGCGATGGCGGCGTCGAGCCCGGCGTTCGCCTCGCGAAGTCGCGACAGGAGCGTGAACGGGTCGGTGTTGACGCCCGCAGCGGGCAGTGCGGCCAGCGCCTCCTGGAGTCGCGCGATCGCGGCCCCGACCGCGGGGGTGTGGGGCTCGCGAAGGGCCACGACGATGTCCTGGCGGGAGTCCTCGACGATCGCGGACAGCGTCGACTCGGCGCGCAGGGCCTCGACCTCGAAGGTCTCCACGGCATCCACGAGCGTGGCGGCACGGCGCGCGGCCTCGGTGCAGGCCTCGAGCGCCAGGTTCGCCTGCTCCCGCTGGCCGGCCTCGCGGCGGCGCTCCGAGATCCCGGCGCTGTGCTCGGCGAACGCGATCAGCTGCTCCGCCTCGGCGGGGTTCGACTCGACCTGGGCCAGAGCCTCGGCGGAGTAGCGCGATGCCAGTCGCTCCACGGTCTCGCGAGCCTGGGGGAGCCGTGCCCGGAGGCGCTCGGCATCCGCCCGCACCCCGGCGATGATCTCCGGCGCGCGGCGTGCGCGGGCGATCGGGGCGGCGAGCGCCTCGGTGCGGTCGTCGAGGAGCTCCTCGGCCCACTCGCACAGCTGCACGATGCGCGCGTTGCGCGTCCGCAGCTCCTCGGCGGTGTCCGGAATCTCGTCGTGGTTCAGCTGGTGCAGGTGGAACGCCTCGGACAGATGCGTGCGTACGGCGACCAGCGCCTCGCGCAGGTCCTTGGTCGGCTCGTTGCCCAGCTCGATCTCGGCGAACGTCAGCTCGTCGGTCGTGACGCGGATCCGCTCGTCGGCGGCCACCAGGGCGGTCCGTGCCTTCCGCGCGAGGTCGGCGTCCTGCGCCTCGAGCTCTTCGATGTCGCGCTTGCGCTTGCCCCAGAATCCGGCCATGCATCGATCCTACGGTCGCCGCCCGGGAGGCGGCTGACCGGAGCGGACCTGTGGACGCGTGCGCCTCAGCTCTTCGCGGCGATTGCCGGCGTCCGACGCCACACGCCGGCCGCGGCGAGCAGCCACGCGGACGCAGCGGCCTGCACGAAGACGAGGAGGGCCAGGACCGCGAGCGGCTGGGCCGCGAGCGGGACGAGCGGGACGAGCGGGTCGGCGTAGCGGGGCTCCATGCCGCCCACCGCGCCGAACGGCGACCCGCCGGCACAGAGCCAGACCACCAGGACCGCCGGGACCACGCCGATGACGCGGTCGATCGGCCGCCACGCCGGCGAACGCAGCACGAGCGTCGCGGCCGAGCTCCAGACCGCCACCCCGGCCACGGCGCACGCGAACGCCGTGCCCGAGATCGAGGGCCCGGCCGCCACGGCGTAGGCATATGCCGCGAGCGAGGCGGTGCCTCCGAGCAGCACGAGGACGATCGTGATGACGGAGCGGCGGCCGTCGAGCGCGCGCGGCGCGGGCGCACCCGAGCGGAATCCCGACGCCACCGTGATCGCGTGGGCGGCGAGCAGCGGGACGACGAGTTGCGCGACGTGCAGCAGCAGCGCCCCGGGATCCGCCAGGCGGGCGGGAAGCTCCTCGCACCCGTCCGGACCGCAGCGGCGGAGCGGGGCGGTCGACGAGAGCGAGGTCGCCACGAGCCACCAGGTGACCAGTGCGGTGAGGATCGCCGTGCCGGTGCCGCACACCCGGCCGGACAGCGTCCAGCCGCGCGACGTCCACAGCACCGCGATCCCGGCCGCCAGCAGCACAGCGCCCCCGACGGTGGTCGCCGGCAGGGCCACCGACGTTCGCGGGAGGAGCGCCGGAACGAGCACGACCGTCGCGGCGAGCGGCGGCGCCGAGATCGCCAGGGCGGCGCCGGGCCAGCGGTCGACCCAGCCCCACACCCCGGCTCGCGCGGCGAGGGACGGGCGCACCGCGTGCTCGCGGCGTGCGATCGGCCCGCGCGAGCGCACGAGGAGCCAGATCCCGACGATCGCGGGAAGGGCGATCGCGATCGACATGACCAGGTGCCAGCCGGCGATGCCGGTGCGGGCGAACAGCGGTGTGAGCGAGCCGATGACCACCACCACGGGCCAGACGGCTGTGGCGACGACCTTGTCCGCCCGCGACCACCGCTGCGACGCCCACACCAGGCACAGCGCGGCCGCCCAGCCGATCATCGTGAGCCACAGCGTGCCGACGGTCAGCAGCAGCACCGCCGTCACGACGCCGCCCCACGAGTCGGAGAACCGTTCGGCGCGGGTCGGCGGAACCGTCTCTGCCGCGGCCGGCTCGACGTCCGCGGCGATGAAGGCGGGGTCACCCAGCTCGCGCAGCACCGCGTCGACCTCGAAGCGCGCGCCGCGGGCGTCGGCATCGGCTGCGGCGTCCCGGATGTGATCCGCGACTCCGGCCATCACGGCATCGGCCTGCGCAGGGTCCTTGGCCGCGACGGCGCGGTGCAGGTCGGTCAGGTAGGCCCGTACGGCGGGATGCTGCAGCACCTCTGTCGTGTCAGCCATCGGTGGTCCTTCCGAGCGCGCTCTCGACCGAGGCCGACAGCACGCGCCAGCTGTCCTCGAAGCCGGCGACTGCGTCGCGGCCGGCGGGCGTGATGCGGTAGTACCGACGAGGCGGGCCCGACGCCGACTCGGCCCAGCTCGTCTCGACCCAGCCCGACTCGCGCAGCCGCGAGAGGAGCGGGTACAGCGCCCCTTCGCTCGCCAGCAGGCCGAGTCCGGTGAGCGTCCGCGCGAGGTCGCGTCCGTAGACGTCCCCGCCGCGGATCACCGCGAGCGCGCACCACTCCAGCACCCCTTTGCGGAGGTTCGTCTGAACGCGATCGGCCGGATACATGCAATGCAAGGTACCAGGCGACGCACGCTATGTCGACGACGGATGCCGACCCTTGCGTGTCCGCAGGGGCCGAGGCGTGCTTCGGCCCTAGTGGCGCGGCTTGCGGGCACCGCGGTCGTCGTCCTCGCGGCGACGGCCCGGCCCCCCGGTGTCGAGGCGCAGCTCGATCAGTCGACCGGAGATGCGAGTCTCGGTCAGGCGCTCGAGTGTGCCGCTGGGGAGGTCGGCGGGAAGGTCGACCAGCGAGAAGTCCGGACGGATCTGGATCGCGCCGAAGTCGTCGCGACGGAGACCGCCCTCGTTGGCGAGGGCGCCCACGATCTGGCGCGGCTCGACGCGGTGGCGCTTCCCGACGGCGATGCGGTAGGTCGCCATGCCCTCTCGGGGCGGCCGCTGGCGGCGCTCGGGGCGCTCGCCGCGGTCGTCGCGATCGAACGAGGGCCGCTCGCGGGTGTCGCGCTCGAACCGCTCCCGAGCCGGCTCGGCCTCGAGGAGGAGCGGCGACTCGCCCTGCGCGACGACGGCCAGAGCGGCGGCCACATCGACCTCGGGAATGTCGTGGTTGCGGACGTAGTGGGCGATGATGTCGCGGAAGCGCTCGATCCGTGCCGACTCGCTGAGCGCCGCGGTGATGCGGTCGTCGAAGCGCGCGAGGCGCGTGACGTTGACCTCGTCGACGCTCGGCAGCCGCATCTCGGTGAGCTCCTGGCGGGTCGCCCGCTCGATGGCCCGCACGAGGCCCCGCTCGCGGGGCGTGACGAAGCTGATGGCCACGCCCGACCGGCCGGCGCGACCCGTGCGGCCGATGCGGTGGACGTAGGACTCGGTGTCGGTCGGAATGTCGAAGTTGACGACGTGCGAGATGCGCTCGACGTCGAGGCCCCGGGCTGCGACATCCGTCGCCACCAGGATGTCGAGCTTGCCGGACTTGAGCTGGTTGACCGTCTTCTCGCGCTGGGGCTGGGCGACGTCGCCGTTGATGGCGGCCGCGGAGTAGCCGCGGGCGCGGAGCTTCTCGGCGATCTCCTCGGTGACGCTCTTGGTGCGGCCGAAGATGATCATGCCCTCGAAGTTCTCGACCTCGAGGATGCGGGTGAGCGCGTCCATCTTCTGCTGGAACGACACGATGAGGTAGCGCTGCGTCGTGTTGGACGACGTCGTCGTCTTCGACTTGACGGTGATCTCTTCCGGGTCGTGCAGGTACTGCTGCGACATGCGGCGGATCGTGGCCGGCATGGTCGCCGAGAACAGCGCGACCTGCTTGGTGTCGGGGGTGTCGGCGAGGATCGTCTCGACATCCTCGGCGAAGCCCATCTTCAGCATCTCGTCGGCCTCATCGAGGACGAGGAACTTCAGCTCCGACAGGTCGAGGGTGCCCTTGTCGAGGTGATCCATGATGCGGCCGGGCGTGCCGACGATGATGTGGACGCCGCGACGGAGCGCCGACAGCTGGACGCCGTAGCCCTGGCCGCCGTAGACGGGGAGCACGTGCACGCCGCGCGTGTGCGACGCGTACTTCTCGAACGCCTCGCAGACCTGCAGCGCGAGCTCGCGGGTCGGTGCGAGCACGAGCGCCTGCGGGGTCTTCTGCGACACGTCGAGGCGGTCGAGGATCGGCAGCGCGAACGCCGCGGTCTTGCCGGTTCCGGTCTGCGCGAGACCGACGACATCGCGGCCCGAGAGGAGTGTGGGAATGGTCGCGGCCTGGATGGCCGACGGCGTCTCGTACCCGACGTCCTTCAGCGCCTTCAGCACCGATTCGCCCAATCCGAGGTCTGCGAATGTGATCGCGGCGGGCTCTGCAGGAGCCTCAGCCTCGATGGGGGCGTCGGTGGAAGTCACAGTTAAGGGTAGTGCGTGCCGCCTGGGAGACGACAGCACGTCCTCACGTCATCGCGTGACGGCCGGTCAGCCTCGCCGCGTGGCGTCCTTCGGTCGGAGGATGTCTGCGACGTCGGAGCATTCCGGCCGGATCATCCGACGTCGGTGCGATTCTCCGACGTCACAGCGGCGGGACGGCTTGTGCGACCAGTTCCGTGATGTCGACCGGCTCCGTCGGAGGCAGGCTGATCGAGGCGGGATCGATGGCGGGCACGGCGGGGATCATGAGATGTCCTCTCTGGGGGTTCATGGTGCAGCCGGTTCACTGTGTACGTGTCCGGCCGACCCGGATTCGTCTCACGTGATCGCCGTGCGGCGCGTGAGATCCGGATGCCGCGGCGGCACGAGCCACGCGACCGCGGCGATCGCGAGCGGCAGCCCGATCGCCAGGATGGCCAGCCACAGCCACGGCAGGTCCGAGATCTGAGTGGTTAGGGGGTTCGCCATCGCCATGCCCCAGACGGACAGCGAGCCGGCGAGCGTGCCGACGAGCGCGCCGAGACCGACGATCACGGCGGCCTGCCAGGCGTTGACGTTGCGTCGCAGCATCCTGCCCCCGCCGACCGCGGTCAGCGTCGCATCGTCGGGGCGCCGTTCGAAGCGGGCGAGTCCGAGCGCCACCGCCGACGCGCCGAGCACGAGCGTCATCGCGACCCCGGAGATCAGCCAGAGCCAGGGGTCGGCCGCCGCCGGTCCGGTCTCGACCATGGCGTACAGTCCCGCGTCGGGGGCGACCCGCATGTCCATGGTCTGGGCGGTGATGAGGTCGATCTCCGACTGCTCGAGCGGCACGTCGTACGTCGCCACGAGCACGGACGGCACGAGCACCATCCCCAGGTCGGCCGCCGTCTGCGGCGTCACGATGATCTGGTACGGCTGCTGGTGGCCGGGGTCCACGATCACGGCCGGGAGCGGATGCCGCGCCTCCGGCTCCACCTCGGACGTGCTGCCCATGCTCATGAGGTCCTGGTGCCCGGCCGCCGTCCACTGGGTCACGACGATCTCGTCGTCGGCGTCGACGTAGCCACTATCGGTCACGATCGCCCCGCCCGCCCGCAGACTGTCGAGCGCCGCGCTGCCGACGTCCGTGCCGAGCAGCGTCCCCACGTCGTCGGGCTCGACGACGTGCACCGATCCGGAGGCCAGGTCGTAGGGCTGCAGCTCGCAGCCCTCGCAGTCGTCGTAGGCCTGGCGGGCCACGGCGAAGTACGACTCGTCGGGATCGACGAAGGCGCCGGCGTCGTCCATCTCGGGCCACGCCGCCGCCTCGACCAGCACGGTGGCCTGCGGTGTCGTCGGTGCGACGACACCCTCGGCAGCTGCCACGAGCTCCGCCGAGGCATCCGATCCCGTCTGCCACATCTGAACGACGAGCGCGTCCTCCGGCGCCTGGAACATGTGCTGCCGGGCATTGGAGGCGGTCGTCATGGCGGTCATCGAGAGCGCGAACGACGCCGCGAAGATGCACGCGCCGATCACGGCGAACGCCGGTGCGACGCGCGACGGGTTGGCCGCGGCATCCCGGCTCGCCAGTCGTGGTGCCAGACCGATCGGCGACGCGATCCGCGAGATCTGCACGAGCACCCAGTGGGAGGGGATGAGCAGGCCCACCTGGAACACGACGGGGCCCAGCACGATCGCGTAGAGCGCCACGGCGAAGAGCACCGACTGCGTGTCGCCGCCGGTGGCGAGGGTGCCGGCGATGTACAGGCCGCCGGCGACGAGGGCCGCAAGCCCGGTGCTCATCACGACGATCGCCCACACGGGCCGGTGCGGTCGGAGGAGGGCCGGCCGACGTGCACCGCGCAAGGCCGACAGCGTGTCGCCACGGGTTGCGGCGCGCGCGGGTGCGAGGGCGGCGATCGTACCGACGAGGAGCGCGAACAGGACGATCGGCACGATGAGCAGCCAGGGGATCGTGAGTCCGAAGTTCCCCCAGAAGGTTCCCAGGGCCCCCCGGTCGGTCGCGGCGAGGAATGCCGCTGCCGCCGCGACGCCGATGACAGCGCCCACGACTCCGCCGACCGCGCCCAGGACGAACCCCTGGAGAACCACGATGCGGAACACGTCCCCCCGGCTCGCCCCGACACTCGCTGCCACGGCGAGGGCGCGCTGCTGGCGCCGGGCGGCGACCGAGAACGCGGCGCCGGCGAGCAGGACGACGACGTAGCCGCAGATCACCGCGGCGATGCCGCCGATCAGCAGGACGTTCCACAGCGGGATCGATCCGCTGCCCCAGGTGTTCAGGCGCGCGCCTGGCGGGGGATCCAGAACCAGATCGCGCGCATAGGCGATGTAGCCGGCGTGGTTGAGCTGCTCGAGCTCCGCCATGCTCGGCTGCCAGTCCTCGACGTACCAGCGGGTGGGAGACTGCTCGCCCGATGCCGCCGCCGACGACGGCAGGAAGAGCACCACCGAGGACTCGAGGTCGTTCGCAGGTCGCATCGTGCCGCTGATGGTGAGGACCAGGTCCTGCTCGGGGAAGACGACCTCGTCGCCGATCCTGGCCCCGATCCGCTCGAGCGCACCCGGGGTGACCATGAACTCATCGGGCTGCGTCGGGGCAGCGCCGTCGAGCGGCACGTAGAGACCGCGGAACGACGGCGCCCACACCTCGCCGGCGACGGTCGTCAGCCAGCCGACGCCGTTCTCCGTCTCGACCGCTGCCGACCCGTAGGGCTGTGTGGCGAGCACGGTCGCGTCGGCCGGCACGAGATCCGGCAGGCCGGACGGGGGCGGAAGCTCGGGATTGATCGAGACACCGGTCTGCGGGTCGTAGTCGACGCTGGTGTTGTTCGGCTCGTCGATCGCCTGCCAGCGGCTCGGGTCAGGACCGCCGATGATCTCGATCCACGACTCGTGCGCGCCGAGCGCCAGTGTCACGGCCTGCTCGGGCGTCGGCTGGTGGCTCTGCCACAACGTGGCCCCGCCGGCGAGCCCGGCGACCGGCAGCGCGACGAGCGCGACCACCAGAGCGCTCGACCCCTTCGTGCGCCAGACCTGCCGGCGCGCCAGTCGCACGTCCGCGCGAAGGCGGGTCCCGCGGCTGCGGCGCCGGGGAGCGGCATCCGTCACGCGCTCGTCGGGAGCGGATGCCTCGGCCCGCGCCTCGAGAAGCCCGGTCATCGCGGGCTCGCCAGCAGCGCATCGGCGCCGTCGCGGCGGGACTCGTCGACGATGCGTCCGTCGCGGAGGAAGACGATGCGGTCGGCCCAGGCCGCGTGCCGGGCCTCGTGGGTCACGAGGATCGCGGCGGCGCCGGCATCCACCCGGCCCCTCAGCATGCGCAGGATGAGCTCCCCGGTGACCGAGTCCAGCGCGCCCGTCGGCTCGTCGGCGAGGATCAGGCGTCGGCCCCCGACCACGGCGCGAGCGATCGCCACGCGCTGCTGCTGCCCGCCGGACAGGTCGTCGGGGTAGGAGTCGAGCTTGTCCTCGAGGCCGACCGACTGCAGGGCATCTCGTCCGGCGCGCCGGGCCACCCGTCGCCGGAAGCCGTCGAGCTCGAGGGGGAGCGTGACGTTCTCGATCGCGGTCAGGGTGGGGATGAGGTTGAAGTCCTGGAACACGAAGCCCAGCGACCGGCGCCGCAGGGCAGCCAGCTGCTTCGGGCTCTGCGCGCTGAGATGCTGGCCCTCGATGACGACTTCGCCCGTGGTGGGCGTGGCCAGGCCACCGGCGATCGACAGCAGCGTCGACTTGCCCGACCCCGACGCGCCCATCACCGCGACGAGCTCGCCCTGCGCGACCTCGAAGTCGACCCCGGACAGTGCCGATACCGCGGTGGGCCCCGAACCGTACTGCTGCGTCACGCCGATGAGACGAAGCACCGCCTCGCTCACCGGGCAGCCTCGATCCGCTCCGCGGCGGTGGGATCGGATGCCTCGGCCTTCGCCGGACGACCGCGCTTGGGCTTGTCGGTCGACAGCTCGAGCGCCATCGCGTGACCGGGATGCAGGGCCAGCCGCTGCTCGGTGTGGTCGAGCCACCGCACCTCGGCCTCCGCCGCGAAGATCATCGAGTCCACGACGAGCGACCAGGCCAGCTCCTCGGGTCCGTCGGGGTTGGCGCCGGCGTACTTGGCGCGATTGAGCTCCTGCAGCTGGCCGAGCGATGCGCGGCGCTGCGTCTGGATGATCCCGGTGACGTCGATGCCGGGGAGGGTTGCGGCCACCGCGAGCTTGACCGCGAGCTCGTCGCGCGTGCCCTGACCGCGCTGCACGGGGGAGGCCAGCCAGTCCCGCACCTCGGCGGATCCGGCATCCGTGATCTCCCAGTAGACATGGCCGTGCTCGTCGATGTCGCGCTTGGCGACGAGCCCGTCCCGCTCGAGTCGGTCGAGGGTGTTGTAGATCTGCCCGACGTTGAGCGGCCAGGTCGATCCGGTGCGGCGGTCGAACTCCGTCCGCAGCTGGTAGCCGTAGCACGGCCCCTGATCGAGGATCGCCAGCAGGCTCTGCTTGACCGACATCGTGTCTCCCTGTCGTCGGACCCGATCGAATGCATACCGGGTATGTAGTTGCCGAGTATATGCATACCGGGAAACATTGCAAGCCGCGCCACTCACACCCAGCGCACACCAAGGTCACGGGTGGATAACATAGGCACGTATGCCTGGGGTCCAGCGCCCGGGCGGCATCGGCGCCGATTCGCGCCACCGACAGATGGAGACACTCCGTGGCCAACCCCCTCGAGAAACTGCTTCGCGCCGGCGAGGGTCGCATTCTCCGGCGGCTCCAGCAGGTCGTGAAGGCCGTCAACGCCCTCGAAGAGGACTACGCGCATCTCACCGACGAGGAGCTGCGCAACGAGACGGTCGAACTGCGCGCCCGCTTCGAGGCCGGCGCGACCCTCGATCAGCTCATGCCCGAGGCGTTCGCCGCCGTGCGGGAAGCCGCCAAGCGCACGCTCGGCCAGCGGCCCTATGACGTCCAGATCATGGGCGGCGCCGCCCTGCACCTCGGCAACATCGCCGAGATGAAGACCGGTGAGGGCAAGACCCTGACCGGCGCCTTCCCCGTTTACCTCAACGCGATCGCCGGCAAGGGCGTCCACGTCATCACGGTCAACGACTACCTCGCGTCGTACCAGGCGGAGCTCATGGGCCGCATCTACCGCGCACTCGGCATGACGACGGGCATCATCGTCGCCGGCCAGGTGCCCGAGGTGCGCCGCGAGCAGTACAACGCCGACATCACGTACGGCACCAACAACGAGTTCGGCTTCGACTACCTGCGCGACAACATGGCGTGGCGCAAGGAGGACCTCGTGCAGCGCGGGCACTTCTTCGCCATCGTCGACGAGGTGGACTCGATCCTCATCGACGAGGCACGCACGCCGCTCATCATCTCCGGGCCGTCCTCCGGCGAGGCGAACCGCTGGTTCGTGGAGTTCGCGAAGATCGCCAAGACGCTCGAGGTCGGCGTCGACTACGAGGTCGACGAGAAGAAGCGCACCATCGGCGTGCTGGAGCCCGGCATCGAGAAGGTCGAGGACTACCTCGGCATCGACAACCTCTACGAGTCGGCCAACACGCCGCTGATCTCGTTCCTGAACAACTCGATCAAGGCCCTCGCGCTGTTCAAGCGCGACGCCGACTACGTCGTGATGAACGACGAGGTCATGATCGTCGACGAGCACACCGGCCGCATCCTGGTCGGGCGCCGCTACAACGAGGGCATCCACCAGGCCATCGAGGCCAAGGAGGCGGTGCCGGTCAAGGCCGAGAACCAGACCCTCGCCACCGTCACGCTGCAGAACTACTTCCGCCTCTACGAGAAGCTCGCCGGCATGACCGGTACCGCCGAGACCGAGGCGGCCGAGTTCATGTCCACCTACCAGCTCGGCGTCGTACCGATCCCGACGAACAAGCCGATGATCCGCAAGGACCAGTCCGACCTCGTCTACAAGAACGAGCAGGCCAAGTTCGCCCAGGTCGTCGAAGACATCGCGGTGCGCCACGAGTCGGGTCAGCCCGTCCTGGTCGGCACCGTCAGCGTCGAGAAGAGCGAGTACCTGTCGCGGCTGCTGGCGAAGAAGGGCATCAAGCACGAGGTCCTCAACGCGAAGAACCATGCCCGCGAGGCCGAGATCGTCGCCCGCGCCGGTCGCCTCGGCGCCGTCACCGTCGCGACGAACATGGCCGGCCGCGGCACCGACATCATGCTCGGCGGCAACGCCGAGTTCCTCGCCGTGCAGGAGATGAAGGCCAAGGGCCTCGACCCGGTCGAGACGCCCGACGAGTACGAGAAGGAGTGGGACGCGGTCTACGAGGCCATGCGCGACCACGTCGCGGGCGAGAGCACCAAGGTCGTCGAGGCCGGCGGCCTGTACGTGCTCGGCACCGAGCGTCACGAGTCGCGTCGCATCGACAACCAGCTGCGCGGTCGCTCCGGCCGACAGGGCGACCCCGGTGAGAGCCGCTTCTACCTGTCGCTCACCGACGACCTCATGCGCCTGTTCCAGTCGGGCGCGGCCGAGGCGATCCTCGCCCGCACGAACTTCCCCGACGACGTCGCGATCGAGTCGGGCATGGTCTCGCGCGCCATCAAGTCGGCGCAGAGCCAGGTCGAGGCGCGCAACGCCGAGATCCGCAAGAACGTGCTCAAGTACGACGACGTCCTCAACCGGCAGCGCGAGGCGATCTACTCCGACCGCCGCCACATCCTGCAGGGCGACGACATCGCCGACCGCGTGCAGCACTTCATCGAAGACGCGATCGCGGCCGTCATCGAGGACCACACCGGTTCGGGTCACAACGAGAGCTGGGACTTCGACTCGCTCTGGACCGAGCTCAAGACCCTCTACCCGGTGAGCGTCACGATCGACGAGGTCGTCGCGGAGGGTGCCGGCCGCAAGGGCGGCATCACGGCCGAGGGTCTCAAGCGCGAGATCCTCTCCGACGCCCGCATCGCGTACGACAACCGCGAGACCACGCTGGGCACGCCGGCCACCCGCGAGCTCGAGCGCCGCGTCGTGCTCCAGGTGCTCGATCGCCGCTGGCGCGACCACCTGTACGAGATGGACTACCTCAAGGACGGCATCGGCCTGCGTGCCATGGCCCAGCGCGACCCGCTCATCGAGTACCAGCGCGAGGGCTACCAGATGTTCCAGGCGATGATGGGCCAGATCAAGGAAGAGTCGGTCGGCTACCTCTACAACCTCGAGGTCGAGGTCCGCCGTCAGGGCGAAGGCGAGGCCGAGGTCGAGGCCAAGGGCCTGGGCGCCGCGCCCGTCGAAGGACAGCGCCTGGAGTACTCCGCCGCGAACGACGCCGGCGAGGTCGAGGTCCGAAACGACCGCGGCCAGGTGCAGCAGGCCGCCACGAGCCGGCTCCGTCAGGCCGCCGCCGCGGCGGCCTCGGCATCCGCTGCCCCCGCGCAGGCACCCGCCCCCGAGCCCCAGCGCGGGGCCTTCGGCCAGCGGACGGATGCCGCGCCCGCTGCGCCCGACCAGGCTCCGCTGAACCGCGCACAGCGCCGGGCGGCCGAGAAGGGCAAGTAGGCCGCCCCCCATCTGCCGCAGTCAGGAGATCCGCCGAGATCAGGACCGATTCCGCCTGGAACGTCCTGAAACCGGCGGATCTCCTGCGTACGGGCGGCAAGCGCCGGGCGGCACGCGACGTCCGCGAGCCACCGGGCGTCGATTGGCCTCGGCATCCCGCCGCTATTCTGATCCGATGAGTCCGCTACGCCCCCTCGACCAGTCCAGCAAGCTCAAGGATGTGCTCTACGAGATCCGCGGGCAGGCCCTGGTCGAGGCCGACCGGCTCGAGGACGAGGGTCACACGATCCTGAAGCTCAACACCGGCAACCCGGCGGTGTTCGGGTTCGAGGCGCCGTTCCAGATCGTGCGCGACATGCTCGAGGCCGTCCCGCACGCCCACGGCTACAGCGACAGCCGCGGCATCATGTCCGCCCGCCGCGCCGTCGTCTACCGCTACGAGCAGGACCCCGCCTTCCCGCCCTTCGGTCCCGACGACGTGTATCTCGGCAACGGCGTGTCCGAGCTCATCACCATGGTGATGCAGGCGCTTCTCGACGAGGGCGACGAGGTGCTGATCCCGGCGCCGGACTATCCGCTGTGGACGGCGATGACCAGCCTCGGCGGCGGGACTCCGGTGCACTACCTCGCCGACGAGCAGAACGGCTGGCAGCCCGACCTCGACGACATCCGGTCCAAGGTCACGCCGCGCACCAAGGCGATCGTGGTGATCAATCCGAACAACCCCACCGGCGCGGTGTACTCGCGCGAGGTCCTCGAGGGGATCGCCGAGATCGCGCGCGAGAACTCGCTCCTCGTGCTCTCCGACGAGATCTACGACCGCATCCTGTTCGACGACGCGCAGCACATCCCCATGGCGAGTGTGGCGCCGGATCTGCTGGTGCTCACCTTCAACGGCCTCTCCAAGACGTATCGCGTCGCCGGCTACCGGTCGGGTTGGCTGGTCATCACGGGCCCGAAGGCCCACGCGCGCGGCTTCATCGAGGGCATCACACTGCTCGCCTCGACCCGGCTGTGCCCGAATGTTCCGGCGCAGCACGCCGTGCAGGCCGCCTTGTCGGGCGTGCAGTCGATCGATGCCCTGATCGGCCCGGCCGGGCGCCTCCGCGAGCAGCGCGATGCCGCCTGGGAGGGGCTCGAGGCCATTCCCGGCGTCACCTGCGTGCGGCCGCAGGGCGCGCTCTACGCGTTCCCGCGGCTCGATCCGGAGGTGTACGAGATCCGCGACGACGCCAAGCTCGTCTACGACTTCCTCGTGGCCGAGCACGTGCTCCTCGTGCAGGGCACGGGCTTCAACTGGCCCACGCCCGACCACCTGCGCATCGTCACGCTTCCCGAGGCCCGCGTCCTCTCCGAGGCGATCGAGCGGCTCGGCAACTTCCTCTCGTCGTACAAGCAGTGAGCGAGCGGATGCCGGGGCTCCGGCATCCGTCAAGCCCCTCGGCGGTGTCCGCAGGGCGTCGTACTGTGCGGGTATGGCGATCGAACTGAACGAACCCGCTCTGCGTCACGCCCGGGCGCTCGTCCGCGACGGGAAGGTCGTGCGCGACGAGCGCGACGACTGGTCGGAGGCCGCACCCACGGCGGACGAGGAGAACAGCTTCATCGAGCGTGACGGCTGGACCGAGTACGCGCACTGGCATCTCGGCATCGACAAGTCCGAGGATCGTGAGACCAAGGGGGCCTACTCGTTCCCCATCGGCGACTTCCGCAAGGTGCATCGGTCGGGCGTGATCTCGGCCGAGAGCCGGGCGGGCCAGCACGATCACACCGAGATCCGGGATGCCCTCAAATCACTGCTCGACCTCATCGACAAGGACGCCGACAGCTGACGTCAGGGCCGGCCACGACGCTGTGGACGACCCTGCCGTCGGTCGGAAGACCTCGGGCGCCGCGCGGCGTCAGAGCAGGGCGAGGGATGTCGTGCGCCAGCGTCCGTCCATGCCCTCGAGCCGCAGCGCGACCGCGCGGGTGCGCGCGGGACCCTGCACGATGACGACGGACTCGACCACGCCGTCCGCGGGCGAGGAGTGGTGCACCGAGAGGATCGTGTGGACCGGGCGTCTGGCCGGAACGCCCCGCGCGCTGCGAGCTCGCGCCGCGAGGTTGGAGCGCGTGACCAGCTTGCGGTACGGGTCCTCGGTGAGCCAGCGAGCCAGCTGATCGACTTCTCGCACGCCGGCGAGCACCTCGAGCACGCCGCGGGTGATGTTCCGCAGGAAGGGCTCGGGCGCAGGAAGCGCGGTGGACGGGGTGCGCTGCGCCGCGAAGAACTCGGAGAGTTCGATCGCGGCGCCGGGCGCGCGGTATGCGCGGGCAGAGCCCGCGGGCGTCGTTGCCATGGGTGCCTATCTCGACAGGGGGGATGTCTTGCGGCCAGTAGAACACACGGGCAACTCACAGTGAGAATCCGCGGCACCCCTGTGGATAACTTGTGATCGACTCGTGATGATTCCCCTACTCTCGCTGGGTGCGCTGGGATCGGTTCTTCGACGACCTCGAGGATCAGCTGGCCTCCGAGTGGGAGGCTGAACGCGCTGCGCTCGACACCGAGGCCGAGCGTCTGCGTCTCTCGCGCGTCGCGCTGCAGGAACGGCTCAGCCAGCTCGTGGGGCCGGAGCACGCCGCGCCCGAGGTCTCCTTCGAGTTCGCCGACGGCATGCTGCTCCGGGCGACGGTCACCGGCGTGGGCGCCGACTGGGTCGCGCTCCTGCCGGCGGAGGGTCGCACCGGCGCGGTCGTCGCCCCGTTCTGGTCGATCTCCACCATCGCGATGCCCCATCACGACCTGCTGCGCAGCGCCCGGCCCGCTCCGGCCCGCTCGGTGCTCGCCGACCGCCTCACCTTCGGCTTCGTCCTGCGGGACCTGGTCCGGCGCAGAGTCGGCGTGGCGGTGCACTGCACCTCCGCCCGCGTCCTCACGGGCACGATCGACCGTGCGGGAGCCGACCACCTGGACCTCGCCGTCCATGATCCGGGCGCACCGCGTCGCGCCGACGCCGTCTCCGGACACCGCATCGTGCCCTTCGCCGCGATCGCGTGGATCGGGGTCGACGGCCCCGCGCCGATCCGCTGAGAGGCGTGAGGGGCCAGGCGTCAGTCGGAGTGGCGGACGGCGCCCGTGCCCCACAGCTCGGGGAAGCTCGCCCCTTGGGCCTGGCGCCACAGCGCCATGCGCCGGGCCTCTTCCGCCTGGTCGTCGAGGTACGAGGCCACGCTCGCCTCCTCGACCCGCCAGCGCGCCGGCGAGCCGACGCGGATGCCCCGGAGCTGCCCGTCGAGGACGAGCGCCATGACCTCGTCGACCGACACGCCGAGCACCTCGCCCACCTGAGCGGGGGCCAGCAGTCGCACGTCCGAAGTCGGGATCTCGGGCATGCCCCCATTATGGCCTCGCCCCGGGGGAGGAGGCTCGGCGCCAAGGGGGTTGTGGATAAAGAAAGCGGCCCTCGGCACGCCTGAGCGACGATGGTGGCATGACCGCCGTGGAACCCGCTCACACCCCTCGCCGAGCCTTCTGGGGCGACGCGAGGTTCTTCCTCGGAATCCTCCTCGTCGTCGCCTCCGTCGCCGGCGTCTGGTTCGTCGTCGCAGCCGCCCGTCAGACGTCGCCGGTGTACGCCGCGGCTCGCACGATCGTGCCGGGTGAGGCGATCACGAGCGAGGACCTGACACCGGTCGACGTTGCGCTCGGGCAGCTCGGGGACGTGTATCTCGCGTCTGGCGACCTCGCCGAGGGGATCGTCGCCACCCGCACCATCGAGTCGGGAGAGCTGGTTCCCACCGCGGCGCTCGGAGATGCCGCCCAGGCCCGGACGACGCACATCGTGGTGCACAGCACCGTCGACGTGCCGGCGTCGGTCGACGCGGGGACGGTCGTCGAAGTATGGTCGGCGCCGCTCGTCGAGCACGGCGAGTACGACGTGCCGCGCATCCTCGTGGCCGACGCGACCGTGGTCTCCGTCACGCGCGACGACTCCATGATGGGCGGCGGTGCAGCGGCTCTGGAGCTCGTGATCCCCCGAGCGGATGTCGCAGCCACGCTCGCCGCCATGGCCGATCAGTCCGCGCTCTCGGTCGTGCCGACGTCCGGCACCGGGTCATGAAGCTGCTCCTCGCGGTGCATGACGGCTCCGCCCTCGCCGACGGGCTGCGACGGGAGGGTCACGACGTCCTGGCGGTGGTCGAGGCATCCGCTCTCTCGCTCGCCGCCGGCGACGGGATGCTGGGTGCCGACGCGGAAGCGGTGCTGCGGGCGGTCGCCGAGGCCGACGCCGTGGTGCTGGAGGTCGCCCGTCACACCGTGACGACCGCCGTCGTCGCGCTGTGCGACCGGGCGGGCACGCGGATCCTGCCGCTGTGCGCGGACGCCGCCGACGAGCGACTGGCTGCCGCGTTCGGGCTGGAGCGGCCCCTCCCGCGCGACATCGAGCCCTGGCTGCTGGCGGACGCCCTCGGCGCGATTCCCGCTCGGCCGGGCGCCGAGCCGTCGCCGCTCCCGGGCGCGGCGCTCGCCGCCCGACCGCAGCCGCGCCTCATCGTGGTGTGGGGACCGGCGGGCTCTCCGGGAAGGTCCACCGTCGCGATCGAGCTCGCGGTCGAGCTCGCCCGCGGCGGGCGCCACGTCGGCCTCGTCGACGCCGACACGCACGCCCCCTCCATCGCCCTCGCCCTCGGTCTGGCCGACGAAGGTCCGGGATTCGCTGCCGCCTGCCGGCAGGCCGAACTCGGCGGGCTGGACGCGCGGGAGCTGTCGCGCGTGAGCGCACCGCTCGGGCGGTCGGGGGTCGACGTGCTGACCGGCCTCAACCGTCCGTCCCGCTGGCCCGAGCTGAGCGAGTCCCGCGTGACCGCGGCGCTGGCCGCGTGCCGGCAATGGGCCGATTACACCGTGGTCGATGTCTCGGCGTCGCTGGAGCGCGACGAGGAGATCATGAGCGACCTCGACGGTCCGCGGCGCCACGCGGCCACCATCGCGGCGCTCCGGGCCGCCGATCTCGTGGTCGCCGTCGCCGGGGCCGATCCGGTGGGCATCTCGCGCTTCCTGCGCGCCCATGTCGAGCTGCGGGCGACGGTGGGCGCCACCCCGATCGCTGTGCTCGCCAACCGGCTGCGGCCCGGCGCTCTCGGCATCGACGCCCGCGGGCAGGTGCGGAGGACGCTCGACCGCTTCGGCGGGATCCGGGAGGTGTCGTTCCTCCCGCAGGATGCGCGTTCCGCGGACGCGGCCCTCCTGGCCGCACGGCCGATCGCCGAGGTGGCGCCGAAGTCGCCCTTCACCCTGGCCCTGCGCCGGTTCGTCGGAGAGCACGTCGCGACGGCGCCCGTGCCGCAGCGGGCGGGCCGCGGCATCCGTCGTGTCACCGCGCCGGCCGCCTGAGCGAATCCCTCTAGGCTGAGAGGCGTGTCGACCCTCAGCGATCTTGTCTACGCCCAGGGCCGTTCGAGCGCGGAGGACGTGGAGTGGCTCCACCGTCTCGCCGGCGACGGTCAGCTTCTCGCCGATCTGGCGTTCGCCGACATCGTGCTGTGGGTGCCGACCTCCGACGACGGCTTCGTCGCCGTCGCGCACACCCGGCCGAGCGGCGCGGCGACCCTCTTCTACCGCGACATCGTCGGCGACCTGGTGCGGCCCCAATGGCGCACGCAGGTGCGCGACGCCTTCCAGACCGGGCGGATCGTCGACTCGGCCTCGCCCGACTGGTTCGAGGAGACCCCCACCCGCGTCCGCGCCGTCCCCGTCGTGCGGTCGCGCGGAACCGAGCCGGCTCAGACCATCGGCGTGCTGACGCGGCACACCAATCTCGGCGAGGCCCGTATCCCGTCGCGCCAGCAGATCACCTTCAACGACTGCGCCGACGAGCTGTTCGGGATGGCCGCGACCGGCGACTTCCCCGACATGTCGGCGCCGACCGCCCCGCGACGCGGTGCGCCGCGGGCCTCGGACGGGCTGGTGCGCCTCGACGTCGACGGCATCACCACTTTCGCGAGCCCCAACGCGCTCTCCGCCTTCAACCGGCTCGGCTTCGACGACGAGCTCGAGGGGGAGTCCCTGGTCGAGGTCGTCACGGGCATCCTGCCGGCGAACCGCCAGTTCGACGAGTCGCTCCCGGTCGTGGTGACCGGCCGCGCCCCGTGGCGCACCGACATCGAGGCGCGAGGCGTCACCGTGTCGCTGCGCACGATCCCGCTGCGCGATCACGGCAAGCGGATCGGCGCGATCGTGCTGTGCCGCGACGTGACCGAGATCCGCCATCAGGAGCAGGAGCTCATCACCAAGGACGCGACGATCCGCGAGATCCACCACCGCGTCAAGAACAACCTGCAGACCGTCGCCTCGCTCCTGCGCATCCAGTCGCGGCGCTCGCACACCGAGGAGGCGCGCGAAGCGCTCACGCAGGCCATGCGCCGCGTGTCGGCGATCGCCGTGGTGCACGACACCCTGTCCGAGGGGCTGGCGCAGAACGTGGACTTCGACGAGGTCTTCGCCCGCGTCCTCAAGCTCGTCGCCGAGGTGGCCGCCGCGCCCAACACCCGTGCCCGCACGCACTCCACGGGTCAGTTCGGCACGCTGCCCAGCGAGTACGCCACGCCATTGGCCCTCGCACTCACCGAGCTCGTCACCAACGCCGTCGAGCACGGCCTCGCCGGGCAGGAGGGCGACGTCGAGATCATCGCCGAACGCACCGGCGAGCACCTCGAGGTGCGCGTGCGCGACACGGGTTCCGGCCTCCCCGAGGGTCAGGTCGGACGAGGGCTCGGCACCCAGATCGTGCGCACCCTCATCCAGGGGGAGCTGGGCGGCACGATCGACTGGCACACGATCATGGGCAGCGGCACCGAGGTCACGATCGAGATCCCGCTGCGCTACATCGATCGGTCCAAGAACTGAGCGGATGCCGCAGGACGCGGCATCCGCTCAGTGAACGGGTCTGGGCCCGGTGTGTCAGGACGCGCGGCGCGCGCGTGCGGCGCGGCGCTTGAGGGCGCGGCGCTCGTCCTCGGAGAGACCGCCCCACACGCCGGAGTCCTGGCCGGTCTCGAGGGCGTACTGAAGGCAGACCTCGGTGACGGTGCATCGAGCGCACACCGACTTGGCCTTTTCGATCTGATCGACGGCCGGTCCGGTGTTCCCCACGGGGAAGAACAGCTCGGGGTCGACGGTCAGGCAGGCGGACTTGTCGCGCCAGTCCATGGGGGTGCTCCTTGATAGCGGTGATTCTGTGAGTGACGAGGACACCGGATTCGGGTCCGGTACCCTGTGGGATGTGCGAGCACTTGCTCGCCCCACGTCGCTGTGGGAGCACACGGCTTCACCAATCGTCCCATAGCGGTTTACCTAACTCAAGGGATGAAGGACAGCATTCTGTGCAAGTTGCTGAGTATTCCCCCTGTGGCATAGAGGGTTCGCACAACAGTCCGCCCGTTCACCGGAAGAATCGTTAGGTATGCGAACAAACACCCTCGGCCGCATCGCCGCCGTGCTCGTCGGACTCGAGGGCCTCGGGCTCGTGGTGCTGGCGATCTGGCAGATCGTCGCCGTCGTCTCGGGCGACACGGCGTCGCTCGACAGCGCGCTGGCGCTCATCGTGCTGACGGTCGTCGGCGCCGCGGGAGTGCTGGCGTTCGCCGTCGCCGTCTGGCTCGGGCGGTCCTGGGGGCGCTCGGGTGCGGTCGTGACGCAACTGCTCATCCTCGCCGTCGCGCTCGGCGCGGCGACGGGTGCCTACGCCGAGCCGATCGCCGCCCTCGTGCTGGCGATCCCGGCCGTGGTCACCCTGGTGCTGCTCGTGCTCGCGGTGCGCGAGGCCGGCCGGGCCGAGCGCGACGGGGCGTCCGCCTGAGCCGAGGCCCGGCGAGCGCGATCTGCGGCGCTACGCGGCGTCGAGCCCGACCAGCTTGCGCACCCGGGCCACGTGACCGGTGGCGCGGACGTTGTAGAGCGCGTGCTCGATCAGGCCATCGGGATCGATGACGAACGTGGAGCGGATGACGCCCATGACCGCCTTGCCGTAGTTCATCTTCTCGCCCCACACGCCGTACGCGTCGTGCACGGCGTGGTCGGGATCGCTGAGCAGGTCGTAGGTGAGGCCGTCGCGCTCGCGGAAGCGGCGGAGCTTCTCGGGCTCGTCGCGCGAGATTCCGAGCACGGTGTAGCCAGCGGCCTGCAGCGGGGCGAGGCTGTCGCGGAAGTCGCACGCCTCGGTGGTGCAGCCCGGGGTCATCGCCTCGGGGTAGAAGAAGAGCACGACGCGGCCGCCTCGGAGCGAGGACAGCGACACGGGGCGGTCGTCCTGGTCGACGAGCGTGAAGTCGGGAGCAGGGGAGCCGGCAGACAGTGGAGTGGTCACGATCCCAGCCTAGGCTCCGTCGCGGGCGGCGCCGGCGTCGCGGGCATCGCGCGAGGGGCCGGCGTCGCGCTTGGCGAACGTCTCGAGCAGGCGCTGCAGCGAATCGAGCCGGGCAGCCCCGCCCGGTCCGAGCCGGCCCTCCTCCACCGCCTCGACGATCGCGCAGTCGGGGGCGTCCGGCAGGTGGGTGCACCCCCGCGGGCACTCCTTCGCCAGTTCGTCCAGGTCGGTGAACGCACGGAGGATGTTGGCGGTGTCGACATGGCCGAGGCCGAAGGAGCGGACGCCGGGCGTGTCGATGACCCAGCCATGGCCGCCGCCGGGCGCGTCGTAGCGCAGCGAGACCGTCGAGCTCGAGGTGTGCCGGCCCCGCCCCGTCACCTCGTTGACGTGCCCGGTCGCCCGCTTGGCGGCGGGGACGAGCGCATTCACGAGCGTCGACTTGCCCACGCCGGAGTGGCCGACGAACACGGTGGAGTGCCCGACCAGCGCCGCGCCGATCCGCTCGAGCGGCATCCCGCCCACCGGGTCGTCGGCGCTGTCGATGCTGCTCGTGAAGACCTCGAGGTCGAGGCCGACGAAGTGCTCGAGGAACTCGCTGGGATCGGCCAGGTCGGTCTTCGTGACGACGAGCAGGGGACGGATGCCGGCATCCAGCGCCGCCACCAGGTAGCGGTCGACGAGCCGGGCGCGCGGCTCGGGGTCGGCGGCGGCGATCACGACGAGCATCTGGTCGGCGTTCGCGACGATCACCCGCTCGACCTGGTCGGTGTCGTCGGCGCTGCGGCGGAGGAGGGACGTGCGCTCCTCGATGCCGATCATGCGGGACAGCGTGCCCTGGTCGCCGGAGGTGTCACCGACCACGCGCGCCCGATCGCCCGTCACGATCGGCATCTTGCGCAGCTCGCGTGCGCGCACCGCTGAGGTGGTGTGCTCGTCGGGGCCGTCCTCGTCCACCAGCACGGTGTAGCGGCCCCGGTCGACGCCGAGCACCCGTGCGATCCGGGCATCGGCATGGGCCGGGCGACGCTTCGTGCGGGGCCGGTTGGCCTTCGGGTTCGGCCGGACGCGCACCGACGCCTCGTCGAACTCGGGTTCGTCATCCTCGTCGGGATCGTCGAGCCAGCTCACGATGCCCGCATCGTCTCCGCGGAGATGGTGCCCGAGGCGCCGTCGTCGTCGATCATCGCCTGCCAGAGCTGCGGGAACTCGGGCATGGTCTTCGCGGTCGTGCCGATGTCGTCGACCTCGACGCCCGGCACTGCCAGGCCGATGAGCGCACCGGTGGTCGCCATGCGGTGATCGTGGTGGGCGTGCCACCGGCCGCCGTGCAGCGGGCGCGGGACGATGCGGATGCCGTCGGGAAGCTCCTCGGCCTCGCCGCCGAGCGTGCGCAGCTCGCCGACGAGCGCAGCGATGCGGTCGGTCTCGTGGCCGCGGATGTGGCCGATGCCGTGCAGGGTCGAGGGCGACTCGGCGAATGCAGCGAGCGCGAAGATCGTCGGGGTGAGCTCACCCGCGGCCGAGAGATCGAGGTCGACGCCCTGGATGCCGGCGCCCGCGGTGACCGTGAGGGCGCCGCCGCGGCGCTGCACCCGAGCCCCCATCAGCGCGAGGATGTCGGTGAGCATGGCACCGGGCTGCGTGGAATGCGCGGGCCAGCCGGTCACCGAGACCGAGCCGCCGACCACCATCGCGGCGGCGAGGAACGGCGCGGCGTTGGAGAGGTCGGGCTCGATGGCGACGTCCTTGCCGCGCACCGGCCCGGCCGGGACGATCCATTCGCCCGGCGCCGGACGCTCGACGTGCACGCCCCGGTGCCCGAGCGCCTCGACCGTCATGTCGATGTGGGGGATGCTCGGCAGGCGTGCGCCGGCGTGGTGGAGGTGCAGCCCGACGTCGAAGCGCGGAGCCGCGAGCAGCAGGCCCGAGACGAATTGGCTCGAGGCGCTGGCGTCGATCGTCACCTCGCCGCCGCGGGTGTGCCCGTGGCCGCGGACGGTGAAGGGCAGGGCCCAGTGCCCGCCGTCGTCGATGTCGACGCCGACGTCGCGCAGCGCGGTGATCATCGCGCCCATCGGCCGGTGCAGTGCGCTCTCGTGCGCCGTCATGGTGACGTCGCCCCGGGCGAAGCCGCCGAGGCCCGCGACGAAGCGCATGACCGTGCCGGCCTGGCCGCAGTCGACCTCGGTGTCACCGCGCAGCGGCCAGACGGGGGTGACGATGATGTCGTCGCCGAAGCGGCCGTTGCCCGGCTCGAACTCGATCCCCACCCCGAGTGCCTGGAGCGCCTGGATCATCCGGCTCGAGTCGTCGGAGTGCAGCGGGGCGCAGAGACGGCTCGGTCCGTCGGCCAGCGCCGCGAGGATGAGCTCGCGATTGGTCAGGGATTTCGAGCCCGGAACGGTCACCGTCGCGTGCAGGGGACCCGCTGCGACGGGCGCGCGCCAGGGTGCGCGCCCACCCGGCGCGGTGGAAGGGGAATAGCCGCTGCCTGTCATCGGGTTCTACCCTACTGAACCCCGTCCCCATGGACCGGGATCGACGACACGGAAGCGGAGCCGGATGATCGCCACCCTTGATCGCCTCGACACCGAGGCATCGCCGCGAGACCCCTCAGGTGACGGCGAGGTCCTCGCCGTAGACTGGCGCGTGATGAGCGAGCCGATCGAGCAGGTACAGGACACGCGCACGCAGTTCGAAGAGCAGGCGCTGCCCTTCATGGACCAGCTGTACGCCGCCGCCATGAGGATGACACGCAACCCGGCTGACGCCGCCGACCTCGTGCAGGAGACCTTCGTCAAGGCCTTCGCCTCGTGGAAGACGTTCACCCAGGGGACCAATCTCAAGGCCTGGCTGTACCGCATCCTGACGAACACCTACATCAACACGTACCGCAAGAAGCAGCGCGAGCCCTATCAGGGCACGATCGACGAGCTCGAGGACTGGCAGCTCGGCGGCGCCGAGTCGACCACGGCCACGAGTTCGCGCTCGGCCGAAGCCGAGGCGATCGACCACATGCCGGCATCCGTCGTGAAAGACGCGCTGCAGGCCATCCCGGAGGACTTCCGGCTGGCGGTGTACCTCGCAGACGTCGAGGGCTTCGCCTACCAGGAGATCGCCGACATCATGAAGACCCCCATCGGCACGGTCATGAGCCGTCTGCATCGTGGCAGGCGAATGCTTCGTGAACTGCTGGCCGACTACGCGAAAGAGCGCGGCATCTCCGGTGCCGCCACGAGGAGCACGACATGACGGACTGCGGCTGCGACAAGGCGCGGCGCGACCTGGAGGAGTACCTGCGCAACGAGGTGTGCAAGACCCAGCACACCGACATCGCGGAGCACCTCGAGAGCTGCCCCGGTTGCCGGGACGAGGCGCTCGTGGCGACCACCCTCACGGAGGTCGTGGCGCGGGCGTGCAAGGAGACGGCTCCGGAGGAGCTGCGCGACCAGGTGCTGGCGAAGCTCCGCGCGGTCCAGGCGACGCACTGACGTCCCGCCCCCGGCGCGCTCGTCACGCCGGCGCGGCGAAGACGGTGAGCGCCGCCGGGACGGCATCGACCGTGAGGGGCAGCGCGCCGATCGGATCGCCGTCCGCATAGGCGGTCACGCCGGCGGACGAGAGCCGCACCGACCGCACTCGGGTGATCGAGACCTCCGGCACCGTCGCGTGCGTGCCGGCGTACACCCGGGGGAGCAGCCGAAGCAGCCGCAGTCGGCCCGCGGGGCGAACCAGCACCACGTCGAGCAGGCCGTCGGCCGGGTCGGCATCCGGGCAGATCGGGATGCCGCCGCCATACGTGCGCCCGTTCCCGACGGTCGCCATGACGAGGTCGCCCGCAACATGCTCGCGGGAGCCGTCGTCGCGTTCCAGCTCGACCTCGTAGGGCATGCCCGACAGGGTGAGGAACTCGATCAGGATCGCGATGTTGTAGCGGGACCCGCCCCGCGGCCAGCGCATCGCGTTCGCGCGATCGTTGACCTTCGAGTCGAAGCCGCTCGCGAGCACGGTGCCGAAGTACTCGGTGGTGCCGTCGGACCGGGTGACGCGACCGAGGTCTATCCGCCGGACGGCGCCCGCGGCGATCGTGTCGGCGGCCGCGTCGGCGTCGAGCTCGCGCAGCCCGAGGGTGGCGGCGAAGTCGTTGCCGGTCCCGGCGGGGATGATTCCGAGAGGGATGCCGGTCCCCGCCACCTCCTGGATCGCCAGGCGCACCGTGCCGTCACCACCGGCCACGGCCACCGCGTCCACGCCTGCCGCGATCGCGGCGCGCAGCAGCGCGGAGGACTCTTCGGCGCTCCCGCCGCTGATGATGGCCGTGCGCACGCCGTGCGATCTCAGTCGCTCCGCGGCCCGCGTCGCGGCACCGGTGTGCGCGCCGGAGCGCGCGGCCGGGTTGACGAGGAGCGCGACGTTCATGCAGGGTCGACGGCCCCGGAACCGGATGCCGCGCCAGACGCGACCAGGGCGCCGGGGTTCATGATGCCCCGCGGGTCGACGACCGCCTTGACCGCGCGCAGGATCTCGACGCCCAGCGGTCCGATCTCGGCCTCGAGGTACGGGCGATGGTCGCGCCCGATCGCGTGGTGATGGGTGATCGTGCCGCGGGCGTCGCCGATCGCGCGGGACGCGGCATCCTTCGCCCCTGCCCATTGGGTCGCCGGATCCTCCGAGAGCGCCGCGACGACGGTGAAGTACAGCGACGCGCCCGCGGGGTACACGTGCGAGATGTGGCACAGCACGATGGGCTTGGCGCCGCCGGCCGTGAGAGTGCCGCTCAGCGCGTCGCTCACCGCGGACTTGAGGGTCGCGAGGTTCGCCCACGTGGTGGCCGTCTCGAGGGTCTCGGCCAGCACTCCCGCATCCATGAGGGTGTCGCGCAGGGCGGGGGAGGCGAAGCGCCCGCGCTCCCACGACCGGGCCGGGTCCTCGCCGCGGGACTTCGCGCCGTGCGCGGCGAACACCGCGTCCAGCTCGGAGCGGGTCCCTTCGGCCGAGGCGGCGTCGGTCCCCTCGAAGGTCGCCACGGCCAGGCATCCGCGCAGACGCGTGAGATGGCCGCCCATGGCGGCGTTCACACGCGTCTCGGTCTCGTCGCTCAGACGCAGGACGGTGGGACGGATGCCGCGCTGCGTCGCCTCGCGGAGGGCGGCCGTTCCGGACGCGAAGTCGGGGAACGTCCAGGCGCCGTAGGCGGTGGCCGCCGGCACCGGGCGGATGCGCACCGTGACCTCGGTCAGCACGCCGAACGCTCCCTCGGAGCCGAGGAAGAGTTCGCGCAGATCGGGTCCGGCGGCGCTCGCCGGGGCGCGGCCGAGGTCGAGGTCGCCGACGGGTGTCGCGACCCGGAGTGCGTGCACGAGCTCGTCGAATCGTCCGTAGCCACGCGATGCCTGGCCGCTCGACCGGGTGGCCGCGTAGCCTCCGATCGAGGCGTACTGGAAGCTCTGCGGGAAGTGCCCGAGCGTGTAGCCTCGAGCCCCGAGCAGCTCCTCGGCCTGCGGGCCGGTCGTGCCCGCGCCGAGCGTCGCGAGCAGCGACGTCTCGTCGAGCTCGAGCAGTGCGGCGGTGCGCGACAGGTCGAGCGCGATCACGGCGCGATGCGGTCCTGCCTCGGGGTCGACGCCGCCCACGACGGACGTGCCGCCGCCGAACGGCACCACGGCGATGCCTCGCCGATCGCACGCGGCGAGGAGCGCCACGACCTCGGCATGGTCGGCGGGAGCGACGACGGCATCGGGGGCGGATTGGGTCTCGTCCAGGCGGCGGTGCAGCAGATCGGGCGTGCTCTTCCCACCCAGGTGGAGGAGGCGCAGCGCGTCGTCGCGCGTCGCGTGGTCGTCGCCGACGATCTCCCCGAGAGCAGCAAGGGCGGCATCGTCGAGCCGGGACGCAGACAGCCGCGGGTGGGCTCGCCGCGGGATCGGATGCGCCTTGCCGGGCAGCAGGGTGGCGAGGATCGCCTTCGCTCCGGCGGGCAGCCGGGCGGGCTCGGTGCCCCAGGCGTCCCAGTCGGAGCGGGGCCGCGGCGCGGGGAGCGCGAGAGGGCGTGCTGCGGATCCGGAGGGCGCCGTCGCGGTCATGGCGACAGTATGACACATTCTGTATGGTTGTCACATGATCGACAGTGCGTCCGAGACGGAGACCGCGATCCTCGACGCGGCGCTCGCCGAGGTGCTCTCGCACGGCATCCGCCGGACGACCGCTTCCGACATCGCCCGTCGCAGCGGGCTCTCGCGCCAGACCCTCTACCGGTACTGGCCCGACGCGCAGTCGATCTTCGCGGCGCTCGTGACGCGCGAGCTGCTGGCCGCGCTGCCCCGCGCCGTCGCCGAGCCCGCCGACCTCGACGCGATGGTCGAGCTTCTGGTGGAGACCGCGGACCGCATCCGACGGCTCCCGCTCGTCGATCGCCTGCGCGACACCGATCCTGAACTGTTCGCCCGCTACATCCTCGACCGGCTCGGAACAAGCCAGCGCGCGATCCACTCGGAGACCGCCCGTCGCGTCCTCGCGGGACAGGCCGAAGGCGTCGTGCGCGACGGCGATCCCACGCAGCTCGCCGCGATGGTCCTCCTCATCGCCCAATCCGCCGTGCAGTCCGCGCCGCTGGTCGCCGAGTGGCTCGATGACGCGGCCTGGCGTCGCGAGCTCACGCGCGCGCTGCACGGGTATCTGCGGCCGGAGTCGCCGTGAGTCCGCGGATCATCGGTCGCACGCCCCGTCCCTCGGCGCTCCATGCCGGCCGGCGCGCGCGGGAGCTTGACGCGCTCGCCGTCGACCCCGCGATCGACGTCCTCGTGATCGGCGGCGGGGCGACGGGTGCCGGGATCGCGCTGGATGCCGCGAGCCGCGGCCTGCGCACGGTGCTGGTCGAGCGACACGACCTGGCGCACGGCACGAGCCGGTGGAGCTCCAAGCTCATCCACGGCGGCCTGCGCTACCTGGCATCCGGCCAGGTGGGGATCGCCCACGAGAGCGCGGCCGAGCGACACCTGCTGATGACGCGGATCGCGCCGCACCTGACGCGTCCGCTCGCACAGGTGGTCCCGCTGTACGCGCCCGGTCACGTCGTGCGAGGCGGCTACCTCGGGCTCGGCTACGGCCTCGGCGACGGCCTCCGCCGGTTCGTCGGCACCCCGGACGCCGTGCTCCATGCTCCGGGTCCCATCGGCCGCGAAGAGACCCTGCGCCTCATCCCGGCCGTGAGCGCGGAGGGCCTGCGCGGCGGTATGCGCGGGTGGGACGGACAGCTCATCGACGACGCCCGCCTCGTCGTCGCGATCGCCCGCACGGCCGCCGGGTACGGGGCATCCGTCCTCACTCGCGTCGAGGCGGTGTCGGCGACGGGGGACGGCGCCGTGCTGCGCGACGCTCTGACGGGTGCCGAGATCACCGTGCGCGCGCGGGCCGTGGTGAGCGCGACGGGCGTGTGGGCCGGCGAACTGGACGCGGACGTGCGGCTCCGGCCGAGTCGTGGAACCCATCTCGTCGTGTCGGCGGAGCGGCTCGGCGGGTCGGACGCCTCGCTCACCGTGCCCGTGCCCGGCTCATCGAGCCGCTTCGTCTTCACGCTGCCGGCCCAGCACGGGCGCGCGTACATCGGCCTCACCGACGTGCCGGCCGACGGCGACCTGCCCGACGAGCCACAGGCGACGGACGCCGAGATCGACATGCTCCTCGCCACGGTCAACACGGTGCTGGCCCGACCGCTCCAGCGGTCCGACGTCATCGCCACCTTCGCCGGCCTGCGTCCGCTGCTGGCGGGGGCGGGGGAGGGAGGCGAGACGAGCGACCTGTCGCGGCGCCACGCCATCATCGAGGGAACGTCGGGAGTCATGAGCGTGGTCGGCGGCAAGCTGACGACGTATCGCCGGATGGCCGAGGACGCGGTCGACGCGGTCGCCGCCCGCCGGTTCGGCCCGGGCGTCGTGCCGGCATGCCGCACGCGCCGCCTCCCGCTCGTCGGGGCGTGGCCGCGGAAGGGGCTCGCGCACATCGACGCCCCCGCACGCCTGGTGCGCCGGTACGGCGCCGAAGCCCCGTTCGCGGCCGGCCTGCCCGGGGGGCCGGCTGCCGCCTGCGGCGTCACCGCGCAGGAGCTGCACTGGGGGGTCGCGGTGGAGGGCGCCCTGACGCTCGGCGACCTCCTCGACCGTCGCACGCGCCTCGGCCTGGTGGCGGCCGATCGCGAGGCGTCGACGGATGCCGCGGCCGCCGCGTTCGAGCGCGCCGGAGTGGCGCCGGTCTGAGGTCGGCGTGGTGGGCCGGCTTTCGGCCGGGCTCAGGCGCAGCGCCCGAGCTCAGGAGATCCGCCGAGGTCAGGACGTTTCGGCCGGAATCGTCCTGAAGGCGGCAGATTTCCTGACTCCGGCCGGTGGGGCCCACAGGGGCGCCCGGCGCGCGAGCGGCGGGCCGGTGGGGGCTGAGTTGGCAGGAATCCTCGGGACGACGGCCGATTCCCGCGAGCCTGACGACGGCCCGACGGCGAGACTGAAGCAATGACCTCGACCGCGCGTGCCGCGACCTCCCCTCGCGGCACGCTCGGCGTCGTGCAGGGCACCGCCCTGTACATCGCCTCGGTGCTCGGCACCGGACTCCTGGTGCTGCCCGGGCTCGCGGCGCAGGCAGCCGGTCCCGCCAGCATCGTCGCGGTGCTCGCGGTCATCGCGCTGTCCGTCCCTCTCGCGGGAACCTTCGCCGTGCTCGCCGCCCGCTACCCGGATCCGGGCGGTGTCGCCAGCTACGTCCGGCGCGCGCTCGGCGGCACAGCCGCGCGCATGACCGGCTACTGGTTCCTCTTCGGCGTGTGCGCCGGGGCGCCCGTGGTGGCCGTGCTCGGCGCCGAGTACGTCGTCGCCGCCGCGGGGATCGACCGCGCCATGGTCCCGGTCATCGCGCTCGCGATCCTCGTGCCGCCGTTCGCGGCCAACGCCTTCGGGGTGCGGGTCGCGGGCTGGGTGCAGTTCGTCCTCACCGCGCTGCTGCTCGCGGTCGTCGTCGGGGTCGTGGCGCTGGCGGCACCCGCGGTCGAGCCCCAGAACTTCCAGCCCTTCCTGCCCCACGGCTGGGCCGGAGTGGGCACCGCGATCAGCCTGTTCGTGTGGGCGTTCGCCGGCTGGGAGGTCGGCACCCACATCTCAGGCGAGTTCCGCGACCCGCGCCGGGCGATCCCCATCGGCACGGCCATCGCCCTGGTCGTGACCGGCGTCTGCTACCTCGTGCTGCAGATCGTCACGGTCGGCGCGCTGGGCGAGGACGCGGGCGACGGAGCCGTGCCGCTGCTCGCGCTCGCTCGACTGGGGTCGCCCGGCTTCGGCGCCGCCGCCGTCGGCACCATCGCCGGGATCGTCGCCCTCGGAGTCATGAACGCCTACCTCGCGGCCTTCGCGAAACTGGGGTCGTCGCTCGCGCTGAACGGCGATCTGCCGCGGTGGTTCTCGGCCGGTGCGGAGTCCGGCGCAGTGCCGCGTCGCGCCCTCGCGCTGACGGGTGTGGTCGTGCTCGTGTACTTCTCGCTCATGCTGTGGAGCGGACTCCAGCTCACGCCGTTCATCCTCGTCCACACGAGCAGCATGGTCGCCATCTACGCGGTCGGCATGGTGGCCGCGGTGCGGCTGCTGCGTCGAGGGACGGCCGGCTGGTGGATGGCTGTCGTCGCCTCGGTGCTGTGCATCGGGATGCTGGTGCTCGCGCTCGGCTCACTGCTGCCCGCAGCCGTGCTCGCGTTCGCGGCCGTCGCCGTGACGCTGGTGCGCCGCAGCCGCCGCGCGCGGACGGCGGCGGCTCTCGACGCGAGGATCCACGACCCCGGACGCACATCGACCCCGGATGCCGCGGCATCCAGGGTCGACGTGAAGGCAGCGCCCGACTAGAGCGTCAGCGCCTTCCTCATGATGTCGGCCTGCTCGGCGGCGTGCACCTTGGGCGATCCCGTCGCCGTCGATGCGGCGGCCGCACGCGAGACGCGACGGATGGTGCGCCCGTGCAGGTGCTTGCTCAGCTCGAGGGCGATGAACGGCCAGGCGCCCTGGTTCTCGGGCTCGTCCTGCACCCACACCAGCTCGGCCTCGGGATAGCCGTCGATGATGCCGTTCAGCTGCTCGATCGGCGCGGGATAGTACTGCTCGAGCCGGACCAGGGCGATCTCGTCGTTCGGGTTCTTCTCGAGCTCGGCCCGCAGGTCCCAGTGGATCTTGCCGGAGTGCAGCAGAACCCGCTTCACCGCCTGCTTGTCGAGCCCGCGGCCGTCGTCGAGCACGGGCTCGAAGCGGCCGGTGAGGAACTCGTCCACGGGGCTCGTGGCCCCGCGCAGGCGCAGCATGGCCTTGGGCGTGAACACCACGAGCGGACGGCGCGGACGGGCGTAGGCCTGGCGGCGCAGCAGGTGGAAGTACGACGCCGGCGTCGACGGGCGCGCGACGGTCATGTTGTCCTGCGCGCACATCTGGAGATAGCGCTCGATGCGGGCGGACGAGTGGTCGGGTCCCTGTCCTTCGTAGCCGTGGGGGAGGAGCAGAGCGACGCTCGACTGCTGGCCCCACTTCTGCTCGGCCGACGAGATGAACTCGTCGATGACGGATTGGGCGCCGTTGGCGAAGTCGCCGAACTGGGCCTCCCACAGGACGAGCGAGTCGGCCCGCTCCACCGAGTAGCCGTATTCGAAGGCCATGGCCGCGTACTCGCTGAGCAGCGAGTCGTAGACCCAGAAGCGCCCCTGGTCGCCCGAGAGGTTCGCGAGCGGGATCCACTCCTGGCCGTTCGCGCGATCGTGGAGGACCGAGTGGCGCTGGACGAACGTCCCGCGACGCGCGTCCTGGCCCGCGAGGCGGACGTTGGTCTTCTCGAGCAGCAGGGATCCGAACGCGAGCAGCTCGCCGAACGCCCAGTCGATCCCGCCGTTGCGGCTCATGTCGAGGCGCTTCTCGAGCAGCTGCTGGAGCTTCGTGTGCACGGTGAAGCCGCCGGGCTTGTTGACGAACGTGTCGCCGATGAGGTTCACGACCTCGCGCGACACCCCGGTGGTCTCGGGCTCTCCGACGGCCGGCTCGGGCTCGGCATCCGGCGAGACGATGCCCGACGCGCCCGTCTCGGCGGCGTGCGTCTCGGCGAAGGCGATCTCGAGGCGGTTCTGGAAGTCCTGCTTCGCCTTCTCGTACTCCTCCTCGGTGATGTCGCCGCGGCCGACCAGGGCCTCGGTGTACAGCCGGCGCACCGAGCGCTTCGCCTCGATGAGGTTCGTCATGAGCGGCTGCGTCATCGAGGGGTCATCGCCCTCGTTGTGACCGCGCCGGCGGTAGCAGACCAGGTCGATCACCACGTCGCGGTGGAACCGCTCGCGGTACGCGAAGGCGAGCTGCGCCACGCGCGTGACGGCCTCGGGGTCGTCGCCGTTCACGTGGAAGACGGGGGACTGGATCGTCTTGGCGACGTCGGTGGCGTATACGGAGCTGCGCGCGTCGATCGGCGTCGTGGTGAACCCGACCTGGTTGTTGACGACGACGTGCACCGTGCCGCCGGTGCGGTATCCGCGCAGCTGCGACATCTGCAGCGTCTCGAAGACGACGCCCTGGCCGGCGAAGGCGGCGTCACCGTGAACGAGGATCGGCAGCCAGGAGAAGGAGCCGATCGGCTTGCGGTCCTGCTTCGCGCGCACGATGCCCTCGAGCACGCCGTCGACGGTCTCGAGGTGCGACGGGTTCGCCGCGAGGTAGACCGGAAGCTGCTCGCCGCCGTCTGCCACGAACGTGCCCTCGGTGCCGAGGTGGTACTTCACATCGCCCGACCCGCTCTTCGAGCCGATGGCGACGGAGCCCTCGAACTCGCGGAACACCTGGCCGTAGGTCTTGCCGCCGATGTTGGTGAGGACGTTGAGGCGACCGCGGTGGGCCATGCCGATCGCGGCGCCGTCGAGGCCCGACTCGGCGGCACCCTGGAGGATCTCGTCGAGCAGCGGGATGAGCGACTCGCCGCCCTCGAGGCTGAAGCGCTTCTGGCCGACGTACTTGGTCTGCAGGAACGTCTCGAAGGCCTCGGCCTGGTTCAGCTTGTCGAGGATGCGCAGCTGCTCGGCATGGCCGGGCTTCTGGTACTTGAGCTCGACGTTCTCCTGGAACCACTTGCGCTGCTCGGGATCCTGGATGTGCATGTACTCGATGCCGATGGTGCGGCAGTACGAGTCGCGGAGGACGCCGAGGATGTCGCGCAGCTTCATGGTGCGCTTGCCCCCGAACCCACCCGTGACGAACTCGCGGTCGAGGTCCCAGAACGTCAGCCCGTGCTGCTCGATCTCGAGGTCGGGGTGCGTGCGCTGGCCGTACTCGAGCGGGTCGACGTCGGCCATGAGGTGGCCGCGGACCCGGAAGGAGTTGATGAGCTCCTGCACGCGCGCCTGCTTGTCCACGCGCTCGGCGAGGTCGACGTTGATGTCGGCGGCCCAGTGGATTGGGGCATAGGGAATGCGGAGCGCGGCGAAGATGTCCTCGTAGAAGTTGCGCTGCCCGATGAGCAGCTCGTGCACCTTCTTGAGGAACTCGCCCGAACCAGCGCCCTGGATGACGCGGTGGTCGTAGGTGCTGGTGAGGGTGATCGTCTTGCCGATCGCCAGCTCGTTGAGCGTCTTGTCGCTCGCGCCCTGGAACTCGGCCGGGTACTCGAGGGCGCCGGCGCCGACGATGCAGCCCTGGCCCTTCATCAGTCGCGGCACGGAGTGCACCGTGCCGATGCCGCCCGGATTGGTGAGCGAGATCGTCGTGCCCTGGAAGTCGGCGGCCGTGAGCTTGTTGGCCCGTGCCCGCACGACGAGATCCTCATACGTGGTGAGGAACTCGCCGAAGCTCAGCTGGTCGGCGCGCTTGATACTCGGGACGAGGAGCGCGCGCGTGCCGTCGGGACGGGGAAGGTCGATGGCGATGCCGAGGTTGACGTGCGCCGGCGCGACGACCGACGGCTTGCCGTCGATCTCGGCGTAGAACACGTTCTGGCTCGGGAACTCCTTGAGCGCCCGGATGATCGCCCACCCGATGAGGTGCGTGAAGCTCACCTTGCCGCCGCGCGTGCGGGCCATGTGGTTGTTGATCACGATGCGGTTGTCGATCATGAGCTTCGCCGGCACGGTGCGCACACTGGTCGCGGTCGGCACGGTGAGCGACTCGTCCATGTTCGCGGCGAGGGCCTTGGGCATGCCGCGCAGGGTCGTCACCTGGTCGTCGGCGCTCTCGGTGACGGCCGCCGGCTGCGCCTTGGGGGCCTGCGCGGGGATCGGCTGCGGCGCGGCGGGGCGCGCGGTTGTCCGTGCGACCGGCTGCGCGCCGATCACCGGGATCGGCGCGGTCACGGGCCGGGGCTCATTCCCCGCCGGAGCGGCGGGCGCCTCGGACGCCGGCTGCGACGGCGAGGCCGGAGCGGCCTTCTCGTCGACCGGGTGGTAGGCCTCGAGCACGGGCCACCACGCCTTGTCCACGGAGTTCCGGTCGATCTTGAACTGCTCGTACAGCTCGTCGACGAGCCACTCGTTCGCTCCGAACTCGCCTTCGTTCGAAACCCCGACGCCCGTCACCTGGCTCGACACGCTGGATCGCCTGCTTTCATCAGTGAAGATCTCAGAAGTGCGGAACCGCTGAGGGCCCTCCCGCACGACTGTTAAGCGTAACCCAGTCTGCCCCGCCGAAATCGGGTGAGCGCGTTCCCTCCCTGAAAGAACGCACATCATTATCCGTACAGGAACTGTCACTACCCTTGTGGCACATGGAGTTCTACGGCGACCGTCCCGATGTCGATCTGACGTATTCGGATGTCTTCCTCGTCCCGAGGCGCTCGTCGATCACGAGCCGCCTCGACGTCGACCTGTCCCCGGGTGACGGCACGGCGGCGACGATCCCGCTGGTCTCGGCCAACATGAACTCGGTGACGGGTGCCCGTCTGGCGGCGACGCTGGCCCGCCGCGGCGGTCTCGGGGTCCTGCCGCAGGACCTGCCGCTGCAGGAGCTCGACGCCGCGATCCGCTGGGTCAAGGCTCAGCCCGTGCCGTGGGACACCCCGCTCGTCCTTCCGCCCGACGCGACGGTCGCCGACGCCTCGCGGCTGCTTCCGGCGACCGACGGCCACGGCATCGTGGTGGCCGACGCCTCGGCGGGCCACGTCGACGTCGACGACATCCTCGGCGTCGTGCCGGCGAACCGCCTGGGCACCGCTCTGCCCGATGCCCGCCTCGGCGACCTGGCACGCGGGCGAGTGGCATCCGTCGATGCGGTCGACATCGAGAGTGCGCGCCACGCCTTCGACGTCATCGTGGCCGCCGGCGCCGAGACCGTGTGCGTCGTCGACCACGGGCACCTCGTCGGCACGCTCTCGCGCCGCAGCGCGCTGCGGTCCACCCTGTACCGCCCGGCCGTCGACGCGTCCGGCCGGCTCATCGTCGCGGCGGCGCTCGGCATCAACGGCGACGTCGCCGCGAAGGCGCAGGCGCTTGCCGCCGCCGGGGTCGACGTGCTCGTCGTCGACACCGCGCACGGCCACCAGGAGGGGATGCTGCGCGCGCTGCGCTCCGTCGCCGACCTCGGTCTCGGCATCCCGATCGCCGCCGGCAACATCGTGACCGCCGAGGGTGTGCACGACCTCGTGACCGCCGGCGCCGACATCCTCAAGGTGGGCGTGGGGCCCGGTGCCATGTGCACGACGCGCATGATGACCGCCGTCGGGCGGCCCCAATTCTCCGCGGTGCTCGAGACGGCCGAGGCCGCCCGGGTGATGGGGGCGCACGTGTGGGCCGACGGCGGCGTCCGGTACCCCCGCGATGTGGCGCTCGCGCTGGCGGCGGGCGCGGCATCCGTCATGGTCGGCTCGTGGTTCGCGGGCACGATCGAGGCGCCCGGCGAGCTCCAGATCGACGCATCGGGTCGGCCGTACAAGGAGTCGTGGGGCATGGCATCGACCAAAGCCGTGCACGACCGGTTCGGCCGCCTCGACCCGTATGAGCTGGCCCGCAAGGAGCTGTTCGCGGAGGGCATCTCGTCGTCCAAGATCTACCTCGACCCGCTCCGGCCGGGGCTCGAGGACCTGCTCGACATGATCACGTCGGGGGTGCGCTCGTCGTTCACCTACGCCGGCGCCTCGACGGTCGCCGAGTTCCACGAGCGGGCGCTCGTCGGTCTGCAGTCCGCGGCCGGGTACGACGAGGGCAAGGCGCTCCCCGTCAGCTGGTGACCGTCAGCGTGGCGGTGCGACGTCGCGCGCGGCATCCCACTCGCTGCGAAGCACGCCCATCACGACGGAGTCGTAGCGCTCGCCGCGGACCTCGCGCGCTTGGCGGAACCGCGCCTCCTCGGTGAACCCGAGTCGCCGTCCGACGGCGAGCATGCGGGAGTTGCCCGACCACGTCGAGAAGTCCAGGCGCACGACGTCGGTCGAGGCGAACAGGTGGTCGGTCCACAGGCGCATCGCCTCGGTGCCGAGGCCGCGGCCCCGCAGGGCGGGCTCGTAGACCGTGAGGCCCATGCGGCGCCAGTCCGACTCCTCCGACTCCCAGTGCCACGACACCGTGCCGAGCATGCGCTCCGGTGCCGCCGCCTCGACGATCACCGCCCGCCGCGCCGGAGACTCCGTCGCGATGGTGCCGTCCGCGAGCCCTGTGCGCAGGCGCGCGCACGCGGCGTCGATCTCCTCCGGCGTGGGGGTGCCGAAGTACGGTCCGTCCCACAGGTGCCACTCCTGATGCGGCTGGAGCCACTCCCGGTAGACGTCGATGTCGGATGCCGCGAAGCGGCGGAGCGCGATCCCGCGGCTCGTTCCGATGAGCGTGTGCTGCACCCCGGCATCCTGTCACGATCACCGTTGCCGGGGCATCCGCTCGCCCTGCCGCCGTCAGCGCCTGCCGTAGACTTGTCGGCACGATGGACGACCCTCCTAGTTGCAGACGCTCGCCCCACCGACCCGCCTCCCGCATGATCGGAGGTGACGCGTGATGGATTACGTCATGCTGGGCGTGGGGCTCCTGCTCACGGTCGGGACCGGCCTGTTCGTCGCGAGCGAGTTCGCGCTGGTCAATCTGGACCGCGCCGACCTCGAGGCCCGACGGGACGCGGGTGAGACCCGGCTGTCGATGACGATCGGCGCACTGAGGATCACCTCGACCCATCTGTCGAGCGCGCAGCTCGGGATCACCCTGACGACGCTCCTCACGGGTTACACGATGGAGCCGGCGATCTCCAACCTGCTGCGTCCGGTCTTCACGGCCTGGGGGCTTCCCGCCGGACTGGTGAGCCCGCTCGCTGTGGTCATCGCCGTCTCGGTCGCGACGATCTTCTCGATGATCATCGGCGAGCTCGTCCCGAAGAACTTCGCCCTCGCGATCCCGCGCCAGACGGCCAAGCTCGTGATGCCCTTCCAGGTCGCGTTCACGACGGTGTTCCGACCGGCCGTGTACGTGCTCAACGGCAGTGCCAACGGCGTCCTGCGCGCCGTGGGCATCGAGCCGAAGGAGGAGCTCTCCGGCGCCCGGACGGCCGAGGAGCTCTCAAGCCTCGTCCGTCGGTCGGCGCTCGCGGGCGTGCTCGAGGAGGACACCGCGTCGCTCCTCGACCGCAGCCTCACGTTCGCCCGGCTGAGCGCCGCCGACGTCATGACGCCGCGCCCGAGCATCCACGCGATCGCGGCGGACGACTCCGCCGAGGACGTCATCCAGCTCGCCCGCCGCACGGGCCATAGCCGCTTCCCGGTGTACGACGAGTCGATGGACGACATCACCGGCATCGTGCACCTCAAGGCCGCCGTCGGCGTGCCGCGCGACCGCCGCACCGACGTGCCCGCTGCCGCGCTCGCCACCGAGCCGCTGCGGATCCCCGAGGCCGTCCACCTCGACGCGCTCGTGTCTGAGCTGCGGGCCCGCGGCTACCAGATGGCCGTCGTGGTCGACGAGTACGGCGGCACCGCCGGCGTCGTCACCCTCGAGGACCTGGTGGAGGAGATCGTGGGCGAGGTGCTCGACGAGCACGACCGCCGCCGCGCCGGGATCGTGCGCGCCGAGGGATCGGTCATCTTCCCCGGGGAGCTCCGGCCCGACGAGGTGCTCGATCGCACCGGCATCCGCATTCCCGAAGGGGACGTGTACGACACCGTCGGCGGCTTCATCATGAGCATCCTCGAGCGCATCCCGGTCGTGGGTGACAGCCTCGAGCTGGAGGACGGAACGATCGAGGTCCAGCGCATGGACGGGCGCCGCGTCGATCGCGTGCGCTTCACCCCCACGCCGATGCCCCATGACGACGCCGCGACCGAGGGGGGTGATCGTCGATGAGCGATTGGGCCGGAATCGCCTGGCTGTTCGTGCTCCTCGTGTTCAACGCCTTCTTCGTCGGCGCGGAGTTCGCCGTGATCTCGGCGCGCCGCTCGCAGATCGAGCCGCTGGCCGAGAAGGGATCGCGCTCCGCCAAGACGGCGCTGTACGCCATGGAGCACGCGACGCTCATGCTCGCGACGAGCCAGCTCGGCATCACGATCTGCTCGCTGCTGATCCTGAACGTCTCCGAGCCCGCGATCCACCACCTGCTGGCGGAGCCGCTCGCGCTGACGGGCTGGTCGGAGGGCGCCGTCGACGCCTTCGCATTCGTCATCGCGCTGCTCCTCGTCTCGTACCTCCACGTCGTGTTCGGCGAGATGGTTCCGAAGAACCTCGCGTTCTCGGTGCCCGACCGCGCCGTGCTCATGCTCGCCACCCCGCTGGTGTGGGTGTCCAAGGTCTTCCACCCGGTGATCGTGACCCTCAACTGGATCGCGAACCACGTCGTACGGCTGTTCCGCGTCGAGCCGAAGGACGAGGCCGCGTCGACCTTCACGCTCGAGGAGGTCGCGACGATCGTCAACCAGTCGCGCATCGAGGGTGTCCTCGACGACCTGGCAGGCACGGTGGCCGCCGCGGTCGAGTTCACCGACAAGAAGGCCGCCGACATCGCCGTGCCGCTCGCCGATCTGGTGACGCTGCCGGCGACGACGACGCCCGACGAGATCGAGCGGGCGGTCGCCAAGCACGGGTTCTCCCGCTATGTGATCGTCGACGAGGCAGGCTCGCCGCTGGGCTACGTGCACCTCAAGGACATCCTGCAGGCGGCGGAGGGACCGGATGCCGCGACCAGCGTCGCGCGCGCCATCCCCTCTAAGCGCATCCACCACATGGTGCCCGTGCTCGAGACGACCGACCTCGAGGACGCCCTCGCCGTGATGCGGCGGGCCGGTCGTCACCTGGCCCAGGTGCGCGATGCCGAGGGGACGACCACGGCCGTGCTCTTCCTCGAAGACATCATCGAGGAGCTCATCGGCGAGGTGCAGGACGCGACGCGACGCGGCCTTCGCTGACCCGGGCCCGATTGGTCGCGGCTCCCCTTGGTGGAGGTTTTCGGGGCGCGTCGTGTCGTTCGGGGCGCGTTCTACCGGGCCCCGAACGGCCTAGCGCGCCCCGAACCCCGTTCGAGCGGGCCGGAGGACGAGGTCAGAGGCGGGCGCGGACGTACTGCCGGGGCCAGTAGGAGATGTCGGCGCCGAGCTCCGCGGCCGCGCGCAGCCCGAAGTGGGGGTCGCGCAGCCACTCGCGGCCGGACATGACCGCGTCGGCGTCGCCCTCGGCCACGACGCGCTCCGCGAGGGCGGAGTCGTCGATCATGCCGACCGCGCTGACGGGCACGCCGGCGACGCGACGCACATGCGCGGCGAACTCGACCTGGTACCCCGGCCCGGTGGTGATGCGCTGGTGGGCGACGAGGCCCCCGCTGGAGATGTCGAAGAGGTCGACCCCTCGCTCGGCCGCCCAGCCCGCGACGACCGCCGTCTGGTCGGCGTCCCAGCCACCGTCGGCCCAGTCGGTGGCGGAGAACCGCACCAGCAGCGGGACGCTGGGGGCGGCATCCGTCACGGCGTCCACCACCCGCAGCAGCAGCCTCGCGCGGTTCTCGAGAGTGCCGCCGTACTCGTCCTCCCGCAGGTTGGACAGCGGCGAGAGGAATTGGTGCAGGAGGTAGCCGTGCGCCGCATGCACCTCGAGCAGCTCGAATCCCGCGTCCACCGCGCGGCGTGCGGCGGCCGCGAAGTCGGCCACGACGCGGTCGATGCCGTGCAGGTCGAGCGTGTCCGGCGGCGCGAACCCCTCGAACGCGACCGCCGAGGGCGCGACGGTCTGCCAGCCGCCGTCGGCGACGTCCACCGATCCGCGACGGCCGGAGAACGGCGACCACGTCGAGGCCTTGCGTCCGGCGTGGGCGAGCTGCACGCCGGCGACCGCTCCGCGTGCCCGGATGGCGGCCACGATCGGCCGCCAGGCGTCCCGCTGCTCGTCGGTCCACAGGCCGGTGTCCTCGGGCGAGATGCGACCCTCCGGCGACACGGCCGTCGCCTCGGCGATCACGAGCCCCGCGCCCCCCGAGGCGAACTGCGCCAGGTGAGTGTGGTGCCAGTCCTGCGGCACGCCGTCGACGGCGCTGTACTGGCACATCGGCGAGACCCACAGGCGGTTCCGCAAGGTGAGGTCGCGGAGCGTCAGGGGAGTGAAGAGGGTGCTCATCGGGGGAGTCTCCGCGGGTAGGGTGTCGCCATGACCCGGTCATGGACGGTGGAGGACACGGGGCGCGCCCTCCGGAGGCCAACGACGGCCGATGACAAGTATTCCCGGGGAGTCCTGGGCGTGCGCACCGGCTCCGACGCGTATCCGGGTGCAGCCGTGCTCGGTGTCGAGGCCGCGTGGCGCACCGGCCTGGGGATGGTCCGGTACGTCGGCGCCGAACGCCCGACCGCGCTCGTGCTCGCCCGGCGACCGGAGACGGTGGCCGGGGACGGTCGGGTGCAGGCCTGGCTCATCGGATCCGGAACGGATGCCCCGACCCGCGGTGCTGCCGAGACCGGGGCGCTCCGCGGCATCCTGCACGACACCGACCCCGTGATCGTCGACGCCGGCGCGCTGGACCTCGCGCAGGACGGCACCGCCCCGCGCATCCTCACGCCGCACGCGCGCGAGCACGCCCGGCTGCGGGCCGGCCTCGGTCTCGCCCCTGCATCGGGCGATTCGGTGGCCGCCGCGCAAGGAACGGCCGATGCCACCGGCGCCGTGCTCCTGCTCAAGGGCGCGACGACCGTGGTCGCCGCGCCCGGCAGCGCCGCGATCGAGGTGTCGGCCGGCACGCCCTGGCTCGCGACCGCCGGCACCGGCGACGTCCTGGCCGGGGTGATCGGGGCGCTCGTGGCGTCGGCGGTGGCGCACGGGCAGGCGGCGGATGCCGCGTCCCTCGCCTCCCTCGCCGCATCCGGCGCGTGGCTGCACGGGCACGCCGGGCGCCTGGCGTCGGCCGAGCGCGGCGGGGGGCCCATCACGGCCCTCGACGTCGCCGAGGCGCTGCCCCGCGCGGTCGCCGAAGCCCTCGACGCCGTCTGACGTGGGCCGGCCGAGGCATCCGACGCCCGTCCGCCGCACGGACGGGATCCGGCGTCCCCGCGAAATAGGATGAGGGCGTGTCGAGGCGTGCGGGGCTCTGGGTCGCGTTCGTGCTCGTCCATCTCCTCGTCGCCGTGTCGGGCTTCCTGCTCCCGAACATGCCGATGGGCGATGTCTACCTCGTCTACGAGCCGTGGGCCCTCGACGCCGTCGAGGCCGGCGCGATCATGGGCGTCACCGAGCCCTTCGTGTACCCGCAGCTCGCCCTCGTGCCGATGGTGCTGGCGCTCGGGCTCGAGTGGATCGCCGGCTACGAGGTCGCCTGGGCGCTGCTCGTGACCGCGGCGAACGCCCTCGCGTTCGCGCTGCTCGTCGGGCGAGGGCGCTCCGCCGGACGTGCCGTCGCCGCCGCCTTCTGGCTCGCGTACCTCGTCCTGCTCGGACCGATCGGCATCTACCGCATCGACGGGGTGACGGTCTCACTCGCCGTGGCCGGCAGTCTGTGGCTCATCGGCCGGCCCCTTCTCGCCTCGATCCTCCTGGCCGTCGGCATGTGGATCAAGGTGTGGCCCGCCGCCCTTCTCGCCGCCGCCGTCATCGCGGTGCGCCGCCGGCTCGTCGTCGTCGCCGGTGCGCTGGTCGTCACCGCGCTCACGCTCGTGACGGTCGCCTCCGCGGGCGGCCTGACCTACGCGTTCGGGTTCGTTGCCGGGCAGACGGGACGAGGGCTGCAGCTCGAGGCGCCGGTGACGGCGTGGTACCTGTGGCAGGCCGTGGCGGGGGTCGAGGGCGCGTTCGTCTACTACGACTCCGACATCCTCACGTTCCAGGTGACCGGCGCGAACGTCGATGCCGTGATCGCGGCCATGACGCCGCTGCTCGCGGTGGCGGTGTTCGCCGTCGCGGTTCTCGGTGCGATCCAGGCCGCTCGCGGCGCGACCTTCGCCGCCCTGTTCCCGCCGCTCGCCCTCGCGCTCGTGCTCGCGTTCATCGTGTTCAACAAGGTGGGATCGCCGCAGTTCCTCACGTGGATCATCACGCCCGTCGTCCTCGGGCTCGTGATCGATCGACGCCGTTGGCGCTGGCCCGCCCTGGCCGCGCTCGTTGCGGCGCTGCTCACGCAGCTCGTCTACCCGCTGCTCTACGACCGCCTGATCCTCGCCGACGGCTTCGCAGCGGGCGTGCTGACGCTCCGCAACATGCTGCTGGTCGTGCTGCTGGTGTGGGCGGTCGTCCGCCTCGTCCGCGTGCCCCGCCGGCTGCGGCATCCGGAACCCGCCGTCACCTGATCCGCACCACCCCAACGAACCGGAGGTTCCCCATGCTCGTCGCCTTCTCCGTCGCTCCCAGCGGCACCGGCAATGCCGACGGCTCCGTCCACGACGCCGTCGCCGCCGCGGTGCGCGTCGTCCGTGGCAGCGGACTGCCGCACCGCACCACGTCGATGTTCACCGAGATCGAGGGGGAGTGGGACGAGGTGTTCGATGTGGTGCGCCGCGCCACCGAGGCGGTGCAACCCTACGGATCACGCGTCTCGCTCGTGCTCAAGGCCGACATCCGCCCCGGCTTCACGGGCGAGCTGGACGGCAAGATCGAGCGTCTCGAAGCCGCGATGGACGAGCAGGCTGCCGCGTCCGACCTCTCCTGAGATCTCGGCGCCCGACGACCTTCGAATCGATTCGACAGGATGCCGCGGCCCGGGCTAGCATGACCGGGTGACCTCCTCGACTCTGACGAGGGGTGCGGCGATGTGGGCGCTCCTCTCCCTCGCCGTCGGCAGCTTCGGCATCGGCATGACCGAGTTCGTCGTCATGGGCCTGCTGCCGAACATCGCCGCCGACCTGCTTCCGTCCGCGTGGGCGGCCAGCTCCGAAGACGCGATCGCCCAGACCGGCTGGCTCATCACGCTCTACGCCCTCGGCGTGGTGATCGGCGCGCCGACCATCGCCGGCGCCGTCGCGAAGTACCCGCGGCACCGCGTGATGATCGGCCTGGCGCTCGCGCTCACGGTCTTCAACGCCTTGACGTTCCTCGCGCCCACGTTCGAGTGGGTCGCGATCTCGCGGCTGCTCGCGGGCCTCCCGCACGGCGCCTACTTCGGCATCGGGGCCCTGGTCGCCGCCGAGGTGCTCGGGCCGGGCCAGCGGGCGAAGGGCGTGTCGTTCGTCCTCACCGGCCTCACCGTCGCGAACGTCGTGGGCGTGCCGCTCGGCACCTACCTCGGTCAGCAGGTCGGCTGGCGCGCCGCATTCATGGTCGTCGCCGGCATCTTCGCCGCGGCCACGATCCTCATCGCCTTCTTCGTCCCCGAGCATCCGGGAGACCCGGAGCGGACGCTGCGCGCCGAGCTCAAGGTCTTCCGCATCGGGCAGGTCTGGCTGGCGCTCGGCGTCGGCGCCATCGGATTCGGCGGATTCTTCGCCGTCTACAGCTACCTGGCCCCGATGGTCACCGAGGTCGCCGGATCGCCCGAGTGGGTGGTCCCGATCATCCTCGTGCTGATGGGCCTCGGCATGACGATCGGCAACCTCGTCGGCGGACACCTGGCCGACGTCGATCTCAAGCGCACCCTGGTCGGCGGACTGATCGGGCTCGCGGTCGTGCTCGCGCTGCTGGCGCTCACGTCGCACTGGATCTGGGCGCTCGGGCTCTTCGTGTTCCTGACGGGCTTCGCGTCGTCGGTGCTCAGCCCGACGATCCAGACCCGGCTCATGGACGTCGCGCAGGACAACCAGTCGATCGCGGCGGCGCTCAACCACTCGGCGCTCAACATCGGCAACAGCCTCGGCGCCCTCCTCGGCGGAGTGGTCATCGCCATGGGACTCGGCTTCGTTGCGCCGGCCTGGGTCGGTGTGGCCCTCGCCCTCGGCGGGCTCGGGATCGCCCTCGCGAGCCTCGCAGCCGAGCGAGCGCGCGGTCTCGTCCTGTCGAACTGACCGGTCCTCGGGTTCCTCGCCGGGTCGGTCACGCCGTGGCCGGCGGCTCGCTCCCGCCTAGAGTGAGGGGGTGTCCGAGCCGACGTCACCGCCCGATCGCGCACTGCGCGCCCTCGCCGACGCCATGACCGACTCGCGACCTCGGCGCCCCGAGGATGCCGCGGACCCGGGCATCCCGGTCGCCGCGACCGTCGTCCTGCTGCGCGACGGTTCCGGCGGTCCTGAGGTGCTGCTGCTCGAGCGCCCCGATCGCGGCTCCTTCGCCGGGGCGTGGGTCTTTCCCGGCGGCAAGGTCGAGCCCGCGGACCGGCTCCGGGACGACGAGCCCGAGGAGGATGTCGCGCGCCGGGCAGGGGTGCGCGAGACGCACGAGGAGGCCGGGCTCGTGCTGAACGCCGCGTCGCTCGTCACGGTGTCGTGCTGGGACCCGCCGCCGGGCGTTCCCCTGCGCATCCGCACGTGGTTCTTCGCCGGGGCGTCGCCGACCGGTGCCCTCGCGCTCGCGGCGGACGAGGCCGTCGCCGCGGAGTGGGTGCGGCCCGCCGACATGCTGGCGCGCCACGGGCGGGGCGAGGCAACGCTCTACCCGCCCACGTGGGTTACGCTCCACGGCCTCAGCGCCCACGCCGACGTCGAGTCGATCCTCGGGGCCGCCCGGCTCGGCGGCGTGCGACGCTTCGAGACGGTCGCCCGCCGCGGGGCCGGGGGCCCGCTGCTGCTGTGGGACGGCGATGCCGCCTACGATCCGGATGCCGCCGCCGACGCCGACGAGGCGCGACACCGGCTCGAGATCGGCGCGCTGCCCTGGCGGTACACCCGCACCGAGTGAGTCAGCTCTCGAGCAGGCGGCGGATGTGGCCGCCGACGGCACTCGTCTCGATCAGGAAGCCGTCGTGGCCGAAGTCGCTGGCGAGCACGACGGACCGCTCGCCGTCCAGGGTGTGACGGATGCCGCGTGCGATCCGGTGCTGTCCGTCGATCGGGAAGAGCCGGTCGCTGTCGATGCCGAGCACGAGCGCGGTGGCGGTGACCCGCGCGAGCGCATCGTCGACCCCGCCGCGATCACGGCCGACGTCGTGCGAGTTCATCGCTTCGACGAGCGTGAGGTAGCTGTTCGCGTCGAAGCGCCGCGTGAACTTGTTGCCGTGGAAGTCGAGGTACGACTCGACGGCGAAGCGCCCGCCGTGCGCGAGCGGGCTGACGCCGGACTGCCACGACCGCTGGAAGCGCTGGTTGAGCTCGGTGGGGGAGCGGTAGTTCAGCAGCGCCATCCGCCGGGCGAGCGCGAGCCCGCGCGACGGCCCGTCGCCGTCGGCCGCGTCGTAGTACTGCCCGCCCTGGAAGCGGGGGTCCATGCGGATCGCCTCGAGCTGGACGGAGTTGAGGGCGATCTGGTCGGCGGTGTTGACCGGAGGTGCCGACAGGATGCCGACGCGCTCCACGCGCTCCGGCAGGCCCACTGCCCACTCGAGCGCGTGCATCCCACCCATCGAGCCGCCGAGCACACCGGCCCAGACGTCGATGCCCAGGGCGTCGGCGAGGCGCACCTGAGCTGCGGTCTGGTCGCGGATCGTCAGGTAGGGGAAGCGCGTCGCCCACTCGTATCCGTCGGGGGCGATACTCGCGGGGCCGGTCGATCCCTGGCACCCGCCCAGCATGTTCGGAGCCACCACGAACCAGCGATCGGTGTCGATGGGCGCGCCCGGGCCGACGATGTCGTCCCACCAGCCGCTGGTCGGATGCCCCGGCCCGGCCGGCCCGCGCAGGTGGCTGTCGCCGGTGAGCGCGTGGAGCACCAGCACGGCGTTGTCGCGCGCGGCGTTGAGGGTGCCCCAGGTCTCGTAGGCGAGGCGGTACGCGGGCAGCTCCGCCCCGCCCTCGGTGCGGAACGCTCCGAATGCCGCGAAGTGGCGGTCCCCGACCGGGTCGCCGTCCCGCCACGCGCCGGTGGCCGGCGGACGCCCGAGCAGCAGCCGTGCGTCGGCCTCCGTCACCGGTGCCGAGGGCACGGTGTCTTCGGAGGTCTGCCAGTCCATTCGCCCATTCTCGCGCGCTCACCCCGCGCGGGGCCGACTGTTACGCGGATCGCCCGCCTGGCGGCCCCGTCCGGCGGCGCCGTCTCCCTGTGCACCGGGTTCAGGAAACACGCCGCAGGCCTGGGTGGATCGGGCGCCGCTGGTCGGCGCGTCTCCTGAATGTGGAACGCGCCGCGCCGGACGCAGTCCAGGGCGCGGCCGGCCTCACTCCGCGAACGGCGCCGTCTCGTACACCGCGCCGTGCTGCCCGGCGAGGGCGATGGCCCGCTCGTTCCAGGTCTGCACGAACCGGTGGTCGGTCGCGGTTCCCGCCGGCACCTGCGCGTCGATCTCGGGGAGCGTCCCCATCGTCTCGTTCGAGAGCCACACCACGCGCCGGCCGATCTCCGCCTCGAGGCCCGCCATCAGCTCGGCGAACCGGCGCCGCTGCCCGGCATCGAGGTACAGCAGTACGGCACTGTGGAAGACGACCAGTGTCGCCTCGGCGGGCGCGAGGGCGGCGACATCCGTCACGCGCTCCAGCAGGTCGCCCCGCACGATCTCGGGCGGATCCGCGGCGGCGATCGCGGCGGCCGCCCTCAGTCGCGCGACACGCGCGTCGTGGTCGGGCCCGGGCCACACGAGGTTCGCGAGCCAGTCGATCGCACCGTCGTCGGCGGCGTCGATCGGCTCGAGGTCGATGCCGCGCCGCCACACCACGTCGGGCCAGCGGGCGGGAACGGAGGTCTCCGAGTCCACGGTGCAGGCGAGCAGGACGTCGCTCGGCCCCGCGGGCGGATGGACCCGGCGCACCCCCGCCGGTGTCCGGTAGTCGACGCTGTACCGGTCCGGGAAGAGGCACAGGCCGGCGGCGGCGCCGACTTCGAGCAGCGCGATCGGCCCCTCGATGCGCGAGAGCGGGGGCAGCCATGTGGCGCACCGGTTCGCCTCGTTGGTCTGGACAGACCACGTCGCGCCGGTGGAGACGACGCCGGCCCAGTGCTCGATGAGCCACGCTCGGATGTCGATGTAGGGAAGCAGCGGGCAGCCTTCCCACCGCATCGACGCGAAGACGAGGTTCGGCTGCTGCTTCGCGCGCGGCAGATCCGCCAGGCGCTCGACCACGTCCGTGTCGCCGGCAATTCCCAAGGCCCAGTCCTCATAGAGCGGCGAGGTGCCGTGCGCCCACCGGCGCCCGAAGTCGTCGTAGATCGCCGCGATGCGTGCGGCGTCGTCCTGTGCGGCCACGGGCTCACCCTATGCGGCGAGGGTGCCGGATGTCGCCGGGCCGGTCTAGCATCCGTGGCATGGATGACGTCGTCGACTACCTGCTCGCCGGAGACCCCGCGATCCGCTGGCAGGTCATGAGAGATCTGACGGATGCCCCGGCCGACGCCGTCGCCGCCGAAAGGGCGCGCGTCGCCACCGAGGGCTGGGGTGCCCGGCTCCTCGCCGAGCAGGGCGAAGACGGGCGCTGGGACGGGGGTACGTACCGTCCCGGGTGGGCCGACGAGAGCCGGCCGTTCTTCGACGCATGGACGGCCACCCACTTCTCGCTGCAGTCGCTCGTGGAATACGGTATCGACCCCGAGTCACCGGAGGCCCGCCAGGCGATCGCGCTCGTGCGCGACAACGCCCGCTGGGATTACAACGGCGAACTCTACTTCCAGGGCGAGGTCGAGCCGTGCATCAACGGCATCGCGCTCGTCGCGGGCGCATACTTCGGTCAGGACGCGGCCCCCATCGCCGACACGCTGCTCGCGACGCAGCACGCCGACGGCGGCTGGAACTGCTGGGAAGAAGATCCAGCAACCCCGGGCTCGTTCCACTCCACGATCTGCGCGCTCGAAGGGCTGTGGGCGTGGGAGCAGGCGACAGGCGGCTCCGACGATGTGCGCGCCGCTCGCCTCCGCGGGGAGGAGTACCTGCTCGAGCGACGGCTGTTCCGGCGGGCTTCGACGGGAGAGATCCCCGATCTCCGCCTCACCATGACGTCGTGGCCGACGCGGTGGTTCTACGACGTGCTGCGGGGGCTCGAGTACTTCCGCCAGGCCCGTCCCGAGCGTGACGACCGCTGCGCGGAGGCGGTCGAGCTGCTGCGGGGCAAGCGGCTGGAGAACGGACTGTTCCCCTTCGAGAACGACCACGCGGGCCCGGTGCTGTTCGAGATGGAGGCCGAGCACGAGGGGTTCCCCAGTCGCTGGGTCACCCTGCGTGCCCTGCGCGTGCTGCGGTGGTGGGACGCGGCCTGACGCCGGGGCGCGGCGGCCAGACGACGGATGCCCCGACCCGCGAGGGTCGAGGCATCCGGTGATCGCGGGGCGTAATTACGCGCGGGCGGCTTCCGACACGCGACGCGCGGCCGCGAGCGCCTGCTCGAGGTCGGCCGTGAGGTCGTCGATGTTCTCGAGACCCACCGACAGGCGCACGAGGCCCGGAGTGACACCGGTCGTGAGCTGCTGCTCCGGCGTCAGCTGGGAGTGCGTGGTCGACGCGGGGTGGATGACGAGCGAGCGCACGTCGCCGATGTTGGCGAGGTGGCTGAAGAGCGAGAGCGAGTTGACGAACGCGCGACCAGCCTCCACGCCGCCCTTGAGCTCGAACGACAGGACGGCGCCGACGCCCTTGGGGGCGTAGTTGTTCGCGGCGGCGTACCAGGGCGACGTGGGCAGGCCCGAGTAGTTCACCGAGGCGACGTCGTCGTGGTTCTCGAGCCACTCGGCGATCTCCTGCGCGTTCTGCACGTGGCGCTCGATGCGCAGCGACAGCGTCTCGATGCCCTGGATGAGCAGCCAGGCGCTGTGAGGCGAGATGGCGGCGCCGAGGTCGCGCAGCAGCTGGACGCGCGCCTTGATGATGTACGCGAGTGCGTCGCCCACGGCGGCGGTGTAGCTGGCGCCGTGGTAGCTCGGGTCGGGAACGGTCAGCCCGGGGAACTTGTCGACGTTCTCCGACCACTTGAACGTGCCGCCGTCGACGATGACGCCGCCGATGGTGGTGCCGTGGCCGCCGAGGAACTTCGTCGCCGAGTGGATGACGATGTCGGCGCCGAACTGGAACGGCTTGATGAGGTACGGGGTCGCGATCGTGTTGTCGACGATGAGGGGGATGCCCGCCTCGTGCGCGACGTCGGCGACCGTGCGGATGTCGAGGACGTTGATCTTGGGGTTGCCGATGGTCTCGGCGAAGAACAGCTTCGTCTCGGGGCGGACCGCGGCGCGCCACTCCTCGGGGTCGTCCTGGTTCTCGACGAACGTCGTCTCGATGCCGAGCTTTGCGAGGGTGTACTTGAAGAGGTTGTAGGTGCCGCCGTAGATCGAGCTCGACGCGACGATGTGGTCGCCGGCCTCGGCGATGTTGAGGACGGCGAAGGTCGATGCGGCCTGGCCGCTCGCGACCAGCAGTGCGCCGGTGCCGCCTTCGAGCGCGGCGAGACGCTCTTCGACGACCGCCTGCGTGGGGTTCTGGATGCGCGTGTAGATGTTGCCGAACTCGGCGAGCGCGAACAGGTTGGCCGCGTGGTCCGCGTTGTCGAACACGTAGGACGTGGTCTGGTAGATCGGGGTCGCGCGAGCCTTGGTCACCGGATCCGGCTGAGCGCCGGAGTGGATCTGCTTGGTCTCGAAGCGCCAGTTCTCGGGTGCGGACATGCGTAGCTCCTGCGGGTTCGGGTGGGCGAGGGCGAACTCCCCCGACCGGATCGACAGTACGGATGCCCGCCGCCGACGACAAAGAGCGGGAAATGTGACGTAACCTCCGCGCGCGACCGAGTCGTGACCGATGGGTACCGTGGAGGCATGACAACCAGACGTGCGGTGGTGACCGGGGCGAGCTCGGGGATCGGTGAGGCGACGGCGCGCGCCCTGCGTGCGCGGGGGTGGGACGTCGTGGCGGTCGCCCGGCGTGCCGACCGGCTCGCGCGGCTCGAGGGCGAGACCGGCGCGGTGGCGTTCGCGGCAGACCTGACGTCCGACGCCGACGTCGAGGCGCTCGCCGAGTTCCTCGCGGGCTCCGGTCCGGTGCACTCCCTCGTCCACATCGCAGGCGGTGCCCGCGGGGCCGACCGGGTCGAGGACGGCCGTGTCGAGGACTGGCGGTGGATGTTCGACGTCAACGTGCTGTCGGCGCAGCGCCTCGTCTCGGCCCTGCTGCCGCTGCTGCGCGCGGGCGCGCGCGAGGGCGGCCACGCCGACACTCTTTTCGTGACCTCGACCGCCGCGCAGACGGCCTACGCCGGGGGAGCGGGCTACAACGCGGCCAAGGCGGGAGAGGCGATGCTCGCCCACGCGCTGCGCCTCGAGCTGAACGGCGAGCCCATCCGGGTCATCGAGGTGGCCCCCGGCATGGTCCACACCGAGGAGTTCACCGCCAACCGCCTCGGCGGTGACGCGGTGGCGGCCGAGCGCGTGTACGAGGGCGTCGAGGCGCCGCTCACCGCCGAGGATGTCGCCGACGTGATCGGCTATGCGCTCGAGGCCCCCGGCCACGTCAACCTCGACCTCATCACGATGCGCCCGGTCGCGCAGTCCGCGCAGCACCTTCTTGCGCGCGGCCCGCTGCGCGCTCGCGTGGACGAGGGCGATCGCCCGTGACCGTCTCGGAGGGCACGGTCGTCAGCTACGCGGCCGGCGCGACGACGTCGACGGGGCGCGTGGTCCACGTCGCCGACGCCGGTGAGGGCCGTGCGGCGGTGGTGCTCGACACCACGGCGTTCCACCCGGTCGACACCGCGTGGCCCGACCAGCCCGCCGACCGCGGCGTCCTGCGCGCGGGTGGCCACGAGTTCTCGATCCTCGATGCCGTCGTCGGCGCGTCCCCCGGCCCCGACGGCCCGCTGCTCTTCGGCCGCGACGTGCCCGTGCGCACCGGCACCGAGGGCTGGACGTTCGTCGTGGCGCATGTCATCGGCATCGGCGCTCTGTCGGCCGCCGGGATCAGCGAAGGCGACCCGGTCGAGGTCGAGGTCGACTCTGCGTTCCGGGCGAGCCTCTCGGCAGGGCACACGGCGTGCCACCTCGCGTCGCTGGCCCTCGACGCGGCGCTGACGGACGCCTGGCGCAAGGAGACGCTCGTCGACGCGCTCGGCGCCCCTGCCTTCGACGCCCTCGCGATCCAGGAGTCGCGGATCCTGCCCGACGGATCGCGCGACGTCTATCGCATCGGCAAGTCGCTGCGGCGCAAGGGGTTCGACCCCGCGGCGCTCGACGACCTCGACGCTCTCGCCGCCCGCGTCGACGCGCAGCTGGCGAGCTGGATCGCCGCCGGCGGGGCGGTGCGCATCGACTCGGAAGGGCCGGCGCTCGCCGACCGGCGCACGTGGGTGTGCGAACTCCCCGGCGCCGAGGTGCGCATCCCGTGCGGCGGGACGCACGTGACCTCGCTCTCCGAGCTCACCGGTGTGCGCGTCGCCTTCGAGTCGACCCAGGTCGAGGGCGGGCTCGAGCTCGTGATGACCACCACGGCCGAGCGCGGGGCGCGTGGATGAGCCGCCGATCGATCCGATCCGGGACGGCGTCATGGCACTGACGCTGCCGGAGCTCGCCGAGGCGGGCCTGGTCGATCCGGACTGGGCCGGGGCGCTCGAACCGGTCGCCCCCGACCTCGCGGCGCTGGGCGAGCGCCTGCGCGCGGAGGTGGCCGAGGGTCGGCCCTACCTGCCGGCGGGGGACCGCGTGCTCCGGGCCTTCCAGCGGCCGCTCGGCGAGGTCAAGGTGCTGATCGTCGGGCAGGACCCGTACCCCACCCCGGGGCATCCGATCGGGCTGTCCTTCGCGGTCGATCGCCATGTCCGGCCGCTGCCCCGCAGCCTGTCGAACATCTATCAGGAGCTCGAGGCCGATCTCGGCATTCCCCGCGCCGTGCACGGCGACCTCTCCGCGTGGAGCGACCAGGGCGTCATGCTCCTCAACCGCGTGCTCACGGTCGCACCGGGGCAGGCCGCGTCGCACCGCGGGTGGGGCTGGGAGAAGGTCACCGAGCACGCCATCCGCACGCTCGTGGAGCGGGACGGTCCGCTCGTGGCGATCCTGTGGGGACGGGATGCCGCGAACCTGCGTCCGCTCCTCGGAGCGACCCCGATCATCGAGTCGGCCCACCCTTCGCCGCTGTCGGCGCATCGCGGCTTCTTCGGCTCGCGGCCCTTCTCCCGCGCCAACGAGCTGCTCGCCCAGCAGGGGGCCGAAGGCGTGAACTGGGCACTTCCGGGCTGAGCGTAGGCTGGCGGAATGCTCGAGGAGGAATACGACCGGGACCGTCGGCGGCTGCCGATGCACCTCCGTCGGCGGGCCGAGCCGGAGCGGCCTTTCACGTATGAGATCCGCCCTGTCGCCGACCGGGACATCCCCGACATCCGCGAGATCTACAACCACTATGTGACGAACTCGGTGGTCACGTTCGACGAGAAGAAGTGGTCGGTCGCGCAGTGGCGCGACAAGCTCACCCATCTGCGCCAACTCGACCTTCCCGTGCTCGTCGCAGAGTCGCCCAGCGGGCAGATCCTCGGCTATGCGCTCGTGCAGCCGATGTCGAGCAAGTCGGCCTACCGGTACTCGGTCGAGAACTCGATCTACCTGGGCCAGGCCGCCACCGGCAAGGGGCTCGGCCGCGCACTGCTGGTCGCCCTCATCGCGGCCTGCGAGGAGAAGGGCATCCGCCAGATGGTGGCGGTCATCAGCGACAAGGGCGCGGAAGGCTCCGTCGCACTGCATGAGAAGCTCGGCTTCGTCGAGGTCGGTCGCATGGGCCGCGTCGGATTCAAGTTCGGCCGTTGGCTCGGCACGATCTACATGCAGAAGGAACTCAAGCCGGTCAAGAAGAAGAAGTCGCTGTTCGGCCGCTGACAGCCGTGGGCTCACGCCGAGGCGGCCTTGTTCCACTCGCGCACCGCGTCGACGAGTTCGCGCCACGCTCCGACGACCGCGTCATCCGGAAGCTCTGCCTCACGCTCGTCGGCCTCGCCGCAACGTGCGTGGATCCACCACACGAACCTGTCCGCGCCCCGTCCCGGCTCCGGCCCGAGCGGGCCCTCGGGCCCATCGGCGGAGCCCTGATCCTCGACGGGGTCGGGAGACGCGGCGTCCCAGGGGCACTGCGCGATGAGGGTGATCCACTGCGGCGCCTCTGCGGGCGGCGGCTCGGCGCGCCACTGTCGAGTCAGGCCGGCGAAGCCCCCGGTGCGCGTGACGGCGACTTCGATGGGGAGCTCCGTGCCGTCGACGGGCTCGGGAGTCTCGGCGAGCGCCGGACCGTCGCCGGGCTCCGGCGCGGGAGCACCGGGGTCACTGCGCGGCGTCTGGCCCATCCTGGATCACACCGACGCTCGTCCAGGCTCTCCGGACGGCGTCGACCTCCTCCGACCCTTCACCGTACTCCGCCGCGGCCGCCGTCAGGGTGGCGTCGGCGAACGTGGAGAAGTCCGCCGTCGAGGGCAGCGTTCCCGATGTCAGCGCGCGGTACCAGATGCGCCCGGCGCGGTCCCACGCGTTCCCGCCCAGAGCGGTCGCGGTGAGATAGAACGCGTGGTTCGGGATGCCCGAGTTGATGTGCACGCCGCCGTTGTCGTCACGGGTGACGACGAAGTCGCGCATATGGGCAGGCTGCGGGTCCTTGCCCAGCACGTCGTCGTCGTACGCCGTGCCCGGGGCCGCCAGCGATCGCAGTGCCCTGCCCTGCACGGCATCGGTGAAGATGCCCTCGCCGATGAGCCACGAAGCCTGGTCGGCGGACTGGCCGAGGTGATGCTGCTCGGCGAGCGACCCGAAGACGTCGGCGAGGGACTCGTTGAGTGCCCCCGACTGACCGCGGTACACGAGGCCGCCCTCGTCCTCGATGACGCCGTGGGCGAGTTCGTGGGCGATCACCGTGAGCGATCCGGTGAAGCCGCGGAAGACCTCGCCGTCCCCGTCGCCGAACACCATGCGCTCACCGTTCCAGAACGCGTTGTCGTAGTCCTTGCCGTAGTGGACGGTCGACAGCAGAGCGCCCCCGCTGCCGTCGAGGCTGTTGCGGCCGAAGGCATCCCAGAGGAAGTCGAAGGTCGTGCCCAGTCCGTCGAACGCCTCGTTCACCGCGGCATCGGCGGTCGCCGCGTCGTCTTCGCCCCGTACCCGGACTCCTGGAAGCACCTCGAGCTGCTGCGCGTCGGAGATCTCTCGCTCGGGCGCCGGCGTCGTCTCGGCGACGAGCGTGCCGGAATCCTCGATCGACAGCCGGAGTCGCGACCGCACCCGGCGGTACTCCCGCGGCGCAGCGAGCGTCGAGCGCGCCGCCTCGGCCGCGTGTGCCCAGGTGGGCTCCTGCACGGCGGCGATGCGGGCGAGCAGGTACGGGGGGACGATCGCGTGGGCCATTGTCCGAGGCTATCGGCGGCCGCCGACGCCTCCGGTCATGCCGTGCCGGGGTCGATGACCGGGATGGAGGCGAGGAGGCGACGGGTGTACGCGACCTGCGGCTGCAAGAGCACCTTCTCGGTCGGACCCTCCTCGACGATGCGGCCGTCCTTCATCACGACGACCTCGTCGCACAGGTTCTGCACCACGCCGATGTCGTGCGAGACCAGGAGCACGGTGAGGCCGTCGCGTGCGCGCAGCCGGCCGAGGAGCTCGAGGATCTGCGCCCGCACGGTGACGTCGAGCGCCGACAGCGGCTCGTCGCCCACCAGCAGCTCGGGCCGGTGCACGATGGCCCGGGCCAGGGCGATCCGCTGCCGCTGGCCACCCGAGAACTCGTGCGGGAACCGGTCGGCCATGCCGGCTTCCAGGCCGACGTCCTCGAGCACCTCCCGTACCCGCGCTCGGCGGTCGCCCTCGATCCCGAGCGCCCACAGCGGCTCGCCGACGATGCGCCCGACGCTCATCCGCGGATCGAGGGAGGCGTACGGATCCTGGAAGACCATCCCGGTCCGCCGGCGCAGCCAGTGGAGCGAGCGGGCGCTCGCGGACGCGTCGACGGTCCGGCCGTCGAACTCCACGGTGCCCTCCGTCGGGGCGTCGAGAGCGAGGAGCAGCCGCACGAGCGTGGACTTGCCCGACCCGGACTCGCCGATGATGCCCACGGCCGACCCGGCTCGCACATCGATGTCGGCGTCCTCGAGGCCGGTCGTGAACACCCGGGAACCGAAGGGGTGCGCTTTGGGGGCGGGGTAGCGGCGGGTCAGCCCCCGGCCGCGCACCAGCGACCCTCCCGTCCCGGGCGACCCGCTCACGTGATGCCTCCGGGGCGCCAGAGGGTCGCGGTGGCATCGCGCAGCAGACCCCGGGTGACGGGGGAGGAGGGCGCGGTGAGCAGCGTCGACACCGGGGCGTCCTCGACCACGCGGCCGTCCTCGAGGACCACGCCGTGCGTCGCGATCTGCGAGAGGACGGCGAGGTCGTGGGTGATGAAGACGAGCGACATCCCGTCGTCCTCGACGAGCGAGAGCAACAGCTCGAGGATCTCAGCCTGGATCGTCACATCGAGCGCCGTCGTCGGCTCGTCGGCGATGAGCAGCCGTGGCCGGCACGCGAGCGCCATGGCGATCGCGACCCGCTGACGCTGGCCGCCCGAGAGCTGGTGCGGGTAGCGCCCCACGATGCGCTCGGGATCGGGGAGGGCGACACGGGATGCCTCCGCCACGGCACGGGCCGCGGCATCCCGTTTCGACGCCCCTTCGTGGATGCGGATCGACTCGGCGATCTGCCGTCCGACGGTGCGGATCGGGTTGAGCGCCGTCCGCGGCTCCTGGAAGACGATCCCGATCTCGTCGCCGCGAAGCTGTGCGAGTTCCCGGTCGGGGAGCCCGATCAGCTCGCGCCCGTGCCACACGACGCTGCCGCTCACGGTTGCGCCGTCGGGCAGCAGCCCCAGGATGGCGAGCGCGGTGAGGGACTTGCCGGACCCCGACTCGCCGATGAGGCCCACGCGGGCGCCATCGGGCACCGAGAACGACACGCCGTCGACCACGCGGCGTCCGCCGATCTCGACGGTGAGGTCCTGCACCTCGAGGCTCATGAGACGACCTCCGGGATGTGCGTGCGTGCGACGCGGCCGGCCCCCCGCGCGTGGCTGAGGGTCGGGTCGGTCGCCTCGCGCAGCCCGTCGCCGAGGAGATTGAGGCCGAGCACCGTCAGGGTGATGGCGAGTCCGGGCCACACGACCGAGAGCGGATGCACCGTGATGAACTGCTGCAGCTCGGCGAGCAGCAGGCCCCACGAGGGCTCCGTCACCGGGGCGCCGAAGCCCAGGTACGACAGGCCGGCCTCGGCGAGGACGGCGACGGCCATGCCCCACGACAGCTGCACGATGAACACCGGCGCGACGTTGGGCAGCAGGTGGCGCACGAGATTCTGTCCGGGGGTGAGCCCTGAGGCGCGCCCGGCCAGCACGAAGTCGCTGTGGAGCACCCTCCGCAGCTCCGGCCGCGTGACCCGGGCGATGTTCACGCCGAATCCGATGCCCACCGACCAGATCACCACCCACAGGGATCCGCCCCACACGGCCGAGATCATCATCGCGATGATCAGCACGGGGAAGGCGATGAGGATGTCGACGAACACCGCGACCGACTCGCGCACCCACCGCGCGGTGAGGGCGCCGAGCGCGGCGAGCGCGATGCCCACGAGCGTCGCGACGACGCCTGCGCCCACCGCGACGAAGACGGTCGTGCGCGCGCCGGCCATGAGCAGGCTCAGGATGTCGCGCCCCGTTGCATCGGTGCCGAGCAGGTGGGGCCAACCCGGCGGAGCCCAGCGGTCCGAGATGTCGACCTGCTGCGGATCGAACGGCGTCCAGAAGCTGGCGACGATGGCGGTGGCCAGGACCACGGCGACGACGATCAGCCCGAACCGGCCGGTGGACAGCCGCCACAGCCGGCCGAGCCAGGCCCAGCGCGACGCGCGGGCGGCGGCCGGGGAATCCGTCGCTCCGCCGCCCACGGCGCTGCTCGGCGAGGTCATGTCGCCTCCCGCTGGCGGGGGTCGATCATGCGATGCACGAGGTCCACCACGAAGCCGACGATCAGCACGAAGCCGGTGAGTGCGAGCAGCTCGCCCTGCACCTTGGGCAGGTCGCGCGCGCCCACGTCGGCGACGAGCATGCGCCCGATCCCCGGGAGTGTGAACAGCTCCTCGATGATCACGGCGCCCACGATGATCCCCGCCACCTGCAGGCCGAGCACCGTGATCACCGACAGGCCGACGTCGGGGAGGCCGTGGCGAACGAGGGCGGCATTGCGGGTGAGGCCCTTCGCGGCGCCGGTGCGCACGTGGTCCTGCCCGACCGCCTGGAGCGTGGCGCTGCGGACGAACCGCATGAGCATGGCTCCCTCGACGATCCCGATGGTCAGGGCCGGGAGGATCAGCGCGCGGATCGCCGCAGCCGGGTCGCTCCACCCCGCGCGAGGGAAGCCCTGGGCGGGAAGCCACCCGAGCCAGACGGCGAACACCACGACGAGCATCATGCCGGCCCAGACGACCGGCACCGCGGCGAGCGTCTGGGCGCCCACGCTGAGCGCGGTGCCGTCGGCCCGTCCTCGGCGCATCGCCGACAGCACCCCGAGCGGCACGCTGAAGACCACCGCGATCGTCAGTGCCATGATGCCGAGCGGAACGGTCACCTGCGCCTTCTCGGCGAGCTCGCTCGCGACGGTCGAGCCGGTCAGCAGCGAGCTGCCCAGGTCGCCGCGGAACACGCCGCCGATCCAGTCGAGGTACTGCTGGGGGAGGGACCGGTCCAGGCCCAGCCGCTCCCGGATCGCCGCGATCTGCTCGGGCGAGCTGTTGACCCCGGCGATCAGCTGCGCGATGTCACCGGGAAGCACCCGGAGCGTCAGGAAGATCAGCACGCTGGCGACGAGCAGCCCGAGCAGAAGCAGGGCCAGGCGCGTCAGCGTGTATCGGATCACCCGTTGCTCTTGGCCAGCTCGGCGAGATTCAGGCGCTCGTTCACGTTGATCGAGGGCATACCCGCGATGTTAGTGCCGACCGCCACGACCGAGGCGCCGTTGTACAACCAGTCCCCGGCGGCGTCCTCCGAAACGATTCGCGCCGCGTCCGCGAGCAGCTCGGCGGCCTCGTCCTCGTCGGTGGCGGCGAGGGACTGCGCGTACAGCTCCTGCACCTCCGCGTTGTCGTAGCCGAAGTAGTAGTCCGGGTTCGCCCAGTTCTCGAAGTCGCGCGCCTCGGTGTGGAGGACGAAGCTGAGGTCGTAGTCCTGGTTGATGTAGACGTCGTTGAGCCAGGTCGAGAAGTCGACGGAGTCGACCTCGAGCGTGATGCCGACCTCGTTCAGGTTCGACACGAGGATCTGCGGGATCGTCGTGGAGTAGAAGTTCGGGATCGTGAGCGTCAGTTCGAGATCCTCGACGCCGGCGTCCTCGAGGAGCGCACGCGCGGCATCCGGGTCGTACGGCGCCACGTCGGACAGGTCCTCGTAGCCCGGGTCGAGCGACGGGATGGGTCCGTACTGCGTCTCACCCGAAGCGAGCGCCTCGACGAAGGCATCGTGGTCGATCGCCTGGCGGATCGCCTGACGGACGCGCTTGTCGGCGAGCGGCCCGGACTTCTGGTTGAACGCCAGCGTGCCCTTGTCGGTGGACTGACCGACGACGAGGGAGAAGTCGCCGTTCGCCTCGATCTGCTCCTGCAGGTTCGCGTCGAAGCCCGTGACGACGTCCACCTCTCCCGCGAGGGCGGCGTTGAGGGCGGCCTGGTTGTCGGGGATGTAGTCGAAGACGACTTCGGCGACCTGGGCCGGCTCGCCCCAGTACTCCTCGTTGCGGACGAACGAGATGCTGTCGCCCTGACGCCAGTCATCGAGCACGAACGGCCCGGTGCCGTTGGCGGCCGTCTGGTAGTCGACCGTGTCGCCCTCTTTGAGCACGAGCCCCGCACGCCCGGTGAGGTTCCACAGCAGGCTCGAGTCCGGCTCGGCCAGGGTGAGGGTGATCTCCTGGCCGTCGGCGGTGATCGAGTCCACGTTCGCCAGGCGGTCGGAGTCGCTCCACTCGGGGGTGTCCTGGCGGGTCTCCAGGGACCACACCACGTCGGCCGGCGTGAGCTCCTGGCCATCGTGGAAGGTGACCCCCTCGCGGAGGGTGAAGATGTAGGTCAGGCCGTCCGGCGAGACGGTCCAGTCGCTCGCGAGCGCGGGGACGATGTCCTGCTCGGGCGTGCGGGCGACGAGCCCCTGGTAGATGTTGTCGACCAGGATCTGGTCGAGCGCCGCACCGGCGGTCTCACGGATGTCGAGGTTCCCGGGTGCGAGGACCAGCCGGATCGCCGCCGAGGCGTCGGGGTCGGGCTCGACCGTGGCGCTCGGCGTCGGCGAGGCGCCGGAGCTGCAGGCGCTGAGCAGGAGCGCGCCGGCGGCGAGGAGGGAGGTCGCTGCGAGGGCAGTGCGACGGAGCATGGACGTCCTTTCGGAGAGGGATCCGTTTGCTGTGCGGCAGTGAGGTCGGTCGCTGGGAAACCGGGTGGCCCGCCGCCGGAGCAAGCCTAGGGATACGGGACACGCGGGGAGGAACCCGCTACTCGGAACGCAACAGAAGCGTTAGCCGTTCCCGGCGAGCTGCCGAAGGCGCGATCCGAGCTCGAGGGGCGCGTCTTCCTGCACGTTGTGCCCGGCGGGAAGGGCCACGACGGATGCCGCCGGCCGGCGCGCGGCGAACTCCGCGGCATCCGTCTCGGTGACGTACCCCCGCTCGCCGCGGATGAGCGTGATCGGCACATCGACCGCTGCCAGGTCCTCCCAGCCGGACTCGCCGAGCACGGCGGAGACGGCGTCCTGCCGCTCGGCGCCGTCCGGGGCGGGGGAGGAGGCGGCCGCCGCGGCCATGGCGGCGGCGAGGTGGGCGAAGTGGTGCTTCCACTCCACGCGGCCGTCCGGTCGCACGCGGGAGTTGAAGTAGACGCCGCGCTCGGCCTTGCGTCGGGTCCCGCCGCCGAGCCCGAAGGCGAGCGCGCGGTCGACGAGCTCGTCGCGGGACGCCCAGTCGGTCGGTCCCGCGAAGAACTCCCGGATCTGGGTGGGCCCGGCGTTCGGGTCGACACCGGGGGTGATGTCGATGACCACGAGCTCGCGGACGAGATCGGGACGGGATGCCGTGACCGCCGCCGCGGTGAGCCCGCCGAGCGACTGCCCCACGAGCACCTGCGGCCGATCCGTCCAGGCGTCGAGCCCGGCCGCGACGTCGGGAGCGAGGACCCGCGCGACGTAGGCGAAGTCGTCCCGCCACGCCGAGTCGCCGTGGCCGGGGAGATCGATCGCGAGGGCGGGAAGGCCGAGCCCCAGGATGGTGGTGTCCCAGGTGTGCGCGTTGAGCCCGGCGCCGTGGAGGAAGGTCACGAGCGGGGCATCCGCCGCTCCTTCCGGCACGGAGCGCAGCGCGCTCAGGGAACGGCCGTCCGGCAGGGTCAGCGTCAGTCGCTCGCGGTGCGGCAGGGGTCCGTCGATGCCGGCCTCCGCCGCCTGCTCGGCCAGGAACGAGAACTCGTCGATGGGATCGCTCACCCCGCCATTCTCTCCCACCCGCCGACTCCGACGGCCGCGGCGTCACGACCGGAGACATCGTGATGCGCCGGTCCCGGGCGGGAGGGCCGTGGGTAGGCTGGCGGCATGAGCGAAGAACGGCGTGTCCATCTGTCGCGATCGGCTCCGCCGGCCTACCAGGCGCTCGCCGCGTTCTCCAAGGCCGTCGGCGGCATCGCGGCAGACGGCGGCATCGACGACCGGCTGAAGGAGCTCGTCCAGATCCACACGTCCCAGCTCAACGGATGCGCCTACTGCGTGCGGGTGCACGTGGAGCGCGCGCTGAAGGCGGGCATCACCGCGGACGTCCTGAGTCAGCTGCCGGTGTGGCGCGAATCGGGCGTCTTCTCCGACCGGGAGCGCGCGGGCCTGGAGTTGGCGGAGTCGTTCGTGTACATCCACGAGGAGGGCGTGGCCACGGACGTGTACGACCGCGTGGGCGCGATCCTCAGCGAGGAGGAGTACGTCGCCCTCAGCTGGATCCTGGTGTCGATCAACGCGTTCAACCGCGTGGCCATCGCGGGGCGCTACAGCGTGCCGCCGCGTGACGACCTCGTCGGTGAGGACAACGACGCCGCCACCGGCGCCGCCTGGTGAGCGACGCTCACGACCCCGTCGTCCCAGGGGCCGTCAACCTCCGCGACGTCGGGGGCCTGCCCGCCGGCCCGGCGGTGACGCGGCACGGCGTGCTCTTCCGCTCCGGAAACCTGGCGCAGCTCGACGAGCGCGGCACCATGGCGCTGGGCGGGCTCGGACTGCGTCGCATCATCGACCTCCGCGCCGACGACGAGGTCGACCACGCGCCGAGCCGGATCGACGGCCTCGACCTCGTCACGCAGCGTGTGCCCCTGTTCCTCGGATCGGTGCAGTCCTTCTTCGTCGACGACATCGGCCTCGACGAGATGTACCTCCGGCTCGTGGAGGACTCGTCGGCGGGCGTGGTCGAGGTCGTCCGCGGGATCGTGGCCGATCAGCCCGTGCTCGTGCACTGCACGGTGGGCAAGGACCGCACCGGCGTCACCGTCGCGCTCACCCTCGCCGCCGCGGGCGTCGACCTCGATGCGGTGGTCGCCGACTACGCACGCACCGAGGGGCTGCTGCCCGAACGGCGCAATCGCCGGGTGCTCGAGATCCTGCGGTCGATGCATCCCGATGCCGTGCACCTCGAGGATCTCGCGACCCGCTCGCCGGCGCCCGTGATGCGGGGCCTGCTGGAGGGGCTCGCCGAGCGGTACGGCTCACCCTCGGACTACCTGCGCGCGCACGGCCTCGCCGACGACGAGATCGCGGAGCTGCGCCGGATCCTGCTGCGCCCTCTGTGACGGACGAGGTCACCAAGGTTAGGCAACCCTTCTTTCGCGGTATAGTGGAGTCGTCATGATCCACAGCACCGAGCACAGCGCCGCGGCCTGCCGTTCCTCACGGCACACCCGCGTGCAGCACCTCATCACGGCGGACGAGTCCTCGTTCGCCGAGCTCGAGACCGTGCTGGCGACGCTGCCGATCTGCTCGACGGGTCGCGTGTTCATCGAGATCCCGGATGCCTCGTGGCAGGGCGACATCGTGGTCCCGAGCCGGATGGTCCTGACCTGGCTCGACCGCTCGCAGCGCAGCGGCGCTCCCGGCACCAGTCGCGGCTGCGCGCCCGGCGAGGCGCTCGCCCGAGCCGTCACCGCGTGGGCCGACGAGATGCTGTGCGCCGAGGACGACGAGACCCGCATCGACCTGCTGGGCGGCTACCTGGGCACCGCGGACATCGTCGACCACCTCACCGGGATGGGCATCGCCGCCACGGCGATCCACACACCCGCGCGCTTCGGCCTCTCCACCGCCCGCTGATCCCGCCGAGGAGTCGGGGGAGCGCTCAGCGGCTCCCGCGCGGGATGTAGTTCCCGTCCTCGAGCCCGGCTTCGATCTCGAACCGGTTGCGCAGCGGGTCCCGCCCGGCGAACAGATACAGGAACGGCATCAGGAACCCGTATCGCTGCCACTGCCGCTTGTGCACGGCCTCGTGCGCGAGCAGTCGCTCGGTGATCCTGCCGTCGCCGGTGAGGAAGCAGCCGCCGACGCACACGCCACCGCGCGCGTGCGTCCAGCGCGGCATCCCGCGGAACACCCACAGCCCGTCCCGCTTCTCGACGCGACCGGTGCTCCACAGGGTGCCCCAGATCCAGCCCACGGTCGTTCCGTACCAGTAGCCGGCGCGGCTCAGCCGGGAGTCGAGCAGGAAGTCGGGAATGCCGCGGTCGACCTTCCGCCCGCGCATGACCGCGCGCTCGGCGGCGGCCCGCCATCCCGCGGGAGGTGCGGGGATCGGGCTCACGCCAGGGCTCCGATCACCCGGAGGATCGCTCCGAGGTCGTCCGTCGCGGAGTCCGCTGACGCGGGGGAGTACCCGGCAAGGGATGCGCCGACCAGGGGCACCGCGGCCCGGACGGCGGCGATCGCGGCGGTGAGTTCGCGGACCGACAGGCCGAACGGCTCGGGATGGGCGTTGCCTGCGACCTCCGCCGGGTCGAGGACGTCGACGTCGACGTGGATGTAGACGGCGTCGGCGCCGCTGTCGCGGACGAGCCTGGCGACGGCTTCGGGATCGTGCAGCGCGTCGACGGCCAGCGTGGTGATGCCGAGTTCGCCGATCGCGGCGAGCTCGGCGTCGTCGTAGGAGCGGGCTCCCACCACGAACATCCGCTCCGGGGGCACCGCACCCGCCGTGAGGGTCAGGCCGGGTTCACCGTCACCGAGGACGGCGCGCAGCACCATCCCGGCGAAAGCGCCGGACGGCGAGGAGTCCGGGGTGTTGAAGTCGGGGTGCGCGTCCATCCACACCACCGCGAGCGAGGGGTGGCGCCGGACGGCGTGCGCGATCGGCTCGAGCGCCACACCGCAGTCGCCGCCGACGGTGAGGACGATGTCGTCGTGCGCCCCGAGGGCTTCGCCGATCAGCTCGCGGATGCGCTGCAGGGCGCTGAGGCGATGGATGCCGGTGCCCAGCCCCTCGCCCGCCTCCATGGGCACATCGAGCACGGTCGTCGAGGAGCGCGGGAGGTCCCCGGCGATCGCCTGTGCGCCGTCGATGAGCTGCATGGCCCGAGACGACGGGCTTCCCTGCCACTGCGGGACCACGAGGTAGCGCGTCATCCCCTCATCCTCTCGCAGTGGGCGGGTCGGGCGCACACGCGGGTGCACGCCGACGGCGAACAGGGCGAAGGGCGCCGACCCTCGCGGAGCGGCGCCCTTCCCTTTCGTGCGGTGATTACGGCGTGTACGGAGCGCTCGGCGCGTCGATCGCGGCCTGCGACGGCGCGGAGCCTGCCTTGAGAGCCGACAGACGGGCCTCGACCTCGGTGAGCTCGCCGACGTCGTCGAGGCTCTCGAACTGCGCGTCGAGCGACGACGCGGCGAGCTCCTGCTTGCCGGCGGCCAGGGCCTCCTGGCGACGAACCTTGTCTTCGAACCGGCCGAGCTCGCTCGTCGGGTCGAGGACGTCGATCGACTTGACGGCGTCGTGGACCTTGTTCTGGGCCTCGGCCGTCTTGGCGCGCGCCAGCAGCTCGGAGCGCTTCGACTTCAGCTGCTCCAGCTTCTGCTTCATGCCGTTGAGGCCGTCCTTGAGCTTCGCGACGACCTCGGTCTGCGAGGCGATCGTCGGCTCGACGGCGCGGGCCTCGTTCTCCTCGCTGATCTGACGCTGCAGCGCGATCTTCGCGAGATTGTCGAACTTGTCGGCATCCGCCGTGCTGCCTGCCGTGCGGAGCTCATCGGCCTTGCGGCTGGCCGCGAGCGCCTTGTTGCCCCACTCGGTGGCCGCCTGGATGTCTTCCTGGTGGTCGCGTTCGAGCAGGCGCAGGTTGCCGATCGTCTCGGCGACCGCCGCCTCGGCGTCCGCGATGCTGTTGGTGAAGTCCCGCACCAACTGGTCCAGCATCTTCTGCGGATCCTCGGCTGAGTCGAGGAGCGCATTGATGTTCGCCTTCATGAGGGTCGAGATACGACCGAAGATGGACTGCTTCGCCATCGTTTTTCCTTCCTATCGGAGAGAACTGCAGGGGTGAGGGGTAAGAGTCGGATCCGCCGCGAGGGCGGGGGCGCTGGTCAGAAGCGACCACCTCCTCGGCGGGCGCGCGTGCCGCCGCCGCCGAAGCTTCCGGGCCCGGGACCGCCGCGGCCGCCCGAGGAGCCGCCGAAGAGTCCGCCGAGGCTTCCGCCGCCGCCCGAGGATCCGCCGCCGCCGAGCATCGAGTTGATGAGGATGCCGCCGAGGACGGCGCCGATCATGCCGCCGCCTCCCTGCGACTCGCCGCCGCCGAACCCACCGCCGCCGAATCCGCCGCCCGAGAACGAGCCGACGTCGTTCTGGGCGTACTGGATCGCCTGGCCGGCGAGCTGGTCGGCGCGCTGCGCGTGCTGCAGGGCCTGCTGCGGGTCGGTCGCCTGCAGCTGCTGCGCGCGCACGAGGGCGGCGCCCGCCTCGGCAAGGCGGGTGCGGGCCTCGGCGCCGACGGCACCGCGGCGGGCGGTGATGTAGTCCTCGGCCGTCGAGACCTGCGCCTGGGCCTGCAGGATGAGCTGCCCCACCATCTGGCGGGCCCGCTGTGTCTGGGCCTCGGCATCCCGGATCCCCTGCACGAGCGCGTCGATCTGCTGGTTGGCCGCCTCGAGCCGCTGCAGCGTCACCAGCGGGCGCTTGGCGGAGCCGGTCAGATTGGCCTTGGCTGCCGCGATCTGCTGAGTGGTGCCGGCCACGGCGGCGGCGATGCGTCCGTCGGCGTCGGGGAGGGCGGAGGCGACGGCGACATCCTGCTCGAGCTCGGCGATGAGGGCCGCGGCGCTGCGCTCCCCTTCGGCGAGGTCGTCGGCGAGCTTGCCGATCGCGTCCTCCAGCAGGACTGCCTGGCCGACAGCCTCTTCTGCGGCGCGGATGCCCACCGCCGCCTCGCCGCCCTTGCCTGCTCCGATGGCGCTCTGCGCTGCGGCGAGCTGCTCGTCGGCGAAGACCAGGCGCTGGCGCGCCTGATCGGGGTTGTCGGCGATGGTCGCGAGCGCCTCGGGTGCGTAGGAGGAGGTCAGGACCTGTAGGCGAGCGGCGGCGCCGTCGAGGGATGCCGCGGCCTTCGCCCGCTGATCCTGCACCCGCGCCAGCGCCTCCGGCGCGTTCTGCTCGAGCTTGCGCAGCTCGTCGAAGTCTGCGGCCTTCTCGTCGAGGAGCGCGTTGGCCGCCTCGCACAGCGCGATGATGCGCTCGTTCCAGGCCCGGGTGTCCTGCTCGGTGTCGGGCGACGCGTCGTCCAGCTGCTGCCTGAGCGTGAACGCCTCGTCGAGGTTCGTCTTCGCGGTGGCCAAGGCCTGCTCGAACTCGGCGGTGGCGGCGTCGCCGAACTGCGCCTTGGCGAAGCCCAGCTCCTGCGCGCTGGTCTTCAGCGCGTCGTCCGTCTGCACCAGTGCGGAGGCGGCGCGACGCTCGAGCTCCTCGAGGGGCACCTGCGGGGCCGCGGGGGCGCCCGCTCCGCCTTCGACCTGGCTGGACTTCCGGCGACGGCTGCGCACGACCAGCCACACCACGACGCCGATCGCCGCCGCGATGACGACGAGCCAGAGGATGCCCGAGAAGCCGCCGCCCGCGTCGGATCCGCCGCCTGCGGCGTCGGTCAACCCGTCCGCGGCGGCATCGACCGCCCCGAGCCAGTCGCCGGACGCGAGGGCGGGCTGGATCTGCTGCTGCTCGATGGTCGCGAGCTGGTCCGGGGTCACCGGGCCGCCGGAGTCGCCCGAGAGGTAGTAGTTCCGCCCGTCGACGGCCACGGCGAGAAGATACTGGCTGACCCCGAGGCCGTTGGCGTCGGCGGTGGAGTTCGCCCAGCCCTCTGCGTCGGACGGGTCGGTGAAGTCATCGACGTACACGACCCACAGGTCCAGTCCGGTGTCCGACTTGAACTGCTCGAGCCGCGCCTGCGCGGCGGACTCGTCGGCCGGCGACAGCGCCTCCGCCTGATCGACCACGTAGCCCGATCCGAGCTGCACCGGTTCGGTCGCCCAGGCGGCACCGCTCATCGTGGCCAGCGCCACCGCCAGAGCGGCCGTGAGCGCCGACGCCCATCGCGCACGCATCGATTCCCCCTCCGGGACGCGGAATCCTGCCCCTACGCGAGTCTATGCAGGCTCGGGCATGGCGGGGAACCCCGGACGGACGACCGGGGGCAGGACGGCGCGTCGCGCGGGTCGCTGCCCCGCGCGAGGAGCGGGGGCGGGTAGCCTTTGCGACTCGGAGGACACATGGACGATCGCTACGGCACCGACGTGCTGGCCGACGGCTGGCGCAAGCGCGGCCAGCGGGAGCTGCCGCGGGTGGCGGCATCCCGCGACCTCGTGGTCGAGGTCGTGGCAGACGGATTCTGCGGCGCCGTGATCGCCGTCGCGTCGGGCATGGTCGAGCTCGAGGACCGGCACGCTCGGCGCCGGCTCTTCCCCCTGGGGCCGGGTTTCCTCGTCGACGGCGCCGACGTCGTGCTCGTGCCGCCGGTCGCGGCGCCGGCCCCGACGGGTGCGAAGCGCACCGCCTCGGGCTCGTTCGCGGTGGCCGACGCACGTGCACGCACGGCCCGCGCGAGCCGCATCTTCGTCGAGGGCCGGCACGACGCCGAGCTCGTCGAGAAGGTGTGGGGCGACGACCTGCGTGCCGAGGGAGTGGTCGTCGAGTACCTCCAGGGCATCGACCTGCTGGCGGCGGTGCTGGAGGACGAGCCGCCGTCGGCCCAGCGCCGCTACGGCGTGCTGGTCGACCACCTCGTGCCGGGCTCGAAGGAGACGCGGATCGCCCAGGCGATCGAACGCGGGCCGCACGGCGCGCATCTGCGCATCGTCGGTCACCCCTGGATCGACGTGTGGCAGTGCGTGACCCCGCGGGCGATGGGGATCGAGAAGTGGCCCGAGGTGCCGCGCGGCATCGAATTCAAGGTCGGCGTGTGCCGTGCGCTCGGCTGGCCGGCGCGAGACCAGGCCGACATCGCGAGGGCCTGGCAGCGGATCCTCGCGGCCGTCCACAGCTACCGAGACCTGGAGCCGGCGTTCCTCGGCCGGGTCGAGGAGCTCATCGACTTCGTCACCGAGCCCTAAGCAGTAGTTCCGGGCGGTTGTCAACGGGTTGCCCGACGCCGGAGCGCGCGATTGGCTCTGAGCGGGGCGCGCAACGGGGCGCGCGAAGGGGATTCCGTGACATCATCACCCGGCCGCGCCGAAGCGGTCTACGACACGATCGCCACCGTGCCCGAGCTCGCCGACGTGCGGGACGCGCTGCACGGGGGCGACTGGCCCGCCGCCGAAGCTGCGCTCCGCGCGCGTCCCGCTGACGAGGCCGCCTATGCGATCGAGCTGCTGGCCGAGATGGACGGGATCGAAGGACTCCTCGAAGAGGCGGTCGGCGCCGCGCCCGCATCGGCGTGCGCACTCACCGCCCTCGCGAGGCGCTACATCGTGATCGGCTGGCAGATCCGCACCGGGGCGCGGGCGGAGGACGTCTCGCGCGAGCAGTTCGAGGCCTTCCGCTCCTGGCTGGTGAAGGCGGAGCAGCTGCTCATCGATGCGTGCGCTCTTGACGAGTCGTACGCCCCGGCGTGGGGCGTCCGAGTGCTCACGGCTCGCGCCCTCGAAGTCGGACCCGCCGAAGCACGGCGCCGCTACGACCGCGTGCGCCGTCTGTCACCCCACGACTACCCGGCTCAGACGCACATGCTGCAGTACCTGCTGCCCAAGTGGGCGGGGAGTGAGGAGCAGGCTCACGACTTCGCCCGGAACGCCGCGGCCGAGGCCCCGCCGGGGTCGCACAGCGGCGCACTGGTGCCGATCGTGCACATCGAGCGGTGGCTCGATGCCGACGGGGACGCCGGAGGGGCGTACATGGCGCAGCCGTCCGTGGTCGAGGAGGTGACGGATGCCGCGGCCCGCTCGGTGCTGCACCCCGACTACGCGGCAGGACCGATCGGAGTCCAGACCCACAGTGCGTTCGCGATGGCGCTCTGGCTGGCGGGCCGCAACGAGCTCGCTGCCGTCCACTTCGCCGCCCTCGGAGGTCGTGCGACGGAGTTCCCGTGGGCCTACACGTTCGACGACCCGACACGCCTCGACCAGCTCCGCACCGCGGTGCTCGGAGCCGATCCGCGGGCAGACAGGACATGACCGGGGCCGAGGCGGCCGGCGCCGATGAAGCCGGCCGGACAGTGGTCCCTGAGCTCTCAGCCGTCGCCGACTTGATCGGGTCGGCCGTCGTCGACGGCATGCCCGTGCTGCTGGCGCGGAGCGAAGGACCCGTCAGCGGGGGACTGGTGTTCCGCGTCGGATGGGCGGACGAGCCGCTGGCGCGACGCGGCGTCACCCACCTCGTGGAGCACCTCGCGCTCTTCGGGCAGAACCTGTCCGACCTCCACCACAACGGCGCCACGGACGAGTGGGCGACGCAGTTCCACGCCACGGGCTCCGTCGCCAAGGTCGTCGCCTTCCTCAACGGCGTGTGCGCGGCGCTGCGCGATCTGCCGCTCGATCGGATGGAGGTCGAGAAGGGGATCCTCGCCGCGGAAGCGGCGCGCGGGAGCGGGCACGCCTTCGACCGCCTGCGCGTCGAGCGCTATGGGGTGCGCGGGCCGGGCGGCGCCGGCTATGAGGGCTTCGGGCTCCCCGCGGTGTCGGCGGCCGATGTCGCCACCTGGGTCGGCGAGCGATTCACCCGCGGCAACGCCGTCGCATGGATCACGACCGACGTCGTCCCCGACGGCCTCGACCTGCGACTGCCGGAGGGCCCGCAGTGGCCCGTCCCCGAGCTCAGCGAGTCGATCGGCGCGAAGCCGGCATACTTCTTCGGTCCGCCCGGTGTCGTCGTCCTCGACGCCGTCGTGCCCGCGACCACGGCCGGCACCGCGTTCTCGTACGTCGCTTCCCGTGCGCTGTTCCGGTCCCTCCGCCAGGAAGGCGGTCTGTCCTACGATGCCCGGTGCGACTGGGAGCGCATCGGCCCCGGCCACGCGCGCGTGACGGTCTCCGCCGACGCGCTCCCCGAGAAGCAGGCAGAGGCCGTGGGCGAGATCATCGATGTCCTGGCGGCGCTGCGCGCGGGGCGCATCGACCAGGCGGAGCTCGACAACGCCCGCGGAGAGCTGGACGATCTTCGCGGCGTCCCGTTCCTGGGGGCGCACCTGCTGCCGTCGGCGGCGTACAAGCTGGCCGCCGGCATCGAGACCCGCAGTCCCGAGCAGAGTGCCGCGGACTTCGCGGCGGTGACGGTCGACGACGTCGCCGACATGGCGCGACAGGTCTGGACGGGTGCGGTGGCACAGATACCGGAGGGCGACCTCGACTGGGCGGGCTTCACGCTGGTCCCGGTGTGGTCGAACAGTGCCGTCAGCGGGACCGCGCATGAGCGGGTGGGCCACAACCACGGCACGCTCATCGTCGGCTCGGAGGGCGTCACTGTGCAGGAGGCGGAGGGGGTCGTCACGGTGAGGTTCGCCGACGCCGAGGCTCTCGAGGTGTGGCCGGACGGCGCGCGCCGCCTGATCGGAGCGGACGGATTCCGGATCCTCATCGAGCCGGCTCTCCACGTCGGCATCACGCCCGACGTCATCGCGTCGATCGACGCCGGAGTGCCTGCCGACCGACACGTGCCTCGTCCGGCGCGGGCCGCTCATGACATCCCCGCTCGCCCACAGGAGCAACCCTCGGCACCCGCACCCCCAGCCGCATCCGCCCAAGCCCGGCGCGGCTGGATGTTCTACCTCGGTGTCGCCATCGGCGCGTTCGCGCTCGGGATGGCGGGACTGGTGGTGGGCGACGCGGTCCACCTGGCGGTGCCGTACGACGACGGCACCCTGGCGTCGCCTGGCACGGTGCTCGGAGGAGTCATCCTCACGTCCATCCCGGCGCTCACATCGGCGGTGCTCATCCTCGCGGACTCCCGACGCAGGGCGAAGCGCGGGGACGGCGCTCGGTAGCCTGGTCGGGTGCCCGACTCCGTTCCTCCCGCCGAGAACCCGCCCCGCCCGTTCCGCGATCGCCCGGTCTCGTTCGTGCGCCGGAGCGGCCGCGTCTCGGAGGCCCAGGAGCGCGCCTGGACCGAGCTGGCGCCCCGGTTCGTGATCGACCCGCCCCGGGATGCCGCGGCCACGAGCATCCTTCCGGGCTCCGCCGTCGACCCCGGCGAGGTGTGGGGCCGCCGGGCTCCGCTGATCGTCGAGATCGGATCGGGGCAGGGCCATGCGATCATCCATGCCGCGACCGCGCGGCCGGACGCCGACTTCCTGGCGATCGAGGTGTTCCGCGCCGGTCTCGCGCGCACGATGCTCGACGCCGAGCGCGCGGGCGCCGACAACCTGCGCCTCGTCGAGGCGAACGCGCCCGAGGTGCTCCAGCATCTGCTGGCGCCGGCATCCGTCACCGAACTGTGGGTGTTCTTCCCCGACCCCTGGCACAAGACGAAGCACACCAAGCGCCGCCTCGTGACCGCGGAGTTCGCGGCGATCGCCGCCGGTGCTCTCGTCGACGGCGGCATGCTGCGCCTCGCCACCGACTGGGAGGAGTACGCGGTGCAGATGCGGAGCGTGCTCGGCGCCTCCGCCGACTTCGAGCCCGCGTTCGAGGGAGACTGGGCGCCGCGGTTCGACGGCCGCGTGCTCACGGCGTTCGAGCGGAAGGGCGCCCGCGTCGGCCGTGAGATCCGCGACCTCGTCTACCGGCGGACGCCCCGGCCATGACCGAGCCCGCCGATCCGTCGACGACGACGCCGGGGCTGCCTCCATCCGAAGCCGCCCCGGGGGCGGATGCCGAGCCCCGCGACCGCTGGCGCGTGCTGCGCCCGCTCGGCCACCGCGACTTCCGCGTGCTCTTCATCGCCGTCGTGCTGTCGATCTTCGCCGCAGGCATGTGGGCGGTCGTCATGGTGTACTCGGTCATCGGCGCGGGCGGCGGGCCGCTCGAGCTCTCGCTCGTCGCCGGCGCCAACGCGACCGGCCTGCTGCTCTGCGCGATCCCGGGAGGCATCGTCGCCGACCGGGTCTCGCGACGGACCATCGTGCGCGTGGTCGAGTTCGTCAACTTCACCGCGATCTCGTCCATCGTCGTGGCAGGGTTCGTGGGCACGGTCTCGATCCCGCACCTCACGATCGTCGCGTTCGTGCTGGGGGCGGGCGCGGGCTTCTTCTTCCCGGCGTACAGCGCGATCCTTCCGCGCATCCTCCCGCCCGGTCAGCTGCTCGCGGCGAACGGACTGGAAGGTGCGATCCGCCCCGCCCTCCAGCAGGCGGCCGGTCCCGCCGTGGCCGGCATCCTCCTGGCCGCGCTCATCCCGAGCCATGCGGCGATCATCATCGCGATCGCGTACGGGCTCGCCTTCGTGGGCCTGCTCTTCCTGCGGGCCGAGCCGCCCGCGCCGCACGACGAGCCGGAGCGCGCGGCATCCGTCTTCCATGATCTGAAGGAGGCGGTCGTCTTCACCGTCCGCACGCCGTGGCTGCTGTGGACGCTGCTGTTCGCGACCGGGTGGGTCCTGGTGTTCGTCGGACCGGAGGAGGTGCTCCTGCCGTTCCTCACCCGCGAGCGGATCGGCGACGATCCGCGGTGGTTCGGCTTCCTGCTCGCCGTGTACGGGATCGGGGGAGTGGCCGGATCGATCGTGGTGTCCTCCCGTCCGCTTCCGCGGCGGTACCTCACCGTGATGAATCTGGTGTGGGGGATCAGCACGCTGCCGTTCATCATCGTCGGCGTGACCGATCAGTATTGGCTCATGCTCGTCTCGATGTTCATCATCGGCTTCGGGTTCAGCTACGGGAACGTCATCTGGGGCACGCTGCTGCAGCGGCGCGTGCCGCGGCACATGCTCGGGCGCGTCTCGAGCCTGGACTTCTTCGTCTCGCTCGCCCTCATGCCCCTCTCGATGGCGATCGCCGGGCCGCTGGCCGAGGTCGTCCCGCTCCAGACCATCTTCATCGTCGCCGGAATCCTCCCGCTCGTCTTCGGCATCATCGCGATCCTCGCCGCTCGCATGCCGCAGGATGAGATCGCCCACCCTTTGGATCGCTGATGCCTGCTTCTCCCGCTGCCGCTCCCGTCGGGGTCCGTCCCGCCTGGTCCTGGGGCCTCGCGCCGGCCCTCCTCGTCTGCCTCGCCGCGCCCGCGTTCTTCGTGGCGCGCATCCCGTGGCTCGGCTGGGCCTTTCTCGCGGCGGGCCTGCTCGCGGCGCTCCTCGTCGAGCGAGCGGATGCCGCCTCCCGCGCCGTGACGCCGGACGATCCGGATCTGCGCCGACCGAGTCTGGTCCGTGACCTCTCGCTCATCGCGGTCGGGCTGCTCATCGTCAGCGCGATCCCGCTCGCGGCAGAGCTCGACAACCTCGCGTTCGTGCGATTCGGGGCCGCACTCGGCGGCGCGGTGGTGGTGCCGTACGCGATCTCGCGCTGGGTGTACCGGGATCGGGCGATCGGGTTCCCGTGGCGCGGCGGCGGCCGGTGGACCGCGTTCCAGTGGACGTGGCTCGCGGTCGTGCTCGTGCTCGGCTGGCTGATCCTGCCCTTCTACTTCATCACCTCGGGCGTCTACCAGAACTGGCCCGTGGTCGACACGCCCGATCTGATCGCACGGCTCTTCGTCGGCGTGGGCGCCGTCGGCATCTGGGACGAGCTGTTCTTCATCTGCACGTGCTTCGCGCTGCTGCGCCGGCACTTCCCGTTCTGGCAGGCAAACCTGCTGCAGATGGTCGTGTTCGTCTCGTTCCTGTGGGAGCTCGGCTATCAGGCCTGGGGGCCGCTGCTGACCATCCCGTTCGCGCTGCTCATGGGCTGGATCTTCATGAAGACGCGGTCGCTGGCGTACGTGGTGTCGGTGCATCTGCTGTTCGACGCCGTCGTGTTCCTCGTGCTGGTCCACGCCCACAACCCGGGTGCTCTCGACTGGCTCTTCCCGCTCTGACTTGTCGCCGCTGTTCGCGGCAATAGGCTCGGACGGTGACTCCTGCGATCCTCTCCCACGGTGCGGTTCTGCGCGAGGCGCGCGTCGGCGACGAACCCGGCATCCTCGCGTGCATCACGGCGCTGGCGGTCTACGAACGCGAACCTGATGCCGTCGAGAACACGGTCGAGGCGCTCGAGGCCGGCCTGTTCGGGTCCGAGCCCCGCGTCTTCACGCACGTCGTGGAGCGCGACGGCGCCATCGTCGGCATCGCGATGTGGTTCCTCACCTACTCGACGTGGACCGGGCGGCACGGCATCTGGCTGGAGGACCTCTTCGTCCACGAGTCCGAGCGCGGGCGGGGCTACGGGAAGGCGCTCATCGCGTCGCTGGCGGCGGTGTGCGTGGAGCGCGAGTACTCGCGGCTGGAGTGGACCGTCCTCGACTGGAACGCACCCGCCCTCGCGTTCTACCGATCGCTGGGCGCTGCGCCGATGGACGAGTGGACCACCCAGCGCCTGACCGGCGCGCACCTCGAGGCGCTCGCCGCCTCTGCGCGCGACAGCGCGTCTGGGCGCGACTAACGCTTGCGCCGATGGCGCAGCCGGTAGAGACGGTGTCCCACGGCGAGACCGATGCCCGTGATGCCGTGCGGGCCGTACGGCTCGTACGCGCGCATGCTCGTGATCTGGTTCCCATCGGTGTCGATCACGAACACCTGCGGAAAGTCGAGGCGCCTGTTGCCCGCGTTCAGCACGTGGTGCGTGGACACCTCGACAGTCACCGACAGGCCGTCGTCGGCCGTGAACCAGCGGTCGATGTCGAACCCCATGCTCTTCATGCCCCCGAAGGCCCAGGTCAGCCCCTCACGCACCTCGGCGATCCCGTTCATGCTCGAGTAGGGGTAGTGCGGGTCGAAGAGCTGGATCCCGTCGGCCATGCCGGCGACCGCGGCGTCCACGTCCTTCGCTGAGACGCCCGCGAACATGTTCTCGACGAGCGTCCGGACATCGTTCGCCATGCGGCTCTCCGATCGTGGCCGGCGGGGCACCGGTCGATCCGAGCATAGGGGCGGCGATGCGAACGCGGCCAGAGCGGCGACATCGCCCGCGATCAGGCGAAGCGCTCCGTCAATGAAGGGTTTCGCCTCGTTTCAGCATCTCGACGTACTCGGCGACACGTGCGGCTCGCGAAGCCGGCCGCTTGAGATTCGCCACACGGAAAGTCATCGCGAACCGGTTCTGCGCGGACTGGGCCGCGAACGCCGCGGCGACCTCCGGGTCTGCGTCGAGGGCTTCCTGCAGCTCTGCGGGGACGTCGCCGTCGCGTTGCCGATACGCGCTGTCCCATCGCCCGTCCGCCTTCGCGCGGTCGATCTCGTGCTGGCCTTGCGGCCGCATGCGACCTTCCTCGATCAGTCGAGTCACGTGGCCGATGTTGACCTTCGACCACATGCTCCGGGGTCGGCGTGGCGTGAAGGTCTGCAGGAAGTAGTCGTCATCGAGGGAGTGCTTCTGCCCATCGATCCATCCGAAGCACAGCGCGACATCGAGCGCCTCGGCGTAGGTGATCCCCGGTTGGGCCGTCGCCTTCTTCCGGAGTCGTAGTCGAACGCCGCTCGGATCGGGGTTCGAGTCCAGCCAGGCCTCCCAGTCCGCGACATCGTCCACGTGCAGCACGGGTTTGTTCACGCCGTTGACCATGACGGGAGGATAGCGCTGTCACGAGAAAGGGACCGCGAGGCGTGAATGCCCCGCGACCCCTTGTCCCGTATGGTGCCCCCGACTGGAATCGAACCAGCGACCTTTGGTACCGGAAACCAACGCTCTATCCCCTGAGCTACGGAGGCGTGCCGATCGAGATTACCACCCTCACGGGGTCGAGCCCGCCCGGTCAGGGGCCGACGAGCTCCTCGTCGAGAGGAGCGTCCGCGATGATGTCGGTGGCCTCGGTCATGCGGTCGAGGGCCGCCGCGACACGTTCGGCGAGGTAGGCGTGCCCGTCGGTGGACGGGTGATCGCGGCCGATCGGGCCGACGTCGATCACGTCGAGGTAGTTCTCGGCCGTGATCCATCCCTCGGCGATGGGCGAGATGTACCACCAGCCGCGGGCGCCGGCGAGCGCGGCGAGGTCGGAATCGATCCGAGCCGTCGCGGGCTCGACGGGCAGCACCTGGGGCGCAGGACCGAGGATGACGAACGAGGCCTCGGGATAGCGGGCCGCCAGCCCGTCCCACACGGCGGTCACGGCATCGCGATAACCGTCCGCGGGGAGCCGGCGATCGTTGATCGAGCCCTCGACGATGATGAGGTCGGGGTCGAGCGCGGGGTCGAGGTCTTCGACGCGCTCGCCGTAGCTGCCGCCGTCGAGCCCGGGCTTGAGGTAGCCGCTGCCCCGGACGCCGTCCACGACCGTCTCCCAGCCGAGGGTGTCGCCGAGCACGTAGGCGAAGCCGAGGCTCGGCACGATCGCCGCCGAGCCGTAGACCCAGGAGTCGCCGAATACGAGCACGCGGGCGTCCTCCGGCAGCGACAGCGCGGCGGGGGCCACCGCCGCGAGGCCCTGCTCGACGGCCGCGACGGGCGCCGAGGGGACGATCCAGGGCCGCCACGCGCCTACGGCGCACACCACGGCCACGGCGATCGCGGCGCCGACGAGCGGCAGCCACGGACGCCGTGCGCGGGGGCGTCCGTGCGCGTGCATGGACCGAGGGTACGTCACGAAGCCGTGGCCTCCCGCCACCCGGTCGAAACGTGGGGAAACGCCGCGCGGAAGCTGAGGGTGATGTCGTCCCGGCGAACGTTCGGCGGCCGTTGTGCACACGCGCAGGAAGCGGTCGATCGGGCGTGCGAGGATACTTCGGTGCAACGCGTCGTGACCGCCGAACTGGACCTCGAACTGGGGTCCTCCGTCGACCTCATCTTCCAGATCTCGGCGGCCCAGCCGGTGCCCGTGATCAGCGAGCAGCTGACGTTCACGCAGGGCGACCGCGTCTACACGCCGACCGAGATCGTCGACCAGTCCGGGAGCCGGCTGCATCGCCTCCTCGGCGAGTCCGGCCGGCTCGAAGTCCGCTACGAAGCGACCGTCGACGGCCAGGCCACGACCAGCCGCACGAGCGACCTCGAGGCCATCACCTACCTCCGTCCGAGCCGCTACTGCCAGTCCGACGAGGTGTTCCAGCAGGCGCGCCGCCAGTTCAAGGGCCTGCAGGGTCACGATCTCATCGCGGCCGTGTCGGAGTTCGTCGCGACGAGCACCACCTACACGCCGGGGCTCAGCCAGGGCACCGACAGCGCCGTGACGACGCTCATGACGGGGCAGGGCGTCTGCCGCGACTACGCGCACGTCGTCATCGCGCTGCTGCGCGCGATGGACATGCCCGCGCGCTATGCCGCGTGCTTCGCGCCGGGCCTTCAGCCGATGGACTTCCACGCGGTCGCCGAGGCCTACCTCGACGGCGCCTGGTACGTCATCGACGGCACGCGTCTCGCGAACCGCCGGTCGCTGGTGCGCATCGCGACCGGGCGCGACGCCGCCGACTGCGCGTTCCTCAGCTACCACGGCGGCTATGTCGGGCTGGAGCGCATGCGCGTCGACGCGTGGGTCGTCCCCGAGACGGCGGCGCTCGAGGGACTCGAGACCCTGCCTGCGGCATCCGACCCCTCGGCCGACGACTTCCTCGAGCTCGTCCAGCTCGCCTGACCCCCGGGCGCATCGGGCCGTGCGACAGCCCGGCCCAGCGCTCGCCGTGTGCGGCAAGGCCCCGGCACGGCCGAACTAGACTGATGCGGTTATGAATCCCGACGCCCTCTCCGCCGCCCTGCTCGCCGTCATCGCCCCCCTCGCCGAGGCGCGACGTGCCGGCGCGGCCGAGGGTCTCACCGTGGCCGATCTGCCGCTCGAGCGCCCGAAGAGCCGCGATCACGGCGACTGGGCCTCCAACGCCGCCCTCAAGCTCGCGAAGGCCGTCGGCGCGAATCCCCGCGAGTTCGCGGCCGAGATCGCCGACGGACTCACCGCGGTCGACGGCGTCGCGAGCGTCGAGGTCGCCGGACCCGGCTTCATCAACATCCGGCTGGATGCCGCGGCCGCCGGCGCGCTCGCGAAGACCATCGTCGATGCCGGGGCGGCCTTCGGCACGAACGACAGCCGCACCGACGAGATCATCAACCTCGAGTTCGTGTCGGCCAACCCGACCGGGCCGATCCATCTCGGCGGAACCCGGTGGGCGGCGGTCGGAGACTCCCTCGCGCGCATCCTCGCCACGCAGGGCGCGCAGGTGACGCGCGAGTACTACTTCAACGACCACGGCGCACAGATCGACCGCTTCGCGCGCAGCCTCATGGCCGCCCATCGCGGCGAGCCGACGCCGGAGGACGGCTACGGCGGCGCCTACATCGGAGACATCGCCCGGCGCGTGGCCCTCGCCTACCCCGGCGACATCGACGCCCTCGACGACGCCGCCCGCCAGGAGGCCTTCCGCGAGTACGGCGTCGGGTTCATGTTCGACGAGATCAAGAAGAGCCTCCACGACTTCGGCGTGGACTTCGAGGTGTACTTCCACGAGAACGACCTGCACGAGTCGGGTGCCGTCGAGCGCGCGGTCGCCCGGCTGCGCGAGCAGGGGCACATCTTCGAGCAGGACGGCGCGGTGTGGCTGCGCTCGACGACGTTCGGCGACGACCGCGACCGCGTGGTGATCCGCTCCAACGGCACGCCCGCCTACATCTCGGGCGACCTGGCCTACTACCTCGACAAGCGGGAGCGGGGCTTCAACCGCTGCATCATCATGCTCGGCGCCGACCACCACGGCTACGTGCAGCGCCTCATGGCGATGTGCGCGGCATTCGGCGACGAGCCGGGCGTCAACCTGCAGATCCTCATCGGGCAGATGGTGAACCTCGTCAAGGAGGGCCAGCCGCTGCGCATGTCCAAGCGCGCGGGCACCGTGGTGACCCTCGAGGACCTCGTGGAGATCGTCGGAGTGGATGCCGCGCGCTACGCGCTCGTGCGCAGCTCGGCCGACTCGAACCTCGACGTCGACCTCGACGTGCTCCAGAGGCGCACGAACGACAACCCGGTGTTCTACGTGCAGTACGCGCACGCCCGCACGCACAACGTCGCACGCAATGCCGCGGCATCCGGTGTCGACCGCTCCGAGTTCGCCCCCGAGCTGCTCGCGCACCCGACCGAGTCGGCGCTGCTCGGCGCGCTCCAGGAGTATGCCCGCACGGTGGCCTTCGCGGCGGAGGTGCGTGAGCCGCATCGCGTCGCGCGCTACCTCGAGGAGCTGTCGGGGCTGTATCACCGGTGGTACGACAGCTGCCGCGTGATCCCGCTCGGCGACGAACCCGTCGAGGCGGTGCACCGCACCCGGCTGTGGCTCAACGATGCCACCGGACAGGTGCTGCGCAACGGACTCGGACTGCTCGGCGTGGGTGCGCCGGAACGGATGTAGCGATGAACGCCGGCGACGATCAGCCCACCCTCGTCCAGCCCGACTGGGCCTACGCCGAGGCGCCGAGGCGCCGCCGCCGGGTCTGGCCGTGGCTGGTCGCGCTCGGCATCGTCGTGGTGCTCGCCGTCGTCGCCTGGTTCGCGGCCGAGGCGATCGCGCGAGACCTCGTGACGAAGACCGTCCGCGATCAGGTGACCGAGAGGCTGTCGCTGCCGGCCGATCACCCGATCGACGTCGAGGTGAGCGGCACCGTCATCCCGCAGCTCATCGGCGGCAGCCTCGACGAGGTCACGGTCTCCTCCGACGATGTCCCCGTCGGATCGTTCGAGGGCGACGTGACGGTCACCGCGGTCGACGTGCCGATCACCGAGGGCGTCGACATGGGCGGCGCCACCGCGACCGTGACGCTCGACGAGGAGCAGCTCCGCGCGCTGCTTTCGACGGTCGACGGACTCCCCGCCGACACCGTCGGGCTCGCCGAGCCCGACCTCACGATGTCCACCGAGCTGCAGCTCTTCGGTGTCGAGTTCCCGGTCGGCGTCGCACTCACCCCGTCCGTCGCGGAGGGCGACATCGTGCTCACTCCGTCGACCTTCGAGCTCGCCGGCGCCGAGATCGCGGCCGCGCAGCTGACGCAGCGGTTCGGCGCTCTCGCGGACGTCGTGGTGCGGGACTGGACGGTGTGCCTGGCGGAGTACATCCCGGCCGGCGTCACGCTGACCGACGTCCACGTCGACGGCGACGTGCTGGTCGCCGATGCCGACGTGGACGGCGCGATCGTCACCGATCCGGCGCTCCAGGCGAACGGCACCTGCGAGTAGGAGCGGGCACCGGGCGTCACACGGCACAGGCCCCGCCGGGGGTGTGCCCTAGACTGCAATGACCGCCCGGCGCGTGATCTCTCCGGCCGCGGCATCCGCGCCGATCCGGTCGTCCGGACGGCTCAGCGTCGAAGCTCGAACCGATTGGTCCCACCCGTGTCCGCCCCTTCGCAGTCCCGTACCCCGGCACCGGCATGGCTGGTCGAGCCGGACGACGCGAACGCGCTCGCCCCGCTCGTCTGGCCCGAGAGCGCCGTGCGCGACGCCGACGGCGCACTCGTCCTCGGCGGTATCCCGGCGACCGCACTGCAGGAGCGCTTCGGCACCCCGCTGTGGGTGCTCGACGAGGACGAGGTGCGCACCCGCGCCCACCGCGCCCTCGACGCCTTCCGCGCGGCGGCGGCGCTGCACGGCGTGCAGGCACGTGTCTACTACGCCGGCAAGGCGTTCCTGAGCGCGGAGGTCGTGCGCTGGGTCACCGAGGAGGGGCTCGCGGTCGACGTGTGCACCGGCGGCGAGCTCGCCGTCGCCCTGGCCGCCGGCGCCGATCCCGCCCGCATCGGCTTCCACGGCAACAACAAGAGCGTCGCCGAGCTCGAGGCCGCCGTCGAGGCCGGAGTCGGCTCGATCATCATCGACAGCCTCATCGAGATCGAGCGCCTCGCGGCGATCGTCGGGCGCCGCGGCGCCTCCCAGGCCGTCCTGCTCCGCGTCAACAGCGGCGTGCACGCCGAGACCCACGCCTTCCTGGCGACGGCTCACGAGGACCAGAAATTCGGCTTCACGCTGCAGGATGCCCCGGCCGCCGCCGCGCGCATCCGCCAGCTCGAAGGGCTCCAGCTCGTCGGCCTGCACTGCCACATCGGGTCGCAGATCTTCGGCACCGCCGGGTTCGAGGAGTCGGCGGCGCGCATCGTCGAGCTGCACGCCGAGCTCCTGTCCGGCGGAGAGCTGCCCGTCCTGAACCTCGGCGGCGGCTTCGGCATCGCCTACACCTCGGTCGACGACCCGACTCCGCTCGAAGAGCTGGCCGCGGGCATCGCCGACGCCGTCGCCCGCCAGTGCGAGGTGCGCGGCATCCCGATGCCGAACCTGGCCTTCGAGCCGGGCCGGGCCATCGTCGGGCGGGCCGGCGTGACGCTGTACGAGGTCGGCACGACGAAGTCCGTCGAGCTGGACGGAGGCGCCACCCGCCTCTATGTCAGCGTCGACGGCGGTATGAGCGACAACGCGCGCCCTGCCCTGTACGGCGCCGACTTCTCCGCGCGCATCGCCGCACGCACGAGCGACGCGCCGCCGACGCTCGTGCGGGTGGTCGGCAAGCACTGCGAGTCGGGCGACATCGTGGTCGACGCCGAATACCTGCCGGGCGACGTCGCCCCGGGCGATCTGCTGGCCGTGCCCGCCACGGGCGCCTACTGCATCTCGCTCGCGAGCAACTACAACCACGTCCCCCGCCCGCCCGTCGTGGCGCTGCGCGGGGGAGAGGCGCGCGTCATCGTGCGCGGCGAGTCGATCCAGGATCTGCTCGCCCGGGATGCCGGACTCACACTGACCCCCACGGAAGGGATCGACATGCCTGTACTGAGCGAACGGAGTGAGTCGAAGTGACCGACTACCGCCGTCTTCGCGTCGCGCTGCTGGGCGCTGGCGCCGTCGGCTCGCAGGTCGCCGCACTGCTCCGGCAGCACGCGGACGAGCTCGCGGACCGCGCCGGAGCCAGGCTCGAGCTCGTGGGCATCGCCGTGCGCGACATCGACGCGCCGCGCGACGTCGAGCCGCCGCGCGAGCTGCTGACGACCGACGCCGAGTCCCTCATCGTGGGCGCCGACATCGTGATCGAGCTGATGGGCGGCATCGAGCCGGCGCGGACCTACCTGCTGCAGGCGATCAACTCCGGGGCAGACGTCGTCACAGCCAACAAGGCGCTGCTGGCGACGCACGGTCCCGAGATCTTCGACGCCGCCGACCAGGTGGGCGCCGAGGTCTACTACGAGGCCGCCGCGGCCGGCGCGATCCCCATCATCCGGCCGCTGCGCGACTCGCTCGCCGGCGACCGCGTCCAGCGCATCATGGGCATCGTCAACGGCACGACCAACTACATCCTCGACCGCATGGACACCGAGGGCGCCGAGTTCTCCGACGTGCTGGCCGACGCGCAGCGCCTCGGCTACGCCGAGTCCGACCCGACCGCCGACGTCGAGGGCTATGACGCCGCGCAGAAGGCCGCGATCCTCGCGAGCCTGGCGTTCCACACGACGGTGCCGCTCGAGTCGGTGCACCGTGAAGGCATCACCGCGATCGACAAGTCGATGATGGATGCCGCGCGCCACGCGGGCTACGTCATCAAGCTGCTCGCCGTCTGCGAGCGCCTCGCCGGCGAGGCGGGCGAGGGCGAGTCGATCTCGGTGCGCGTCTATCCGGCGCTCATCGACCGCGCCCACCCGCTGGCGAGCGTGCACGGCGCGAACAACGCCGTGTTCGTGCAGGCGGAAGCCGCCGGCAACCTCATGTTCTACGGCGCGGGCGCCGGTGGCGTGCAGACCGCCTCGGCGGTGCTCGGCGACGTCGTCTCGGCGGCGCGCCGCCACATCGCCGGCGGCGTCGGCGTGGGGGAGTCCACGCTGGCGAACCTCCCCATCGTCCCGGTCGGCCGCGTGACCACGCGCTACCAGATCACCCTCGAGGTCGACGACCAGCCGGGTGTGCTGGCGACCGTCGCAGGAACACTGAGCGACGGGCGCGTCTCGATCGCCACCGTCGAGCAGACCGTCGTGCAGGAGTCGAACGGCGCCCCCGGCGTCGCGCGTCTCGTGATCGGCACCCACAAGGCTTTGGAGCAGGACCTCAGCGAGACGGTCGACCGTCTCGCCGCGAGCGGCGTCGTGGAGCGCGTCGTCTCGGTCCTGCGTGTAGAAGGAGACTGACATGGCACACGTCTGGCGCGGAGTCCTCCGCGAATACGCCGACCGTCTGGGCGTCACCGACGCTTCGACCGTCGTCACCCTCGGCGAGGGCGGCACGCCGCTCCTGCCCGCACCCTCGCTCTCGCGCCGCACCGGCGCGGACGTGTGGGTCAAGTTCGAGGGCATGAACCCGACCGGGTCGTTCAAGGACCGCGGCATGACGGTGGCGCTGTCGCGCGCGGTCGAGCACGGCGCGAAGGCGGTCATCTGCGCGTCGACCGGCAACACGTCGGCGTCCGCCGCCGCATACGCCGCGCACGCCGGCATCACCGCGGCGGTGCTCGTGCCCGAGGGCAAGATCGCCATGGGCAAGCTCAGCCAGGCGGTCGCCCACAACGGGCGGCTGATCCAGATCCGCGGCAACTTCGACGACTGCCTCGAGATCGCGCGGGAGCTGGCCGACCACTACCCGGTGCACCTGGTGAACTCGGTCAACCCCGACCGCATCGAGGGTCAGAAGACTGCGGCCTACGAGGTCGTGGAGGTGCTCGGCGACGCGCCCGACTTCCACTTCATCCCCGTCGGCAATGCCGGCAACTACACGGCCTACTCGCGGGGCTACCGCGAGGAGGCCGACCGCGGGGTGTCGACCCGGGTTCCCCGCATGTTCGGGTTCCAGGCCGAGGGCTCTGCGCCGCTCGTGCGCGGCGAGGTCGTGAAGAACCCCGAGACGGTGGCCAGCGCCATCCGCATCGGCAATCCCGCCTCGTGGGAGCTCGCCCTCGAGGCCCGTGACGCGACCGACGGCTACTTCGGCGCCATCGACGACGACCGCATCCTCGCGGCGCAGAAGCTGCTGGCCTCCGAGGTCGGCATCTTCGTCGAGCCAGCGTCCGCGATCAGCGTCGCCGGCCTCCTCGACCGCGCCGAAGCCGGCATCGTCACGCCCGGTTCCCGCGTCGTGCTCACCGTCACGGGCCATGGCCTGAAGGACCCCCAGTGGGCCCTCCGCAACGCCGACGGCAGCCAGGTGGAGCCCACCGTGGTCGACGCGTCGACGTCTGAAGTGGCATCCGTCCTCGACCTCGCCCCCGTGGGGGCGACCGCGTGAACGCAGCCGTCGCCCCGGCACCGGGGCGTCGCGTCGTGGTCCGGGTGCCTGCGACGAGCGCGAACCTCGGGCCGGGATTCGACACCCTCGGCCTCGCGCTGAGCGTCTACGACGAGCTCGACGTCACCTCGCTCGAGGAGGGCGTGCTCGACATCGACATCGACGGCGAGGGCGTGGCCGACGTGCCTCGCGACGCCTCGAACCTCGTCGTGCGCTCGATCGCGTACGCCTACGAGTCGGTCGGACGACGGATGCCGGGCCTCCGCCTTCGCGCGCACAACGTGATCCCGCACGGCCGCGGGCTGGGGTCGTCCGGCGCGGCCGTCGTGTCGGGTCTGCTCGCGGCAAAAGGCCTGCTCGAGGGCGACGTCGAGTTCGGACCCGACACGCTGCTGCGGCTCGCGACCGAGCTCGAGGGGCACCCCGACAACGTCGCGCCGGCGCTGTTCGGCGGCCTCACGATCGCGTGGGTCGACGAGCAGGGTCCGCAGCACAAGAAGCTGCTCGTCCACCGCGGCGTCTCGCCGCTGGTGTTCGTGCCGGAGTTCACGATGTCGACCGAGGTCGCCCGCAGCCTGCAGCCGCTGCAGGTGCCGCGCGAGGACGCGGTCTTCAACGTGTCGCGGTCCGCCCTGCTCATCGCGGCGCTCACGCAGAGTCCCGAGCTGCTGCAGGCCGCGACCGAGGACAAGCTGCACCAGAGCTACCGCGCGGGGGCCATGCCAGAGACCGACCTGCTCGTGCGCACGCTCCGCGCCCGCGGCTACGCGGCGGTCGTCTCCGGTGCGGGGCCGAGCGTGCTCGTCCTCGCGGACGGCCCCGGTCGTCGCCTCGAAGCGGCCGCTCTCGCGGCCTCCGCATCCGACACCCCGTGGGAGGCTCTCATGCTCGCCGTCGACTTCAAGGGTGGTACAGTGAAGGAGTACGCGGAGGGTTCCACGTAAGTTCGTGAATCTGGCCTCCGTCGCAATCTGCGAAACCCGCACGGCCCCCCATCCAGCTGACGGTCTCTGAGCACCATCACGGTTCTCGAACCATCGAAGGTCCTCGAGTTCGTCGAAGGGTCGGGCAGACGCCTGCTCAGCAGCGCGTCCCGTGCGATCGTGCATATCCATTCGTTTGACAAGGGAGAACTCGTGGAGTCCATCTCCGAGATCCACACTGCCGACGCATCGGCCGACGAGCGCGCGGAAGCGCCCGAGGCCGTCGAGAACGTCGACACCGCCACCGAGAGCACCGCCGTCGAGGCGCCTGCTCCGAGCGAGTCCGAGGCTCCGGCCGAGGCCGCTCCGGCCGCCGAGCAAGCTCCGGCCGAGGAGCCGGCCGCTCCGCCGGTGAAGGCGCCGCGCAAGCGCGCGCCCCGCCGCGCCAAGACCGCCGACGTCGTCCCCGTCGAGGCCGCCCCCGAGGTCGCCGCGCCCGAGGCCGCTGCCGTCGAGGCTGCACCGGTCGAGGCGCCGGCTGACGAGGCACCGGCCGAGGCCGTCGCCGAGGCACCGGCGGAAGCGCCCGCCGACGACACCGCGTCCGCCGACGCCGAGGCCGAGGCCGAGGCCGAGGCATCCGCCACGGGCGACGCCGAGGGCGCCGAGGCATCCGACGGCGAGACCTCCACGGAGGGCGACGCCGCCGAGCAGAACGGCGACGCCGGCGAAGAAACGCCGTCGCGCAGCCGCAGCCGCAGCCGGAGCCGCAGCCGCAACCGCAACCAGAACGGCCAGGGCGGCCAGAACGCACAGGGTGGCCAGAACGCCCAGGGCGGACAGCCGCAGCAGAACAGCGGCCCCGCGAACGCCGCGCCGTCGACGCCCGACGCCGACGACGACCAGGGCCAGGGCGCCGGTCGCGGTCGCCAGCGCAACAAGCGCCGCCCGGCCCAGACGGGCGACGAGTTCGAGACCGAGATCGGCGAGGACGACGTCCTCATCCCCATCGCCGGCATCCTCGACGTGCTCGACAACTACGCCTTCGTCCGCACGTCCGGCTACCTGCCCGGCACGAGCGACGTCTACGTCTCCCTCGGCCAGGTCAAGAAGTACAACCTGCGCAAGGGCGACGCCGTCGTGGGCGCCATCAAGCAGCCCCGCGAGAACGAGCAGTCGAGCCGTCAGAAGTACAACGCGCTCGTCAAGGTCGACGCCGTCAACGGCCTGTCGGTCGAGGATGCCGCGACCCGCGTCGAGTTCGGCAAGCTCACCCCCCTCTACCCGCAGGAGCGCCTGCGCCTCGAGACCGCACCCGAGAAGCTGACCCAGCGCATCATCGATCTGGTCGCCCCGATCGGCAAGGGCCAGCGCGGTCTCATCGTCGCGCCGCCCAAGGCCGGCAAGACCATCGTGCTGCAGCAGATCGCGAACGCCATCGCGACGAACAACCCCGAGGTCCACCTCATGGTCGTGCTCGTCGACGAGCGCCCCGAAGAGGTCACCGACATGCAGCGCACGGTGAAGGGCGAGGTCATCGCCTCGACCTTCGATCGTCCCGCCGAGGACCACACCACGGTCGCCGAGCTCGCCATCGAGCGCGCCAAGCGCCTCGTGGAGCTCGGCCGCGACGTCGTCGTGCTGCTCGACTCGATCACCCGCCTGGGTCGCGCCTACAACATCTCGGCGCCGACCTCCGGTCGTGTGCTCACCGGTGGCGTCGACGCATCGGCGCTCTACCCGCCGAAGCGCTTCTTCGGCGCCGCGCGCAACATCGAGAACGGCGGATCCCTCACGATCCTCGCGACCGCCCTCGTCGAGACCGGCTCCAAGATGGACGACGTGATCTTCGAGGAGTTCAAGGGCACCGGCAACAGCGAGCTGCGCCTGAGCCGCCAGCTGGCCGACAAGCGCATCTTCCCGGCGGTCGACGTCAACGCGTCGAGCACGCGCCGCGAGGAGATGCTGCTGTCCGCCGACGAGGTGAAGATCACCTGGAAGCTCCGCCGCGCACTCGCCGGCCTCGAGCCCCAGCAGGCCCTCGAGGTCGTGCTCGGCAAGCTCAAGGAGACGCAGTCGAACGTGGAGTTCCTCGTGCAGATGCAGAAGTCGATCCCGGCGCCCGCGGGCGGTCAGGGTGGTGGCCACAGCCACGCGCACGACAACAGCATCCGCTGATCCTCGGAGGAGAACCACGTGTTCGAACCCGCGATGTTCGATTCGGTGCGCGCACTGATCGAAGAGCACAAAGCCGTCCAGGAGGAGCTCTCCGACCCGGCCGTGCATGCCGATGCGGCGCGCGCGAAACGCGTGAATCGGCGCTACGCCGAGCTCTCGCGCATCGTGAAGGCGAACGAGGACTGGGCCGCGGCATCCGATGATCTCGAAGCGGCGCGGGAGCTCGCCAAGGAGGACGACGCGTTCGCCGAGGAGGTCCCGGCCCTCGAGGCCGTGGTCTCCGACGCGTACGAGCGCCTGCGGCGCCTGCTCATCCCGCGGGACCCCGACGACGCCCGCGACGTGATCATGGAGATCAAGCAGGGGGAGGGCGGCGCCGAGAGCGCGCTCTTCGCGGCTGATCTGCTGCGCATGTACATCCAGTACGCGGCATCGAAGAACTGGAAGACCGAGCTCCTCGAGCGCAACGAGTCGGACCTCGGCGGCTACAAGGACGTCCAGGTCGCGATCAAGGGCTCCTCGCTCGACCCCGCGCAGGGCGTCTGGGCGCACCTCAAGTACGAGGGCGGCGTCCATCGCGTGCAGCGTGTGCCGGCCACCGAGTCGCAGGGGCGCATCCACACCTCGACCACCGGCGTCCTGGTGTTCCCCGAGGTGGACGAGCCCGACGAGGTGCAGATCAGCCCGAGCGATCTCAAGATCGACGTGTTCCGCTCCTCGGGCCCCGGGGGGCAGTCGGTGAACACCACCGACTCCGCCGTGCGCATCACCCACGTGCCCACCGGCATCGTGGTCTCGATGCAGAACGAGAAGTCGCAGCTGCAGAACCGCGAGGCCGGCATGCGAGTGCTCCGCGCGCGTCTGCTCGCACGGCAGCAGGAGGAGCGCGACTCCGCGGCCTCCGATGCCCGCAAGTCGCAGATCCGCGGCATGGACCGCTCGGAGCGCATCCGCACGTACAACTTCCCCGAGAACCGCATCGCCGACCACCGCACCGGGTACAAGGCGTACAACCTCGATCAGGTGATGGACGGCGCCCTCGAGCCGATCATCGAGTCGGCGATCCAGGCCGACGAAGAGGCCCGGCTCGCCGCGCTCGGCGGCGAGGGCTGACCGTCCGCGGCCGACCGTCGCTGCGGGTGGATCTGGTGCGCGGGATCGGCCTGGTCTAGTCTCGGCCGGGTCGGAGGGAGCCGTGTGAGCTCAGCGGTCTTCACGGCCCGCAGCGGCGCCGTCCTGCACCTCGGGAGGACGGGCGACGGGATGCCGCTCCTCGGCCTGCACGGCGGCTACTCGTCGCGCGGCGAGATCGAGGCGATCCTCGACGAGGTGCTGCCGGACTCTCCCGGATTCGAACGCTGGACCCCTGATCTGCCGGGTATGGGGCAGAGCATCGGGACCTCCGTCGACGATGCCGCCGAGGTCGCCGACCTGCTCTGCGAACTGGTCGACGACCGCTTCGGCGGCAGCCGGTTCGTGATCGTGGGTCATTCCCTCGGCGGCTTCCTCGCGCGTGCCGTCGCCGCGCGCATGCCCGAGCGCGTCGCGGCACTCGCACTCCTGTGCCCGCTGCCCGCGGAGCTCCAGCCCGAGCCCGCGGGAGTGGTGCGCACCGACCCCGGCGCCACCGACGGTCTCGACGAGCGTCAGCGCAGCGAGTTCGAGGGGTACTTCGTGTGGCACACCGCCGCCATGGCAGCACGGTTCCGCGCGGCGGTCGCCCCTTCGCTCGACGTGTACGACGACGACATCGTCGATCGCATCATGCAGACCGCGGATTACGAGATCGGCGACGCCGTCGACGACATCCCGATCCTCCTCCTGCTCGGCCGGCGCGACGGCCTGCTGGGCTACCGGTCACAGCTCGCGCAGAGCCGGGCGTGGTCCCGGGCGACCGTCGTCGTGGTGGAGGACGCCGGCCACGCGCTCCCGCACGAGAAGCCCGAGTTGGTGCGGGCGCTGCTCGCCGACCTCCTCGCGCGCGGCGTCGACGGCGCCGGGACGCCGCCCCGATAGGCTCTGCGCGTGCTCACGTTCCTCATCCGCGCGGCGATCTTCATCGTGTCCGCGGCGCTCGGCCTCATCGCGGCGGACCTGATCCTCGAGGGGTTCCACATCGACTGGAGCGACTGGTGGGGCTTCGTGCTGGCGGTCGTCATCTTCGCCGTGATCCAGAGCGTGCTGGCGCCGTGGGTCTTCAAAGTCACGCGTCGCCACGCCCCCGCGATGCTGGGCGGCATCGGGATCATCTCCACGTTCGTGGCGATCCTCATCGTCGTGCTCATCCCCGGTGCCGGCATCGGCATCTCCGACCCGCTCGCCTGGGTGCTGGCGCCTGTCATCGTGTGGGTCGTCACAGCCCTCGCGACCTGGCTCCTCCCGCCGCTCTTCATCAAGAAGAAGGTCGACGAGCGTCGCGACGCGTGAGCGGATGCCGCGGCCTCTCCTCCCCAGGGGCGCCCCGCCGCTGGCCTCATCTGTGCGAAATCGAGCGTCCCCGGTCCTGTGAGGGTCGATTCCGCACAGATGAATGCTTCGGCTGCGGGCAGGGCGTGTGGAGAGCGTCTCCGGTAAGCGGCGTTCACGCTGCAGGGTGAGTGGATGCCGCGACAATCGCTTCCTCAGCACCTCGGTGGCTCGTTCGCGGTGCGCGCCGCGCGCGCGGCCGGCGTGGGTGAGGGGCGACTGCGGGGGAGGGACCTCGTGAGCGGGTTCCACGGCACCCGCAGCATCGCGGTGGCTCCGGATGACACGATGCCACCTTGGGGGCGGGAGGCGGCGGAGCTGCGGCGTCGGATCGACGAGTACCGCACGGCGATGCCAGACGGCTCATTCTTCATCGGTCCTACTGCGGCGTTCCTCCACGGTCTGCCGCTGCCCCTGGGCGTGCAGAAGAGCATTCACGTCGGGGTGAGGCATCCGCGCACGGCCTCCCGTCGAGGTGGCGTCGACGGCGTCCAGATCATGCCTCGCATGGTCGCGGTGACGACGATCGACGGGATGCCGCTGACCGATGTCGCCACGACCTGGGCGAGCCTCGGGCGCACCCTAGAGCTGTACGACCTCGTTGCGGTGGCTGACGCGATTCTGCGGGTCCCTCGGCATCCGGGAGGCTTCCGCCCGCCCTCGGGTCCCGCGCTGGCCACGGCCGACGAGCTCGCAGCGAGGCTCGGCTCCGGGCGGTGGCACGGTGCGAAGATGCTGCGCGCCGCGCTCGGCCGCGCGCGGACGGGTGCCTCGTCGCGGCCGGAGACGTGGATCCGGCTCGTGCTCACGGATGGGGGCCAGCCGGAGCCCGTGCTCGACCACGATGTGGTCGGGCCGCACGGGGAGTTCCTGGGGTGCTCGGAGCTGGCCTACCCGCGTGAGCGCGTCGCGATCGAGTACGAGAGCGACGGGCATCTGACCCGCCGACAGCTCGAGCGCGACATCGACAAGTACACCGCGTACTCGGCGGCGGGATGGCGGACGATACGCCTCACCCACTCGCACGTGTTCCGCTACCCCGGCGAGCTCGTCCGTCGTGTCGACGAGGCACGGCGCAGCTCATCTGTGTGAACCCGACGCTCAGCGCGCTTCCGAAGGTCGATTTCGCACAGATGAACCAACACAACGAGCGGATGCCGCAGCATCCGGGTCGCCGTCGTCAGATGTGGTACTCGGGCGTGGTGAGCAGGGCGCGGGTGTCCTCGCCCTGACGCCGGGCCCGGGGCTTGGCGGGGACGCCGACGAGCACGCTGTCGGCCGGGGCGTCCTTGGTCACGACGGCGTTCGCGCCGACGACGGACCCGGCCCCGATCGTGATGGGGCCGAGGATCTTGGCGCCCGCGCCGACCGCGACGCCGTCCTCGATCGTGGGGTGCCGCTTGCCGCCCTCGCGCTGCCGGCCGCCGAGGGTGACGCCGTGGTACAGCATGACGTCGTCGCCGACCTCGGCGGTCTCGCCGATGACGACGCCCATGCCGTGGTCGATGAAGAAGCGCCGCCCGATCGTCGCCCCGGGGTGGATCTCGATCCCGGTGAGCCACCGCGTGATCTGCGACCCCGCGCGCGCGACGAACCGCACCCGCCGCGTCCAGAGCACATGCCACACGCGGTGCGCCCAGATCGCGTGCAGGCCGGGATACAGCAGGGCGATCTCCACGTCGGTGCGGGCGGCGGGGTCGCGCAGGCGCGCGGCCGTCAGGTCTTCGCGCACCCGGGCGACGAATCCGATCCGCTCGGTCACGAGGCGGTCTTCTCGGGCTCGCGGAGGTGCTCGTACAGCGCCGTCGACAGGTAGCGCTCGCCCGAGTCGGGCACGATCACGACGATCCGCTTGCCGGCGGCCTCGGGGCGTGCGGCGATCTCGAGCGCCGCCCACACCGCTGCGCCCGCGGACATGCCGGCGAGGATGCCCTCGCGGGTCGCCAGTTCTCGGGCGACGCGGATCGCGTCGTCGAACTCGACGTCGAAGATCTCGTCGATGACCGTGTGGTCGAGCACGACCGGAACGAAGTTCGGACCGATGCCCTGGATGCGGTGTCCGCCCGCGCGTCCCTCCGAGAGCATGGGGGAGTCCTTGGGCTCGACGACCACGATCTTCACGTCGGGGTTGCGCTGCTTGAGCACCTGTCCGACGCCGGTCACGGTGCCTCCGGTGCCCGAGCCCGCCACGAAGTAGTCCACGGCGCCCTCGGTGTCGCGCCAGATCTCCTCGGCGGTCGTCCGGCGGTGGATCTCGGCGTTGGCCTCGTGCTCGAACTGCCGGGCGAGGACCGCGCCGGGGGTGTCGGCCACGATGCGCTCGGCGGCCGCGACGGCCTCGGTCATGCCCTTGTAGGGGTCGGTGAGCACGAGCTCCGCGCCGTACGCCTTCAGCAGCGTCCGGCGCTCCTTCGACATCGACGCCGGCATCGTGAGGATCACCTTGTAGCCCCGCGCGGCGCCGATGAGCGCCAGCGCGATGCCCGTGTTGCCGCTCGTCGACTCGACGATCGTCCCGCCGGGCTGCAGCTCGCCCGAGGCCTCGGCGGCGGCGACCAGCGCATAGCCCAGGCGATCCTTCACGCTCGAGCCCGGGTTGTAGAACTCGAGCTTGACGAGCACTTCGGCGCCGAGGCCCTCGGTGAGAGCGTTGAGCCTCACCAGCGGAGTCTCGCCGAAGGCGGTGGTGATGTCGGAGTGGATCCCTGGCACGGAGCGCCTTTCTGGAGCGGTGTGGCTCAATCCTCTCGCAGGTTCTCGAAGAGCGCGGTAGAGAGGTAGCGCTCGCCGAACGAGGGGATGATGACGACGATGTTCTTGCCGGCGGCCTCGGGGCGCGCGGCGATCTGCAGCGCCGCCCAGATCGCGGCGCCGGAGGAGATGCCGACCAGGATGCCGTCCTTCACGCCGACGGCGCGGGCGGTCTCGATCGCGTCGGAGAACTCGACGTCGATGACCTCGTCGATCACGCTCTGGTCGAGGATCGCCGGAACGAAGTTCGGGCCGATGCCCTGGATCTTGTGGGGTCCGGGCGTGCCCTTGGTCAGCAGGGGCGAATCGGCGGGCTCGACGGCCACGACCTTCGCGCCGGGGACCCGCTCCTTCAGCACCTGGCCGACGCCGGTGATGGTGCCGCCCGTGCCGATGCCGGCCACGAAGTAGTCGACGGCGCCGTCGGTGTCGCGGAGGATCTCCTCGGCCGTGGTCTTGCGGTGGATCGCGGGGTTCGCCTCGTTCTCGAACTGGCGGGCGAGCACCGCGCCGGGGATGTCGGCGACGAGCTCCTCGGCCTTGGCGATCGCGCCCTTCATGCCGCCGGCGGGGTCGGTCAGGACGAGCTCCGCGCCGTAGCCCTTCAGCAGCAGGCGACGCTCGATCGACATCGACGAGGGCATCGCCAGCACCACGCGGTAGCCGCGCGCGGCGCCGACCATGGCGAGGGCGATGCCGGTGTTGCCGCTCGTCGCCTCGACGATGGTGCCGCCCGGCTGGAGCTGCCCCGAGGCCTCGGCGGCGTCGACGATCGCGACACCCAGACGGTCCTTGACGCTGGAGGCGGGGTTGTAGAACTCGAGCTTCGCGATCACGTTCCCGCCGACGCCCTCCGCGATGCGGTTGAGGCGCACCAGCGGGGTGTTGCCGAGGGCGGAGGTGATGTCGGAGTGGATGCCGGTCATTTCGGGCCTTTCGCGGGGTCGGCGTATGCGTGCAACAGCATAGGACGGCACCTTCGCCGTGAGTCCTTGTGTGACGAATCACTCGCCCCGGGGCGCTACCCTCCCGGCCTAGGCTGGAAGGCTCATGGTCTCCCCAGAACTCTCCCCAGCCCTCGCCGCCGTGCTCCGGCGCGCGGTCGCACGCCTGACCGACGCCGGCGTGCCCGACCCCGACGTCGATGCCGAGCTCCTCGCGGCGTTCGCGCTGAACACCAGCCGCGGAGGCGTCCAAGCGGCCGCCGTGAGAGGCGACGTACTGGAGCCCGACGTTCGCGGGCGCGTCGAGGACCTGGTGGCTCGGCGGGTGACCCGCGAGCCGCTGCAGCACATCATCGGCACGGCGCCGTTCCGCCACCTCGAGCTGCGCGTCGGACCCGGGGTGTTCGTGCCCCGGCCGGAGACCGAGATGGTCGCGCAGCTGGCCATCGACGCGCTGGAGGCCGCGGCATCCGCTTCGCCCGTCGCGGTGGATCTCGGCACCGGCAGCGGCGCGATCGCCCTGGCGATGGCGACCGAGGTGCCCCACGCCCGGGTGTTCGCGGCCGAGAACTCCGTCGACGCGTTCGTGTGGACCAAGGAGAACTTCGAGCGGGTGGGCGCCGCCAACGCGCAGCTGGCCTTCATCGATCTCGAGCACGCGTTCCCCGAGCTGGACGGCACGGTCTCGGTCGTCGCGTCCAATCCGCCGTACGTGCCGGATGCCGCGATCCCGCGGGATCCGGAGGTGCGCCTGTTCGATCCGCCCGTGGCGCTGTACGGGGGAGCGGACGGCCTGGACGTCGTGCGCATCCTCAGCGGCGTCGGCCTGCGCCTGGCCCACCCCGGCGGGCTCATCGTCATCGAGCACGGCGAGTGGCAGGGCGAGTCGATCCGCGAGATCCTGGCCGCCGACGGCTGGCGGTCGGCGTCGACCCACCCCGATCTCACGACGCGCGACCGCGCGACCACCGCGATCCGCCCCTGACGTCGCCGGGGACCGCCGCGTCCAGCGTGGACTCGAACGACCGCAACTAGACTGTGCCCGACATGTCCCCCATCTTCGATTGCCGCGATGAGGCGCAGCTGCTCTCCGGCATGCGTCAGGCGCGCCAGGCCATCGGCCGCGGCGAGCTGGTCGTCCTTCCCACCGACACCGTCTACGGCGTGGCCGCCGATGCGTTCGACGCCCGCGCGGTGGAGCGCCTGCTCGACGCCAAGGGCCGCACGCGCCAGTCACCGCCCCCCGTGCTCGTGGCCGGGATCACGACCCTGCGCGCCCTCGTCGCCGAGGTGCCCGAGCCCGTTGAGCGCCTGGTCGAGGCCTTCTGGCCCGGGGGGCTCACGATCGTGCTCCCGTCCCAGCCGTCGCTGTCGTGGGACCTCGGCGAGACGCGCGGCACCGTCGCGGTGCGGATGCCCGCCCACCGCATCGCGCTCGAGCTCCTCGAGGAGACCGGACCCCTCGCGGTCTCGAGCGCCAACCTGACGGGCCTGGCCGCCGGGATCACCGCCGAAGACGCCGAGGGGATGCTGGGCTCCAGCGTCGCGGTGTATCTGAGCGACGGCCCGTCCTCGACGGGGATCGCCTCCACGATCATCGACGCGACCAGCCTCGTCGGCGGCGGCGAGCCCCTCGTCCGCGTGCTCCGCGACGGCGCGGTGGGTCGTGCCCAGCTGCGCGAGGTGCTCGGCGAGCTGCTGGAGCCGGATCCCGACGACGCGGTCGCTCCGTGAAGCAGTACGTCTTCATCATCCTCTTCACGGCGGCCGTCACGTTCGCCCTCTCCTGGGCCGTCTGGCGCTTGAGCCTGAAGTACAAGCTGTATCCCGGCATCCGCGAGCGGGACGTCCACAAGACGCCGACGCCGCGGCTCGGCGGGATCGCCATGTTCCTCGGCGTCGTGGCCGCTTTCCTGGTGTCGTCGCAGCACCCCTACTTCGCGATCGTCTGGTACGAGCCGGCGCAGGTGTGGGCGATCCTCGGCGCGACGTTCCTGATCGTCCTGGTGGGTGTGGCCGACGACCTGTGGGACCTCGACTGGATGATCAAGCTCGGCGTGCAGTTCCTCGCGGCCGGCATCATCGCGTGGTTCGGCGACCTGCAGATCTACGCGCTGCCGATCGGGGGGCTCGCCGTCGGTTCGAGCTGGGTCAGCTTCACCCTCACGGTGTTCTCGATCGTCGTCGTGATGAACGCGGTGAACTTCATCGACGGCCTCGACGGGCTGGTCGCCGGCGTCTGCCTGATCGCGAACGGCGTCTTCTTCGCCTACTCGTACCTGCTGGTGCGAGACACCGGTCAGAGCAGCTTCTTCAACCTGGCCTCGTTCATCGCGGCGGTGCTCATCGGCGTGTGCCTCGGCTTCATCCCGCTGAACTGGAGCCCCGCGCGGCTCTTCATGGGCGACTCCGGTGCGCTGATGCTCGGCCTCCTCATGGCGTGCTCGGCGATCGTGGTCACGAGCAACATCAACCCCGCGATGATCGGCGACAACGACGAGTTCGGCCGCTCCCAGCTGCTCGGTGCGTTCATCCCGATCCTGCTGCCGGTGGTGATCGTGCTGCTGCCGCTGCTGGACTTCGGGCTGGCCGTGGTGCGGCGCATGGGGAAGGGGAAGTCGCCCTTCTCGCCCGACCGCAAGCACCTGCACCACCGGATGCTCGACATGGGTCACACCGACCGCGACGCCGTGCTCATCTTCTACGCCTGGACGGCGATCGTGAGCCTCGCCGTCCTCCTCATGTACATCGGCACCTCCGCCGGCTGGCCCGGCGACTACCTGATCGGCGTGGCCTTCGGCCTCGTCGGCGTCGCCGCCTGCCTCGTGGTGACCCTCGTGCCCCCGCACCGTGCCCCGGCCCACCCCGAGCCCGTTCTGGAGAACGCACCATGACCCCCAATCCCGTCTCGAGCACTCCGATCCTGCGCACCGTGCTGGTGTGGGCGGGCGTGGTCGCCGCCGGCCTGGCCCTCATCGGCGGGGTGGTGGGCTACCTGGTCGCCGGCCCCACTGGCATGTGGAGCGCGCTCCTCGGTGTCCTGGTGGCCGCGGCGTTCCTCGGCATCACGGTGATCAGCATCCTCATCGCCAACCGCTGGTACGGCGATCCGCTCTACGTGCCGGTCTTCTTCGGGATCGTCCTGGGCGGCTGGATCCTGAAGTTCATCGTCTTCCTCGCGATCCTCTTCCTGATCCGCGGCCAGCCCTGGCTCGACGCGCGCGTGTTCTTCGTGGCCCTGGTCGTGAGCGTGCTGGCCTCGCTCGCCGTCGACGTCATCGTGCTGCTGCGCATGCGCGTGCCGCACGTGAGCGACGTGTCCCTTCCGACCGACCCCGACGAGGGCGATCGCACCGATCCCGACCGCGGCGCCCGGCCCGGGAGCGGCCCGACGGATTCAGGAGCGCCCCGAGTTTGATAGGCTGATTCCGCGCCCGCCCGCTCGCCGTCTGAGCACTTGCGGAGTGACGCTCATCGACCATCGTCGCAACGGTTCTCGACCGGTGCCCCGAAGCTGGAGCCAGCGCTGTTTACTCATGCTGCGACCCTGATCGCCCCCTTTGCCGCTGACGCGCCCCCGGAATTCCACGGGCCGTCGATCGACGAATTCTTCCCGGAGATCCTCTTCACACTGGCAGGAATTCCGGTTCACCGGATCCACCTGATCCAGTTCCTCGCGACGGTCGCCGTCGTGGTGATCTTCTGGCTCGGCACCCGCCGGATGCGCGTCGTTCCGGGACGCTTCCAGAGCCTCGTCGAGATGGGCCTGGACTTCGTCCGCGTCAACATCGGCGAGGACCTGCTCGGCAAGAAGGACGCCCAGCGCTTCCTGCCGATCCTCACGACGATGTTCTTCATGATCCTGTTCATGAACATCACGGGAATCATCCCGTTCCTGAACATCGCCGGCACGAGCACGATCGCGGTGCCGCTGACGCTCGCGATCGTGAGCTACGTCACCTTCATCTACGCCGGCATCCGGAAGAGCCCGAAGAACTTCTTCAAGAACTCGCTCTTCCCCTCCGGCGTGCCGTGGCCGATCTACATCATCGTCACGCCGATCGAGCTGATCTCGACCTTCATCATCCGGCCCGTCACGCTGACGCTCCGACTCCTGATGAACATGATGGTCGGCCACCTGCTGCTCGTCCTCTTCTTCGCCGCGACCCAGTACTTCCTGGTCGAGCTCGGCGGATGGTGGTCGATCCTGGCCGCGGGCAGCCTCGCGTTCGGCTTCATCTTCACCCTGTTCGAGATCCTGGTGGCTGTCCTCCAGGCCTACGTCTTCGCCCTTCTCACCGCGGTCTACATCCAGCTCGCGGTCGCCGAAGAGCACTGATACGGGACGGCCCTGTACCTGAACAACACAGGGCCGCCCACAACCGAAAGGAAAAACCCCCGTGGACGCAACTACGGTTCTCGCCGAGGTCACCGGTTCCATCGCCACCGTCGGCTACGGCCTCGCCGCGATCGGCCCCGCCATCGGTGTGGGCATCGTCGTCGGCAAGACGATCGAGGGCGTGGCGCGCCAGCCCGAGCTCGCCGGCCGCCTGCAGGTGCTCATGTGGATCGGTATCGCCTTCACCGAGGCGCTCGCCTTCATCGGCATCGCCACCGGCTTCATCTTCGGCTACGCCTGATCACCCACCCTCGACCTAAGGAGACAGGATGCTGAACGCTCTTGTCACGTACGCCGCGGAAGAAGGGGTTGCACACAACCCGCTCATCCCCGCGTGGTACGACATCATCTGGTCGTCGGTGTGCTTCATCGTCATCCTCTTCATCTTCTGGAAGGTCGCCCTTCCCCGGATGAAGAAGCTGCTCGACGAGCGCTCCACCGCGATCGAAGGCAACATCGCCAAGGCCGACGAGGCTCAGCGCAAGGCCGAAGCCGCACTCGTGGAGTACACCGCGCAGCTGGCCGACGCCCGCAAGGAGGCCGGTGAGATCCGCGACGCCGCCCGTGAGGACGGCCGCAAGATCGTCGCCGAGGCCAAGGACTCGGCGACCGTCGAAGCCGCTCGCCTCACCTCGACCGCGCACGCGCAGATCGAGGCCGAGCGCCAGACCGCCTTCGTGTCGCTGCGCAGCGAGGTGGGCACCCTCGCCCTCGACCTCGCCGGCGGTGTGATCGGCGAGACGCTGTCCGACGACAAGAAGGCTCAGGCCGTCGTCGACCGCTTCCTCGCGGAGCTCGAGGCGTCCGAAGCAGCGAAGGCGACGAAGTAATGGGCAGCGCGACCACTCAGGCCCTCGCGGCGACGACGAAGGCGCTCGACGCCGCGTCGGGCGTCGACCTCGACGTGGCCGGCGAGCTCTTCGCCGTCGCGCGCGCCGTGGGCGACTCGTCGCAGCTGAGCGGCGCGCTCGCCGACTCCGCCGCGCCCGTCGAGGCCCGTCGCAGGGTCGTCGCCGACGTGTTCGGCCCGGCGGTGAAGCCGGTGACGGCGGCGCTGCTGACGACCGCGGTCGAGCTGCGCTGGTCGTCGGCATCCGACCTCATCGACGGCATCGAAGACCTCGCGGTGCGCGCTGCGGCCGTCGCGGAGCCGACGGCCGACGTCGAGGCGGAGCTCTTCCGCTTCACCCGGACGATCGCCGAGAGCCCCGAGCTCGAGCTCGCCCTCGGCAGCCGGCTGGGGGATGCCTCGGCGAAGGGCGCGCTCGTCGAGACCCTGCTCGCCGGCCGTGTGAGCCCGGCAGCGAAGCTGATCGCCGCGTCCCTCGTGATGCAGCCGCGCGAGCGCCGTGTCCGTCAGATGCTGACGCGCGCGACCCGGCTCGTGGCCGACCAGCGCGGACGCAAGGTGGCCACGGTGTACGCCGCGGCGCCGCTGAACGCCGCACAGACCGACCGGCTCACTTCGGCGCTGTCCCAGCGCTACGGCACCTCGGTGTCGATCAACACGGTCGTCGACCCCACGGTGGTCGGCGGGCTGCGCGTGCAGATCGCCGACGACGTGATCGACGCGAGCGTGTCGGCCCGGCTGGCGGAGCTCCGCCACCGACTGGCGGGCTAGCACAGACTTCCCGCCGCTGGCGGTGATCTCGGGGCCTCGTCCCCACCCAAACGAACTTTGAAACAAAGGGAAGACAATGGCAGAACTGTCAATCAGCCCCGACGCCATCCGTGACGCGCTGAAGGATTTCGTCGCCGCCTATGAGCCCACCGGGGCAGCGGCGACCGAGGTCGGCACCGTCATCGACGCCGCGGACGGCATCGCCCACGTCGAGGGTCTGCCCGGCGTGATGGCCAACGAGCTCGTGACGTTCAAGGACGGCACCCAGGGGCTCGCGCTCAACCTCGACGAGCACCAGATCGGCGTCGTCGTCCTGGGGGAGTTCTCGGGCATCGAGGCCGGCCAGGAGGTCACCCGCACCGGTGAAGTCCTGTCGGTCGCCGTCGGCGACGGCTACCTCGGCCGCGTGGTCGACCCGCTCGGCAACCCGATCGACGGCCTCGGCGAGGTCGCGACCGACGGCCGCCGTGCCCTCGAGCTGCAGGCGCCGGGCGTCATGCAGCGCAAGAGCGTGCACGAGCCGCTGCAGACCGGCATCAAGGCGATCGACGCCATGATCCCCGTCGGCCGCGGCCAGCGCCAGCTGATCATCGGCGACCGCCAGACCGGCAAGACCGCGATCGCGATCGACACGATCATCAACCAGAAGGCCAACTGGGAGTCGGGCGACGTCAACAAGCAGGTGCGCTGCATCTACGTCGCCATCGGCCAGAAGGGCTCGACGATCGCTGCCGTCAAGGGCGCGCTCGAGGACGCCGGCGCCATGGAGTACACGACGATCGTCGCCGCCCCGGCCTCCGACCCGGCCGGCTTCAAGTACCTCGCGCCGTACACCGGCTCGGCCATCGGCCAGCACTGGATGTACGACGGCAAGCACGTCCTCATCATCTTCGACGACCTGACCAAGCAGGCCGAGGCCTACCGCGCCGTGTCGCTGCTCCTGCGCCGCCCGCCGGGCCGCGAGGCGTACCCCGGTGACGTCTTCTACCTGCACTCGCGTCTGCTCGAGCGCTGCGCGAAGCTCTCGGACGAGCTGGGCGCGGGCTCGATGACCGGCCTGCCGATCATCGAGACCAAGGCCAACGACGTCTCGGCGTACATCCCGACCAACGTGATCTCGATCACCGACGGCCAGATCTTCCTGCAGTCCGACCTGTTCAACGCCAACCAGCGTCCCGCGGTCGACGTGGGCATCTCGGTCTCGCGCGTCGGCGGCGACGCCCAGGTCAAGTCGATCAAGAAGGTCTCCGGCACGCTCAAGCTCGAGCTGGCGCAGTACCGCTCGCTCGAGGCGTTCGCGATGTTCGCGAGCGACCTGGATGCGGCATCCCGTCGTCAGCTCTCCCGTGGTGCGCGCCTGACCGAGCTGCTCAAGCAGCCGCAGTACTCGCCGTACCCCGTCGAGGAGCAGGTCGTCTCGATCTGGGCCGGCACCAACGGCAAGCTCGACACCATCGAGGTCGAGGACGTGCTGTCGTTCGAGCGCGAGCTGCTGGACTACCTGCGCCGCAACACGACGATCCTCGACACGCTGCGCGACACCAACGTGCTCGACGACGCGACCGCGGCCGAACTGGCGACGAAGACCGACGAGTTCATCCTCGAGTTCCGCGCCGGCAAGGGCCAGACCATCTCGAAGCCCGGCCACGAAGAGGTCGCGGCAGCCGAGGCCGACGACGTCAACCAGGAGAAGATCGTCAAGGGCCGCCGCTAGGCGACACCGGACTGAAACCATGGGCGCACAACTCCGGGTCTACAAGCAGAAGATCAACACTGCTCAGACGACCAAGAAGATCACGAAGGCGATGGAGCTCATCGCGGCTTCGCGCATCCAGAAGGCGATGGCGCGAGTGCGCGCGTCGTCGCCCTTCGCGCGAGCCGTGACGCGGGCCGTCTCCGCCGTGTCGACTCACTCCAACGTCGAGCACCCGCTGACGCGCGAGCGCGAGGTGATCCGGCGCTCCGCCGTCGTGATCTTCGCGTCCGACCGCGGGCTCGCCGGCGCGTTCAACTCGCAGATCCTCCGCGAGGGTCTCGAGCTGGCCGAGCTGCTGCGGCAGCAGGGCAAGGAGCCGGTGTTCTACCTCGTCGGCCGCAAGGCGGTCGGGTTCTTCCAGTTCCGACGCATCTCGGCGGCTGCCGAGTGGACCGGCGACACCGACACCCCGCACTTCACCACGGCCGAAGAGATCGCGGCAGTCCTGCTGGACGCCTACGACCGCGGCGGCGACGACGGCGGCGTCGACGAGATCAACCTCGTCTACAACCGCTTCGTCAGCATGATGACGCAGTCGCCCGAGACGGTGCGCCTGCTTCCGCTGGAGGTCGTCGAGGCGGAGGAAGCGGCATCCGCTCAGGTGTACCCGCTGTACGAATTCGAGCCGGATCCCGAGACCGTTCTGGACGCGCTCCTCCCGGTGTACATCCAGAGCCGCGTCTTCAACGCGCTGCTCCAGTCGTCGGCTGCCAAGCACGCCGCGACGCAGAAGGCGATGAAGTCCGCCAGCGACAACGCCGACAAGCTCATCACCGACTACACCCGCCTGCGCAACAACGCGCGCCAGGCCGAGATCACGCAGCAGATCGCCGAGATCGTCGGCGGCGCCGACGCTCTGGCGTCGGGCAAATAGACCACACGAAAGAGAAGAAGCTATGAGCCTCACCGCAGAGAAGACCGAGACCTCGGTCGTCGGCCGCGTCGCGCGCGTGACCGGTCCCGTCGTGGACATCGAGTTCCCGCACGACTCGATCCCCGACATCTACAACGCGCTGAAGACCACCATCGTCATCGATGGCGAGTCGAACGAGATCACCCTCGAGGTCGCGCAGCACCTCGGCGACGACCTCGTCCGCGCCATCTCGCTCAAGCCGACCGACGGCATGGTCCGCGGCCAGGAAGTGCGCGACACGGGCGAGCAGATCACGGTGCCCGTCGGCGACGTCACCAAGGGCAAGGTCTTCAACGTCATCGGCGAGGTCCTCAACGCCGAGCCCGGCGAGAAGATCGAGATCACCGAGCGCTGGCCCATCCACCGCAAGGCGCCGAACTTCGATCAGCTCGAGTCGAAGACCACGATGTTCGAGACCGGCATCAAGGTCATCGACCTGCTGACGCCCTACGTGCTCGGTGGAAAGATCGGCCTCTTCGGCGGTGCCGGTGTCGGCAAGACCGTCCTCATCCAGGAGATGATCCAGCGCGTCGCGCAGGACCACGGTGGTGTGTCGGTATTCGCCGGTGTCGGCGAGCGCACCCGTGAGGGCAACGACCTCATCCACGAGATGGAGGAGGCGGGCGTCTTCGACAAGACGGCGCTCGTGTTCGGCCAGATGGACGAGCCGCCGGGAACGCGTCTTCGCGTGGCCCTGTCGGCGCTGACGATGGCGGAGTACTTCCGCGATGTCCAGAAGCAGGACGTGCTCCTGTTCATCGACAACATCTTCCGCTTCACGCAGGCCGGCTCCGAGGTCTCGACCCTGCTGGGCCGCATGCCCTCCGCGGTGGGCTACCAGCCCAACCTCGCCGACGAGATGGGTGTGCTCCAGGAGCGCATCACGTCGACGCGCGGTCACTCGATCACCTCGCTTCAGGCGATCTACGTCCCCGCCGACGACTACACCGACCCGGCACCGGCGACCACGTTCGCGCACCTCGACGCCACCACCGAGCTCTCGCGCGAGATCGCGTCGAAGGGCCTGTACCCGGCCGTCGACCCGCTGACGTCGACGAGCCGCATCCTCGACCCGCGCTACATCGGCGAGGACCACTACCGCGTGGCCACCGCAGTCAAGCAGATCCTCCAGAAGAACAAGGAACTGCAGGAGATCATCGCGATCCTCGGTGTCGACGAGCTCTCGGAAGAGGACAAGATCGTCGTGTCGCGTGCACGCCGCATCCAGCAGTTCCTCTCGCAGAACACCTACATGGCGAAGAAGTTCACCGGTGTCGAGGGTTCGACGGTCCCGATCAAGGAGACCATCGAGTCGTTCGACGCGATCGTCAAGGGCGACTTCGACCACGTGGCCGAGCAGGCGTTCTTCAACGTCGGCGGCATCAACGACGTCGAAGAGCAGTGGGCGAAGATCCAGAAGGAGAACGGCTGATCATGCCGCTCAACGTGAGTCTCGTCTCCGCCGATGCGGAGGTCTGGTCGGGAGAGGCGTCGCTCGTCGTCGCCAAGACCGTCGAGGGTGAGATCGGCTTCATGACCGGTCATGAGCCGGTGCTCGCGATCCTCGCCGAGGGCCAGGTGCGCATCACCGAGACCTCGGGAACGAAGGTCATCGCGAACGCGCAGGACGGGTTCCTCTCCATGGAGGGGAACGACCTCACGATCGTCGCCGGCAACGCCGCGATCATCTCCTGACCCACATCACGACATACCTCGGCCGGCTCCCACGCGGGGCCGGCCGAGGCGTTCTCCGGGAACCTCCATGCTGATCCTGCTGCCTCCGTCGGAGACGAAGCGGGCCGGCGGTCGCGGGCGGCCGCTGGACGCGGCATCCCTCTCCTCCTCGTCCCTCACGCCCCAGCGGGAAGCCGTCGTCGATGCGCTCGTCGCCCTGTCGGCGGATCCCGACGCGGCGGCCCGCGTGCTCAAGCTGGGCGCCACGCAGCTCGGTGAGATCGCGGTCAACGCCGCGCTGCGCTACTCGCCGACCATGCCCGCGATCGACCGCTACACCGGCGTGCTCTTCGATGCGCTCGACGGGGCGTCGCTCCCGACGCCGTCACGCCGCTGGCTGGGCGCCCACGTGCGCGTGCACTCGGCGCCGTTCGGGCCCGTGGGGGCGCTCGATGCCATCCCCGCCTACCGCCTCGGGGCGTCGGCGTCGCTGCCGGGCCTGCCGGGACTCAGGAGGGTGTGGGCGGATGCCGTCACCGCCGCTCTGGCCCAGGAGGCTCCGGCGTTCGTGCTCGACCTGCGCTCCGAGGCATACGCGGCGCTCGGCCCGGTTCCTTCCACGGTGCCGTCCGCCTATGTCCGCGTCGTCTCCGAGGGCGAGGGCGGAGCGGTGCGTGCCCTCAACCACTTCAACAAGCACGCCAAGGGCGCGCTGGTGCGGCGCCTGGCCGAGGAGCGCCCGCGAGTCGGGTCGCGGGGCGCGTTCGTCCGCTGGGCGGGCCGGGCAGGGCTGCGCGTGCGCGACGGCGACTCCGGCGAGCTCGAGCTGTTCGCCTGAGGCCCGCGCCGGGTCAGTCGCGCGTGTGCTGGGCCGTGCGCTCGGTGTTCTCGGCGATCGCGATGAGGGCGACGACGGCCTCGATGACGAACCGCAGGGCAATGATCGAGATGAATGCCACGAGAGGCACGATGATGATCGTCGCGATGATGGCGCTGATGCCGGCGCCGGTGTTGAGCCACAGCAGCGAGATGCCGCCCACGATCCCGTTGACGAGGTAGACGAGGAAGCCGATCCCGATGGCGATCAGTCCGACGAGGTAGAACACGCTCGCGAGCCGGCGGGTGATGAAGGTGCGGAAGCTCAGGTCGAAGAGCGCGGAGAAGAAGCCCCGGCCGATCGCACCGGCGTCACTCGTCGGTGCGCTGGGGACGCCGGTGTTGTCGGGGTCGGTCGCCGGGTCGTATGCGGGACGCGTCGCATCGGCGGGCGCACCACCGGCGCGTGCCGCCTCGGCGGCGGGCTGCTCGGGAAGGGGCGGGAGGGGCGTGGTGGGGTCGGTCATGATGGTCCTTCCGGTCGCTGTACCTGTCAGGCTACCCACCGGGGGTGCCGGTGGTCAGCACCCCAATGCGTCGTGTCTGCTGACACGCCGCCGCGCGCCTCGCTAGCATGTGTCCAGCGGGGCGGGGCGCCCCGCTCGGTGTGTGCGCACATCGACGATCGTTCCCGAGAGGACGTTCATGTCTGACTACTCCGACGGCGCTTCCATTGCCGCGTTCGCGTTCTTGACGGTCTTCGGGCTCGTGATAGCCCTGGCGTTCTACGTGATCAGCTCATGGTTCCTGATGAAGATCTTCGACAAGGCCGGCGTCCAGGGCAGATGGCGTGCGTGGGTCCCGATCTACAACTACATGGTGTTCAGCAAGCTGGGCGACCTCAACCCCTGGCTTGTGCTGATCGCCATCGGCGCGTCGCTCGTCCTCGGCTGGATCCCGGTGCTGGGTCAGCTGATCGGCGTCGCGGCCTTCGTCGTGACCCTGCTCGCCGCGTGGCGCGTGGGACTGAAGCTGCAGAAGGAAGCCGTCTGGCTCATCCTGTACTTCTTCCTGAGCCTCGTCTGGCTGGGCATCAACGCGTTCGACCGCTCGCGCTGGAACACTGCCGTTCCCGCCGCGCCGTGGGCCGGCAACGGCTTCCTGTCCGACCGCACTAACTGGGCCGGCATCCCGAGCCAGGTTCCGGCAGGCGGCTACCCGGCCAATCCCGCCACCTCGCCCGCCGGGTACGCTCCGCCCGCCGGCTACGTGCCCCCGGCCGCGCCCACCGCGCCGCCCGCGTACGCGCCGCCGAGCGCCGCTCCCACCGCGCCGCCCGCGGCGACGCAGCCGCCTGTCACGCCGCCTTCGGCCGCGCCCGAGCCGCAGGCACCCCCTGCGCCCCCCGCGTCGACCGAGCCGCCGGCGGCCCCTGAGGCGCCCAAGCCGTAAGGCCTCGTGACGACCCCTCGCCCGGTGGGCGGGGGGTCTTCGCGCGCCCGCGGAGCGCTGCAGGCGGGCTAACGTGGACGGATGACCTCCGCCGTTCCCCTGCGCCGCGTCGGCGCCTCCGGTCTCCTCGTCTCCGCCGTCGGCCTGGGCTGCAACAACTTCGGCCGCGCCGGCACCCGCACCGAGACGATCGAGGGCACCCGAGAGGTGCTCGGTGCCGCCATCGACGCCGGCCTGACGTTCCTGGACACTGCCGACATGTACGGCAAGGACCCGGGACTCTCCGAGACGCTGATGGGGGAGGCGCTGAAGGGCCGCCGCGACGAGGTGATCCTCGCGACGAAGTTCGGCCACTCCGGGCGCGACATGGGATACCCGGCGGCGGGTGCGAAGGGCTCACGCGCCTACGTGCGGCGCGCGGTCGAGGCATCCCTCACGCGTCTGCAGACCGAGTGGATCGACCTCTACCAGCTGCACACCCCCGACCCGCAGACGCCCATCGAGGAGACGCTCGACGTGCTGGCGGACCTCGTGCGCGAGGGGAAGGTGCGCTACATCGGGCACTCGAACCTGTCAGGCTGGCAGATCGCCGAGGCGCACTACGTCGCTGCCCAGCGCGCGGGCGTGCCTTTCGTGTCCGCGCAGAACCACTACAGCCTGCTCGCGCGGGCGGCGGAGCGTGAGGTGCTGCCGGCGGCCGAGCGGTTCGGGCTCGGGTTCCTGCCGTACTTCCCGCTTCACAACGGCCTCCTCACGGGCAAGTTCACTCGCGACCACGCTCCCGGCGACTCGCGCATCATGCGCCAGCGCCAGCACGTGTGGCAGGAGGCGCCCTGGGACGCGCTGGAGGCGTTCCAGGCCTTCGCCGACGAGCGCGGCATCACGATGCTCGAGGCCACCTTCGGCTGGCTTCTCGCGCGGCCGGTCCTCTCCAGCGTGATCGCGGGAGCGACGAGCGCCGAGCAGGTGCGGGCGAATGCCGCGGCGGCGACCGCCTGGTCGCCGACGGCGGAGGATCTGGCCGCGATCGACGAGCTCTTCCCCCTGCCGGAGGACCCGGGCGCCAAGGTCTGACGCGACACCACGGCGTGCGCGGCGGCGGTTCGCCGACGGCGTACGGATCGGCTTGTGGCTCCCGCGGCGCGAGGCGTAGCGTCGCAGTCTGTGCGCATCCCGCGGTCGCGGTGGATTCTGGCGCACCGGAAAGGACCGCCGTGCTCGGAAAACTCCTGGTGCGCTATCTGCGTCCGGCCTGGCCGCTCATCGTCGCCGTCGTCTTCTTCCAGCTCGCGCAGTCGATCGCCTCGCTGCTGCTGCCCACGCTCAACGCCGACATCATCGACAACGGCGTGGTCACCGGCGACATCGACTACATCTGGCAGACCGGCGGCGTGATGCTCGCCATCACCCTCGTGCAGGTCGTGTGCGCGATCGTGGCGGTGTACTTCGGCTCGCGGCTCGCAATGGGCATGGGACGGGACCTCCGCGGCGACTTCTTCCACCGGGTCGTCGCGTTCTCGCAGCGCGAGGTCGGCCAGTTCGGGGCGCCGTCGCTCATCACCCGCAACACCAACGACGTGCAGCAGGTGCAGATGCTGGTCCAGGTGTCGGCGACCCTGATGATCTCCGCGCCCATGCTGGCCATCGGCGGCGTCATCATGGCGGTGCGCCAGGACGCCGGCCTCTCGTGGCTCATGGCGGTCGCGATCCCGGCGTTGCTCATCATCGTGGGGCTCATCGTCTGGCGGATGGTCCCGGCCTTCACCATGATGCAGAAGCGCATCGACCGCGTGAATCAGATCATGCGGGAGCAGCTCACCGGCATCCGGGTGGTCCGCGCGTTCGTGCGAGAGCGCGAGGAGCGCGTGCGCTTCGAGAAGTCGAGCGAACAGGTCCAGGAGACGGCGCTGCGAGCGGGCAACCTGATGGCGCTCATGTTCCCCGCCGTCATGCTGGTGATGAACCTGTCGAGCGTCGCCGTGATCTGGTTCGGCGCCTTCCAGGTGCAAGAGAACGGCGTCGAGATCGGCACGCTGTTCGCCTTCCTGCAGTACCTGATGCAGATCCTCATGGGCGTCATGATGGCGACGTTCATGTTCGTCATGATCCCGCGCGCCGCTGTGTGCGCGAACCGGATCGGCGAGGTGCTCGAGACCGCCCCGTCCGTCGCCGCACCGTCGACCCCCGCGGCGACTCCCGTGCCGGCCGGCCGGGTCGAGTTCGACCACGTCGACTTCGCCTACCCGGGCGCCGACGAGGCCGTGCTCCACGACCTCACCTTCACGGTCGAGCCCGGAACGACGACGGCGATCATCGGATCCACCGGCGCCGGCAAGACGACGCTGATCGGTCTGATCGCACGACTGTTCGACGTCACCGCGGGGCAGGTCCGGGTCGACGGCACCGACGTGCGCGACTACGACCCCGACGAGCTCTGGCAGCGGATCGGCCTCGTGCAGCAGCGCGCGTTCCTGTTCTCCGGGTCGATCGCCTCGAACCTGCGCTACGGCAACGGCGGGGCCACGGACGAGGAGCTCTGGGAGGCACTCGACCTGGCGCAGGCCAAGGGTTTCGTCTCGTCGCTCGGGGAGGGGCTCGAGGCTCCCATCGCGCAGGGCGGCACCAACGTCTCCGGCGGCCAGCGGCAGCGGCTCGCCATCGCCCGGGCCCTCGTGAAGCGACCCGAGGTCTACATCTTCGACGACTCCTTCTCAGCCCTGGATCTGCGGACGGATGCCGAGCTCCGGCGCGCGCTCGATACGCATCTGCCCGACGCGACGAGGGTGGTGGTCGCGCAGCGCGTGTCGACGATCCGGCACGCCGACCAGATCATCGTCCTCGACCACGGCCGCATGGTCGGCATCGGCACCCATGACGAGCTCGTGGAATCGTGCGAGACGTACATCGAGATCGTGGAATCCCAGCTGGCAGCGGAGGCGGCGGCATGAGCACCTCACAGCAGGGACCCCGCCGGATGCCGATGCAGCGCGGTCCGATGGGCCAGGTCGGCGGCGGCGAGAAGGCGCAGAACTTCGGACCGAGCGCGAAGCGGCTGCTGAGGACGCTGCGCGACGACATGCCGCTCCTGATCGTGGTGCTGGTGTTCTCGGTCCTCTCGGTGGCGCTGAGCGTCATCGGGCCGAAGCTCCTCGGGAATGCGACCAACGTCGTGTTCGCGGGTTACGTGTCGCTGCAGACCCCCGAGGGCCTCACCAAGCAGCAGGTCGTCGACGGTCTGATCGCGCAGGGCAGCCAGGACCAGGCCAACATGATCGAGGCGATGGACTTCGTGCCGGGCGCCGGGGTCGACTTCGAGCAGCTCGCCTGGATCCTCACCGGCGTCCTGGTGGTCTACGTCCTCGCGAGCCTGTTCGGCTGGCTGCAGGCGCGCCTGCTCAACGGGATCGTGCAGCGGGCGATGCACCGGCTGCGACTGCAGGTCGAGGACAAGATCCAGCGACTGCCGCTCGCGTACTTCGACAGGGTGCAGCGCGGCGAGCTGCTGAGCCGCGTCACGAACGATGTCGACAACATCGGCCAGACCATGCAGCAGACGCTCTCTCAGGTCGTCATCTCGCTGCTGACGGTCGTCGGCGTGCTCGTGATGATGTTCCTGATCTCTCCGCTCCTCGCCGTGATCGCGCTCGTCACCATCCCGCTGACCATCCTCATCACCGTGCTGGTGGCGCGCCGGTCGCAGAAGCTGTTCGTCGCGCAGTGGACCTCGACCGGCATCCTCAACTCCCGCGTGGAGGAGACGTTCTCGGGGCACTCGATCGTCAAGGTCTTCGGCCACCAGAAGGAGGTCGAGGCCGACTTCCGCGCCGAGAACGACGAGCTCTACAAGGCCAGCTTCGGCGCGCAGTTCATCTCGGGCATCATCATGCCCGCCATGATGTTCATCGGGAACCTGGTCTACGTCGCGATCGCCGTGGTCGGCGGGCTGCAGGTCGCGGCGGGGCTGCTGTCGATCGGCGATGTGCAGGCGTTCATCCAGTACTCGCGGCAGTTCACGCAGCCGCTCAGCCAGCTGGGATCGATGGCGAACCTGCTGCAGTCCGGCGTCGCGAGCGCCGAGCGCGTCTTCGAGCTCCTCGACGAGGCCGAGGAGGATCCCGACGCCGATCCCGCCGAGTCGGCTGCCGAGCAGGCGAGCCACCTCGCGTTCGAGAACGTGTCGTTCCGGTACACCGCCGACAAGCCGCTGATCGACGACCTCTCGCTGGCGGCCGCGCCCGGGAGCACGGTGGCCATCGTCGGTCCGACGGGCGCGGGCAAGACCACGCTCGTCAACCTGATCATGCGCTTCTACGACGTCGATGCCGGTCGCATCACGCTCGACGGCGTCGACATCAGCAGGATGACCCGCGACGACCTGCGGGCTCGCACGGGCATGGTGCTCCAGGACACGTGGCTGTTCTCCGGCACGATCCGGGAGAACATCGCCTATGGACGCCCGGATGCGACCGAGGCGGAGATCCTCGAGGCCGCCACCGCCGCGTACGTCGACCGGTTCGTCCACGCCCTTCCCGACGGCTACGACACGCTGCTCGACGACGAGGCGACGAACCTGAGCGTCGGCGAGCGCCAGCTGGTCACGATCGCCCGCGCCTTCCTCGCCGATCCGCGCATCCTCATCCTCGACGAAGCCACGAGCTCGGTCGACACCCGCACCGAGCTGCTCATCCAGCGGGCCATGTCGCGCCTGCGCGAGGACCGCACCGCGTTCGTCATCGCGCACCGGCTCTCCACGATCCGCGATGCCGACCTGATCCTCGTCATGGAGTCGGGGGCGATCGTGGAGCAGGGCACCCACGACGAGCTGCTCGTCGCCAAGGGCGCGTACTGGCGGCTCTACAACGCGCAGTTCGAAGCCCCCATGGATGCGGAGATCCTCACCGACGCCATCCCGGTCGGTGCGCCGGCAACCGGCGCGTCGCCGACCGCCGCCACGGAGGCGGCGGCCGAGGAACCCACTAGTATGTGAGGACGCGAAAGGCCGCTGGGTCTCGCGAAAGTCGACCGGGAGGATACGGCGTGCCCGAGGTATCCACCCAGTCGCGCACGGTACCCGTGCCGGGCGGATCGCTCGAACTCTCCTGGGCGGCCGTGACCGACACCGGGCGTCGCCGCGAGATCAACCAGGATGCGGTGTTCGCCGCGTACCCGCTGTTCGTGGTCGCGGACGGCATGGGCGGCCATGTCGGCGGCGAGATCGCCAGCGCCAGCACGATCGATCGCCTCACGGCGGTGGCCGATGCCGGAGTCGTCACCCCGAAGACCATCGAGAAGGCGCTCGCCCGGGCCGTGAAGGACATCGCGTCCCACCCCGAGGCGACCGACGACGGCACCGGCACGACCGTGACCGGCGTCTTCCTCGACACCGAGGGCGAGGCCGCGCACTGGGTGACGCTCAATATCGGCGACTCCCGCGTCTATCTCGAGCGGGACGGCGCGATCACCCAGATCACCACCGACCACTCCGTCGTCCAGGAGCTGATCGCCTCGGGTCGGCTCAGTCCCGAAGAGGCGGAGAACCACCCGTACGGCAACGTCATCACGCGCGCGGTCGGCCCGAGCGACGGCGTCACCCCCGACTACGTGCGGCTTGACGTCGTCGACGGCGACCGCTTCGTCATCTGCTCCGACGGGCTCACGAAAGAGCTCACCGACTACGGCATCCGCCACTTCCTCGACGAGAACCGCGACCCCGCCGACGCCGCGCTCGCCATGCTCGACGCAGCCCTCGAGAACGGCGGCCGCGACAACATCACGATCATCGTGCTCGATGTCCACGGCTCGGCCCCCGCCGAGGGTGATCAGCCGGCCGCAGACGCGCCCGAGGCGGAGACGGCCGCCGACGACTCCTCCACAGCCGGGATCTGAAACCGTTCGTTCCACCGCGCACGCCGGTGGACCTGCCCGGGGGCGGCTTCCGGGGTGGACTGAGGTGTGCGCCTCGCCACACGCCCTCCTGAGCCCGCTCCCGTCCCCGCAGAGACCGCCGGGCTGGAGGGCGAGCCGCTGAGTCTGCCGCCCGCATGGACGGCGCCTGCTCGGCCGCCCCTTCCCATCGTCGCCGCCGGAGTTCCGGTGATCGGCGCGATCGGACTGTGGCTGGTCACCGGATCCGTGCTCTCGCTCTGGCTCGCGATGCTGGGCCCGCTGATCGCGGTCGCGACCATGGCGGACGCCGCGCGCACCGCGCGGCGCGACCGCCGCCGCCATGAGGCCGCCGCGGCTCGGGCGCGCAGCGAGGTGTCGCGAGCCATCGAGGCCCGCCACGACGCCGAGCGCCGGCGAGCGTGTGCGCGGCATCCCGATGTCGCCGCCTTCCTCGCCCGCGAGGACGAGATCTGGCGCGGTGTGCCGGAGCGGGGTGAGGCGCTCGTGATCGGCGAGGGCGAGGTGCCGAGCACCGTGCGCATCGGCGGCGGGGAGGGCGACGCCGATGCGGCGGCTCTTCGGGTACGCGCTGCGCGGCTCGCCCACGCGCCTGTCGTCGTGCCGGCGTCCGGCGGGGTCGTGGTCGTGGGGCCCCCGGTGCTCGCCGCGGCCGTTCAGCGTGCACTGGTGCTGCAGCTGTGCCTCGGGTCACCGCCGGGGGAGCTGTCCATCGTCGGTGTGCTCCGGAGCGAGCTCTCCTGGGCGGAGCGCCTCCCGCATCGCGGGGTCGCGGGCGGCCGGCGGCTGGCGATCGTCGGTCCGGGCGAGACGGTGCCCGCCGAGGCAGATATCGCGATCGCGCGCTGCGTCCCCGGTGAGCCGCTGCCTCCTCGGTGCGCCGCGGTGCTCACCGTTCGCGCGACCGAGCTCGCCGAGCTCCAGCAGGCCGGACTGACAGCGGCGGTGCGGGTCGAGGCGGTCGCTCTCGAACAGGCCGAGGCGATCGCCGCGACGCTCACGGCGCGGGCCACCAGGGCACTCGGCCTGCTGCCGCGGACCGCAGGCCCAGTGACCCTCGCCTCGCTCCCCGACGCCGAGCCCGCCGATCGAGCGGGCTCGCTGGCCGCTGTCATCGGCCTGCAGGGCTCCGAGCCGGCCGTCGTCGATCTGGTCGCCGACGGGCCGCACGCCGTCGTGGCGGGCGTCACGGGGTCCGGCAAGAGCGAGCTGCTCATCACCTGGATCGTGGCCCTGTGCCGAGCCCACACCACGCACGAGGTGAACTTCCTGCTTGCGGACTTCAAGGGCGGCACGGCCTTCGACGCGCTCGCCGCCGTGCCGCACGTGACCGGTGTGATCACGGACCTCGACGGAGCCGGGGCCTGTCGCGCCATCGAGAGTCTCCGGGCCGAGGTGCGGTGGCGCGAGGCGACCATCGCCGGCGCCGGTGCGCGCGACATCCTCGACCCGCGCGTCGCTCTGCCGCGGCTCGTCGTCGTGGTCGACGAGTTCGCCGCCCTCCTCGGAGACCACCCCGAGCTGCACGCCGTCTTCGCCGATGTCGCCGCCCGTGGTCGCGCGCTGGGGATCCATCTCATCCTCGGCACCCAGCGCGCCTCGGGTGTCATCCGCGACAGCCTGCTGGCCAACTGCCCGCTGCGCCTGAGCCTGCGGGTGACCGATGCGGCGGACAGCCGCGCGGTGCTCGGCTCCGATGAGGCGGCGCGGCTCCCCGGGGGTCCCGATGGCCGTGGCCACGCGTTCCTCCGCCGCGCGGGTGACGGTGCGCCGCGCCCCGTGAGGATCGCGCTGTCTGAGGCGACGGACATCGTCGCCGCCATCGCCGGGGGAGAGGGGCAGCCCGTGCCGCGCCGCCCGTGGCTCCCGGCGCTTCCGCGGCGGCTGTCGCTCCCCGAGCTGCGGCAGCACCACCCGTCGGGCGCGGAAGGCGACCTCCTCCTCGGCCTCGCCGACGAGCCCGACCGGCAGCGCCAGCGGGTGGTCGCGGTGGCGGCGTCCGACCGCGCCCTCCTCGTGCTCGGCGGCCCCGGCTCCGGTGCCACCAACGCCCTCGCGCTCCTCACAGCGCAGGCGCCGGCGGGGGTGGTCCGGATCCCGGCCGACGCCGAGGGCCTGTGGGATGCGGCCGCCGCGCTCGCGGCCGAGCCGCCGCCTCCCGGCACGCTCATCTGCATCGACGACCTCGATGCGGTCGCCGCCCGGCTTCCGCCCGATCATGCCCAGGGCGTGCTCGAGCGGCTGGAAGAGGTCCTGCGCCGCGCCGGTGCGGCCGGCATTCTCGTCGTGGCGAGCGCGCACCGGCTGTCAGGCCCCGTTGCCCGCCTCGCCGACCTCTTTCCCCGTCGCCTTCTCCTGCCGTTCCCCAGCCGCACCGAGCACATCGCCGCCGGCGGCGATCCTGCACGGTTCGACGCCGATGCGCCCGCCGGCCGCGGACAGGCCGACGGGCTCACCGTGCAGGTGGCTCTCGCGCCCCCTTCGACGGAGCCCCCGACCCCACCGGCGGCAGAGTGGATCCCGTCCGCACGGCTCACCGGCCTCGTCTCCCGGCGCTCGCCCGCGGCCCGGGCCGCTCTCTCGGCCTGGGAGGAACGCGGCATCCGCATCGCCACGCTCGATGCCTATGCCGCGGACCCCTCCGTCGTCGCCGAGGGCTCGGTGGTGGTGGTCGGCGAGCCCGACGACTGGCAGCGCCACTGGCGACTGCTCTCCGATGTGCGAGGCGACCACGACCTCGTGATCGACTCGTCGTGCGCGGGGGAGTTCCGGCTGCTCACCGGGTCCCGGGTGCTGCCGCCCTACTGCGAACCAGGACGCGGTCGCGCATGGTTGGTGACTGCGGGAGCCGAAGCCGTCCGCATCGTCCTTCCGATGCCCGAAGTCCGGCCGAACCGTCGGATCGAGCACCCTTGACCCCCTTGGGGGTGGGCCATAGCTTCACTGTGTGGCTACAACTCCGATCGACCTGCAGCGCCCCGAGGGCAAAGGACTGGCAGCGGGAACGCTGGGACTCTGGGGGTCGACGGTCATCGGCCTGGCCTCGACGGCACCCGTGTACTCGCTCGTCGCGACGCTCGGCTTCGTCGTCCTCGCCGTCGGGGCGCAGGCGCCCATCGCCTTCGTCATCGCCTTCATCCCGATGCTCTTCATCGCCTTCGCCTACCGAGAGCTCAACAACGCGGTCCCCGACTGCGGCACCACGTTCACGTGGGGCACGAAGGCGTTCGGGCCGTGGGTCGGCTGGCTCGGCGGGTGGGGGGTCGCCGTGGCCGGCATGGTGGTGCTCGCCAACCTCGCACAGATCGCCGGGATCTACTTCTGGGCGCTCATCGACGGCATCGTGCGCACGTCCGAGGACGCGCTGCTCGCGGACAACGTCCCGCTCGTGACCGTGACCGGCGTCGTCTTCATCGCCGCGATGACGTGGGTCAGTTGGCGTGGTGTCGAGATCGGCGAGCGCATCCAGAACGTGCTGCTCGCCATCCAGTACGTGGCGCTCGCCATCTTCGTGGTCGCCGCGCTGTGGCACTTCTTCGCCGGAACCGCACCCGACCCCACGCCGTTCGACTGGTCGTGGTTCAACCCGTTCGCGTTCACCGAGTGGAGCGGCTTCGTCGAGGCGATCCTGCTCGCGCTGTTCATCTACTGGGGCTGGGACACCTGCCTCGCGCTGAACGAGGAGACGAAGGACCCCAAGCGCATCCCAGGCCGGGCGGCGCTGCTCACGACGGTCATCCTGCTGTTCACGTACGTCGGTGTCACCGTCGCCGCGATGATGTACGCGGGGCTCGGCACCGACGGGACGGGGCTCGGGAACGAGGCGAACGCCGACGACTTCTTCCTGGCGATCAAGGACGGCCTCCTCGGCCCCGTCGGCTGGATGCTGGTGGTCGCGGTCATGATCTCGGCGATCTCGTCCACCCAGACGACGATCCTGCCCACCGCCCGCGGCACGCTCGCGATGGCCGCCTACAAGGCCCTCCCCAGGAGGTTCGCGACGGTGCATCCCACCTACAAGACGCCGTCGTTCTCGACGCTGGTGATGGGCATCGTCGCCATCGTCTACTACGTCGGGATGACGCTCATCAGCGACAACATCCTCCAGGACTCGATCCTCTCCCTGGGCCTTGCGATCGCGTTCTACTACGCGATCACCGGCTACGCCTGCGTCTGGTACTTCCGGCGCGAGCTGTTCGACTCGGCCCGCAACTTCTTCTTCCGCTTCCTCTTCCCCCTCCTCGGCGCGCTGATGCTCACGTACGCGTTCGTCCAATCGGCGATCGACATGTACGACGTGGACTACGGGTACACCGTGCTGCTCGGCATCGGCGGCACGTTCGTGATGGGCATCGGCGCGCTCGCCTTCGGCGTGCTGCTGATGTTCCTGTGGTTCTTCTTCCCTCGCGCCAAGCCCTTCTTCCGCGGTGAGAGCCTCAATCGCGAGACGCCGGTGCTGGTCCCCGAGGACCCGAGCGACTTCAGTCGGTCGATCGACGGCGGTCTCGCCTGACGCGAGGCCCGGCCGCCTGCGCCGCACTGCAGCGGGCGGTGGGGCCGACGGGGACGATCGCGTAACGGTTCCCGGCGGCGGGCAACCGTGTGCGTAGGATGACTCCGACCGCACGCACCGAACGACGAAGGGAGAGTCCGAAATGGCCGTTGTCGCAGCGCGCCCTGCCCGCACCCCTTCTCTCGAGGCCCCCGTCTGACTTCTTCGGTGGCCTCCGTCCCGGAGCACACCACCGCATGTCATTCGACACCCCTCTCGGCCTCCGCGCCGATTCCCTTCAGTTCCTCGACGCCGAGCCCGCCGACGGTCAGCGCTGGTCCACGTGGCCGGCGACGACGCCGACCGAGCGCGGTCCGGCACCACATCCCGCCTGGCTCGAGACGTCGGCCGGCGCGTTCGACACCGAGCTCGGCATCGTCAAAACGGGCAAGGAAGCAGACGTCTTCCTCCTCGAGCGGGCCGTTCCCGGCACCGACGGCTGCATCCTCGCCGCCAAGCGCTACCGCGGCGGGGACCACTCCGACTTCCACCGCTCGCACCGATACGAGGAAGGGCGGCGATACCGCAATTCGCGCGACGCCCGGGCCGTGGCGGGGAAGAGCTCGTACGGCCGGCTGGTCGCCGCCGCCCACTGGGCGACGAATGAGTTCGCCGCCCTCTGCGCGGCCTGGGAGGCGGGGATCCCCGTTCCCTACCCCGTGCAGGTGAGCGGCACGGAGCTGCTCATGGAGTTCATCGGAGACGGTCGCACCGCCGCACCCCGGCTCGCGCAGGCCCGGCTCGACAGGGACGGATACGCGGATGCCTTCCGCCAGGTCACGGAGATCCTGCAGGCCTTCGCCCGCAGCGGGCACGCGCACAGCGATCTGTCGGCGTACAACCTGCTGTTCCACGATGGCCGGGTCGTGGTCATCGACCTGCCGCAGATCGTCGATCTGGCCGCCAACCCCAACGGCCTGGACTTCCTGCACCGCGACGTCCTGAACGTCTGCACGTGGTTCGAACGCCGCGGAGTCGGCACGGATCCCGAGGCGCTCTTCGCCCACCTCGTCGCTCAGCTCTGGTGAGCCGAGCGACGAGGAGTCGTCACACCAGCGCGGCCTCGAGCGACGCCAGCTCGAGCCCGTGGGCGGTGGCGACGCCGGCGTTGACCACGCCGCCGCCCATGGTGTTCAGGCCGGCGGCGAGGGCGGCATCCGCTCGAAGCGCGTCCTGCCATCCGCGCCGCGCGATCTGGCGGATGTACGGCAGCGTCGCGTTCGTGAGCGCGGACGTGGAGGTGTTCGGCACCGCACCGGGCATGTTGGCGACGCAGTAGAAGACGCTGCCGTGCACGGTGAAGGTCGGATCGGCGTGCGTCGTGGGACGGGTGTCTTCGAAGCAGCCGCCCTGGTCGACGGCGATGTCGACGAGGACGCTTCCCGGGCGCATGCGCGACACCATCTCGTTCGTGACGAGCTTGGGCGCCTTCGCCCCGGGGATGAGGACCGAGCCGATGACGAGGTCGGAGTCGACCACGGCGCGGTCGAGGTCGAACGGGTTGGATGCGGCCGTCTTCACCCTGCCCTGGAAGTGGTCGTCGAGGTAGCGCAGCCGCTGCACGTTGGTGTCGAACACCGTCACGTCGGCGCCCATGCCGACCGCGATGACGGCGGCGTTCGCACCCGCGACGCCGCCGCCGATGACGGTGACGCGCGCGGGGCGGGTGCCGGGCACGCCCGACATCAGCAGGCCGAGCCCGCCCGCCGAGCGCATGAGGGTCGCCGCCCCCACGGTCGGAGCGAGTCTTCCCGCGACCTCGCTCATGGGCGCGAGCAGCGGCAGGCCCCCGCCGGCGACCTGGACGGTCTCGTAGGCGATGGCGGTGACGCGGTCGGCGATGAGCCGGTCGGTGAGCGGGCGGTCCGCGGCGAGGTGCAGGTAGGTGAACAGCACGAGGTCGTCGCGGAAGTACTGGTACTCGCTCGCGATGGGCTCCTTGACTTTGAGGAGGAGCTCCGCACGAGCCCAGACCTCGCCGGCCTCGTCGAGCAGGGTCGCTCCGGCCGCCTCGTACTCGCTGTCGGGCATGGAGGAGCCGAGGCCCGCGCCGCGCTGCACGAACACCTCGTGGCCTGCCGCGACCAGATCATGAACACCTGCCGGGGTCAGTGCGACCCGGTACTCGTTGTTCTTCACCTCGGTGGGGACGCTGATCCTCATCGTGTGATCCTTTCCGCTCCGCCTTTGGAGCGCTCGGGCTCCTTGTGGGAGCGCCTCTAGAAAGCGGGGCGGATCGCCCCGACATCCTGCCCGCCGCCGGAGACCGACAGGGGAAGCTGTGACATCGTCGCCGCGACGTCGGGCGATGCGAGCGCACCCGCTCGCTCGAGCAGGCGCAGCGCGACCGCCGTGGCCGCGCGGCCGCTGCCGTCGAGCATCTTCAGCGCGACCGTCGTGCCGTCGGGGGCGACCATCACCATGACGCCTTCGGCGCCGCCCTTGGCGAAGACGCCGAGTCGCTCGTTCACGATCGTGTCGGGGCGGCCCGGGCCGTCGATGGTCCAGGGGTTCTCGCGCACCGCCTGGACGAGCACGCCCGCGCTGCGATGCAGGGCGAAGGGCGAGGTGGTGGAGGAGTTGCCGATGCGGTGCACGGCCCGCGCGAGGCCGAACAGCGTGGTGGCGTAGACCGGCGCGCCGCAGCCGTCGATCGCGGTGGCGGCGACCTTCTCGCCGAGGAGGCGCTCGATGACCTCCCGCGTGTGCAGCTGCAGCGGATGCTCGGGCGACAGGTAGCCCTCGGTGTCCCAGCCGTTCGTGACGCAGGTCAGCAGCATGGCCGCGTGCTTTCCCGAGCAGTTCATGCGGATGCGCGAGGGCTGGCCGAGCTCGCGCACGAGCTCATCGCGAGCGGCTGTGTCTCCCGGCCAGGCAGGCGGGCAGGCCAGGTCCTCTTCGCCGAGGCCGGCGGCGCTCAAGATGTCGCGGACGGCGGCGACGTGCCGTTCGGTGCCGGAGTGGCTCGCGGTCGCGAGGCCGAGGCGTTCGCCGTCGAGGGGCGCACCGCCCACCAGGCAGGCGAGCGCCTGAAGAGGCTTGAGGCTGGAGCGGGGGAGGATCAGCGCGGAGGGGTCGCCGAGCTTGGTGGCGATGGTGCCGTCGGCGGCCAGGACGATCGCGATCCCGCTGTGGCGGGACTCGATGAATCCGCTGCGGTCGACGACGGCGAGCTCGACGGCGTCGGCTGCGGCGAAGGTCTGCGGCACCCGGCAAGCCTACCGCCGTAGGGCGACGCCGCCCCGTGACAGACTGTGCACATGTGGGGAGAGCACCGCTATTCCGTCCGGACGACGTGGACCGGTGACCGCGGCAGCGGCACGTCCGGGTACCGGGACTACGCCCGCGACGTGAGCCTCGAGATCGAGGGCAAGCCGACGCTGCTGGCCTCGGCCGACAAGCCCTTCCGCGGCGATCCGTCGCGGTGGAACCCCGAGGACCTGCTGCTCGCCTCGCTGAGCGAGTGCCACCTGCTGTCGTATCTGCACGCGTGCGTGCAGGCCGGGGTGATCGTCGTCGACTACTCCGACGAGGCGTCGGGGCTCATGGTCGAGGACGGACGCGGAGGCGGCGCGTTCCGCGAGGTGGTGCTGCGGCCCCGGGTGACCGTGGCCGACGCGTCGATGACGGATGCCGCGACCGCCGCGCACGCGCAGGCGAACGCCTGGTGCTTCATCGCGAACTCGGTGAACTTCCCCGTGCGCCACGAGCCCACGATCCTCGTCGCCGACTGACGGGCGGTTCGAGGCGAGGGCGTCAGCGCCGCTCGTGCGGCAGCACCTGCTTGATGCGCTCGATCGGGTTGTGGGCAGGAGACTCGTTGTAGGCGTTGGCGAGCTCCTGGCCCGAGAGGGCGTGGATGGCAGCCATGATGTCGTCGGTCGCCAGACGACGGGCCCGCCCGGAGGTCGCGGGACCGTGGTGCGACAGATCGAGCGGCTCGCCGAACTTCACCGTGATGCGGTGCCTGAGCGAGGGCAGGGTGGCGCCCACCGGCATGACGTCGTCGGTGCCGATCAGTCCGACCGGGACGACCGGTGCGCCGGTCTGCAGGGCGAGGAATGCCACGCCGGTGCGCCCCTTGTACAGACGTCCGTCGAGCGAGCGCGTGCCCTCGGGGTACAGCGCGACCGCCTTGCCCTGCTCGAGAAGCTGCTTCTGCTGGTCGAGGGCGTCCAGCGCTGCCTGACCCGCTCCGCGCTTGACCGGGATGGCTCCGATCGCGGTGAAGAACTCGCGCGACGCCCAGCCCTTGAACCCCTCGCCGTCGAAGTAGCTCGCCTTCGCGAGGAAGTGCACGGGCCGCGGCGCGGCCACCGGGATCGCGATGGAGTCGAGGAACGACAGGTGGTTGCTGGCGAAGATCACCGGTCCGCTCTTGGGGACGAGGGATCGTCCTTCCAGATGGGGACGGTACAGAACGCGCGCGAGCGGAGTGAGCACGAAGCGACCGAGGAAGTACGTCGCCCCCATGCGGGTCACGGGCGATTCCGGCTCCTGAGGTGCGTCGGCGGTCGCGTCGTCCGCGCCGGGAGCATGGTCGGAAGTCACCCGTCGAGGGTACTCCGGTTTCCATTCCCCGATCGGCATGGCCTGTTTCTCAGCGCAGACAAAGGATTGATAGGGAAGGATGGAGGTTCCCCTTTCTTTCGACTCGAGGTTCACCGTGCGCATTCGCCCGCTCGCCGCCCTGTCCGTCGCCGCACTGTCGGCACTCGTCCTCGTGGGCTGCGCGGGCTCGGCCACCCCCGAGGCCGATCCCACCGCGACCGAGACCGCCGGCGGAGATCTCTGCGCGGTGGCGGCACCTACCGGCGAGGTCGTCGAGTCGGTCACCGTCGAGGGCGAGGTCGGCGAGTCCGCGACCGCCGAGTTCACCGCCCCGCTGACGATCGAGAGCGCCGAGCGTGCCGTCGTCGTCGAGGGCGACGGGCCGGCGATCAGCGACGGCGACTACGTGTCGTATGCGCTCGCGGTGTTCGACGCCACGACGGGCGAGTCCGTCCAGGAGGGCGGCTTCGGCGGCACCGGACTGCCCGCGATGCCCATCACCCTGGGCTCGGGCGCCGACACGTTCTTCGGCTGCGCGACCGAGGGCTCGCGCGTCGTCATGACCGTGCCCGACTCGGGCAACGGCGCACAGGTCTACGTCATCGACATGCTCGATGTCACCCCCGCCGCCGAGTGGTGCGCCGTGGCCGAGCCCGGCGCGGACTTCCCGTCCGTCGAGTTCGACGGTGAAGGGGTCCCCACCGTGACGATCCCCGATGCCGACGCGCCGGACGAGGTCCAGCTCGAGGTCCTCGAAGAGGGTGACGGCGCCGTGGTCGAGCCCGGCGACAGCGTCACCGTGAACTACACGGGCGTCAAGTGGAGCGACGGCACCGAGTTCGACTCGAGCTACACGAGCGGCCAGCCGGCCACCTTCTCCACCACCGGCGTCGTCACCGGATTCCAGCGGGCGCTGGAGGGTCAGACCGTCGGCTCGACGGTCGTCGTCTCGATGCCCCCGGCCTGCGGCTACGGCGACGCGGGGAGCAGCTCGCACGAGCTCGCCGGCGAGACGCTGGTCTTCGTCGTCGAGATCATCGAGGCCGCAAAGCCCACCGAATAGCCTCCACGCGCGTCGCTAGTCTGGACTGATGCGACGCGTCCTCATTCTCGGATCGACCGGATCGATCGGCACCCAGGCGCTCGACGTCGTGAGGGCCCATCCCGGTCGATTCGAGGTTGTGGGGCTGTCCGCCGGGTCGAACCGCGCGGCGCTGCAGGCGCAGGCCGACGAGTTCGGCGTGGAGAGCATCGCACTCGGGGCGGTCGAGGCCGAGCAGCTGGTGCGGGATGTCGATGCCGATGTCGTGCTCAACGGCATCACGGGCTCGGTGGGTCTGGGGCCGACGCTGGCGGCTCTCGAGGCCGGTCGCACCCTGGCGCTGGCGAACAAGGAGTCCCTGATCGTGGGCGGTGACCTCGTCACCGCCATCGCCGCGCCCGGCCAGATCGTGCCGGTCGACTCGGAGCACTCGGCGATCGCGCAGGCCCTGCGCGCGGGTTCGCGTGCGGAAGTGCGCCGCCTCGTGCTGACGGCGTCCGGCGGGCCGTTCCGCGGGCGCAGCCGCGAGTCCCTCGCCACCGTCACGCCGGCCGAGGCTCTCGCCCATCCCACCTGGGACATGGGTCGCGTCGTCACGACGAACTCGGCGACACTCGTCAACAAGGGACTCGAGGTGATCGAGGCGCACCTCCTGTTCGGCGTGCCCTATGCCGACATCGACGTGGTGGTGCATCCGCAGTCGATCGTGCACTCCATGGTCGAGTTCTCGGACGGGTCCACCATCGCCCAGGCGTCACCGCCCGACATGCGCCTTCCCATCTCGCTCGGACTGGACTGGCCGAATCGGGTGGCCGGCGTCGGGCGGCCCCTGGACTGGACCGTCGCGTCGTCATGGACCTTCGAGCCGCTCGACGAGGACGCGTTCCCGGCCGTGCGGCTCGCCAAGCGCGTCGGGCGCGCGGCCGGCACCTATCCGGCGGTCTTCAACGCCGCGAACGAGCAGGCGGTCGACGCGTTCCACGAGGGGCGCCTGACCTTCCTGCAGATCCTCGAGGTCATCGAGCGGGTCGTGGAGCAGCACGAAGCCCCGGGGGCGCTCACCCGGGAGACGCTCGGCGAGGCCGAGCAGTGGGCGCGGGACACCGCCGATCGGGCCATCGCCGCGTCCCCCTGAGGTCTGATCGGCGTTAAGGGCGTCACTCCGGGTAGACGGGGCGCTCCGGGTCGGACGCCGGCGTCTCGTCCTCCGGGTACGGCACCGGCCAGTGCGGCTCGGGCACCGGCCACCCGGCCTCGCGGAGAGCGCGGCGGGCGAGCTCCCGGGCGGAATACGGAGTGCGGACGCCGCGGATGTCGCGGTAGTCCTGGTGCCCCGGGCCCGCCCAGAGGATGGCATCGCCCTCTCCGACGAGTGCGACCGCCTCGATGATCGCCCGCTCGGGCGGCGAGAACTCGCGGATGTCGGCATCCGGCCGCGCGCGACGCGCTCCCTCGAGAAGCGTCGCGCGGATCAAGTCGGGGTTCTCGTGGCGGGGGTGGTGGTCGGTGAGGATCAGGATGTCGCTGCCCAACACGGCGGTGCGTCCCATGTCGTGGCGCTTGGTGGCGTCGCGGTCGCCGTCGGCTCCGAAGAGCATGACCACCGTGCCGGGGGTGACGCGTCGCACGGCGGCGAGCGTCTTCTCGAAGGCGTCGGGGGAGTGTCCGAAGTCGACGTAAACGGCGGGTCCGCGGTCGCCGGAGACGAGCTCGGTGCGCCCCGGGAGATAGGCGTCGATGCGCTCGCCGTCGAGGGCGGCGACGAGCCGCGCCCAGGGGTAGCCTCCCTCGAGGATCATGACGATCGCGAGGCCGGCGTTGGCGGCCATGTGGCGTCCGATGACCGGCACGAGCGTGGTGAGGCTCCGCCCGTCCCGCGCGGTCAGGCGGAACTCGGTGCCGGCCTGGCGCTCGTCGAGGATCTCGACGACCCAGTCGGCGGCGGCCGCGGCATCCGCGTCGGAAGCGAGGTCTGGCGTGCCGACGGTGACGGTCGGGACACCGCTGCGGGCCACCACCTCCGCGCCCTGCGCCGAGTCGATGCAGACGACAGCGCGGCGCGACCGGTCGGGGAGGAACAGCGGGAGCTTGGCCTCGAAGTACTCGCGCATGTCGGCGTAGTCGTCGAGGTGGTCGTGGGTCAGGTTGGTGAAGCCGGCGACGTCGAAGACGATGCCGTCGACCCGGCGGCGGCTGAGAGCCTGAGCGCTGACCTCGACGGCCACCGCCTCGACGCCCCGTTCGCGCATGAGAGCGAGGAGCGCATGCATCTCGTACGCCTCGGGCGTGGTGAGGCGCGATACGACGACCTGGCCCGCGATGTGCCGCTCCGCGGTGGAAGAGAGGCCGGTGGTGGCGCCCAGCTGACCGAGGATGCCCTCGAGCAGGTGCGAGACGCTCGTCTTGCCGTTGGTGCCGGTGGTGCCGAAGAGGAGGGGCAGGCTGTCGTCGCGGCCGGTGCGGTAGACCCACGCCGACAGATCGCCGAGGAGCCCGCGCGGGTCGTCCACGAGGACGACGGGCAGACCGCTGGCCTCGGCGAGGTCGGCGCCGGCGGCGTCGGTGACGATCGCCACCGCGCCCTTCTCGGCGGCGGTCGCGGAGAACTCGGCGCCGTGGCGGTTGACGCCTTCGACCGCGACGAAGACGTCGCCGGGGCGCAGATCGGCGGTCGCCAGGGTGATGCCCGCCAGGGTCACACCGGCCACGTCGCCGCGCACGTCGAGGGCGAAGCGCGCCGCGAGGTCGTCGAGGGTGTGGACGGGCGGCGCGTCCGGTCGCAGGACGGGAGGAAGGTTCGAAGGCGCGTCGGTCGGCATGGCGCATCCATCCTCTCATCCGGGCCCCGAGAACCTCACGCCGTCCACAGGGGAAATCGGGAGGGCGGCACGGCGCCGCCCTCCCGGTTCCGCTAGTTCCTCCGGGCGCGCCCGCGGACGAGCACGATCACGAGGGCTACGATGCCCGCCGCCAGACCGCCCGCGGCGAGCCAGCGCGCCACGGGGTCGGCCGAGGTGGCCGACGCGGCATCCGCGTGCTCGTCGCCGGCGTGCGCGTCTCCGCCGGCGGCGGCAGCCTCGCCGTGGCCGTCGTCCTCGGCCGCGACCGCTCCGACCTCGACGACCGGGGCCGGTGCGTCGAGGTCGTGCGGGTCCTGACCCTCATCGGCGATCTCCGTCCACGCGGTCTCGCCGTCGACGCACACCTGCGTCACCGGGAACGCGACCGAGGTGTCGGCGGCGGCCTCGTCGAACAGGACGTCCATGGCGAACGTCGCCTTCAGGCCGTCCTCGACGGGGGTGTCGCTCGTGAACGTGACCTGGGTCGGCACCCCGTCAGAGCTCAGTTCGCGGGTGACCGTCCAGCCTCCCTGAACGATCGGCACGGCGTTGCCCACCCCCTCCGGGATGTCGATCACGAAGGCGGTCGTGGGAGAGCCGTCGCAGCCGTGCGACGACGCGAAGGTGAGCGTCTCGGTGGCACCCGCCGAGGCGGTGCCGGGGTCGACGTGGACGTGCGCCGACGCGGCGAGCGGGACGCCGACCGCGAGGGCGACGCCGGCGGCCGCGCCGAGGACGAGGCGGCGCACGGGGCGGAGGGAGCGGGCAGGGGTCACGGAGGAAGCGTTCATCAGGGTTCTTTCGTCAGGGTGCGCGCGAGGGCCGAGCCCGGTCGCGTCGCGGGTGCAGATGTCAGCGGCTCGCGTCAGGAGGACGCGTGCCGGCGGGTTGCCGCGATCAGGAGATCGCGTGGACGAGAGAAGGAGGTCCGCGGCGTGACGCGTCCGAGAGAACGACGCCGCGCGGCACGAGCGCGAGCAGCGTGTCGGCTCGGGCGCGCAGCAGGACGGCGGGAGCCAGGGCGATGCCGCCGACCCGATGGAAGAGCGAGCGGATGCCCCGGCCCAGGGCACGCAGCATCCGCTCGCCGAAGTACAGGGCGAGCACGGTCGCCGCCGCCGCGACGACGTGGCCGACGAGCATCGGCCCGTCGGGGAGAAGGCCCCCGGAGACGGCCGTGGCGCCGGGGAGCGAGGGGTGGTGGACGTGCCCGACCGCGGCGGCCGGATCCACGCCGGCGGTCACCGCGAACGAGAGGTGGAAGAGCACCTGGCTCGCGAGGACGGTGGCGCCGACGCGCCAGGCCGACAGCCGCCGGCCGATGAGCGCGATCGCGAGGGGCGACGCGAGGATGCCGAGGACGGCCACGAGCAACGGCGCGGGAGCGCCCCCGCCGGCGAGCGTATGGGAGGTCGCAGCGACGACCGTGGCGATCCATGCGGCCGCGGCACCTCGCAGGGTGCGGACGTGGCGTGGGGTCACGGGTCCTCCTGATCCTCGAGCCTAGGGGGTCGGTGGCCGGGGTCACGGCCAACTCAAAGCCCGACGCGGGTACCGTGTGGGTGTGGAAGCTCTCGCGTTCGTCATCGGTGTCGTGCTCATGGTGGTGGGCCTCGCCGTCTCGATCGCGCTGCACGAACTGGGCCACCTGTGGCCGGCCAAGAAGTTCGGCGTGCGCGTCGGGCAGTACATGATCGGCTTCGGACCGACGCTGTGGTCCCGCCGGCGCGGCGAGACGCAGTACGGGATCAAGGCGATCCCGCTCGGCGGCTACATCTCCATGGCGGGCATGTACCCGCCCTCGCCCAAGGAGCTCGCCGCGGTGGCATCCGGCCAGCGATCCGGGCGTGCGGGCGGAGGATTCTTCGCGACCATGGTGCAGGACGCCCGTGCCGCGAACGACGAGACCCTCCTCACCGAGGACGACGACCGCGTCTTCTACAAGCTCCCGGTGTGGAAGCGCGTCGTGATCATGCTCGGCGGGCCGGTCATGAACCTGCTGTTCGCCATCGTGCTGTTCGCCATCCTGCTGTCGGGCATCGGCGTGCAGAGCGCGACGACCACCGTGTCGACCGTCAGCGAGTGCATCATCCCTGCCGACGCCGACCGCACCGCGTGCGAGGCATCCGATCCCGCGGCTCCCGCCGCCGCTGCCGGCATCCGGCCCGGCGACGTCATCGTCGACGTCGACGGCACCGCGATCTCGACGTTCGCCGAGGCGGCCGCGCTCATCCAGGCCTCCCCGGGCGAGAGCATCACCGTGACCGTGGAGCGGGACGGCGCCACCGAGACCCTCACACTGACGCCGGTCGCCGTCGAGCAGCCGGTGACCGACGCGCAGGGCGACCCCGTGCTCGATGCCGATGGCACGCCGCAGACGGAGGAGGTCGGCATCGCCGGCATCCGCCAGGAAGTCGCCTATCTGCGCGAGCCACTCTGGGCCGGTCCGCAGGTCGCGATCGAGCGCGTCGGCGCCGTCGCGGGGATCATCTGGCAGCTGCCGGTCAAGGTGTGGGAGACGGGCGTCACCCTCGTCACCGGCGGGGAGCGCGACCCCAACGGCCCGCTCAGCATCGTCGGCGCCGGCCGCCTCTCCGGCGAGGTGGCGGCTGCCGATGCGCCCGTCCTCAACCGTGTCGCAGGGTTCCTCGAGCTGCTCGCCGCCCTGAACATCGCGCTGTTCGTCTTCAACCTCGTCCCGCTGCTGCCGCTCGACGGCGGGCACATCGCGGTCGCGCTGTGGGACGGCATCAAGCGGACGTGGGCGAAGGTGTTCCACCGCCCGCCGCCGAAGCCTGTCGATGCCACCAAGCTCGTGCCGGTGACGTTCGTGGTGGTCATCGCGCTCATCGTCATGGGCGGCGTGCTGATCCTCGCCGACCTCGTCAATCCGGTGTCGCTCTTCGGGCCGTAGGGAAAATCTCGGCGCGTGTGTCGAAATCGGCCTTGTCCGATCGCTGTGGGGGTGAAACGGTTCCCATGACGAAAGGACGACCACCGTGAAGTACGTCATCATGTTCACCTCGACCCCCGAGCTCGACGCCGCGGTGCCCCCGGAGCGCCTGCAGGAGATCTACGGGCGGATCTTCGAGTGGTACCAGGAGCACGACGCCGCGATCGAGGACTCCGGCGCCGAGCTGATGCCCGCCGACACGGCGACGAGCGTGAAGTCCTCCCCGAACGGACCTGTCGTCGTCGACGGGCCCTTCTCGGAGGCCAAGGAGGTCATCGGCGGGTTCAGCGTCATCGACGTGCCCGACCTCGACGCCGCGCTCGCGCTCGCGCAGTCGTGGCCCATGCTCGAGCTCGAGGGCACCTCGGTGGAAGTCCGCCCGATGGTTACCGACTACAGCCAGTTCGAGCAGTGATTCCATCGGATGCCGCGTCGTCGCGCGATCCCGCCGGGGACGCGGCATCCGATCTGCGGCTCGCCCGCACCGTCCGCGAGGAGTCCGGCCGCGTGGTGGGGGCCCTCGCCCGCTGGACCGGGAGCCTCGACGTCGCCGAGGAGGCCGTCGCGGGGGCCGTCGAGGCGGCGCTCGTGCAGTGGCGCGCGCACGGCGTCCCGCCGAGGCCCGGAGCGTGGCTCATGCAGGCGGCCCGCCATGACGCGCTGGACCGGCTCCGGCGGGACCGGACGTATCGCGACAAGCTCGCGCTGATCGCCGCCGCGCCTCCCGGTCCGCCCGCCGGCACCGAGCTCGACGACCGCCTGCCGCTGCTGTTCGGATGCTGTCACCCGGCGCTGTCGCACGACGCCCAGCTCGCGCTCACCCTGCGGGCGGTGTGCGGTCTCACCACGGCGCAGATCGCCCGCGCGACCTTCAGCGCCGAGACCGCGGTCGGCCAGCGGATCGTGCGGGCCAAACGGAAGATCGGAACGGCCGGGATCCCCCTGCGCATCCCGGAGGGCGCCGAGCGCGCGCCGCGACTCGACATCGTGCTGACGATCGTGTCGGTCATGTACAGCGAGGCGCACCTCGTGGCGGGACGCGATGCGGCCGCCGATCGCGACCTCGCCGACGACGCGCTGTGGCTCGCACGCGTGGTCGCGGATGCTCTGCCGCGCGAGCCGGAGGCACTGGGCCTGCTGGCGCTGCTGCTGTTCCACCGTGCGCGCGAGTCCGCCCGTGCCGTGGACGGCGAGCTCGTGCTGCTCGCCGACCAGGACCGCACGCGATGGGATGCCCCGTTCCTCGCTGAGGGCCGGTCCACGCTCGACCGGGCCGCGCGGCTGCGGCGTCCGGGCCGGTGGCAGTTGCACGCGGCGATCGCGGCCTGCCACGCGGATGCCGCGGACGCGGCGTCGACGGACTGGCTGCAGGTGCTCACGCTGTACGACATGCTGCTGGCGTACGACGCGTCGCCGGTGGTGCGGCTCAACCGGGCGGTCGCCCTGGCCCGCATCGAAGGCCCGGAGCCCGCGCTCGCCGAGGTCGACGCGCTCGAGGACGCGCTGGCGCGGTCGCACCTCTGGCACGCCGTGCGCGCCTCGGTGCTGCGCGATCTCGGCCGCGACGACGACGCGCTCGCCGCCGACCTGCGCGCGCTCGAGCTGACCGCGAACGAGGCCGAGCGGAGGCTCATCGCCGCTCGCGTCGAGCGCTGAGCGCCCGGCTCAGGCGCCGGTCGGCGTCAGGGCGTGGGAGACGAGGCGCTCCAGCGTGGTCATGCCGTCGCGCGACAGGATCGACTCCAGATGGCCCTGCACCGAGGCATAGCCCGGGCCGCGGAGCCCGTACACGGCGCCTTCGGCATCCGCCGCGACCTCGGTGTCGCCGACCCGTGCGGTACCCGCTGGGACGCGCGCGGTGAAGGTGTTGTAGAAGCCGATGGATGCCGGCATCCCGAACAGGTCCACCGTCTTCTGCAGTCCCTGGTGCGGGGCGGCGAGCGGGGCCAGCTCGATCCCGAGGGAGTCCGCGAGGATCTGGTGGCTCAGGCAGACCGCGAGCAGCGGCCGGCCCGCAGACCGGCGTCGCGCGACGACCTCCTGCATGCGCCGCATGCGCGGGCTCGAGGGGTCGCGGGGGTCACCGGGTCCGGGACCGGAGACGACCAGCTCGGCCGCATCGATCCGGTCGTCGGTCACCTCGTTCCACGGCGCGATCTCGACGTCGAGCCCGAGGTGGCGCAACTGGTGCGCGAGCATGGTGGTGAAGCGGTCCTCGGCGTCGACCACCAGCGCGCTGCGGCCGGCGAAGGGTCCTGCCCCGTCCGGGCCCTGCGGGTTCAGCCAGAACGACGCGAGCCGGGCGTTGCGCGAGCCGAGCAGCGCGGCGATGGCGGGGTCCTCGGCGAGCCGCCGGGGCTCGGCGGCCGGGGCGTCCTCGTCCACGACGGCATCCTCGTCGACGACGGGCGGCGGCAGCACCGCCGGCGCGTCGAGGGCGATCGCGCCGATCGCGCCGAGCACGCCCGCCGCCTTGCCGTGGGTCTCGCCGACCTCGCCGTAGGGATCGGAGTGGCGTACCAGCGTGGCACCGACCGGAACGCGCAGCCGGCCGTCCTGGAGGTACGCGGTGCGGATCAGGATCGGCGCGTCGAGGTCATGGCTGGGGTCGCCGGCGGCGGGGTCGGCGCGGGGGGTGAAGAGTGCGGCGACACCGGAGTAGTACCCGCGGGGCGTCGTCTCGTGGCGCGCGATGACCGTGCAGGCGTTCTGCATGGGGGAGCCCGTCACGGTCGGGGCGAACATCGTCTCGCGCAGGATGTCGCGCGGATCCAGGCGGCTGCGACCGCGCAGCACGTACTCGGTGTGGGTCAGCCGGGACATCTCCTTGAGGTGCGGCCCGGTGATCCGGCCACCGTCGGAGCAGACGGCGCTCATCATCTTGAGCTCCTCGTCGACGACCATGAAGAGCTCCTCGGTCTCCTTGGTCGACTCGAGGAACTCGGTGAGCGTCTCGGCGGTGGCGCCGCCCGCAGGGTGGCGGAAGGTGCCGGAGATGGGGTTCATGGTGACGACGCCGTCCTGTGCGCTGACGTGCGCTTCGGGACTCGCGCCCACGGCGATGTGGCCCGGTGTCACGATCGCGAACGTCCAGTACGCCCCGCGCTCGTACTCGAGGAGCGCCCGGAACCAGGTCAGCGCAGCAATCGCCGGGTCGACGTCCACTCCGGCGGTGAAATCGCGCCGGATGACGAAGTTGGCGCCCTCGCCGCGGCCGATCTCGTCGGCGATCACCCGGCGGACGATGTCGGCGTATGCCTCGTCGGGGATGTCGAACCCGGCATCCGAGAGCGGCACCGGCTCAGCCGGCAGCTGGGCGAGGGCGTCGTCGCGGGGGATGAGCGCCCGCTCGCCCACCACGAGGCAGCGCAGTGGCGCTCCGTCGTCGTGGCAGACGAAGCCGCGCTCGGTCACCTGCCGGAAGGGCACCAGTGCGAGCACCTCGCGGGGTGTGCCCGCGGCATCCGTGAGGGGGATGTCTGCCAGCAGGCCGACGTCGACGACGTCGCCGGTCAGCACCTCGACGGTCGCGCCGTCACGCGCGATGAGGGCGAACGGGATGCCGCGCGCGGCCAGTTCACGAAGGGAGGGGACGTGCCCGGTCATGAGGGATCTTTCGTCGTGGGGGCGGTCGCCTTTACGAAAAAAGACCGCCCTCGAGGGCGGTCTGGGGTCGCGCGAACCCACCGCCTATGCGGTGAGCCACCAGGTGAGACGCGCGGACATGGGGCCGAACCTACCACACGCCCGTTCGCGGCATCCGACGCGTGTCGGCTCACGCCGCGTCGCGCTCCAGCACCGCGGCCTGATGACGATGCCCCACCGCTTCGTAGCCGACCACGATGACGATGGGCGAGCACGCGAGGATGAGCAGCGCCACGCCGATGGTCGCGCCCAGCATGACGGCCAGCACGCTCAGCGCGAGCATCGCGACCGCGCCGAGGAACAGCCAGAGGTGGAACGGGTCGAACTCCCGCACGAGGAGCGAGTAGATCGTGAAGAGGGCGACCTCGAACACCAGCACCGGCACTGCGACCGTCAGCAGCGCGAACTCCGCGCCGACGTGCCCGTCCGGATGCGCGATCACGTTCGCCGCGACGTGGAGCCCTGCGCCCACCCCGACGAGCGAGCCGAAGATGACCATGTGCCCGTAGCCCCACACGAAGCCGCGACGGGGGTGCCGGGCGAGCACAGGCCCCGACGGCAGGATGAAGTAGACCCACCACAGCGCGAAGGCGAGCGTGGTGCCGCCGAAGGCGACGAGAGCGGCCTGGACGCTCCAGCCCTCCACCTCGAGCACCGCCGAGATCGCGAGGATCGTGCCGAGGATGACTTCGCCCAGGGTGATGATGACGAGCAGGCCGTAGCGCTCGGCCACGTGATGCGGATGCCACGGCGTGGGGGTGAATCGCCGCTCGGCGAAGATCGGGCCGGCGAGCTCGAAGAGGGTCAGCAGCGTGGTGAAGAAGAAGGTGACCGGCAGGGACAGGTTCAGGAAGATCAGCGCGATCCACCCCACCTGCGCGATGGAGATGTTGACCGCGTACGCGAGACAGGTCTTGCGGCGGGCCGGATCATGGCGCGCGGCGCGCAGCCAGAGCGCGACGGCGGCGACGCGCATCACGACGTACCCCGCGACCATCACGCCGTTGTCGACATGGTGGCCCTCCTCGATCGAGTGGAAGAAGGGCGGCACGCCGAGCGCCAGGATCAGCACGCCGATCATCTCGATCAGCGTGGCGACGCGGAAGAAGATGTCGTCGGTGTCGTACGCCGACGCGAGCCAGGTGTAGTTGATCCACGCCCACGACACCGCGAACGTGGTGAAGGCGAACGCGATGAGCGCGCTGCCGACCTGGCCGAGATCCAGCAGGTGCGCCGTCTGGCTGCCGACCTGGCTGAACGCCACGACGAACGTGAGGTCGAACAGCAGCTCAAGAGGCGTCGAGGCGCGGTGCCGCTCCTTCGGGTCGCGGCCGGTCATGCGCGTGAGTCGATGGCTCAGGCTGAGAGTCATGGGCGACAAAGTACACCGGACCGGGCGATCCGTTCAGCCGACGGCCAGCCCCGCCCTCCGGGTGCCGCGTAGGCTGAAGGCGTGCCAGCAGTGAATCTCGGGATGCCCAAGGTCCCCGAAGTCCTCGCCCCTCGTCGCAAGACCCGGCAGATCAAGGTGGGCAAGGTCCTCGTCGGCGGGAACGCCCCCGTGAGCGTCCAGTCGATGTGCACGACGCCCACCACCAACATCAACGCGACTCTGCAGCAGATCGCCGAGCTCACGGCATCCGGATGCGAGATCGTGCGCGTGGCCGTTCCGTCGCAGGATGACGCCGACGTGCTGCACATCATCGCCAAGAAGAGCCAGATCCCCGTCATCGCCGACATCCACTTCCAGCCGCGCTACATCTACCAGGCGATCGACGCCGGTTGCGCAGCGGTGCGGGTGAACCCCGGCAACATCCGGGAGTTCGACGGCAACGTCGGCGAGATCGCCGCAGCCGCCAAGGCCGCCGGGATCTCGCTGCGCATCGGCGTCAACGCCGGATCGCTCGACAAGCGCCTGCTGCAGAAGTACGGCAAAGCCACTCCCGAGGCGCTCGTGGAGAGTGCGGTGTGGGAGGCCTCCCTCTTCGAGGAGCACGACTTCCACGACTTCAAGATCTCGGTCAAGCACAACGACCCGATCATCATGGTCAAGGCCTACCGCCAGCTCGCCGAACGCGGCGACTGGCCGCTGCACCTCGGAGTGACCGAGGCCGGCCCGGCATTCCAAGGCACCATCAAGAGCGCCACGGCCTTCGGCATCCTGCTATCGGAGGGCATCGGCGACACGATCCGCGTCTCGCTCTCCGCGCCCCCGGCCGAAGAGGTCAAGGTCGGCCACCAGATCCTCCAGTCGCTCAACCTGCGCGAGCGCAAGCTCGAGATCGTCTCGTGCCCGTCGTGCGGTCGCGCCCAGGTCGACGTCTACACGCTCGCCGACAACGTCACCGAGGGGCTGAAGGACATGACCGTGCCGCTGCGCGTGGCCGTCATGGGCTGCGTCGTCAACGGGCCGGGCGAAGCGCGCGAGGCGGACCTCGGCGTCGCGTCCGGCAACGGCAAGGGCCAGATCTTCGTGAAGGGACAGGTCATCAAGACCGTGCCCGAGTCCGAGATCGTCGCCACGCTCATCGAAGAGGCGAACCGCCTCGCCGAGGAGATGGGTCCGGGCGCCCCGCTCGGCACCGCGCAGGTCGTCACGACCTGACCGCCGCTCGGCGCCGGGGGGCTCCGCGCCGGCCGGCGCCGGAGGCTCAGGAGATGGCGCCCGCGCTGATCGCGGCATCCGTCGTCGTCCGCAGGCTCGTGCGCACGGCGATCCCGATGGCCTCGGCGATGTCGGCGAGGGGCAGGGTCGCGGCATCCGCTGACGGCGCATGCTCGGCAGACCACGGGACGTGGAGGAAGCCCGCCCGGATGCCGCGGCTCCGCGACGTCGCGTGCAGCGCCGTGTAGAACGCGTGATTGCACACGAACGTGCCGGCCCAGTGGGAGACCTCCGACGGAATCCCGGCCGCCGCGATGTCGCGGGCGATCGCCTTCACCGGGAGCGACGCGAAGTACGCGGCCGGTCCGTCGCCGACGCTCGGCTCGTCGACAGGCTGCGCCCCCGCGTTGTCGGGGATGCGGGCGTCGAGCAGGTTCACGGCGACGCGCTCGACCGAGATCGCCGCGCGGTTTCCCGCCAGGCCGGTCGCGATCACCAGCTCGGGCCGGTGCACGTCGATGAGGCGGCCGAGCTCGGCGCGGGCACCGTCGAAGGTCACGGGCAGGATCGCGGTCACGAGCGTCTCCGGGCCGTCCCAGCCGGCGTCCACCCGGCGCACCGCCTCGCCGGAGGGATTGACCGCGTCGCCGCCGAAGGGCTCGAACCCGGTGAGGAGGATCGTCGTCACCGCTCCAGCGTAGGCGGCGTGGCCGGCTCGGTTCGGGGGGCGGCTCGGTTCGAGGCCTGCCGGAGTCAGGCGATCTGCCGGTATCAGGAGGATTTCCCCCGGATCGTCCTGATCCCGGCAGATCGCCTGATTCGGGCAGACGGGTGGTCCGGTCCGGCGGGGCGCCCGTCGAGGCATCCGTTAGCGTGATGCGCGTGACCACTCCCGAGCCGGACCCGCTCTCCCGACCCGTCACGGCAGGCATCGTCACCGCTCTGGTCGGCTTCACGAGCGCCTTCGTGATCGTGCTGACGGGTCTGCGCGCGGTCGGCGCGACGCCGGCGCAGGCGGCCAGCGGGCTGCTCACCGTGTGCGTGATGATGGGCCTCGGCTCGCTCATCCTCGCCTGGAGATACCGGATGCCGATCACCGTCGCCTGGTCGACCCCCGGTGCCGCGCTGCTCGCCGCCACGGGAGCCGTCGAGGGAGGCTGGCCCGCGGCCGTCGGGGCGTTCCTCGTGGTCGGCGGGCTGATCGTGCTGACCGGATTGTGGCCGCACCTCGGACGCCTGATCGCCCGCATCCCGCCGTCCATCGCGCAGGCGATGCTCGCCGGGGTTCTGCTGCCGCTGTGCCTCGCGCCGGTCACGGGCATCGTCGCTAATCCGTGGGGAGTCATTCCGGTCGTGCTGACGTGGCTCGTCTTCGTCCGGCTCGCACCCCGCTGGGCGGTTCCCCTCGCCTTCGTCGCGGCGGCGGTTGTGGTGGGCGTCTCGCTCGCGCAGGAAGGGGCATCCGTCGATCCCGCTCTGCTGGTGCCCCGGGTGGAGCTGACGATGCCCACCCTCACGCTCGGTGCGCTGGTGAGTCTCGCGGTGCCGCTCTACATCGTGACGATGGCCTCTCAGAACGTGCCGGGCGTCGCGATCATGCGCAGCTTCGGTTACGAGGTGCCGTGGCGCCCCGCGATGCTCGCCACCGGCATCGGCACGATCATCGGCGCCCCCGCCGGGGGACACGCGGTCAATCTCGCCGCGATCAGCGCCGCGCTCGCCGCGGGGCCTGACGCCGACGCCGATCCGAAGCGACGCTGGGTGGCCGGAGTGTCCACGGGTGCGGCGAGCCTCGTCCTGGGCGCCGCGTCCGCCGCCTTCGCGGCCCTCGTCCTGCTCGCTCCCGAGGCGGTGATTCCCGCCGTCGCGGGGCTCGCGCTGTTCGGCGCGTTCGGCAACGCCGTCCAGCAGGCGATCGACGATCCGGGGGAGCGGATGCCGGCCGTGGTCACGTTCCTCGTCGCCGCCTCGGGTGTGGCGATCCTCGGGGTGAGCGCCGCGTTCTGGGCTCTCGTGGCCGGCCTGGTCGTGCGCACGATGCTGCACGCCGGCCGGCGCCGGACGGCCTGAACGGCCTGAACGGCCGAAGCCGCTCACATCTATGCCTGCGGGTGGGAACCTTTCGGCCGTTCGCGGACACTACAGGGTATGAGCGAACGTGATGGCGAACTGTGGGAGCGGGTGCGAGCGGGCGACGAGGCCGCGCTCGGCGCCCTCTTCGATCGTCATGAGGCGCGCCTGTTCCGTCATGCGTGCCGCCTGCTCACGGCGCGCGAGGACGCGAAGGACGCCGTGACGATCGCGTTCTTCGAGCTGTGGCGCAAGCGCGCCTCGGTGCGGCTGGTCGACGGCTCGCCCTTGCCCTGGCTGCTCAACACCGTCTCGAACGCCGCCAGGAACCTCGAGCGGTCCGGTCGGCGCTATCGCGCGCTCATCGCACGCACGCCGGCGGCGGCAGGAGGCCGCGAGACCGTCGCCGGCGATGAGACGGGAGTCCTCGCCGCGCTGAGGAGACTGCCCGCCCGCGAGCAGAGCGTGATCGTGCTCACGGTGCTCGAGGGCTACCCGGAGCGCGCCGCAGCCGAGACCCTCGGCATCCCGATCGGCACCGTGAAGTCCCGGCTGGCGCGAGCGAAGGCGAAGCTCCGCGAAGAGATGACGACGATGGAGGCATCATGGACCTGAACGTCGACCCGCTCTCCGAGAGGGAGCACAGCGAGATGCGCGATGTCGTCCTCGCCGGGTCTCAGCGGATCCGACCCGCCGGCGCACGGCGGGCGCAGGTCATCGCCGGGGCCGTCGCGCTGGTGCTCGTCGGCGGCATCACGGGCGGAGCCATCACGACGGCGGCGCTGCTGGGCGACGAGGCCGCGCCACCTGTCGCCACACCGACCGAGACCGCCGAGACGCCCACACCTGTCCCGTCAGCGACGCCGACAGCGACGCCGACGCCGAGGCCGACCGCGACGGAGCCGGCACCACCGGTCGTGCCCGCGGAAGGGATCGTCCCCTTCGGCGGCGAGTGCGAGAACGCGACCACCGAGGCGGAGATCGCCGCGGTCGCCGGCATGCCGATGATGCTGTCGGACTATCGATGGCAGACCGGTGCAGAGTCGGCTCTCGGCGGGATCGACTGCCTGTGGGTGTCGTCCGAGGAGTATCTGGGCGCGCAGGCGAGCGTCTTCGCCTACCCGGCGGACGTCGTGACGTCGGCAGTGAAGGACGCCGTCGTTCCGGGCTGCCGGCCCGTCGAGTGGGACGCGGGCAAGGTGGAGTGCGCGGCATCCGGCGAGGTCGACGGGACATGGCTGGTGGTCCGCACCACGGGCGCGTCCGGCACCGGAACACCAGCAGCGATCGATGCGCTGTACGCACAGGTGGCGGCCCGCGTGCAGGACTACCCCGCTCCGGTGGCGGCGACGCGATCTGCGCAGTGGTGGACCATGCCCGACTGCGCCGCCCTCGAGGAGCGCATCGATCCTGCGATCCTGGGGTTCACACGCGTCGAGCACACGAGGGCGACGGACGCCGACGTCGGCGTCAACCCGTATGACATTCCGTGGATCGCCGGCGTGCAGGCCACGTGCTTCTTCCACTTCACGTGGGCGGACGGGACTCCCGGCGGGGTGGAGCCCCAACTCAGCTTCTTCGCGGGAGGAGCGATCGACTTCGACACGGCGCTCGCTCGACCGGAGGCGGTGCCGGTCACCGTCGACGGGGCGGTGTCTGCCGTCATCGTCCCCGGGAACGACCGCTATGAGGGTTCGTGGGGAGTGCTGCTCGTGAACGACGGCGTCAACGTGCTCGCCATCTACGGCGACGGGATGTTCCCCGAGGAGGATCTCATTCCCCTCGCCGAGGTGGTGCTCGCGCAGATGTGAGCGGATGCCGCGCGGGGCCGCGGCTTCCGCCCGCCCTAGACTTGATCCTCGTGGTCACCCGTCTGTCGCACTTCTTCCTCCGCACGCTCCGCGAAGACCCGGCTGATGCCGAGGTCGCGTCGCATCGATGGCTGGTGCGCGCCGGCTACATCCGGCGCCAGGCGCCGGGCATCTTCGCCTGGCTGCCGCTGGGCCTGAAGGTGAAGGCGAAGATCGAGGCGATCATCCGCGACGAGATGACGAACGCGGGCGCGTACGAGGTGCACTTCCCGGCGCTGGTGCCCCGCGATCCCTACGAGCAGTCCGGCCGGTGGGAGACCTACGGCAACGGCATCTTCCGGCTCAAGGACCGCAAGGACGCCGACTACCTGCTCGCCCCCACCCACGAGGAGCTGTTCACGCTCCTCGTGAAGGACCTGTACTCGTCGTACAAGGATCTGCCGCTGGCGATCTACCAGATCCAGGACAAGTACCGCGATGAGGCACGCCCCCGCGCCGGACTCCTGCGGGGCCGCGAGTTCACGATGAAGGACGCGTACTCCTTCGACTACACCGACGAGGGGCTGGATGCCTCGTACCAGCGTCAGCGCGACGCGTACGAGCGCATCTTCGATCGTCTGGGCCTCGAGTACGTCATCGTGGCGGCCGACAACGGGCTCATGGGCGGCGCACGCAGCGAGGAGTTCCTGCACCCGACGGCGATCGGCGAGGACACCTTCGTCCGCTCCGCCGGCGGGTACGCCGCCAACGTCGAGGCGTTCGTGACCGTGCCGCCCGAGGCGATCGAGATCGACGGCCTGCCCGAGCCGGTGGTGTTCGACTCACCCGACACCCCGACGATCCAGACGCTCGTCGACCACGCGAACGCGCATCTCGACGCGCCGGCGTCGGGCATCGCGGGTCCGGCCACCGACGGCGCCGCCGCCTGGACGGCCGCTCACACGCTCAAGAACGTCGTGCTCGCCCTCACCCACCTCGACGGCACGCGCGAGCTCGTGGTCGTCGGTGTGCCGGGGGACCGCGACATCGACGACAAGCGCGTGGAGGTGGCGTTCGCCCCCGCCGCGGTCGAGGCCGCGACGCCGGAGGACTTCGAGCGTCACCCGCTGCTCGTGAAGGGCTACATCGGCCCGTGGTCGCCGACCGGCGCCGTGCTCGGCGAGGAGTCGGCGACCGGCATCCGCTTCCTCCTCGACCCGCGGGTCGTCGACGGCACCGCGTGGATCACCGGCGCGAACATCGATCAGAAGCACGTGCACTCGCTCGTGGCGGGCCGCGACTTCTTCGGCGACGGCTATGTCGAGGCCGCCAGTGTCCGGGCGGGCGATCCCGCTCCGGACGGCTCTGGCCCCGTCGAGCTCGCCCGCGGCATGGAGATCGGCCATGTCTTCCAGCTCGGCCGCTTCTTCGCCGAGACGCTGGGGCTGAAGGTCCTCGACGAGAACGGCAAGCTCGTCACCGTCACGATGGGCTCGTACGGCATCGGCGTGACGCGCATCCTCGCCAACATCGCCGAGCTGAACAGCGACGCCAAGGGCCTCGTCTGGCCCGCATCCGTCGCACCGTTCGACGTGCACGTCGTCGCCGCGGGCAGGGATGCCGTCGCGTTCGAGGTCGCCGAGCAGCTGTCGACCGACCTCGAGTCCGCCGGCTTCGACGTGCTCTACGACGACCGCCCCAAGGTCTCGCCCGGCGTCAAGTTCGGCGACGCCGAGATCGTCGGCGTGCCGAAGATCGTGATCGTCGGCCGAGGCGCCGCCACCGGCGAGGTCGAGCTGTGGGACCGCCGCACGGGCGACCGTGAGGTCGTCGCCGTGGCGGACGCGGTCGCGCGACTGCGGGCCTGAGCCCGCTCGCCGACCCCGGCGGCGGCTCAGCCCGGCGCCGCGGATGAGGGCGTTCTCATCCGCGCGTCGCCTGCCGTTCACCCGCGCGTCGCCGCGCGGTCGTGCCCTCCCACGATGCTGGCGCAGTCGCATCGCCAGGAGGGCACATCGTGAGCATCATCGAGAACCACCGTCGGTCGCTTCCCATCGCGGAGCACGCTCGAGGCAAACGCCTGGCGGTGACCTGCCAGTTCAAGTGCGCGAACGCCTGCACCGATCCCGAGTGCAACACCTCGGCCAACCAGACCTTCCAGCAGATCGCTCACGGCGCGCTGTCGCGCCGGGCGCTGCTCGGCCTCGGCGCCGCCGGAGCGGTTGCCATCGCGCTGAGCGGGGCGGGCGGAGCGGCGCCGGTGTCCGGGGCCGCGGCATCCGGGACGGCAGGAGCGGGGGCCGCCTTCGGCCGCCCCGGCCGCGCGGGGCTCCCGTTCGAGCCGATCGCGCCGGTGCCCGCGAGTGTCGATGCCTTCACCGTGCCCGCGGGCTACACGTGGGAGCCGATCATCCGCTGGGGCGACCCGCTCTTCCGCGACGCTCCGGTCTTCGCCATGGGCGCCCAGACGCCCGAGGCCCAGGCGCTCCAGTTCGGCTACAACTGCGACTACCTCGACATCCTCGCCGACCCGAGCGGAAAGACCGGCGTGCTGGTCACCAACCACGAGTACGTCAACCCGAACATCATGTTCGCGCCGACCTCGGACCCTGCGGAGCTCCGCCGCCGCGGTGACATCTACAAGGCCGCGCAGGGCATGTCGGTCGTCGACATCACGCGCCAGCGCACGGGAGCCCCGTGGGCCTACGTCGTCGGCGGCCGTCGCAACCGCCGTCTCACGGTGGAGACCGTGTTCGAGCTCACCGGTCCCGCCGCCGGGAGCGACCTGGTGAAGACCGCCGCCGACCCCGAGGGCCGGTGGGTCCACGGCACGCTCGGCAACTGCGCGGGAGGCACGACGCCGTGGGGCACGATCCTCTCCGGTGAGGAGAACTTCAACGGCTACTTCGCCTGGGCCGCCGACACCCCCGAGCAGAAGCGGTACCAGTCCACGCCGTCCACTTCGACCTCGACCGGCTGGGAGACGTACGACCCGCGCTTCAACGCCCACGACCCGGGCTTCGTCAACGAGCCGAACCGCTTCGGGTACATCGTCGAGATCGACCCGCAGGATCCCACCTCGACGCCGCGCAAGCACACCGCGATGGGACGCTTCAAGCACGAGGGCGCGAACGTCATCGTGGCCGAGGACGGCCGGGTGGTCGCGTACATGGGCGACGACGAGCGCAACGACTACCTGTACAAGTTCGTGTCGAAGAACAAGATCTCCGGGTCGCGGAAGAAGAACCTGACGCTGCTGTCCGAGGGCGACCTGTTCGTCGCCAAGTTCTCCGGGAACTCGCCGGTGAGCGAGATCCTCGGCACCGGGGCGCTCCCGGCCGATGCGCTGTTCGACGGCACCGGCACCTGGATCCCGCTCACGAAGAAGGGGAAGAGCGTCGTCCCGGGCTTCACCACCGAGCAGGTGCTGGTCTACACCCGGCTCGCGGCGGATGCCGTCGGCGCCACCAAGATGGATCGCCCCGAGGACGTCGAGCCGAACCCGAAGACGGGCAAGGTCTACCTCGCGCTGACCAACAACTCGGCGCGCTCCGCGGCCGCGATCGACGAGGCGAACCCCATCACCGGCAACCGCTACGGCCACGTCATCGAGATGACCGAGACGGCGGGGCAGTCCGGCACGTCCTTCGGCTGGAGCATCCTGCTGCTGTGCGGCGACCCCGCGGTGTTCGCGAACTCGTACTTCGCGGGCTTCCCGAAGGACCTCGTGTCGCCCATCTCCTGCCCCGACAACGTCGCATTCGACTCCGAGGGCAACCTCTGGATCTCGACCGACGGCGCGCCGAGCACGATCGGCTACAACGACGGGCTCTTCCTCGTGCCGCTGACCGGTCCGGAGCGCGGCCACGTGCAGCAATTCCTGTCCGTCGCGCGCGAAGCCGAGACCTGCGGCCCGGTCATCCACGACCGGGAGGGCCTCGTGTTCGTCGCGGTGCAGCATCCCGGCGAGGGCGGCACGGTTGCGGCGCCCACGTCGCTGTTCCCCGACTTCGGCTCGTCCGCGACAGGCGACGTGCCGAACGCCCCGCGACCCTCGGTGGTCCAGGTCTACCGGACCTGAATGCCGCGCGTCAGCAGGTGACGCGCCCGTGGCGCATGTTGTCGTCCGGGGTGTCCTTGGTGACGAGCGCCTTGAGCATGCCGGCCGCCATGACGACCTTGCTGTGGCGGGGCTCCCAGAACTCGCACTCGACGGGGGTGACCCGCAGCAGCGCGATGCCCGGGGTGTCGAGACCGTCCTCGAACCAGATCTCGAGATCGGACGAGTAGAGCTCTTTCATCTTGCCGTGGTCGTGCACGACCGTCGCACGTCCGGCGACCGACACGTAGCGGTGGCCCTTGGGGTCGATGTAGGCCAGGCCGACGTCGTGCTCCGGGTCGGCCTCGGCCTCGGCGACCTTCTTGGTCTGGTCGAGGGTGAAGAACCAGATATCGCCGGCGTCGTCCATCTGGCGGGTGCTCATGGGGCGGCTCACGAGGTTGCCTGCGGGGTCCTTCGTGGTGAGCATCGTGAAGTCGATGTCCTCCACGAGCTCCTTCACGCGCGCGATCGCCTCGGGCCCCGTGAGCTCGGTCTCCTGCTTCTGTGGCTCTGTCATGCCTCGACGCTCCTCCGCGGGGCGCGCGTGCGACAGGGGATTGACAGCGCGGATGTCGCCGCCCGCGCCCTCACATCCGCGCGTAGCGCGCGCGGGCCACGGTGAACACGCCGTACGCGATGAACCCCGCGCCGACGACGGCGGCCAGGAGGGGCCCGAGCGCGACCCGGAGCATGGCGTTCACGGCACCGTCGATGCCCCCGGCGGCCTGGGCATCCGTCGCGATCGCGGAGACGAGGAGGAGGACGCCGATGATCACGAGGGCGATGCCCTTCGCGATGAACCCGACGACCCCCATCACAGAAAGGCCGCGGCCGGCCGGGCCTTCGGGGATGTCCATGCGGGCGTGGAAGCTGCGTCGGAACCCCATGACGATGAAGGAGATCCCGCCGATGCCGATCCCCAGGCCGATCAGCGCGAGCAGGATCGAACCGCCCACCACCTGGAGCAGGCCCCCGCTCGCGGCCTCCGCCGCATCTTCCGCATCCGGTCGCGCGCCCAGGGCGACCGCCGCCGCGACGAGGCCCAGCGCGAGGAAGATCGCGGCCTGCCCCCATTCGGCCGTTCGCCGGCCCCACTTCTTCGCGGCGCCCTTCACGTCCCCCGTCCGATCGCGCGCGAGGATGCCCTCCGCGACGTGCCAGAGTCCGAGAGCCCACAGGGCCACGGCGATCAGCCACAGCAGGACGAAGCCGAGCGGTGCACCGGCGACGGCCTTGAGGGCGCCGGCCTGATCGCTCTCGCCGCTGCCCCCGAACGCGACGATCAGCACGATGACGCCCACCAGGATGTGGACGAGCCCGTTCGCGACGTAGCCGGCGCGCGCGAGCGTCTCGAAAGCGGTGCTGGCCTCGGCCTCGCGGGCGGCAGACTTCGCACGGGGGGCCGACATGGCGTCCAGCCTAGAACGGGCCTCTCACCGGAAAGGCGGGGTTGCGCGATGGGCGCGCGATATGCACGCGCTCGCGGTCGGGGTCCTCCCAGCAATGCCGGGTGCGGCATCCGGTAACGTAAGAGGGTTCCGGCGGCAGGTGCGTCGGTGAGAGCTGAATATGGAGGCCAGAGTGGACATCGATCTCGGATTGCTGCGGACCGTCGAGCGTGAGAAGGAGATCCCCTTCGAAGAGCTCGTGAGGATCATCGAGCAGGCGATCCTGACGGCCTATGCCAAGCACACCTCGCCCACCGGCGAACTCCCCGAGGGCGCACGCGCGGTGCTCGACCGCAAGACCGGTCACGTCGCCGTCTTCGTCCCCCTCCTGGATGAGGAGGACGTGGTCATCGGCGAAGAGGAGAGCACGCCCGAGGACTTCGGCCGCATCGCAGCCTTCGCCGCCAAGCAGGTCATCAGCCAGCGCCTCCGCGACATCGCGGACGACGCCGTGCTCGGCGAGTTCCGCGGCAAGGAGGGCGACATCGTCGCCGGCGTCGTGCAACAGGGTCCGAACCCGCGCATGGTCCACGTCGACCTCGGCTCGGTCGAGGCGATCCTGCCTCCCGAGGAGCAGGTCGCCGGTGAGGAGTACACCCACGGCTCGCGTCTCCGCGTGTACGTCACGTCGGTGTCGCGAGGTACCAAGGGCCCGCAGATCACCGTGTCGCGCACCCACCCCGGGCTCGTCCGCAAGCTGTTCGCCCTCGAGGTGCCCGAGATCGCGTCGGGACTCGTCGAGATCGTCTCCCTCGCACGCGAGGCCGGTCACCGCAGCAAGGTCGCCGTGAAGGCGAACGACCCGACCATCAACGCCAAGGGCGCGTGCATCGGCGAGCTCGGCCGGCGCGTGCGGGCCGTCACCGAAGAGCTCGGCGGCGAGAAGATCGACATCGTCGACTACAACCCCGAGCTGGCAAAGTTCGTCGCGAACGCGCTGTCGCCCGCGAAGGTGACCTCCAGCTTCATCCTGGATGCCTCGAGCAAGGCGGTGCGGGCGCTCGTGCCCGACTACCAGCTCTCGCTGGCGATCGGCAAGGAGGGCCAGAACGCCCGTCTGGCCGCGAAGCTCACCGGCGCCAAGATCGACATCCAGCCCGACAGCATCCTCGAGGAAGGCTGACGGACGGCGCCCAGGCGCCGAGGTGTAACATGGAACCTGTACGAACGTGCGTCGGATGCCGCACGCGTGCTCCCCGGTCCGCCCTTCTCAGGGTGGTCTCCATCGAATCCTCGCTCGTCCCCGACGAGCGAGCGGTGATGCCGGGACGAGGCGCGTGGGTGCATGAGACGTCCGAATGCGTGGATGCCGCCATCCGGCGACGCGCCTTCGTGCGGGCATTGCGTGTGTCGGGCCCGCTTGACACGCAGACCATCGAGAAACGGCTGAATGGCTATGGAAACAAAGTGAACGGCTCGAAATGAGACCCGTCCGCGACTAACGGTCTGCCCTGCCTGGGTGGACCCCCAGACAGGAGAATTGTGGCAAACGCCAAACCACGCGTGCACGAGATCGCGTCCGAACTCGGCGTCGACAGCAAGGTCGCCCTTGCGAAGCTCAAGGAGTTCGGCGAGTTCGTGAAGAGCCCGTCGTCCACCATCGAGCCGCCCGTGGCTCGCAAGCTCCGTGCTGCCCTCGAGGCAGACGGATCCGCGAAGCCCGCCGGCGATGCGAAGGCGGCCGCTCCGGCGCGCCCCGCCGGCCGACCCGGCCCCGCTCGACCCTCGGCGCCTGCCCCGGCAGCGCCCGCTCCGGCGGCCCCCGCCGCCCCCGCGGCCAAGGCTCCGGGACCGGCCCCCGCGCCGGCTCCGGCCCCTGCCCCCGCCCCGGCTCCGGCAGCCCCCGCGGCTCCGGCCGAGGTTGCCGCTCCGGCCGCAGCAGAGGCTCCCGCGGCCCCGGCTGAGGCCCCCGCGTCCGATGCAGGCGCCACGCCCGGCGCCCCGACTCCCGGCGCTCCGCGCCCCGGTGGCAGCACCGGCGGCGGCGCCCCGCGCCCGGGCAACAACCCCTTCGCGTCCGCGCAGGGCATGGGCCAGCGTCCCGCCGGCCCGCGCCCGGGGAACAACCCCTTCGCGTCCGCGCAGGGCATGGGCCAGCGCCCGAGCCCCGGCAACATCCCGCGTCCGCAGGCTCCGCGCCCCGGCGCCCCTCGCCCCGGCGCTCCGCGTCCCGGTGGCGCAGGTCGCCCCGGTGGCGGCGGTCGTCCCGGCGCCCCGTTCCAGCAGCGTCCCGGCGGCCCCGGTCGTCCCGGCGGTGCCGGTGGCGGCTTCCAGCGTCCCGGCGGCGCAGCCGGCGGACCCCCCGCTGGCGGCTTCGCCGGTCGCCCCGGTGGCGGCGGCGGTCGTGGTCGCGGTCCCGGCGGTGGCACCGCAGGTGCCTTCGGCAAGGGCGGCGGCAAATCGAAGCAGCGCAAGTCGCGTCGTGCAAAGCGGCAGGAATTCGAGATGCGGTCGGCGCCGGTCGTCGGCGGCGTCAACGTCTCGCGCGGCAACGGCGAGATCATCCGCATGCGCCGCGGCGCGTCGATCGCCGACTTCGCCGACAAGATCGAGGCCATCACGGGCTACACCGTGCAGCCCGGCACGCTCGTGACGATCCTCTTCAACCTGGGCGAGATGGCCACGGCCACCGAGTCCCTGGACGAGGCGACGTTCGAGGTGCTCGGCGCCGAGCTTGGCTACAAGATCCAGATGGTCTCGCCCGAGGACGAGGACAAGGAGCTCCTCGAGGGCTTCGGTCTCGACCTCGACGCCGAGCTCGAGGCGGAGAACGAGGAAGACCTCGAGATCCGTCCCCCGGTCGTCACCGTCATGGGCCACGTCGACCACGGTAAGACCCGACTGCTGGACGCCATCCGCCAGACCAACGTGGTCGCGGGCGAGGCCGGCGGCATCACGCAGCACATCGGTGCGTACCAGGTCTGGACCGAGCACGACGGCGTCGAGCGCGCGATCACCTTCATCGACACCCCGGGTCACGAGGCGTTCACCGCCATGCGTGCTCGTGGTGCGCAGGTGACCGACCTCGCGATCCTCGTGGTCGCGGCCGACGACGGCATCATGCCGCAGACGGTCGAGGCGCTCAACCACGCCCAGGCCGCCGGCGTCCCGATCGTGGTCGCGGTGAACAAGATCGACAAGCCCGACGCCAACCCGGCCAAGGTGCGCCAGCAGCTCACCGAGTACGGTCTGGTCGCCGAGGAGTACGGCGGCGACGTGCTGTTCGTGGATGTCTCGGCCCGCGCGGGCACGAACATCCAGGAGCTGCTCGACGCAGTCCTGCTGACGGCGGATGCCGGGCTCGACCTCACGGCGAACCCGAACAAGGCCGCACGCGGTGTCGCGATCGAGGCGAAGCTCGACAAGGGTCGCGGATCGGTGGCCACCGTGCTCATCCAGTCCGGAACGCTCCGCGTCGGCGACGCGATCGTGGCGGGCACCGCCTACGGCCGCGTGCGCGCCATGGCCGACGAGAACGGCGACCCGGTCCTCGAGGCCTGGCCGTCGCGCCCCGTGCAGGTGCAGGGCCTGAACTCCGTGCCCCGCGCCGGCGACACCTTCATCGTCACCGAAGAGGACCGCCTGGCTCGCCAGATCGCCGAGAAGCGTGAAGCGGCCGAGCGCAACGCGCAGCTGGCCAAGGCCCGCAAGCGCATCTCGCTCGAGGACTTCACCCGTGCACTCGAAGAGGGCAAGGTCGAGTCGCTCAACCTCATCATCAAGGGTGACGTCTCCGGTGCCGTCGAGGCGCTGGAGGAGTCGCTCCTCAAGATCGAGGTCGATGACTCGGTGCAGCTGCGGATCATCCACCGCGGCGTCGGCGCCATCACGGAGTCCGACGTGAACCTCGCGACGATCGACAACGCGATCATCATCGGGTTCAACGTCCGCCCCGACACCAAGGCACGCGAGCGTGCGTCGCGCGAAGGCGTCGACACCCGCTTCTACTCGGTCATCTACAACGCGATCGACGACGTCGAGCAGTCGCTCAAGGGCCTGCTCAAGCCCGAGTACGAAGAGATCCAGTCCGGTGTCGCCGAGATCCGCGAGGTGTTCCGCTCCTCCAAGTTCGGCAACATCGCGGGTGTCATCGTCCGCAGCGGCACGATCACGCGCAACGCCAAGGCGCGCGTCATCCGCGACGGTGTGGTGCTCGCCGATGGCCTCGCCATCGAGTCGCTCCGCCGGTTCAAGGACGACGTCACCGAGGTCCGCACGGACTTCGAGGCCGGTATCGGACTCGGCAAGTACAACGACATCCAGATCGGCGACGAGATCGAGACCACCGAGATGGTGGAGAAGCCTCGCGGCTGATCGCACATTCGGTGAGGGGCGTCGAGAGGCGCCCCTCACCTGTCGAAAGGAACGGACATGGCCGGCGAACGTCAGGCACGTCTTGGTGACCGCATCCGAGTGATCCTCGCGGAGCGGCTCGACAAGGGTCTGCGCGACCCGCGACTCGGATTCGTCACGATCACCGACGTGCGCGTCACGGGTGATCTGCAGCACGCGTCCGTGTTCTACACGGTGCTCGGCACCGCGGAGGAGCGCGCGGCCTCGGCCGAGGCGCTCAAGTCGGCGACGGGCATGCTGCGCTCCGAGGTGGGCAAGCACCTCAACACGCGGCTCACCCCGTCGCTCGAGTTCATCCCTGACGCGATTCCCGAGAACGCGGACCACATCGCGGACCTGCTCCGCGAGGCGCGCGAGCGCGACCAGGCCGTCGCGGGTATCGCGGTCGGTGCGACGTACGCCGGCGAGGCCGACCCGTACGTCAAGCCGCGCGAGTACGAGGACGATGAGGCGGAAGAGGCGGACGCCGTCGAGGTCGAGGCCGAAGCCGACGAGGCCTGAGTCTCACGCGGGCAGCCGCAGCATCCCCTCGGATGCCTCGGCCAGGCCGTCGGCGATGAGGGAGTCGATCGCTCGGTCGCGCTGGTGTGCGTCCGGCCAGTCCGGGACGACCTCGACCAGCGGCACGGCGTGGGCTCCGGCATCCCGCAGCACCTTCAGCACCGCGCCGCGCGCCTGCCGATCGCTTCCCTCGTACCGCGCCTGACGGCGTCTGCCGTCGCCGGTGTCGGGGTAGCCGGCGGCGCGCCACGCGCAGCGGTCGGCGATCGGGCACGCGTCGCAGCGCGGGATGCGTGCCAGGCACACGGTCGCCCCGAGCTCCATCGCCGCGGCGTTGAGCACCGTCGAGGCGCCGACGTCGTCCGGCAGGATCGCGGTCATGGCCTCGAGATCGCGTCGTGACGGGGCCGCGGGCTGCGAGCGTCCGTCGACCGCGCGCGCGAGCACGCGACGCGTGTTGGTGTCCACGACCGGGTGCCGGTCGCCGTACGCGAACACCGCGACCGCCCGGGCCGTGTAATCCCCGATGCCGCTCAGTGCCAGGAGCGCGTCGACGTCCCGGGGGACGACGCCGTCGTGCCGGTCGCGGATCTCGACGGCCGCGCGATGCAGCCACAGCGCACGGCGCGGGTAGCCGAGGTTGGCCCACTGGCGCACCGCCTCTGCCGGGGCATCCGCCGCCAGCGACGCCGGAGCGGGCCAGCGCTCGAGCCAGGCCTCCAGGTGGGGGATCACCCGGTTCACCGGCGTCTGCTGCAGCATGAACTCGCTCACCAGCGTGCCCCAGGCGCCGAATCCGGGGCGGCGCCAGGGCAGGTCCCGGGCGTTCTCGCGGTACCACGCGATCAGCGGCGCAGCGAGCTCGGGCATGCGGATCAGCCTAGGCTTCCCGGGCGACGGAGAGCGGCGCGGTCGCCGTAGGCTGGCTTCATGCGCCTGCCCATCACCCCCACCACGACAGTGTGGCGGGAGCTTCGCGACGAGGTGCGTCGCCGGTATGCCGGGGGGCGCGTGATCGTGGCCGTCGACGGCATCGACGGCGCGGGCAAGTCCACATTCGCGGACGGCCTCGCCGAGGTCTTCGCGGAGACGGGGTCGGCAGTGTTCCGCGCCGGCATCGACGGCTTCCACCGCCCGCGCGCCGAGCGGTACGTGCGCGGCCGTCGCAGCCCCGAGGGCTACTACCTCGACTCGTATGACTACGCGACGTTCCGCCGCGTGCTCATCGACCCGTTCCGCGACGGCGCTCGGACCGCCGGCGCGACGGGCTTCCAGCTCGCGGCGTTCGACGTCGTGCGCGACGCGCCGGTCGAGTCGCAGTGGGTGACCGCGCCGCTGGACGCCGTGCTCGTCGTCGACGGGATCTTCCTGCATCGCCGCGAACTGCGCGATCTCTGGGACTGGTCGGTGTGGCTCGACGTGCCCGAGACGGTGGCATGCGCCCGCATGGCGCTCCGGGACGGCAGCGACCCCGATCCCGCCGCGCCGGCCAACGCGCGCTACCGGCAGGGTCAGGCGCTCTACCTGCGCGAGGCGGAGCCCGCTGTCGCGGCATCGGCCGTGGTCGACAACGCCGATCTCGCCCACCCTCGCCGCGTCCACGGAGTCGTGCGCTGATGGCGGCACCCGGAGTCCTGCTCGTCGACAAGCCCGGCGGCATGACGTCGCACGACGTCGTCGCCCGGGCCCGCCGTGCTCTCGGGACCCGCAAGATCGGCCACGCCGGCACGCTCGACCCCATGGCGACAGGCCTGCTCGTGCTCGGCGTCGAGGGCGCCACGCGGCTGCTGACCTTCATCGTCGGCCTCGACAAGACCTATCTGGCCACCATCCGTCTCGGCGTCTCGACCGACACCGACGACGCCGACGGCACCCCGACGGGGGGAGCGGATGCCTCGTCCCTCACCGCCTCGGAGATCCTCGACGCCATCGTTCCCCTGACCGGTCTGATCTCGCAGGTGCCCAGCACGTACTCGGCGATCAAGGTCGACGGCCGCCGTGCCTACGACCTGGCGCGGGCGGGGGAGCAGGTCGAGCTGAAGGCCCGAGAGGTCACCGTCTCGCGCTTCCACGTGGCCGAGGAGCGGCGAGACGCCGGGACGATCGACCTCGACGTGGTCGTCGACTGCTCGAGCGGGACGTACATCCGTTCGCTGGCCCGCGATCTCGGCAGGACGCTCGGGGTGGGAGGCCATCTGACCGCGCTGCGCCGCACGCGCATCGGCCCGTTCGACGTCTCCCACGCGCACGCTGCCGATGAGCTCGCCGAGGCGCCGCTCCTGACACCGGCCGAGGCGGCGACCACCGTGCTCGGCCGCCTCGACGTCACCCTGGACGAGGCGCGCGACCTCCGCCACGGCAAGCGACTCGCGGGAGCCGCGACCCGGCTCCCCACGAATCCCACCGCCGCGGTGGACCCGGACGGCGCCCTCGTGGGGATCGTGGGCAAGCGCGGCGACGACGTCAAGAGCATCATGAACATGCCCCCGGAGGCCGCACCATGATCCTGTGGTTCACGATCGTCCAGGTGGCCGTGGCCGTCGTCGCCGGACTCGTCTGCATCATCGCGGGGCTCGCGGGACGGAGGCCCAGCGACCTCACCGTCGGTGCGCTCGCCCTCATCGAGCTGCTGCTCGTAGTGCAGATCGTCATCGCGATCGTCGCCCCGCTGGTGGGCAACTCGCCCACCGGGAGCGCGCTGGAGTTCTGGGTGTATCTCGTCTCCGCGGCGATCCTCCCGGTCGCCGGTGTCGGCTGGGCGCTCGTCGAACGCAGTCGCTGGAGCACCGTGATCATGGGCATCGCCGCGCTCGCGGTCGCCGTCATGGTGTGGCGCATGCACGCCATCTGGACCGTGCAGATCGCCTGAGCGCGGCGGCGCCTGTCGCTCCGGGGTCAGCGCCTCACGAGATAGGCGGAGTGCACCCAGCCCGTCTTGCCGGCATAGGTGACCTGGCGCCAGACGCCGCTCGACGCCTTGATCACACCGACGTTGGCGCCCTTCGGGATGATGAGGATGCGTGCCGCCGTCGTCGAGGGGCTCACCCGCAGGTTGAGCGGGGCGGTCGTCGCATACGTCGGCGGCGGGACGACGGTCGGTGCCGGGACGGCCGGCTTGACGGGCGAGACGTAGCTCGACGACACCCAGCCGGACTGGGTGCCGACCTTCACCGGGATGAATCCCGCCGTGATCTGGCCGGGCACGTGGACCATGGCCGTCGCCTTCGGCAGAAGTCGGATCGCCGTGTAGGAGGTGCTCGGGCCGGTCCGGAGGTTGAGACCCGCCGTCGCGTAGTAGGTGCAGGTGGCGGGCGTGACACGCGCGTTGACGGCTGTGGCCGCGGCGTACAGGTCGACCCCGCGGGCCTTGAGGAAGACCGCCGGGTCCTGCGCGGCAGAGCCCTTCCAGATCTCGAGGTGCAGGTGGTTGCCCGAGGATCCGCCGCTCGTGCCGACTTCGCTGATGCGCTGCCCGGCGGTGACGGTCTGCCCGACTTTGACGCGCGTGGTCGAGGACCAGATGTGCAGGTACTTCGACGTGTGCTCGACCCCGCCGATGCTGTGCCGGACCGCGATGTAGCCGGCGCGGGAGGCCGTGCCGTCCACGGTCGCCGTGACCAGGCCCGCGGCGATCGCGTAGATGGGCGATCCTGCCTTCGCGGCGAGGTCGACGCCGAGGTGGTACGTGCTGGCTCCGGGAAGGGGGATGCAGCGGGGGCCGAAGAAGGACGACACCGTGTAGGTCTTCGCCACCAGCGGTTTGGCGAAGGTGGTGGCCGCGGGCAGAGCGGCCGGAGCCGTGGTCGCGAGGGCCGCCGAGGCGGCGGGAGCGAGTCCGCCGAGCGTCAGGGCGGTGACGGTGAGGGCGGTGAGGAGGAATGCACGGATCGATCGCATGGCGAGGTTCTCAGTCGGTGGGCGGATGGTGGAGCGGTCGGGTCCCGTGCTGTGAATGCTGTCCCTGTCCGGGGCCTCTGTCAACCGCTGTGGCCGAAGGGGCCACTGTGACGCCGCCGGAGAGCCGGCCGCCGAGCCGCAACTAGAATCGAAGAGCCATGACATCCCCCGCACGTCCCCGCCGCCGCATGACCGGAATCGGCCGCGTTCTCGTCGTCGTCTACGCGATCATGGCGCTCGCCGCCACCGGCCGGTCCTTCGTGCAGATCGTCCAGCGGTTCGACGAGGCGCCACTGGCCTACACGCTCTCGGCGCTCTCGGCGGTCGTGTACATCGTGGCGACCCTGGCGCTCGTGTTCGCGGGTTCTCGCGGCTGGTATCTCGTGGCATGGATCGCGATCGTCTTCGAGCTGGTGGGGGTGCTGGTGGTCGGCACGCTGACCTTCGTGCTCCCCGAGCTGTTCGCGCACCAGACAGTCTGGTCGTGGTTCGGCATGGGCTACCTGTTCATCCCGCTCGTGCTCCCGTTCTTCGGGATGTGGTGGCTCGCCGCCCATCGGCCGGAGTCGCGGTCCGCCGACGCCGAGGTGTCGGCGGTGGCCGCGTGATCGTCTTCCACAGCCCCGCCGAGGTTCCGGCCGGCTTCGGTCCGTCGGTCGTGGCCATCGGCAAGTTCGACGGCGTGCACACCGGTCACCATGCGGTGATCGACAGAGCGAGGGTGGATGCCGCGGCCGTCGGCGCCCGCGTCGTCGCCGTCACGTTCGACCGCAACCCGCTGGCGCTCCTCCGGCCCGATCTCTGCCCCGACAGCCTCGTCGGCGTGCAGCAGAAGCTCCGCCTGCTGGCCGACGCCGGCGTCGACGCCACTCTGATGCTCACCTTCGACCGTGCCCTCGCCGACCTCGGTGCACGGGAGTTCGTCGAGCACGTGCTCGTGGGGGCGCTCGGCGTGCAGATCGTCCTCGTCGGCAGCGACTTCCGCTTCGGCCGCGGCGGAGCCGGAGACCCTGCCCTCCTGCGCGAGCTCGGCGCCGAGTTCGGCTTCGACGTCGACGTGGTCGACGACGTGCGCGCGATCGAGGCCGGCCGGCGTGTGTCGTCGACCTGGGTGCGCGAGCTCCTCGCCGCCGGCGACGTCGCCGGGGCATCGAAGCTCCTCGGCCGCTCGCACGCCGTACGCGGCGAGGTCGTGCACGGCTTCAAGCGCGGCCGCGAACTAGGATTCCCGACGGCGAACCTCTCGGTCGACCTCGAGGGGTTCGTGCCGGCAGAGGGCGTCTACGGCGGATGGCTCATCGACGAGGGCATGCCCGACGCCGAGCATCCGACCGACCCGAAGCGCAGCATCCGCTATCCCGCGGCGATCAGCGTGGGAACCAACCCGACGTTCGACGACGTCGAGGTGCGGCAGGTCGAGGCGTACGTGCTGGATGAGACCGACTTGGAGCTGTATGGGCACACCGTCGAGGTCGAGTTCGTCTCTCGCATCCGCGGTATGGTCGCGTTCGAAGGAATCGGTCCGCTCATCGAGAAGATGACGGACGACGTCGCGAAGGTGCGTGAGGAGCTCACGTGACGCCCACGGCGGACGCGCGGCCGAGCCGTAGACCGCCGCGGCTCGCGCCCCTACGATCGAGGCGTGCACGCTCTGCAGCTTCTCGCCGCTGAGGCGGCGACCGCCAACCCCGTCAATCTGTGGGGCGCCCTGGGCTGTGCCGTCGCCTACTCGGCTTCGCTGCTCGCGACGCTCGACGCCTTCGCCGACCTCATCCTCGCTCGCGGCGACTCTCCGGCGGGGCGGCTGACTCCGGGCGTGGGCATGAAGTTCGCGTCCAAGCTCATCGCGGCCGCCATCGCGGTGATCTCGGCCGGCATCGTCCTCGCTCTCGACGACAACTGGTTCGCGTTCACGACCCTCACGGTCGCGTTCGTCATCGTCGTCGGGATCGGCGTCATCTTCCTGTGGCGGCACTCGGTTTCGCTCGCCGCCGCTGAGGCCGGTCCCACGAGCTGATGAGGTTCTACGGAACTCCCCATCGCCCGCAGGCGGCGTGAGCCGGTTCCCTGTAGCCCGAAGGGCCGTGCTCATATGAGCAGAATCCTGTTCGTATGTTGCTGATCGACCCCGCCCCGCCTACCCTGGACAGAGCGGAAGGAGGACAGTGGACGATATCGACGAACTTCTCTCGATCAGGGCGGCCGAGCTCTACTACGAGGAGAACAAGACGCAGGAGGAGATCGGCCACGCACTTCAGCTCACCCGCTGGAAGGTCGGACGGCTGCTCACGCAGGCGAAGGAGCAGGGCTTCATCCGGATCGAGATCCTGCACGCGCGCGCCCGGCGGCTGCCGCTCGAACGGCGGCTGCGCGACGAGCGCGGGCTCGCCGATGCCGTCGTCGTCTCCCGCGCCGGCGTGCGCTCGCCCGAGGAGCTGCAGGAGCGCGTCGCCCAGGCGGCCGCGGACTACCTCACCGCGCTCCGGCCGGTTCCCCGCACCCTCGGGGTCAGCTGGGGACGCACGCTCTTCGACGTCTCCCAGCACCTCCGCACCGGCTGGGCGAGCGGGCTGAACGTCGTGCAGATCAACGGTGGAGTGAGCCTCAACCGCCGCGCCGGCACGGCCGCCGCCACCGCCGTGGCCATCGCGCACAAGGGCGGGGGCAGCGCCACGCTGCTGCCGAGCCCCGCAATCCTCGAGCGCCTCGAGACCAAGGTCGCGATCGAGTCGGACCGCGTGGTGGCCGGTGTCATCGACCTCGCGCGCTCCGCCGACGCCTTCCTGTTCAGCGCCGGCGCCGCCGATCACCGCTCGGTCCACGTCGAGAGCGGCTACCTCTCCGAGGCCGATGTCGATCTCCTCGTGCAGAAGGGCGCCGTCGGCGACGTCGTCGGACGCTACGTCGACGCGCAGGGGGACATCGTCGATCCCTCCCTCGACGCCCGCACCGTCGGACTCACGCTCGATCGGCTCCGTCAGGCCGCACTCGCGATCGCGGTGACGTCGGGCGAGTCCAAGCACGCGGTGACCGATGCGGTCGTCCGCTCGGGGCTGTGCACCGTCCTCGTCACCGACGAGGAGACCGCCCTCCACCTCCTCGACGGCTGAGCGCCGTCCACATCGTTCCTTCCCACAACGAAAGCCAGGTCAACACATGTCAGGCAGCTCACTGGTCGCCGCGCAGGGACGTGCCCTCGCCGTGCTCGGCGCCGACCCCGACGAGACGACGCTGCGTCGCTACCTCCACGGCCTCCCCGGCGTCGACGCCGTCGGCCTCGAGCAGCGCGCGGCCGGACTCGGCACGCGCTCGATCAAGACCACCTCCAAGGCGTGGGCGCTCGACAAGATCATCGAGCTCATCGACCTGACGACGCTCGAGGGCGCCGACACGCCCGGGAAGGTGCGGTCGCTCGTTGCGAAGGCGCTGAATCCGGATGCCTCCGACCCCAGCTGCCCGCGTGTGGCGGCGGTCTGCGTGTACGGCGACATGGTCCCGTACGCGGTGGACGCGCTCGGGGCCGCCCACGGCGATCCCGACGACGGTGGCGTCAGCGTCGCGGCGGTCGCCACGGCGTTCCCCAGCGGTCGCTCCTCGCTCGCGATCAAACTGGGCGACACGGCAGAGGCGGTGGCGCACGGCGCCGACGAGATCGACATGGTGATCGATCGAGGCGCCTTCCTCGCGGGCCACTACGGCCTGGTGTTCGACCAGATCGCGCAGGTCAAGGAGGCCTGCCGCCGCGAGGACGGGACCTACGCATCGCTCAAGGTCATCCTCGAGACGGGCGAGCTCACCACCTACGACAACGTGAAGCGGGCGTCCTGGCTCGCGATCCTGGCGGGCGGCGACTTCATCAAGACCTCGACCGGCAAGGTTCAGCCCGCGGCGACCCTCCCCGTCACGCTGCTGATGCTGGAGGTCGTGCGCGACTGGCATCGCTCCACCGGCGAGAAGATCGGCGTGAAGCCCGCGGGCGGCATCCGCACCTCGAAGGACGCGATCAAGTACCTCGTCACGGTCGCCGAGACCGTGGGGGAGGAGTGGCTGCAGCCGCATCTCTTCCGCTACGGCGCCTCGAGCCTCCTCAACGATGTGCTCCTGCAGCGCCAGAAGCTGAAGACCGGCCACTACTCCGGCACCGACTACGTGACGATCGACTAAGGACGACGACGATGAGTTTCCTCGAGTACGCCCCCGCGCCCGAGTCGCGGGCGATCCTCAACCTTCGCGACGAGTACGGCCTGTTCATCGACGGCGAGTTCCGCCCCGGCACCGGCGAGACATTCGCGACCATCTCGCCCGCCGACGAGAAGCACATCGCGACGATCGCCTCGGCGAGTGAAGCGGATGTCGATGCCGCCGTCGCCGCGGCCCGTCGCGCCTACGACAAGACGTGGTCGAGGATGAGCGGACGCGACCGCGGCAAGTACCTCTTCCGTATCGCCCGCCTCGTGCAGGAGCGTGCGCGCGAGCTCGCTGTCGCCGAGAGCCTCGACAACGGCAAGCCGATCAAGGAGAGCCGCGACGTCGACGTTCCGCTGGTCGCCGCCTGGTTCTTCTACTACGCAGGCTGGGCCGACAAGCTGGACTACGCAGGACTCGGCGCCGACCCGCGAGCGCTCGGCGTGGCCGGTCAGGTGATCCCGTGGAACTTCCCGCTGCTCATGCTCGCGTGGAAGATCGCGCCGGCGCTCGCCGCAGGCAACACCGTCGTGATCAAGCCCGCCGAGACCACGCCGCTGTCGGCGCTGATCTTCGCCGAGATCCTCCAGCAGGCCGATCTGCCCCCGGGCGTGGTCAACATCGTGACCGGGGCCGGATCCACCGGTGCGGCGCTGGTGCGGCATCCGGATGTCGACAAGATCGCCTTCACCGGCTCGACACCCGTCGGCCGCGGGATCGCGAAGGCGGTCGCCGGCACCGACAAGCGCCTGACGCTCGAGTTGGGCGGCAAGGCCGCGAACATCGTGTTCGAGGATGCGCCGATCGACCAGGCCATCGAGGGCATCGTCAACGGCATCTTCTTCAACCAGGGGCACGTGTGCTGCGCCGGCAGCCGCCTGCTGGTGCAGGAGTCGATCCACGACGAGGTCGTCGACCGGCTGAAGTCGCGCCTGTCGACGCTGCGCCTCGGTGACCCGCTCGACAAGAACAGCGACATCGGCGCCATCAACTCGCGCGCGCAGCTGGATCGCATCCGGGAGCTCAGCCGCATCGGCGAGGAGGAGGGCGCCGTCCGCTGGAGCGCGGACTGCGTGATCCCCGACAACGGCTTCTGGTTCGCGCCGACGATCTTCACGAACGTGCAGGCGAGCCACCGCATCGCGCGGGACGAGATCTTCGGCCCGGTGCTCTCGGTGCTCACGTTCCGCACCCCCGCCGAGGCGATCGAGAAGGCCAACAACACGCCGTACGGCCTGTCGGCGGGCATCTGGAGCGACAAGGGCTCGCGCATCCTCGCTGTCGCCGACCGCCTGCGCGCCGGCGTCATCTGGGCCAACACGTTCAACCGCTTCGATCCGGCCAGCCCGTTCGGCGGCTACAAGGAGTCCGGCTACGGCCGGGAGGGCGGCCGCCACGGCCTCCTCGCGTACCTGAAGGGAGCCGCGGCATGAGCAAGCGACTGACTGTTCCGAAGACCTACAAGCTCTACATCGGCGGGGCCTTCCCCCGCAGCGAGTCGGGACGTACGTACGAGGTCGTCACGACCAAGGGCGACTTCCTCGCCAATGCGGCGCTCGCGTCTCGAAAGGACGCCCGGGATGCCGTCACCGCCGCCCGCGGCGCCGTGAAGGGCTGGTCCGGCGCCACCGCCTACAACCGCGGCCAGGTCCTCTACCGCGTGGCCGAGATCCTCGAGGGCCGGCGGGCGCAATTCATCGACGAGATCGTGCAGCAGACCGGTGCCTCGGCGGGCGCGGCCGCAGTCGAGGTCGACGAGGCGATCGACCGCTGGGTCTGGTACGCCGGGTGGTGCGACAAGTTCGGCCAGGTCGCGGGCAACGGCAACCCGGTCGCGGGTCCGTACTTCAACATCTCGGTGCCCGAGCCCACCGGCGTCGTCGGCGTCATCGCGCCGCAGGACACGGCGCTCGTCGGCCTCGTGTCGGCGATCGCGCCGGCGCTCGTCACCGGCAACACGGTCGTCGTCGTCGCCTCGCAGCGCTTCCCGCTGTCGGCGATCAGCCTGGCCGAGGTGCTCGCCACCAGCGATGTGCCCGGCGGAGTCGTGAACGTCCTCACCGGGTCTCCCGGTGAGCTCGCCCCGTGGATCGCGTCGCACCCCGATGTGCACGGACTCGACCTCGTCGGCGCCGGCGACCTGGACTGGGTCGACCTGCAGATCGCCGCGGCCGAGACGCTGACGCGCGTGCTCCCGCCGGAGAACGGGCCCGGTGCCGCCGCTCCCAGCCTCGATCGCATCACCGCGTTCACCGAGACGAAGACGGTATGGCACACGAAGAGCCTCATCTAGCGGCTCGGACCGGCACCGGGGCGGGACCGGCGGTCAGAGGTCGAGCCCGCCCCAGTGGCCGGGCTCGCGCAGCTCGCCGTAGCTGACTTCCACGCCGTCGCGAGAGACCGAGGCGACGCAGGCGAGCAGCGACAGCGTCGGGTAGCCGTACGGCCGGTTGTCGCGGATGATGGCGCGGTCGTCGGTGCTCTCGAGCTCGGTCGACCTCTCGAGCACGTCCACCCAGGGCCCCCACCACCGCCCCGAGCTCGGCAGGGACGCGTCGCGGAACTCGTCGATCCACCGGGAGATCCGCGGGGTGCCCGGATCGTCGACGTCGTCGTGGGCGATCATGTGCGTTCCGGGCGCGAGATCCTCGGCGCGCAGGGTCGCGCCGTCCCACATCAGCACCCGTGCGGCCCCGCGGTCGATCTCGACCAGGTTGAACCCGTGCGTCCGCGGCTCGGCGGCGGGAGAGCGGCCGTCCACCGAGTCGAGCACGATGCCCCCGCGCGACACCAGCTCGGACTCGGGCCGGGTGGAGACGTCGGCGCGATTGAGCAGCACCGCGAGCCGGTGCGCCTCGGGGTCGGCCGCGAGCCATGCCCCACCTGCCCGCACATCGCGGACACCCACGACGCCGTCGTGCGGTTCCGGCCACCAGCGGCCGAGGGGATTCCAGGGCCGCGCCGGGTCCTCGTCCCGGACTGCGAGCAGGCGTGTGGGCTCGTCCGCCGATGCGGGAACGCGAATGACGACGGTGCACATCGGAGTCCTCCTGCCTGCGGCGATCCTGGTCGTGCCAAGATCGGATGGTGTTCGTCGTGGTCGGAGTCACCGGTGGGATAGCCGCTTACAAGACGGTGCACCTCGTGCGCCTGCTCGTCAAGGACGGACACGAGGTTCACGTCGTGCCGACCGAGGACGCCCTGCGCTTCGTGGGGCTGCCGACCTGGGAGGCCATCAGCCGGCACCCGGTCACGACCTCCGTGCACGATGACGTCGCCCGAGTGCGCCACGTCTCGCTCGGGCAGTCGGCCGATCTGGTCATCGTCGCGCCCGCGACCGCGAACACGCTCGCGAAGATGGCGACCGGACTCGCCGACGATCTCCTCGGGACGACCCTCCTCGCGACCACGGCGCCGGTCGTCGTGGCGCCGGCGATGCACACCGAGATGTGGCGGCATCCTGCGACGGTCCACAACATCGCGACGCTGCGGGCTCGCGGCGTCATCATGGTCGGACCGGACGACGGCGCCCTCACCGGCGGCGACAGCGGCCCGGGCCGCATGTCCGACCCCGAGGCGATCTTCGCCGCGGCGCTCGCGGCCGTCGGTGCAGCGGGCGGCGACCTCGAGGGGCTTCGCGTCGTGGTGAGCGCCGGCGGCACCCGTGAGCCGATCGACCCGGTGCGGTTCATCGGCAACCGCTCGAGCGGCAAGCAGGGAGCGGCGGTGGCGCTCGCCGCCGCGGATCGGGGTGCCGACGTCGTGCTGCTCGCCGCCCATGTCGACGACGGGGTGCTGGCCGAGGCATCCGCTCATCAGCGCGTCCGCGTCGTGCGAGTCGGCACGGCCGCAGAGCTCTCCGCCGCGGTGGGGGAGGCGGCTCAGGACGCCGACGCGATCGTGATGGCGGCCGCCGTGGCCGACTACCGGGTGGCGGACGTCTCGGCCGTCAAGCTGTCGAAGGATGCCGCCCCCGGCCGAGGACTCACCCTCACTCTCGTCGAGAACGACGACATCCTCGCCGGCCTCGTGGAGAGCCGTCGCGAGGGCCAGACCATCGTGGGCTTCGCGGCGGAGACGCCGACCGAGAACGAGACCGTGCTCGAACGGGGACGCCGGAAGGCGGCACGGAAGGGTGCTGACCTGCTCGCGGTGAATCAGGTCGGATGGACCACGGGGTTCGAGGCCGACGACAACGAGATCACGCTGCTCGACGCCCGCGGCGAGGTGGTCGGGACCGCCGTCGGGACCAAGCGCCAGGCCGCGGATGCGCTGTGGGATGCGGTGGTCGAGGTCCGCGCCAAGATGAGGTAACGAAAAGGTAACGGCGCATGTAGAGTGGTCGCACCCCCCGTCGACGGAGACGCGGGGACAGACCCGGAGGACATGCCCGATGCCCTACTCCGCGGCCTCCGATCGCGCCCGCGACCGGACCCACGCGCTGCTCGTCGTCTGCGTGCTCGCCGTCGCGAGCCTCGTGATCGCGTTCCTCGGTGCGAGTCCTGCGCGGGTGAGCGCGACCGAACTGCTCGGCGATCCGCGCACTCCCGGAGACGCCGCGTTCATCGCGAGTCATCGCGGTGGCGGCGCGACGGCCCCGGAGAACACGCTGCCCGCGATCAGTGCGGCGCTGGCGGCCGGCTTCGGCTACGTCGAGGTCGACGTCGCCCTCACCGCCGACCGCCACCCCGTGCTGCTGCACGACGAGAAGGTCGACCGCACCACCGACGGCAGCGGGCACATCGCCGAGCTCACCTTGGCCGAGGTCCGCGCCCTCGACGCCGGGACATGGTTCGACCCCGCGTTCGGCGGCACCCGCATCCCCACCTTCGGGGAGTTCCTGGACACGCTCGCCGGTGCCGGCGGCCGGGCGATCGTGGAGCTGAAGGGCCTGTGGGATGCCCCCGCCGTCGAGAGCGCGCTGGCCGAGGTCAGCCGGCGCGGCCTCGAGCGCCACGTCGCCATCTCCAGCTTCGACGCCCGCACGCTCGCGCTCTCCTCCGCAGCCTCGGAGGTCGTGTCGCGCCTGCTGATCCTCAAGCACGTGCCGCAGGACGTCGTCGCCGCGGTCGAGCAGGCCGGCGTCCGGGGGATCATCGTCGAGCGGAAGGCCGTTCTCGCGCGACCGGAGATCGTCGACGAGCTGCACGGCGCCGGTGCACGGGTGGTGGTCTACACCCTCAACAAAGACGCGCAGTGGGATGCCGTCACCGCCCTGGGCGTCGACGGCATCGTCACCGACGACCCGGGAACGCTCTCGGAGTGGCAGGCGGGGTACGCGGTCGATCGCTGACCGGCGCGTTCCCTCGCGCGGCCGGTCACCGCGCCGTACTGTCGAACGGAGGCTCGCCCGAGCGCCGGAGGTGTCATGTCGTACGAACGTCGATCGCGATCGCTCCGGTTCGCGGGCTGTGGGCTCATCCTGATCGTCGCGGCCGCCGTCACGGTGGCGTGTCAGCCCGAACCCGGGCCTGAGGTCACGCAGACCTCGACGTCCGCTCCGACGCCCTCGCTGACGCCGCGTCCGGGCGGCTCGTCGCCCACGCCGATCGAGACCGAGGCGCCCGATGCCTCGTTCGAGCTTCCCGAGGGCTGCGAGGCACTGTACTCGCCGGCGATGCTCGAGACGCTCGAGGCCGACAACCCGCCGCTGAACCACCCCGAAGTCACGATGCTCTCCACCCAGAACGTCGACCTCATCGACATCATCGAGAGCGATGCCCCGACCCTGCGGTGCTCGTGGGGCGAGCCGAGCGAGTACGGCCTCGCGACCAACGTCACCGTGGTCGACGATGACCAGTCGGCGTTCATCGGCGACGAGCTCCGCAACTCCGGGTTCGAGTGCGCGGCACTCGGCGACGGCACGATCTGCCGCACCGAGCAGAAGGGCGTCACGCTCGACGACGAGGAGTACGCCGGCGGCGAGACGCACTATCTCGGAGGCGGCGGCTGGGTCACGACGGCGTGGATCAACTTCTCGCCCGAAGGGTACACGGAAGACATCGTCGCGACGCTCTGGGGCTGACGGCCGTCGTTCCGCTAGACTGGGTGCAGGGAATCCGCTGACGATGCCGCAGCTCGCAGAAGCGAGTGCCCGCGGCCGCCGGTGAGAACATCCCGTCCCGCGTTCGCGACGGCGCCAGCGCCGCCCGCGGGAGCACCCAGAATCTTCGGTCTCGCACCGATCATCGCCGGACCCGCCGGCACTCACGCTCAGGAGGAGCATGCCGCCCACGGCACCCACCCAGACGTCCTCTCAGCGACGTCGGAAGACGTCCTCGTCGCGGCGCGACGACGAAGCCCCCATCATCCCGATCCTCGCCCGCAAGGTGCGCGAGGTCGAGGCCAAGGCCCAGCGCGGAAAGCTCGGACCGACCAACCGCGTCAAGTTCCAGGTGATCGCGTTCCTCGTGCGCGAGGAGCGCGCCCGGGTGAAGGCCGACACCGAGGTCACCGACGCCGCGCGTGCAGAGCTGCTCAAGCGCCTCGACGGCGTCGCGACCATTCTCGCCAAGACCGCTGCCCGCGACACGTCGCTGATCCAGCTGCTCGAGGCCGATCAGGCCGCGTCTCCGGTCGCACGGCGCATGCGCCGCGACTGGCTGCTCGAGTCGGGCGCCGAGCTTCCCCCGGACGAGCTGATCATCACCGATGTGGCGCCCGTGTCGGCACCCGTCGTGCCCGCCGCGCTCGCCGAGCGTCAGGTCATTCCGCCGCAGGTCGAGTCCCGCCGCGAGGCGAACCCGTTCCTGGCACCCGACCTCACCGCGCGTGCCCCCAAGGAGACGCCGCGACGGCGCCTGGACGGCTGGGAGCTCATGGGCCCGCTGTACAAGGCGTTCGAGACCGGCGCCGGCGGCGGTGCGGCCACGATGGAGCTGCCGCCCGTCCCCGAGTTCGATCGGCTGTCGCCGAAGAACCTCGAGATCATGGTGCACCAGTCGCGCTTCATCGAGGCGGTCCGCGGAGGGCACCGCACGTTCCTCCTCGCCGATGAGCCCGGCCTCGGCAAGACGGCGGAGTCGGTGCTCGCGGCATCCGTCGCGAATGCCTACCCGCTGCTGGCCGTCGTGCCCAATGTCGTCAAGATGAACTGGGCCCGCGAGGTGGAGCGCTGGACGCCGCATCGTCGTGCGACGGTCATCCACGGTGACGGCGAGAACATCGACGCGTTCGCCGACGTCTTCATCGTCAACTACGAGATCCTCGATCGGCACCTGTCGTGGCTCAGCAGTCTCGGCCTCAAGGGCATGGTCGTCGACGAGGCGCACTTCATCAAGAACCTCTCGTCGCAGCGCTCGCAGAACGTGCTCGCTCTGGCCAACCGCATCCGCGAGCAGGTGCGCGACCCGCTGCTGCTCGCCCTGACCGGAACGCCGCTGATCAACGATGTCGAGGACTTCGATGCGATCTGGCGCTTCCTTGGCTGGACCACGGGCGAGAAGCCCGGGCCGATCCTCATGGAGAAGCTCGACGACACCGGCCTCACGCCCGCCGACAAGGCCTTCTATCCCGAGGCACGCAGCGCCGTCATCTCGATGGGCATCGTGCGGCGCAAGAAGAAGGATGTCGCGGCCGACCTGCCCGACAAGCTGATCGCCGATCTCCCCGTCGAGCTGGACGACGAGTTCGGCCGGTCGATCCGTCAGGCCGAGCGCGAGCTGGGCGAGCGCCTGGCAGCCCGGTACCGCCGGATCCTCGAGGCGCGGGGCGACCGCGGTCTCGCGCCCGGTGAGGTCGACGACGACATCGTCCGACTCGTCGCGCAGAACGAGCTGGACGAGTCGAAGGCCGCGGGCACCGGCTCGGAGAACGTCTTCACCATGGTGCGCAAGATCGGTCAGGCCAAGGCCCTCCTCGCGGCGGACTACGCCGTGCAGCTGCAGCGCTCGGTGGGCAAGGTCGTGTTCTTCGCGAAGCACATCGACGTGATGGATGCCGCGGAGGCCCACTTCGCCGGCGCCGGACTCCGGACCGTGTCGATCCGAGGGGATCAGACGACGCCGGCCCGCCAGCAGGCGATCGACGACTTCAACAACGACCCGGCCGTGGGCATCGCCGTGTGCTCGCTCACCGCGGCGGGTGTCGGCCTCAACATGCAGGCCTCGTCGAACGTCGTGCTCGCCGAGCTGTCGTGGACGGCGGCCGAGCAGACCCAGGCGATCGACCGCGTGCACCGCATCGGCCAGGACGAGCCGGTCACGGCCTGGCGCATCATCGCGGCGCACACGATCGACACCAAGATCGCGGAGCTCATCGACTCGAAGCAGGGCCTCGCCGCCCGTGCGCTCGACGGTGAAGCCGTCGACCCGCAGTCGAGCGACTCGGTGCAGCTCTCCGCGCTCATGCACCTCGTGCGGCAGGCGCTCGGCGCCGACTGATCACCGCCCCGTCGTCATCGACGCCCCGCCCCGCTGCCGAAGCGGGGCGGGGCGTCGGCGTTCCGCCCGCTAGGGTGGCGCGGTGACCCTCGATGCCGCTCTCCTCCTCGCCGGTCCACGGGGGCGTCGCCTGTGCCTCGAGTACGCGACGGCCGCGGCACGTGAGTCGGGCACGCAGGCGGGCCGGGATGCCGCGACCGCGGTGTTCTGGGCGGCGCACGCCCTCGAGGGGGAGTCATCCACCTCCGTCCTGTTCACGTCAGACGGATCGCCGCCCACGGGTGCTGTGCCGGCGGTCCGCCCGGAGGAGGCGGCATCCGCTCTCGACTCGATCGCGCTGCCGTCGCCCTCGGCCGAGAGCCTGCGCGACGCGCTCGGTGCGTCGGTGGATCGTGCGATGTACTGGCAGCCGCCCGACGGTGCAGACGTGCTCGCGTCCACGGCTCCGGTGCGCGGATCTCTGGCACGGGTCGCTGAGCTCGTCGCCGCTTCTCCGCACGCGGGCTGGTGGGCGACGCCGGTGGAGCTCGACGACCAGTGGGCGGTGCCCTGGGAGGGCAGCGGTCGCCCGCCGGCCGACCCCGGGAGTGTGCTCGCCGCCTGGCGAGAGGGTGTCGCGGCCGACGAGATCCGCGCCGCACGCGAGCGGCCCGCCGACCCGAACGCACCCTGGAGCGGGATGTGGTGGTCGATGCCGCCGACGGAGCTGTCGCACTCGACGCGCGGCATCGCGGGCGGGGCTCCCGCCGGCCTGTGGCTCGTCGAGGACAGTCCCGGATGGGAAGCCGCGACCGCCACGCCGTTGGACGCGTTCCCCGGCCGCGTGATCGAGATCCACGGGCCGGAGGAGTGGATCGACCTGTGCCGCCGGCATCCGCTCCCCGTCACCGCGTCCCGACGACACGACTGGTTCCGGGTGACCGGGCGCGACGGCGACTGGGTGATGCCCGACTGGTCGAGGGTCGCCGAGGAGGCCGACGGAGTGCACGTGAGCGTCGCCTGCTACCTGGCGACGGCCGGAAGGCTGCTCGACCTCGAGGACGGGCGCGCATCGGTGATGGCCGGCTGGGCTCCCGACACGACGTGGTGGTTCGCGGGGGTGAGCGCGCGCGAGGCGGATGCCGTGCAGTGGGTGCGCGACGATGACGACTGGGTGCCGGCGGCGAGCGAGCGCTGACTCCCGACGGGGGTGCGCCGTGTGGCAGGCCGTCGCCCGCGGCGATAGTGTCTCAGAGGCAGCGTCGCCGAACAGCTTCACCCGACAGCGAGGACCACAGCATGAAGATCGGCATCCTGACCAGCGGCGGCGACTGCCCCGGACTGAACGCGGTCATCCGCGGCGTCGTGCTCAAGGGCACGACGACGTACGACCTGGAGTTCGTCGGCATCCGCGACGGCTGGCGCGGTGTGGTCGACGGCGACTTCTTCCCGCTCACCCGGCACGAGGTCAAAGGCCTCTCAAAGGTCGGCGGCACGATCCTGGGCACGAGCCGCACCAACCCCTACGAAGGGCCGCGCGGCGGCGCCGAGAACATCGCGAAGACGATGTACGGCCACCGCCTCGACGGCATCATCGCCATCGGCGGCGAAGGCACGCTCGCGGCGGCGAACCGTCTCGCGAACGACGGCATCAACGTGCTCGGCGTCCCCAAGACCATCGACAACGACCTGCGGGCCACGGACTACTCGTTCGGCTTCGACACGGCCGTGAACATCGCCACGGATGCGATGGACCGCCTGCGCACCACCGGCGACTCGCATCAGCGCTGCATGGTCGCCGAGGTCATGGGCCGCCACGTCGGCTGGATCGCCCTCCACGCGGGTATGGCCGCCGGCGCGCACGCGATCTGCATCCCCGAGGTGCCGATGTCGATCGATGAGATCACGTCGCTGGTGTCGCGCGCGCATGACCGCGGCCGCGCCCCGCTGATCGTCGTGTCGGAGGGCTTCACGCTGACCGGCATGGACGAGGCGTTCAGCGACAAGGGCCTCGATGCCTTCAACCGTCCGCGGCTGGGTGGCATCAGCGAGGTGCTCGCGCCCGAGATCGAGCGGATCACCGGCATCGAGACGCGCTCCACGGTGCTCGGGCACATCCAGCGGGGCGGGTCGCCGTCTGGCTTCGACCGCGTGCTCGCGACCCGGCTCGGCCTGCATGCCGCCGATGCCGTCGTCGACGGCGCCTGGGGCCAGATGGTCGCGATGCGCGGCACCGACATCGTGCGCGTGCCCTTCGCCGAGGCGCTCGGCGAGCTCAACACCGTGCCCCTCCACCGCTACGAAGAGGCCGCAGCGCTGTTCGGCTGAGCTTCCCGGCAGCGGATGCCTCGGCCCGAGGCATCCGCTCGCCCCTGCGGGGTGGTGGCCCCCTGCGCCAACGCAGGAGAAATCCGGTGTGCAGGACTCTCCGTGTCGAAGCGTCCTGCGCAGCTGATTTCTCCTGCTCAGACAGTGCCGGCGTCTGGCACCGGATGCCTCGGCCCGAGGCATCCGCTCCTGCGTGGTGGTGGCCTCCTGCGTAGGGGGTGCCGGCCCATCCTCCCCCGTCGCGGGGCGGGACGCGCTGTCCACATCTGCAGGGCAGGCGAGCGCAGACGGATGCTGCGCCCGGCAGCATCTACGGATGCGATCAGTCGACGACCTTGCCGAACGACTGTCGACTGCGGGCGGCGTTGTGTCGACGCGGGACGCGCACGGGGAGGGCTTCACGGTCCACTGTATCCGCCGGGCGATCAAGGAGGGCGTGGCGGAACGCGTGCGCAAGCGCTGGCTCGTCTCGCCGGCCTGCGATCGCACGGTCCGCCTCGCCATTCAGGCCGGCGGGCGCCTCACCTGCCTCACGGCCGCAGCCAGGCTGGGGCTTTGGGTTCCGACGCACGACCAGGTTCACATCGCCGTGCCGCCGACGGCGTCGCGCATCGACGGCTCCGGACTGCGGGTCCACTGGAGCCGCGGCCCCATGCCCGTCGCGCAGGGCGCCCACTCCGACGGCGTGATCAATGTGCTGTTCCATGTGGCGCGGTGCATCCCGCCTGCGGACGGGCTGGCGGTGTGGGAGTCGGCGCTGCGCACCCGCCTCGTGGATCCCGCGATCCTCGAGCGCGTTGAGTGGCGCAGCGATGCCGCCCGGCGGCTCGCGGCCGAGGCATCCGTCCTCTCCGACTCGGGGATCGAGACCCGGTTCGTCGTCCTCATGCGCTCGATCGGGGTCGCGGTGCGGCAGCAGATGCGGTTGCTCGGGCATCCGGTGGACGCGCTGATCGGCAGTCGACTGGTCGTTCAGCTCGACGGGTTCGCCCATCACCAGGCGGCGGATCGGCGCCGCGACCTGCGCCACGACGCGGAGCTCGCGCTGCGCGGCTTCACCGTCCTGCGGTTCGACTACTACCAGGTGCTGTTCGAGCCCGACTCGGTCATCCGCGCCGTCGCGACAGCGATCGCGCAGGGTCGGCACCGCTGAGGCGGCTCTCACCGCGGCGGTTCACCGCACAGGAGAACTCTGCTGGACAGGACGTTCGGTGGGTGAAGCATCCTGCGTAGCGGACTCCTCCTGTGCGGCGGAGTTGTTATGACAGGGGAGGGGCGGATGCCGCAGCCTGGGCGCCAGGCGGACGTGGAGCGCCCTCGGGCCCGACGCCCGCGTAGGAGAAATCTGCTGGACAGGACGTTCGGTGGGTGAAGCATCCTGCCCAGCGAACTTCTCCTGTCCAGCGGAGTTGGCATGGCAGGGGAGCCCCCGAGCCCTCAGTCCGCGACGCCGAGCACGTCGAGCAGCCAGGCGAGCTCGAAGGCGCGCTCGCGCCAGGCGTTGTACCGGCCGCTGACCCCGCCGTGACCGGCCACCATCTCGCACTTGAGGAGGGCGTCGGCCCCGACTTCTCGCAGCCGCGCGACCCACTTGGCGGGCTCGACGTACAGCACCCGGGTGTCGTTGAGCGACGTGACGGCGAGGATCTTCGGGTACGAGGCATCCGCTCGCACGTTCTCGTACGGGGAGTACGACTTCATATAGGCGTACACCTCGGCGTTGTGGAGGGGGTCTCCCCACTCGTCCCACTCGATCACCGTGAGGGGGAGCGAGGGGTCGAGGATCGTCGTCAGGGCGTCGACGAACGGGACATCGGCGAGGATGCCGGCGAACAGCTCGGGGGCGAGGTTCGCGACGGCGCCCATGAGAAGGCCGCCGGCGGAGCCGCCCTCCGCGACCATCTGAGACGGCGTGGTGTAGCCGTTGTCGACCAGATGCCGGGCGGAGTCCACGAAGTCCGTGAACGTGTTGCGCTTGCTCAGCAGCTTGCCGTCCTCGTACCACTGGCGTCCCATCTCGCCGCCACCGCGCACGTGGGCGACGGCGAAGATGACGCCTCGGTCCAACTCGGACAGACGCGGGATCGACAGCCCCGGCTCGATCGAGTGCTCGTACGAGCCGTAGCCGTAGAGGTGCAGCGGTCGGGGTGCTTCGCCGGCCTTGCCGAACGAGCGCTTCCACACGAGCGAGATCGGCAGCTGCGTGCCGTCCTCTGCCGTGGCCCACACGCGTTCCTGGGCGTACTCGGACGGGTCGTAACCGCCGAGCACCGGCTGGCGCTTGCGCACGAGCAGTTCGCCCGAGGCGACGTCGAGGTCATATACGGTCCCCGGGGTCACGAACGAGCCGTACCCGAGGCGCAGCAACGGCGGCGCCCATTCCGGGTTGCTCCCGGAGCCGACCGCGTACAGCGGCTCGTCGAACTCGATCTCGCGCACGCCGCCGGTCGCGTAGTCGAGGAGCCCAAGGCGGGGGAGACCGCCGCGGCGGTAGCCGACCACGCCCCAGTCCCGGAACGTCGAGACGCCCAGGAGCCGGTGACCGGGCTGGTGGGGGATGACGACCGAGCGCTCGCCGGCGGGATCGGATGCCGCCACCCGCACGAGCTCGAAGTCCAGGGCGTCGTCGTTGTGGAGGATGAACAGCACGTCTTCGCCGCCCACGACCGCGTGCGAGGACTCGTACTCGACGCCGTCGGTGCGCGGCCAGACGACGCGCGGCTCCTGGCGGAGGTCCGTGGCATCCACCAGCCACTCCTCCGAGGTGATCGACGAGCCGACCTCGATCATCAGGAAGCGGTCGCTGCGGGTGAACCCCGCCCCGACCCAGTACCGCTCGTCGGGCTCGTGGAACAGCTTCACGTCGTCCGCCACAGCGGTGCCCAGCTCGTGCAGCCACACGGTGTCGGGCCGCCAGGCGTCGTCGACGGTCGTGTAGACGATGAAGCGGCCGTCGGGGGAGAAGGTCGCACCGGCGAAGGTCCCGGGGATCTCGTCGGGCAGCTGCGTCCCCGTGGTGAGGTCGCGCACCCGCACTGTGTAGCGCTCGTCGCCGGCGACATCGACGCCGTAGAGCATGAGCGAACCGTCGGTCGAGACCTCGAAGCTTCCGAGCGAGAAGAACTCGTGACCCTCCGCCTCGATGTTGCCGTCGAGCAGCACCTGCTCGCCGGGGACCTCGGTCTCGGGCGACAGCTCGGGCGGGGTCCAGTCGTCGGCGGAGGCGAGCGGCGAGCGGCACTGGATGCCGTACTGCTTGCCCTGAACGGTGCGGCCGTAGTACCACCAGGCGCCGCGCCGCGTGGGCACGGAGAGATCGGTCTCGAGGGTGCGCCCCTTGATCTCGTCGAAGATCCGCTCGCGGAGCCCGTCGAGGTGGGAGGTCCGGGCCTTCGTGTACTCGTTCTCCGCCTCGAGGTGGGCGATGAGAGCCGCATCCTCCTTGGCGCGGAACCACTCGTAGCGGTCTTCCACGTCGTCGCCGTGATGGCTGCGGACGACGGGGCGGGGGTCGGCGACGGGGGCGGATGCTGCGGCAGGGGTGTCGTGGACGGTCACGAGGTCCACGCTAGCCGCGTCCGCCGGGTAGCGGCCCGCCCGCGCGTACGCCCGCTCAAGTTGACCGGAGGGGAGGGGGGTGTAAGGATTCTTCTGGCCGGTTGCCGGTTCCTGAATTCAAGGTGAACTCTTCGTTCGTCACGCCGATCTCGTCGGCACTCCTCTTCCACACATTCTTACGGAAAGCGAACGGTGGAATCCGCAACCCTCATCATCGTGCTGGTCATCGCACTCGCGTTGTTCTTCGACTTCACGAACGGCTTCCATGACACCGCGAACGCGATGGCGACGCCCATCGCGACCGGCGCACTCAAGCCCAAGACGGCCGTACTGCTGGCGGCCATCCTCAACCTCGTCGGAGCCTTCCTCTCCACCGAGGTCGCCCAGACGATCTCGGGCGGCATCATCAAGGAATCCGAGATCTCGTCGGCGATCTTCCCCGAGATCATCTTCGCGGGACTCATCGGCGCCATCACGTGGAACATGCTCACGTGGCTGCTCGGGCTCCCGTCCTCGTCCTCGCACGCCCTCTTCGGAGGGCTGATCGGCGCCACGATCGTCGGGGTGGGCGCCGCTGCGATCGACTTCGGCGTCGTGATGTCGAAGGTGATCCTGCCGGCGTTCATCGCCCCTCTCACGGCCGGCATCATCGCGTTCACGGCAACCAAGGTCGCCTACGTCATCACGCGGCGCTACGACAGCAAGCCCGATGGGCGCGACGGGTTCCGGGTCGGACAGATCTTCACCTCCTCCCTCGTCGCCCTCGCGCACGGCACGAACGACGCGCAGAAGACGATGGGCATCATCACGCTCCTGCTCATCACCGCCGGCTTCCAGTCGGCGTCCGACCCCGAGCCTCAGACGTGGGTCATCTTCGCCTGCGCCATCACGATCGCACTCGGCACCTACATGGGCGGCTGGCGCATCATCCGCACGCTCGGCAAGGGCCTCACCGACGTCAAGCCGGCGCAGGGGTTCTCGGCCGAGAGCTCGACCGCGTCGACGATCCTCGCCTCCAGCGCGCTGGGCTTCGCCCTCTCCACCACGCAGGTCGCGTCGGGCTCCGTGATCGGATCCGGGCTCGGCCGCCGCGGCTCGCAGGTGCGCTGGCGCACCGTGAGCCGGATCATGGTCGGCTGGATCCTCACGCTCCCGGCCGCCGGAGCCGTCGGCGCGCTCGCGGCGTTCATCGTCGTCGCGCTGCCCGTCTGGGGCATCATCATCGACGCCGTGCTCGCAGTCCTCATCATCCTGGCCCTCTTCCTGCGCTCCCGCCGTGACTCGGTCACCGCCGCGAACGCGATGAGCGAGGTCGCCGACTCCGGCAAGGCCGTCAAGGTCACGCGCAACCCGCCGCCCACGCGGCGGCAGCGCGAGATCGCACGCGAGGAAGCTCGACGCGCCGCCGCCGAGGAAGCCGCCGCACGCAAGGCCGCGAAGTCGGCCAGGGCCGCCGAACGAGCTGCCCGCGGACCGAAGAACGGAGGTGCGGCATGATCGCCATCGACTGGCTGGCGTTCGTGCAGGTGTTCGTCGCCGCCTTCATCGCGGCGATCATCGTCGTCACCGCGTACGCTCTGGGCCTCCGACTGCTCGTGCGGGCCGGCCGTGCACCGGTCGTGGCTCCGGCGGAGTTCACCGACGCGATCACGGTGATCACCGAGAAGGAGGCGCGTCGCGCCGAGAAGGCCGCGGCGAAGGCCGCGAAGAAGAGCCCGCTCACCGACGGCCAGAAGCGCTTCGCCCTCGTGGCCGCGTACCTGTCGTTCGGCGTCGCCGGGGCCGCGGTCCTCGGCGGGCTGCTGCTGATCGTCTTCAACCACTGAGCCCGGGGCGGTGTCGGGCGTGCCCCTAGGCTGATGCCATGGTCGTCCAGTTCGGTCAGTACGCGCCCGCGCGCCGCACGCTGCTGCACATCAGCGACACCCACCTGCTCGCGGGCAACCGCGCTCTCGCCGGGCGCTTCGACACCGCCGCCAATCTGACCCGAGCGCTCGAGGCGGCCGAGGCCACCGGCATCCGTCCCGACGCCATCGTCTTCACCGGAGACCTCACCGATCTCGGCGAGCCCGAGGCCTACGCCGCCCTGCGCGCCGCGGTCGAGCCTGTCGCCGCGCGACTCGAAGCGCCCGTGATCTGGGTCGCGGGCAACCACGACGAGCGCACGGTCCTGCGCCGCGAGCTGCTCGATCTCGCGCCCTCCGAAGAGCCGGTGACCGGCGTGTGGGACCTCGGCGGGCTGCGCCTCATCGCCCTCGACTCGACCGTTCCCGGGTGGCACCACGGCGACCTCGACGCCGAGCAGCTCGAGTGGCTGCGCGGCGTCCTGCGCATCCCGGCGCCGCTCGGCACGGTCCTCGCGATGCACCATCCGCCGCTGCCGTCGCACCTGCCGCTGTTCGACATCCTCGAGCTGCGCGACCAGGGCCGCCTCGCCGAGGTGATCGCCGGCACCGACGTGCGGGCGATCGTCGCCGGGCACCTGCACTACTCGACGAGCGGCACGTTCGCCGGAGTGCCCGTCAGCGTCGCCGCCGCGACCTGCTACACGATGAACCTCGCCCGTCCCGCCGTCGATGTGAACGGCATGGACGCGGGGCAGTCCTTCCACGTCGTCCACGTCTACGACGACACCATCACGCACGCCGTGGTGCCCGTCGTCGAGGCTCCGACCGGCGACTACTTCTCGGCCGAATGGGTGGCCCGCATGGCGGCGATGACGCCGGAGGAGCGCCTCGAGGCGTTCTCGCGCAAGCGTCCCTGACACCGTCCCGCGATGGACGCCGTGTATACCAGTGAGCGACCCGGTGTACCGGGCGTACACGCGTCCCCCAGCGGCTCGCGCGTAGGGTGAGTGCATCCCCTCACATCGCCGTGACCGACCCACAAGGACTGAACACATGGCCCTGGACGCAATGACGCGCACCCGCACCGAGACCGACTCCCTCGGATCCCTCGAGATCCCCGCCGATGCCTACTGGGGCATCCACACCGCCCGCGCTCTGGAGAACTTCCCGATCTCGAAGCGGCCGATCTCGGTCTACAAGGACCTGGTCCGCGCGCTTGCGATGGTCAAGCAGGCCTCCGCCCGCGCGAACCGCGACATCGGCGTGCTGTCGGCGGAGAAGGCGGACCTCATCGACCGCGCCTCGCAGCTCGTCATCGACGGTCGGTTCCACGACCAGTTCGTGGTCGGCGTCATCCAGGGCGGTGCAGGCACCTCGACGAACATGAACGCGAACGAGGTCATCACCAACGTCGCGCTCGAGCTGGCCGGCCGTGAGAAGGGGGACTACGCGTTCCTCTCTCCGATCGACGACACGAACCGCAGCCAGTCCACGAACGACGTGTACCCGACGGCCATCAAGGTCGGACTGGGTCTCGACCTGCTGACGCTCCTCGACGAGCTCGACCTGCTGCGCCGCGCTTTCCTGGCCAAGGCGGTCGAATTCCACGATGTGCTGAAGGTCGGGCGCACGCAGCTGCAGGATGCCGTCCCCATGACGCTGGGGCAGGAGTTCCACGGCTTCGCCACCACCCTGGGGGAGGATCACAGCCGCCTCAAGGAGAACGCGTACCTGCTGTACGAGATCAACATGGGTGCCACGGCGATCGGAACGGGCATCACGACGCATCCCGACTACAGCAAGGCCGTCCTGGCGCACCTGCGGCAGATCAGCGGGCTCGACCTCGACCTCGCTACCGACATGGTGGAGTCGACCAGCGACACCGGCGCGTTCATGTCGTTCTCCTCGACGCTCAAGCGCAATGCGATCAAGATGTCGAAGATCTGCAACGACCTGCGACTGCTGTCCTCGGGTCCGCAGGCGGGCTTCGGCGAGATCAATCTGCCCGCGCGACAGGCGGGCTCGAGCATCATGCCCGGCAAGGTCAACCCCGTCATCCCCGAGGTCGTCAATCAGGTCGCGTTCGCCGTCGCGGGCGCCGATCTCACCGTCACGATGGCGGTCGAGGGCGGCCAGCTGCAGCTGAACGCGTTCGAGCCCGTCATCGCGCACTCGCTGTTCCAGTCGATCACCTGGATGCGCCGCGGCATGCACACCCTCCGCGTCAACTGCGTGGACGGCATCACCGCCAACACCGAGCGACTCGGCGCGATGGTCGGAGCATCCGTCGGCGTCATCACGGCGCTCACGCCGTTCATCGGCTACGCGGCTGCGGCCGCGCTCGCCAAGACGGCACTGCTCACCGGCCGCAACGTCGCCGACCTGGTCGTCGAGGCGGGGCTCATGTCCCGGGAGGACGTGGTCAAGCAGCTCTCGCCCGCCCGTCTCTCCGGGCTCGAGGCGATCACCGCGGCGATCCCCGTGGTGCTGCCCACCGAGAAGTCGGCCCCGCGCCAGGACTGACCGGCGGTTCGCCGTTGCCGGACATGCCCGACCCCGCTACGGTCGAGCACAGTCCCGCTGAGAGGAAACCCACATGTCAGATCCGCAGAATCCCGCACCGCCGCCCGACGGCGGAATCGTCCCTCCTCCTCCGGCCTACACGCCGGATCCCACTCCTCCACACGCCTCCGCCGGTGCCCCGTCCGCCGCGCCGGCGTACAGCCAGCAGGCCTACCCGTCGGCACCGCCGCCGGCCTACGGCGCCCCCGCGTCGCCGACGGTTCCCGGCAAGACGCTCGGCATCGTCGCGTTCATCCTCTCGTTCTTCATCCAGCTGGTCGCACTGATCCTGGGGATCGTCGCGCTCGTGCAGAGCAAGAAGGCCGGACACAAGAACGGCTGGGCGGTCGCGGCCATCATCATCAGCTCGGTGCTGATGGTGCTCGGCGTGATCCTCTTCTTCGCGGTCGTGCTCCCGCTGCTGACGTTCTCGTCCGAGGCGCTGCAGGCATGCCAGGCGGTCGGATTCGAGGGGACCGTCACGGTCGCCGGCATTCCGATCGACTGCTCGAACGTCCGCTAGGACTCGCCTACGACCGAGCCGCACGGCCCTTCCGGGTCGTGCGGCTTCGTCGTGCGAGGCGTCAGTCCAGGATGAGCGTCAGTCCAGGATGCGGCAGTGCGTCGTGAGCTCGCCGATGCCGTCGATGCCGACGGTGACGGTCGAGCGGTCGCGCAGGAACACCTGGGGATCGCGGGAGTAGCCGGCGCCACCCGGGCTGCCCGTCGAGATGAGAGTGCCGGGCAGCAGCGTCACCGACTTCGACAGATGCGAGATCAGGGTCGCGACGGTGCGCACCATCTGGCCGGTCGAGGCATCCTGCATCGTCCTGCCGTCGAGGACCGTCCAGATGTGGAGATCCTGCGGGTCGGGGATCTCGTCGGCCGTGACGACGAACGGCCCGGTCGGGGTGAAGCCGTCGAACGACTTGCAGCGCGACCACTGCGCTTCGGAGTACTGGATGTCGCGCGCGGTGATGTCGTTGACGACGGTGTACCCCCACACGTGGTCGAGGGCCTCGTCGGGCGAGACGTCCTTGGCGGGCGTCCCCATGATGACGCCGAGCTCCGCCTCGTAGTCGATCGACTCGCTCAGCGATCGCGGCCAGGTCGTGGTCGCGTCGTGGCCCGTCAGCGAGTTCGGCCACAGCACGAAGACCGTCGGGTTGGAGTCGGTCTTCAGTCCCAGCTCGCTCGAGTGCGCCGCGTAGTTCAGTCCGATCGCGAGGATGACCGGAGGGGTGAGGAGTGCCGACGCGTACCGCTGTCCGTCGAGCGGATGCCGCGCACCGGCGCCCGCGGCTTCCCGCACCCGCGCGAGAAGCGGATCGCCTCCGGCGATGAGCTCCTCGAGGAACCGCGGAGCCCCGTCGAACAGGTCCTCGACGAACGTCGCCTCGTCGCCCTCGACGAGCACGAGCCGGGGGTCGCCGGACCCCGGCCGGATCACATGGGCGAAGCGCATCCCTCCAACCTACCGGCCGCCGCGCGCGCCGGTCCTGGCCGATGCCGCACCCTTATGCTGTGCGCATGACGCTTGATCAGGGCGACGGGGGTCTCCGGCCGTCGCTGACACCGCCCGACTTCCCGTCCGCGCTCGCGCAGCCCCGGCACGCCGTGCCCGCGGCCATCCCGGCGCCCGCCGTCTCACCCGCCCCGGTCCCGGTCCCGGTCCCGCCACGCCGAGGACGCACCGCTCCGGTGTGGATCGGCGGCATCCTCGTCTTCGTGCTCGTGGGGCTCGTAGGTTACTTCCTCAACGCCCTCGGGCCCGGTGCCTCGCTCCTCGGCATGATCCTGGCCCTCATCCCGCTCGCCGTCGTGCTCTTCGCCGTGCGGATCGCCGACCGCTGGGAGCCGGAGCCGCGCAACCTGGTGATCTTCGCCGTGGCCTGGGGCGCGATCGCCGCGGTGGCCATCGCACTGGGCGTCGACCTCGTCCTGTCGTTCGTGTTCGGCACGGCGGCAACGGTCCAGAGCGAGGCGTTCGCCGCGATCGTGCAGGCGCCCGTCGTGGAGGAGTTCGGCAAGGGCCTCGGCGTGTACATCATCTTCCTGACGGCCCGGAGAGCGTTCGACGGCCCCATCGACGGCATCGTCTACGGGGCGCTCATCGGCGCCGGGTTCGCCTTCACCGAGAACATCCAGTACTTCGCGGTCAGCTTTCTGGAGGGCGGCGCGGCCGACACCTCCGTCACGTTCTTCATGCGTGGCATCCTGTCGCCGTTCGCCCACGTCATGTTCACGAGCGTGACGGGCTTCGCGCTGGGGCTGGCGGCACGGCGCGGGGTGCGCGCGGGTCGCGCGATCGGGCCGTGGGTGATCGGCATGATCGGCGCGACGACCCTGCACGCGCTGTGGAATGCCTCCGCCGTGCTCGGCAACTTCTGGGGGCTCTACCTCACACTCCAGGTGCCGCTGTTCGTCGGGTTCATCCTGGGCGTGCTCGCACTTCGTCGGGAGGAGTCGCGGCTCACGCGCCGGCGCCTGGGGGAGTACGCCGACGCGGGGTGGTTCACCGCGCAGGAGGCCGACATGCTGGCGACCGGTCCGGGGCGCAAGGCGGGGCTCGCGTGGGCACGCACGCTCCGGGGCGACCGCACCCCCGTCATGAGGGGCTTCATCGCGGATGCCACGGCTCTGGCTGCGGCGCGCCAGCGGGCGATCAGCGGCCGGGACCCCCATGCGGCCGAGGATGAGCGCGTGCTCCTGGAGCGGGCCACCGCCGCGCGCGCCGCCCTCTTCGCGCCGTAGCAGAACCAGCAGGCGAAGGCCCCCGCAAGACTCAGCGCTCGGTGTCGCGGCGATGCCTGCGTAACAACCGAGCGCTGAGTTGATCTGCCATCAGGATGCCGGGGCGGCTGTGAGCGTGTCAACCCCCCTCGCGTTGACCGCGACGGTGACCTCGGGTTGGATGGGAGCATGACAGACGACCGCACCAAGCCCGAGATCGACGCCCCCGCGGGCCCCGCCCCGTCCGAGCTCGTCATCAGCGACCTCATCGTGGGCGACGGCGCCGAGGCGAAGCCCGGCGACACCGTGACCGTCCACTACCTCGGGGTGGAGCACGACACGGGCGAGGAGTTCGACTCCTCGTGGAACCGCGGCGAGAGCATCCAGTTCCCGCTGCGCGGCCTCATCCAGGGGTGGCAGGACGGCATCCCGGGTATGAAGGTCGGCGGCCGGCGTGAGCTGGTCATCCCGCCGGATCTGGCGTACGGCCCTGCCGGTGGCCACTTCCTCGGCGGCAAGACGCTGATCTTCGTCATCGACCTCATCGCGGTCGGCTGACCTTCTCCCACGAGCCCTGACAGAGGGGCGGATGCCGCGGCATCCGCCCCTCTCTCGTGTCCTTCGGCCTTCAGCCGGACACCGACACCGTCTCGCCGATCATCGCGTGCTGCTCGACGAGCTCGGCGTGGACCTGCGCGACGCCGCGACGGGCGACCTTGCGGCCGCGGGTGCGGCCGTCCGTCGAGACGAAGTGCTCGTCGGAGTCGCCGTCGGTCAGGTACACGGGCTGGACGATGGTCCACTCGAGCTCCGAGCCGCGCAGCAGGCTCTCCTGGAGCTCGCTGTCGAAGATCTGGGGCTTGATCATGAGGGAGAACAGCACCCGGTCGAGGAATGTCAGCTGGTCCCGAGTCGGCCCGACTCCGTACGAGGACTGCACGACGATGCGGCGCACCCCGGCGGCGCGCGCCGCCCGGATGATCTCACCCGTCGCGCGTGAGCGCACGTCGTCGGGGGTGCCCTGCGCCCCCCTCAGGCGCACCCGCAGCGTCGGCTCGGCGATGCCGAGGGTGACGATGACGGCGTCGTGGCCGGGGAGGAGCCGGTCGAGCGTGGCGCGGTCGGTCGCGTCGCCGTCGACGCGCTCCAGACCCGGGCGGGGGTCGAGGCGAGAGGCGCGACGCGCGACGGCCGTGACGCGGTGTCCGCGCTCGAGCAGTGCGTCGCAGACGGCGCGGCCGGACCCGCCGGTGGCGCCGATCACCAGAATGTTCATGGAAGTGCTCCGTTTCGTCGTGGGCAGTGGTTCGACTCTGGCCTCCGCGGCGCGGATGATCTATCGTCGGCGGTACACATTCCTTGATCGAACGTCCAGGAGCAGTCATGGCCACGCCGATGCCGTGGGGCAACGAAGACCCGCTGACCGACGCGCTCTACCAGCTGCGGATGCGGGGCGCGTTCTACTCCTGGACCGAGGCGGCCGGCACCGCGGCGGTCGCGATGCCGCAGTTCGCAGACACGCTGAGCTTTCACATCGTCGCGCGGGGGACCGCCTACCTCGAGGTCGACGGGGAGCAGCCGCACCGCTTGGACGCCGGCACTCTCGCGCTCGTGCCGAGGGGGATCGGCCACCGGGTCGCCACCGCGCCGGGAGCGCGGGTGCTCGGTCGCGCCGACCTGCTCCCGCAGACGATGCTCGGCGACGCGTTCTCGATACTCCGTCTGGGGCCCGAGGACGAGGAGGCGGCGCTCGCCATGCTGTGCGGCGTCGTCGCCTTCGACTCACCGGCCGTCCACGACATGCTCGCGGTCCTTCCCGCGGTCATCCGCGTGGACTCGGCGCGTCATCCGGTCATGGCCGCCCTCGTGCCGCTGCTCATCGACGAGCTGCGCGATCCGCGACCCGGCGGCGAGGCCGTCGCCACGCGCCTGGCCGACGTGCTGGTCGTCGAGACCGTTCGGGCGTGGCTCTCGGACGAGCCCGACTCCGCGGTCGGCTGGCTGGCGGCGCTGCGGGATCCGCAGCTCGGCGCCGCGATCGCCGCGATCCATCGCGATCCCGGGCATCCGTGGACCCTCGCCGAGCTGGCGCGGCGCGCCGCGATGTCGCGCTCGGGGTTCGCCGCGCGCTTCACGGCCGTCGTCGGCACGCCCGCGATGAGCTATGTCACGGCATCCCGCATGCGCACGGCGCACAGCATGCTCGCGCAGGGCCGGAGCGTCGCGGCCGTCGCCGCCGCGCACGGCTACGGGTCCGAGGCCGCCTTCAGCCGTGCCTTCGCGCGCACGACGGGCACGACGCCGGGGCGTGTCCGCCGGCCTGTCGCCGCATGAGCTCCCCGGCATCCGAGTCCGTCATTTTTTATTCACGGGAATAGATCCTTCCGCGCTCGGCGTTAGACCTCGTGTACCCGGTCGCCCCGCGACCTCACCGACACGAAGGATCAGCATGACCGACACCACGACGATCGACATTCCGGGCTACAAGGCGGGCACCTGGGTGCTCGACCCCTCGCACAGCGAGGTGACGTTCAGCGTCCGCCACATGATGATCTCGAAGGTCCGCGGCACGTTCGGCATGAAGAGCGCGACGCTCGTCGCACCCGAGAACCCCCTCGACGCGCAGGTCGAGGCCCTCGTCGACGTCAGCTCGGTCGACACCAAGGACGAGGGTCGCGACAACCACCTCCGCTCGGCCGACTTCTTCGACGTCGAGAACCACCCGACGATGGAGTTCCGCTCCACCGGCGCGCGCGTCCAGGACGGCGACTTCCTCGTCGACGGCGACCTAACCATCCGCGGCATCACCAAGCCGGTGACGTTCGACTTCGAGTTCGGCGGCTTCGGCGTCGACCCGTGGGGCAACTACAAGGCAGGCGCCACGGCCAAGGCCGTCGTGAACCGCGAGGAGTTCGGCCTCACCTGGAACGCCGCGCTCGAGACCGGCGGCGTCCTCGTGGGCAAGGACATCACGATCACGCTCGACCTTCAGGGCGCGCTCCAGCAGGACTGACCTCCGGTCCGGCACCCGAAGCCGGGCGGATCAGCGCGAAGGCGGAGGGGTGGATGCTGCGGCATCCGCCCCTTCGTCGTTCCGGCGCCGGCGCCGCAGCCGGTCCTGCGCCAGCAGGATGCCGAGGAACACGATCACCGCGCCCACCGGCTCGTTCCAGCTGAGGCGCTCGCCCAGGATGAGGGTGCCGAGCAGCACCCCGACCAGCGGCGTGATGTACGTGACCGTGGAGGCGCGAGTGGGACCCCACGCGCGGACGGTGTTCTGGTTCCAGATGTATGCCACCCCGGTGCCGAGGCAGCCGAGCAGCACGACGCTCACGACGATCCAGGGGTCGAGCCGCACCGGCGTGAGCACGAGCACCGGGGTGAGCAGCACCATGATCGCCGCGCCGATCCCGATGTTGAGGAACGAGAACATCAGCGCGCTCATGCCCGTGTTCGACACGAACTTGCGCATGTAGGCGAGGCTGAAGCCGTAGCAGGCGGTCGCGCCGAGGATGGCGAGCTGGGCGATGAGGCTCTGCGAGAGATCGAGGCCCGCCCAGGGCGCGATGATGACGACGACGCCGACGATGCCGAGGCCGATGCCGGCCATCTGGAGCCCCTTGAGCTTCTCGACGCGGAACAGGAGGGCGGCCATGATCGCCGTCATGATGGGCGTGGTCGCGTTGTAGATGCTCGCGAGCCCCGACGTCACGTGCTGCTGTGCCCAGGAGAAGAGCAGGAACGGCACGACGCAGAACGACACCGCGAGCACGGTCATGTGGCCCCAGATGCGCAGTTGCCGGGGCAGCGCCTCGCGACGGAGGAGCACGAACAGCCCCAGCGCGAGGGCGCCGAGGACGAGCCGCGACCAGGCCACCTGGGCAGGGGAGATTCCCTCCAGCGCGACCTTCATGAAGAGGAAGCTCGAGCCCCAGACGACGCCCGCGAGCGTGAACTGCACCGCGATCGACAGCTGCGACACGGCGGGGGAAGGCGGGGCCGCGGGCGCGCTGGCGGTGGAGAGGGGGGCGGTGGACACGCCGGAACTCTACGCCGGGCGGCGGACGTGCCGAGGGTCGGCGGAGTGCGACGTCCGAAATCCGCCGATGTGCGGCGGTCAGGCTACGGCTACGCGGGTTCACGCCGGGGCTTCCGGGGCTGGTAGACTCTTCAGGTTGCCGTTAGATCGGCCGCGGATAAGAGAGCTCACGCATCAGGCGTCGGGCACCGCGCAACGAGCAGGAAGGGGATCCCATCTATGCCACTCGAATCAGACGCCAAGAAGGCGATCATCGAAGAGTACGCGACGCACCCCGGTGACACCGGATCCCCCGAGGTGCAGGTCGCGATGCTGACGCAGCGCATCAAGGACCTCACCGAGCACCTCAAGGAGCACAAGCACGACCACCACTCACGTCGTGGTCTGTTCTTGATGGTGGGTCAGCGCCGTCGTCTGCTCGGCTACCTCCAGGACATCGACATCGCGCGCTACCGCTCGCTGATCGAGCGTCTCGGACTCCGCCGCTAATCGCAGCCAGCGTTCAATCGCGCAAAACTTCTTGAGAAGGCCGTCCCAGGTGTGGGGCGGCCTTCTACTTTTCCTGCGTCACTCCGCGCGCTGCACGAGGGCGGCCATCTTGTCGAGACATTGATCGAGGCCACCGGCGGACAGGTCCCGCGCCTCGACGGTGAGATACCCGTGCTCGGTCATCTCCAGCAGCGTCCGGCCATCTCCGAGGTCGGTGAGGAGGACCTCGTGGTGTCCCTCATCGGGCACGCCCGGGGGGATGCCGGCCTCCGCCGCCGTGATGGCCCCGCCGTCGGCGTCGCAGAACCGGTGGACGTAGCGCAACAGCGTGGGGGCGACGGCATCCGTGATGTCCCATCGGCTGTGATGCTCGGAGCCGCCCCACTCGGCCGGCGCCTTCATGGTGACGATGATCGCTCCTCCGACCCGCACATCGGCGTCGGCCCGTGGGCACGTGAATCCCTGGGGTCCCCACCATGCGCGCAGATCCGCGGGCGTCGTCCACGCCTGCCAGACGCGCTCGATCGGCGCGTCGAACTCGCGCGCGACCTCGACGTCGTAGGTCTGGTCGTCCATGGGACCTCCTCGCTCGGCGAACGGTCCCACTATGGCGTCCCCGCCGGAACGCCTCTACCCCCGTTGCGGTCAGGCGGATGCCGCGGACCGCGCCGCCACCAGATCGGCGTGGTGGAGCTCGGCGACGTCGGGGTGCGCGCGGAGGCGGGACTTCAGGGCGTTCTCGCCGTAGAGCGCATGGATCGGGTTGGCCGGATCCTGCGTGACGCCCCGTGCCTCCGCGGCGAGGTCCGGCGGCAGGTCGATGAGCGGCAGGCGCTTGTCGAGGGCGGGGTTGAAGAAGAACGGCACCGAGATGCGGTCGTCGGGGTAGCGCGGCGAGATGACGCGGTGCTTCGTGGCGATCAGGTAGCCCTGGGTGGCGTACTCGAGCAGCTCGCCGATGTTGACGACGAACGCGCCGGGCACCGGTGGGGCGTCGACCCACTCGCCGTCGCGCTCGACCTGCAGCCCTCCCTTGCCGGGCTCGACCCACAGCAGCGTCAGCACCCCGGAGTCCTTGTGCGCCCCGACGCCCTGCCCCGGGGTCGGGTCCTCCTTGCCGGGATACCGCACGATCTTGATCAGCGTCGACGGCTCCCCGAAGTGCTCGTCGAAGTAGGCCTCGGGGGCGCCGAGCGACAGCGCCCAGGCGCGGAGGAGCTTGCGGGCGACGCCGGAGAGGTGGTCGTGCCACTCCGAGACGACCTCGCGCAGCTCCGGCTGAGCGGCCGGCCAGAGATTCGGGCCGACGAGCCGGAAGAAGTCGGCGGCCGCGGAGTCGGACACGGCCTCCCGCTCGGGGCCGATGTCGATCTGCTCGCGCCAGTCGACCTTGCCCTGCGTGCGCTCGCCGCCGATGCGGGTGTAGCCGCGGAAGTGAGGGCTCTTCACGTTCTCGATCGCCAGCTTGTCGGCCTCGGGGAGAGCGAAGAAGTCGCGCGCAGCGCGGTGCAGTCGAGCCTCCAGCTCGGCGGAGATCCCGGTGCCGGTCAGGTAGAAGAACCCGACGTCGTGCGTCGCCACACGGAGGTCGTCGCGGAAGCGCGCGGCTGCTTCCGGGCTCTCGTCGAGCTGCGAGAGGTCGAGGATCGGCAGGTTGAGGTCGCTCATGACCCGAGAGTAGGCGGATGCCGCGGCATCCGGCCCGTTTGTTGCAGAGGGTTAAGCGGGCGGTGGTGCGCGAACGAACCGCGCACCGCCGCCCGCCGGTGTCAGTTCGCGGCGAAGAACGTGCGGATGTCGCCGACGACGAGGTCGGGCACCTCGAGGGCGGCGAAGTGTCCGCCGCGCTCGAAGCGGCTCCAGTGCACGATGTTCGAGTTGTCGCGCTCGGCGAACACCTTGATGGTCTGGAAGTCGTCCGCGAACACCGCCACACCCGTCCGGGCGTCGCTGACGCGCGTCTCACCGGCGGCCAGGGCGTTGTCGCGGTACGAGCGGCTCATGCCGGCCGACGCGTTCGCGAACCATGCGACGCTGACCTCCGCGAGGATGGCGTCGAGAGGGACGAGGCTCGTGCCGTTGCCGAACGAGTTGAACAGCTCCGAGTACGCGAGCTGGCCGACCGGCGAGTCCGAGAGCCCGGCCGCGACCGTCTGCGGCCGCGAGGCGTTCATCGTGTTGTAGCCGCCGACGGACTGGAACCACTGCATGTGCTCGAGTCCCGCGTAGTCCTGCGGCTCGAGCTTCTCGAACTCCGCCGGGTCGCCGGAGGGGAAGGAGAAGAGCTGCAGGACGTGCAGACCCAGGAACCCCTCGGGGGCGAGCAGCCCCAGCTCGCGGGCGATCATCGCGCCGTTGTCGCTGCCGTGGATGCCGTACGACTCGTAGCCCAGCCGCCGCATGAGCACGTCGTAGGCGGCGGCGACGCGTGCCGTGGTCCAGCCGGCCTCGGTCACCGGCTGGCTGAACCCGTACCCGGGGGCATCCGGGACGACGACGTCGAAGGCATCCTCGGGGCGCCCGCCGTGTGCGACGGGATCGACGAGGGGCCCGATCATGTCGAGGTAGTCGACGAACGACCCGGGGTAGGTGTGCGCGAGCAGCAGCGGTGTGGCGCCCGGGTGCGGCGACCGCACGTGGACGAAGTGGATGCTCTGCCCGTCCATGTGGGTCGTGAACTGGGGGTGCTCGTTGATGCGGGCCTCGACCGCGCGCCAGTCGAACCCGTCGCGCCACCGGGCCACGGCGTCGGCGAGATAGGAGTTCGGGGTTCCCGCCTCCCAGTCGTCGCCGGGCGCCGGCTGGGGCAGCCGCGTGCGGGCGAGCCGGTTCTGCAGGTCGTCGAGCTCGCTCTGCGCGATGTCGACGAGGAACGGACGGATCTCGGCTTCGGTTGCGGTGGTGTTGTTCATGTCTCCGACGATATGAGCTATACAGGAAAGGTTCGTTCCTGTATTGCGAGGATCTTTCTCCCCATGCTCGAAACCTCCGCACGCCTCCTCGCGCTGCTGTCGCTGCTGCAGTCCCGCCCCGACTGGACGGGGCCGGACCTCGCTGCTCGCCTCGGGGTGTCGACGCGCACGATCCGCACCGACATCGACCGCCTGAGAGAGCTCGGCTACCCCGTGGACGCCACGCGCGGTCGAGCGGGCTCGTACCGGCTGGGGGCCGGCGGCAAGCTTCCGCCGCTGCTCCTCGACGACGAGGAGGCGGTGGCCGTGGCGATCGGACTGCGGGTGGCGGCCGGCGTCACGGGGATCGCCGAGACGAGCGAGCGCGCCCTCGCCAAACTCCTCCAAGTGCTGCCCTCGCGGCTGCGCCCGACGGTCGACGCGCTGCACGCGACCGTCGACCGGGGAAGGGAGGACATCGACACCGACGTGCCCGACCCGGAAGTCGATGCCGCGACGCTCGGCGCCGTCGCCCGGGCGATCCGCGAGGCGGAATGGCTGCGCTTCGACTACGACGCGGCCGCGCAGCTCGTCGAGCCGTACCGCCTGCTCAGCTGGCAGCGCCGCTGGCACCTGGTCGCGCGCGACCCTGCAGACGGCGAGTGGCGTACTTATCGCCTGGACTGGATCGAGCCCCGGATGGCGACGCATCGGCGCTTCACGCCGACTCCGCTCCCGGGCGGCGACTACACGGCGTTCGCGATGCGCTCGATCGCCGCCAGCGGATGGAAGGTGCACGCGCGACTGCGGGTGGCCGCATCCGCGGAGAGCGTGCTGGCACGGATCAACCCGACGGTCGGCGTCGTCGAGTCCGTCGACGCCTCGACCTCGGTGCTCGTCACGGGCGCCGACAGCCTCGACACCGTCGCGGCGTACATCGGCATGCTGGGGATGGACTTCACGGTCGAGTCTCCGGACGAGCTGCGAGCGCACCTGCAGCGGCTCTCCGAGGTGTATGCCCGGGCCGCGCGTCCGCCGGACTAGCCGTTCTGGCGCGGGTCGGCGCGGGGAGGCGCCGGGCGCGGCTGTTCGCGGGGCCGGCGCGAACCCGTCGGGTCGCTGCGGCGGCCGTCGCGTGCCGCGAGCGTGCGGTCCGCGAACAGCCATCCCGGGCGCGGTTCGACGAGGGGCCGGAACACGCGTCGCACAGGTCTCGTGGCGAGCCCCAGCGCGATGAGCACGGATGCGACCACCACGATGGGCAGCCACAGCCACGTGGGATCGAGGTCCCGCAGCACGCCGGACTCGCGGAACGGGTACAGCACGAACGAGTGGAGCAGATAGACGTACATCGTGTACTGGCCGAACTGCGTCCACCAGTGCGTGGCGCGCGGCAGCAGCGCGAAGAACGCCGCGCTCAGCACCAGCGCGATCGCCATGAGGACGAGCCGCACCCCTCCCGCCCACCACTGGGTGCCGCCGAGGGCAGCGTAGTTGTCGTCGTAGAAGAGCCACTCGCGGAGGTTCATCTCGCGCCATCCGTCGATGAAGAACCACGCCGCACAGCCGGCCGCCGCGAAGAGCCCGACCGCGGCCGCGACCACCCACCACTGGCGACGGCGGAGCAGGTCGAGCCGCTCGACGATGTCGTGCTCGCGGAGCCACCAGCCCAGGGTGAAGAACGGCAGCAGCCCGAGCGTGCGCGAGAGCGAGAACGTCGAGTCGATGTTGGGGAGATAGCCCGCGCCGACGGAGATGACCACGGTCCACAGCAGCGGCCACCGCAGCAGCGCGAGGTAGGGAAGCACGAGCCGGAACGTGCCCAGGGCGAGCAGGAACCACAGGGTCCACGACGGCTGGGTGATATTGGGGTTCGCTTGGCCCTCCACGAGCCACTTCGTCAGGGTCCAGAGGCCCTCGAAGATGACATAGGGCACCAGGATGTCGGTGATGACGCGCGCCATCTGCCGGCGGTTCGGGGCGTCCGACTTCGAGAAGTAGCCCGAGATGATCGCGAACGCCGGCATGTGGAACGCGTAGACGACCAGGTACAGACCGAGTGCGACGTCGGAGTCGTACGTCAGGCGCTGCACCGCGTGGCCGAGCACGACCAGCACGATGCAGGCGAAGCGGGCGTTGTCCCAGAACGGCACACGGCGCTTGGCGCGCGCGACGCCGTTGCCCCCCGTCGCCGGTGGAGCGGGAGTCGCCGCGTGCTCGGCGTTCGCGGGATCGGTCATGGCGCGAAGCCACCCTATCCTGGGTGTCTCGGCCCACCCCGGGTTGGCGTCGGCCGAGTGCGCAACGATGCCGAGGAGCCCCGAATGCCCGATTCGCCCATCCTGTCCGTCTCGAGCGGGACCGTGCGGGGGACGCGGGTCGACGGCATCGACCGGTTCCTCGGCATCCCCTACGCGGCCCCGCCGGTGGGAGACCTGCGCTTCCGGCCCCCCGTCCCTCCCTCGGCGTGGGAGGGCGAGCGGGATGCCTCCGCTCCGGGCGCGACGGCGCCCCAGGCCGCCTACCCTCAGGCGCTCGCCGGGTACCTTCCCACCGTCGAGGTCGCCGGCGACGACTTCCTGACGGTCAACGTGTGGACCCCCGCCGACCACGCCCTCCGCGAGCCGCTGCCGGTGCTCGTGTTCGTGCACGGCGGCGCACTGACCCGGGGATCGACGGCGCTCGCCGCGTATGACGGCGTGTCGTTCGCCCGGCACGGGATCGTCTTCGTCGCGGTGCAGTACCGGCTGGGCCAGGAGGGCTTCGCGGTGCTCGACGACGTGCCGCAGAACCTGGGCGTGCTCGACCAGCAGGCGGCGCTGCGCTGGGTCCGGCGCGAGATCGCGGCGTTCGGCGGCGACCCCGCGCGCGTGACCGTGATGGGCCAGTCGGCCGGGGCGAACACGCTCACCGCGCTCCTCGCGCTGCCCCACGCGGCGGAGCTCTTCGATCGGGCGATCCTCCAGAGCGGTCCGCTCTCGGCCCAGCCGGCCAAGAAGGCCGGTCGGATGTCGCGTGCGGTGGCGAAGCGCCTGGGTGTGCCGGCGACGCGAGACGGGTTCGCCTCCGTCCCGCCCGCCGCGCTGGTCGCGGCGCAGACCGCCGTGTCGGCCGCCGGGACGCCGCTCGGCCGCGGTCCCGCCGTCGCGCTCGCGGTCGGGGGCGAGGCGGTGCCGGTGGATCCGCTCGCGGCGCTCCTCGCCGGCGCCGGGCGGGGCATCCCCGTGCTCATCGGCTCCACCAGTGAGGAGTACCGGCTCTGGTTCGTGCCCGGCGGCACGATCGATCGCATCACCGGCGCGACGCTGACCCTCGCCCGTATCGCATCGCGCGTGCCGAAGCGGATCGTCGACGCACACCGCCGCCGTCGTCCGGGCGCCTCGTCCGGCGAGCTCCTCGGCGAGGTGATGACCGACATCCTGCTGCGCGGTCCGATCACCCGCTTCGCGGACAGCAGGACGGATGCCGCGGCCCCCACGTGGGTCTACGAGTTCCGGTGGCGGAGCCCGGTCGACCGCCTCGGCGCGGCCCACGCGATGGAGCTCGGATTCGTCTTCGACCATCTGGACGTCCCGGACGCCGTCGCACTCGGCGGGGAGGATGCGCCGCAGGCGCTCGCCGACGCGATGCACTCGGCCTGGGTCGCATTCACGGTCGACGGCGATCCGGGCTGGGAGCGCTGGTCGCAACGTCGTCCGGTCCAGGCGTTCGACGCCGACGGCGGCCATGTCGACTACGCACCGCGCCAGGACGAGCTCGCAGGCCTCCCGGAGCGGTAGTCTTCGGCGCGATGACAACGATCGACGATGCGCTGGCCCACGACCGCGCCCTCACGGACATCGACTGGCGCGTGTTCCCCGAGGGGACCGTGCACGACATGTTCGCCGCACCGAGCGGCGGACTGGCGCGCGTGCGGCTGGGCGACGCCGACGCGCCGCGGGTGGTGCTGGTCTCGGGGGTCGCCGGGTCGAAGGAGGACTTCGTCCTGCTCTTCCCGCTGTTCGCCGCCGCCGGCTACCGCGTCGAGTCGTACGATCTGGCCGGCCACTACGGCTCCGCCGACGCCGGCCCCCACCACCTGGACCCGCCGCGCGAGCATTACGACTACCGCCTGTTCCTCGACGACTTCATCGCGATCCTCGAGGACGGGGCTGCGCCGGCACACGTCCTGGGCTACAGCTTCGCCGGACTGCTCGCCGAGCTCGCGATGGTCGAGCGTCCCGACCTGTTCGCGAGCCTCACCCTGATGGCGGCGCCGCCCGCGACCGGTCAGGTGTTCCGGGGCGTCAAGCACATCGGGCCGATCTCCGACATGCCCCCGCACCGGGCGGCGGGACTCATCCTGTGGGGGATCCGCTACAACCTCAACCGCACGCCGCCGCTGCGGATCGCCTTCGTGCGCGAGCGGATGGCCGTCACACGGAGACCGGTGATCGACGACGTCGTCGCGCTCATGATGTCGATGCCCGACATCGCCGACGACGTGGCCGGGATCGGCATCCCGAAGCTCATCGCGGTCGGCGAGCAGGACCTCTGGCCCACCGAGCAGCACGCGGAGTACGCGCACCGCATCGGCGCCCGCATGGCCGTGTATCCGACCGGCCATGCGCCGTGCGAGACCGCGCCGCACCAGCTGGTGCGCGATATGGTCGCCCTCTTCGGCGACGCCTGAGAGCGGACGCCGGTGTAGCGTCGGGACTCCGGAGGGATCTTCCGCCCGGCGCACGGAACGAGGCGCACGATGCCCGCAGAACCACTCATCCTCGGCGTGATCGGCGCCTCTCGGAAGCCCGACGAGCGGCGGGTGCCGATCCATCCCGACCACTTCGACCGGCTTCCCGAAGAGGTGCGCGCGCGTGTGATCGTGGAGGAGGGCTACGGCGAGCGGTTCGGCATCGCCGACGACCTGCTCCGTCCGCTGGTGGCTGCTGTCGTCCCTCGGGCGAAGGTCATCGAGGCGTCCGGCGTCGTGCTCCTCCCGAAGCCGCAGGCCGACGACGTCCGCGACCTGCGCGACGGCCAGGTGCTCTGGGGCTGGCCCCACCTCGTGCAGGACGCCGAGATGACCCAGATCGCCATCGACAAGCGCCTGACCGTCATCGCGTTCGAGGCGATGAACCACTGGGGCGGCGACGGCAGCTTCGGGCTCCATGTCTTCCACAAGAACAACGAGCTGGCCGGTTACTCGTCCGTGCTCCACGCCCTGCAGCTCTGCGGCTCGACCGGCGACTACGGGCGGCGCCTGACCGCGGTCGTGATCGGGTTCGGTGCGACGGCCCGCGGTGCCGTCACGGCGCTGCGCGCCCACGGCGTACACGATGTCCGCGTCCTCACGAATCGCCGCACGGCCTCGGTGGCCGCTCCCATCCACGCGGTGCAGATGATCCAGTTCGACCACGACGACGGTCCCTACCTCAGTGAGGTCATCACCGACGACGGCCGTGTGCCTCTCGCCCCGTTCCTCGCGGAGAGCGACATCGTCGTCAACTGCACGCTGCAGGACCCCAACCGGCCGCTGCTCTACCTCCGGGAGAGCGACCTGGCGGCCTTCCGCCCGGGCAGCCTGATCATCGACGTCTCCTGCGACGAGGGGATGGGGTTCGAGTGGGCGCGGCCGACGAGCTTCGCCGATCCCATGTTCACGGTCGGCGACTCCATCAACTACTACGGCGTCGACCACAGCCCCTCGTACCTATGGAATTCGGCGAGCTGGGAGATCAGCGAGGGCCTGCTCGGCTTCGTGCCGACAGTGATGGCCGGCCCCGACGCCTGGGCGGAGAGCGAGACGATCCGACGGGCCATCGAGATCGCCGACGGCGTGATCCGAAACCCCGCCATCCTGGAGTTCCAGCACCGTGAAGCGGCCCACCCGCACGCGCGCATCGGGGTCTGACCCCGCTCCACCTCGATCACCAGGGAGGCTCCCATGACCGACGACCGCAGCATTGGCGACGCCCAGGAGTCCGCACCCTGGTGGACCTCCGCCGTCGTCTACCAGATCTACCCGCGCTCGTTCCAGGACTCCGACGGCGACGGTGTCGGCGATCTCCGCGGCGTCCTGCAGCGCATCGACCATCTCGCTGAGCTGGGCGTGGACGTCGTCTGGTTCTCGCCCGTCTACCGCAGTCCGCAGGACGACAACGGCTACGACATCAGCGACTACCGCGATGTCGACCCGCTGTTCGGGACGCTGGCCGACCTCGACGAGGTCGTCGCGGCGCTGCACGAGCGCGGCATCCGCGTCGTGATGGACCTCGTGGTGAACCACACGAGCGACGAGCACCCCTGGTTCGTCGAGTCCCGGGCGTCGAAGGACAGCCCGAAGCGGGACTGGTACTGGTGGCGCGGTGCGCGAGAGGGGTTCGCTCCCGGCGACCCCGGTGCCGAGCCCACGAACTGGGCCTCGTTCTTCTCCGGCCCGACGTGGGAGCTCGACGAGGCGACGGGGGAGTACTACCTGCACCTGTTCAGCCGCAAGCAGCCCGACCTCAACTGGGAGAACCCGGAGGTGCGCGAGGCGATCTACGACATGATGCGGTGGTGGCTCGATCGCGGGATCGACGGCTTCCGCATGGACGTGATCAACCTGGTGTCGAAGGCGGTCGGCGAGGACGGGTCGCTCGCCGACGGGATCGTGTCGGCGGGCCCGTACGGCGACGCCGGGCCGCACACCATGAACGGGCCCCGGCTGCACGAGTACCTGCAGGAGATGCACCGCGAGGTCTTCGAGGGTCGCCGAGACGCGCTGCTCCTGGTCGGCGAGACCCCCGGCGCGACGGTCGAGGACGGCAGGCTGTTCACCGACCCGGCCCGCGGCGAGCTCGACATGGTGTTCACGTTCGAGCACGTCGGGCTCGACCACGGTCCCGGCGGGCGGTTCGACCGTCGTCCGCTCGACCTGCGCGAGCTCAAGGCCACTCTCGGCCGCTGGCAGACGGGCCTCCAGGACGTCGGATGGAACTCCCTCTACTGGGACAACCACGACCAGCCGCGGGTCGTCTCCCGCTTCGGCGACGACGGGGCGTACCGCCGAGAATCGGCCACGATGCTCGCGACCGTCCTGCACCTGCACCGCGGCACGCCGTACGTCTACCAGGGTGAAGAGCTCGGCATGACGAACGCATACTTCTCCGACTTCGCCGACTATCGCGACATCGAGTCCCTGCGGTTCGCCGCCGAGGCGCGCGCGCACGGCCGCCTCGACGACGCGCAGCTGCTCGAGGCGCTCTCCTTCGGCAGCCGGGACAACGCGCGCACGCCGGTGCAGTGGGATGCCTCGCCCCAGGCGGGCTTCACGGGCGGCGAGCCGTGGATCGCGGTCAACCCCAATCACGTGACCATCAACGCCGAGGCCGAGCGGGCGGACGAGGCATCCGTCTTCCATCACTACCGGAGGCTCATCGCGCTGCGCCACGAGGACCCGGTCGTGCGGTGGGGCGACTTCGAGCTGGTGCTGGCCGACGACCCGCACGTGTACGCCTTCACCCGCACGTGGGGCGATGCGTCGCTCGGGGTGCTCGGCAACTTCACCGGGGAGGAGCGCACGATCGAGGTTCCGTTCGCGGTGGGTCCCGAGTCGGTCGCGCTCGGCAATCACCCGGATCCGCCCGCATCGATGGGCCGATCGGTGACGCTGAGGCCCTGGGAAGCGGTGGTCTACCGAATCCGCGACTGACGCTTCGCGGGTTCGCGCATGCGTCGCGGCGAGTTCGGGAATACTCTCGTCAGGTCGGCGTTCTCCTCTATTACATTCACATGAATAGAAACGGATGCCCCGGCATCCTGAATCGGAGAAGGATCGTGAGCGACACCACCACGTGGCCCGGAATGCAGTTCGGCATCTTCACGGTGAGCGACATCACCGAGGACCCGACCACCGGCCAGACCCTCAGCGAGGCGGAGAAGATCCGCAACGCCGTCACCGTCGCCAAGCACGCGGAGGAGGTGGGCCTCGACGTCTACGCCCTCGGGGAGCACCACAACCCGCCGTTCTGGTCGTCCTCTCCCACGACGACCCTCGCGTACATCGCCGCGCAGACCGAGCGCCTCGTGCTCTCGACGGCCACGACGCTCATCACCACGAACGACCCGGTCAAGATCGCCGAGGACTTCGCGATGCTGCAGCACCTGTCGGGCGGCCGTGTCGATCTCATGCTCGGCCGCGGCAACACCGGTCCGGTCTACCCGTGGTTCGGCAAGGACATCCGCCAGGGCCTGCCGCTCGCGATCGAGAACTACAACCTGCTGCACCGCCTCTGGCGAGAAGACGTCGTGGACTGGGAGGGCCAGTTCCGCACCCCGCTGCAGGGCTTCACCTCGACCCCTCGCCCGCTCGACGGCGTCGCGCCCTTCGTGTGGCACGGCTCCATCCGCACGCCTGAGGTCGCGGAGCAGGCCGCGTACTACGGCGACGGCTTCTTCGCGAACAACATCTTCTGGCCGAAGGAGCACTACCAGCGCCTCATCGCCCTGTACCGCCAGCGCTACGCGCACTACGGCCACGGCACGCCCGAGCAGGCGATCGTCGGCCTCGGCGGCCAGGTCTTCATGGCGGCGAACTCGCAGGACGCGGTCAACCGCTTCCGCCCGTACTTCGACAACGCGCCGGTGTACGGTCACGGGCCCTCGCTCGAGGACTTCAGCGAGATGACGCCGCTCACGGTGGGCTCGCCGCAGCAGGTCATCGACCGCTATGCCTCGATGCGCGACTACTACGGCGACTACCAGCGTCAGCTCTTCCTGATCGATCACGCGGGCCTTCCGCTGAAGACGGTGCTCGAGCAGCTCGACATCCTGGGCGGCGAGGTCGTGCCGGTGCTGCGCAAGGAGCTCGCGAAGAACCGTCCGGCCGACACCCCGGATGCCCCGACCCACGCCAACCTCGTCAAGGCCGCGTACGGCGACCAGGCGCCTCGCCAGGCGACCCCGGGTGCGAACCGCGGCGACAACCTCGTCGGCGACAGCCCGTACCGCGACGCGCCTGCGCCCGCGGGTGCGGCGTTCGGCGTCGGACGGAAGGGGGCCTGACGTGACCGCGCGCCGTATCGCCGTCGTCTCCGCCGGGCTTTCCAACCCGTCCTCGACGCGCCTCCTGGCCGACCGCCTCGCCGCCGCGACCGCGAAGCAGCTCGCGGAGCGCGAGATCGAGGTGGAGGTCGACGTGTTCGAGCTGCGCGACTACGCGCACGACATCACGAACAACCTCCTCACCGGCTTCGCGCCGCCCGCGCTCGACTCGATGGTCAACACCGTCGTCTCGGCCGACGCCGTCATCGCGGTCACGCCGATCTTCTCGACGAGCTACTCGGGGCTGTTCAAGTCGTTCATCGACGTGCTCGATCCCGACGCGCTCACCGGCAAGCCGGTGCTCATCGGCGCGAATGCCGGCACCGCCCGGCACTCGCTCGCGATCGATTACGCGATCCGGCCGCTGTTCACCTACCTGCACGCCGAGCCCGTCTCGACGGGTGTGTTCGCGGCGTCGAGCGACTGGGGTGCGGCGGGCGACCAGGTCGCACCGCTCGGTGAGCGCATCGAGCGCGGCGCGCGCGAGCTCGCCGATGCCATCGCACGACGTGAGCCGGCGAAGAACGACGACCCGTTCGACCCTGCCAACTACCTCGGCGAGGGCAGGTCGTTCGGCCACCTTCTGGGCGGCCTCTCCGGCGAGTAGGCCTCAGCCCAGCACGACATCCTCCGGTGCGCGGACGGGACGCCAGGCGTCCTGTCCGCGCACCGTCGTCGTGGGCAGTACATCGGCCTCGACGAGCGCGCCGAGGTCGATGCCCGCGAGCGCCTCGATGTCGCCGATGGGCACCTGGAACGTCCGGAATCCGCCGAGCGGCGGGGCGGCCAGTGCGCCGAGGCTCGTGTCAATGATCTCCGACTGGTCGAGCACGAACCCCGCGGCCCGGAGCCGCGTGGCACCGTCGCCGTCGGCCGCCCACGCCGCGACCTTGAAGAAGCGGCGCGGGATGAGGATCCCGCGGTAGGGCGGGTCGTCCGGGGCGAGCACGGGCGCCGTCACGACGCTGAGGCGCTGGTCGGTGGTGTCGGCGTAGCCGAGGACATGGTCTTCGAGGCCCAGCCAGAGCTCCTTCGACTGGTTGAACCCCGCCGCCTGCGGAGCGGCGTTCGTGTACGAGAACGTGGCCTCCGTCGCCGCGCGGGCCTCGGCGACCGTGCCCCAGCCGGGGTCGCGCCGGCGCACGAGGTGGCCGCGATCGAGGTCGTTCGACGCGTACACGGCGGCGCCGGTCTGCTCCGACGCCGGTGCGCGCGGATCGAGCTCCCAGTCGCCAGTGCGGGGCAGGTCCTGCAGCGTCGCGCCGTCGATGTTCACGGCGGTCACGGCTGCGAGCCGCCGCTGCGGATCGAGGAGCACGGTGAACCGCGCATACGGCAGTTCGCGCATCGTCGAGTCGCCGAGCGGCCGGGGAAGGGGGAGCGGGATGCCGAGGAAGGCCTCGTCATAGCCGGTCGGGGTCGCGTCTGACATTGCTCCATCCTGGCGTGGGCGGGCGACGTCGGGCGGCATCGGCTGTCCTCGCCTGCGCTGCGCCCGGGCGAGGACGGCGTCCAGGGCGACGCCCACGCCGACCGCCACGACGATGGAGGCCACCACCGCGACGGCCGGGCCACCCGGGAGGATCCGCGCGACGAGGGCCCCGATGAGGGCTTGGTACGCCGCCCAGGCGAGGGCGGCGAGCACGACCACGGCGGCGTAGCGCGGTGCCGGCACGCGCGACGCTCCGGCGACGAGATTCACTGCCAGGCGTGCGAACGGGATGAAGCGCGCGGTGAAGACGACGGTGCCGATGCGGCGGTCCAGTCGCGCCCGCGCCCACGCGAAGGCCGATCGCACGCTAGGTGTGCGCATCCACGCCCAGCGGTCGAGCCCCACCGTGCGCCCGACGAGATAGCAGCAGCCGTCGCCGAGCGCGGCCGCAGAGGCGGCCACCAGGATGACGGCCGGGAGGGGCGGCGACCCCGTCGACGCAGAGAGGGCGCCGTAGGCCGTGACCGCCGCCTCGCCGGGGATCACCACGAGGAAGGCATCGCCGAGCACGAGCGCGAACAGGAGCGGGAGCGCCCACGGCTCTGCAGCCAGTGCGGCGAGCAGCTCCTCGGTCACCGCACCTGGGTACCAGCAGGCGGTGAACGCGCGGCGAACGGGCGGCGAGGTGAGCGCACGGCAGGTGACGCCCGGACGTGAATCCGGTGAACAGTCCGGCCTGCGCGCCGGTTCGGGGCATCCGCGGGCCGCCGGCCGGTCACCCTGGAACCGTGAGAGTCGCACTGCTCGCCGAATCGTTCCTGCCCCACATGAACGGGGTGACGGGCTCCGTCCTCCAGGTGCTGCGGCACCTCGCCTCGGAGGGTCACCAGACCCTGGTCGTCGCCCCACGGGCCGGCGAGGTCGACGGCGACCTCCACGGCGCCCGCGCCGAGCTGCTGCGCTCCGTGCCGCTCCCGAGCTATCCCGACGTGCGCATCGTGTTCGCGCGGGCAGCGAGGCTCACCGCCATCCTGCGGGAGTTCCGCCCCGACGTGGTGCACCTCGCGTCGCCGTTCGTCCTCGGCTGGCAGGGACTCGCCGCCGCCGATGCGCTGCGGGTGCCGACGGTGGCCGTCTACCAGACCGACATCGTCGCGTACGCCAAGAAGTACGGGCTGCCCCGGGCCACTGCGCTGGTCGAGGGTCACGTGGCTCGCCTGCATCGACGGGCGACCCTCACGCTCGCGCCCTCGACGTCGTCCAGCCGGCAGCTCGAGCGGCTCGGGATCGATCGCCTGCGCACGTGGGGTCGCGGCGTCGACGGCACGCGCTTCGCGCCCCGCCACCGGAGCGAGGAGTGGCGGAGAGAGGTGGCCCCCGGGCAGACCATCATCGGCTATCTGGGCCGGCTCGCGCCCGAGAAGCAGGTGGCGGATCTCGCGGCGCTCGCCGACCTGCCGGGCACCCGACTGGTGATCGTGGGCGACGGGCCGTCGCGTGCCGCGCTCGAGCGGGCGCTCCCCGGTGCCCTGTTCACCGGGCACCTCGGCGGCCACGAACTGGCCACGGCGCTCGCGAGCTTCGACGTGTTCGTCCACCCCGGCGAGAGCGAGACGTTCGGTCAGACGATCCAGGAGGCTCTCGCGAGCGGTGTGCCGGTGGTGGCCACCGGCGTCGGCGGCCCGCTGGATCTCGTGCGCTCGAGCATCGACGGGTGGCTGTACCGGCCGGGCGACCTCCGCGACCTGCGCGGACGCGTCGCGGACCTGGTGGGCGACGAGGGCAAGCGCCGGGCGTTCGCGGCATCCGCCGGCGATTCGGTCCGCGACCGGACGTGGGACGCCGTGTGCCGCCAGCTGGTGGGCCACTACGACGAGGCTCGGATGCTGCGCCCTCTCGACGACGCGATGCTCCACCGCGCCCCCATCCGACCTTCGGTCCCCACGCCGCCGGCGGCGGCCCGGCCGCGCTGGTCCCGCTACGTCGCGCTCGGCGACTCGCTGACGGAGGGGCTGGGCGACACGTCGCGGATGAGTCCGGGGGAGCACCGCGGCTGGGCGGACCGGCTGGCAGAGCTCCTCGCTCATGAGGGCGTCGCCGCGGAGCCGTTCCGCTACGCGAACCTTGCGGTCCGCAGCCGACGCGTGCGGCATCTCACGGTCGAGCAGCTGCCCCGCGCGCTGGCGCTCCGTCCCGACCTGGTGTCGATCCTGATGGGCGCCAACGACCTCGTCTCGCGCCGGGTCGACGTGCCGGCGCTCGCCGCCGAGCTCGAGGCCGCCGTGCGGATCCTGCGGAGCGCCGGCATCGACGTGCTCCTGGTCACTCCCTTCCTGCCGCGGCGGCGCGCGGCGAGGATCTTCGTGCGCCGGTTCGCCGCCTTCGCCTCGGAGCTCCGGCGGATCGCCGCCGGCACCGGCGCCCTGCTGCTCGACGTCGACGCCCTGCCGGCGGTCGGCGAGCTGGAGCTGTGGGCGGACGACCGGGTGCATCTGCGCTCACGCGGGCACCGGTTCCTCGCGTACCGCGCCGCCGAGGCTCTCGGCGTTCCCGACGCCGAGGCCCTCGGCGGGCTCGACGCGGCACTGCACGCCGACGACGATCCCGTCGTCCCCGGGTCGTGGCTGCGCCGTGACGCGCTGCCGTGGGCGTGGCGGCGCCTCCGGGGACGCACGGCCGGCGACGGCATCGCCCCGAAGCACAGCGGCTACGTCGTCGTCGGCGGGCGCGGCGACGTGCGCTCCGCCGCCCGGACGGACGAGCCGCCGCTCCAGCCGTACTCCGACTCGGGGCGCCCCGGCGTGCCGTAGCGGGGCGAGCGGATGACCCGGCCGGTCTCGGCGAGGTGCTCGAGGTAGCGGCGGGCCGAGACCCGCGACATCCCGAGCCGCTGCGCCGCCTCGCCCGCAGAGACCGGTCCATGTGCGCGGACGTCCTCGGTCACCCGCGTCAGGGTCTCGACCGAGAGTCCTTTCGGCATCGTCACGGGAGCAGACGGCCGGAGGGCGCCGAGCAGCGCGTCGATCTCGGCCTGGGTGGCGGTGCCCGCGGATTCGTCGGCGCGCCGGCGGTACTCGCGGTACTGCTCCAGGCGCTCGCGGAAGACCGCGAACGTGAAGGGCTTGACGAGGTACTGGGCGACGCCGAGCCCCACCATCTGACGCACGACCTCGGAGTCGCGGACGCCGGTGATCGCGATGACGTCGACCTGCGCGCAGCGGGCCCGCACGTGCCGGAGGACGTCGAGTCCGGTGCCGTCGGGCATCGTCACATCGAGCAGGACGAGATCGATCGCACCGGGCCGCTCGAGCACCGCCGCGATAGCCGCGCGAGCGCCGGTGCACTCGCCGACCACTTCGAATCCGTCGAGCCTGCCGACGTAGGTGCGGTGAAGCTCGAGCGTGAGCGCGTCGTCGTCGACGAGCAGGACGCCGATCATGACCGTCTCGCCGGCAGGGTGACGGCGAAGGTCGTCGGCTGCGGCGTGAGCCGGATGCCGCCGCCCGCCGACTCCACGATGGATCTGACGAGCGCGAGGCCGACGCCCCGGCCCTCCGCGCCGGCGGTCTTGGTCGAGAAGCCGTGCTCGTACACGCGATCGAGGAGCTCCGGCGGGATCCCGTCCCCGCTGTCCGCCACCTCGATCCGGAGGGCGCCGCCCTCCGCGGGTGCGAAGGCGATCCGCACCCACCGCGGCGCCTCACCCGCCGCCGCCGCGTCGAGCGCGTTGTCGATGAGGTTTCCGACGACCGACACGGCGTCCACCGGCGAGAGCGTGCTCCGCGGCGCGGCGGGATCGATGTCGGCGGTCCATTCGACCCCGCGTTCGCGCGCCTGGGCCGCTTTGCCTAGCAGCAGGGCGCCCACCGTGGGGTCGCCGTCGCGGCGTGCGGCGACCTGGTCCACCAGCGCCTGGCTCTGACGCGACGTCTCGGTCAGGATGTCGATCGCCTCGCGGGTGCGTCCCAGCTCCAGCAGGGACACCGCGGTGTGCATGCGGTTGCCGTGCTCATGCGTCTGCGCGCGCAGGGCTTCACCGAGGGTCCGCACCGACTCGTACGACGCCACGGCGTCGCGGATGCTGCCCGCCGGAAGGTCGCCCGCGAGGCGCCGGGTGGTCCGGCGCGCGAGGAACGCACCGAGAAGGCCCGCGGCGAGCACCGCGAGTGCGATGGAGACGACGAACGGAAGGCGGGGGAGGATGTCGGTCGCGATGCTGCCGATGGTGACACCCACCGAGGCCCAGCCGACGAGCTCGCCGTCGCGCATGACCGGCGCGATCGTGCGCACCGACGGCCCGAGCGTTCCGGCGAACTCCTCCGTCGTGACGATCCGTTCGGCGGGGATCGTCCCGAGGTACGGGCGGCCGATCTCCGCCGGATCGCGGTGCGTCACCCGGATGCCGTCGGGCGTCATGATGGTGATGAAGTCGACATGAGCCTGCTCCATCACCTCGACGGCGATCGGCTGGAGCACCTCCGAGGCGCCGGGCCCGGGCAGGGCCTCGATCACCTCCGGCACCACGGCGAGCGATGAAGCCACCGCGCGCGTGACCTCCTCCGCCTCGGTGCGCGCCGCACGCTGGGCGTCGAGCACCAGGACGCCCGCGAGCAGCGCCACCAGGACCAGGACCGACGCGGCGACCACGAGGAACACACGCGACGCGGCGCTTCCCCCTCGGGTCCGCTCGGCCATGAAGTCCTCCTCGAGCGGATGCCGCGGCATCCGCTGCGACCAATACGACCACAACTCGCCGCCGCCGGCGAGGCGCCGCACTCTGGGTCTCATGCCGGGTGGTCCCGGCGGCAGCTGGACAACGACGGTTCACCCCCTTGGAGGCGATGATGGCTCTTTCGACCCGGACGACTTCGTTCACACTTCCCGGTTTCAACTGGCGGCGCGGCAAGCGCGCCTGGGACAAGCACACGTGGCTGTACATGTCGGTGATCATCGCCGTGGTCCTCGGAGCCGCGGTCGGGTTGATCTGGCCGGAGGTGGGCGTCGCGCTGAAGCCGCTCGGCGAGGCCTTCGTCGGTCTGATCCGGATGATGATCGCCCCGATCATCTTCTGCACGATCGTGGTGGGCGTCGGCTCGATCGCCAAGGCCGCGACCGTCGGCAAGATCGGCGGCCTGGCGCTGCTGTACTTCATGGTGATGTCGACCTTCGCTCTCGCGATCGGCCTCGTCGTCGGAAACCTGCTCCACCCCGGTGAGGGCTTGAACATGGCGAACTCGACCTACGAGGCCACCGCCGAGGCGAAGACCACCACCGAGTTCATCCTCGGCATCATCCCCACCACCTTCTTCTCGGCGTTCACCGGCGAGAGCGTGCTCCAGGTGCTCTTCGTCGCCCTGCTCGTCGGCTTCGCGCTGCAGCAGATGGGGCCCAAGGGCGAGCCGATCATGGGCGCCGTCAAGCAGCTCCAGGCGCTCGTCTTCCGCATCCTGGGCATGATCCTGTGGCTCGCTCCGATCGGCGCGTTCGGTGCGATCGCCGCCGTGGTGGGAAACACCGGCATCGCGGCGATCTGGGCGCTCGGTGCCCTGATGATCGCGTTCTACATCACCTGCGCGATCTTCATCGTGGGCGTCCTCGGCACCCTCCTCTACGCCGTCACCCGGGTCAACATCTTCAGCCTCGTGAAGTACCTGGCCCGCGAGTACCTGCTGATCGTCGGAACCTCCTCGTCCGAGTCGGCGCTGCCGCGCCTCATCGCCAAGATGGAGCACCTCGGGGTCTCGAAGCCGGTCGTCGGCATCACCGTTCCGACGGGATACTCGTTCAACCTCGACGGCACCGCGATCTACCTCACGATGGCCTCTCTGTTCATCGCGAGCGGCATGGGCGCCCCGATGTCCATCCCCGAGCAGATCGGCCTGCTCGTCTTCATGATCATCGCGTCCAAGGGGGCCGCCGGCGTCACCGGCGCCGGGCTCGCGACACTGGCCGGCGGGCTCCAGGCGTACCGCCCCGACCTCGTCAACGGCGTGGGCGTCATCGTGGGCATCGACCGGTTCATGTCGGAGGGGCGTGCGCTCACGAACTTCACCGGCAACGCGGTCGCCACGGTCCTCATCGGGTCGTGGACCAAGGAGTTCGACGGCGCTCGTGCTCGCCGCGTGCTCGCCGGGGAGCTGCCCTTCGACGAGACGACCCTCTCCGGGGACGACCACGACGGCATGTCGACCGCTCCGGACGCCGTCGGAGTGCAGGGACTCGAAGAGGCCGCGATCGCGGAGGCCGAGGCGAAGGAGCAGCGCGCCCGCGAGCGCGAGGCGGCGCCGATGCGCTGACCCGCAGCAAAGTGAGGGGCCCGTCCGCATCGCGGTCGGGCCCTTCTGCGCGTCGTGCCCCCGGCTCAGCGGCGCAGGCGCCGGACGATGTCGCCGTGGTGGATCGTCCGGCGCGACAGGACGGCGGCCGTGAAGAAGCACAGCGCGCCGATCGCCGTGCCCAGATTGGTCCACTGCTCGCTGACGAGGTCGCCCGTCGCGGGCACGACATACGCCGCGACAGCCGAGATCCCGAAGGCGACCGACCCGGTGAAGTTGAGGCCGGTGCCGTGCCAGGTGCGGGCGTCCCGGTCCCACAGGCGCTCCCGGTCGCGCGTCGCGACGATCGCGAGCGAGCTCGACACGAGGAACGCGATCGAGCCCCACGCATCCGGGCGCCAGCCGACCCCGACGGCGTCGGGGCGGGCGATCGCCGCCAGAAGCGCGGCGAACGTCGACGCGTTGAACAGCAGAGTGCCGGCGAACTGGATCGCGGCCGACCACCAGTCGGCGCGGTCGGCGGCGTTCGTGTGCTCTCGGGGCGGTCGGCGACCGCTGAGGGCCAGCTGGATCAGTGCGGCAGAGGTGAAGAAGATCGAACCGACGAAGAACGTGATGCTGGTCCAGACCAGCCCGGCCCAGGACGCGTAGACGGGCAGGGCGCCGGCGAGGAAGCACAGTGAGCCGATCGCAAAGCCCCATGCCTCGCGGCGCAGGCGTCGCGCCGTCGTGGGGGAGGCCGGCTGGGGCGCACGACTCTCAGCGGTCATGCGCCGACCCCGGAACGATCCGAGGCGGATCCCGTCTCACTCCCCGGGCTCGATCTCACCCGACTCGATCGCCGACTCGCGCTCCTCGAGCCCGAGTTCGTCGACCTGCGCCTCGACGGACTCCATCGGATCGAGGGTCGCCGGAGGGAGCACGAGCTCGACGTCGTCGTCGAGCGGCACGTCGCGCTCGTCGTCGGGGACCCGCTCACGGAAGTCGCTCATGCCGGCCTCGTCGCTCAGCCGCTCTTGCGGCGGAACTCGCGCTTGGTCACGGCGCCATGCGTGCCCTGGATGGCCGAGTCGCCGTCGAGGTGCGACTCGCCTTCGCGGCTCTGGGCGTTCTTCTTGTCCAGTGCCTCTTTGAACTTGCGCTTCATCTCATCGGATGCCGCGCCGGCCGGCTTATCGTCCGTACTCATGGCTCCAGCCTACGCACGGTCGCACCCGATGTCATCGCTCACGACACCGCGGTGCGGGCGCCGGCGCACCTGATCGCGGCGGGGAGAGGGCGGGGGAGGTGCTCACTGGTAGGATCGGAAAGGTTGCCCTCGCGGCATCCGCTCAATTCAACATGAGCTCATGGAGCAGGCCGGCAGGAAGCTGGTCCCCTGTGGTGGTCTCCTCGTCGCCGATGCGCCGGGTGGATTTCTACTGGTGGCCAGTGCTGGCGCAGTACGCGGCCTTCGTCGCGCGCCGAGATCTGCCTGTTCCTGCTCCTTCGCGAAAGCTCGCGCACCACACGGGTGCGCGAGTGAAAACAAAGAAGGAGTGACCTCTTGGAAGGTCCAGAAATCACCGCCGCAGAAGCAGTCCTCGACAACGGACGCTTCGGCACCCGCACCGTCCGGTTCGAGACCGGCCGTCTCGCGCAGCAGGCACAGGGTGCCGTCGCCGCGTACCTCGACGAGGAGACGATGCTCCTCTCGGCCACCAGCGCCGGCAAGCACCCGCGCGAAGGCTTCGACTTCTTCCCGCTGACCGTCGACGTCGAAGAGCGCTCGTACGCCGCGGGAAAGATCCCCGGTTCGTTCTTCCGTCGTGAGGGCCGCCCCTCCACCGAGGCGATCCTCGTCTGCCGTCTCATCGACCGCCCGCTGCGTCCGTCGTTCGTCGACGGCCTCCGCAACGAGGTGCAGATCGTCGTGACCGTGCTCTCGATCGCCCCCGGCGAGTTCTACGACGCGCTGGCGATCAACGCCGCCTCGCTGTCGACCCAGATCTCGGGCCTCCCGTTCTCGGGCCCGATCGCCGGTGTGCGCCTCGCGCTCATCCCGGGCCACGGCGAGCACGCCGACCAGTGGATCGTCTTCCCGACCGTCACGCAGCTCGAGGAGGCCGTCTTCGACCTCATCGTCGCGGGTCGCGTCATCACGGATGCCGATGGCAACGAAGACGTCGCGATCATGATGGTCGAGGCCGAGGCCACCGAGGGTTCCTGGAACCTGATCAAGGCCGGCGCCGTCAAGCCGAACGAGCAGGTCGTCGCCGAGGGTCTCGAGGCCTCGAAGCCGTTCATCAAGCAGCTCGTCGCCGCGCAGAACGTCGTCGCAAACACGGCGTCGAAGGAGATCAAGGAGTTCCCGGTCTTCCTGCCGTACAGCCAGCAGACGTACGACTACGTCGCGCACCGCGCCTACGACAAGCTCGTCCCGATCTACCAGATCGCCGACAAGCAGCAGCGCAACAACGCCGACGACGAGCTCAAGGACGCCGTCAAGGCCGAGCTCCTCGCCGCCGTCGAGTCCGGTGAGCTGCCGGCCGTCGCGACGCTCGAGTTCGCCGCCGCCTACAAGTCGGTCACCAAGACGATCGTGCGCGGCCGCATCCTCTCGGAGGGCGTCCGCATGGACGGCCGCGGCCTCGCCGACATCCGCCCGCTCGACGCCGAGGTGCAGGTCATCCCGCGCGTCCACGGCTCGGCGATCTTCCAGCGCGGCGAGACCCAGATCCTGGGTGTCACCACGCTGAACATGCTGAAGATGGAGCAGCAGATCGATTCGCTGTCGCCCGTCACGCACAAGCGGTACATGCACCACTACAACTTCCCGCCCTACTCGACCGGTGAGACCGGCCGCGTCGGTTCGCCGAAGCGTCGCGAGATCGGGCACGGCTTCCTCGCCGAGCGCGCGCTCGTGCCGGTGCTGCCGAGCCGCGAGGAGTTCCCGTACGCGATCCGCCAGGTGTCCGAGGCGCTGAGCTCCAACGGCTCGACGTCGATGGGCTCCGTCTGCGCGTCGACCCTGTCCCTGCTGAACGCCGGTGTGCCCCTGCGCGCGCCGGTCGCCGGCATCGCCATGGGCCTCGTGTCCGACGAGGTCGACGGCCAGACGCGCTACGCCGCGCTGACCGACATCCTCGGCGCCGAGGACGCCCTCGGCGACATGGACTTCAAGGTCGCCGGCACGAGCGAGTTCGTCACCGCGATCCAGCTCGACACGAAGCTCGACGGCATCCCGTCGTCGGTGCTGACCGCCGCGCTGCAGCAGGCGCACGAGGCTCGTCTGACGATCCTCGGTGTCCTCAACGCTGCGATCGACGGCCCCGACGAGATGGCTCCGACCGCGCCCCGCGTGATCAGCGTGCAGATCCCGGTCGACAAGATCGGCGAGCTGATCGGCCCCAAGGGCAAGACGATCAACGCCATCCAGGACGAGACCGGCGCGCAGATCTCCATCGAGGAGGACGGCACCGTCTACATCGGCGCCACCGACGGTCCGTCGGCCGAGGCCGCTCGCGCCCAGGTCAACGCGATCGCCAACCCCACCAACCCGGAGATCGGCGAGCAGTTCCTCGGCACCGTCGTCAAGATCGCGACGTTCGGCGCGTTCATCTCGCTCCTCCCGGGCAAGGACGGACTGCTGCACGTCAGCGAGGTCCGCAAGCTCGCGGGTGGCAAGCGCGTCGAGAACGTCGAAGACGTGCTCTCGGTCGGTCAGAAGATCCTCGTGAAGATCACGAAGATCGACGACCGCGGCAAGCTGTCGCTCGAGCCCGTGGTCGAAGAGGCCGCCGACCAGGAGGGTCGCGCCGCGGCCAACCCCGGTCCGGAGGCTCCGGCCGAAGGCTGAGCCCTGACAGGCTGACTGTCCGGATGCCCGCTTCCTCCATCACGGAGGGGCGGGCATCCGTCGTCTGGCGCCGTGATCACGCATGCATGTCCCCCGAATGGGGGACAGATCGCGGGACGCTCACCGCGCCGTGATCAAAGCGTTATGTAATGTTTACCGACTGTACGCGCCAGCGGGCAGGCGATTGTCCGGACTGTCCTACCCTCATAGATAACGCGCCGGGGGGTGCGGGTCCGGTGATCGCGAGGATTCCAGCGGGAGTCGTCGTGAGGGGGTGACTCATGGCTTACTTCGGCGTTGACTCGACGCTCTCCTCGGAGAGCCCCGGCACCGCACCCTCGACGGTGCCCGCGGCGCACCCGTCGGCGCCCATTCCGGTGCAGGGCCCGTCCGTGGGTCACAACGTCCGCGTGTCGCTGGGCGACAGTGGAGCCGAGATCTTCCCGCTCATCCTGGGCGGCGCCGAGTTCGGCTGGAACGTCGACCTCGAGTCGAGCCACGACATCCTCGACACCTATGTCGAGCTCGGCGGGAACGCCGTGCACACCTCCGACAGCTTCGCGGCCGGACGCAGCGAGCACATCATCGGCCAGTGGCTGCACTCGCGCGGTCTGCGCGACGAGATCGTCCTGGCCGTCCGGGTCGGCGGGCACGCCGACAACCCCGGGCTCGGGTCGGTCAACCTCATCCGTGCCGTCGAGGCGTCGCTGACGCGACTGCGCACCGACCGCATCGATGTGCTGTACCTCGACGCCGGCTCCGACTCGGCGTCGGCGCTCGAAGACACCCTCGCCACCGCCGAGTGGCTGGTCGAGAGCGGCAAGGTCCGTGCCATCGGCGCCTTCGGCTTCACGGCCGCACAGCTGGTCGAGGCGCGGATCTTCTCCTCGGCGGGCTTCCCCCGGGTCACGGTGCTCGACGTGCCCTTCAACGTCCTCCGTCGTCACGAGTTCGACGCGGACCTCCGGCTGGTCGCCGGCGCGCAGAGCATGGCCGTCACGCCGTCGCATGCTCTCGAGCACGGCTTCCTCGCCGGGCGCCAGCGGACGCGTCTGCGCGGCGTGCTCTCGGTGCGCGGCACGCAGCTGGCCGCCAACCTCAACCGCCGCGGCAGCCGCACCCTGCGAGCGCTCGACGCGGTGGGCACCGAGCTGGGCGTTCCCGATGCCGCAGTCGCCGTGGGGTGGCTGCTGGCGCAGAAGCTCGTCACGGCGCCGATCGTCAATGCGTACGCGCCGCAGCACGTGGAAGAGCTCGTGCAGGGTGTGGGGGTGCGGCTGAGCCGCGCCCAGCTCGCCGACATCGCCCGCGCATCGGAGTGACGCGCGCCGCGGAGACGACCCGGCCGTGACCGTCCCGTGACGTAGGCTGGGGGTCGTGTCCCGTCGGGACGCGCAAATCCCCGACGAAGTGAGCTGCGTGACGCACTACATATACCTCGTGCGGCATGGCGAGCACCAGGACGCCGAGCACGGGCTGGCCGACGGCCCGCTGTCACCTCGAGGACGCCGTCAGGCGTCGCTCCTGGCGGACCGGCTGTCGGGTGTGCCGTTCGACGCGGTGTGGCACTCGCCGCTCGAGCGTGCGAGCCAGACGGCGCGGGCCGTGGCCGAGCGGATGCCGTCCCTCTCGCCCGAACCGTCCGCACTGCTGTTCGACTGCGTGCCGACCGGTATGACCGACGAGACGCCTTCCGCATACGAGCCCTTCTTCGGCTCCGTCACCGAGGCCGAGATCGAGGCCGGGAGCGCGCAGATGGCCGACGCCACCAGTGAGTTCCTGGTGCGCAAGCGCGGCGAGGTCCACGAGCTGATCATCACGCACAACTTCGTGATCGCATGGTTTGTGCGCGAGGTGCTGCAGGCGCCCGACTGGCGCTGGATGACGCTCAATCAGGCGCACTGCGGCCTGACCGTGATCGCGCAGAAGCAGGGCCGGCCCTGGACAATGCTGTCGCACAACGACATGGCGCACCTGCCGGTCGAGCTGCGCACCGGCCTGCCCGAGGTCTACCCGGTCTGACGCCGCCGCCCGGTCAGCTCAGCACCTTGCCGTACCACCGGCTGGCGTTCGGATTGTCGTTGTACGGCTCGATGGCGACGAACCCGCTGCGGGCGTAGAGCATCCCTGCCGCCTCGAGCGAGTGATGGGTGTCGAGCACCAGTTCCCGCGCGCCGAGCTCTCGCGCGCGCTCTTCGAGTCCCTCGATCAGGAGGCGTCCCCAGCCCCGGCCGCGGGTCTCCGGCCGGAGGTAGAGGTGCTTCACCTCGTAGCGGGTGCCGTGCGGCCCGTCGTCGATGAGCCGGATGCCGCCGCAGCCCACCGGGCGTCCGGTGTCGTCGTCGACGACCAGGAACACCCCTGCCGGCGGCGTGAACGCCTCGGGCCGGGGGAAGGTCGTCGTGTACACGACGTCCTGGGCGATGAAGCCCAGCTCGCGGGAGCGGAAGTACTCGCCGAGCAGCTCTCGGGCATCGGCGGTGTCGACGGGGGATTCGCGCAGCGTGACCACCTCTCCAGGGTAGGCGCGACGCTGGCGCTCCGCCGCCCGCGCCTAGGATGGAGGCCATGACGACGCGCGTGGCCATCGTGGGCGGCACCGGCAAGCTCGGGGGGATCATCCGCGAGGTGGTCGAGCGCGAAGACGGGTACGAGGTCGTGGCGACGCTGTCGTCGCGGTCCGAGCTCGCGGAGCTCGACGGTGCCGATCTGGTCATCGACGCCTCCACACCTGCTGTCTCGATCGACGTGGTGCGTGCGGCCGTCGAACGGGGGCTCAACGTCCTGGTCGGCACATCCGGTTGGTCCGCCGAGCGGATCGCGCTCGTGCGTCCGCTCGTCGAGGCGGCGGGAACCGGCGCGGTCTTCATCCCCAACTTCTCGCTCGGCTCGGTCATCGGCTCGGCGCTCGCCGCGGCAGCCGCTCCGTTCTTCCCGTCGATCGAGATCGTCGAGGCTCACCGCGAGAGCAAGATCGACTCGCCCAGCGGCACCGCCGTGCGCACCGCGGAGCTCATCGCCGCGGCACGCAGCGACGTGGGGCCGGTCGAGTCTCCGCACGTCGATCAGCGCGCGCGCGGCCAGCAGGTCGCCAGCGTCCCGATCCACTCGCTCCGGCGCCCGGGCGTGATGGCACGCCAGGAGACGATCCTCGCCGGACCGGGGGAGTCGCTCACCCTCACGCACGACACCATCGAGCCCGCGCTCGCCTACGGCCCCGGCATCCGGCTCGCGCTCGCTGCGGCGCGGGAGGCCCGGGGCGTCATCGTCGGGCTGGACTCCTTCCTCGACATCGGCATCCGCCGTCCCGGCTCGAAGCCGGCCGACGCGCAGCCCATCGACGAGGGCGGGGTTCCCGGGCAGGTCGCGAGGGCCACCGGCGCATGAGCGCGCGCATCGGCGTCGCCGTGATGGCGGTGCTCCTGGCGCTGTACATCGTGCTCGTCGGCCAGCGGGCGTGGCTGCTCCTCGGCACCGGCGAGCCGGTCGGGGTGCTGATGGGCGTGGCGCTGATCGTGCTCCCGTTCATCGCGGCCTGGGCCCTCGGGCGCGAACTGTGGCTCGGCGTCCGGGCCGAGAGTCTGGGCCGGCGGCTCGAGCAGGAAGGCGCGCTGCCCGCCGAGGCCGTCGACCTGCGGCCGAGCGGCCGCATCGTGCGGGACGACGCCGACGCGGTCTTCCCCGCCTACCGTGCAGATGTCGAGGCGAGTCCGGACGACTGGCGCGCGTGGTACCGCCTGGGACTCGCGTACGACGCCGCCGGCGACCGCCGCCGCGCGCGCGGTGCGGTGCGCCGGGCGATCCGCCTGGAGGGTGCGCAGCGCCGCGGCTGACCTCAGTGCGCGGCGGGCACGGCGGCTGCGACCGCGTCTTCCACGGTCGGGTGGTGGAACGTGAAGCCGGATGCCGCGAGCACGGCCGGCACCACGTCCATGTCCGACGTCAGGATCGCCTCGGTCGCATCCGTGCCGAGAGCGAGCTTCATGCCCCACACCGGTGCGCGCAGCAGGAACGGGCGGTTCATCCGCACCGCGAGGGCGAATCCGAGGTCGTTGGCCGTGGCCCTCGTCGGGCCGGTGAGGTTCACCGCGCCCGAGAGCTGCTCGTCGATGACATGCCGGATGGCGCGCACCTCGTCCTCCAGCGAGATCCACGGCCACACCTGGGTGCCGCGCCCGATCGGCCCGCTCACGCCGAGCTTCGTGAGAAGCAGCAGCGGCTTGAGCACGCCGTCCTCGTGGACGATCGGGGCGGTGCGCAGCAGGGCGACCCGTGCGTTCTCGCCCGCCGCCAGAGCGGCGCTCTCCCACTCGCCGCACAGGTCGGCCAGGAAGGTCTCTCCCCTCGGCGAGCTCTCGTCGAGCGTGGCGCCCGGCATCGAGCCGTAATAGCCCACCGCCGAGGCCGACACGAAGGCCGGGGCATCCGTTCCGAGCTCCCGGACCGCACGCGCGATCGCCTGGGTCGGCGTCACGCGCGACCACAGCAGCGTGTTCTTGTAATGCGCCGTCCAGGGGAACCGGCCGATGCTGGCGCCGTTGAGCCCGACGACCGCCTCGGCGCCGTCGAGCACCGCCGGGTCGAGGGGCCGCGTGTCGGTGAGCCACTCGACCTCGTGGGGCGCTTCGGGCGGCCGCCGCACCAGGGTGGTGACCTCGATGCCGTCCGCACGGAGGCTGTTCACCAGTGCCGCGCCGATGAGTCCGGAGGCGCCGGACACCACGATGCGGCGTCCGTCGCCGGGGCGGGCGTCGGGTTCAGGCAAGCGTCGCCTCGATGGTGATCTCGATGCCCGCGAGGGCCTGCGAGACGGGGCAGCCGGCCTTCGCGCCCTGCGCGAGCCGCTCGAACTCCTCGGCCTCGAGTCCGGGCACGACGGCGTTGACGTTGAGGTGGCTTCCGGTGATGCCGGTGCCGGGCTTGAACGTGACCGACGCCGTGGTGTCGATGGACTCCGGCGGGGTGCCGTTCTCGGCCAGCGCGAGGGAGAACGCCATGCTGAAGCACGACGCGTGCGCGGCCGCGATGAGCTCCTCGGGTGTCGTGACCGAGGTGGAGCCTTCGCTGCGCGCCTTCCAGTTCACGTCGAAGGTGCCGAGTCCGGACGACACGAACGACACTTCGCCGGCTCCGTCGAACAGCCCGCCCTTCCAGACGGTGGTGGCTTCACTCGTGACGGTCATGGGGGCCTCCCTGTCGGCATCGCCCGAGGGCCGGGCGTCTCGCGGTCAGCCTAATCCGGGCGGATGCCGCGGCGCGACGGGTTGACGGCGCTCCACCGGGGGCTCTGACAGATCGTCAGGCCGAGGCCGGACGTGCCCGGCCGATCAGGCCGATCCGCTGCAGCAGCAGGTAGAGCATGCAGCCGAGGCAGACGCCGAAGGCGGCGTTGAGGAACGCGGCGACGAACGCCATGGCCGCCGCGATCGTGAGCGCCCACGGCACGCCGAGCAGGTGCAGGATCAGGCCGACGGCGACGACGAACAGGCCGACGCCCTGCGCGAAGCGGGGCGGGCGCGGGTCTTCCAGGTCCTGCGGGGGAGTGAGGCGCGGTGCGACCAGCCTCCGGTACAGCACGCCCCAGGGCGCCGTGCGTGGCGAGAGGACGCCCCACAGGAACAGCAGCGCGATCACGAGGAGCAGGAGGAACGCCGGGTCGAGGATCCGCTGGGCGAGGGTGGCCTCCGGGAGCGCCCACCCGTTCGGGTCGACCACGGCCCCGCCCGAGACGAAGGTGACCGAGCCCTGCGCCGTCGAAAGCCCCGTCAGGCTGAGGAACACCGCGACGAGCAGGAGCGCCGAGGTGATACCGGCCGCGAATCGGGGTCCGCGGGGGTCGATTCCTCGCGGGGACGTGGGCACCGCTCGCTCAGACATTCGCGTCCTCCCCGAGGAGTCGATTCAGCTCCAGCTCGAGCACGTCGCGGCTCGGTGTCCCGCCGAACCTCGTCCGCACGACGCCGTCGCGGTCGAGCACGAGCGTGGTCGGCGTCTGGAGCACGTGGAAGTGCTTGGCGATGTCGGGGCGGTGGGTGAGGTCGACGTCGAGGTGCCGCACTCCGTCGCGGCCGTCGGCGATGGCGGAGAGGGTGCGATGGACGCCGGGGCAGCGCGCGCACAGGTCGGTGCTGAACTGCAGCAGGGTGGCGACATCGCCCAGCGCGTCGGCGCCCAGGCGCTGCGGCTCGACGACCTCGTGCACGATGTGCCGCTGCGGCTGGGACTGGCGCCACCGCAGGATTCCGCCCACGGCCACCGTGACCGCGAGGAGCGCGGCGATGGCGATGAGGGCGGTCACGAGGTTCACAACTGATCAGGGTATCCGCTTTCGCCTGGACGGCTCCCCGATGGCGGATTATGACGCCACGGCCGGGACAGGGCCCCGTGTCGCGCCGCGCCGGTATCGTGGCAGCCGTGACCACGGCGATCCCCACCCCCTACGAGGACCTTCTGCGCGACGTGCTGGCGCACGGCACGCACAAGGACGACCGCACCGGCACCGGCACGACGAGCGCATTCGGCCGTCAGATCCGGTTCGATCTGTCGCAGGGCTTCCCGCTCATCACCACCAAGCGCGTGCACTTCAAGTCGATCGCCTACGAGCTGCTGTGGTTCCTGCGCGGCGAGTCGAACGTCCGGTGGCTGCAGGAGCACGGCGTCACGATCTGGGACGAGTGGGCGGATGCCGAGGGCGAGCTGGGCCCCGTCTACGGGGTGCAGTGGCGCTCATGGCCGACTCCCGCCGGCGAGCACATCGACCAGATCTCGCTCGTCCTCGATCAGATCAACGCCAACCCCGACTCGCGTCGTCTCCTCGTGTCGGCGTGGAACCCGGCCGACATCCCCGACATGGCGCTCGCGCCGTGTCACGCGATGTTCCAGTTCTATGTCGCCGACGGACGCCTGTCGTGCCAGCTCTACCAGCGCAGCGCCGACCTGTTCCTCGGCGTGCCGTTCAACATCGCCTCCTACGCGCTGCTGACGCTCATGGTCGCCCAGCAGGCCGGACTCGAACCCGGCGACTTCGTGTGGACGGGCGGAGACTGCCACATCTACGACAACCACGTCGAGCAGGTGCGCGAGCAGCTCACGCGCGAGCCCTATCCGTACCCGACGTTCCGATTCGCCCGGAAGCCCGATTCGCTCTTCGACTACACCTTCGAGGATTTCGTGATCGAGGACTACCAGCACCACCCGGCCATCCGCGGGGCGGTCGCGGTATGACCGCACGCATCGGCCTGGTCTGGGCCGAGGCAGCGGACGGCGTGATCGGCGCAGCCGGCGAGATGCCGTGGCATGTCCCCGAGGATCTCGCCCACTTCAAGGCGGTGACGGAGGGCGCACCCGTCGTCATGGGACGGAAGACCTGGGAATCGCTCCCCGAGCGGTTCCGGCCGCTGCCCGGCCGGCGCAACATCGTGGTCACGCGCAACGAGCAGTGGGTCGCCGACGGCGCGGAGCGATCTTCGTCGCTCGAGGCGGCGCTCGCCGCGGCGACGGAGAGGTCCGATGAACCGTCGCCGAGGGTGTGGGTCATCGGCGGGGGCCAGCTGTTCCGGGAGAGCATCGCGGCCGCCGACCGCCTCGAGGTCACCGAACTCGACCTCGAGGTCGACGGCGACACGTTCGCGCCCGACCGGTCCGACTGGCACACCGCGGCGGCCGACCCCGCCGAAGGTTGGCGCACGTCGAGCAGCGGCATCCGCTATCGGTTCCTGACCCTCGACCGGGCAGAGGCGAGTCCGCCCGCGACCTAGGCTGGCTCGCATGGCGAAGACGGCAGTGATCACCGGGGCGAGCTCGGGACTCGGAGCGGAGTACGCGCGACAGCTGGCGGCGAAGGGCGCGGATCTCGTACTGGTCGCCCGAGACCGGGACGCGCTCGAGGACCTCGCCCAGCAGCTGCGTGCGCGTCACGGCATCGACGTGGAGGTGCTGGCGGCCGACCTGCTGAAGCCCCGCCAGCGCGAGAAGGTCGAGCGTCGCCTGCGCGACGAGTCCCGTCCGGTCGAGCTGCTCGTGAACAACGCCGGCTTCGGCCTGCCGCTCGCCTTCGAGCGCAACGACATCGAGGCCGAGGTGAGCCACCTTGCCCTGCACGTCGAGGTGCCCATGCGCCTCACGCACGCGGCACTGACTCCGATGCTCGGGCGCGGGCACGGCCGGATCGTCAACATCGCCTCGGTCGGCGCCTTCATCCCGCGCTCGACGTACGGCGCGTGCAAGGGGTGGCTGGTGAGCTTCAGTCGCTGGGCGAACGGCCGGTACGCCCCGCGCGGGGTGACGGTGACCGCCGTGTGCCCCGGGTTCACCCACACCGGCTTCCACCAGCGCCTCGGTCTCGCGCCGGGCGAGGAGGGGGTGCCCGATGCGATGTGGCTCGACGCCCGCACGGTCGTCGCGGAGTCCCTGCGCGACGCCGCGCGAGGCAAGGCGGTCTCGGTTCCTTCTCTGCGCTACAAGGCCCTGGTGGCGCTCGCCCGCTTCGCCCCGTCGGGCCTCACCGCCCGCATCGGCGAGCGCGGCCGGTAGGGCCGACCGGTACTCCGGCGCGGCGCGGGGCGCGGCATCCGGATAACCTGAAGGCATGACGCATACGGGCAACCCATTCGGACAGGTTCTCGTCGCGCTCGTCACCCCGATGACGGCCGACGGCGAAGTCGATTGGGCCGCTGTCGAGAAGCACATGGACGACGTCATCAACGACGGGGCCGACGGCATCGTCGTCACCGGCACCACGGGCGAGACGTCGACCCTCACGGACGCCGAGAAGATCCGGCTCGTCGAGGTCGGCAAGGAGGTCGCGGCCGGCCGAGCCGCCATCATCACCGGTGGCGGCTCGAACGAGACGGCCCACGCGATCGAGCTCTACAAGGCCAGCGAGCGCGCCGGCGCCGATGGCATCATGATCGTCACGCCGTACTACAACAAGCCCACGCAGGCCGGCATCCTCACGCACTTCCGCCTGGTCGCCGACGCCACCGACCTTCCGGTGATCCTGTACGACATTCCCGGTCGCACGGGCGTGCCGATCCGCTACGAGACGATCCTGCGGGTCGCCAAGCACCCGAACATCCTCGCGATCAAGGATGCCAAGGGCGACTTCAGCGAAGTGAGCCGGGTGCTCAACCAGACCGATCTGATGTACTTCTCGGGCGACGACGCCAACGTTCTCCCGCACCTGTCGATCGGCGCGACGGGACTCATCGGCGTGACGGCGAACATCGCCGCCCAGCCCTACCGACTCATCGTCGACGCCGTGAACCGCGGCGACCTCGCCGCGGCCACCGCCGCGCACAAGCAGCTCGAGCCGCTCGTCCGCGCGGTCATGACCCACGTGCCGGGCACCGTGTCGGCGAAGTACATCCTGCACGGCCTCGGCCGCATCGGCAGCCCGCGCGTGCGCCTGCCGCTCGTCGGACCCGAAGAGTGGGAGGCCGCGAAGATCGAGGATGAGCTGGCGCTCGTCCTCGATGTCCCCGGCGCCGACTTCTCCAACTTCCGCCCCGACCGCAACGCCGCCGCCGGCGGCGCCCTGCCGAAGGTCTCGGGCACCACCAGATGACACCGTGCGCCGACACGCCCCAGACCGGGCGGCGGCGCGACAATCGAAGGGATGCCGCGGCATCCCGAGGAGGCTGAGCATGCCCATCACCCCGTTCGACCCGCCCGCCCTCGCGCCGAAAACCCTGCGCGTCACGCCGCTCGGAGGCCTCGGCGAGGTCGGTCGCAACATGACCGTGTTCGAGTACGAGGGCAAGCTCCTCGTCGTCGACTGCGGCGTGCTGTTCCCCGAGGAGCACCAGCCCGGCGTCGACCTGATCCTGCCGGACTTCGAGCCGATCAAGGGACGCCTCGACGACATCGTGGGCGTCGTGCTCACGCACGGCCACGAGGACCACATCGGCGCGGTCCCCTACCTGCTGCGGCTCAAGGCCGACATCCCCATCGTGGGCTCGGGGCTGACGCTGGCCCTCACCGAGGCCAAGCTCAAGGAGCACCGGATCAAGCCGTACAGCCTCACGGTGCGCGAGGGGCAGCACGAGAACCTCGGTCCGTTCGAGCTCGAGTTCATCGCGGTGAACCACTCGATCCCCGACGCGCTGGCCGTGGCGATCCGCACGCCCGCGGGAACGGTCCTGGCCACCGGCGACTTCAAGATGGACCAGCTGCCCCTGGACGGGCGGCTCACCGATCTTCGCGCGTTCGCCCGTCTGGGCGAGGAGGGGGTCGACCTGTTCCTGGTCGACTCGACCAACGCCGACGTGCCCGGGTTCACGCCCCTGGAGCGCTCGATCGGCCCCGTGCTCGACCAGGTCATCGGCAAGGCGCCCCGCCGCGTCATCGTCGCGAGCTTCTCGAGCCACGTCCACCGGGTGCAGCAGGTGCTGGATGCCGCCGCCGCCCACGGACGACGGGTGGCCCTCCTCGGCCGCAGCATGCTCCGCAACATGACGATCGCCGAGGACCTCGGCTACCTCAACGTGCCCGAAGGCGTCCTCATCGACTACCGCAAGGCGAAGGATCTCCCCGACGACCAGATCGTCTACATGTCGACGGGGTCGCAGGGGGAGCCGATGGCCGTGCTCAGCCGCATGGCGAACAACGATCACGCGATCGAGCCCGGCCCCGGCGACACCGTGATCCTCGCCTCGAGCCTCATCCCCGGCAACGAGAACGCGGTGTACCGCGTGATCGACGGGCTGACCAAGCTCGGCGCCAACGTCGTTCACAAGGGCAACGCGAAGGTGCACGTCTCGGGTCACGCGGCCGCCGGCGAGCTGCTCTACTGCTACAACATCGTCAAGCCCCGCAACGTCCTGCCGATCCACGGCGAGTACCGCCACCTCATGGCCAACGCGCGGCTCGCGCAGGACACCGGCATCGCGCCCGAGCGCACGATCCTCGGCGAGAACGGCACGGTGATCGACCTCAAGGACGGCGACGCGACGGTCGTGGGCCAGCTCGACATCGGATTCGTCTACGTCGACGGCTCGACCGTGGGCGAGATCACGGATGCCGACCTCAAGGATCGCCGGATCCTCGGCGAGGAGGGCTTCATCTCGGTGATCGTGGTCGTCGACGCCTCCACCGGCAAGGTCATCTCCGGGCCCGAGATCCACGCGCGCGGCTTCGCCGAGGACGATGCCGTGTTCGACGGCGTCAAGCCCAAGATCGCCGCCGCGCTGGCCGAGGCCGCGAAGTCCGGCGTCCGCGACCCGCACGCGCTGTCGCAGATCGTGCGGCGCACGATCGGGCGCTGGGTGAACCAGTCGCTCCGTCGCCGTCCGATGATCGTGCCGCTCGTCATCGAGGCGTAACAGCCGCGGTCCGAGGCATCCGCTCGCCGTCGCTAAACTCGCGACATGCCCACCGCCTTCCGCATCCGCCCCGCCACGCAGGCGGACGGCGCGTTCCTGGGCGACATGGTGGTCGAGGCGGCGAACTGGCGCCCCGGCGGCGGCAGGCCGAAGCACGAGCTCATCGCCGATTCCGAGCACAGCCGGTACGTCTCGGGCTGGATGCGCCCGAGCGACGCCGGCTTCATCGCCGAGGACGCCAACGAGCAGCCGATCGGCGCGGCGTGGTACCGGATGCTGCCGCGCACCCATCCCGGCTTCGGCTACGTCGGGACCGGCGTTCCCGAGCTCATCATCGGCGTCCGGCCGATCTGGCGGGCGCACGGCGTCGGGCGCGCTCTGCTGCAGCGCCTGTGCGAGCACGCGCGGTCGCAGGGGTACGCGCGCCTGAGCCTCAGCGTCGAGCGCGGCAACTTCGCCACGACGCTGTACCGGAGCGAGGGCTTCGCCGTCACCGAGCCGGGCCACGGCCGCGACACGATGGTCAAGCTCCTGCGCTGAGCCTGTGCACGCGCCCGCGTGGTTGCGGGGGAAAGTCGGGGGTGCGGCTTACCGTGGGGGAATGGCCAGGAGTACCAGCCCGACCAAGAGCGGTCGCGCGCCGTCAGGCGCCGCATCGTCGCGCGCCAAGAAGCCGGCGCCGGCACCCACCCCGAAGCGCTATGTCGGCGAGGCGCAGAAGCCGCCGGTGATCGTCCGCGCCTGGCTGGGCCTCGCGCACGCCACCGGCGGTCTGTTCCGGGCCTTCGGGCCCGAGACGCTCGAGAAGGATCAGCGCCGCGACGGCTTCCCGTTCCTGCTCGTGCTCCTGGCGATCGCCGGTGCGGTCGTGGAGTGGTTCTTCATCGGCAACGAGGTGGCGGGGCTCATCAGCGCCTACTCCATGGGCGCCCTCATCGGCCGCGAGGCGTTCGTCCTCCCCGTGCTGCTGCTCTTCCTCGCGGGCTGGATGTTCCGCCACCCGTCGTCCGTGCATGACAACGGTCGGGTCGGCATCGGCTTCGGTCTCCTGATCCTCACCATCGCGGGGTTCTGCCACGTCGCGGGCGGCCGCCCGCAGCCCAGCGAAGGGCTCCCCGCGCTGAGCGAGGCGGGCGGCCTGTTCGGATGGATGCTCGCCGAGCCGCTCGCCCTTCTCCTCACCGACGTCGGGGCCTACATCGTGCTCGCCCTCCTCGCGGTGCTCAGCATCCTGATCACGACGAAGACGCCGCCCAACCGCATCGGGCGTCGCCTGGGCGAGCTCTACGCGTGGATGTTCGACGCCGAGCCGCGCACCGAGAAGAGCGCAGCGGATGCCGCGGCCCCGGCCGACGAGCAGGATCCCGCGCTCCCGTGGTGGCGTCGGAACAAGACCGGTCGCGAGCAGGACCCCGACGGCACCCTCGGCTCGCAGGACCTCACCGTGCTGCTGCCGCCCGGTCCGCCGCAGGGCGGCTTCGACCAGGTGCTCGAACCACCCGTGGCGCCGCCGTCCGCGGATGCCCTCACCGAGATCATCGACGCCGCCTCGCGCTCCGGTGCGAAGGGCGCCCCCTCCGTCACGTCGCTGCGCGACGACAGCGAGGACGCGCTCGACGACGGCGTGCTGCCCGGCCTCTCGGGCCTCGGGTCCGACACCCCCCACTCCGCCCCGATGACGCCGTACCGGCTGCCGTCGGTGAATGCGCTGGCGGCGGGCACGCCGCACGTCGCCCGATCGCAGGCGAACGACGACACCGTGCGCGCGATCACGAGCGTGCTCGACCAGTTCTCGGTCGACGCCCGCGTCACCGGCTTCTCACGCGGACCGACGGTCACGCAGTACGAGATCGAGGTGGGGCACGGCGTCAAGGTCGAGCGCATCACCGCGCTGCAGAACAACATCGCCTACGCCGTGGCATCCAACGAGGTCCGCATCCTCGCGCCGATCCCCGGCAAGAGCGCGATCGGCGTCGAGATCCCGAACGTCGACCGCGAGATCGTGACGCTGGGCGACGTCCTGCGCTCGCAGAACTCGCAGCAGTCGACGCACCCCATGACGATCGGCGTCGGCAAGGACGTCGGCGGCGGCTACGTCGTGGCGAACCTCGCCAAGATGCCTCACCTCCTCGTGGCCGGATCGACGGGCTCGGGCAAGTCGAGCTTCGTGAACTCCATGATCACGAGCCTCCTGATGCGCGCGAAGCCCGCCGACGTGCGCATGGTGCTGATCGACCCCAAGCGCGTCGAGCTCACCTCGTACGCCGGAGTGCCCCACCTCATCACGCCCATCATCACGAACCCCAAGAAGGCCGCCGAGGCGCTGCAGTGGGTCGTGAAGGAGATGGACATGCGGTACGACGACCTCGCGTCCTTCGGCTACCGGCACATCGACGACTTCAACCGCGCGGTGGTCGCAGGTGAGGTGAAGCTCCCGGTCGGGAGCGAGAGGGTGCTCAAGCCCTATCCCTACCTTCTCGTCGTCGTCGACGAGCTCGCCGACCTGATGATGGTCGCCCCGCGCGACGTCGAGGACTCCATCGTCCGCATCACCCAGCTCGCCCGGGCCAGCGGCATCCATCTCGTCCTCGCCACCCAGCGGCCGTCGGTGGACGTCGTCACGGGTCTCATCAAGGCGAACGTCCCCTCGCGACTGGCCTTCGCGGTCACGAGCGTCACGGACTCCCGCGTCATCCTCGACCAGCCCGGCGCCGATCGCCTGATCGGGCAGGGCGACGCGCTATTCCTCCCGATGGGCACGTCCAAGGCCATCCGCGTGCAGGGCGCGTGGGTCAGCGAGCAGGAGATCGAGAAGGTCGTCAAGCACGTCACGGCGCAGGCCCGACCGGAGTACCGCTCCGACGTCGCCGTCGCGGCCGAGAAGAAGGAGATCGACGCCGACATCGGCGACGACCTCGAACTGCTTCTCGCGGCGACCGAGCTCGTGGTCTCGACGCAGTTCGGCTCGACGTCGATGCTGCAGCGAAAGCTCCGCGTGGGCTTCGCGAAGGCCGGCCGCCTCATGGACCTGCTCGAGTCCCGCGAGATCGTCGGCCCGTCCGAGGGCTCGAAGGCCCGCGACGTGCTCGTGACGGTGGAGCAGCTGCCCGCGATCCTGGCGCGCCTCCGCGGCGACGACGCACCCGCCGCGGCGGGCGGCGCGGCCGAATCCTACGGCTCGGATGCCGTCGACCGCCAGTTCGACGACTACCCGGTGGTGGAGGCCGAGGGCGACGAGGACGCATGGGGCCTCACCGGCCGGGATTGACCACGCTCAGCAACTAGGCTCGGCCACATGGCGATCCCTCGGCAGCTCCCGAACATCATCACGATCGTGCGCATCCTGTGCGCGCCGGTGTTCCTCTGGATGCTGCTGGCCGACGGCGGCGCGGACGGCGCGCTGCGCTGGTGGGCTGCGGCATTGTTCATCGTCGCGATCGCGACGGACGGGATCGACGGCTACCTGGCGCGGCGGTACGAGATCGTCACCGACCTCGGCAAGCTGCTCGATCCGATCGCCGACAAGGTGCTCACCGGGTTCGCGTTCATCGGCCTGTCGATCCTCGGTGAGCTGCCGGTATGGATCACGGTCATCGTCCTCATCCGCGAGGTCGGGATCACCGTGCATCGCCTGATCGTGGCGAGCGACCACGTGGTCGCCGCGGCCTGGATGGGCAAGCTGAAGACGCTCGCACAGGCGGTCGCACTGTCGCTGGCCCTTCTGCCGCTGTGGACCGTCGTGGGCGAGTGGATCTGGTGGGTCAACGGGGTCACCATGACCATCGCGGTCGTCCTCACCATCGCGAGCGGGATCGACTACGTGGCGACGGAGCTCCGCGGCCGCCGCAAGACCCGACGAGACGCATGACGCTCGCGGGCGACGTGCTCGCCGCCCTCGGAGATCGAGGCTGGACGATCGGCACGGCGGAATCGCTCACGGGCGGGCTGGTCGTCGCATCGCTGATCGACGTTCCGGGGGCGTCCGCGCACGTGCGCGGGGGCGTGGTCGCCTACGCGACCGACCTCAAGCACACGACGCTCGGCGTGGATCGAGCGCTGCTGCAGGCGGTCGGACCCGTCCATGCGGACGTGGCCCAGGCGATGGCCGAGGCCGCACGCCGCGTGCTCGGGGCCGATGTGGGTGTCGCGACCACGGGCGTCGCCGGCCCGGATCCGCAGGACGGCCAGCCGGTGGGCACCGTGTTCACCGCCGTCGCGACACCGGCCGGCTCCACCGTCGCGGCGCTGCGACTGCACGGAACTCGAGACGAGATCCGCGCTGAGACGGTGCGCCTGGTGCTCGAGCTGTGCCTCCGCGCGATCCCGGAAGGTGATCGATGACAGCGGGAACAGACCGTGTTTCTTCTCGGTTACATTCGGTGATTCCCACCCATATCCCAGTTGGCGGGATTAGATTGGCATCATCCGGTGCTGTACTGTTGTCCACCCGGACAGCGGCGGAATCAGTAGTGAGAGGGGGCCCACAATGATCCTGGTACGTCAAGAGATCGGCGAAGTGCTTCGCGATTTCCGCCAGCAGAAGGGTCGTACCCTCCGCCAGGTGGCGAGCCGCGCGAGTGTCGCGCTCGGCTACCTCAGCGAAGTGGAGCGCGGCCAGAAGGAAGCCTCCAGCGAGATCCTGGCCTCTGTGGCCGAGGCGCTCGACGTCCCCATCTCGATCATCATGCGCGAGGTCGGCGACCGCATCTCGGTGCTCGAGGGCCTGCAGGTCTTCCCCGATGTCGTCCCCGACGACCTCGTCGCGTCGGTCGACGCCGAGCTCTCGCTGCGCTGAGCGCTCGACGTCCCCGGCGGTCCATCGGCATGCGACGCAGTGAGTTCGATCGCGCCGTGGCCGACGAGTTCGGTGCCCGCGGCGGCGCCGTGACGACCGACCTCGTGCTGTCGGGCGTCGGCGATCGCACGGCCGTCGAGGCCCTGGCCGCCGGTGTTCCGCCGCGAGAAGTGTGGCTCGCGATCTGCGTCGAGACCGACGTGCCGGAGGAGCGCCGCTACGGCGTCGGGCGTCTGGAACCGCGCCGCGGCTGAGGCCTCCGAAGTCGGCGTGTCGTCGAAGATCCGTTCGAAAGCTGCGTAGGCTCCTGCACAGCGGGTGTCGAGAGCGTGTCTCTCCACGAGAGCGGGAGGAGCGAAGACGGATGTCGGAGCCCACCCCTAGCGTGAACCACGTCGAACGACACCTCACGCCTTGTCGCAGCATCCGTCCCACCGGGGCCGGAGCGCGACAGCCTACAGGCGACGGAACGCGAGCATAAGGAGCACGTCATGCCCTCAGCAGTTGACCGCGAGAAGGCCCTGGAATCGGCCCTCGCCCAGATCGACCGGCAGTTCGGAAAGGGCTCGGTCATGCGACTGGGCAGCGACGACCGCGCCCCCGTCGAGGTCATCTCCACCGGATCGGTCGCGCTCGACGTCGCGCTCGGGATCGGCGGACTTCCCCGCGGCCGGATCATCGAGATCTACGGTCCGGAATCGTCGGGTAAGACGACGCTCACGCTCCACGCGATCGCCAATGCGCAGCGCGCCGGCGGCATCGCCGCGTTCATCGACGCCGAGCACGCGCTCGACCCCGACTACGCGCAGAAGCTCGGCGTCGACATCGACGCGCTGCTGGTCTCGCAGCCCGACACCGGCGAGCAGGCGCTCGAGATCGCCGACATGCTCGTGCGCTCCGGTGCGATCGACCTCGTCGTGATCGACTCCGTCGCCGCTCTGGTTCCCAAGGCCGAGATCGAGGGCGAGATGGGCGACACGCACGTCGGCCTCCAGGCCCGCCTGATGTCGCAGGCGCTCCGCAAGCTCACCGGTGGTCTCAACCAGACCAACACCACGATGATCTTCATCAACCAGCTGCGCGAGAAGATCGGCGTCTTCTTCGGCTCACCCGAGACGACCGCGGGCGGCAAGGCGCTCAAGTTCTACGCCTCGGTGCGACTCGACATCCGCCGCATCGAGACGCTGAAGGACGGCACCGACGCGGTCGGTAACCGCACCCGCGTCAAGGTCGTGAAGAACAAGATGGCGCCGCCGTTCAAGCAGGCGGAGTTCGACATCCTCTACGGCGTCGGCATCTCCCGCGAGGGCAGCCTGATCGACTTCGGCGTCGAGCACGCCATCGTGAAGAAGTCGGGCGCGTGGTACACCTACGACGGCGAGCAGCTCGGCCAGGGCAAGGAGAACGCGCGCAACTTCCTGCTCAAGAACCCGGATGTCGCGGCCGAGATCGAGTCGAAGATCAAGGCGAAGCTCGGCATCGGCCAGCCCAAGGTCGTCGAGGCTCCGGCTTCCGACGAACTGGCTGCACGCCGCCCTGCCTGACATGGGCACCGAGACCGGGGGCGAGCGCGAAACGCTCGCCCCCGTGATCCCGCTGTTCGGCGGTCCGCCGCCCACACGGCCGGAGCCCGTGCGATCGCAGCACTGGGCCGTTGGGACGCTCCCGGCCGATCAACCGGCCGCAGAACCGGACGGTGACCCCGCGCCCGAGCCGGAGTCCGAAGAGGCCGGCGAGCCTGCCGCCGCGGCAGGCCCCTGGCATCAGACCTGGGCTTCGGAAAGACCCACCGTGGCGACCGATTCCGTCGAGGCCTCCGAGAACATCGAACTGGCGGAGAAGTCGCTGCTGAAGCGGCTCCGCACGCGGTCGCTGTCGGTGAGCGAGGCGCGTGGCCTGCTCCGCGAGTACGACCTCGACCCGGCGGCGACCGATCATGTGCTCGCGACCATGGAGGAGTACGGCTACCTCGACGATGCAGCCCTCGCGGAGCAGCTCGTCCATGCGGGCGTCGACCGCAAGGGCCAAGGACGCCAGGTCATCGCGCAGACGCTCGCGAAGCGGGGGATTCCGCGCGACGTGGCGGATGCCGCGCTGGCAGCGATGCCCGACGACGACCTCGAGCGGGCGCTCGAGTTCGCGCGCGGGAAGGCGCGCTCTTTGCGCAGCGTCGACCGTGACACCGCGCTCCGGCGTCTCACCGGGCAGCTGGCGCGCCGCGGATACGGAGGGGCGGTCGCGATGACGGCCGCGCGGACCGCGCTGGACGAGAGCCCCGGGGGCTCGAGCGGCGTGCGTTTCCGCTAGACCGACAGGCCGGGCCGGACTCGCAGCACCGGCTCGTAGAATGGCATCCATCATGACCACGCTGTCCAGTTCACCGACGATCATCGCGCCCTCCGTGGCGGCCCTCGGCGTCGACGGTCGCACGCGCACCTACGAGGTTCGCACGTTCGGCTGCCAGATGAACGTCCACGACTCCGAGCGGCTGTCCGGCTCGCTCGAGAGTGCGGGCTACATCCGGGCCGACGCCGGTGAGGAAGCCGACGTCGTCGTCATCAACACCTGTGCGGTGCGCGACAACGCCGCGGGGAAGCTGTACGGCACCCTCGGGCACCTGAAGTCCCGGAAGGACAAGCACGAGGGCATGCAGATCGCCGTGGGCGGCTGCCTGGCCCAGATGGACAAGGACGCCGTCCTCGACAAGGCTCCGTGGGTCGATGTCGTCTTCGGCACGCACAACATGGGGTCCCTGCCGAGCCTGCTCGAGCGCGCGCGCCACAACGGCGAGGCGGAGCTCGAGATCCTCGAAGCGCTCGAGATCTTCCCGTCGACACTGCCGACCAAGCGCGACAGCCTCCACAGCGGCTGGGTCTCGATCTCCGTCGGCTGCAACAACACCTGCACGTTCTGCATCGTGCCGAGCCTGCGCGGCAAGGAGAAGGACCGCCGCCCGGGCGACATCCTCAACGAGATCCGGCTTCTCGTCGACGACGGCGCTCTCGAGGTGACGCTGCTCGGCCAGAACGTCAACTCGTACGGCGTCGAGTTCGGAGACCGCCAGGCATTCGGCAAGCTGCTGCGAGCAGCCGGTGAGATCCCGGGGCTCGAGCGCATCCGCTTCACCAGCCCGCACCCCGCCGCCTTCACCGACGACGTCATCGACGCGATGGCCGAGACGCCCGCGGTCATGCCGCAGCTGCACATGCCGCTGCAGTCGGGCAGTGACCGCGTCCTCAAGGCGATGCGCCGTTCGTACCGCAGCGACCGGTTCCTGGGCATCCTGGATCGCGTCCGCAGCAGAATGCCTCACGCCGCGATCACGACCGACATCATCGTCGGCTTCCCCGGTGAGACCGACGAGGACTTCGAAGACACGATGCGGGTGGTCGAGCAGGCGCGCTTCGCCAGCGCGTTCACGTTCCAGTACTCGATCCGCGAAGGCACGCCTGCGGCGACCATGCCCGACCAGGTGCCCAAGGCAGTGGTCCAGGAGCGGTACGAGCGACTGATCGCACTGCAGGAGCGCATCTCGCTCGAGGAGAACCAGAAGCAGGTCGGACGCGAGCTGCAGGTGCTCGTGGCGAGCGGCGAGGGCAAGAAGGACGCCGAGACCCATCGGCTGACCGGCCGGGCCGAAGACAACCGTCTCGTGCACTTCGAGGTGCCCGAAGGGTCGCCGGTCCCGCGACCGGGCGACGTCGTCTCGGTCGTCGTGACGCACGCCGCGCCGTTCCACCTGCTCGCCGATGCGCCCGACGGGGCCGCGCTCCGCATCCGCCGCACGCGTTCGGGGGACGCATGGGACCGCTCGCAGGCCGAGTCGTGCGGTGTCCCCGCGCCCGCGGGTGAATCGGGCGCACCCCGCGCCGTCTCGCTCGGACTCCCCACGCTGCGCCTCGGGGTGTGACCGCTTCCGCCGTACGTCCGCCGCGGCTGTGGGCTGTCGTGGGCGCGACCGGCACCGGCAAGACCGCGCTGTCGCTCGACCTCGCCGAGGCTCTCGCGCGAGCCGGCCGCCCCGCCGAGATCGTGAACGCCGATGCGATGCAGCTCTACCGCGGCATGGATGTCGGCACGGCGAAGCTCCCTCCGGGGGAGAGACGCGGCATCCGTCATCACCTCTTCGACGCGCTCGACGTCACCGAGGAGGCCGCCGTCGCCTGGTACCAGCACGCCGCGCGCACCGCGATCTCCGACATCCACGCGCGGGGCGGCGACGCGGTGCTCGTGGGCGGCTCCGGCCTGTACGTGTCGAGCGTGCTGTTCGACTTCCGATTCCCGCCGCGCGACGCCGAGGTCCGCGCGCGGCTCGAGGCCGAACTCGAGGCGCACGGGCCCGGGATGCTGCTCGCGCGGCTGCGGGCGCGCGATCCCGCGACGGCCGATCGAGTGGATCCGCGCAATGGGCGGCGTATCGTGCGGGCGCTCGAGGTGCTCGAGCTCGGCGAGCAGACCCATGGCGCCGCGCTGCCGGAGGCGCCCGGTCTCTGGCACGAGCCCACCACGATCGTCGGCGTGGCGGTTCCCCGCGAAGAGCTCGTGGCCCGGCTCGACACTCGGGTCGAGGGGATGTGGCGCGACGGGCTCCTCGACGAGGTCGCCGCACTCCGCGATGCGGGCCTCGAGCGGGGCGTCACCGCCCGCCGCGCCATCGGGTACGCTCAGGCGCTCGCACAGCTGGCGGGAGAGTGCACGGAAGCCGAGGCCATCGCCGAGACCCAGGCCCTGACCCGCCGCTACGCGCGCCGGCAGGTGTCGTGGTTCAAGCGCTACGCCGGCACGCGGTGGGTGCAGCCCGGGCATCCGGCGTCCGAGCTTGCGGGGGAGACATGAGCGCGACCGTCCGGGTGTTCGAGGAGCGCGACACGGACGCCGTCGTCGCCCTCTGGAACGCGGTGGGACTCACGCGGCCGTGGAACGACCCGCGCAAGGACATCGCGCGCAAGCTCACCGTGCAGCCCGAGCTGTTCCTCGTGGCGGAGGACGACGACCGGATCGTCGGCTCCGTGATGGCCGGCTACGACGGGCACCGGGGCTGGCTGTACTACCTCGCGAGTGATCCCCTGCGCCGCGGCGAAGGCATCGCGCGGGACCTCGTCGCCGGCGCCGAAGAGCGGCTGATCGCGATGGGATGCCCCAAGGTGCAGCTCATGGTGCGGCCTGACAACATCGCTGCGCGCGGGTTCTACGAGTCCCTCGGCTACGAGCCGTTCGACATCTGGTCCACCGGCAAGCGGCTCATCGCGGACTGATCGGACGGCGCCTCTAGACTGGAGCGATGCCGCAGACCATCTCGTTCACCAAAGGTCACGGCACGGGGAACGACTTCGTCATCGTGCCCGACCCCGACGGTGAGCTCGACCTCTCCGACGACCAGGTCGCCGTGCTGTGCGACCGCCGGTTCGGCATCGGCGGCGACGGGATCCTCCGCGTCGTCCGGGCGACGGCGATCGACGAAGGTGCGGCGGCCGCGGCATCCGGAGCCGAATGGTTCATGGACTACCGCAACGCCGACGGTTCGAAGGCAGAGATGTGCGGCAACGGCATTCGCGTCTTCGCCCGCTACCTCGCCGAGACAGGCCTGGCCTCGCTCGACGGCGAACCGCTCGCCATCGGCACCCGCGCCGGCGTCAAGACCGTCACGCGGAGCGATCTCGGCCTCGAGGTCGATCTCGGCACCTGGCGTGTCGAATCCGACGATGTCCTCGTGCGGGCCCGCGGCATCGGAGCCCCGCGGCCGGGCCTCGGCATCGACGTGGGAAACCCGCACATCGTGGTCGCGCTTCCCGACACCGGCGAGCTCGACGGCCTCGACCTGTCGGTGCTCCCGCAGCTGCATCCGGAGCCTCGGCACGGCGCGAACGTCGAGTTCGTGGTGCCGAGCGACCCGCTCGTGCGCGACGGCGTCGGCTCGATCCGCATGCGGGTCTTCGAGCGCGGGGTCGGCGAGACGCTGAGCTGCGGCACCGGGGTCGCTGCGGCGGCCATTGCGGTGCGGCACTGGGCCGGTCCCGCCGCGCCTGACCACTGGACGGTCGACGTCCCCGGGGGCACCCTGGGGGTGCGGATGCCGTTCATCGGCGACGAGCACCACGTGCTTCTCTCGGGTCCCGCGACGCTGGTCTACTCCGGTGAGGTCGCGCTCGCCTGACTCCGCTGCCGGCGCGTCAGAGCTCGGGAAGCGTGATCGGCTCGCTCGGCGGCGACCCGTGCTTGCGCACCCTGATCACGCGGAAGCCCCGCGCCGTCGCCGCCCGGTGCACGCTGTAGCCGCGCTCGAACGTCGCCGCGAGCCAGCGCTGCAGCGAGTCCGACCCGAGGTTGCGCTGCACCACGAGCCAGGCGTCGGCTCTCTCGTCGAGGCGCGGGAGCCAGCGCTCGAGGAGACCGTGCAGCTCGTTCTTCCCCACGCGGATGGGCGGGTTCGACCGGATCGTGCGGAAGACGACGTCTCCGGGAACATCGTCGGGCAGTGCGGCGTTGACATTGTCGAGCCCGAGCGCAGTGGCGTTGCGGCGGACGAGATCGAGCGCTCGCTCGTTGACGTCCACCGCCCACACCGTCGCGTGCGGTGATTCGATCGCGAGTGTGAGCGCGACCGGCCCCCAACCAGCACCGAGATCGAGCAGATTCCCGCCCGCGGGAGGCGGGGGCGTGTTGGCCAGGAGCACCCCGGTGCCCGAGTCAACGTGATCGGGGCTGAACACCCCGCCTGCGGTCGTCACCTCGAGGTCACGCCCGGCGAGCGTTACTCGAATGCGACGCAGGTTCTCTGCGCTGGCGGGGGAGGCGCTGAAGTAATGATCGCTCCCCATGGCTGTCGAGCGTAGCGGAGGACCTCCCCGGCGCGGGAGGCTAGAATTCACGGATGCCCTGGAACCCGCCGGTGACCGGCGGAAAAGGCATCCTCGGAAGGGACACATGACGGACACCACAACACCCCAGAGCACGGACGAGACCCCGGTGGACCCGGTGGACCGCGTGCTGGCGAGCGCAGAAGCGCGCTCCGGGGTGCGTGTCTTCGGCGCCGCGCAGGCGCTGCAGGACGAGGCCACGATCGGTCGGACCGACACCGACGGCGAGCAGTGGGATCGCGAAGAGCGCGCTGCGCTGCGCCGCGTGCCCGGACTGTCGACGGAGCTCGAGGACGTCACCGAGGTCGAGTACCGCCAGCTGCGGCTGGAGAACGTCGTGCTCGTGGGCGTGCACGCGCAGGGCGAGCAGGAGGACGCCGAGAACTCGCTGCGCGAGCTCGCCGCCCTCGCCGAGACCGCCGGCGCCGTCGTCCTCGACGGCGTGCTGCAGCGACGCCCGCATCCGGATGCGGCGACCTACGTCGGTCGCGGCAAGGCCCAGGAGCTGCGCGACATCGTCGCCGCGGTGGGCGCCGACACCGTCATCGCCGACACCGAGCTGGCGCCCAGCCAGCGCCGTGCGCTCGAGGACGTCGTCAAGGTGAAGGTCATCGACCGCACCACGGTGATCCTCGACATCTTCAGCCAGCACGCCAAGAGCCGCGAGGGCAAGGCGCAGGTCGAACTGGCGCAGCTCGAGTACCTCCTGCCGCGCCTGCGCGGCTGGGGTGACTCGATGAGCCGCCAGGCCGGTGGACAGGTCGGCGCGGGCGGCGCGGGCATGGGCTCGCGTGGTCCCGGCGAGACGAAGATCGAGCTCGACCGCCGCCGCATCCGCACCAAGATGGCGCAGCTGCGTCGCCAGATCCGCGACTTCGCGCCGGCGCGCGATGCCAAGCGCGCCGAGCGCAAGCGCAACACGATCCCCTCCGTCGCGATCGCCGGTTACACGAACGCCGGCAAGTCGAGCCTGCTCAACCGGCTGACGAGCGCCGGCGTCCTCGTCGAGAACGCGCTGTTCGCCACGCTGGATGCCACCGTCCGGCGCTCCGAGACCACGGACGGCCGCATCTACACGCTGACCGACACCGTCGGCTTCGTGCGCAATCTGCCGCATCAGCTGGTGGAGGCGTTCCGCTCCACGCTCGAGGAGGTCGGCGGCGCCGACGTCATCGTCCACGTGGTGGACGGCTCGCACCCCGACCCGGCCGCGCAGCTGGCGACGGTGCGCGACGTGATCGGCGACGTGGGCGGGCGCGACATCCCCGAGATCGTGGTCTTCAACAAGGCCGACCTCGTCGACGACGACACGCGCCTGCTGCTGCGGGGCCTCGAGCCCAAGGCGCTGTTCGCCTCCTCGCGCACCGGCGAGGGCATCGAAGAGCTCCGCGCCGCGGTCGAGGCGGCGCTTCCGCTGCCCGCCGTCGAGCTCGACGTGCTCGTGCCGTACGACCGGGGCGATCTCGTCTCGGCGATCCACGACCAGGGGCTCATTTTGTCGCAGCAGCACGAGGAGGGCGGCACCGCCGTGCACGCCCGCGTCGGCGAGCACCTCGCCGCACGCCTCGCGCCGTTCGTGCGCTGAGCCGGGGCGCCTAGTCCAGCTCGAGCGGCGGGATGTCCGGCGGCTCGAAGCCGAGCACCTGGCCGAGGAAGGCGATCTCCGCCTCGAGCTGGCGCACGACGGTCTCGGCGCGCCGGAACCCGTGGCCTTCCCCCGCGAACGCGAGGTAGGCGTGCGGCACGCCGTTCGCCTTGAGGACGTCGCGCACCGCCTCGGACTGCGTCGGCGGCACCATGAGATCGTCCAGCCCCTGCTCGATCAGCAGCGGGGTGCGCAGGCGGTCGAGTCGCGACAACGGCGATCGGGCGACGAACAGCGCCTCGGCCGCCGGCAGCGGCCCCACCAGGCTGTCGAGGTAGGTGGCCTCGAAGTCGTGGGTGTCCTCGGCCATCAGGCGGAGGTCCGCGACGCCGTAGCGGCTGATGCCGGCCGCGAATGCGTCCGACATGGTCAGCGCGCACAGCACGGTCCAGCCCCCGGCCGAGCCGCCCGCGATGGCGAGGCGCTCACGGTCGGCGCGACCGGCATCCGCGTGACCCGTCGCCGCGGCGATGACGTCGTCGACGTCGACCACCCCCCACTGGCCCCGCAGCCGCTCGCGATACGCGCGGCCATAGCCGCTCGAGCCGCCGTAGTTCACGTCGAGCACGCCGACCCCGCGGCTGGTGAAGAACGCGATCTTCGCGGATGCCGTGCCCCCGACGTGCGTCGTCGGTCCGCCGTGGACGAAGACGACGTAGGGCGGCAGCTCGTCCTGCGGCCCCGTCGCGTCGGGATTCGTCGGCGGGTAGTCGTACGCGTGCACCGGGCCCCGCGGGCCGTCCACGCTCACGGCGCGGGCGCGCGGCATCCACTCGGCGTCCCAGCGTGATGCTGCGCCGACCACCATCCGGGCGGCGCCCGGGTCGTCGACGTCGATCTCCCACAGCGCGGGGCCGGCCGGTCCCGCGCCGCTCAGCAGGATGCGGCTGCCGCGGACGTCCTCGACCGACAGCTCCGCGGCGAGAGTGGTGGGGACGCTCTGCACCGAGCCGTCTGCGCCGATGACGACCAGCTCGTCCGCCCCGTTGGTGCGCACCGCCACCACGCGGCCGTCCTCGAGCACCGCGAACCAGCGCTGGCCGAGCACCCACAGCGGACCGCCGGTGTCGGCGTCGGCGGGCGCGACGGGCTCGAGGTGCAGGTCTGCGGTGAGCCGGAGCCGCCACAGGTTCCATCGTCCGGTGGGATCGTCGCTGTAGAGCAGGTCGTCGTCGTCGAGCCAGACCGGCTGCAACGGGGACGTCGATCCCCCCGCCACCGTCGCCCACTCGGCCACCAGTCCGTCCTCGAGGCGCCCGACACGGAGCTCGGCGCGATCCCACGGCATGTCGGGGTGGTCCCACGCGATCCAGGCGAGATGCGACCCGTCGGGCGAGAGCGTCGGATGCGCGTAGAAGTGGCTGTCCTCGACGAGGGACGGGAGGGCCTTGGCATCCTTCGCCGCGCGACCGTCCAGCGGGATCTCCACGATGTCGCGACGGGGCACGCGGTCGCCGTGATGCGTCTCGCGCACGGCGAGGAGGCGCCCGCCCTGCCAGGTCAGGCCGCCGAAACGCATGTCGCCCGCGAGCGGGGTCAGCGGACGAGTGGTGTCGCCCTCCTTCATGAGCCACACCCGCTGGTCGGACTTCTCCACGAACACCAGCGCATCGTCCGCGACGGCGGTCCACGCACCGCCGCCGTACTCGTGCACGCGGGACCGGGCGCTCCAGGGTGCGCCGATCAGATCGAGGACGTCCCCGGATGCCGTCCGCCGACGCACCGCGGTGCGCCCCGCCTCCTCGGGCACCGACTGACCCCACCACACCTCGTCCCCCACGAAGCGTGCGCCCTCGATGCGCGGGGACGCCGTCGCGACCGCCTCCGCCGTCAGGGGAGAGGGCCAGGATCCGTACGGGAGCTCGCTCGTCACGAGCTAAACGTACGGCGAAACACAAGGTCACAGGGAGGGGGTTGCGTGCGCCCCTCCGCTAGCTTGGAGCAATCGTCGCCCGGTCGTCCGTGAAGGACGGTCCCTGAGAGAGATCGAAGGGCCGGGCAGGAGCGACAGCCGAGCCCGGCACCCGCCCGCGATGACACCGCTCCGCCGGTCACCCGGTGCGTGCGTCCGTCCGCGGCCGTCCGGCCTCCGTCCGTCCCCGATCCGAGAAGCACGATATGTCCATCGACCTGAGCGCCCCTCCGGTGCCGTTCTCGTTCGAGGTCTACCCGCCCAAGTCCGACGCGGGGGTCCTCGCCCTCCACGAGACGCTCCGACGCCTCGCCGACGTCCGCCCGCGGTTCATCTCCGTGACGTACGGCGCCGGCGGCTCGACCGGTGGCCCGTCCCTCGAGCTCCTCCGCTTCATCCTGCGCGAGACGTCGGTGGCGCCCCTGGCCCACCTGACGTGCGTCGGCAGCACCTACGCCGGCGCGAACGCGCTCATCCGGGAGTTCCTCGACGCCGGTGTGACGAGCTTCCTCGCGCTGCGCGGCGACCCGCCCGCCGGTGTCGCGGAGGGCGAGGCCTTCCTCGGAGATCTCGAGAGCTCCGCGCAGCTGGTGCAGCTCATCGACCGCGTCCAGGCCGAGCGGGCTCCGTACACGGAGGCCGCGATCCCCGGCGTCCCCGGAGCGGCCCGTGTCGAGGCGCGCACGAAGGTCGACATCGCGGTGGCGGCCTTCCCCAACGGACACCCCCGGTCGCGGCATCCGCGCGAGCACATCGACGCACTGCTGGCGAAGCAGGCCGCCGGCGCGACGCTCGCGATCACCCAGCTCTTCTTCCACGCCGACGACTACCTGGCCTTCGTCCAGCGATCGCGCGACGCCGGGGTGAGCATCCCGATCCTGCCGGGCATCATGCCGATCACCTCACCGTCGCGCCTGCGCCGTGTGCTCGAGTTGAGCGGCGAGGAGCTGCCCGCCGAGCTCGCGATCGCCCTCGAGGTCGAGCCGACTCCCGAAGGCCAGCGGGCGCTCGGCATCGCCTACGCCGCAGAGCTCGCCCGCGATGTCGTCGCCGGGGGAGCACCCGGCGTCCACCTGTACGCCTTCAACAACCATGACACGGTGCTCGCGGTGCTCCGCGACGCCGGGATCCTCACCCACCCCCTCCAGAAGGAAGCCGCACGATGACCGAATCCACTCCCGACTTCCCCCGCGGCACGATCCTCGGCTACCCGCGCATCGGGCGCCGGCGCGAGCTGAAGCGCGCCGTCGAGTCGCACTGGACGGCGCGCACCGACGAGCAGACGCTCGAGGCGACCGCCGCAGACCTCCGCCGCGCCACGCGGGAGCGGCTGGCCGAACTCGGCCTCGGCCGCACCGACTCGTCGATCCCCGAGTCGTTCTCCTACTACGACCAGGTGCTCGACGCCGCGGTGGCCGTCGGCGCGCTGCCCGAGCGCTTCGCCGATCTGCGCGACGAGGACGGCACCGTCGGCCTGGGCGCGTACTTCACCGCGGCGCGCGGCGCCGGCGAGAACGCCCCGCTCGAGATGACCAAGTGGTTCGACACGAACTACCACTACCTCGTTCCCGAGATCGGCCCTGAGACCGTCTTCGCCCTCTCGAGCGACCGGTTCTCCCGTCAGGTGGCCGAGGCCAAGGCGGACGGCTTCACCGTGCGCCCGGTCGTCGTCGGACCCGTCACGCTTCTCGCGCTGGCGAAGGCGACGGATGCCGCGCCCGAGGGATTCGACCCGCTCAGCCGGCTGGACGACCTGCTGCCGGTGTACGTCGAGCTGCTCGCGTCGCTGCGCGCCGCCGGCGCCGAGTGGGTGCAGCTCGACGAGCCTGCCCTCGTGAGCGAGAGCCTTCCGGCGACGACGACCGCGCTCGCGGAGGCCGCCACCCGCGCCTACGCCGTGCTCGGCGGAGCCGCCGACCGTCCGGCGATCCTGGTGACCGCCGGCTACGCGCAGCTCTCCACGGAGGCGTGGACGGCCCTCGCCGCCGCCCCCGTCGAGGCCCTCGCGATCGACCTCACGCGCGGCTCGCTGCCGGCGCCGGCCGCAGGCCTCGAGGGCAAGACCGTCGTGGGCGGGGTCATCGACGGACGCAACATCTGGCGCGGCGACCTCGCCGGCGCCTGGGAGAAGCTCGACGCCCTCGGCGCCCTGGGCGCCGCCGCGGTGGCGGCCGGCACCTCGACCTCGCTGCAGCACGTGCCGCACGACGTCGAGGACGAGAGCGAGCTCGACCCGCGTCTGGTGTCGTGGCTCGCATTCGCGGACCAGAAGACGACGCAGGTCGTCACGCTCGCTCGCGGGCTCGCGGACGGCCGCGACGCCATCGAGAGCGAGGTGGCTGCGGCATCCGCTGCCCTGGCCGACCGTCGCAGCGCGCCGGGTGTGAGCGACGGGGCCGTGCGCGAGCGCGCCGCCGCCCTCACCGCCGCCGACTTCGACCGCGGCGACTACGAGGCCCGGGTCGCCGCGCAGGACGAGGCGCTCGGCCTTCCGGTGCTGCCGACGACGACCATCGGCTCGTTCCCCCAGACCGGTGACATCCGCCGCGCCCGTGCCCGGCACGGCAAGGGCGAGATCACGACCGAGGAGTACGAGCAGTTCCTCCGCGATGAGATCGCGCGCGTCGTCACGCTGCAGGAGGACCTCGGCCTCGACGTCCTGGTGCACGGCGAGGCGGAGCGCAACGACATGGTGCAGTACTTCGCGGAGAACCTCGATGGCTTCGCGGTGACGCAGAACGGCTGGGTGCAGTCGTACGGCTCGCGCGCGACGCGTCCGTCGCTGCTGTGGGGCGACGTCTCGCGCCCGGCTCCCATCACGGTGGCATGGTCGACGTTCGCCCAGTCGCTCACCGAGAAGCCCATGAAGGGCATGCTCACGGGCCCGGTCACGATCCTCGCGTGGTCGTTCGTGCGCGACGACCAGCCGCTCGCCGACACCGCCAACCAGGTCGCACTCGCCCTGCGGGACGAGATCGCGGATCTCGAGGCCGCGGGCATCGGCGTCATCCAGGTCGACGAGCCGGCGCTGCGCGAGCTGCTGCCGCTCAAGAAGGGCGACCAGCCCGCGTACCTCGAGTGGTCGGTCGGCTCGTTCCGCCTGTCGACCGCGGGTGCCACCGACGCGACGCAGGTGCACACGCACCTCTGCTACTCGGAGTTCGACGTGGTGATCGACGCCATCGCGGCCCTCGACGCCGACGTCACCTCGATCGAGGCGGCCCGGAGCCGTGGCGAGGTCATCGGCGACATCGCCGAGTCCGGCTTCTCCCACGGCGTCGGACCGGGTGTCTACGACATCCACTCGCCGCGTGTGCCCTCGGTCTCCGAGGTCGCCGAGCTGCTCGAGCGCGCCGCGACCGAGCTGCCGCTGCGCCAGGTGTGGGTCAACCCCGACTGCGGGCTCAAGACCCGCGGCTATGACGAGACGGTGGAGTCGCTCCGCAACATCATCGAGGCGACGCGCTCGATCCGCGACAAGGTCGGCGCCGCCGTCTAGGCCTTCGGGCCCTTCTCGGAGTCGGATGCCGCGACCACGACGGTCGTGGCATCCGACGTCCCGACAGGCTCGATCTCGATGACCTCGTCCGCCGCGATGCCGGTCTCCTCGGCAGCGGCGTGCTCGTCGGCGCGTCGCTGCAGGAGCTCGAGGATCCACGCCACGCCGAACGCGACCACGAGGACCAGCACGATGTCGCCGATCGACAGCGGACGCAGCGCGAACAGCCACAGGACGGCGAGTACGGCGATCACCGTGCGCACCAGCACGCGGTAGCGCGCGAGCCAGGCGCCGAAGCCGCCGGTGTCGAGCCCTCGCGAGGCCAGCTGGCGCCGAGCGGCGGAGTTCATCCCGCGCACCGCGCTGCGGGTTCCCTGGGCGGGCCTGGTGCCGCCCATGGCCCAGCCGAGCAGCGCGACGAACAAGCCGAGCACCGAGAGGACCACGGCGGTCTGGGTCATCGCGCCGACGAGCTGGCCGTAGATGACATCGAGGGCCGACGGCGAGAGGCCCAGCTCACCTGCGGCGATCTGCACGGCCGTGTTCCCGATCGAGAGGGTGGCGGCGAGGGCGCCGGCCCCGATCGCCAGGCCGAGCCCGGTGCCGAGCACCGCGGTGCTGCGCCGGCGCGCGATGGCGATGCCGAGCCCGAAGAGCGCGAGGGTGATGACGGGCAGCCACCAGCCGAGCGTCGTCGCGAGGGCGTAGCCGGTGCGGATCATCGCGAGGTTGTCGCCCTTTCCGATGATCACGACACGATCCACGGCAGGGATGAGCTGCGCCGCGTTCACGCCGTTGTCGGTCAGGCGCTGCTTCACCGTCTCGACGATGGCTCCCAGCTGGATGCCGACGCCGTCGTCGGTGCGGACGACGAGTCCGCCGCCGTCGGAGGTGGCCGCCGTGGTGAGAGCGCGGTGCGCGGCGCGGGTGGCGGTCGCCCAGACGTCGGAGAAGGCGTCCGAGACGACGACACGCGTGACCGCCTCGTGCACCAGGTTCTCGAGGCCGTCGGCGGCGGGCGCCTGCAGCATCTCGAGCGCCTTCGCCGCACGGGACGGCATGCCGTCGATGTCGGCCAGGCCAGTGAACACGGACTTCGTGAGCTCGTGGAAGTCGACCTGCGCGTTGACCGCGTCCATGGTCTCGTCGACGACGAGCGCCTGCACAGCGGGGTCGTCGACCAGCGGCGCGAGGGTCGCCACGAAGGCGTCCTCCTCAACCAGCTGCACACGCGCCCATGCGCCGACGATCGACACCGGCACGAGGATCGCGGCGATGACGATGCACAGCGCGGAGACCGGCGCCCGCCATCGCCCGCCGCTGGGACGAGACTTCGGGGGCGGCGTCGCTTCCGCCAGTCGCGCGTTCTCGGCCTCGAGTGCGCGGATCCGGTCTTCCAGTGCCAGTGCGCCCGCCGTGTCGATGTCGCTCATGGCGCTCATTCTGGCCGACACCGGCGCCGTTGGGGGAAGGATCACCCGCGACGGGTGATCAGACGGCGCGCAGAACCGCCACGATCTTGCCCAGCACGACCGCTTCGTCGCCCAGGATCGGCTCGAACGCCGAGTTGCGGGGGAGCAGCCAGGTGTGGCCGTCGCGCTGGCGGAACGTCTTGACCGTCGCCTCGCCGTCGAGCATCGCCGCCACGATGTCGCCGTTGTCGGCAGTCGGCTGCGAGCGGACCACGACCCAGTCGCCGTCGCAGATCGCGGCGTCGATCATCGATTCGCCGGAGACCTTGAGCATGAACAGGTCGCCCTTGCCGACGAGCTGCCGGGGGAGCGGGAAGATCTCCTCGACCTGCTGCTCCGCGGTGATCGGCACCCCTGCTGCGATGCGACCGACGAGCGGGACGAGGGCGGCGTCGCCGACGGAGGGGCCGGAGTCGGCGGGGTTCTCGGTCGCCGTGCCCGGCAGGTCGATCAGGACCTCCATCGCGCGGGTCTTGCCGGCGTCGCGCCGGAGGTAGCCGCTCAGCTCGAGCTGATTGAGCTGGTGCGTGACGCTCGAGAGCGACTTGAGCCCGACGGCGTCGCCGATCTCGCGCATGCTCGGCGGATAGCCGTGACGCGCGATCGACCGCTGGATGACCTCGAGGATCGCCAGCTGCTTGTCGCTCAGGCTCTTGCGTCGCCGCGTCTGCGGCCTCTCGCGCCCGGTCGCGTCGCTCATGTCCGGCTCCTGTCTCGCCGCCCTCGTGCGTCGAGGGGTGCAGCGGTCTTCGAATGTCGGAGGCCCGTGGTGGGGTTCTCGTATCGAAACCGTATCCGGATTCGATCCTCGAACGGGGCATCGCGACCGCGTGTCGCGTTCGAGGGATCGGCACCAGACCCGGCCCTTGACATCATAAAGCATCGAAGATAGCTTCGGTACAGAGGTTCGCATCCCCCACTCCCGGCCGAGTGGCGGGTGCGAATCTCTCCCCACAGGAGGAGCAGACCATGACCGCGATCGGCCTCACCACGCCGGCTCTCACGAGCAGCGCCTTCACCCGCCGCGCCCCCTCCACCCGCCTGCGCATGACCGTGCGGGGTCGACGCGTTCTCGCCTCCCTCGCGGCGCTGCCCGCAGTGATCGCCGTCGGCATCGCCGTCATCAGCGGCGGGAGTGCGCTGGCCTCACGCGACGCCGGCGCTCCCGCCGACTCCTTCACGACGATCACCGTGTCCTCCGGCGAATCGCTGTGGTCCATCGCCGAGTCGGTGGCACCCCACGACGACCCGCGCGACGTCGTCGACGCGATCGTGCGGCTCAACGCGCTCGACTCGGTGACCGTCCAGGCAGGCCAGAGCCTCTCGATTCCGGCGCAATACTCGCCGGATCACTGATCCCGCGCCTCTAGCATGGGAGGGGTGAGTCCCCGCCTCGAAGACCTTCCCCTGCGTGACGACCTCCGTGGGATGACGCCTTACGGCGCACCACAGGCCTCGTTGCCTGTCGCATTGAACGTCAACGAGAACACGCATCCGGTGCCGGAGAACGTGGCCGACGACATCATGGACTCGATCGCCCTCGCTCTGCGGGACGTCAATCGCTACCCCGATCGCGAGTTCACCGCCCTCCGCGAAGGATTCGCGGAGTACCTCGGGCATGGCCTGGTGCGCGAGCAGATCTGGGCCGCGAACGGCTCGAACGAGGTGCTGCAGCACGTCCTGCAGGCCTTCGCGGGCCCCGGACGGACGGCGTTCGGCTTCGGTCCGACGTACTCGATGTACCCGCTGCTGGCCCGCGCCACCGGCGCCTCGTGGATCTCCGGCACCCGGGCGCCGGACTACACGATCGACGCGGAGGACGCGGCGTCCCAGATCGCGGATGCCGCGCCCGATGTGGTCTTCCTGTGCTCTCCCAACAACCCCACCGGAACGCCGCTCACCCTCGACGTGATCGAGGCCGTGTACGAGGCGACCGAGGGCGTGGTGGTGGTCGATGAGGCCTATCACGAGTTCGCGCCGCGCGACGAGCGGTCGGCCCTGACGCTGCTGCCCGGCCGCGAGCGGCTGGTGGTGTCGCGCACCATGAGCAAGGCGTTCGCGTTCGCCGGCGCGCGCGTCGGCTACCTCGCGGCCGACCCCGCCGTGATCGACGCTCTTCGCCTGGTGCGCCTGCCCTATCACCTGAGCAGCCTCACCCAGGCCGCCGCCACCGCGGCCCTGCGGCACGCGCCCACGATGCTGCGGATGGTCGACGAGATCGTCGCCCAGCGCGACCGGATCACCGCGACCACCGAGGCGCTGGGCTACACACCGCACGACACGTGGACCAACTTCGTCCTCTTCGGCGGCGTCGCCGATCCCGCCGCCACCTGGCAGGGCCTCTACGACCGAGGCGTGCTCATCCGCGACGTCGGCATCCCGCAGCACCTCCGCGTCACCGCGGGCACCGAGGAGGAGACCACCTCGTTCCTCGACGCACTGGCCTCGATAGAATCGGATTCATGAGCTCCGCAGCGCGCACCGCGTCCCTTCGACGCTCGACGAGCGAGTCCACCGTCGAACTCGAGCTCGACCTCGACGGCAGCGGCCGAAGCCGCATCGACACCACGGTGCCGTTCTTCGACCACCTCCTGACGGCATTCGCGAAGCACTCGCTCACCGACCTGACCGTGCGCGCGTCGGGCGACACCGACATCGACGCCCACCACACCGTCGAGGACATCTCCATCGTCCTCGGGCAGGCCATCCGCGAGGCGCTCGGCGACAAGTCGGGCATCTCGCGCTACGGCGACGCGCTCGTGCCCCTCGACGAAGCCCTCGCGCAGGCGGTCGTCGACATCAGCGGCCGGCCCTACCTCGTGCACACCGGCGAGCCGGCCGGGTTCGAGCACCACCTCATCGGCGGTCACTTCACGGGTTCCCTCGTGCGCCACACCTTCGAGGCCATCACCTTCAATGCCGCGCTGACCGTGCACGTCCGCGTCATCTCCGGCCGCGATCCGCACCACATCGCCGAGGCCGAATACAAGGCGTTCGCGCGGGCGTTCCGTCAGGCCAAGGCACTCGACCCGCTGGTCGACGGCATCCCCAGCACGAAGGGCGCTCTGTGAGCTCGAGACCCGTCGTCGCGGTCCTCGACTACGGATCGGGCAACGTCCACTCGGCGGTGAAGGCGCTCGACGCCGCCGGGGCCGACGCACGCCTCACCTCCGACCGCGCGCTGGTGCTCGAGGCCGACGGACTCGTGGTCCCCGGCGTCGGGGCCTACCGCGCCGTGATGGAGGCGCTGCGCGCCAGTCGCGGCGACGAGCTCATCGGGCGCCGCCTGGCCGGCGGGCGGCCGGTGCTCGGCATCTGCGTGGGGATGCAGGTGCTCTTCGAGCGCGGCGTCGAGCGCGGCGTCGACACCGAAGGCCTCGGCGAGTGGCCGGGCGTCGTGACCGAGCTCGATGCACCAGTGCTGCCCCACATGGGCTGGAACACGGTCGAGCCCGGCGAGGGCTCGCGGCTGTTCGCGGGCATCGAGGACGAGCGCTTCTACTTCGTCCACTCGTTCGGCGCGCAGAAGTGGCTGCTCGACGTGCAGCCGCCGTTCCCCGAGCCCACCCTCACCTGGTGCGACTACGGCCGCCCGTTCCTGGCCGCCGTCGAGAACGGCCCGCTGTCGGCGACGCAGTTCCACCCCGAGAAATCGGGGGATGCCGGCATCCGCCTCCTGTCGAATTGGATCGACGGGCTCGGCAGGGCTACCCTCTGAACTCGTGCCGTCTGCGGGAACTCTTCCCTCCCGAGACCTTCCTGCACGAGGAGCCATGAACGATTTCGCCTCTACGCCCGAGCTGATCCTGCTGCCTGCCGTCGACGTCGCCGACGGCAAGGCCGTGCGCCTGACACAGGGTGAGGCGGGCACCGAGACCAGCTACGGCGACCCCGTCGACGCAGCGCTCGACTTCGCCCGCCAGGGCGCGCAGTGGATCCACCTCGTCGACCTCGACGCCGCGTTCGGTCGCGGCAGCAACGCCGGGATCCTCCGCAAGGTCATCAGGCAGGTCAAGGGCGTGCAGGTCGAGCTCTCCGGCGGCATCCGCGACGACCGCACCCTCGAGGCGGCGTTGGAGAGCGGTGCCGCGCGCATCAACCTCGGCACCGCCGCGCTCGAGAACCCGGAGTGGGCGGCGGACGTGATCGGCCGCTACGGCGACGTCATCGCCGTCGGGCTCGATGTGCGCGGCACCACGCTCGCCGCGCGCGGCTGGACCCGCGAGGGCGGCGACCTGTGGACGGTGCTCGATCGCCTCGAGAACGCCGGATGCAGCCGCTACGTCGTCACCGACGTCACGAAGGACGGCACCCTCCAGGGTCCGAACGTCGAGCTTCTCCGCGAGATGACCGCGCGCACCCCGAAGCCGGTCGTCGCCTCGGGCGGCGTCTCGAGCCTCGACGACATCATCGCCCTCCGCGATCTCGTGCCACTCGGCGTCGAAGGGGTCATCGTCGGCAAGGCGCTGTATGCGGGAGCCTTCACGCTCGCCGAGGCCCTGGATGTCGCCGGACACTGACCCGCACGCCGACTCCGCGGGCGTCCCGTGGGAGGGCCGGGGCTTTCACGCAAACCCCCACTCGGGCGACGACGGGACGGCCGACCCGGCGCTGCTCGCCGCGCTGACCGCATTCCGCGCGGGTGAGGGTGATCAGGCCGCCGTGGTGGACGCCTATCGCTCCGCCCGGCTGCTCATCCCGCTGATCGCCGAGAAAGGCGATGAGGGCGTGGGCCCGCACGGACTCGCGGTCGACAAGACGCAGGAGCTCTCCATCGTCACGGTGGCCGCGCCCGACGGTCGTCGGGTCCTGCCGGTGTTCACGTCGGTCGAGGCGATGGGGCGGTGGGATGCCTCGGCCCGCCCGGTGCCCGCCGACGGCCCGCGGACGGCGGTCGCGGCATCCGCCGACGACACGGACCTCATCGTCATCGACCCCGGCTCTCCCACGGAGTTCGTGATCCGGCGCCCCGCGGTGTGGGCGATCGGGCAGGGAGAGCCGTGGGAGCCGAGCTTCACCTCGCCCGAGGTGTTCGCGGGGCTGCAGCAGAGCATCGGCGGTGAACTCGCGGTGATCGACCTCTCGGTCGAACCGGGGGATCCCGACGCCCGGCTTCGCGGTCCGGAGCTGATCGTGCGCCTCGAGCTCATCCACGGGCTCGAAAAGGAAGAGCTCGACGCGGTGCTCTCCCGGCTCGCGACCCGCTGGGCGGCCGATCACCGGATCGCGGTGCTCGTGGACTCGCTGACGGTCAAGCTCGTCCGCGCCTGACGGCAGGTATCTGCCAGGCCCCACCGGTCCTCCTCTCCGCCGACGGCGTCGGCTCGCGGTCTTGCGACGGTCGCCACGACGGCGGAGGATCGGCTCCGGGGAGGTTGCCATGGACGACGACGGCATGACAGAGCAGTACCACCGGGCGCTCGACGCCGCCCACCGTCACGCACTGAGCTGGGTGGACACGGTGGCGGAGCGGCCGATCCGCCCGGATCTAGACGTCGACGGGATCCTGGGACGGCTCCTGCGCGAGCTGCCGGACGAAGGCGCCGACGCGGCTGCGGTGGTCGACGAGCTGGCCGAGGCATCCGCTCCCGGGCTGATGGCCATGGGGTCGCCGCGCTTCTACGGGTTCGTCATCGGCGGCACCTATCCGGCGGCCCTGGCGGCGGACTGGCTCGTGTCGACCTGGGATCAGAACACGGGCTCCCGGCAGCCCACCCCGGCCACGGCCGCGGTGGAGGAGGTGGCGGCAGCGTGGCTGCTCGAACTGCTCGGGCTGCCGGCGGGGAGCGGTGTGGGGTTCGCCACGGGCGCGACGAGCGCAAACCTGTCGTGCCTGGTGGTGGGCCGCGATGCCGTGCTGCGTGCGCGGGGCTACGACCCCGTGTCGGACATCTCACAGGCACCGCGCGTCCGCTTCCTCGCGGGAGACGCCGTGCACACCTCGGTGGTGCTGGCCGGGCGCGTCGCCGGCCTCGGCGCCCCGACGACCGTCGGCGCGGACCGCGAAGGTCGCATCGACGTCGCCGGGCTGGAGCGCGCCCTCGCGGCGGGCGACGCCCCGACCGTCGTCGCGCTCCAGGCCGGGGACGTGCACTCGGGCGCCTTCGACGACTTCCCGGCCGCGATCGCCGTGGCACGCGCCGCGGGCGCGTGGGTCCACATCGACGGCGCCTTCGGGCTCTGGGCGGCGGCCAGTCCGAGGCTGCGGCACCTGACGCGCGGACTCGCCGATGCGGACTCCTGGGCGACCGACGCCCACAAGACCCTGAACGTCCCCTACGACTGCGGAGTCTCGATCGTGCGCGACGAAGCGGCGATGGCGGCCTCCCTGGGCGCCCATGCCGCCTACCTGCCCGCCGTCGCGAGCATCTCCGACCCCTACGACCGCGTGCCGGAGCTGTCGCGCCGGGCCCGCGGGGTGCCGGTGTGGGCGGCGCTGCGCTCGCTCGGACGCGGGGGCGTCGTCGCACTGGTCGACGGTCTCGCGGAGGCCGCGACCGGCCTCGCCGACGGATTCCGCGGGATCCCCGGGCTCGAGGTGATCAACGACGTCGTGTTCACGCAGGTGTGCCTGGCGTCGGCCGATGACGCCGCCACGGCGGTACTGGGGGAGTGGCTGCGCGATGAGGGGACGGTATGGGCGTCCTCATCGACATGGCGGGGCCGCACCGTCGTGCGGTTCGCGGTCAGCAATCACCAGACGGATGCCGCGGCCGTCCGCCGCACTGTCGATGCGGTGGCGCGCGGCGCGGCCGCCGTCGGCATCGCGGCTCCAGCGCCGTCGGTCAGTTGACCGGGCCCGTCCACTTCTCGCCCGGCCCCTTGCCGATCGGGTCGGGGATGACAGAGGCCTCGCGGAACGCGAGCTGAAGCGAGCGCAGTCCGTCACGCAGCGAGCGGGCGTGCATGTCGCTGATCTCGGGGGCGCCGGCCGTGATGAGTCCGGCGAGGGCGTTGATGAGCTTCCGCGCCTCGTCGAGGTCGGTCTGGGTGGCCGGATCGTCGGCGAGGCCCACCTTGACGGCGGCGGCGCTCATGAGGTGGACGGCGGCCGTGGTGATCACCTCGACGGCGGGAACATCGGCGATGTCGCGCGTCGCGGCGGACGCGGCGCGCTCCTGCTCCTCCCAGCGGGAGTGGCGGTGGTCATCGGATGCCGGAATCGTCGTCACGCGTTTCTCTCTGTTAGACTGTTGCGGGCTTCGGTGTGTTCTGCACCGAACCGAAAGAGGATCACATCCCACCCGCGCTTGCCGTTCCAGGCTACCGGGTCAAGCACTCCGCCCCGACCGTTCTGCGGCCGGGGTAGCCGCTCGCGAGCGGACCGGGTGCGGAAAGCCGGCGTTCGAGCGCCGTGCGGGTGGAGTGAGAATCTTCGCCCACGACACACCCGTGTCGTGGTGGCCTCCACCGCACGAAGGAGCTCCGCATCAGCGATCCCCGCACCAACGACCGCATCCGCGTCCCCGAGGTCCGCCTCGTAGGACCCGCGGGTGAACAGGTCGGCGTCGTCCGCATCGAGGTGGCACTGCGCCTGGCCCAGGAGGCCGACCTCGATCTCGTCGAGGTGGCCCCGAACTCGAAGCCCCCCGTGGTAAAGATCATGGACTACGGGAAGTTCAAGTACGAGGCTGCGCAGAAGGCCAAGGAAGCGCGTCGCAATCAGGCGAACACCGTCCTCAAAGAGGTCCGGTTCCGTCTGAAGATCGAGGCCCACGACTACATAACCAAGCTCAAGCGCGCCGAGGGCTTCCTGCAGTCGGGCGACAAGGTCAAGGCCATGATCCTGTTCCGCGGCCGCGAGCAGTCCCGCCCCGAGCAGGGTGTGCGTCTGCTGCGCAAGTTCGCCGAGGACGTCGCCGAGTTCGGGACGGTCGAGTCGAACCCCACCATCGACGGTCGCAACATGGTCATGGTGGTCGCCCCGCACAAGAACAAGTCCGAGGTGAAGACCGAGCAGAACGCCGCGCGCGCCGCCAACAAGGAGGCGGCTCGCTCCGCCCGCGGCGGCTCCGCATCCGATGAGGCCGACGAGGCCGCAGCGGATTCCGAGCCGGCCACCGCCGAATAGGCCCCCACAGACTCCCGCACCGCGGGACACCGACTCCCGCTCCGGCGGGGACACCGACTCCCGCTCCGGCGGGAAGTGAAACGAAGGAAGAAGAGATGCCGAAGCAGAAGACCCACTCGGGTGCCAAGAAGCGCTTCAAGGTCACCGGCAGCGGCAAGCTGATGAAGCAGCAGGCCGGTATGCGCCACAACCTCGAGGGCAAGTCGAGCCGTCGCACCCGTCGCCTCAACCAGGAGCAGGTCCTGGCCCCGGGTGATGCCAAGCAGGCCAAGAAGCTCCTCGGTCTCTGAGCACCGACGCACGAATAGGAACCAAACGAAATGGCTAGAGTCAAGCGGGCGGTAAACGCCCACAAGAAGCGTCGCGTCATCCTCGAGCGCGCGTCCGGTTACCGCGGACAGCGTTCGCGCCTGTACCGCAAGGCGAAGGAGCAGGTCACCCACTCGCTCGTCTACGCGTACCGCGACCGTCGCAAGCGCAAGGGCGACTTCCGCCGTCTGTGGATCCAGCGCATCAACGCTGCGAGCCGCCAGAACGGCATCACGTACAACCGCTTCATCCAGGGCCTCGGCCTCGCGGGCGTCCAGGTCGACCGTCGCATGCTCGCCGACCTCGCGGTGAACGACGCGGCGACGTTCGCCTCGCTCGTCGAGACCGCCAAGAAGGCACTCCCCGAGAACGTCAACGCTCCCAAGAGCGCCTGACACCGGCATCCGGTTCACGAGAGGGCGTCCTCCTTCAGGAGGGCGCCCTTTTCGCGCACCCGCCGCGCGGAGGATCCGCACGCGCGACCCTAGACTGAGCCTGTGCTCGAGAACCCTCGCTCTCCGCGTGTTCGCGCCGTCGCGAAGCTGACGAAGCGCAGCGCCCGGCAGGAGACCGGACTGTTCCTGCTCGAAGGCCCGCAGGCGGCCCGGGAGGCGCTCAATTACCGCCCCGACACGCTCGTCGAGGTCTTTGCGACTCCGACCGCGATGGAGCGTCACGCCGATGTGCGGGACGCCGCGCGCGACGCCGGCATCGAGGTGGTCTTCACCACCGAGGCCGTGCTCGACGCCATGGCCGACACCGTGACCCCGCAGGGCATCGTCGCGGTCGCCCGGCAGTCGCCGACGTCGATGCGCGACATCTTCGCCGCCTCGCCACGGCTCGTCGCGATCTGCGAGGAGGTGCGAGACCCGGGCAATCTCGGCACGATCATCCGGGCAGCGGATGCCGCCGGCGCCGACGCCGTCGTGCTCACGGGCCGCACCGTCGACCCGTACAACCCGAAGGTCGTGCGAGCCACCACCGGATCGCTCTTCCACCTGCCGGTCGCCGTCGGCGTCGACCTGTCGACCGCGGTCGAGAAGGCCCGGGCTGCCGGCATCCGGGTGATCGCGGCCGATGTCGGGGGCGGCGACTTCCTCGCCTCGCGCGACCTCCTCGCGGAGCCCACCGCCTGGCTCTTCGGCAATGAGGCGCGGGGCCTCGACGACGAGGCGCTCGCGCTCGCCGACATGTCGCTCCGGCTGCCGATCTACGGTGCTGCGGAGTCGCTCAACCTCGCGACGGCGGCCAGCGTCTGCCTGTACGAAACCGCGTTCGCCCAGCGTGCCTCGGCGTGAGCGGCGTCCGTTCCGGTGCTGTTACAACACGGTAAAGACCGCCGCGTCCACTGGCCGTGGGGCGCGCGACCGCTCTAGGGTGGCGCTATGACGACGCCCGATGACAGTGCGCCGAAGACGTCGAACATCAGTGTTCGACGCGGCGAATCCCTGGTCGAGATCACCGATGTCCAGAAGCACTACGGCGAGTTCCAGGCGCTGAAGGACATCAACATGACGGTCAACCGCGGCGAGGTGGTCGTCGTGATCGGACCTTCGGGATCGGGCAAGTCGACGCTGTGCCGCACGATCAACCGGCTCGAGACGATCACGAGCGGCACGATCACGATCGACGGCAAGGAGCTCCCCAAGGAGGGGAAGGAGCTGGCGGCGCTGCGCGCGGACGTCGGCATGGTCTTCCAGTCGTTCAACCTCTTCGCGCACCTGACGATCCTCGACAACGTCACCCTCGGCCCACTCAAGGTCAAGGGCATGAAGAAGGCCGATGCGGAGAAGCTGGGCAGACAGCTCCTCGATCGCGTCGGCGTCGGCCAGCAGGCCGGCAAGCTCCCGGCACAGCTCTCGGGCGGACAGCAGCAGCGCGTCGCCATCGCACGGGCGCTCGCGATGCAGCCCAAGCTGATGCTGTTCGACGAGCCGACCAGCGCGCTGGACCCCGAGATGATCAACGAGGTGCTCGACGTCATGGTCGGCCTCGCCCAGGACGGCATGACGATGATCGTGGTCACCCACGAGATGGGCTTCGCTCGCAAGGCGGCCGACCGCGTCGTGTTCATGTCCGACGGGCAGATCGTCGAGGAGGCGACACCGGAGGAGTTCTTCACGAACCCGAAGAGCGATCGTGCGAAGGACTTCCTCTCGAAGCTCCTCACCCATTGACCCTGACCGACCCTCGCAACCCCGGGAGGGAATGAAGCACCACCGCACGACTACTCCGCACGACCCGAACGTCGGACATACGGAACCAGCACAGACACAGCAACCAGGAGGAAACCATGCGCAAGTCAAGGATCATGACGGGCATCGGCATCTCGGCCGTCGCCCTGCTCGCACTCACGGGGTGCAACAGCGGCACCCCCGGAGCCACCGACCCGACTGACGGCGGCGACACCGGACAGAGCGAGGCGCTCTGGGAGGTCTCGACCGACGTCTCGCTGGAAGGCAGCCCCACCTTCGACGCGATCACGGCGCGCGACGGCGTGGTCGTCGGCGTCAAGAACGACCAGCCCGGACTCGGCTACGAGGACGCCGCGACCGGCGAGCGGACCGGCTTCGACGTCGACATCGCCCGGTGGATCGCCGCATCCCTCGGCTACGACGAGGAGCAGATCGAGTACGTCACCATCCCGTCGGCGAACCGCGAGCAGGAGCTCGTCAACGGCAACATCGACTACTACGTCGGGACGTACTCCATCACGGACACGCGCAAGGAGCTCATCGACTTCGCGGGACCGTACTTCCTCACCGGTCAGGGCCTCATGGTCGCGGCCGACAACACCGACATCAACGGGCCTGACGACCTCGAAGGCAAGATCGTCTGCTCGGTGACCGGTTCGACGCCGCTGCAGCGCATCCGCGACGAGTACAACCCGGGTGACACGGTGGAGTACGACACGTACTCGCAGTGCGTGGAGCAGCTGAAGGCCGGCTCGGTCGATGCGATCACCACCGATGAGGCCATCCTCGCCGGGTACGTCGCGCAGGAGCCGGACGCCCTCAAGATCGCGGGCGAGCCGTTCAGCGAGGAGCGCTACGGCGTGGGCGTCGCCAAGGGCGACACCGCGCTCGTCGAGCACATCAACACGCTGTTCACCGACGGCGGCGACGTCTGGACCGCGCTGTTCGACGAGCACCTCGCGCCGGCCGGCATCGAGGGCTCGCAGCCCGAAGTCGACGACACCGCCATGTGATCGCCGGTGGGGGCGGTGCCGACAGGCACCGCCCCCACCGCCGCTCACCTCAGAGACGAGAGGATGAGACCGCTGAACGTCATCACCGACAACTGGGACGTCTGGACCGAGGGACTGGTCGGCACGCTGATCCTGTTCTTCGCGGGCGGTCTCGTCGCGCTCATCCTCGGGATCATCGTGGGCGCCATGCGCGTCTCGCCGATCCCGATCGCGCGGACCATGGGGGCGCTGTACGTCAACACGATCCGCAACACGCCGTTGACCCTCGTCTTCTTCGCCTTCGCGTTCGCCCTGCCACCCCTGCTCGGCCTGCGCCTGACCGCCGCGGTCTCGCTGACTCTGGCCGTCTGCGCCCTGGGCATCTACACCGCGACCTATGTCGCCGAGACGATCAGGTCGGGTATCAACACGGTGCCCGTCGGACAGGCCGAGGCCGCCCGCGCGATCGGTCTCAAGTTCGGCCAGGTGATGTCCCTGGTGGTCATGCCGCAGGCGTTCCGGTCGGTGATCCCGCCCATGATGAGCGTCTTCATCGCACTGCTGAAGAACACGACCGTGGCCGCCGGCTTCGGTGTGGTGAACCTGGGGGCCGCCCGCAACTACCTGAGCGAGCGGGGCGCGAACCAGATGGTCGTGATCCTGTGGGTGATGGTCGTCTTCGTCGCACTCGTGCTGCTGCTGTCGTGGGCCCAGCGAGCGCTCGAGAACAAGTGGAGGGTCGCCCGATGAGTTCCGTCCTCTATGACGTTCCCGGTCCCCGCGCGATCGCGCGCAATCGCATCCTGGGCATCCTCACGGTGCTGGTGGTCGCCGCCATCGCGGGATTCTTCCTATGGCGATTGATCGACACGGGCCAGTTCACCGCGGAGAAGTGGGCCGCGTTCACCTACACGAACGTGTGGGTCCAGATCGGTCTGGCCACGCTGCGGACGCTCGCCGCCTTCGGTGTCGCCGCTGTCGGAGCGCTCATCCTGGCCTTCGCCCTCGCCATCGGCCGCATGTCGGACCACGCCTGGATCAGGATCCCCGTCGGCGCCGTGGTGGAGTTCCTCCGCGCCGTGCCCGTCCTCGTCTTCATGTTCCTGCTGTACTACGGCCTCCCGGTGATCGGCATCCGCATGCCGTCCTACTGGGCCGTCGTGATCGCACTGGTGGCGTACAACGGGTCCGTGCTCGCTGAAGTGATCCGCGCCGGCGTCGAGTCGCTGCCCCGCGGCCAGAAAGAGGCCGGGTACGCGATCGGGCTGCGGAAGTACGGCGTGATGCAGCTGGTGCTGCTGCCCCAGGCGATCCGGGCGATGATGCCGGTGATCATCGCGCAGCTGGTCGTCACGCTGAAGGACACCGCTCTCGGGTTCATCATCACCTACCCCGAGCTGCTGTTCTATGCCCGGTACATCGGGTCGCAGTCCGCCCTCGATTCGCCGATCGTGCCCGCGACCATCGTCATCGGCGCGATCTACATCAGCCTGTGCCTCATCCTGTCGTTCATCGCCAACACGGTGGAGAAGCGGCTCCGCAGCTCGGCCAAGACCACCCGCGTCGCCGGTGCGAACCAGCCGACGCAGGAGATCACGGACACCGAGCTCATCGTGACGCAGGGAACGCTCAAGAGCCGCGCGGGCGCCGTCGAGGGCGGCCAGAACCAGAGCGCGCAGCAGATCTGATCGCGAGAGGTGCGGCGGGCCGGGGCATCCGCTCTCGGTAGACTCGATTCTCGTGTCCGACGTTCCTGAGATCACGCCCGAGGCGGTGGAAGCCGCCGTGCAGGCCGCGCTCGACGCCGTCGCCGCCGCGAGCGACACGGCCGCCCTCAAGGCCGCCCGCTCCGCCCACAGTGCCGAGGGCTCGCCTCTCGCCCAGCTGAACGCGCGTCTGCGCGATGTCGCCCCCGAGCGCAAGGCGGAGTTCGGCAAGCTCGTGGGCCAGGCCCGCGGGCGCGTGAACCAGGCCTTCGCGGCCCGTGAGCAGGAGCTCGCCGAAGCCGAGACCGCCGCCCGCCTCGAGGCGGAGCGCGTCGACATCACGGCGCTGGCGCAGCGTGCGCGGACCGGGGCGCGGCATCCGATCTCCCTCCTCCAGGAGCAGATCGCCGACATCTTCGTCGGCATGGGCTGGGAGATCGCGGAAGGTCCCGAGCTCGAGCACGAGTGGTACAACTTCGACGCGCTGAACTTCGACGTGGACCACCCGGCGCGCCAGATGCAGGACACGTTCTTCGTCGACCCGGTCGAGCGCCACCTTGTCATGCGCACGCACACCAGCCCCGTGCAGGTGCGCTCGATGCTCGAGCGTGCGCTCCCCACCTACGTGCTGTGCCCGGGCCGCGTGTACCGCACCGACGAGTACGACGCGACGCACCTTCCCGTGTTCACGCAGTTCGAGGGGCTCGTGGTCGACAAGGGCATCACGATGGCGCACCTCAAGGGCACGCTCGACCACGCAGCCAAGGTGCTGTTCGGGCCGGAGGCCAAGACGCGCTTCCGCGCCAATTACTTCCCCTTCACCGAGCCCTCCGCCGAGCTCGACCTGTGGCACCCGACCTTCAAGGGCGGCGCGCGCTGGATCGAGTGGGGCGGCTGCGGCATGATCCACGCGAACGTCCTCCGCGCCGCGGGGATAGACCCCGAGGAGTACTCGGGATTCGCCTTCGGCATGGGCATCGAGCGGACGCTCATGTTCCGAAGCGACGTGCAGGACATGCGCGACATGGCCGAGGGCGATGTGCGCTTCAGCGAGCAGTTCGGAATGGTGGTCTGATGCGCGTCCCGCTCTCCTGGTTGCGTGAATACGTCGACATCCCTGCGGATGCCACGCCCGAGGACGTCCTCGAGGCGCTCGTGCGCGTCGGGTTCGAAGAGGAGGACGTGCACCGCTTCGAGCTGCAGGGTCCGATCGTCGTCGGCGAGGTGCTCGAGTTCGTCGAGGAGCCGCAGTCCAACGGCAAGACGATCCGCTGGTGCCAGGTGCGCGTCGCGCCCGACGGCGAGACGGCGGCCGACGGCGGCCCTGCGGTGCACGGCATCGTGTGCGGCGCCCGCAACTTCTTCGTCGGCGACAAGGTTCCGGTGACGCTGCCCGGGGCCGTGCTGCCGGGTCCGTTCCCCATCGCCGCGCGCAAGACCTACGGCCACGTGTCGGACGGCATGATCGCCTCCGCCAAGGAGCTCGGCCTCGGCGAGGAGCACAGCGGCATCCTGCGCCTCGTCGAGCTCGACATCGACGCCCCCGTCGGCACCGACGCGATCTCTCTGCTCGGTCTCGACGACGTCGCGATCGACATCAACGTGACGCCCGACCGCGGCTACGCGCTGTCGGTCCGAGGTGTGGCCCGCGAGTACTCCCACGCGACAGGTGCTGCGTTCCGCGATCCCGCCGACCGCGAGTGGGCCGAGGTGTCGCCCGGGTCGGGCTTCGCGATCGTCGTGGACGACCAGGCGCCCATCCGCGGCCGCGCCGGGGCGACGGAGTTCGTCGCCCGTGTCGTGCGCGACGTCGATCCGACCAAGCCCACGCCCGCCTGGATGGTCGCGCGCCTCGCGCTCGCCGGCATCCGCTCGCTCGGCATCCTGATCGACATCACCAACTACGTGATGATCGAGCTCGGCCAGCCGATCCACGGCTACGACCTCGACAAGCTGCAGGGCGGCATCACCGTCCGCCGCGCGACCCCCGGCGAGAAGCTCGAGACGCTCGACGGCAAGGTCCGCACGCTCGACCCCGAGGACCTGCTCATCACCGACGAGTCCGGACCCATCGGCCTGGCCGGGGTCATGGGCGGCGGCACGACCGAGATGAGCGGCACGACCCGCAATGTGCTCATCGAGGCCGCGACCTTCGACACCGTGTCGATCGCGCGCACCGCCCGCCGTCACAAGCTGCCCAGCGAGGCATCCCGTCGCTTCGAGCGCGGTGTCGACCCGATGGTGCCGTTCGTCGCGGCGCGCCGGGTGGCGGAGCTCATGACCGAGTACGCCGGCGGCACGAGCGACGAGGAATTCGGCGGCGCGCTGTTCGCCGAGGTCTTCGTCTCCGGCATCGCGCTGCCTGCGGAGTTCGTGCCGGGTCTCATCGGAGTGGACTACACCACCGGTGAGATCGAGGGCGCGCTGCGCCTCATCGGCTGCGAGGTCGAAGCGGACGCCGACGGCTGGCACGTCATCCCGCCGTCGTGGCGGCCCGACCTCACCGACAAGTGGACGCTCGCCGAGGAGGTCGCCCGCATCGAGGGCTACCACCGCATCCCCTCGGTGCTGCCGGTGCCCCCGTCGGGTCGGGGACTCACGCTGGCGCAGCAAGGACGCCGACGCGTCGCCAACGCTCTCGCCGCCGCCGGCTACGTCGAGACGCCGTCGTTCGCGTTCACGACCGATGTGCTCAACGACCTGCACGGCTCGCCGTCGGGGGAGCACCTCCCGAGCGTCAAGCTCGCCAATCCGCTCGACGGCCAGGCGCCGTTCCTGCGGCGCTCGCTCGTGCCCGGCCTGCTGCAGGTCGCGCACCGCAACGTCTCGCGCGGCTTCACCGACCTCGCGCTGTTCGAGACGGGCGTCGTGTTCCTGCCGGCGCCGGGGGTCACCTACGGCACCTCGCACGTGCCGCCGCTCGCCGTGCGGCCGGATGCTGCGACCCTCGCCGAGCTCGACGCGTCGATCCCGCCGCAGCACCGGCACGTCGCCGTGCTCGTCACGGGCAACCTCATGGCGAAGCAGCCCGGCGCAGCGCCGGTGACCGCGGAGCTCGCGGACGCGCTCGACGCCGTCCGTGCGATCGCGTCCGCCGCAGGCGTCACGATCGACGTCGCGCAGTCGGAGCGCGCCGCCCTGCACCCGGGTCGCACCGGAGTGCTGTCTGTGGCCGGCACCCAGGTGGGCTACGTCGGCGAGCTCCTGCCGGCGGTGGCGGAGGCATCCGATCTTCCGGGTCGCGTGATCGTCGCTGAGCTCGACCTCGACCTCGTGCTGTCGCTGGCGGGCGAGAAGGTCGTCGCGGCGTCGCTCTCGGGCTACCCCGCGGCCACGCAGGACGTCTCGCTGGTCGTGCCGGCCGACGTGCCGGCCGCCGAGGTGCGCGCCGCGCTCGCCGAGGGTGCGGGCGACCTGCTCGAGTCGCTCCGGCTCGTCGACGACTATCGCGGCGCGGGGCTCGACGACGGGACGAAGAGCCTGACGTTCGCGCTGCGCTTCCGGGCGCCCGACCGCACGCTGACGGCCGCCGAGGCGACCGATGCGAAGCTCGCCGGTGTCGCGGCGGCGGGGGAGCGCTTCGGGGCGACCCTGCGCGAGTAGCTGGCCGGCCCGGGCGCGCGAGGGCGCACTCCTTTCCCGAGAGCGCACGGTTTCCGCGTGCATACCGTGCGCCCTCGTCGAAACGGTGCGCTTTCGGCGGGGTCGTGCTTGGGTGGAGCGCATGACCGACGTGCTCATCCTCGGCGGGACCGGCTGGCTCAGCGGCCGCATCGCCACGCACTGGCTGGACGCCGGGGCATCCGTCACCTGCCTCGCCCGGGGCGGACGGCCCGCGCCGTACGGGGCGGCGCTCGTCGTCGCCGACCGCGACGGTCCTGAGGCATACGCCGAGGTCGCCGGGCGGGAGTGGGACGAGGTCGTCGACATCTCGTCGAACCCGGTGCACGTCGCGGCCGCGGTCCTCGCGCTGGGGGAGCGCGCGAAGCACTGGACGTACATCTCGACCGTCTCGGTGTACGCCGGGAACGGCGTGCCGGGGGCCGATGAGTCCGCCGAGCTCCTGACGCCCGCCGGCCCCGACGAGGAGCCGGACTACGGGCGAGCGAAGGCGGCGGCCGAGGCATCCGTCCGCTCGGCACTGGGGTTCCACGCGGCGGTCGTCCGTCCGGGACTCATCGTCGGACCCGGCGACCCCACCGACCGGTTCGGCTACTGGGTCGGCCGCTTCGCGCTCGCCGCGGACGACGACGTGCTGATCCCCGACGTCACCGACCGGGGCGCGCAGGTGATCGACGTCGACGACCTCGCCGAGTTCGTGCACGCCATCGGACGCGAGCGCTGGACCGGCGTGGCCAACGCGGTGGGAGACCCCGTCCCGCTCGATCGGCTGCTGGAGGAGTCCCGCGAGGTCGCCGGGCACCACGGCCGCACGATCGGGGCGCCGGACGACTGGCTGGAAGCCCGTGAGGTGGCGTACTGGGCCGGACCGCGCTCGCTGCCCCTGTGGCTCCCCGCCGACACCCCCGGCTTCTGGACGCGGTCCAACGCCGCGTACCGGGTGCTCGGCGGACGCCTCCGCCCCCTGCGCGAGACCCTCGAGCGCACGCTCGACGATGAGCGGGAGCGAGGGCTGTCCCGCGAGCGGCGTTCGGGTCTCTCCCGCGCGGACGAGCTGGCCCTCCTCGCCGAACTCTCGTCCTGATCCTCGGCCGGCGGTCGCCGAGCGCACACTCTTTGCCCGAGCGCACATGGTTTGCCCCTGCAAACCATGTGCGCTCGCGCAGAGCATGATCTCTCGCGAGATGACGGCCTCGATTTGCGGATGCCGCGACCCGGCCGCTATCGTCGGGCCCATGCCTTCGGCGACCCAGGGATTCGCGACGCTCGTTCCGAGCGTCGCTCCCGCGCGCCGACGTCTGGACGGCCGCCGACTCTAGGCGACCCTGCACGCGGTCCGGTCATGGACCCTGCGGGCGTCGCCGTCTCCGGCTCCCGTACCCAGACTCTAAGGTGGAATCCATGACATATTCGGTCGCCGTCTCCGGCGCATCCGGCTATGCGGGCGGCGAGATCCTGCGGATCCTCGCCGCGCATCCCGACGTCGAGATCCGCACGGTCACCGCGCACTCCAACGCGGGACAGCCGCTCATCCAGCACCAGCCCCACTTGCGCTCGCTCGCGCACCTGACGCTCTCGGAGACGACTCCCGAGGTGCTCGCCGGGCACGACATCGTGTTCCTGGCCCTCCCGCACGGCCAGTCCGGTCAGTACACCGACGCGCTCGGCGACACCCCGCTCGTCATCGACGCGGGCGCCGACCACCGGCTGGAGTCCGCGGCCGACTGGGACCACTTCTACGGCGGGGACTTCCACGATCCCTGGGTGTACGGCGTTCCCGAGCTCCCGGTCGGGGGCGGGGCGCAGCGGGAACGGCTGGTCGGGGCATCCCGCATCGCCGCGCCCGGCTGCAACGCCTCCACGGTCAGTCTCAGCCTCGCGCCGGGCGTGGCCGCGGGCGTCATCGACCCCGGGGACATCGTCACCGTCCTCGCGGTCGGCCCGTCGGGCGCCGGCAAGAGCCTGAAGACGAACCTCCTCGCCAGCGAGATCCTCGGCTCCGCGAACCCGTACGCGGTGGGTGGCAGCCACCGGCACATCCCCGAGATCCGGCAGGCGCTCGCGGCGACGGGCTCGGCGGCGGCGGAGGACATCCGCATCTCCTTCACCCCCGTCCTCGTCCCGATGGCCCGGGGGATCCTCGCGACCTCGAGCGCGCCGATCGCGGCGGGCAAGAGCGACGACGAGATCCGCGGCGCATGGGAGACGGCCTACGGGGGCGAGACGTTCGTGCAGCTGCTGCCGGCCGGCCAGTTCCCCCGGACCGCCGATGTGCTGGGCGCCAATACCGCGCTGATGGGCCTGGCGATCGACCGTGCCGCGAACCGGGTCGTCGTCGTCACGGCGGTCGACAACCTCGTCAAGGGCACCGCCGGGGCGGCCGTGCAGTCCATGAACATCGCTCTCGGCCTCGCCGAGGGCACCGCACTCACCGTGAACGGAGTAGCCCCGTGAGCGTCACCGCGCCCCAGGGATTCGAAGCCGCCGGCGTCGCCGTCGGGCTCAAGTCGAGCGGCAAGCCCGACGTCGCGGTGGTCGTCAACCGGGGGCCGCTCAAGGTCGGCGCCGCCGTCTTCACGTCGAACCGCGCCAAGGCGAACCCCATCATCTGGTCGCAGCAGGCGATCCAGGACGGCGTCGTCGAGGCGATCGTGCTGAACTCTGGCGGCGCGAACTGCTTCACCGGCTCGTTCGGGTTCCAGACCACTCACCAGACCGCCGAGAAGGCCGCCGAGCTCCTCGGCATCGGGGCCGGAGACGTGCTGATCTGCTCGACCGGGCTCATCGGGACCGGCGACGAGGTCTTCCGCGCCAAGGTGCTCGCCGGCACGGAGCAGGGCATCGCCGAGCTCTCCGCCGACGGCGGCGAAGCGGCATCCCTCGCGATCATGACCACCGACTCGAAGCCGAAGCGCTCCGTCGTCGCGCGCGACGGCTGGTCCATCGGCGGCATGGCGAAGGGGGCCGGGATGCTGGCGCCCGGCCTCGCGACCATGCTCGTGGTGATCACGACCGACGCCGTGCTCGACGCCGCGCAGGCCGACGCGGCCCTGCGAGCGGCCACGGGCCGCACCTTCGACCGGCTCGACTCGGACGGCTGCATGTCGACGAACGACCAGGTGACCCTGCTGGTCTCCGGCGCCTCGGGCATCTCGCCGGCACCGGAGGAGTTCGCCGCGGCGCTCGCCGAGGTGAGCCAGGATCTCGCCCGGCAGCTGCAGGGCGACGCGGAAGGTGCGAGCCACGACATCACCATCGAGGTCGTGCACGCGGCATCCGAGGAGGAAGCCGTCGAGGTCGGCCGCTCGGTCGCCCGCAACAACCTGTTCAAGGCGGCGATCTTCGGCAACGACCCGAACTGGGGCCGCGTGCTCGCCGCGATCGGCACCACCGACGCGGCCTTCGACCCGTACGACGTGGACGTCTGGATGAACGGCGTGCGCGTGTGCACCGCGGGCGGTCCCGACGCGCCGCGCGAGGACGTGGACCTCACCCCGCGCGCGACGCACCTCGTCATCGACCTCAAGGTCGGCGAGGCCACCGCGACGATCCTCACCAACGACCTCACCCACGATTACGTCCACGAGAACAGCGCCTATTCGTCATGAGCCAGATCCAGGACACCGATCCCAGCGAAGCCAGCGTCAAGGCCGCGACCCTCGTCGAGTCGCTGCCGTGGCTGCGCCGCTTCAGCGAGCAGATCGTGGTGATCAAGTACGGCGGCAACGCGATGGTCAGCGACGAGCTGCAGGACGCCTTCGCCGCCGACATCGCCTATCTCCGCTATGTCGGGGTGAAGCCCGTCGTCGTGCACGGCGGGGGGCCGCAGATCTCGTCGATGCTCGACCGCCTCGCCATCCCCAGCGAGTTCAAGGGCGGCTATCGCGTGACCTCGACCGAGGCGATCTCGGTCGTGCGCATGGTGCTCACGGGCCAGATCAACCCGCAGCTCGTCGCGAAGATCAACGCCCACGGCCCGCACGCCGCGGGCCTGAGCGGCGAAGACGCGGGCCTCTTCGGCGGCCGGCGTCGCGGGGTCGTGATCGAGGGCGTCGAGCACGACCTCGGCCGGGTCGGCGACGTCGTCGAAGTGGATCCGCAGCCCGTGCTCGACCAGCTCGCCGCCGGCCGGATCCCGGTCGTCTCGAGCATCGCGCCCGACCTCGACCACGCCGGGCACTCGCTGAACGTGAACGCGGATGCCGCGGCATCCGCCCTCGCGGTCGCGCTGGGCGCCGCCAAGCTCGTGGTGCTCACCGACGTCCCGGGGCTCTACGCCGACTGGCCGAACCGCGACTCGCTCGTCTCGCACCTGACCTCGACCGAGCTCCGGGCGATGCTGCCCTCGCTCGAGTCGGGCATGATCCCGAAGATGCAGGCGTGCCTGGAGGCCGTCGAGGGCGGCGTCGAGACCGCCGCGATCATCGACGGGCGGGTGCCGCACTCGGTGCTCGTGGAGATCTTCACCAGCAAGGGAATCGGAACAGAGGTGGTGCTCGGATGACGTGGCAGGAAGATGCGGGGCGCGACCTCGTTCGCAGCTTCGGAGAGCGGATGGCGATGCTCGTCCGCGGCGAAGGCTCCTACCTCTGGGACGCCGACGGCAAGCGCTACCTGGACTTCCTCGCCGGGATCGCGGTCGACTCGCTCGGCCACGCGCACCCGGTGTTCGTCGAGGCGATCGCGACCCAGGCGGCGACGCTGTCGCACGTCTCGAACTACTTCGCGACGCCGCCGCAGCTGGAGCTCGCGGCACGCCTCAAGCGGCTCGCCGGCACCGGAGACGCGGGGCGCGTGTACTTCGGCAACTCCGGCGCGGAGGCCAACGAGGCCGCGTTCAAGCTCGCCCGCCTCCACGGCGGGGCGGACCGCCCGCGCATCCTCGCGCTCAAGGATGCGTTCCACGGCAGGACGATGGGCACCCTCGCCCTCACCGGCAAGCCGTGGATGCAGGAGCCGTTCCTGCCCATGACGCCGGGCGTCGAATTCATCGACTCCACGGCCGAGGCGCTCGAGGCCGCGATCGACGACCGTGTCGCGGCGCTCTTCGTCGAGCCGGTCAAGGGCGAGGCGGGCGTCATCGACCTGCCAGAGGGCTACCTGCAGGCGGCGCGCGAGCTGACGGCCCGTCACGGCGCTCTGCTCATCATCGACGAGATCCAGACCGGTGCCGGGCGGACGGGGGAGTGGTTCGCCTTCCAGCACGCCGGCATCACCCCGGACGCGATCACGGTCGCCAAGGGCATCGGCGGCGGCTTCCCGATCGGGGCGCTCATCACCTTCGGCGAGGCCAGCGACCTGTTCTACCCCGGCACTCACGGCTCGACGTTCGGCGGGAACCCGCTCGGCACGGCCGTCGCGGGCGCCGTCCTCGGCGAGATCGAGGACGCCGGGCTGGTGCGCAACGCCGCCGAGCGCGGCGAGCAGCTGCGCTCGGCGATCCTCGGGATCGGCTCGGACCTCGTCGGAGGCGTCCGCGGGCGCGGGCTGCTTCTCGGCGTCGCGCTCACGCATCCGGTCGCCAAGGCGGTCGTCGCCGCGGCGCAGGAGCACGGCCTCGTGATCAACGCCCCCAACGACGAGACGATCCGCCTCGTGCCCGCCCTGACCATCGGCGACGTGGAGACCGACGAGTTCCTCGAGCTCTTCACGGCCGCCCTGCGCACCGTCGAGGATGCGCTGCTGCTCGACGTGACGACCCCAGCCGCCACCGAGGCCCCCACGGAGGTCCCCGCATGACCCGCCACCTGCTGCGCGACGACGATCTGACCCAGGCCGAGCAGGACGAGATCCTCGATCTCGCCGTCGCGCTGAAGAAGGACCGCTGGAAACTCAAGACGCTGGAAGGTCCCCAGACCGTCGCCGTGATCTTCGACAAGTCCTCCACGCGCACACGCGTGTCGTTCGCGGTCGGCATCGCGGACCTCGGCGGGTCCCCGCTCATCATCTCGACCGCCAACAGCCAGCTCGGCGGCAAGGAGACGCCCGCCGACACGGCCAGGGTGCTGGAGCGCCAGGTCGCCGCGATCGTGTGGCGCACCTATGCCCAGGCGGGCCTCGAGCAGATGGCCGAGGGCACGACGGTGCCGGTGATCAATGCCCTGAGCGACGACTTCCACCCCTGCCAGCTCCTCGCCGACCTGCTCACGATCAAGGAGCACAAGGGCGAGCTCAAGGGACTGACCCTCGCGTTCTTCGGCGACGGCATGTCGAACATGGCCCACTCGTACGTCCTCGCCTGCGTCACCGCGGGCATGCACGTGCGCGTCGCGTCGCCAGAGCAGTACGCCCCCCGCGAGGACGTGATCGCGGACGCAGACCGCCGCGCCGTGGAGACCGGCGGGTCGGTCGCGCTCTACACCGACGCCAACGAGGCCGCGGCGGGCGCCGACGTCATCGTCACCGACACGTGGGTGTCGATGGGCAAGGAGGAGGAGAAGCTCGCTCGACTTCGCGACCTCGGCCAGTACAAGGTGACGCAGGAGCTGATGGCTCTCGCGAAGGACGACTCCATCTTCATCCACTGCCTCCCCGCCGACCGTGGGTACGAGGTGGACGCCGAGGTGATCGACGGCCCGCAGAGCGTCGTCTGGGACGAGGCGGAGAACCGCCTCCACGCGCAGAAGGCGCTGCTGGTGTGGCTGCTGCGCCAGGACTGACCCGGAACGGCGGTCGTTGAGCGAGCGGGGCTGGCTCGCCGGTCGCTGGGCGCGGCTCAACGGGCCGCAGCGCATCGCCGGCGTGGACCTCGCCCGCGGGCTGGCCGTGCTCGGCATGTTCGCCGCGCACCTGCTGTGGATCGACGACTCTTTCGAGTGGACGGATGCCGCCACCTGGGTCGCCGTCGTCGACGGGCGCTCCTCGATCCTGTTCGCGACGCTCGCCGGCGTCTCGATCGGCCTGGTGACGGGCGCGCGAACGCCGCTGCGCGGATCGGCGCTCAAGACCGCTCGCGTGCGCCTCGCCGTGCGGGCTCTCCTGCTCTGGCTGCTCGGCCTGCTGCTGATCCTCACCGGCGTGCCGGTCTACGTGATTCTGCCCGCGTACGCCCTGCTGTTCTTCCTCGCGATCTTGCTCGTCCGGCTGGGCGCGCGGACGCTGCTGTCGCTGTCGGCGCTGCTCGCCCTCGTGATGCCCGTCGTCCAGGTGGCGCTCGACGAGCTCCCGCTGTGGAACACGATGTCGGGCAGCACGCTGTCGCTCGCGATCGGCTGGCACTATCCGTTCACGACGTGGATCGCCTTCCTCGTCGCCGGTCTCGGAGTCGCGAGGGCCGGCATCCAGCGCCTCTCTGTGCAGCTGTGGATGCTGGGCGCCGGCGTCGCACTCGCCGTCGTGGGATACGGCGCGGATGCCGCGACCGGCGCCGCTGAGGCGGACGAGCGATCGTCGTACCTCGGGGCGCTGTGGACCGCGCGGCCGCACTCGACCGGACTGCTGGAGGTGGTCGGCTCCGGCGGGTTCGCGCTCGCCGTGATCGGCGCCGCCCTGCTGCTGTGCCGCACGGTGCTCGTCTGGATCGTCCTGCCGCTCCGCGCGGTCGGGGCGATGCCGCTCACGGCCTACACCGCCCAGCTCCTGGTGTGGGCGGCCATCGCCTCCGACGTGCTGGGTGACGCCGGAGACCTCGCGGGCTTCCGCGACCTGCAGCCGTTCTGGCCGCTCACCCTCACGACGGTCGCGCTCTGCACCGCCTGGGCGCTGCTGGTCGGCCGGGGGCCGCTGGAGTGGGCGATCGATCGCGCCGCGCGGTGGGCCGCACGACGAGTCGACGCGCAGGAGCGCTCCGCAGTCTGAGCGGATCACCTCCACCCATCGCCGTCGCTAGGCTGGTCAGGTGAGTGACACCAGGGGCGGGACCAACGAGGGCGCGCTGTGGGGCGCCCGCTTCGCGACGGGGCCCTCGCCCGAACTGGTGGAGCTGAGCCGCTCGACCCACTTCGACTGGGACCTGGCGCTGTACGACATCGCGGGGTCGCATGCGCACGCCAAGGCGCTCGCCGCCGCGGGGTACCTCACTCCCGACGAAGAGCGCGAGATGCACGACGGGCTGGACGTCGTCACCCGGTCCATCACGGACGGATCCCTCCTCCCCGCGGAATCCGACGAAGACGTGCACGGCGCGCTCGAGCAGGCGCTCATCCGCGTCGTCGGTCCCGAGCTCGGGGGCAAGCTCCGCGCCGGGCGCAGCCGCAACGACCAGATCGCGACGCTCGTGCGCATGTATCTGCTCGACCACTCTCGGACGATCGCCCGCGAGGTCCTGCGGCTGGTGGACGCGCTCGTCGCACAGGCGGACGCCCACGAGGGTGCCGTCATGCCGGGGCGCACCCACCTTCAGCACGCGCAGCCCGTCCTCCTTGCGCACCACCTTCAGGCGCACGCCTGGCCGCTCGTCCGCGACCTCGAGCGCCTGCGTGACTGGTCGGTCCGGGCGGCGGTGTCGCCGTACGGCGGCGGCGCGCTCGCCGGGTCGACCCTCGGGCTCGATCCACAGCTCGTCGCCCGGGAGCTGGGCCTCGACCGGCCGGCCGAGAACTCCCTCGACGGCACCTCGGCGCGCGACGTGGTCGCCGAGTTCGCGTTCATCGCCGCGATGATCGGCATCGACGTCTCGCGTTTCGCCGAGGAGATCATCCTCTGGAACACCCGCGAGTTCGGCTTCGTCACGCTCGACGACGGCTATTCGACCGGGTCGAGCATCATGCCCCAGAAGAAGAACCCCGACATCGCCGAGCTCGCGCGGGGCAAGGCCGGTCGACTGATCGGCAATCTCACGGGCCTGCTCGCCACGCTCAAGGCGCTGCCGCTCGCCTACAACCGCGACCTGCAGGAGGACAAGGAGCCGATCTTCGACTCGGTCCGCACGCTCGAGACGGTGCTTCCGGCGTTCGCGGGCATGGTCGCGACGCTCCGCTTCCACACCGAGCGCATGGCGCTGCTCGCTCCGCAGGGCTTCTCGCTCGCCACGGATGTGGCGGAGTGGCTCGTCAAGCGCGGCGTGCCCTTCCGCGACGCGCACGAGACCTCAGGGCACCTCGTCCGCCTGTGCGAGGAGAACGGCATCGAGCTGCACGAGGTCACCGACGAGCAGCTCGCCTCCGTGTCGGCCTCGCTCACGCCGGACGTCCGCGAGGTCCTCACCGTCGAGGGCTCGGTCGCGAGCCGGACGGGCGCCGGGGGCACCGCTCCGGTGCGGGTCGCCGAGCAGCGCGTCGAGCTGGTCGAGAGGGTGCAGGCGGCCGCGCACGCGCTCGGGCTCTAGCCGCGCTGCTTCTCGCTCAGTGGAGCTTCTCGTCTGCGGCGTCGAGGTGCCATGACAGGAAGCGCACCTCGAAGCCCGACCGCAGGGGCGCGCAGAGGAACGGGCCGGCCGCGGCATCCGCTCCGCCGTCGAAGGGAGCCACGCGCACGAGCCGCCACGCGCCGGCGCCGGCGCGAGCGCGCACGATCACGGCGTCGGGCCATCGGCTGACGCGCACCGTGATCTCGGATCCGTTCCACTCGTCGACGTAGCCCACGGACCAGTCGGAGGCGACATCGGTGACCACGGCGCCGAGCCCGAGGTGTCCGTCGGCGAACTCGATGCCGCTCTTGATCCAGCGCTCGTCATCCAGGCGCACGAAGACGCCGGCCTGATCGAACTCACCGCTCCACTCGGCCGAGAAGGCGATCTCCATCGCCTGCCCCACTGCGAGCGGCGCGAGCAGGGCGTGCTGGTCGTCGTGGACGAATCCGTACGCGGTCGTGCGCCAGGCGTCGCTGCCCTCGACCGCGGTCGCAACGAGAGCGGCTCCGTCGATGGACACCGATGCCGGCTCGCGGGTCCACTGCCCGTGGGACCAGGGCACTGGCGCGGCGGTCACCAGATCGCCAGCCGGACGAGGCCGCCGATGATGCAGGCCCACAGCAGGCTCGCGAGCGTGCCGATGATGAACCGCTCGCGGGCCTCGGCCGCGGCCAGCTCCGAGAACCGTCCGATGCCCTTGACGGCGACGACGACGGCGATGGCCTCGGGGAATCCCGCGACGATCGCGATGGCGACGCCCAGACGCTCCAGATAGCCGATCGTGGTGCCGCCGCGCAGCACCTCCCGCGCCGGCCCCTGCTCGCCGGCCAGTCCCGGAAGGGCGGGCGGTCGCAGCATGATGCCGCCGTTGTCGCCCTCGGGCACTCGGCCGTGGGTCGCGACCTCGAGCACGCGGCGAGTGACAGGGCTGCCGCCGACCGCTGCCAACGCGGTGCCCAGCAGAGCGATCATCAGGCCCACGACCATCGGCACGTTGACGGGGATGACGATGACCACCAGCAGGGCGAGCACGACGAGGCCGCCCGCGATCAGGAGCGGGAGGTCGCGCGGGCGCCGGGTGCTGAGCACCACGATCACGAGCGCGCCTCCCAGCGCGAGGAAGAGGAACGCCGAGAGGCCGGCGGTCAGGAGCAGATCCGGGGGGACGACCATGCCGATCAGTCTGGCACGCACCGGCGACGTGCTCGCGGCGCCATGACCGCGCGGCGCGGACGGCGCGGTGTGGTCACCGCGCCGGGCCCGACCCGCTGTCGGCGCGCGCGAGCAGCCGCTCCAACGCGGGGATCGCCGCCTCCTCCACCCGGAGCGCCGCGTTGCGCACGCGCAGGCTGACCGCGCCCTCGGTGATGCCGAGTCGCGCGGCGGCGTCGCGCTGGCTCAGGCCCTCCGCGAGGATGTCTCGCACCTCCCAGCCTTCGACCGTTCGTCGATCCCGCAGCTCGACGAGCAGCCGCACCAGGGCCTCCGCATCTCCGCCGTCGGCTCCGCCGACCACTGCGACACGGGTCGACGCGCGTTTGGCGTGCTCGACGGCATCGCGGGCGTTGAGGAACGCGGAGCCGCGCGCGGCCCGGACGTTCGCGGGAAGCGGCTCCTCGATGCCGCCGATGCCGACGCCGACGCTCCATGTCTCGAGGCGAGTCAGATGCAGCACGATATCGAGGATCGCGGCAGCACCCGAGACGGCGGCCTGGAACTCGTCGCCCGCCGTGCGCTCGGGCGCGAGGACCAGGTGGGGCCCGGCGATGCGCTGGACGGCACCCAGGGCCGCGGGGACCAGGTCCTCGCTGGTGCGGCTGCCGCGCTGGTCCGCTGTCACGACGAACATGGTGCAACTCCTTTTGCCTGAACATTAAAGTTGCCCTAGTTTAGCGCCCAAGCTCCAACTATGTGAGTCTCACTGCTGAAGTGGGATGAATTGAGTCTGCAAACTCATGCCATCCCAGGGCTTTCGTCCGCTCGTCGACCGTGGAAACGTGGGCCCATGGCAAAGATGGAGCATTTCGAGATCCCCGTCGACGACATCACCCGAGCTCAGGCGTTCTACGGCGCGGTCCTCGGATACGAGTACGAAGCGTGGGGCGATGAGATGGGGATGCTGCGACAGCCGCAGGGCGAGGGCGTCAACGGTGATCTCCACCTGCGCAGCACGTCGCCCCACGTGACCGTCGTGTTCACCGTCGACCGGATCGAGGACACCGTCGCCGCAGCGGTCGCGAACGGCGGCGAGCAGGTCGGGGAGATCCAGCCGCTCGACGAGAACTCGCGCTGGGTCTACATCCGCGACTCCGAGGGCAACATGATCGGCCTCTACGACAAGATCGCCGCCGCCTGACGCGTTTCGAGTTCGCTGCGGTACCACGCGAGCTTGTCGTCGAGCTTCGCCTGCTGGGCGAGAAGTCCCTCGAGCTCGCGCTGCACCGCAGCGGCGTGCTCCTCGAGCAGCGCGACGCGGTCCGGGACCGTGGTCTCGTCGCGGCACAGCTCGCCGTAGCGGCGCAGCTTCTCGATCGGCATGCCCGTCTCGCGCAGGCACTTCAGGAATCCGAGGGTCCCGAGGTCGGATTCGGAGTACGAGCGACGACCGCCAGCCGTTCGTGCGACCGGAGGCAGGATGCCTTCACGCTCGTAGTACCGCAGGGTGTCCAGCGAGAAGCCGGAGAGTGCCGCGGCCTCGGCCGGAGTGTAGGTCTTCATGACTCGAGAATAGAGCTTGACCTGGAGTGAACTCCAGGTTGCACAGTAGAAGCATGAACACCGCCACACCTGCCTCGTCCCCCCTCGTCCTCGGCGCGATGATGTTCGGCACCACCGTCGATGAGGACACATCCTTCGCGCTTCTCGACCGCTTCGTCGAGCGCGGAGGCGTCTGGATCGACACCGCCGACTGCTACAGCTTCTGGGCCAGCGCCAGCGGCCACGGCGGAGACAGCGAACGCGTGCTCGGTCGCTGGCTCGCTGCGCGGCCCGGCGTGCGCGATCGCGTCAGGATCGCCACCAAACTCGGCGCCGAGCCGCTGTGGGCGGACTCGTTCCCCGGCAAGCGCGCGGGACTCTCCCCGCGGGCCGTGCACACCGCCTTCCGCGGCAGCCTCGAGCGGCTGGGGGTGGAGTCCGTCGACCTGCTCTGGCTGCACATGGAGGATCGCACCACGCCGATCGAAGACACCGTCGAGGCGCTCGCCGAGCTGACCGCAGACGGACGCACCGCTCGGGTGGGGGCATCCAATCACCCGGCGTGGCGGGTCGAGCGGGCCCGGGCGCATGCGCGGCGCCTCGGCTCCACGCCGATCGACGCGCTGCAGCACAACAGCACCTACCTGCGCCCCCGGCCGGGCACGAATCCGACCAATCACCCCTCCGGCGTGCTGAGCGACGAGCAGCGCGACTATGCGGAGGTGCACGGGCTGGAGGTGTGGGCGTACACGCCGCTGCTCTCGGGCGGCTACGACAACCCTGCGAAGCCGATCCCCGGGATCTACGACCAGCCGGGGAACGCCCGGCGCCTCGAGGTGCTCGACGCGATCGCCTCCGAGCTGGGTGCGACCCGAAGCCAGGTGGTGCTGGCGTGGCATGTCGCCCATGGCGTCCGGCCCATGCTGGGCGGAAGCAAGCTCGACCAGCTCGACGTCGCGCTCGACGGCGTCCGCCTCGGGCTCTCGACCGACCAGCTGGCCCGGCTGGACGAGCCGGCCTGAGCGACGGGTACCCGGTGCGGGCGGCGGCAGGGGCATCCGATCCTCGCTGATAACCTGGCACGCGTGTCGAACAGCCCCGTGAGCGCCACCGCGCCGGCCAATGACCCGACGTTCGAGAACGTCTGGGATGAGATCGTCTGGCGCGGACTCGTGCATGTGTCCACCGACCAGGAGGCGCTGCGTGCGCTGCTCGCGGGCGACCCGATCACCTTCTACTGCGGCTTCGATCCGACCGCGCCGAGCCTGCACCTGGGCAACCTGGTGCAGCTGCTCACGATGCGCCGCCTCCAGCTCGCGGGCCACCGGCCGCTCGGCCTCGTCGGCGGCTCGACAGGCCTGGTCGGCGACCCGGGCGGCCGCGACTCCGAGCGCGTGCTCAACCCCGTCGAGACCGTGGCGGAGTGGGTGGGATACCTGCGCGCCCAGGTCGAGCGGTTCCTGAGCTTCGAGGGCGATAATGCCGCCCGCATCGTCAACAACCTCGACTGGACGGCGCCGCTGAGCGCCATCGACTTCCTCCGGGGGATCGGCAAGCATTTCCGTGTCGGCACGATGATCAAGAAGGACGCGGTCGCCGCGCGCCTCAACTCCGAGGCGGGCATCAGCTACACCGAGTTCAGCTACCAGATCCTGCAGGGCCTGGACTACCTCGAGCTGCACCGCCGCTACGACTGCGTGCTGCAGACCGGCGGCAGCGACCAGTGGGGGAACCTCACGAGCGGCACCGATCTCATCCATCGCGTCGAGGGCGTCTCGGTGCACGCGATCGGCACGCCGCTCATCACGAACAGCGACGGGACGAAGTTCGGCAAGAGCGCCGGTAACGCGATCTGGCTCGATCCCGAGATGTGCAGCCCGTACCGGATGTACCAGTTCTGGCTCAACACCGACGATGCCGATGTGATCACGCGCCTGAAGGTCTTCACTTTCCTCACCCGCGACGAGATCGAGGAGTACGAGCGTCTCGTCGCCGCCGAGCCGTTCCGCCGCGAAGCGCAGCGCCGGCTCGCGCGCGAGGTCACCGCCTTCGTGCACGGACCGGATGCCACGGCCGCCGTGATCGCGGCATCCGACGCGCTGTTCGGCCAGGGCGACCTCACGGCGCTCGACGCGACCACGCTGCGGCAGGCGCTCGAAGAGCTGCCGAACGCGTCGGTCGCCTCCGGGACCGGGGTGGTGCAGGCTCTCGTCGACACCGGGCTCGTCGCGAGCCTGTCGGAGGGGCGTCGTGCCGTGGCTCAGGGCGGGGTCTCGCTCGACGGCGTGAAGGTCGACGAGTCGGCCGTCGTCACCGGCGCGCTGCCGGGCGGCGTCTCGGTGCTCCGCCGCGGCAAGAAGACCCTCGCCGGACTGTTCGTCGCGGCCTGACGCCGGACCGCCGTGCCGTTCACCCCGAGCCACGCCGTCGTGGCGCTGCCGTTCATCCGCACGCCGCTGGTGCCGGCCGCCATCGCCGTCGGGGCGATGACCCCCGACCTGCCCCTCTTCGTGCGCGGACTGCCCCTGCACTACGGCCGCACCCACGACTTCGCCTGGATCGCGGCCACGCTCGTGCTCGCACTCGTGCTGCTGCTGGTGTGGCGTTCGGTGCTCCGCCCGGCCGTGCGCGAGCTGTCGCCGGCCTGGCTCGCCGTGCGGCTGCCGGAGGAGTGGGATCGCTCAGCCCTGCCCGCCGCCCGCGAGACCCTCGCGGTGCGCGCGGTGAGCGAGGACGGATCGTCTCCGCGGTGGCGTGTGTCGTGGAGCGGGGTGCTGCTCCTGCTGGCGTCGCTGCTGCTCGGCATCGCGTCGCACATCCTGTGGGACCCGTTCACCCATGAAGGCCGCTGGGGGGTCTCCGTCCTGCCGGCGCTCGACGAGCAGTGGGGTCCGCTGCTCGGCTACAAGTGGCTGCAGCACGGGTCGAGCTTCCTGGGCCTGGCGATCATCGGCGTGTGGGCGATCGTGTGGCTGGTGAGAGCGGATGCCGCGGCATCGGTCGCCCGTCTGCTCCCGGACGCCGCCCGCTGGGCGTGGTGGCTCTCGCTTCCGGTCGCACTCGTGATCGCCTGGGTCGCGGGCCTCGCGGCCTCCGGACCTCTCGACGACGACTTCACCGTCGCGCACCTCGCGTACCGGGTCCTGCCGCCCGCCTGCGCGATCTGGGGGGCCGCGACACTGGCCCTGTGCGTGGCCGTCCAGGCACTGCGCTCCTCGCGACGGTCGCGCGCGACGGTCTCCTGAGTCGGCGTCTCCCCTGAAATCACGCGACTCCGGACTGGCGGCCAGGGCGCGACACGCCCGGGATGTGGCCCGGATTGGCCCAACCGCCAGGATCGACGTAAAGTATTACTTGTTCGCCCCACAGGAGAGCGGAGAGGCCGGAAGGCCCCGCCTCCTCAAGCGGAGAACAGACCCCCACACAAAGACTCTTCCGAGAGTCCGAACCTTCGGGTTCCGGTCGGGGTTTCCCACCTCGGGTACAGCGGTCGCAGGACCGTCGCCGAAGATCGCGAGATCATCGGCGCGTCGTTATGACTGGCGCTCCGGGTGGGGTAGGATAGTGAAGTTGCCCTGCTGGGCTGGTCGTGAGGCTGGTTGGTGGGAGCGTCTGATCCTTGAGAACTCAACAGCGTGCACTTGTCAAATGCCAAAATACCTCGCGGTCAACTTTTGTTGGCCGGTGAGATTCTTTTGAGATTAAACGGATATGTCAGTAATGACATCCGATCGTCATGTTCAAACTCGCGCAGTCTTCACCTATTCCGGTGTTGGTTGTTGCAATCATTTTTTATGGAGAGTTTGATCCTGGCTCAGGATGAACGCTGGCGGCGTGCTTAACACATGCAAGTCGAACGGTGAAGGGGAGCTTGCTTCCTGGATCAGTGGCGAACGGGTGAGTAACACGTGAGCAACCTGCCCCGGACTCTGGGATAAGCGCTGGAAACGGCGTCTAATACTGGATATGAGCTGCAACCGCATGGTTAGCAGTTGGAAAGATTTTTCGGTCTGGGATGGGCTCGCGGCCTATCAGCTTGTTGGTGAGGTAATGGCTCACCAAGGCGTCGACGGGTAGCCGGCCTGAGAGGGTGACCGGCCACACTGGGACTGAGACACGGCCCAGACTCCTACGGGAGGCAGCAGTGGGGAATATTGCACAATGGGCGAAAGCCTGATGCAGCAACGCCGCGTGAGGGACGACGGCCTTCGGGTTGTAAACCTCTTTTAGCAAGGAAGAAGCGAAAGTGACGGTACTTGCAGAAAAAGCGCCGGCTAACTACGTGCCAGCAGCCGCGGTAATACGTAGGGCGCAAGCGTTATCCGGAATTATTGGGCGTAAAGAGCTCGTAGGCGGTTTGTCGCGTCTGCTGTGAAATCCCGAGGCTCAACCTCGGGTCTGCAGTGGGTACGGGCAGACTAGAGTGCGGTAGGGGAGATTGGAATTCCTGGTGTAGCGGTGGAATGCGCAGATATCAGGAGGAACACCGATGGCGAAGGCAGATCTCTGGGCCGTAACTGACGCTGAGGAGCGAAAGGGTGGGGAGCAAACAGGCTTAGATACCCTGGTAGTCCACCCCGTAAACGTTGGGAACTAGTTGTGGGGTCCATTCCACGGATTCCGTGACGCAGCTAACGCATTAAGTTCCCCGCCTGGGGAGTACGGCCGCAAGGCTAAAACTCAAAGGAATTGACGGGGACCCGCACAAGCGGCGGAGCATGCGGATTAATTCGATGCAACGCGAAGAACCTTACCAAGACTTGACATATACGAGAACGGGCTAGAAATAGTCAACTCTTTGGACACTCGTAAACAGGTGGTGCATGGTTGTCGTCAGCTCGTGTCGTGAGATGTTGGGTTAAGTCCCGCAACGAGCGCAACCCTCGTTCTATGTTGCCAGCACGTAATGGTGGGAACTCATGGGATACTGCCGGGGTCAACTCGGAGGAAGGTGGGGATGACGTCAAATCATCATGCCCCTTATGTCTTGGGCTTCACGCATGCTACAATGGCCGGTACAAAGGGCTGCAATACCGTAAGGTGGAGCGAATCCCAAAAAGCCGGTCCCAGTTCGGATTGAGGTCTGCAACTCGACCTCATGAAGTCGGAGTCGCTAGTAATCGCAGATCAGCAACGCTGCGGTGAATACGTTCCCGGGTCTTGTACACACCGCCCGTCAAGTCATGAAAGTCGGTAACACCTGAAGCCGGTGGCCTAACCCCTTGTGGGAGGGAGCCGTCGAAGGTGGGATCGGTAATTAGGACTAAGTCGTAACAAGGTAGCCGTACCGGAAGGTGCGGCTGGATCACCTCCTTTCTAAGGAGCATCTGGCACCTTCGGGTGTCCAGGCCCCAGATCAGAGACGCATGTTCTCTGCTGGGAGCTCATGGGTGGAACATTTGACGAGGTGCGGGAGCTGCGGTTCCCTGTTCAGTACGCCGGTTTTCCGGTTGGAACGATGGGGGGCTGGACGTCTCGCACTGCACGCTGTTGGGTCCTGAGGGACCGGATGCATCCTGACCCCGTGTGGGTTGGGGGCTTCGAAACTCAGGGCCTTTTCTGGTGCCGGCTTTGTGCTGGTGGCGGGGAGGGTACCGCCCGTACTTTGAGAACTACACAGTGGACGCGAGCATCTTTTTGAGCCGACCTTTTGGTCGGTTCATATTGATGATCTTAAAGATCATTAGTCAATTTCGCCCGAGCCTTTGGCTCGGGTTCGATTCTTGATGAAACTCATGTGTTAACAAGTCTTTAAGAGCAAACGGTGGATGCCTTGGCATCTGGAGCCGAAGAAGGACGTAGCAATCTGCGATAAGCCTCGGGGAGTGGATAAGCACACTTTGATCCGAGGATTTCCGAATGGGGAAACCCCGCTGGGCGGCGTGCCGACCTAGTGACTCCCGCCTGAATATATAGGGCGGGTAGAGGGAACGTGGGGAAGTGAAACATCTCAGTACCCACAGGAAGAGAAAGCAACCGCGATTCCGTTAGTAGTGGCGAGCGAAACCGGAACAGGCTAAACCGAGTACGTGTGATATCCGGCAGGAGTTGCGTATTCGGGGTTGTGGGACTTTTCGGGCTGCTCTGCCGAGCAGCCGGCGTTACAAGAAGGTATAGACGAACGGCTTTGAATGGCCGGTCAGAGAGGGTGCGAACCCCGTAGTCGAAATGCCTCCCTTGGCGCGAAGAGTATCCCAAGTATCACGGGGCCCGAGAAATCCCGTGTGAATCTGTCAGGACCACCTGATAAGCCTAAATACTCCCAGATGACCGATAGCGGACAAGTACCGTGAGGGAAAGGTGAAAAGTACCCCGGGAGGGGAGTGAAATAGTACCTGAAACCGTTTGCTTACAAACCGTTGGAGCCTCCTTAGTAGGGGTGACAGCGTGCCTTTTGAAGAATGAGCCTGCGAGTTAGCGATATGTGGCGAGGTTAACCCGAGTGGGGTAGCCGTAGCGAAAGCGAGTCTGAATAGGGCGATTCAGTCGCATGTCCTAGACCCGAAGCGAAGTGATCTATCCATGGCCAGGTTGAAGCGACGGTAAGACGTCGTGGAGGACCGAACCCACTTAGGTTGAAAACTGAGGGGATGAGCTGTGGATAGGGGTGAAAGGCCAATCAAACTTCGTGATAGCTGGTTCTCTCCGAAATGCATTTAGGTGCAGCGTTGCGTGTTTCTTGCCGGAGGTAGAGCTACTGGATGGCCGATGGGCCCTACAAGGTTACTGACGTCAGCCAAACTCCGAATGCCGGTAAGTGAGAGCGCAGCAGTGAGACTGTGGGGGATAAGCTTCATAGTCGAGAGGGAAACAACCCAGACCACCATCTAAGGTCCCTAAGCGCGTGCTAAGTGGGAAAGGATGTGGAGTTGCTTAGACAACCAGGAGGTTGGCTTAGAAGCAGCCACCCTTGAAAGAGTGCGTAATAGCTCACTGGTCAAGTGATTCCGCGCCGACAATGTAACGGGGCTCAAGCACGCCACCGAAGCTGTGGCATTGATATTATTGGTAGGCCTTCGTGGTCCAGCCGTATTGATGGGTAGGAGAGCGTCGTGTGGGCAGTGAAGCGGCGGTGTGAACCAGCCGTGGAGCCTACACGAGTGAGAATGCAGGCATGAGTAGCGAAAGACGTGTGAGAAACACGTCCTCCGAAAGACCAAGGGTTCCAGGGTCAAGCTAATCTTCCCTGGGTAAGTCGGGACCTAAGGCGAGGCCGACAGGCGTAGTCGATGGACAACGGGTTGATATTCCCGTACCGGCGAAGAACCGCCCAAACCAATCCAGTAATGCTAAGTGTCTGAATCCCTTTGACGGATCCCTTCGGGGTGAAGCGTTGGGCCTAGCACACGACCCTATGCTGAGGCGGTTAGCGTATTAACAGGTGTGACGCAGGAAGGTAGCCCAAGCCAGGCGATGGTAGTCCTGGTGCAAGTGCGTAGGCCGAGCGATAGGCAAATCCGTCGCTCATACAGGCTGAGACACGATGCGGATAAAAAGTGGGTGATCCTATGCTGCCAAGAAAAGCATCGACGCGAGGTTCTAGCCGCCCGTACCCCAAACCGACTCAGGTGGTCAGGTAGAGAATACCAAGGAGATCGAGAGAATCGTGGTTAAGGAACTCGGCAAAATGCCCCCGTAACTTCGGGAGAAGGGGGGCCTTCGACGTATTAGGACTTGCTCCGAAAGCGTTTGGAGGCCGCAGAGACTAGTGGGTAGCGACTGTTTACTAAAAACACAGGTCCGTGCCAAGTCGCAAGACGATGTATACGGACTGACGCCTGCCCGGTGCTGGAAGGTTAAGAGGACCGGTTAGCCGCAAGGCGAAGCTGAGAATTTAAGCCCCAGTAAACGGCGGTGGTAACTATAACCATCCTAAGGTAGCGAAATTCCTTGTCGGGTAAGTTCCGACCTGCACGAATGGCGTAACGACTTCCCAACTGTCTCAACCGCGAACTCGGCGAAATTGCAATACGAGTAAAGATGCTCGTTACGCGCAGCAGGACGGAAAGACCCCGTGACCTTTACTACAGCTTGGTATTGGTGTTCGGTGTGGCTTGTGTAGGATAGGTGGGAGACTGTGAAGCAGGGACGCTAGTTCTTGTGGAGTCGTTGTTGAAATACCACTCTGGTCACTCTGGATATCTAACTTAGAACCGTAATCCGGTTCAGGGACAGTGCCTGGTGGGTAGTTTAACTGGGGCGGTTGCCTCCCAAAAAGTAACGGAGGCGCCCAAAGGTTCCCTCAACCTGGTTGGCAATCAGGTGGCGAGTGTAAGTGCACAAGGGAGCTTGACTGTGAGACTGACAGGTCGAGCAGGGACGAAAGTCGGGACTAGTGATCCGGCAGTGGCTTGTGGAAGCGCTGTCGCTCAACGGATAAAAGGTACCTCGGGGATAACAGGCTGATCTTGCCCAAGAGTCCATATCGACGGCATGGTTTGGCACCTCGATGTCGGCTCGTCGCATCCTGGGGCTGGAGTAGGTCCCAAGGGTTGGGCTGTTCGCCCATTAAAGCGGTACGCGAGCTGGGTTTAGAACGTCGTGAGACAGTTCGGTCCCTATCCGCTGCGCGCGTAGGAAGTTTGAGAGGATCTGACCCTAGTACGAGAGGACCGGGTTGGACGAACCTCTGGTGTGTCAGTTGTTCCGCCAGGAGCACCGCTGATTAGCTACGTTCGGGATGGATAACCGCTGAAAGCATCTAAGCGGGAAGCCGGCCTCAAGATGAGACTTCCATGCCTTCGGGCGAGAGGCTCCCAGCCAGACTACTGGGTTGATAGGCCAGATGTGGAAGCGTGGCAACACGTGCAGCTGACTGGTACTAATAAGCCGATGACTTGATAACACACCGTTCTAGGTGCTTGCGTCCACTGAGTGGTTCTCGATGTACGGTCGAGAACCGCACCAACAACGTAATTCGTTGTGTGCAGACTGAAACATCAATAGTGTTTCGGCGGCCATAGCGAGAGGGAAACGCCCGGTCACATTCCGAACCCGGAAGCTAAGCCTCTCAGCGCCGATGGTACTGCAGGGGGGACCCTGTGGGAGAGTAGGACACCGCCGGACTTCCATTACCGAAATGGCCACCCAACGCAGGGTGGCCATTTCGCGTTAAGCGGGCCCCGCATGCCCACAGCATGCGGGGCCTTTCTCGTGCCCGGGCGCGGGCGCTCGGCTCGATAGACTCGGGGGATGCCGCCGCTCGATCTCACTGCGACCTCTGCCGACCTGACTCGCACGATCTGCGACATCCCGAGCGTCTCCGGCGATGAGACCGTCCTCGCGGATCTGATCCACGCTGCGGTGGGGGGGCTGCCTCATCTCGAGGTGTACCGCGACGGTGACACGATCGTCGCTCGCACGCAGCTGGGCCGCGCACAGCGCGTCGTGATCGCCGGCCACATCGACACGGTGCCCATCAATGCCAACGTGCCGACCCGGGACATCACGGAGGCGGGCGAAGCGTTCATCTGGGGTCGTGGCACCGTCGACATGAAAGCGGGCGTGGCCGTGCAGCTGAAGCTCGCAGCCGAGCTCTCCGAGCCCCGCATCGATATCACGTGGATGTGGTACGACCACGAAGAGGTCGATGCGGACCTCAACGGGCTCACTCGCCTGGCGCGCACTCGGCCCGACCTCTTCGCCGCCGACTTCGCGATCCTCGGAGAGCCGTCCAACGGCGAGGTCGAGGGAGGGTGCAACGGCAACCTGCGTGCGATCGTCCAGACCGACGGGGTGCGGGCGCACAGCGCGCGCGCCTGGATCGGTGAGAACGCCATCCACAAGGCAGCACCGGTGCTGGCCCGGCTGGCCGACTACCGCCCCGAGGCCATCGAGGTCGAGGGCCTGGTCTATCGCGAGGGCCTCAACGCCGTGCGGATCAGCGGCGGGGTCGCCGGGAACGTCATCCCCGACCTGTGCGAGATCGAGGTCAACTATCGGTTCGCCCCCAGCCGTGACGCCGCCGAGGCCGAAGCCCACGTGCGTGACGTCTTCGCCGGGTTCGATGTCGAGATCGTCGACGTGGCGCTCGGTGCACGTCCCGGCCTCGACGCGCCGCTCGCGCAGGAGTTCGTCGCCGCTGTCCGAGCGGAGCCGCGGCCGAAGTACGGCTGGACGGACGTGGCTCGGTTCAGCGCCCTCGGCGTGCCCGCCGTGAACTACGGTCCGGGAGACCCGCACTTCGCGCATCATGACGAGGAGCGGGTTCCGGTCTGGCAGATCGACGCCGTGGAGCAGGGCCTTCGCGCGTGGCTGAGCACCAGCTGATCGAGGATCCCGCCGCCCGGACGCCCCCCGGCTGGGGCACTGTCGCCGTCCGCATCGGTCTGATCTATCTTGCGGCGCGGGTGGTCACGACCGCGTTCCTGCTCATCGCGGCAGAGCTCTCCGGATTCGAGTCGCGCTTCGGCCCTGACGCCGGTCTGCTCGATCTCGTACTCGGCTGGGACGCGCGGTGGTACTGGATCGTGGCCGAGGTCGGCTATCCGTCAGATCTTCCACTGACCGAGACCGGAGCGATCGCCGAGAACCAGTGGGCGTTCATGCCCGTCTTCGCTCACCTCGCGGAGCTCGTCGCGCTGCCGTTCGGGCAATGGGCCATGGGCGCGCTCCTCGTCTCGCTGATTGCGGGCTACGGGGCATCCGTCGTCCTGTACTACCTCCTCCGCGACCGCATCGGCAACACCGCCGCGATGTGGGCCGTCGTCTTCTTCGCGTGCGGTCCGCTGGCCGCGCTGTTCCAGGTGGGCTACGCGGAATCTCTCGGGCTGCTGTGGCTCTTCCTCGCGCTGTGGTGCGTCCGCCGGAGGCAATACGGCTGGCTCTACCTGCTGATCCCGCTGATGGCCTTCACCCGGCCCGGCGTGCTCGCGTTCGCGCTGTTCCTCGGGCTGTTCGGCATCTGGCGCTGGTTCACCCGGCGACGGGAGGAGCTCCGGCCGGCGGAGGTCGTCCACATCGTCGCCCTGGGGCTTCTCGCGGCGGCCGCCGGTTTCGCCTGGCAGCTCATCGCAGGCTGGGTGACCGGCGACAATGGGGCGTATCTGGCGACCGAGCTGGCGTGGCGGCGCAACTGGATCCCGGGCGAGGCGCAGTTCTTCCCGCTCGAGGGGTTCGTGAGCGCGACCGCCTTCTGGTTCGGCACCGTCTGGGGCCTGCCTGTTGAGCTCGGCTACGTCCTGCTGGCGACGTCGGTGCTCGCCATCGCGGCCGCGCTGATGTTCCTGCCGCAGGTCAAGAGACTCGGGGTGGAGGTCCGCCTGTGGAGTGCGAGCTACCTCCTCTACCTGCTCCTCGTGTTCTTCCCCCAGTCCAGCATCTTCCGGCTGCTCGTTCCGCTGTCGCCTCTGTGGGGAGCCTTCGCGGTGCCTCGATCGACGCCCTGGCGGGTCGGGGTGCTCCTGGCGTGCCTCGCGGGCCAGTGGTGGTGGATCTACAACATGTACGCGCTGGGGAATACCATCTGGCAGATCCCCTGAACCGGCTCGAGGGATGGCGTATTCCCCAGGGGGCGCCCGGCCGTCGCGCCCTCACGATAAACTTGTCCTTGTAGACCATCGATGAAAAGGAGCCGCAATGGCAGCCATGAAGCCGAGAACCGGAGACGGGCCGATGGAGGCCGTGAAGGAGGGTCGCCTCATCATCGTGCGGGTACCGCTCGAAGGTGGCGGTCGTCTCGTCGTCTCCGTCAACGACGCTGAGGCCAAGGAGCTCTACGACGTTCTGGGCGGAGTCGTGAGCCCCGCCTGAGGCACTCCATTCCGCGAAGCGGTCGGTCTTCGGACCGGCCGCTTTCGCGTGGGTGCCGCGAGGTCGTCAGTCGGCGGGGATGGTGGTCAGCTGCAGCAGACCTTCGCCCACGATCGACAGTGCGCCGATGACGGCGGGGGAGGCCTGGGTCTCCTGGATCAGCGAGCGGTACGCCGTGGTGATCGCGTCCCGGCGCACGGGATCGGCGACCGCGCCGCCGGCGAGAACACGCGGAACGAGCACGGTGCCGCCCGCACGCACGAGACGGAGCCCGTGCTCGACGTACTCGATGACGCCGTCGGGGTCGGCGTCGACCAGCACGATGTCATACGACGCCTCATTCATGCGCGGGAGGACCTCGGCGGCCCGACCCGTGATGAACCGCGCCCGGGCGGCCGGGATCCGCGCCTCGGCGAACGCCTGACGCGCCGCACCGAGGTGCTCCGGCTCCTTGTCGATCGTGGTCAGCGTCGCGCGCGGCGAACCGCGCAGCAGCCAGAGTCCCGAGACCCCCGCACCGGTTCCGATCTCCACGATGTTCAGCGCCTGGGATGCCGCCGCGATGACCGCGCACTGCGCTCCGACGGGCGGGCTGATCGGCGCCGCACCGAGCTCGAGCGCATGCGCGCGCGCCCTTGCGATGTGATCAGGCTCGATCGTCGCCTCGGCGGCGAACCGCTGATTGGCGTTCTGCTCTCCCACGACATCCTCCGCGCAAAGCCTACGTGTGCGAAGTGCGCTCGACCCTCAGGCGCGGCGGTAACCTGGGGTCATGTTCTTCGGCCTCACGATCGAGAAGCTCCTGCTGATCGGAGTGATCGCCGCGCTCATCGTCGGGCCAGAGCGACTCCCGCGATATGCGGAGTCGCTCGCGCAGTTCACCCGTCGTGCCCGCGAGTGGGTCTCCTCCGCCCGCACCCGCGTGCGCGACGAGATGGGGGAGGACTTCGACGACGTCGACTGGCGCACGCTCGATCCGCGCCAGTACGATCCCCGGCGCATCATCCGTGAAGCCCTGCTCGACGATGCGCCCGTCCCGACGGTTCGCGCGGCACAGGCGGGGGCGGCCATCGCCTCCACCGGGACGTCGCCGCCTCCGCCGGTGCGCTCGCCCTTCCGCGGCCCCGAGAGCGGGCCGACCCCGTTCGACCCCGAGGCGACCTGACCTCTCATCGCCCGGCTTTCACAGCCGGCACGACCTTCGCTGCACTCAGCGTGGACGCAGCGGCAGCGACCGGCCCGCCAGGCCACGCGGCTCGGCCGTGATGGCCGACGCGACCCGGGCGATCGCGAGGGACGCCGGGTCGTCGGGATGGGCGATCACCGCCGGGATGCCGGCATCCGCGTCCGCCCGAAGTGTCGGGCTCAGCGGCACCGAGGCGAGCAGCGGCACCTCGGAGTCGTCGCCCGAGAGCGCGCGCGCGACTGCGGCGCCGCCGCCCGATCCGAACAGCTCGAACGAGGAGCCGTCGGGAAGCGTCATCGCCGCCATGTTCTCGACGACGCCGATCACGCGCTGACCCGTCTGACGGGCGACGAGGCCGCTGCGGACGGCCACGTCGGAGGCCGCGGACTGGGGCGTGGTGACCACGAGCACATCCGCATTCGGCAGCAGCTGCCCGACCGAGATCGCGATGTCGCCCGTGCCCGGAGGCATGTCGAGGAGCAGCACGTCCAGATCGCCGAAGTACACGTCGGTGAGGAACTGCTGCACCGTGCGGTGGAGCATCGGCCCCCGCCACGCGACCGCGCCGACAGGTCCTTCGCCCGCGCCGCGGCGCAGGAACATCCCGATCGAGATGACCTTCACACCATGCGCCACGGGAGGCAGCATCAGGTCGTCGATGCGCGTCGGCTGGGGAACCCGGCCGTCGGCGTCGGCGAGGCCGAGCAGTCCGGGGATGGAGAAGCCGTGCACATCGGCATCGACGAGGCCGACCGAGAGCCCGCGCCCCGCGAGCGACGCGGCGAGGTTGGCGGTCAGCGTGGACTTGCCCACGCCCCCCTTGCCGCTTGTGACCGCGATGACGCGGGTCAGCGTGCCCGGCCCGAAGGGCATCTCGCGCGCTGCCCGGCCGCCGCGCAGCCGCTCGGTGAGGGCATGGCGCTCCTGCGGCGACATCACGCCGACGTCGAGCGCGACATCCGAGATGCCCGGAACGGATGCCGCAGCCGCACGCACCTCCGTCGCGATGCGCTCCGCCGCGGGGCAGCCGACGATCGTCAGGACGATGCCGACGTGGGCCACGGCGTCCACGACGGAGATGTCGCGCACCATGTCGAGTTCGCCGATCGGGCGGCGGAGCTCCGGATCGAGGACGGCGCCGACCGCGCTGCGGAGGGAGTCCGCGGCCGGATCCGTCATCGCGCGGGGCCGCCCTCGGCGCGGGCGTCGAGCTTCTCGAGCAGCACCCGCAGCTCAGCGCGCAGGACATCGCGCGTGACGACCTCGTCCGAGAAGTCGGTGACCGCCATGCGCAGCGCGACGACCTCGCGGGCGAGGTACTCGGTGTCGGCGAGGTTGCGCTCGGCGCGCTGACGGTCCTGCTCGATCTGCACACGGTCGCGGTCGTCCTGGCGGTTCTGCGCCAGGAGGATGAGGGGCGCCGCGTACGACGCCTGCAGCGACAGGATGAGGGTCAGCAGCGTGAAGTTCGTCTCCGCGGGATCGAACTGGAGTGCGGGCGGCATCCAGATGTTCCAGCTGAGCCAGAGCAGCACGAAGATCGTCATGCCGATGAGGAATCCCGAGGTTCCCATCCCGCGGGCGAAGGCCTCGGAGAACCGGCCGAACCGGTCGCGGGAGGGCTGCGGGCTGCGGGCGAGCATGCCGCCGCGGCCGCGCGGGGCGTCGAGCGCCACCTGGCGCGTCTGTCGGGCCATCAGCGCCTCCTCGGGGTGCTCGCGGTCGACGTGGAAACGGGCAGGGACTCCTGGGGCTCACCGTGGGAGCGCCAGTCATCGGGCAGCAGATAGTCGAGCACGTCGTCGACGCTGACCGCGCCCACCAGCCGGTGCGCCTGATCCACCACCGGGACCGACACGAGGTTGTAGCTGGCGAGCAGGCGCGCGACCTCCGGGGCCGACGCCGACGCGGGCAGCGGGTCGAGCGTGTCGTCGATGATCGCACCCAGCCGTTCGTGCGGCGGATAGCGCAGCATCCGCTGGAAGTGCACGGTACCGAGCAGGCGGCCGGTCGGCGTCTCGTACGGCGGGAGTGTGACGAAGACCGCGGCGGCGAGGGCGGGATGCAGCTCGTGACGGCGGATCAGCGCGAGCGCCTCGGCGACGGTGGCATCGGCCGACAGCACGATCGGCTCGCTGGTCATGAGACCGCCGGCGGTGTCGGGCCCGTACTTCAGGAGCGCGCGGACGTCCTCGGCCTCCTCGGGCTCCATGAGCTCCAGAAGCTCCTCCGAGCGCCTTTCGGGAAGCTGCCCGAGAAGGTCGGCGGCGTCGTCGGGCTCCATCGCGTCGAGGATGTCGGCCGCGCGCTCATCGCCGAGGGCCTCGAGGATGTGCATCTGCTCCTCTTCGGGCATCTCCTCGAGGGCGTCGGCCAGGCGGTCGTCGGGAAGCTCCTCGGCGACCTCGAGCAGGCGGTCGTCGGGAAGGTCGAGAAGCGTGTTCGCGAGGTCGGCTGCCTTGAGGTCGGAGTAGGTCGCGACCAGCTGCTCGGCGGACTGCGCCTCGCCGGGGTTCTGGCGCTCCCGCACCTCGGACCAGGCGGCGAACGTGGTCGGACCCTTGGCGAAGGGCGACGCGCTGGTGCGCGGCTTCCGCAGGAACAGCTGACCCACATCCCACTCGCCGAGGCGATTGCGCTCGATGGCGACATCCTCGATGACCGCCGTCCCGCCGCTCTGGAGGTAGACCTTGCGGCCGAGGATCTCCGCCATCACGCGGACCTCGCCGCCGCGCTGCTGGAAGCGCCGCACGTTGATGAGGCCCGTCGTGATGACCTGGCCGGTGGCGATGGACGTCACGCGCCCGATCGAGACGAAGACATGGCGGCGGCCGGGAATCTCGATCACGAGGCCGATGACGCGTGGAGGATCGTCTTTGCGGTAGATCACCACGACGTCCCGGACCTTGCCGAGACGGTCGCCGGCGGGGTCGAAGACCGAGCACCCGGACAGGCGCGCGACGAATACCCTCTGCGTGCTCACGCGTCCCAGCGTAGTCGGGACACCGTGGGAGGATGGGGAGATGACCATGATCGGAGGCCGGTTCCCGCAGGGCGGTGAAGAGGTCGGCCAGACGGTCGCGAGCTTCCCGACCTACGAGGCCGCGCAGAAGTCCGTCTCCTCCCTCATCGCCGCCGACGTCCCCGCGCGCGACATCGCCATCGTCGGGCAGGACCTGCGGTCCGTGGAACGGGTGACCGGGCGGCTCGGCTACGCATCCGCGGCCCGTTCGGGGGCGATCAACGGGATGCTCCTCGGGCTGCTGTTCTCGGCGATCCTCGTCATCGGATCGCCCACGGTGCCGATCCAGGCCTTCGTCGGCGTGCTGTTCGTCGGCATCGCGATCGGCATGCTGCTGAGCATCGTGACGTACTCCTTCGTCCGCCGCCGTCGCGACTACGCCTCGGTCATGCAGGTCGTCGCCGACCACTACGAGGTGACCGTCACAGCGGCGAGCATCCACCGCGCGCGCCAGATCCTCGGGCCGCAGGCCGGTGCCGAACGTGAGGCCCCGACGGCGCCGGCGGACCCGTCGCCGCCTGTCGATGCTCCCGAGCCGCCCAGGTACGGCGAGCGCGTCGTGCCCGCGGACCCCGAGGCGCAGGCACCGGCATCCGCTCCGGCCGTGGACGCCCCCGAGGTCTCTCCGGAAGCGCCCGGGTCTTCCGGCTCCGCCACGACGCCGGAGCGCTGATGGCGGAGCTCGAAGCCGATCTGCGGATCCCGCTCGAGCTCCCGAGCGGAACCGTCGAGGTGGCAGCGGCACTCGGCCGCCCCGACGACGCCTGGGCGGTCCTCGCCGTGGCACACGGCGCGGGCGCGGGGCACCGGCATCCGTTCTTCTCCGGCTTCGTCGGCGCGCTTCACACGTGCGGCGTCGCGACGCTGCGGTTCGACTTCCCCTACGTGACGGCAGGGCGACGGATGCCGGGCCCCGCCGCGCACGCGATCTCGACGTGGGCGGCCGTCGAGGCCGAGGCCGCATCGCGCGTTCCCGACCTCGCGCTGTGGGCGTCGGGCAAGTCCTACGGCGGGCGGATGGCGTCGATGGCGGCGGCGGAGGGGCGGATCAGCCCGGCCGGACTGATCTACCTCGGGTACCCGCTGCATCCGCCCGGCGATCCGGCCAAGGCGCGCACGGCGCACCTGCCCGACGTGGCGCCCCCGCAGTTGTTCGTCGAGGGCACGAACGATCCCTTCATCGCGCCTCGCGAGCAGCTCGAGGAGGCGGTCGCCTCGTGCCGCCAGGCCGAGATCCTGTGGATCGAAGGCGGCGGCCACTCGTTCGAGATCAAGGGCCGCAAGCGCTCGTCCGAGGAGATCGGGGCCGAGCTCGCACCGCTCGTGGCGGAGTGGATGCGGCTGCGGTCCTGAGCCGCCGGAAGCTCAGCGTCCTGCCGCGTACCCCTGCATGCCGCGCGCGTTCGCGGCGGCCCAGAGCGTCCCGGTCGCGGCGTCGCGTCCGACGGCCGACACCCGGCCCAGCGACCAGTCGCCCGCGCGGGTGACGGCGTGGCCGCGGCGTTCGAGGCCCGCGATGAGCGACTCGCCCAGCCGGTCCTCGACCACGGCGCCGCCGGGCGTCCAGGTGCGCGGCCAGAAGGACTCCGGCATCGAGGTCGTGTGCAGCGCGGGGGAGTCGATCGCCTGCTGGGGGGAGTACCCGCCCACGATCATGCGGAGGAGCACGAGGAGCTGCCACTGGTCCTGCTGGTCGCCGCCGGGTGATCCGATCGCGAGCTCGGGAACGCCGTTGCGCGAGACCAGGGTGGGTGTGAGCGTCGTGCGCGGCCGGCGGCCCGGGACGAGGGAGGACGGATGCCCCGGCTCGAGCCACGTCATCTGCAGGCGCGTGCCCAGGCAGAAGCCCAGCGCGGGGATGGTCGGCGACGACTGCAGCCAGCCGCCCGAAGGCGTCGCCGACACGATGTTCCCCCACCGGTCGATGACGTCGAGGTGGCACGTGTCGCCGCGTGTCTCGCCGGTGCGGGCCACCGTGGGCTCACCGCTTCCGGCCGATCGCCGCGGGGCATCGGCGGACAGCGGCGGGCGGAACGGCGTGCGTCCCGGAAGCTCGCCGGGGCGGAACTCCGTCGAGGCGTCATCGGCGACCAGGCGGCGGCGTGCGGCCAGGTAGTCGTCGGAGAGGAGGGCTTCGAGGTCGACGTCGTCGTCGCCGAACCACGCGTCGCGATCGGCGAGCGCGAGCTTCTGCACCTCCAGGATGGTGTGCGCGCCGGCCTCCTGCGAGGGGTCGAGCAGCTCGTCGGGCAGGGGCTCGAGGAGGGCGAGCGCCTGCAGGAGCGCGGGGCCCTGCGTCCAGGCGCCGGCCTTCGCGATCGTGCGGCCGCGGAACTCCCGCGTCACGGCGGGCTCGTAGCCGGCGTCGAAGCCCGCGAAGTCGTCGGCCGTGATCACCCCGGCGTGAAGTCCGCCGGTGGAGTGCCGGTGGGGCGCCGAGAGGAAGGACGCGGCCTCGTGCGCGACGGCCCCGGTCTTCCATTCGCGACGTGCGGCGTCGATGCGTGCGGCGCGCCCGACGGGCCCGTCGTCGCGCACCGTGCACGAGGCGTGCACGAGACCGTCGAGGACGTCGGCGTACGCCGGGTTGCGCACGAGCGTTCCCGCTCCCGGCGGCTCGCCGTCCGGCATCCACAGGTCGCGCGAGGTCGTCCAGTCCTCGGCGAACAGCTCCGCCACGCGCGCGATCGTCGCGGCGGCCTGCGGCAGCAGGGGATGACCGTCGCGGGCGTATCCGATCGCGTACGACAGCACATCGGCGAGCTCCCACGAGCCGTGGTCGCGCAGCAGCAGCAGCCACGCGTCCACCGCGCCGGGAACCGCCGCGGCGAGGGCGCCCGATCCGGGGACGAGGTCGAGCCCTTCGGCGCGGTAGTGCTCGATCGTGGCGCCGGCGGGCGCGGGACCCTGACCCATCAGGACGGTGGGAGCCGTGTCACCCGCGGCTTGGAAGATCGCCACCAGGTCGCCCCCGGGGCCGTTGAGGTGGGGCTCGACGACATGGAGCACGAACGCCGCGGCGACCGACGCGTCGAAGGCGTTGCCGCCGCGCTCCAGCACCGCCTGCGCGGTCGCCGTCGCGATCCAGTGCGTGGATGCCGACATGCCGAACGTGCCGGACAGTGTGGGACGCGTCGTGAACGACGGCGGCGGGGTGTAGGCCACGCTCAGGCGGAGAGCCGTGCGATCCAGGCCTCGACCTCATCGGCCGTGCGCGGGATGCTGGCCGACAGGTTCACGGGGCCTGCGGCCGTCATGAGGATGTCGTCCTCGATGCGCACGCCGATCCCGCGGTACTCCTCGGGAACGGTGATGTCGTCGATCTGGAAGTACAGCCCGGGCTCGATCGTGAAGACCATGCCCGGCTCGAGGACGCCGTCGTAGTACATGTCGCGACGGGCCTGGGCGCAGTCGTGCACGTCGATGCCGAGGTGGTGGCTGGTGCCGTGCACCATGTAGCGGCGGTGGTGCCCGCCGGTGTCGGGGACGAGAGCCTCTTCGGCCGTGACCGGCAGCAGGCCCCACTCGGCGACGCGGGCCGCGATGACCTGCATCGCCGCCTCGTGCACCGAGCGGAACCGCACGCCCGGCTTGGCCGCGGCGAACGCCGCGTCGGCGGCCTCGCGGACCGTCTCGTACACCTTGCGCTGGATGTCGGTGAAGCGACCGCTGACGGGCAGCGTGCGCGTGATGTCGGCCGTGTACAGGCTGTCGACCTCGACCCCCGCGTCGATGAGGATCAGGTCGCCGGGGACCACCGAGCCGTCGTTGCGCGTCCAGTGCAGGTAGCAGGCGTGCGGGCCGGAGGCGGCGATGGTGTCGTAGCCCACCGCGTTGCCGTCGCTGCGTGCGCGCTGGTGGAAGACGCCCTCCACGATGCGCTCGCCGCGCGGGTGAGCGACGATGCCCGGAAGGTTCGCGACGATGTCGTCGAACCCCCGTGCGGTGACCTGGACGGCGAGCTCCATCTGGGCGATCTCGTACTCGTCCTTCACGAGCCGCAGCTCCGAGACGAAGCGGGTGAGGTCGTCGTCCTCGTCGAGGACGAGGTCGCCGTCGCGCAGCTCGACGTCGTCGATGTGGGCGGTCGCAAGGCCGAGGTCGGCGGCGACACCCGCGAGAGCGGGCCGAGGGCCGATCCAGAACTCGCCGACCGACGCGTCGGAGTAGAACTCCGCCGTCGTCCGGTCGGCGCGCTCGCGGAAGAAGAGCGTGACGTCGTGGCCTTCGCCGCCCGCGCGAGGCTCGAAGACCAGCACGGAGCCGGGCTCGGCGTCAGAGGCCCACCCGGTCAGGTGCGAGAAGGCCGAGTGGGCGCGGAACGGGTAGTCGGTGTCGTTGCTGCGCTGCTTGAGCTCACCGGCAGGCACCACGAGGCGCTTGCCGGGGAAGGCGGCCGAGACCGCGTCGCGGCGGGCGGCGGTGTACGCGGCCTGCGCCCGCGCCGGCGGAGTGGTCTCGGGCCGCTCCGCCCAGCCCTCCGAGATGGTGTCGAGGAAGCCCTGGCCGTACGGCTGGCGGCGGTTGGTGCTCGTCGAGGTGGTGGTCTCGGCGTCGGTCTGCGCGATCGTGTCGCTATCGCCTGAAGTGCTCATGCGTCCAGTCTGGCACGCGAGGGCGACAGCGCGGAGGGTCAGCCCACAGGCTCCAGCTGGACGATCAGAGGGCGGTGGTCGGAGCCCGATCCCACCGTCGACCGCAGCACGAGGGAGCCGGTCGCCTCCCACTGGGCCGAGGCCATCACATGGTCGATCGGCGCGCCGAGCAGCGCGGGCATCGTCGTCGACCACGTGCCGATCGCACCGTTGCCGGTGGCGATCGCTGCGTCGTCGCAGAGCCCCAGCTCGCCGCCGTCGACTCCGAGACCGCTCATGTGGTCGACGGTCGCGTTGAAGTCGCCGGCCATGATCACGTTGGGCTCCGCGCACTGGTCGGCGAGCCACCGGAGATCGTCGCGCCACTCCTGCATGTAGCTCGGACGCGGGGCGACGGCATGAGCGGCGACCACGATCGGACCCTCGCCGCTGGTGGGCATCGCGACCGCGCTCGGCACCGTCGAGGTGTTGCTCGTGCCGTCGATCGAGGACTCGATCACGGCGTAGGCGCCCAAGTCCGGCGAGATGAGGAGCGTGGTGGATCCGGCGTCCCATTCGGTCGACGGATCCTCGGCGTGATGCGCCCACATGCGGTGGCCGAGGTCGCGCATCGCGATGGCGACCTGCTCGCCGGTCTCGATCGTGGTCTCAGGCAGCGCGACGATGTCGGCCTCCATCGCGACGGCGATCTTCGCGATGGTCTCGGGAGGGGTCGCGGGCCCGGCGGTGTTCCACGTCATGACGCGCACCGCGGTGTCGGTCTTCGCAGGGAGTGCCTCGGTGCCCATGCCGCCGCGTCCCATCACGATCGCGCCGTTCGCGATCACGGCGATGACGGCGATGATCGCGAGCGACAGCGCCAGCGCACGGAGGGGCCGCGCGATGGCGAGCAGCAGCGCGATCACCAGCGCCACGCCGAACGCGATGACGAGGAGGCCCCGGAAGGAGACGATCTGGGCGACCGGATAGATCCGCTCGACGCGGAAGAAGCCGGGCCACGTGAGGACGGCCGCTGCGATCGCACAGAGCACGGTGACGAGGATCCCGAACAGGCGAAGCACGACGGCGACTCTATTCGAGCAGGCTGGGAGATCCGTCAGCACGGCACCGCATGTCGCCGCGCTACGCTCGGATGATGCCGGGAACGCATCGTTTCGAGGGGCCGAGCGATCTGCATCTGCACTCCGTCCACTCAGACGGCACCGAGTCGCCCGCCCAGGTGATGGCGGCCGCCCACCGATTCGGGCTGCGCACCGCCGCCCTCACCGACCACGACACCACGTCGGGGTGGGCCGAAGCGGCCGAGGCTGCGGCATCCCTCGGCATGACCTTCGTGCCGGGGATGGAGCTGTCGGCGCGCCATGAGTGGCGGAGCGTCCACGTGCTCGCCTACCTCGTCGACCCCGACGACCCGCCGCTGCGGGCGATGACGGATCGCATCCGCTCGTCACGGCTCGATCGCGCCCGGCTGATGGCCGACAGGATCTCCCGGGACTACGACCTGGTGTGGGACGACATCCTCGCCCAGACCACCGACGGGGCCACCGTCGGCCGCCCGCACATCGCCGATGCCCTGGTCGCCCGGGGGCTCGTGCGGGACCGCGCCGAGGCGTTCTCCAGCATTCTGAGTCCCGGTGGCGACTACTACATCGCCCTCTACGCGCCCGATCCCGTCACCGCCGTCGAGCTCGTCGCCGGGGCCGGGGGAGTGTCGATCATCGCGCATCCCGCCGGACGCGCGGGGCTCCTCCCGACCGGGGTGATGGAGCGGATGCTGGCAGCGGGGCTCGGCGGCTTCGAGCTGGGTCACCGCGAGAATCTGGATGCCGCCACCCGCACGCTCCGCCGCCTGAGCACCGACCGCGACCTCATCGTCACCGGATCGAGCGACTACCACGGCCTCGGCAAGCCCAACCAGCCGGGCGAGCACACGACGGACGACGCCATGGTGGCGCGCATCATCGACCGCGCAACGGGAAGCGCCCCCGTCTACCCCTGAGGGCAGAGCGAGGGCGCTTCGCTCGAGACGAGCGGATGCCTCAGCCGAGGGCCTTCGTCTTGATGGCGTCGTACTCGGCCTGGGTGATCGTGCCGGCGTCGAGCAGCCCCTTGGCCTTCGCGATCTCGTCGGACGGGCTCGAGCCGCCGGCGACCTTCTGGATGTAGGCGTCCTGCGCCTCACGCAGCTGCGCGGCCTCGGCCGCGCCGCGCTTGGCCATGCCGTTGCCGCGGGCGATCAGGTAGACCAGCAGCGTCAGGAAGGGCACGAAGATCAGGAAGATGATCCAGATGGCCTTCCACCAGCCGCTCAGGGCGTGGTCGCGGAAGAGGTCGCCGATCACGGCGAACAGGGCGAAGAGGTAGGCGACGAACACGAAGACCCAGAGGAACCACCAGATGAGGTCGCCGAAGGAACCCCAGAAACCCTGGTACTCGTAGCCGGTCGTGACGGCGTCGATGAATCGCACGATGTGTGCCTTTCTGCTGCGAGGTGGCGGCGCCTCATGCACCGCCTTCGCTCACGATATCGCCCGGCAGGCCCGGAATTGCGCGATTCCCGTCACATGTCGTCGCGCGTCGCCGTCAGACGGTGGGGGCGGGAGCCGCAGCGCCGGAGCCGCCGCGGCGACGCCGACGCCGACGCGGAGCGGCCTTGCCGTCGTGGTGCTCCTTGCCGCCGCCGTCGTGGGTCCCGGCGCCTTCGGAGGCGTCGTTCGAGCCATGGTCGGCGGGCACCTCGGGCGCGGCGGCCCGAGCAATGTCCCCGGTCCCCGCGGCGGACTCTTCGCCGCGACGACGGCGTCGGCGCGGGGCGCCCTCGCGCTCGCCGTCGCGCGAGCGCGAGGGCGCGGCATCCTGCGTCTTCACCGTCTGCGTGCGCGGCGCCGTCGTGAGGCGGCCCTTGGTGCCCGTAGGGATGTCGAGATCCGTGAACAGGTGCGGGCTGGACGAGTACGTCTCGGTCGGCTCGGGCTGGCCGAACTCGAGCGCGCGGTTGATGAGCGCCCACTTGTGCAGGTCGTCCCAGTCCACGAACGTCACCGCGATGCCGGTCTTGCCGGCGCGGCCGGTGCGGCCGGCGCGGTGCAGGTAGGTCTTCTCGTCGTCGGGGATCGTGTGGTTGATCACGTGCGTGACGTCGTCGACGTCGATGCCGCGCGCGGCGACGTCGGTGGCGATCAGGACGTCCTTCTTGCCCGCCTTGAACGCGGCCATCGAGCGCTCGCGCGCCTCCTGGCTCATGTCGCCGTGAACCGACGCGGTGTTGAAGCCGCGGTCGCCCAGCTCGTCGGAGAGGCGCTGCGCGGCGCGCTTGGTGCGCGTGAAGATCACGGTCTTGCCGCGGCCGTCGGCCTGCAGGATGCGGGCGATGACCTCGTCCTTGTCGAGCGAGTGAGCGCGGTAGACGACGTGCTTGATGTTCGCCTGTGTGAGGCCCTCGTCGGGGTCGGTCGCGCGGATGTGGATCGGGTTCGACATGAACCGTCGCGCCATGGCGACGATCGGCCCGGGCATCGTCGCGGAGAAGAGCTGCGTGTGCCGGATGGCGGGCACCTTCTGGAAGATCTTCTCGATGTCGGGGAGGAACCCGAGGTCGAGCATCTTGTCGGCCTCGTCCAGCACGACCTCTGTCGCGTTCGACAGGTCGAGGAGCCGCTGGTTGTTCAGGTCGATGAGACGGCCCGGGGTTCCGACGACGATCTGCGCGCCGGCCTTGAGCTGGTCGATCTGGCCCTCGTACGCCTTGCCGCCGTAGATCGCGACGACGCTGGTCGAGCGACCCGACGTCAGCATGTCGATGTCCTCGTAGACCTGCACGCACAGCTCGCGCGTGGGGACGACGATCAGGGCCTTCACGCCGTGCGCGGGGTCGAGGCCGAGGCGCTGCACGACGGGGATGCCGAAGCCGAAGGTCTTGCCGGTGCCGGTCTTGGCCTGGCCGATGATGTCCTGGCCGGGAAGGCCGAGGGGGATGGTCTGCTCCTGGATGGGGAAGGCATCCACGATGCCCTTGCCTGCGAGGACATCGACGATGTCCTGGTCGACGCCGAGTTCGGCGAAGGTCGTCACGATGTGAGCCTGTCCGGCAGTGAGATGCTGCCTGGTCCGTTGCCCTGGCGCGGTGATCAGCGTCGCCGCGCGGGCGGAAGTGCGGTCCACGCCCTTTCTCTGCCACAGGCGCGGGAGCCCCGATCCGACGCCGGGGACGGCATCCACGATACCGGAGGCGCGTCGGAGAGGACATTCCGCCGTCCCGGATGCGGCACCCCGGGGCGCGCGACCCTAGGCTGTAGCCCGTGGTGAAGTGGTTCTGGCAGCGCCCTGACGCCGGACGCAAGCTCCAGCTGCGTTCCCGGGAGGACCTCGGCGACGCCACGCGCGTCGACTTCGAGGAGCTCGCACCCGAGATCGACACGTTCCTCGGGCAGGCCGCCTACCTCCAGCTGGGCTACTTCGAGACGCTCAGCGAGCTCATCGCTTTGACGCCGGAGCTGTCGGACAAGGAGTCGCTCTCGAGGGCGGCGGGTGCCGCGCTCACGAAGCACGAGGAGCTCGTGGCGCTCATCCGCGAGCGAGGCGATGACCCCACCGCGCTCATGCTGCCGTTCCGCGAGCCGCTCGATGCCTTCCGCCGGGCGACGCACGGCGGGCGCCCGCAGGAGACGATGCTGTCGGTCCACATCACGGCCGGCATGCTCGACGACTTCTATCTGGCGCTGTCGTCGAGCTATGCCGACACCGGCCGCCGCGTGGCGCGCGTGCTTCGGGCGGACGATGACCGGCAGGCGATCGTGGACATCATGGCGCGGACCATCGCCAGCGACCCGGAGTGGAAGTCGCTCCTCGCGCTGTGGGGCCGGCGACTCGTGGGCGACACGCTGCTGATCGCCCGCGCGGCGCTCCGTCCGGTGACGCTGCTCGTCGCCGATGAGGCGAAGGTCGAGCCGGTCTTCACCGAGCTCATGGCCGCTCACTCGCGCCGCATGGACGCGATGGGTCTCGCCGCCTGACCGGAGTGGCGGGGGTGCGGCGGCTCAGCCGATCCTGAGGCGGGCCCGCTCGTTGGCGTCGCGGGCGACCCGGCTCCGCGAGAGCAGGACGACGACCGGATACGAGACGACGAGCGGCGCGGCGAACATGGACAGCCAGAGCCACACGCTGTCGGTGCCGACGCCGGCCCACGTCAGGATGGTCCAGACCACACCGGCAGACAGGGCCCCGACAACCGGCCCGATGACGACGCCGCGGGTGGCGCGGTCGGCGACCAGGAAGTGCACGGCCAGCCCGACGGCGGCTCCGACGATGACCGCCAGGATGATCTGCATCGCCGGTCCGCTCAGGCCACGAAGCCGACGCGGCGGGACTCTTCGCTGCCGAGCTCGACGTAGGCGAGGCTCGCGGTGGGGACGATGTAGCTGTTGCCCTTGTTGTCGGCGAAGCTGACGTGGGTGTCGCCGGCGTCGAGAGCGGTCGCGATCGACTTCTTCACGTCCGCAGCCGGATCGTTCGTCTCGAAGTTGAGTTCGCGTCCGGTGTTCGCGATGCCGATGCGGATCTCCACGTGACTTGCCTCTCTCGCGCTGTGCGCACGGGTTCCCGGGCGCATGGCAACTCTACGACACGGCCACGGGCCCCAGGTCGTGCGCTGCACGCTCTCGGCGAACGGAGGTGTCGGCCGCCCGCGCTACGGTCGAGGTCATGATCTCGGAGGACCGATCCGGTGCGCTGCTCGCATCGGATGAGCAGCAGCGCGCTGTCGCGGCGCTTCCGCTCGACGCGTCCGGCGTGGTCGTGGGCGCACCGGGAACGGGCAAGACGACCGCCCTCGTCGCCCGCGTGGCGGCCCTCGTCGCCGCAGGCGTCGATCCCGACTCCGTCCTGGTGCTCACTCCTTCGCGGCAGACCGCCACGGCGCTGCGGGACCGCCTGGCGCTGGCGGTCGACCGGGCGACGTCGGGCCCGCTCGCCCGCTCGGTCGCCTCGTACGCGTTCCAGCTCGTGCGCGCCCACGCGGTCGCCGTCGATGCCGAGCCGCCCCAGCTGCTGACGGGAGGCGATGAGGACCAGCTCATCCACGACCTCCTCGACGGCGACGCCGAGGACGAGGAGTCCGGGGAGTCCCGCTGGCCGGAGTGGCTGGCGCCCGGCATCCGCGGCACCGCCGGGTTCCGCACCGAAGTGCGCACGTTCCTGGCGGAGTGCACGACACTGGGCATCGGTCCCGAGCGCCTCCGTGCCCTCGGAGAGCGCGACCAGCGCCCCGTGTGGGTGTCGCTCGCCTCCTTCTTCGCCGAGTACCTCGAGGTGCGTGCCGACATGCGCGGGGCGCACCGCGACGCAGCCGGCCTCGTCCGCGAGGCCGTCGGGCTGCTGCGCACCGCGTCGGAGGGCATCCCCGCGATCGATCGCGTGCGGGTGATCCTCGTCGACGATGCGCAGGAGCTCACCCTGGGCGGCGTCGAGCTCCTCGAGGCGGCGAAGGCCCGGGGCATCGCCGTGACGGCCTTCGGCGACCCGGACGTCGGCTCGGGATCGTTCCGCGGGGCCACGCCCGAGAACTTCGCGCGCCTGGCGGCGAGCCTCGGACCGGTCTCGGTGCTCGGCACGCGCCATCGGGGCACGCCCTGGCAGGGCGAGCTCGTCCGCCGCGTCACCCAGCGGATCGGCGCGGTCGGCGTCGTGGCGCACCGGGGCGGCGGCACCGGGGCCGAGCCCGACGACACGGTGCGCGCGCTGCTGCTGCGGTCGGCCGCCGAGGAGTACGACGCCATCGCGCGCCTCCTGCGGGAGCGGCACGTGCACGACGGCGTCGCCTGGGGCCGGTGCGCGGTCATCGCGCACGACACCCGCCAGGTCGCGTCCCTCGAGGCCGAGCTGTCGGCGCGTGAGGTTCCGGCGCGCTCCAGCGGTCCCGGGCGCGCGCTCGGCGCCCTCAAGCCGGTGAACGACCTGCTGCGACTGGTCGAGCTGGTCTCGCAGGAGGAGTGGACGTTCGACGACGTGTCGGCGGCGCTGCTCGGCACCTACGGACGACTGGATCCCATCGAGCTGCGGCGCCTGCGCTCTGCGCTCCGCCACGCCGAGCTCGCCGCCGGAGGCGACCGCGCCGGGCGCGACCTCCTCGTCTCGGCGATGGCCCGCCCTCTCGAGTTCGACCTCGTCGACACGCGCGAAGCCCGGCGCGCCGCCGCGCTGGCACGCACGCTGGGGGTGCTGCGCGACGAGCTGTCGCGGGGCGCGACCGCGCACGAGCTGCTCTGGGCGGCGTGGGACCGGAGCGGGCTGCAGCGAGGCTGGGCGGAGCTGGCCCGAGGCCACGGTCCGCTGGCAGAGCAGGCCCACCGCGACCTCGACGCGCTCGTCGCCCTCTTCCAGGCGGCCAAGCGGTTCGTCGAGCGCTCGCTCGACGCCGATCCGCGCGTGTTCGTGCGCGGCATCCTTCACAGCGATGTGGCCGAGGATCGACTGGCGGCGCCGGTGCGCGACGACGCGGTGCAGCTGCTCACTCCGGCGGGGGCGCTCGGCCTCGAGTTCGACACCGTGGTCATCGCGGGCATGCAGGACGCCGTCTGGCCGAACACCCGGCTGCGCGGCAGCCTGCTCGACACCTGGCGGCTGGCGGATGCCGCGTCCCGTGTCGCCGACGCCGTCCCGGGGGTGCTGGACCGGCGTCGCTCCGCCATGCACGACGAGCTGCGGCTGCTCGCGCGGGCGCTGTCCCGAGCCACTCGGCGCGTCATCGTCACCGCGGTCGACGACGACGACACCGGCCCGAGCGTGTTCTTCGAGTTCTTCCCCGACGCCGAGCGCTACACGGTCGATCACCCGCTGTCGCTGCGGGGGCTCGTGGCGCGCCACCGGCGCACGCTCACCGACGTCTCGGCGCGGGCGAGCGCGGCCGACGCCGCGGGCCAGCTCGCACTCCTGGCCGATGCGGGTGTGCCGGGGGCAGACCCCCGGCACTGGTACGGCGTGGTCCCTCCGACATCGACCGGACCGCTGCGCGATCTCGCCAAGGAGGACGTGCGGGTGTCGCCGTCGCGGCTGCACACCCTCGAGGAATGTGAGCTCAACTGGGTCATCGGCGACCTCGGCGGCGATCCGGGCGGCACCACGGCGGGCCTGGGCACGATCATCCACGCCGCGCTCGAGCATGCCGCGGACTCGACGGAGGAGAGCCTGTGGGCTCAGGTCGAGTCGAGGTGGAGTGAGCTCACCTTCGAGGCGGACTGGCGAGACCGCGCCGAGAAGGCCCGCGCCCGGGACCTGGTGCGCCGCCTGCACCTGTACCTGCGCCGGTTCGAGGCCGCCGGCGGTGCCCTGATCGGCGCCGAGCCGCACTTCGAGGTGGCGATCCCGCTGGAGGACGCGGCCGCTTTCGAGCATGGCGCGATCCTGTCGGGCTACATCGATCGCGTCGAGCTCACGTCCGAGGGGGCCGTCGTCATCGTCGACCTGAAGACCGGAAAGCGCGAGCCGCAGACCGACGCCAAGGTGGTGGACAATCCGCAGCTCGCGGCGTACCAGCTCGCCTTCGAGGCGGGGGCGATCCCGGCCGCGGCGGGTCACGCCCCCGGGGGCGCCAAGCTCCTCGTGCTGCGTCCCACGGCGACGCGGTCGGACTTCGCGACCCCCTGGCAGCCCCCCTTCGACGACGAGCGCCGAGACGCCTTCCTCACCCGCATCCGCACCGCCGTCTCGACGATGCGGGGCACCTCGTTCACGGCGCCGTACGAGGAGCACTGCCGTGACGACCATTCCTACGGCCTGTGCCGGATCCACACGATCGGCGCGGTGAGCGCGTCATGACGGCATCCGTTCGACCCGTGCTGTCGGCACGGGCCATTTCCGCCGCGCTCGGTCAGTTCCCGCCCACCGACGAGCAGACGGCCGTCATCGAGGCACCGCTCGCGCCGGCGCTGGTGGTCGCGGGCGCCGGCAGCGGCAAGACCGAGACGATGGCGTCGCGTGTGGTCTGGCTGGTCGCGAACGGCATCGTGCGGCGTGACGAGGTGCTCGGGCTCACCTTCACCCGCAAGGCGGCGGGCGAACTCGCGGAGCGCATCCAGCGACGCCTGGCCCGACTGGCGGAGTTCGAGCGCCGCGGTCTGCTCGAGGCGCTCCCCGCGCTGCACGAGGCGGGGCACCTCGATGTCTTCGCGCGGCTCGAGCGTTCCGAGGGCGACGGCGTGCGGGCCACGCTCGCGCGGCACGACGCCATGGACGCCCTGGCGAAAGCGGTGGGTGCCGTTGCTCGCGAGGCGGACGAGGACGCCCTGCTGCATCGACCCACCGTCTCGACGTACAACAGCTTCGCGGACCAGATCGTCCGCGAGCACGCGGTGCGGATCGGGCGGGATGCCGAGGCCGCCGTGCTGTCGGAGTCCGCCGCCTGGCTGCTCATGCGCCGGGTGGTGTTCGCCTCGGACGATCCTCGGCTCGAGGGCCGCGGCGAGGCGGTGCGCAGCATCATCGACGCCGCGCTGCGGATCGCCCGCGACGGCGTCGACAACCTGGTCGACCTGGACGAGCTCAGCGCATTCCCCGAGCGCTTCGCCAGGGTGCTCGCGCTGCCGTCCACGAACGCCCGGACGGTGGTCTACGCCGAGGTGCTCGAGGCCGAGGAGAAGGTCGGCGCGCTGTCTCTGCTCGCCGACCTCGCGCGGGAGTACGCGGCGGAGAAGCTGCGGATCGGGGTGATGGACTTCTCCGACCAGGTCGCGGGGGCGCTCGCGGTCGTCGCGAGCCATGGGGCGGTCGCCGACGAGCTGCGCGACCGCTATCGGGTGGTGCTCCTCGACGAGTACCAGGACACCTCGGTGGTGCAGACCGATCTGCTCGCGGCGCTGTTCGCGGGGACCGGGGTCATGGCGGTCGGCGATCCGCACCAGGCGATCTACGGCTGGCGCGGGGCGAGCGCCGGCAACCTCGGCGGGTTCCCTGCCGCGTTCGCCCCGGACGGGGAGTGCGAGCAGTATGCGCTGCTGACGAGCTGGCGCAACAGCGCGACCGTGCTCACCGCGGCCAATGCGGTGCTCTCCCCGCTCGCCGACGTGGCCGCGGTGCCCGTGCAGGAGCTTCGGGCGCGGCCCGGCGCCCCGGCCGGTCTCGTGGAGTCCGCGTTCGAGCCCGACCTCGACACCGAGGCCGATCGCGTCGCGGAGTGGTTCGGGCGCGTCCGCGGCGAGCGGCGACGGGCAGGACTCGCGACGACCGGCGCGATCCTGTTCCGCAGCAAGAAGCACATGGTCCGGTTCGGCGACGCCCTGGGCCGCCGCGGCATCCCTCATCGCATCCTGGGTCTGGGCGGACTGCTCTCCACACCCGAGGTGGTCGACGTGGTCAGCGCGCTGCGCGTGGTGAGCGACCCGACCGCGGGCTCTGCGCTCATCCGACTGCTCGCCGGCCCTCGGTGGTCGATCGGACTGCCCGATCTGCGCGAGCTGGCGGCTCTGGCGCGGCGCATCGCCCGCCACGACGCGGCGCTGCATCCGCTCGCGCCCGACGTGGTCGAGCAGATCCGCTCCGGCGCGGGCGACGACGGCGGCTCCCTCGTGGACGCACTCGACTTCGTGCTGCGCCACACGCCCGACCACGGGTGGCTCGCCGGCTTCACGCCCGAGGCGCGCGAGCGACTGCGGGATGCGGCAGGGGTGTTCGCAGGCCTCCGGCAGGCAGTGGGGATGCCGATTCCCGAGCTCGTGCGGCTCATCGAGCTCGAGCTCCGCCTCGACGTCGAGCTGGCGGCGAACGAGGCGCGCGGACCTGCGCGCATCGCGTCGGCCCAGCTGCGGGCGTTCGTCGACGAGCTGCACGCCTTCCTCGCCGCCGACGAGACCGGGTCGCTGTCGAGCCTGCTCGCGTGGCTCGACCACGCCGAGCAGCTCGACGAGTTCGCCCCGCGCACGGAGCCGCCCGAGGACGACGTCGTGCAGCTCCTCACGATCCACGGCTCCAAGGGGCTCGAGTGGGATGCCGTGGCCGTCGTGCGGCTCGTGAAGGACGAGCTGCCCAGTGCGCCGCGCGACACGAAGGGCTGGCTCGGCTTCGGCGTGCTGCCCTCCTCGTTCCGCGGTGACGCGGCCTGGCTGCCGGAGCTCGGCTGGCACTCGGCCCAGACGCAGCAGGAGCTGAAGTCCGCCCTGGACGACTTCGTAGCCGCCAACCGTGCGCGGCAGCTCGCGGAGGACCGCCGGCTCGCCTACGTCGCGGTGACTCGGGCGCGCGACCACCTGCTGCTGACGGGGTCGAGCTGGTCGGGGACGAAGCGCCCACGGGCGCGCAGCACCTTCTACGCCGAGATCGCCGAGGCGCTCGGGCACGAGCTCCCGCCCGACGAGCCGGGGGAGAATCCCTACCTGGGGGAGCGGCGGCTGCTCCAGTGGCCGATCGATCCCCTCGGCTCACGGCGACCGGCGATCGAGCACGCCGCGTCGGTCGCGGCCCGGGCGCTGGCCGCACCCCGGCCCGAGCCGGAGCAGGACGTGACGCTCCTGCTCGCCGAGCGCGACGCGCGACGGCTCCCGTCCGTTCAGGCCGCCCCGACGCGCATCGCCGCCTCGCGGTACAAGGAGTTCGTCTCCGACTACGCGGGCACCGTGGCCGCGATCGCCCGCCCGCTCCCCGAGCGCCCCTACCGCCAGACCCGCCTGGGCACGCTGTTCCACGCCTGGGTCGAGCAGCGCGCCGGGACACCAGGGCTCGGCGGCTCGATCGACGACGCGCTGTGGGAGAGCGACGACGAGGTGCCCGGCACGGAGTCGTCGGTCGAGGACGCCGCCGCCCTCGACGCACTGCGGGCCCGGTTCCTCGCCTCGGAGTGGGCCCCGCTCCGGCCGCTCGAGGTCGAGACCGAGATCGACTTCACCGCGACCGACCTCGACGGCCGTCCGCATGTCGTCATCTGCAAGCTCGATGCGGTGTACCGACGCGACGACCGCGGCGGGCGCATCGAGATCGTCGACTGGAAGACCGGCGCCGCACCGCGGACTGCGGCCGAGAAGGACGAGCGGATGCTGCAGCTCGAGCTGTACCGGCGGGCCTACCACGCCAAGCACGGCGTGCCGCTGGACGAGATCGACGTGGCGCTCTACTACGTGGCGGAAGACCTCATCCTGCGGGGCTGACCTCGTGCTATTCCGCGAGCCAGCGCCGCAGCGCCGCCTCGGATGCCCGCTCGGCTTCGGCGACCGCGTCCCCGTGCCGCTCGGAGTCGTGCTCGGGCTCGGCGGCGCGGGGGAGCGTGATCGGGGACGTGGACTGGTCGTCGGGCTGTCGCGGGGTGACGGGGTGGGCATCGAGCAGCGGCTCGACCGGTGCCGTGTCCTCGTTCGCCGCCGCATCGCGCGCGGACTCCGTCGCGACCCAGAGCGACAGCTCCTCGGGGTCGTAGGCGTCGGTCTGCATCGACGTGTCGATGACCGCCGCCGACGCCTCGGGCATCCGGTCGAGCAGCGCGATCGCGTCGTCGACGCCGAGCGCGGCATCCGTCACCAGCTCATCGCCGGCGACGCCGACCGCGAGCGTCTCGAGCAGGCCCACTGCGTCGTCGATCACGTCGGAGCGGCCGGTCTCGTGACCGTGGACGAGCCAGGAGGCGAATTCGAGCTCGGCGTACAGGCGCCCGCGCTCGCGGGCCCGGCCGTCGGGTGCGCGCCCGCTGTGGACGACGTAGGCGGCGTAGACGTCGTCGGCGGCCGCCGGAGCAGAGGCGAGCCACTGGAGGTCTGTTGCGGGATCGCCGACCGAGAGGCCGTGCCACTCGAGGAGGCCCGTCACCTCCGGAACGCCGTCGACGTCTTCGAACAGGAACGATGCGGCCCCTGCGCCGCCGAGCACGACGGCGGACTCGAAGCGCCACAGCTCGTCGGCCTCGAGAGCGCGCCGCCAACGCAGGGCCAGGGCGTCCGGGAGGCGTCGGGTGGCCTCGGCGCGGTCGACCAGGCGCGAGGCGTCGGTCCGCACCTGCTGCGGGGTCCGCACCGGGAGCCCCTCCGTGCGGACGACGGACAGCGGAAGCGCGTGGAGAGCTGCGAGCGCGGCACCGAGCGAGGTGGCTGCGCCCCGACCGGGCGGCAGGTGGGCCGCGTCGACGCGATAGCCGGGGAGGAAGTCGACCACGACGGCGGGGGCGCCCCCGAGGCCGGCCTCGCCGAGGAGCTCGGGCGCGCGGAAGGGCAGCAGGCCCCGGACTCCGGGCGTCAGCGCGCGCAGCGCCCGCACCTCCGCGGCGAGCTCGGGGACGGCGGAGGAGTCGGCGGGAACGCGCACCACCACGCGGCGGCCGTCATCGAGATCGGCGACGGCTGAGTCGTAGCGCCCGCTCGCGCCTTCGGTCAGCGCACCGACCCCGACGACCCCGACCCGGGGCAGAGCCGATGTCACCGACGCGGCTAGAGTGAAGGGTGAGCGTGCCATGTGCCCAGGGTAGGTCGGACGCGCTCGTCCACCCCCGCGCCACGCCCTGCTCGTCGAGCACGCTGCTGGCGGTGAGCGGCCGATCGAACAAGTGGAGATCCTCGATGACGGCGCCCGACAGCACCCGGCTTCCGCCGCTCGCCGGCGCCGCCGTGGACCGCGCCGCCGACGAGCGCGCCACCCCGGACCTGATCGCGACGTCGAGGGCGGATGCCTCGACCCGCGTGCTCGTGCTCGCCGGCGACAGCGCGCCCCTCGCCGCACCCGCCCGGCTGCAGTGGACTCCCGCGGCGGCCGTCCCCGAGGGCGGCGAATGGGCGTTCCTCGGTCGCGACGACGCCGGTGCGGCGCTGCTGGCGGCCGTCTTCGAGGCAGCCGACCACGAGCTCTTCCCGGCGCCCTCGGGTTGGGCCGGCCTGCGCGCCGTGGGGGGTGCGCTGGACGACGTCGACGCCGCGGCGTTCGTCGAGGCGCTCAGCCTCGGCCGGTGGCTGATCGACGCGCCCTTCTGCCCGGCCTGCGGTGCGCGCACCGTCGTCGGCGACGCCGGCTGGTCCCGCCGGTGCCCGTCCTGCGGGCGTCAGCACTTCCCCCGGACGGATCCTGCCGTCATCGTCGCGATCACCAGCGCGACCGATCCCGACCTCCTGCTTCTCGGGTCGAACGCGCTCTGGGGCGCGAACCGCTTCTCGTGCTTCGCCGGCTTCGTCGAGGCCGGCGAGTCGCTCGAGGCCGCCGTCCGGCGCGAGATCGCCGAGGAGTCCGGCATCGAGGTGTCGCAGCTGGCCTACCACGGCTCGCAGGCCTGGCCGTACCCGCGCTCGCTCATGCTCGGGTTCCTCGCGACAGCGGTGCGCGACGACGCCGCGCGGGCCGACGGCGACGAGATCGTCGCCGTGCGGTGGTTCACACGGGCCGAGATCGGGGCCGGCCTCGCGGGTGAGGGCGACCTGACCCTCCCCGGGCCCGCCTCGATCGCGCACCGGCTGATCGCCGACTGGCATGCGAGGACGCCATGAGCGGTCGGGTCCTCGGCGGCCTCGACGAGCACCAGCTCGAGGCGGTCACGGCGCTGCGCGGGCCGGTGGCCGTGCTCGCCGGCGCGGGCACCGGCAAGACGCGCGTGATCACGCACCGCATCGCCCACGGCGTCGACACCGGCGCCTACTCCCCGGGCCGCGTCATGGCGGTCACCTTCACCGCCAAGGCGGCCGGCGAGATGCGCGGACGGCTGCGGGCCCTCGGCGTCGAAGGCGTCTCGGCGCGGACCTTCCACGCCGCGGCGCTCGCCCAGCTCAACTACTTCTGGCCGACGCTCGCCGGCGACACCGCGCCCGGCATCGTCGACAACAAGGTCAAGCTCCTCGCCCATGCGGCCGACAGCATCGGCATCCGGCCCGACACTGCGACGCTGCGCGACGTGGCGAGCGGCATCGAGTGGCGCAAGGTCTCGATGCTCAGCATCGAGGCGTACGCCGCCGCCCGGCCCAACGGCATCGGGCGTCTCCCGGTGGATCGCGTCGTCGCCCTCCAGCGCGCGTACGAGAAGCTCAAGGATGAGCGGCGTCAGCTCGACTTCGAGGACGTCCTGCTCGCGTGCGCCGGGATGCTCGAGGCGGAGCCCCACATCGCGCGCGCCGTGCACGAGCAGTACCGCCACTTCACCGTCGATGAGTTCCAGGACGTGTCGCCGCTCCAGCAGCGGCTCCTCGATCTCTGGCTCGGCGACCGGCGCGACATCTGCGTGGTGGGCGACGCCAGCCAGACCATCTACTCCTTCGCGGGCGCCGACGCCCGGTTCCTGCTCGAGTTCGCCGGCCGGCATGAGGACGCCCGCGTCGTGCGCCTCGAGACCAACTACCGATCGGATGCCGCGATCCTGAACGTGGCCAACGAGCTGATGCGCGATCGGCCCGGCGCGCTGCACCTCGTGGCGGCGTCCCATCGGGCCTCGGCCGGAGAACTGCCGACGGTCTCGGCCTTCGGCGACGATGCCGACGAGGCGCGCGGCGTCGCGGTGCGCATCGCCGGTCAGATCGCCTCGGGGATCGACCCTCGGCGCATCGCCGTCCTCTACCGCGCCCACGCGCAGTCGGCCGAGCTCGTGCGGGCCCTTGCCGACGCGGGCATCGCCTCCACCGTCCTCGGCGGACGCCGGTTCTTCGATCTGCCCGAGGTGCGGCAGGGCATCATGGCGCTCCGCGGCGCTTCGGTGGCCCCCATCGAGAGCGGCTTCGTCGAGACCGTGCGCGACGTGCTGCGCTCGCTCGGCCTGACCGACGAGCCGCCGGAGGCCGGGGGAGCGCTGCGCGACGCGTGGGAGCTCCGGGCCGCGCTGCTCCGGCTCGCCGAGGAGGCGCCGCCGGGAACCACGCTGCGGCAGTTCACCGACGAGCTCACCACCCGCGCCAAATCTCATGACGAGCCCGCGCTGCGGACGGTCACGCTGGCGACCATCCATGCCGCGAAGGGCCTGGAGTGGGACCACGTCCATCTCGTCGGCCTCGCCGAGGGCCTGCTGCCGATCTCGTATGCCACGACGTTCGAGCACATCGACGAGGAACGTCGCCTGGCCTACGTGGGGATCACGCGGGCCGCGCGAACGCTGTCGGTGTCGTGGGCTCGAGGAGTACGGGAGCGGCAGCCGTCGCGCTTCCTCCGAGAGATCGGCAACGGCACTCTGCGTGCGGTCGGTGCCTCTGCGCGCTCCGGTGGAGCGAACCGGCGCGCAGCGTCAGAGAGCGCGTCCGAGTCCGCAGCGGGTGGCGCTCGATCTCGCTGAGCAGTCGCCCGGCGACGATGCCGGCCTCCCAGACGACCGAGGGATCGATCTCGCCCGGCGTCCGTCCGAGCAGCTGAGCGGCGATCGTCGGCCAGGTCGCGTCGGCCTCCCGCCGCCGCGCGACCAGGCACGACAGGCATGCGGTGACGCCCGGCATGACATACGGTCCGACCTCGGCGCCCGTGCCGGTGAGCACGAGGGGAAGGTGCGGCCGGTCGTCGGCCATGAGCGCCGCGGCGAACACCGGTGCGACCAGGTGGTGCGCGACCACGACGACCGCGGCATCCGTCATCGCGTGACCGGGCGGATCGAACGGGTGCGCCTCGGCGACGTCGCAGCCCGTCGCGGCCAGGGCCTTCACGACCGTGTCGAGGACCGCTGCGGACACGTCGCCCGACGCCTGCACGAGAACCGCCCGTGGCGCCGGCGAGGTCGTCGCGAGGGACCGGCGGATGCGGCCGACGAACTGCTCCGCGGCTACCGCCGGGGCGCCGAGGGCCTCGGCGAACGGCACGACCGCGCCGTCGGGCATGCCCCGCTCGAGCTCGCGCACGAGTCGCTGCTGCCAGGGCGTCGGATCGTCGACGACGACCACCGGATCGGCGCCGAACTGCAGGGTCGTCGCCGTCCGCCACAGCGGGGGATGGGCGGGGTCGATGCGGAGCATGACCCGATCCTGGCGAGCAGCGAGCCCGCGGGCCGCCGTTTCCACAGGTCCGGCGCGCGCCGCGCGGCGATCGGCGAACCTGTGGAGGAGGCGGTGCTAGACCGGGCGGTGATCCCCCGGCGCGCTCGAGTCGTCCGGGTCGTCCGGGTCGTCGGGGCCGTCGGCACTGGCCTCGCCGGCGTCCTGGCCGGTGTCGGCGCCGCCCTCGGCCGTCGGCACCTCGCCCGCCAGCAGCCGCGCCAGCGCGTCGTCGAACTCGTCGGGCGCCGGCTCCTCACCCCGTGCGCGTGCCTCGAGCCGCGCGACGAGGGCCGCGGGATCGTCGATGTCCTCGGAACCGGGCATGAGGTCGGGGTAGTCCCACAGCGCATCGCGGGCTGCCGGGCCCACGGCATCCGTCACGGCTCGCCACATCGCCGCGGCCTCGCGCATCCGTCGCGGCCGGAGCTCCAGACCCACGAGCGACCCGAGGGCACGCTCCGCAGGGCCGCCCACCGCACGGCGACGGCGCACCGCCTCGGCGATGCGATCGGCCGCGGGGAGCCGGGAGGTCGCCTGCTCGGTGACCACCTCGACCCATCCTTCGATGGTCGCCAGGAGGTTCTCCAGCCGCGCGAGCGCCGCGTTCTGCGCCTCGGAGCGTGCAGGCAGCAGGGCGCCGCTCTCGAGCGCGCGCCGCAGCTCGTCGGGCTCGGACGGGTCGAAGCGCGACGCCAGGTCTTCGAGCGCGTCGGTGTCGACGTGCACGCCCCGGGCGAAGTCGGTGATCTGCGAGATCACGTGGAGGCGCAGCCAGCGGGCGTGCCGGAAGAGCCGGGCGTGGGCGAGCTCGCGGGTCGCCACGTAGAGCGCCAGCTGATCCTCGGGCACTTCGAGGTCACGGCCGAAATCGGCGAAGTTCTGGGGGAGGATCGCCGCCTCGCCGTCGGGCATGATCGGGATGCCCACGTCGCCGCCGCTGACGACCTCCTTCGACAGGTTGCCCACGACCTGGCCGAGCTGCGACGCGAAGAGCGATCCGCCGACGGTGCGCATCAGACGCCCGGCGCCGGCGACGAGCCCCTGCATGTCTTCGGGTGCCTGCTCGCTGAGGGCGGCTGTCAACGCGTCGGCGATGCTCGTGGCCACGGGCTCGGCGAGCTGCTGCCACACCGGCAGCGTCGCCTCCACCCAGCCGCCGCGGGTCAGCGTCTTCGGGGGCGTCGGGAGGTCGGAGATGGTCGTCGCCTCGCTCAGCCACAGCGTCGCGAGCCCGAACGCCTGATCAAGGTCCGTCCGCTGCCCGGTCGTCACCCCCAGGCCGTCCTGGTTCGCGATGTGCAGGGCCTGCCGCTGGGCGAGGTCCCACGAGATCCCCGCGTCTGGCCCGCCCGCGAAGGCGCCCTGCAGGTGCTGCATCACCGTCTGCATCATGGCGGGGTCGATGTTCATGCCCGCCAGCCGGGAGAGCTGCTCGGGATCGAGCTCGCCCGCGCCGCCGCCGAACAGCTGGCGGATCAGCTCCTGGAACTCCTCTTCGGGAGTGCGATCGTCGTCTGCCACTTCAGCCGCCTTTCAGCCGGTTCATGACGTCGGGTTCTACGCTAGACCCAGCATCCATCGCACTCTCCGGCAGAGTCCCGAAACCTTACGCCGGTCGCGAACGACCAGGCAGAGAGAGGTCCCGCGTGACCCTGTTCGACGAGAACGTCACGATCACGCCCGCTCCACAGCGACGCATGTCCCGTGGAGCGCTGGTGGGCATCTGGGCGCTGGCCGTCGCCCTGCTGGTGCTGCTGATCATCACGTTCCTGCCGACGTCGTACGTGATCCAGCGTCCGGGCCCCGTGTACAACACCCTCGGCACGGCGACCTCCGCCGAGGGGGACCAGGTGCCGCTCATCTCCGTCGAGGGAGCGGAGACCTTCCCGACCGAAGGCGCGCTCGACCTGCTCACGGTGCAGGTGGTGGGCAACCGCGAGCGCACGCCGTCGTGGTTCGAACTGGCGCTGGCGTGGTTCGACCCCAGCAAGGCCGTGCTGCCGATCGAGGCGGTCTTCCCCGAGGGCACGACCACCGAGGAGCGCAACACCGAGAGCGCGGCCATGATGGTCGACTCGCAGCAGGAGGCGACCGCGGCTGCCCTGACCGAGCTCGGCTACGACGTCGGCGCGCAGATCGCGGTGCATTCGATCCTCGAGGGCTCCGCGGCCGAAGGCGTGCTCCAGGACGACGACATCGTCCTGGAGGCGAACGGGACGCCGCTGGCCGACGTCGAGGCGCTGCGCAAGATCGTCAACGCGGGCGAGGGCGCCCCCGTCGAGCTGCTCATCGAGCGCGACGGCGAGGAGCAGACGGTCTCGATCACGCCGAAGGAGACCGAGGTCGACGGCGAGACGCTGTGGCTGCTGGGGGTCAACCTCATGGCGGACTACGAGTTCCCGATCGACGTGACGATCCAGCTGAACAACGTCGGCGGCCCGAGCGCGGGCATGATGTTCGCGCTGGGCATCATCGACACGCTCACCCCCGGCGAGCTCAACGGCGGCGATCAGGTCGCCGGCACCGGCACGATCACCGGATTGGGCGAGGTCGGACCCATCGGCGGGATCCGCCAGAAGCTGTGGGGCGCGAAGGATGCCGGCGCCGAGTGGTTCCTCTCGCCGGAGGCCAACTGCGACGAGGTCGTGGGCCACGTGCCCGACGGCCTGCGGGTGTTCTCGGTGGCGACGCTAGACGATGCGCTCGCGGCGCTCGAGGCCGTGCGCGACGACGGCGACCTCGACGCGCTGCCCACCTGCACCGCGAGCTGAGCCCGGCGCATGCCCGAGCGCGAATACTCCGGGATTTCGCCCAGCGCGGACTCGGCGGCCGCCCAGATCCACGCGCCTAGGATGGAACGGTGACCACGACCGCTGCGCCGACCCCGGCCACACCCTCCCGCTCTCGCCGGATCATCGCGATCTCCCTCGCGATCATCGCCGCCCTCGTGGTGGCCTTCTTCGCGTTCGCGAACCTCTACGCCGACTTCCTCTGGTACGACCAGCTCGGATTCGACTCCGTGCTCCTCACGCAGTGGTTCGCACGCGTCGTGATGTTCGTGATCGGATTCCTCGGCATGGCGGTGCCGGTGTGGCTCGCCATCCAGCTCGCATATCGGCTCCGGCCGGTGTACGCGCGGCTCAGCTCGCAGCTCGACCGGTACCAGGAGGTCGTCGAGCCCCTGCGCCGGCTCGCGATGTGGGGCATCCCGGTGTTCTTCGGCTTCTTCGCCGGCTTCGCCGCCTCGGCGCAGTGGGAGACGACGTGGCTGTGGCTGAACGGCGTCGCCACGACGACCACCGACCCGGAGTTCGGCCTCGACACCGGGTTCTACCTCTTCGCGATGCCCTTCTACAGCACGCTGGTCGGCTTCGTGTCGGCCGTGCTGCTGGTGTGCCTGCTCGTGACGGCCCTGGTCTCGTACCTCTACGGCTCGGTGCGGATCGGCCAGCGCGAGCTGCGCATCTCCAAGTCCGCCCGCATCCAGCTCGCGGTGATCGCCGGCCTGTACCTGCTCGTGCAGGCGGCGAGCCTGTGGCTCGACCGGTACAAGACGCTCGTCGAGCCCGGTGACCGCATCACCGGCCCCGGCTACACCGGCGTCAACGCGATCATCCCCGGGCAGACGATCCTCGCCTTCGCGGCACTCGTGGTGGCCGTCCTCTTCTTCATCACCGCGATCATCGGCCGCTGGCGCTATCCCCTCATCGCCACCGCCCTCCTGGTCGTCTCGGCGATCGTGCTCGGCGTCGGCTACCCGTGGGTCGTCAACACCTTCCAGGTGCAGCCGAACCGCTTCTCGCTCGAGGAGCCCTACTACCAGCGCAACGTCGACATGACCCATGAGGCCTACGGCGTCGACGGCCTCGAGAAGCAGGACTTCCAGGCCGCGACCGACGCCGAGGCCGGGCAGCTGCGCGAGGATGCGGCCACCACGGCGCAGATCCGCATCATGGACCCGGCGATCATCTCGCCGACGGTCCGCCAGCTCGAGCAGTACCGCGGGTACTACCAGTTCCAGGACCCGCTGGACGTCGACCGCTACGAGATCGACGGCGTCTCGCAGGACACCGTCGTCTCGGTGCGTGAGCTGGATCTCTCCGAGCTCGGCGCGGCGGGCGACTGGCAGAACACCGCGGTCGTGTACACCCACGGCTACGGACTCGTCGCCGCGAAGGGCAACGACCGCACGGGCGACGGCGACCCCGTCTTCCTCGAGCGCGGCATCCCGGCGGCCGGCTTCCTGTCGGACGAGGAGAACTTCCAGCCCCGCGTGTACTTCGGCGAGTCCTCGCCGACGTACTCGATCGTCGGCGCTCCCGAGGGGGCCGAGCCGGTGGAGCTCGACTACCCGACCGGCGGCGAGGGTGGCAGCGAGAAGAAGACGACGTTCGAGGGCGACGGCGGGCCGAGCCTCGGCAGCGTCTTCAACCGCCTCATCTTCGCGCTCAAGTTCCAGGCCGAGCAGATCCTGTTCTCGGACTACGTGAACGAGGACTCGCAGATCCTGTACGACCGCAACCCCCTGCAGCGCGTGCAGAAGGCGGCGCCGTACCTGACGCTCGACAGCGACCCCTACCCGAGCGTCGTGGACGGCCGCGTGGTGTGGATCATCGACGGCTACACGCTCAGCGCCAACTACCCCTACTCCTCCACCGTGAGCCTCGCCTCGGCGATCTCCGACTCGAGCAACCCGGCGCCGCGCTTCGCGCTCGACGACATCAACTACATCCGCAACTCGGTCAAGGCGACGGTCGACGCGTACGACGGCTCGGTCACGCTCTACGCCTGGGACGAGGAGGACCCGGTGCTGCAGACGTGGCAGAAGGTCTACCCGTCCACGCTCAAGCCGATCAGCGAGATGTCCGGCGAGCTCATGTCGCACGTCCGCTACCCGACCGACCTGTTCAAGGTGCAGCGCACCGTCCTCGGCGTCTACCACGTCGACGACGCCCGCTCGTTCTACCAGAGCGACAACCGCTGGCAGACGCCGAACGACCCGCAGGCCGACTCGCAGCTGCAGCCGCCGTACTACCTGACCATGCAGATGCCCGGACAGGAGTCGCCGACCTACTCGATGTTCACGTCGTTCATCCCGTCCTCGACCGGCGGCAACGCCCGCAACGTGCTGATGGGCTATCTCGCCGTCGACTCCAACGCCGGCAGCGACGCGGGCAAGAAGAACTCCGACTACGGCAAGCTGCGGATGCTGGAGATCGACGCCGAGACGACGGTGCCCGGTCCCGGCCAGGTGCAGAACACGTTCGACGCCGATCCGTTCGTGTCGTCCCAGATCAACCTCCTCAAGCAGGGGCAGTCCGAGGTGCTCAACGGCAACCTGCTGACGCTCCCCGTGGGCGGCGGCCTGCTGTACGTGCAGCCGGTGTTCGTGCAGTCGTCCGGAGCGACGAGCTTCCCGGCCCTGCAGAAGGTGCTCGTCTCGTTCGGCAACGACATCGCGTTCGAGGACACCCTGAACGAGGCTCTGGACGCCCTGTTCGGCGGCGACTCGGGTGCGAACGCGGGTGATGACGACGTCGACCCCACGCCGGGTCCGACGCCGTCGCCGTCGCCCACCGACCCGGAGCAGCCGGAGGTCCCCTCCGACGAGTACCAGGCGGCTCTCGAAGACGCTCAGCAGGCGATGCTCGATCGGGATGCCGCGCTCCAGGCCGGCGACCTGACGAAGTTCGCCGAGGCCGATGAGCGGCTGACGGCCGCCGTCGAGAAGCTCATCGCGCTCGGCATCCAGGAGTAAGCACGGACGACGAAGGGCCGGTCCTCTCGGGGACCGGCCCTTCGGCGTCCGTCAGGCGGTGATCGTCCAGTACCAGATCAGGAGGAGCGTCACCAGGAAGCCCGAGAGCTGGTTGAGCCACAGGAAGCGCCGCCAGCCGCGGGTCGCGTCGGCGGCGGTCTCGTCCGTGACACGGCGGAAGGGCCACACCGTCACCAGGTACGGGATGGCGACGAGGGCGGCCAGGGGCCCCGGCCAGGTCGTCGCCAGCATGACGAGCCCGGAGGCCGCGTAGCAGGCGAGAGCGAACCGCACGGTCCAGCGCGCACCCCGCGCGGTGGCGATGCTGGAGATGCCGGCGGCACGGTCGGCCACGACATCCTGAACGGCTCCGAACGCGTGCGAGGCGACGCCCCACAGCCCGAACGCGACGATGACCGCGACGAGCTGCCACGTCCATGCGGCGCCCGCCAGCACGAGGCCGTACACGGCGGGCGAGAAGAAGTGGATGCTGCTCGTGACGGAGTCCGCGAACGGCACCTCCTTCAGCCGCAGCGGCGGAGCGCTGTAGAAGACGACGAAGAACAGGCTGGCGGCGAGCACGGCCCACGACGCCGGCGAACCGACGATCGCGAGGTACACGACGAACGGCAGGCATGACAGCGCCGCCGCCCACAGTGTGATGCGGTGCAGCCGGCGGTCGAGGACGGCGCCGTGAGCCCCGCCCTTGCGAGGGTTGCGAAGGTCGGATTCGTAGTCGAAGACGTCGTTGATGCCGTACATCGCGAGGTTGTACGGGACGAGGAAGAACAGCGTGCCGATCACGAGGGTCGCGTCGATCTCGCGGGTGGTGAGCAGGTACGCGGCGGCGAAGGGATACGCCGTGTTGATCCAGCTGACGGGTCGGGAGGCGACGAACAGCTGGCGGGCGACCGTGGCCGGCCGCAGCGGCGGCGCGTCGGTCATGATGCCGCCTCGACGGGCCGCCGGCCCGCGGGCAGCAGGCTGAACACCGCGGGGACCAGGAAGGCGGCGCAGACCGCGTAGGAGAAGTCCTCGATCGGGGCCAGGCCGACCCGGATCCCGCTCAGATGCTCGGCGGGGTACGTGAACAGCCCGGCTGCGATCATGACGTTGTCGAAGACGGCGGTGAGCAGGACGAGCACGAGGGCCGCGACGGCGGACGCCGCCATCCGTCGTCCGAAGTGAGGTCGGCGGAGCGTCGTCAGGGTCACCAGTACCGTGATCGCGGCGAAGGGCAGGACGATGAGGGCGTAGGTCACGCGCCCTCCCGCGCGCTCGTCCGCGGGCTCGCGGCATCCGTCCCCGCCCGCCGTGACAGCGCGCGCCGAGCACCCGCCCACAGCACGAGGGCGAGGTAGCAGAGGAAAGCGAGGAAGAAGGGCTCCTCCAGGGGCAGCTCGGGCGCCAGATCGATGCCCAGGAGCAGGACGCTGTCGCCCTTCACGAAGACGCCGGTGGCGATGCCCACGGCGTCCCAGAGCAGGAAGAACGCCGTCCCGATGCCCACCGCTGCCGCGGTGCGCCCCGGCGAGTCCCAGGCGGCGAGACGGAAGCGCCGGTCGAGCAGCGCCACACCGGCCGCCGAGACGATGATCGCGGCGAGGTACAGTCCGGGCACGTCACACCCTCGCGGGCTCGGCGATCGGACCGGGGGAGCGGTCGCCGCGCAGGCGCTTGACGACGAGCTCGGCCGAGATGAGGCACATCGGCAGGCCGATGCCCGGAAGGGCGGATCCCCCCGCGTACGCGAGCCCGTCGACCTTGCGGGACGCGTTGCGCGGGCGGAACATCGCACTCTGCCCCAGCGTGTGGGCGAGGCCCAGGGCGTTGCCGCGCCAGGCGTTGAGATCGGCGGCGAAGTCACCCGGCGCGATCGTGCGCCGCACGACGACGCGTTCGGCGAGGTCGGGAATGCCGCACCACGACGACAGCTGCGCGATCACGCGGTCCGCGGCGATCTCGATCGAGGTGTCGCCGTCGCCGTCGACGCCCCCGCGTCCGAGCGCCGGATCGGCGGGCACGGGGACCAGGACGAAGAGGTTCTCGTGCCCGTCCGGCGCGACGGTGGCGTCGGTGGCACTCGGACGGCACACGTACAGCGACGCGGGAGTGGGGATGCGCGGGCGGGCGCCGAAGATGTCGTCGAAGTTGGTGCGCCAGTCCTCGGTGAACAGCAGCGTGTGGTGCGCCAGCTCGGGGAGCGAGCCCTTGACACCGAGAAGGACCAGCAGCGCTCCGGGGCTCGGCTCCTTCTTCGCCCACCACGACTCCGGATAGCTCTGCAGCTCCGGCGCGACGAGCGCGGTCTCGGTGTGGTGGAGGTCGGCGGTGGACACGACGAGATCAGCCGCGATGCGTCGGCCGTCGGCGAGCGTCACGCCGGTGGCGGTGGCCCCTTCGGTGTCGATGCCGACGACGCGGGCTCCGGTCTCGATGACGGCGCCCGATGCCGTGGCCAGCCGTTCGATCGCCCGGATGATCTCGGTGAACCCGCCGCGGGGATAGAGCACGCCCTCGTCGAGGTCGAGGTGGCTCATCAGATGGTAGAGGCTGGGCACGCCGTAAGGCGATCCGCCGAGGAACACCGCAGGGTAGCCGAGGATCTGACGCAGCCGGGGGTCGCCGAAGCGCCGCTCGACGTGGGAGGCGAGGCTGCGCGTGAGCAGCGGTGCGAGCTGCGGCACCCGCCGGAGGAGTGCGGGGTCGCGCAGTCCCGCCGTCGTCTCGTAGGTGTCGTAGAGGAAGCGCGTCACGGCGAGCTCGTACGCGTCGCCGGCCGAGTCGAGGTAGGCGGACAGCTTGGCGCCCGCACCGGGCTCGACGCTCTCGAAGAGCGCGGTGGCGGCGTCCCGGCCGGATCGCACGTCGAGGGGCGCGAGGCCCGAGCGCGGGTCAGAGTACACGCGGTACGCGGGATCGAGCGGCACGAGGTCGAGCTCGCGTTCGGCGGTCGTGCCGAGCAGTCGGAAGAAGTGGTCGAACACCTCGGGCATGAGGTACCAGCTCGGCCCGGTGTCGAAGCGGAAGCCGTCCTGGTCCCATGTCCCCGCCCGGCCGCCGAGCTCGTCGCGCGACTCGAGCACCGTGACCGACCAGCCCTCGGTGCCCAGGAGCGCCGCGGTGGCGAGGCCGGCGATGCCGCCGCCGACGACGATCGCCCGTCCGGGCGTGCGCGGGGTCGCGGCGCTCATGCGCGCACATCCCGCGGAGAGAAGCCGAGCCACGCGCGGGCGGCGAGACGCGCCTTCACGGCGTCGGGAACGCGCACCCGCTCGGTCGAGCCGGGAGACGCCCGCAGCCGCCGTGAGAGCTCGGCGAACAGGTCGTGCGCGGCGGTCACCGCGCGTCGGCAGTCTGCCGGGAGCTGCGGCACGACGGCGGCCGCCGCGGCCAGGTCGGCGTCGATGCGGTCGAGCACGGCGTCACGGGTCACGGCGCCCGAGCCTAGCCCGAGATAGTCGCGCCCGAGCGCCGACGCGTCGTGCTCGAGGTCGCGGAGGAAGTTGACGTCCTGGAACGCCGCCCCCAGCCGACGGGCGCCGTCGACGAGCTCGGGCGAGGGCGTGAGCGGATGCGGCGCCCCCGCGTTCACGAAGACCTGGAGGCACATGAGGCCGACCACTTCCGCCGAGCCGAAGACGTACTCGTCGTGGGATGAGTCGTCGTGGCGGGTCGTGGACAGGTCGGTGCGCATCGACGTGAAGAAGGGGCGGACCAGCGCCTCGCCGATGCCGCACTCGCGGGCGGTGCGGGCGAACGCGTGGACGACGAGGTTGGCGCTGAACCCCCGCTCGACGGCGGCCAGGGTGTCGGCCTCGAGGTCGTCCAGCACGCGGCCGGCAGCCTCGGGGGACAGCCCGGCGGCCGCGGCAGGGCCGTCGACGATCTCATCCGCCACCCGCACGAGGGCGTACACGTTGCGCACGTGGGGTCGGGGTCTCGGTCCCAGCAGCCGGCAGGCCAGGTTGAACGAGGTGGAATAGCGCGCGATGACGGTGGCCGCGGCATCCTGCGCCGTCCTGTCGTAGAGATCGAGGCCGGTCGGCTCCTCGCGACGGGATCGCCGGCTCACGGGATGCGCCTCTCCAGGCCGTCCGAGATGTCGCGCAGCAGCCGTCCGGCCGCCGGCGTGAGCGACGGCTCGAGCGACGCCGTGCGGACCTCGTCGAGCGTCTGGTCGATGAAGCGGCGCAGCCGCACCGGCGCCCCGCTCTCGTGCAGCGCGACCTGGGCCTCGCGCACGGCGATCGGGCCCGTGTGCGCCATGCCGAGCGCCTCGTTCACGCGGGCCCACGACGGCGTCTGCTGGGCCAGGGCGACCAGCGGCGTGCGCTTGGACTCGCGCAGGTCGCCGCCGCTCTCGCGGCCCGCCTGCTCGGACGAGCCGAACGCCCCGATGAGGTCGTCGATCAGCTGGAACGCGAGCCCCAGGCGTCCGCCGGCGAACTCCAGCACCCGCATCGCCTCGTCGGGAGCCGCGGCCAAGACCGCGCCGGCCTGCAGCGGGGCGCGGAACGAGTACACGGCCGTCTTGTTGAACGCCGCGTCGAGGGCGTCCTCCGCGGTCGCCCGGCCCGCGACGACGCTGTTCTCCACATCGGCGAGCTCGCCCGCCGCCGAGACGTAGACGGCGTCGTCGACGAGGGCGTAGAGCCGTTCACGCGCCACCGGATCGACGTCGGCGAAGGCCACGAGACGGAGGGCCTCGTGGAGCAGGAGGTCTCCCGCGAGGATTCCGGCGGCATCGCCGAGCAGCGCGGATCCCGCGGCGTCCGCGCCCTGAGCCCTGGCGCGCTCGCGGAATTCGCCGGCGACGTTCGGGATGCCCCGGCGCTCGGTGTCGTGATCGATCACGTCGTCGTGGACGACGAAGGCCGTGTGGAGGAGCTCGAAGGCCGCCGCGACGGGATAGAGACCGGGCGTCGAGGTGGCGTCGCCGCCGAACGACTCGAACGAGGCGGCGACGAGTGCCGGCCGGAACCGCTTTCCGCCGCGCGTGGCGCGCGCCAGCGCGTCGGCCAGGGCCCCGAATCCCTGCCCGAGCTCGCCCGCACGCGACACGACGCGAGCGACCGAGGTGTCGATCGCCGCGTCGATGCCGGCGTGCACGGGAAGGACGATCACGATGCCCGTCGGCGTTGCGAGACGACGTCGAACATGTGCAGCTGCTCGGCCTGCAGGACGAGCCAGGGGCTGAAGGCCCAGGGCGTGGTCTGCAGCGAGGCCGCGAGCTCGCCGGGATCGACCCACCGGGCATCGACGACCTCGAGCGGATTGAGCACCGGCTCGTCCACGGTGAACGCGGTGTACACCGGGCACACCTCGTGCTCCACGATGCCGTTCGCGTCGACGGCACGGTAGCGGAAGAGGGGGAGGGCCAGCTCGACCTCGGTCAGCGCGAGGCCGAGCTCGAACTCGGCGCGGCGGTGCAGTGCCGTGATCACGGGCTCGGCCGGCTTGGGGTGCCCGCAGAACGAGTTGCTCCACACGCCGGGCCACGTCTTCTTGTCGAGGGCGCGGCGCGTGACGAGGACCTGTCCGTGCTCATTGACCACGTGGCACGAGAAAGCGAGGTGCAGCGCGGTGTCCAGACCGTGGACGCTGCTCTTCGGGGCGGTGCCGATCGCGCGACCCTCATCGTCGAGGAGGACCACGTGGTCTGCGTCAGTCATCTGAGATCCTCTCATTTTGCTAGTTTAGCTAGCGATATCGGTTTTCCGATGATACAAGGGGACAGAGGGAGTGTCCACAATGCACCAGCCATGGTCGCCGCAGACGCCGCACGACGAGGCCGTCCTGCAGGTGCTGCAAGCCGTGCGTGCTTTCAGCGACACCATGGACCGCATGCACGGTGGCATGAAGGGCGACATGGAGATGAACGCCTCCGACCTCTCCGCTCTGCGCATGCTGATCATGCGCGAGCAGCGGGGCCAGACAGTCAGCCCGCACGACGTGGCCGAGCACCTGCAGATCTCCACCGCATCCACGACGAAGCTGCTCGACCGCCTCACGAGGTCGGGCCACGTCGAGAGGCGCCCGCACCCCAGCGACGGCAGGGCGCGCATCATCGTGCTGACCGACGAGTCGCGGCGCTCCTTCTTCCGACACTTCGGCGAGCGGCTGCAGTCCATGCGCGGCGTCGCGGTGCGCTACACCGACGCCGAACTCCGCGTGATCACGCGGTTTCTGAGTGAGCTCGGAGACGTGCTCGACGGGCATTGACGCAAAGAAGAAGGGCCCCCCTGACGGGAGGCCCTTCTTCGTTTCTGTTGCGGGGACAGGATTTGAACCTGCGACCTCTGGGTTATGAGCCCAGCGAGCTACCGAGCTGCTCCACCCCGCGGCACGAGAACTTAGCCTAGCACGCATTCTGAGGGGTCGCGACGCGAGGCCGCCTTCCTTGCCGCGCACGCCCTCGCCGGGCGAGGATGAGTGCATGTCGACCGCCCGCGAGACTCATTCACAGGAAGATCGCCAGGACGATCGCGACGACGGTCGCGACGAGACTCCGACGGAACGCGCCGACCGCAACTGGATCGAGGTGCTGCAGGAACTGCGCGTGCTGCAGACGGGCACTCAGATTCTGACGGGCTTCCTGCTCGCGCTGGCCTTCCAGCCGGCGTTCGCCGACCTCACGGACGGGCAGCGCACGATCTACCTGAGTCTCGTGGTCATCTCGGCCCTCAGCGCCATCATCGCCCTGGCGCCGGTGTCACTGCACCGCGTGCTCTTCCAGCAGCGGGCGAAGGCCGAGGTGGTCGCGTACGGCCACGTCGCGCTCATCACTGCTCTCTTCACCGTCTCGGTCCTGGTCGTCGGGGTCGTGGCGTTCGTCTTCGACGTGGTCGTCGGAGACGCGGCGGCGTGGTGGGCGCTGTGGTCGCTCACCGCGCTGATCATCGTGCTGTGGCTCATCGTGCCGGCGATCATCCGCGTCCGGGCGCGCGGCAAGGACCAGAGATGACGACCGCCGACGCCTTCGGCATCGCGGTCGCCCAGTTCGCCCCGACGGCCGACACCGCGGCGAACCTCGACGTCATCGCGCAGCTCACGGCGGCGGCATCCGCCCGCGGCGCGCGGCTCGTCGTCTTCCCGGAGTACTCGAGCTACTTCGTCGACCCCTTCGACTCCTCGCTGCCCGAGCACGCCCAGCCCGTCGACGGACCGTTCGTCGCGGCCCTCGTGGAGCTCGCGGGCCGGCACGGGGTGCACATCGTGGCGGGACTGCTCGAGCGGGCCGCCGACGAGCGCCGCGTGCGCAACACCGTCGTGGCCGTCGACGACTCCGGGCTTCTCGCGAGCTATCGCAAGCTCCACCTCTACGACGCGTTCGGGCAGCGCGAGTCGGACTGGGTCGAGCCCGGCGAGATCTCGGAGCCGGAGACGTTCGAACTCGGCGGCCTGAGGTTCGGCCTCATGACGTGCTACGACCTGCGATTCCCCGAGGTCGGGCGCGTGCTCGCCGATGCCGGGGCGGAGGTGTTCGTCGTGCCGGCGGAGTGGGTGCGCGGACCGCTCAAGGAGCACCACTGGCGCACGCTCGTGCACGCGCGCGCGATCGAGAACACCGTGTTCATCGCGGCCGCCGACCATCCGCCGCCGCTCGGCGTCGGGAACTCGATGATCGTCGATCCGCAGGGCGTCGAGCTCGCGGCCGTCGGCACGGCGACCGACGTCGCCGTCGCGCACCTCGATCCGGCGGCGGTGGAACGCGTGCGGCGCGTCAATCCCTCGCTGCGGCTGCGGCGCTTCGGCGTGGTTCCCCGCACCTCCTGAGCCGCGCCGCGGTCAGTGGGCGTCGGCGAGCCGGGATGCCGCCTCCCGGAGCACATCGACCCGCTTGCAGGCCGCGAACCGCACGAGCGTGGCGTACTCGCTCCGCCGCTCGGCGGTCGTGAACGCTGTGAGCGGGATCGCCACGACCCCGGCACGCCCGGGGAGCTCGCGACAGAAGGCCGCGGCATCCGTCGCCCCCAGAGCCCGGGCGTCGGCGACCGTGAAGTACGAGCCGGCGGGCACGGACACCTCGAAGCCCGCGGCGCGGAGGCCGGTGCCCAGAAGGTCGCGCTTCGCGCGCAGCGCGTCGGCGACGCCGAGGAAGAAGCCGTCGCCCAGGCGCAGACCCGTCGCGATCGCCGGCTGGAACGCGCTGCCGTTCACGTACGTCAGGAACTGCTTGACGGCGAGGACGGCCGAGACGAGCTCCGCGGGCCCGGTCACCCAGCCGATCTTCCAGCCCGTGGTCGAGAACGTCTTTCCGCCGGACGAGATCGTCAGCGTGCGCTCGGCGGCGCCGGGAAGCGTGGCGATGGGCACGTGCGGCTCGTCGAACGTCAGGTGCTCGTAGACCTCGTCGGTCACGATGATCGCGTCGTGGCGGTCCGCCAGACGCACCACCTCCTCGCGCACCTCCGAGGTGAACACCGCGCCGGTCGGGTTGTGCGGATCGTTCACGAGGATCACCCGGGTGCGGTCGCCGACGGCGCGGGCCAGCTCCTCGAGGTCGGGCTGGAAGTCGGGCCAGCGCAGTGGCACCGTCACGAGCCGGGCACCCGCGAGGGCCACGACGGCGGCGTAGGAGTCGTAAAAGGGCTCGAAGACGACGACCTCGTCATCCGGTCCGTCGATGAGCGCCAGGAGCGTCGCGGCGAGGGCCTCCGTCGCCCCGGCGGTCACGAGCACCTCGCGGGCCGGATCGAGGCGGACGCCGTAGAAGCGCTCCTGGTGCTCCGCAACAGCCGAGAGGAGGTCCGGGATGCCGCGCCCCGGCGGGTACTGGTTCGCCCCGCGCGCGATCGCCTCGCGTGCCGCCTCGAGGACCTCTGGCGGTCCGTCCTCGTCGGGAAAGCCCTGCCCGAGATTGATCGCGCCGGTTTCGGCCGCCAGGGCCGACATCTCGGCGAAGATGGTGGGGTGGATCGACCCGTCGGAACCGACGAGTCCGGCACCCGCCGCCGTGCGGTGCCATGCTCCGGGGATCTGTCGCATCGGACTCACGGTACTCGCCCTCCTCAGGTGCATTGCATAGACGAGTCCCATGGTTGGCATAAGAAACGCACAGCATCGGTGGGCAATGTGGTGAGTGTTCGGCAGAAGGAGCAATCATGAGCGACATCCAGGGCACCGGCCCGGCAGACAGCATTCCCACGGACGCGACCGCAGCGGGCACGCCCGATGTCGCGCCCCCGACCGCGGAGCAGGCTCCCGCCGCCCCGCAGACCGCCCCCGCGGCCACGCCGGCAGCGGCCCCGCCGGCGCCGACCACCCCCGCGTGGCAGGCCGCACAGCCGCAGGCGCCCTCCCAGCCGACGCCCCCCGCCGGCTACCCGGCCCACCAGCAGGCGTATGCGCGTCCGCAGGGCTATGCCGGCCAGCCGGCCGCGTACCCCCAGTCCTACGCGGGCCAGCCGCAGGGAGCCGCCTTCGGCGTGCGCCCCGGCGACACCCAGACGACCACCCCGCTCGGCCAGGCCCCTGCGACGGGCGCCACGCGGACCGCGTCGAAGAAGTCCGGCACCGGCAAGGTCGTCGGCCTCATCGTGGCCGCCGCGATCGTCAGCGGTGCGGCCGGCCTCGGCGGCGCCTACGCCGGCGTCAACCTGTTCTCCCCGGTGGGCACCGTGCCCGCGGCCGGTCCCGCGACCGTCACGGTCAACGACACCGAGTCCGTGAACCAGACGACCGCCATCGCCGCCAAGGTCCTCCCGAGCGTCGTCACGATCGAGGCGACGAGCTCCAGCGGCAGCGGCACCGGCTCCGGCGCCGTGCTCACCGAGGACGGCTACGTCGTCACGAACACGCACGTGGTGACCCTCGACGGCGCAGCCGGCGATGCGGCCATCCGCGTCACCACCTCGGACGGCCGCGTGTTCGACGCCGAGGTCGTGGGCACCGACCCCACGTACGACCTCGCGGTCATCAAGCTGCAGGATGCGACCGACCTCACCCCGATCGAGTTCGCGGACTCGTCCGAGCTGAACGTCGGCGACGCGACGATCGCGGTGGGCGCACCGCTCGGTCTCGCCAACACCGTGACCACGGGAATCGTGAGCGCGCTCAACCGTTCGATCGAGATCGCCTCGTCGGCCGCCCCCGACTCGGGTGACGCGGACTCGGGCGAAGGCGACCAGGGCGATCAGGGCGAGGGCGACACCCAGGCCCCGCCGTTCCTGTTCGACTACGGCCAGGAGCAGGCGCCCACGCAGGCCACCGAGTCGATCAAGATCGCGGTCATCCAGACCGACGCTGCGATCAACCCCGGCAACTCCGGCGGCGCGCTCGTCGACTCCGAGGGCCGGCTCATCGGCATCAACGTCGCCATCGCCACCGCGGGCGGGTCCTCGGGCCAGTCGGGCTCCATCGGCGTCGGCTTCTCGATCCCGAGCGACATCGTGCAGCGCATCACCGACGAGATCATCGCGGACGGCGCGGCGACCCACGGTCTGCTGGGTGCGAACGTGCTCTCGGCCGCGCTCGTCGAGGGCTCGACCATGACGGGCGCCTACATCGACGAGGCCGTCGACGGCGGCGCCGCCGCCGAAGCCGGGCTGCAGAAGGGCGACATCGTCACCGCCTTCAACGGCGTCCCGGTCACCGATTCCGTCGACCTGACGGCTCAGGTCCGCGCCGCGGCCGCAGGCAGCGAGGCGACGGTCACGTTCGTCCGCGACGGCGAGAGCCAGACGGTCGACGTCACCCTCGGAACGCTCGAGCCGTAGTCCTCGACCGGCTTCCCGGACGCCACCCCGCGATAGGCTCGCGGGGTGGCGTCCTTCTCATTCGGCGCGGGGAATGCGAGAAAGCTCGCGTCGATCCCGCTGTATGCAGCCGGGCGCATGCTGACGCTCCTCGTGCCCCGTACGCGCGACGAGTGGGTGTTCGGGTGCGGCGCCGGCATCGGCGACGGCGCACTGGCCCTGTGGCATGTGGCGGCGGCCGAGCATCCGCGATCCGTCTGGCTCGTGGGATCGCCCCGTGAGGCGACGGATGCCGCAGCCCTCGGCATCCCCACCGCGCACAAGTCGTCGCTCCGAGGCCTCTGGCGCACCGCACGCGCGAGCGTGATCGTCGTGACCCATGGATTCGGCGACGTGAATCGCTACGCCGTCTCCGGCGCATTCGTCGTGCAGCTGTGGCACGGGGTGCCGCTCAAGCGCATCGGGCTGGACTCGCCCGAGACGCTGCGGCTTCCGGGTCCGATCGCGCGCTCGGCTCTCGCGCCGCTGGCCCGCCGTCTGCTCGGTGCGATGTTCCGGGCGGCGACGCGGCGGATCAGGGTGCTGCCGGCGGCCTCGCACGCGATCCGCGCACGCCTCGAGTCGGCGTTCGCCCTTCCCGACACCAGTGTCCCCGTCACCGGCGAGCCGCGCGTCGACGTGCTGTCGCGGGGAACGCCCAGGACCCGGCGCTCGACGGCCCGTGCCGGCATCGATCGTGCCTGCGGGCCGTTCGAGACGGACACGCGCCTCGTGCTCTACGCTCCCACCTGGCGCGATGGCGCCGCCGATCCCGCGGTCCCGTCCGCGGACGAGTGGAAGGAGCTGCACGATCTCCTGGTGCGCCACGACGCCGCCCTCCTCGTGCGCTCCCACCCGCTCGGAGCCGGAGACTACCGGCCCCCGTTCGCGACGGACCGGGTGCGCGCGCTCGGGAGCGACACGGTCGCCGACGTCACACCGATGCTGCCGGCCGTGGATGTGCTCGTCACGGACTACTCCTCCCTCGTGTTCGATGCCGCGCTCGTACCCCTTCCCGTCGTGTTCCTCGCTCCCGATGTGGCCGATTACGCCCGGCGCCGCGGGTTCTACGGGCGCTATGCGGACGTCGCAGGCGACGACCCGGCACCGGACTGGGCGACCGCGATCGGCCAGCTCGACGCCGTGCTCGGCGACCGGGACGAGCGGGATCGTCGCATCGAGCGCGCGCGGGAGCTGAGCGCCCACGTCCACGCCTACGACGACGGCGGCAATGCCGCGAGGGTGTACCGTGCGATCCTGGCCGGATCGACAGCCGAGGACAGACCGACGAAGGGATCACGATGACCGACGCGCGCTTCACGACCGACGGAGGCGCGGCACTCGTGCTCTCCGGCGAGGGGCCGCGCCCGGCATCCGTCGAACTGGTCGGTCCGCGAGCGCGTGTGAGCGCGGCCCCGAGCGGTCGGGGCAAGACGTGGAAGGCGGTGCTGCCGCTGCGGGCCGCGCGCTGGGGCGGCCCCGATCTGCCGCTCCCCGCCGGCTCGTACGAGGTCCGCGTGCTCGCCGCCGAGGGGAGCGCGGCCGAGATACCCGGTGCCCTCCCTCTCACTCAGCTCGGCACGCTGCGCGCGCAGCTCGAAGGCTGGTCGCTGCGGATCGGGCCGCCGGTGGACCCGGCGTACGACTCCGGCGAAGGACAGGACGCCCTGGAGCGCCGCTACGCCCATCGTCGCGCCCGGCTCGAGAACGCGGTCTTCTTCGAGAGCTTCTACGGACGGAACGCCAGCTGCAATCCCCTCGCGATCGACCGCGAGCTCGCGCGGCGCGCCCCAGGCGTCACCCGCTACTGGAGCGTGGTCGACCTCTCCGTCGCTGTCCCCGACGGCGCCGTGCCCGTGGTCGAGGGCAGCCCCGAGTGGTGGCGCGCTCGCGGCTCGGCGAGGCTGCTGGTCGTCAACGACTGGCTGCGCCGGCGATTCTCGCGCCGCGCCGGGCAGACCGTGCTGCAGACCTGGCACGGGACGCCGCTCAAGCGCCTCGCGCTGCACCGGCCGGGCTTCGACCCGCGGCGCATGGCGGCCGTGGTGCGCGAGTCCCGGCGCTGGAACGTGCTGCTCGCCCAGAACCCGTACGCCGCGCGCATCCTCGGCAAGGCCTACGCCTTCCTCTCGCGCCCGATCTGGGTCGAGGGCTACCCGCGCAACGACGTGCTCGTCTCGGGAGACGGGGCGGGCACCCGCGCCGCGCTCGGCATCCGCCCCGGTGAGCGGGTGCTGCTGTACGCCCCGACCTGGCGCGACGATCGCGACGAGATCGTGGACTTCGTCGATCCGGCCGAGCTGGCCGCCGCGGCCGACGCCGTGGTGCTCGTGCGCGGCCACTCCCGCACGCTGCAGCCGGGGAGGGATGCCGAGGGGCCGAGGGTCATCGACGTCACGGGGTTCCCCGACACGTCGCTGCTGCTCCTCGCGGCGGACGCGCTGATCACCGACTACTCGTCCGTCATGTTCGACTTCTCGGTCACGGGGAAGCCGATGTACTTCCTCGTGCCGGACATCGAGCACTATCGCGGCCAGCTGCGGGGCTTCTACTTCGATCTGTCGGAGTATGCGCCGGGGCCCGTTGTGCGCACGCAGGACGAGCTGGTCGCCGCGCTCGCGGCCGGCGGCGATGCGCATGCGGCGCGCTACGAGCAGTGGCGCGCGAAGTTCAACGCCCGCGACGACGGACACGCGGCCGAACGCGTGGTGTCGAGGATCCTCGACCAGGGGCTCATCGACGCCGACTGACTCGCCGGACCTCAGGGGAGCGGAGTGTTGCGGCTTCCCAGCCTCGACGTGTCGACGGTGTCGTGCGCGCCGCGCAGCACCCCGATGAGGAACCCGTAGCCCCACGACAGGTGCATCGTCGGCAGGACGGCCATCGTCCACACCTTGTCGCGCCAGCCGCGGCCCCCGCCCCGGCCGAGGCCGACGCCGATGATGACGAGGGCATAGGCCGCAATGGGCAGGTAGACGACGGATGCCGCGACCGCCCACCCTCCGTCGAGAACTCCGGTCGCCTGGAGCACCCCGACGACGAGCGCAACGAAGATGTTCGCCACCAGCAGCGGCGGCGCGAAGAAGCGCAGCGAGTTGCCCCGCCCGAAGCGCCGCACGAGCTCACCGCGCCAGCGCCCCGTGGCGGAGAACTGCCGCACCAGTCGTGACCAGCTCTCACGGGGCCAGTAGGTGACGGAGAGGGTGGGATCGAACCAGACCCGGTACCCGGCACGGCGGATGCGCAGGTTCAGCTCCCAGTCCTCGCCCCGGCGGATCGACTCGTCGAACAGGCCGACCTCGTCGAGGACGGCGCGTCTCATCACGCCCAGATACGCCGACTCGGCTTCGCCCTCCTGGGTGCCGCCGTGGTACGCGCCGCCTCCGAGGCCGATGGGGGAGTTGTAGGCCCGCGCCACCGCCCGCTGGAACGGCGTGCGACCGTCGGCGCGCATGACGCCCCCGACGTTGGCCGCCCGCGCCCGCTCGAGCGTGGCGAGGGCCAGCCTCGTGTAGCCGGGCTCCAGCTCGGAGTGCGCGTCCACCCGCACGATGGTGGGATAGCGGCCTGCGGTGATCGCCAGATTGAGTCCGACGGGGATGTCGGCGGCGGGGTTGTCGATCAGCACGATGCGGTCGTCGGCGGCGGCGAGCTCGCGCGCGAGCTCGGTGGTGCCGTCGGTGGACGGCGCCAGCGCGAGGATCAGCTCCACCGGGCCTGCGACGTCCTGGGCGAGCACCGTCTCGACCGCGCGGCGGAGGTAGTCGTGCTCGTTGAGGACGGGCATCACGAAGGTCACACCCGCGTGGGGAGGGACCTCCGGAGCGTCCCTGCGCCCGCGCTGCTCGACCTGCACGCGTCGATCATGTCATGGGTCGCCTGGGTAGTCTGGACGCGTGGGAGTGCTCTCGGATGCGAAGAAGGCGGTATCGCTGGTCCGCAAGGCCGTGACGAGCCGGTCGGCGGTCATCGACGTCCGACGCACTCTGGCGACCCGGCCGCAGCATCCCCGATTCCACTACCGGGTGGCGGTCTACTTCGCCGACGGTGACGTCAACATGTACCAGATGAGGCAGTGGTACAAGCCGCTCGCAGACCTCGCCGCGACCTGGCCGGTCGTGGTGCTCAGCCGCTCCGCCACCGGCGCCCGCGCGCTGCTGGCCGAGGACTCGCCGCCCGTCGCGTTCGTCCCCACCGTGCGCGACCTCGAGCAGTTCATCGCGCAGCAGGACATCCGCGTGGTGCTCTACGTGAATCAGAACACGCGCAACTTCCAGATGTTCCGCTACGGCCGGCGCTGGCACGTGTTCATCAACCACGGCGAGTCCGACAAGATGTACATGACCACGAACCAGTACAAGGCGTACGACTACGCGCTGATCGCGGGCGACGCCGCACGCGAGCGGCTCTCGCGGGTGCTGTGGGACTACGACATCGATCATCGGACCATCGCGATCGGTCGGCCCCAGGCCGACCACTACTCCGGGACGCTGCCCTACCCGCCGGACGACCGCACCGTGGTCCTCTACGCCCCGACGTGGGAGGGCGACCGGCCCTCGGCGCACTACGGCTCCGTGGCGACGCACGGCGAGGCGCTCGCGAGCGCGCTGCTGGCCACCGGACGCCACCGCCTGATCTACCGTCCGCATCCGCGCTCCGGCGTGGTCGACCCCGAGTACGGCGCCGCCAACCGACGCATCATCGCCGCGATCGCGGCCGCCAACGCCGCCGATGCGTCCGCCCGCCACATCTTCGACGACGGTCCCGACCTCGGCTGGCAGCTGTCGGCCGCCGACGTCGCGATCGTCGACATCTCGGCCATGGTCTACGACCGGCTCGCCGCCGACAAGCCGCTGCTGATCACCCGCCCCGCCGACCCGGCTGCGGCCATCGACACGCACGGATACCTCTCCGCGTGCGAGTGGCTGGATGCCGCGGCCGCGCCGTCCGTCGTAGCCGAGACCGACCGGGTGCTCGGCGATCCCGAGGCCGTCACGCGCCTCGAGGAGTGGGTGCGGCACTACTTCGGTGACGCCTCGCCCGGAGCCGCGACCGAGCGCTTCCACGGGGCCGTGCAGCACCTCATGGACGAGTGGGAGCGGTGGTACGCGCGGTCGTCCGACGACGTCGACGACGACGAGCTCGATCCCGATGAAGCCGAGCTGGACGACGCGGTCGAGGGCTGATCAGGTGACCGGGGCCGGACGCTCCACGAGTCGTGCGATCGCCTGCAGGGGGATCGTGACCCACGTCGGCCGGTTGCGCGCCTCGTAGATCGCCTCGTACACGGCCTTGTCGAGCTCGAGCGCGGCCAGCAAGCGGCTCTCGGTCTCGAGGTCGACGCCGGAGGCGAGCGCGTAGCCCTCGAGGAACGCCTCCCGCGCCGCCCGGGCCCAGTCGCGTGCGGCGCCGGGAGACCGCTCCGGGCCGTCCAGCCGGATCGAGCCCGCGACATAGTCGAACGACCGCAGCATGCCGGCGACGTCGCGCAGGGCGAGGTCGGCGCGCGTGCGCTCGACCATCGGGCGCAGCGGCTCGCCCTCGAAGTCCAGGAGCACCCAGCCGCGTCCGGGAACGTGCAGCACCTGGCCGAGGTGGTAGTCGCCGTGGATCCGCTGATGCGCGGGCCAGGGCTCTGCCGCGGCGCGCTCGTACACGACTTCGATGGCCTCGCGTCGTTCGGCGATGTCCGGCACCTCGGCGATGGCGATCGTGAGGCGGCGCCGCCACGACGTGGCTGTCGCCTCGCGATCCGCCGGCAGCGTCTCTCGCGTGGGGAAGAGCTCGGCGAGCGAGACGTGCACGTCCGCCGTCGCCGCCCCGAGCGCGCGCGCCGGTCCGCGGAAGTCCTGGCCGCGCGCCGCGGCACGCAGCGCCACGCGCCAGGCGTCCTCGACGTCGGGAAGGAACTCCTGGGCCGACGCCAGTGAGCCGGTGACCGTGCCCTGCGCGGTCGCCGGATCCGGCCAGCTCCCTTCGATCCAGCCGATGGCCCGGGGAACATGCACGGATCCGGCGGCGGCAAGCGCCGTCGGCAGCTCGATGTCGGGGTTCAGCCCCGGGTGCAGCTGGCGGTACACCTTGCAGATGATCGGCATCCCGCTGGAGCGGTAGATGAGCGACGTGTTCGACTGCTCGCCGGTCATCACCGTGGCGCTGCGGGGTTCGTCCGACGGGGCGTCGGGGGCAGGGTGCCCGGTGGCGACGGTGCGCGGCCCTTCGCCGCGCCCACCCAGCGTGACCATCCGGATGAGAGCCCGCGCGTACGCGGGGTCGAACGGGGCATCGATGAAGGTCGTCCCGGGTTCCGGGCTCCCGATGATGTGGTCGGGCGGGGCATCGACGGTCTCGGTCGCCCGGGAGACGACAGGCAGCTGGTAGAGCACCACGGGCAAGGCGCCCTCGTCGGCGACCAGGTAGGTGCGGATCCGCGCGTCCTCATCCTGCGCGGCGGCCGGCGCGAGATCCCACCACGAGATCAGGCGGAGGCTCGGTGGGCGCCCCTTCGCGGCGTACCACCGCTGCCGGGGCATCCATGCCGCCAGGCACGCGAGCGTGCTGTCCATGCCACGAGCGTAGGCCCGCGCGGCTCGGCGTGTCGATCTGTCAGGCGCTCATGACGGCGGACAGCACCGCGTACCCCACCTGACGGCCGGTGATGTCGGAGTGCCCCGACACGAACTCGTCGGCGTTGAGGGACCAGACGTCGTGCGCGGCGAAGTCGTAGGTGCCCCCGACGTCGAGCAGCGTCGCCGACACTCCGCCCGGTGTCTTGAGCGCGCCGTTGCGTCCGATGCCGCCGAACGGGTCGTTCGCGTCGCCCAGGGAGACGCCGATCTGGCGGGCGAGCCGCGAGGCGATCGGGTACGCCATGCCGACGGCCTTGTCGTTGCGCGTGTAGGTGATGACGACCGGGCCGCGGACCTTCGCCGGCACCTTCGCGAACATCCCGCTCTTGCCGCTTCCGTCCCAGTCCTTCGCCATGCCGAAGTGGCTGTACGCCGCCTGCAGGAGGGCGAGCGACGAGATCGGCGCCGAGGTGGAGAGCGCTGCGGCGGTGACGGCACGACCCCCGAAGGAGTGGCCGACGAGATGGATCCGCGCGGACCCGGCGTCGCCGTGGATGCGCTCGAGCAGCGGGGCGATGCCCTTCTGCCCGACCACGCCGGCGCGTTCCTTCATCGTGTAGTACGTCGTCACGTTGACGAGGTTGCGTGCCGCGCCGACGATGCTGTCGAGGAACCCCGCCCCGCCGCCGTCTTCGGACAGGGGGGCGAGGCCTGCGGGATCGATCGAGGCGGCGCCGCCGATGGCGGCGGGCGCGGCATCGCCGTCGTTCCCTCCCCGTGCGGCCTCCAAGACCTCCTGAGCGGGCGCCTTCTTGAGCGCTTCGAACCCCGCCTTGTCCTCGCCCTTCGTCGACCCGGGCAGCGTTGTGCGCAGCAGTGCGAGGAACTCCTCCTGCGCCTCCGACGACCCTTCGAGCTTCGGCGCCAGGGCGAGGAGCTTCGACCGCACCTCCGGGTCCTCGATGCGCTGGGTGATCTCCGTCTCGAGCGCGGCGAGGTCGTCCGCGACGCCGGCACCCGCGCCGGAGTTCTCCTCTTCGGCCCACTGGATCGACGGCCACAGGATGCCGACGACGACGAAGCGCCGGTCACGGGCCCCGTCCACCCGCGGGCGCACGTCGACGATGGAGTCGACGAGCTTCTCGTACAGCGCGCGTGCCTGGCCGGGGGTGTTGTTCCACCCGTGCGCGACCACGATCACATCGGTCGGATCCTTGGCGGCCAGCAGGCTCTCGAGGTCGGCGAGCTGGTCCGGATGGACCCGCGCGCCCTTGGCATCGAACTCCACATCGGCGTACGGCAGTTTCATGATGCTCTCCGGTCTGTCTCGTGCCCCGTCGGGGGCGTCACACGCTCTGAATGGCCCGCATCGCGTCGACGAGCCCCCGGCCCTGGAACGACTGCTCGCGCCCGAGGTCGCTGGCCGACTCCATGAGCACCCGCTTGACCTCATCCGGCTTGCCGATGAACTCGCGGTGCACCGACAGGAAAGCAGCCGCGACGCCGGACACGTGCGGGGCCGACATCGAGGTTCCCGAGTCCTCGACGTAGGTGATGTCGGATGCCTTCTCCCCGGCCTTGAGGTGAACGTTGGCGCGCGCCTTCGCCAGGAGCTCGCCGGCGCCCGCGCTCACGACCCGCTCGCCGGGAGCGACGAGATCGGGCTTCAGGCGGCCGTCGCCGGTGGGGCCTTTGGACGAGAAGTACGAGACGCCCGTCGAGTACGGCTTGAGGGAGGTCGACCCGACGGTGATCGCCCGCGCTGCATTCCCGGGGTCGTTGATGGTCATGCCGAAGCCGAGGCGCATCTCGCGCCCCGCGGTGTCGCGCGCCGCGCCGTACCCGGTGTTGCCGGCGGAGACGACGACGCACACGCCGTTGGCGACGAGGCGATCGACCTCGCGGCACACCGGCGAGAGTCCGGTGGCGAACCATGACGGATCGAAGGGATAGCCGAGCGACAGATTGACCCCGTGGACGTTGAGCTCGCGGCCCCAGCGGTTGAGCTCCTGGATGTGCTCCAGTGCCTCGAGCAGGGATGCGAGATCACCCGTCCGGTCGTCGCGGAGGACCTTGATGGGCAGGATCTTCGTCTCGGGGGCCATGCCGCTGATCCGGTCGAGCGTGACGCGCTCGACGCCGGTCTCGCCCTCCGCGGTGCGATACCAGGTCGCGGCGGCGATGCGTCTGCCGCGCGGCGTCGCGGTCTGCCCGCCCGCGATGATCCCCGCGACGTGCGTGCCGTGCCCGTTCGGGTCCCGGAGCGCTGCGGCATCCGTCGTCCCCGGGACGAAGCTGCGCGCGCGGAGGCCTTCGGGCAGGTCCAGGGTGCGGTGCGTCGCGAAGTGGGCGTGCTTCTGGTCGATCCCGGTGTCGAACACCGCCCACACGATGCCGTCGCCCGTCGCGTCGAAGGAGCGCACGGCCGCGTCGGCCTTGGTCGTGATGACCGAGCGGTGGATGGTCGCCCGCACCTCGAAGTTGGGCCACACCCGGTTGATGAAGCTGCGGGGAGCCGTCTTCGCCTCCTGGCGGCTCGAGCGCGGCGTCGACCCCTTGTCGGCGTCGATGCGCACGAGCGCGTGGATCTCGGCGGGCGTCAGCGCCGCCATGACGTAGCTGCCGGTGCGCCAGGCGGAGGCATCCCGTCCCGATGCGGCCATGCTGACGAGCGCGAGCAGCTCGGCGACGGCATCGTCGAGCGGGATGCCGCTGTCGGTGCGCAGCTCGATCACCACGCCGATGGGCTCGTTCTCACCCGCGGAGGCCATGCGCTCGGCCAGGGGACGTGTGATGACGGAGTCGGTGACGAGCGACACCGTGGTCGGCATGTCCGGCAGCGAGAACGCCGGGGTGGCGGCCGGACCTCCGGCTTCGGGCGCGGGCGGCGGGGGTGCGGGCGGCGCCTCCGTGCTCGGCGCGGGCGGCTTCTGGCCCTGCGGCATGGGCTTCGCGGGGTCGGGTTCGAGGTCGGGCTCGGGCTCGACCGCGCGGAACTCCTTCGGAAGGTGCTGACGATCTTCTGCGGACGCCATTGCCCCTCGCCCTCTCTCCCCGCCGCGAGAGTACTCCCGCCGCGCAGCTGTCACCAGGGTGAGGAGAGCGGCGACCTTCCTGATACCGGCGGAGGTGAGGGGATGCGGCTCACTCCTCCGCCGTGAGCTCCTCGGGCGCCGGGCCCTCGATGCGGTCGCGGCGCCGCGCCGACGGGCCGAGCCTGCGGGCGGTCGAGCCGATCGCGGTGGCGCCGCGCGACACGCCGCCGACGATCGCCCCGCCGGCGTGACGCAGTGTGCGGGTGGCTGCGCGCTCCAGACGGGTGGCGCCCGGCCGGGGCTCGAGCTCGGGCGGCAGGATCGCGGGCGGGAGGCCGAACGCGCGCCGCGAGTTGACCAGCACGCGGCGGCCCAGGATGTTGTTTCCGGCGCCGCCGATCGCGGCGCCGATGCCGAACGGGAGCGCCTTGCCGATCCACGAGGCACCGCCGCGCACCGCGAACTGGTGGATGAACGAGGTCTTGAGCCGATCGACGAGCGGACCGACCGCGGCGCGGGGGAGTGTCTTGGTCACCAGCTCGCCCCAGTACCGGTCGCGCGTGGGGCCTCGGCCGGCGGCCTGGCCCGCGAGCTGCGCCACGAGGTCGATGCCCTCCTTGCCCAGCATGAGGGTGAGCACGAGCGCGCGGGCACGGTCGGGATCACCGACGGGGATGCCGTGCACCTCGGTCACCGACTGGGCGAAGAGCGCGGTCGCCTCGAGGAAGGCCACCGTCTCGGCACCGCTCAGCGCGAGCGTGATGCCGGTGCCGATTCCCGGAACCACCGCCGTCGCACCCACCGCGGCGCCGCCGGTGGTCACCGCGGCGAGGTACCGGCGCTCGAGGATCCGCACGATGTCGGCGGTCGAGGCATCCGGATGCCGCAGGCGGATGCTGCGCAGATGCGCGAGCACCACCGGCCGTTGGATCGCCAGGACGCGATCGAGCGCGCGCACGGTGCGGGGATGCTCGTCCGATCCCACGGGCGGCAGGCCGCCCTGCCACGGCGAGTCGGTCGGCAGCGAGTGGATGCGGTGCACCTTGTCGGTCATCGCGCCGATCCTATGCGGCGAACCCTGGGCGTCGGCCCGGGCTTGACAGCGTTGCGCCGATCAGGTCAGACGTAGAGGTTCGCGCGCTCGAGGTCTTCGGCGAAGTCGACTTCGACCGCATACAGATCCGAGATGTCGAGCGGCTCGAGCAGGACGCCGTCCTCTGCGATCGCGAGCTCGAGGCCGCGCTCGAAGTAGTCCTGGTCGTCGACCCGCGCGAGGTGACGCATGAACGACTTCTTGTCACGGCTGGAGATGTAGTTGATGCCGACGGCCTCGCCGATGCCGCCCTTGACGGTCTTGGAGAGCTCGTCGATGAAGCCCTCGGCCGTGACCGTGTACTTGACCTCTTCGTCGCTCACCTTGGAGGTGTTGACCGTCACGAAGGACTGGTCGCGCTCGATCAGCTCGATCGCGCGGCCGAGCACCAGCGGGTCGAACACGACGTCGCCGTTCATCCACAGCACGCCGCTCCGGCCCGTCGTCGCCAGGGCGCGAAGGAGGCTTTTGGAGGTGTTGGTCTGGTCGTAGCGGTCGTTGTAGACGTAGTCGACCGACGGGAACGCCTCGACGATCGTCTCGGCCTTGTACCCCACGACGGTCGTGATCTTGGCGTCGTCGCCGAACGCCGCACGGATGTTGTCGTGCTGCTGCTGCATGATGCTGCGGCCGTCGCTGAGCTCGGTGAGCGGCTTGGGAAGGCTGCGGCCGAGGCGCGAGCCCATTCCGGCTGCGAGAATGACGGTCTGAAGGGTCAAAGGTCTGCTCCTGAAGTGCGTGTTTTCACTGTCGGTTCACCGACTCGACACCCCTTCGTGCCTGGTCCATGGTAGCGAGGGCACCTGGGAAGGTGCGGAATGATGTCCCGCCGTTGCGCATTCGTGACAAAACGGCGTTCTCGAGACTCTGCGACACGCATTGCCCGTCCGGCGGGGCCGCTTGATACCTTGGATCGGTGACAGCCTCCCTGCCCGTGCCGAATGACGTCGATCCGGACGAGCCGGAACGCCGCGACGGTGCGCCCATCGTGTCGCTGCCATCGAATCCTCAGGCGAGGTCCTCTGAGCGCGCCGCACCCCGCACGCCCGCGCGGAAGAAGGGGACGAAGTCCCGCCCGCCCGCCGCGGCGAAGGAGCGACCGGTGCAGGAGCCCATCCCCGATTCGACCCCCGTCCGCGATCCGGCCTCCGTCCCCGGCCCGCCCCCGCCCCTTCCTCGGGGCCTCGGGGCCACCGGCACTGCCGACATCGTGATCCCCCCGAGGCCGCCGCTCCCGGCGACGCCGGACGATGTGATCGTCCAGCGGGAGGCTGTCGCGCCCGTGGTCGAGCCCGCGGTGAAGCCGGAACCGGAGCCGCAACCCGTGCCCGAGGCGAAGCCGGTCCCCGAGCCGCAGCCGGAACCGCTCCCCGTAGCCGCCGCGGACGTGCCCGAGGTACTCACGACCCCTGTCGCCGCGGGCGATGTGCTCGTGCTCCGAGGAGTGGCCAAGCGCTTCGGCGACACCCTCGCGGTCGACGGCATCGACCTCACCGTGCCGGCCGGCACCTTCTACGGCCTCGTCGGGCCCAACGGCGCCGGAAAGACCACGACGCTGTCGATGATCGCCGGCCTGCTCGAGCCCGACCGCGGCTCGATCCGCGTGGGCACGGTGGACGCGGCATCCGATCCCCTCGCCGCGAAGCGGCTCATGGGCGTCCTGCCCGACCGCCTGCGCACGTTCGACCGGCTCACCGGGCGGCAGCTGCTCTACTACTACGGCGTGCTGCGCGGCCTGTCGTCCTCGGTCGTCGAGAGTCGCACCGCCGACCTCGCGCGGGCGTTCGACCTCACCGACGCGCTCGGCCGGCTCGTCTCGGACTACTCCGCGGGCATGACGAAGAAGGTCATGCTGGCGGGCGCGCTGATCCATTCGCCGCGACTGCTGGTGCTCGATGAGCCGTTCGAGGCCGTCGATCCCGTCTCGAGCGCGATCATCCTCGACATCCTGTCGACCTACGTGGCCCACGGCGGCACCGTCATCCTGTCCAGCCACGGCATGGAGCTCGTGGAGCGAGTGTGCTCGCGCGTCGCTGTGATCGTCGCCGGTCAGGTGCTCGCCGAGGGGACCATCGACGAGGTGCGCGGCGAGCTCAGCCTGGAGCAGCGGTTCATCGAACTCGCGGGAGGTCTGAGCGACGTGGAGGGCCTCGAGTGGCTGCACACGTTCTCCGACTGAGGATCGCACTCCTCTTCGGCGCCCTCCGCGGCGACGGCGGACACGTCTTCCGAGCCGTTCTCGCGCTGGTCCTGCTGATCGCGGCCACGGCCGCCGCCTGCTGGGCCGTCCTGACGCTGCGGGATGCCCAGACCGAGGTGGTGCTCGCGGTCACGGTGCTCGGCGGCGCCGCCGTCACACTGGGGTTCGCTCTCGCTCCGCTCATCGGAGCGGCGGACGATCCCCTCGATCCCCGCCGGTTCGCGCTGCTCGGACTGCCGCGTGGACGGCTCGCCGCAGTCCTCGCGCTCGCAGGCCTCATCAGCGTGCCCGTCTTCGCGCTCCTCGCGATCGCGATCTGCGCCGCGGTCGTGTGGGGCGAGCAGGGCGTCGAGTGGCCGGTCTCGGTCGCCGGCACGGTGCTCGGCGTGCTCACCTGCGCGCTGCTCGCCCGCGTCTGCATGGCTGTGGCGTCGCTCTTCCTGCGCGACCGCCGCTCCCGCGAGCTGTCGGGGCTCTTCCTCCTCGCGATCCTGGTCGTCGTCGTCCCGGTCGGCGTCTTCTTCGCCTCACTCGAGTGGCGCGGGGAGGTTCCGACGCAGCTCTTCGAGGCGGTCTCCGCCCTCGCCCTCACGCCGGTCGGCGCCGCCTGGGCACTGCCGGGGCTGGTGGCGACGGGCGACGACACCGCCGGCGTCGCCCTCCTCGTGGCCGTCGGGACGCTCGCCGTGCTCGCGCTGCTGTGGGCCTGGGTCGTCAAACGGCTCCTCACGACGACCGAGCGCCCGTCGTCGGGTCGCGAGCAGGGCGGGCTGGGCTGGTTCGGTGTGGCCCCCGGCACCCCCGGGGGCGCCGTCGCCGCCCGCAGTCTCGTGTACTGGTTCCGCGACCGCCGCTACATCGTCAACATGATCGTCATCCCGTTCGCCGCGGCCGCCACCGTCGTCCCGCTGCTCGTCGCGGGGGTGCCGCTGGAGCTCGCCGTCCTCCTGCCCGTCCCGTTCGCGGCGGTGCTGCTGGGCTGGCTGCCGCACAACGACCTGGCGTACGACTCCACCGCGGTGTGGATGCACATCGTGAGCGGGATGCGGGGCACGTCCGACCGCGTCGGGCGACTGGTGCCCGTCCTCCTCATCGGCATCCCGCTCCTCGCCGTCGCCATTCCGGTCGTCATCTCCCTCCACGGCCGGTGGGCGATGCTGCCCGCCATGGTCGGCGTGTGCGCGTCGCTCTTCTTCGCCGGGCTCGGCCTGTCGAGCATCTCCTCGGTGATCGCCCCGTATCCGGTCTCGCGGCCCGGCGACAGCCCGTTTCAGCAGCCGCAGCGCACGGGAGCAGGCGGCGCGGCCGCACAGGCGCTCGTGATGCTCGGGGCGATCGCGGTGAGCGTGCCGGCGCTCTGGTCCGCGTGGGTCGCCCTCACGCGCGACATCGACGCCGCGATGCCGGCGCTGTGGGCAGGGCTCGCCGCGGGGCTGGGTGTGCTGGTCATCGGCGTGACGGCCGGCTCGATGATCTTCGTCCGACGCGGGGGGCGGCTCATGGAGTTCGCCGAGTCCACCTGATCGCCCACGGATGACGCCTCGCCTCCGCGCCACGCGGACCGTCGTCGGGCTAAACTGGCTGACCATGAGCACCCCTCTCGAAGGCCCGGACCAGGGCGGTCTGGCCACCCTCGACCGAGAGCTCGAAGAGCTCATCCGCGAAGAGAACATCGAACCCGGAGATCACGAGCGCTTCTCTCACTACGTGAAGAAGGACAAGATCCTCGAGTCGGCCATCACCGGCAAACCGGTGCGCGCGCTGTGCGGCAAGAAGTGGACTCCCGGGCGCGATCCCGAGAAGTTCCCGGTCTGCCCCACGTGCAAGGAGATCTACGAGTCCCTCGCAGGCTGAGGCAGCGGCGCGTCACTCCGCGTCGGCGTACACCGTCGGAATCACCGGGTCGGACCGGCTGAGCGCGAGTCCCCGCACCGGCAGCTCCTCCCGCACGAAGGCGTGGTGAGCACGGGCCGCTTCGACGCCCTGCCGACCCTCGTGCGAGGCATCCGGCTCGCCCGCGGTCATGAGCGTGACCTGCAGGGGGCGCGCGTCCGGGTGAGATGCGGCCGTGGCGATCTCCTCGAAGCCGTCGGAGACGACGATGAGCTCGCTCGTGGCCGTGCCGCGGTCCAGGGTGCGGAAGGCGGCCTTGCGCCCGCCCTTGGACCCCTTGTCGGTCGAGGCCTTCGCCACGGCGACCCAGCCGCCCGCGGAGTCCTGGCGGGCCACCAGCTTGTAGACCATGCCCGCGGTCGGGGTGCCGGAGCCCGTCACGACCGACGTTCCCACGCCGTAGGCGTCGACGGGGGAGGCGGCGAGCGACGCGATCGCATGCTCGTCGAGATCGCTGGTGACCGTGATGCGGGTGCCTGTCGCACCGAGCTCGTCGAGCTGGGCGCGGACGTCGGCGGCGACGAGCGGAAGATCGCCGGAGTCCAGGCGGACGCCGCCGAGGCCCGTGCCGGCGACGCGGATCGCGGTCGCGACGCCCTCCCGGGTGTCGTAGGTGTCCACCAGCAGCGTCGTGTCGACGCCGAGCGCCTCGATCTGCGACCGGAACGCCTGCTCCTCGGTATCGTGCAGCAGGGTCCAGGAGTGGGCCGCGGTGCCCATCGTGGGGATGCCCCACCGGCGCCCGGCCTCCAGGTTCGAGGTCGCCCCGAAGCCGACGATGTACGCCGCGCGCGCCGCGGCCACGGCGGACGACTCCCCGGCACGGCGCGAGCCCATCTCGGACAGCGGGCGGTCGCCGGCGGCGATGCTCATCCGCGCGGCGGCGGTGGCCACGGCGGAGTCGTGGTTCAGCACGCTCAGCGCGAGAGTCTCGAGCACGACGGCCTCGGCGAAGCTGCCCTCGATGGTCAGGATGGGGGAGCCGGGGAAGTACAGCTCGCCCTCGCGGTAGCCGGTGATCGAGCCGCTGAAACGGTAGCCCTCGAGGAAGTCGAGGGTCGCGGCATCCACCACCCGCTCGTCGCGGAGGTAGCGCAGCTCGTCCTGGCCGAACTGGAAGTCGCGGATCAGGCTCAGCAGCCGCCCCGTGCCGGCGACCACGCCGAATCGGCGTCCGCCCGACAACCGGCGCCCGAACAGCTCGAACACGCAGCGGCGATCGGCGGTGCCGTCGCGCAGAGCCGCGTCGAGCATGGTGAGCTCGTAGCGATCGGTGTGCAGGGCGGTGCTCCGGGAGTCGCTCATGCGGGTCAGCCTAGCCAGGGGCTGGCGTAGGCTGGACGATCGTGAACGACGCTCCCATCGGAATCTTCGACTCCGGTGTCGGCGGGCTCACCGTGGCACGGGCAGTCTCGGCCCAGCTTCCCCGCGAATCGCTGCTCTACATCGGCGACACCGCGCACTCCCCGTACGGCCCGAAGCCGATCGCCGACGTGCGGCGCTACTCTCTCGAGATCCTCGACACGCTGGTGGACCAGGGCGTCAAGATGCTCGTGATCGCCTGCAACACCGCCTCGGCCGCGATGCTGCGCGACGCGCGCGAGCGCTATGACGTCCCCGTGGTCGAGGTGATCGGCCCCGCCGTCCGCACCGCGATGTCCACGAGCCGCAACGGCCGCATCGGCGTGATCGGCACGGTGGGCACGATCGGCTCGCGCGCCTACCAGGACATGCTCGAGGTGAACGAGCGCCTGACCGTGTTCGCCGAGGCCTGCCCGCGCTTCGTGGAGTTCGTCGAGGACGGGGTCACCGAGTCGCCCGAAGTGCTCGCCATGGCCGAGGAGTACCTCGCACCGCTGCGCCACGCCGGCGTCGACACCCTCGTGCTCGGCTGCACGCACTACCCGTTCCTCGAGGGCGCGATCAGCTACGTGATGGGTCCCGACGTCTCGCTCGTCTCGAGCGACACCGAGACCGCGAAGGACGTCTACCGTCAGCTGGTCTCCCGCGACCTGCTCGCGGGTCCGGATGCCTCGCCCACCCATGTCTACGAGGCCACCGGCGCGTCCGCCGACGACTTCCTGCGGCTGGCCCACCGCCTCATGGGCCGCGAGGTGCGAGAGGTCCAGCTCGTGCAGACCGGCGCCATCCAACTTCCCCCGCGCCTCGGCTGAGGCATCCCCACCCGAGGAGACCACCCATGACCGAACTCACCGGCGCCGATCTCGTGCGAGCCGACGGCCGCACCGTCGACCAGCTGCGTCCCATCACGATCGAGCGCGGCTGGAGCAGCCACGCCGAGGGGTCCGCCCTCATCTCGTTCGGCGGCACCAAGGTGCTGTGCACCGCCTCGTTCACCAACGGCGTGCCCCGGTGGCTCACCGGCAAGGGCAAGGGCTGGGTGACGGCGGAGTACGCGATGCTGCCGCGTGCGACCAACAGCCGCAACGACCGCGAGAGCGTCAAGGGCCGCGTGGGCGGCCGCACCCACGAGATCTCGCGGCTGGTCGGCCGTGCGCTGCGGGCCGTCGTCGACACCAAGGCGCTCGGCGAGAACACGATCGTGATCGACTGCGACGTGCTGCAGGCCGACGGGGGCACCCGCACCGCCGCGATCACCGGCGCCTACGTCGCGCTGGCGGACGCGATCGAGTGGGGTCGTGCGAAGAAGTTCATCGGCCAGAAGGCGGTTCCCCTCATCGACTCGGTGTCGGCCGTCTCGGTCGGCATCATCGACGGCGAACCGATGCTCGACCTCGCCTACGTCGAGGACGTGCGCGCCGAGACGGACATGAACATCGTCGTCACCGGGCGCGGGCTCTTCGTCGAGGTGCAGGGCACGGCGGAGGGCGCGCCCTTCGACAAGCGCGAGCTCGACGCCCTCCTCGACCTCGGGGTCGCCGGCTGCGCCTCGCTCCGGGAGCACCAGCTCACGGCGCTGTCCGCGGGCGGCGACGCGTGAACGCCCACCCGTCGGACATGGCGGATGCCGTGGCCGCCGCCGATGCGGCACCCGGGACTGCACGCCAGATCGTGCTCGCCACCCACAACCCGCACAAGGTGGAGGAGTTCCAGGCCATCGTCGCGGCCACCCGGCCCGACCTGCAGGTCGTGGCGTACGACGGCCCGGAGCCCGTCGAGGACGGTGTGACGTTCGCCGCCAACGCGTTGATCAAGGCCCGTGCGGCGGCGGCGCACACCGGGCTTCCGGCACTCGCCGACGATTCCGGCATCTGCGTCGACGTGCTGGGCGGGGCTCCCGGCGTCTTCTCCGCGTACTGGGCCGGACACGCGAAGGATGCCGCGGCCAACGTGGAGCTGCTGCTCGACCAGCTGTCCGACATCCGCGATCCGCAGCGCACGGCGCAGTTCGTCTCGACGATCGCGCTCGTCGTGCCGGGCGATGCGTCGAGCGAAGAGGTCGTCGAGGGCCGCTGGCCCGGCCGCCTCGCGCGGGAGGCGTCGGGCGCGGGCGGCTTCGGCTACGACCCCGTCTTCATCCCCGACGATCAGCCCGCGGACGCCGAGCGCACGGTCGGCGAGTGGTCCGCCGCCGAGAAGAACGCGGCATCCCACCGCGCTCGCGCATTCGCCCTGCTCGCACCGCTGCTGACCGGATTGTGAGCGCTTGCCGGGACTGAGAATCACACTCATTCCCGACTGCGCCGATCAGCGTTCGCTCGGCCGGTGCGGGGCATACCCTGGCCTCATGCACGATCACGCGAGCGCCCAGGAGGGCGGCATCCGCGGGGCGAGCAACCGACGGCTGCTCGCGTTCTCGCTCGCGATCACCACCGTCGTGATGATCGTGCAGGTGGTGGGCGCCGCGCTCTCCGGATCCTTGGCGCTGCTCGCGGATGCGGCGCACATGTTCACGGATGCCGCCGCCCTGGTGATCGCCCTCGTGGCCACCGCGGTCGCCGCGCGACCCGCCAACGACCGCCGCACGTTCGGGTATCAGCGCGCGGAGGTGTTCGGCGCCCTCGTGAACGGCATCATCCTGATCGCGCTGTCGGGCTGGGTCGCGGTCGAGGGCGTGCAGCGCCTGCTCGACCCCGGTGACGTCGAGGTGGCGGGCGGACTCATGCTCGTCGTCGCGGTCGTGGGTCTCGTGGCCAACGCCGTCGCGATGTGGCTGCTCAGCTCGGCCCAGCGTCGCAGCATCAACGTGCGCGGTGCGTATCTGGAGGTGCTCGGCGACCTCATCGGCTCGGCCGCCGTGATCGTGGCCGCCGTCGTGATCGTCACGACGGGGTGGGTGCAGGCCGATGCGATCGCGTCGCTGTTCATCGCCGCCATGATCATCCCGCGTGCCGTCGGCCTGCTGCGCGAGGTCGTCTCCGTCCTCGCGGAGTCGGTCCCGCAGGGCACCCAGGTGCGCGACATCCGCGAGCACATCCGCTCGACCCCCGGCGTCGTCGATGTGCACGATGTTCACGTCTGGCAGCTGACGCGCGGCGCGCCGGTGTTCTCGGCGCATGTCGTGGTCGATGACGCCGCGATGCGGGACGGCCGCGCGTCGGCCATCCTCGGCGACCTGCAGACCTGCCTTTCGCAGCACTTCGACGTCGAGCACTCGACGTTCCAGCTCGAGCCCGCGGGGCACGTCGAGCACGACGCGCACGCCTAGCCCGGTCGGTCCTCCCGGCGCACCTCGTCGGGCCGCTTGTCGGGACGCAGGCCCCGCCAGCGCGAGTGCCGAAGGATGCCGCCGGGCGTGAACTCGCCGTACTCGACCTCGCCCACGAGCTCGGGGCGCACCCACAGCGCATCGCGGGCATCGAGCGGCGGCACGCCGACGAGCGGATTCTCCTCGGTGCGCAGCGGGGTGAGTGCGCGCAGCAGGGCGGCGAGGGCGGAGTCGCTGAAGCCGGTGCCGACCCGGCCGGCGTACCGGAGACCGTCGTCGTCGGGGATGCCCAGCAGCAGCGAGCCGAAGGTGCCGCTGCGCCCGCCCTTGCCGGGACGGATGCCGGCGATCACGACCTCCTGGGTGGCGGTGATCTTGACCTTCAGCCAGGACTCCGACCGGACCCCCCGCAGGTACCGCGACGCCGGATCCTTCACCATGATGCCCTCGAGCCGCAGCCGCGTGCTGGTCTCGAGGGCCACGTCGACGTCGTCGAACACCGGGGGGATGCTGAGCGCAGGGATGGCGCCGGCGGCGAGGCGCTCGAGGGCGAGGCGCCGCTCACGCAGCGGGGACGAGGTGATGTCGGCTCCGCCGTGCACCAGCAGGTCGTACAGGTAGTAGCGCACCGGCGTCCGGCGGGCGACGCGGGCGATGTCGCCGGCGCGCTCGAGGTTCATGCGCGTCTGCAGAAGCGGGAAGCTCGGGCGCCCGTCCGGCTCCAGTGCGACGAGCTCGCCGTCCACGACCGCCGGCTCGTCGCCGAGGCCGATGTCGATGTCGGTCAGCTCGGGGTAGCGGTGCGTGAGCTCGTTCCCGCTGCGGGCGAACAGGCGCAGTCGCGTTCCGTCCCAGGCGCCGACCGCGCGGATGCCGTCCCATTTCGCTTCGGCCCAGGCCTGATCACCCCAGCGGGCGGCTGCCTGACGGGCGAGCGCGGGGGTCGAGGACGTCGCGAGCATCGGTCGCAGCTGATCCGGGCTCGGCGGCCACACCGCGGAGGTCGCGGACTCCGGGGGAACGCGGGCGTCCGGGGCGACGCGGGGGCGCGTGCGGGGCGCCGGTGCGGGTCGCGGCTCGTCGGCCTGCGGGCTCGCATGGACCGGCTGTCCGTCGGGCTGCGGCCGGCCCGCGGCATCCGTCTTCATCCGGTGCAGGAGCCAGCTGGACTTCTCGCCCTCGCCCTCGGTGCGGATCAGCGCCAGCCGTACGCGCCCGAGGGGGCCGCCGGGACGCCCTTCGAGGGTCGCGATCACCTCGTCGTCACGCCACTTCTCCAGCTCGTACCGGCCGTCGTCCCAGATCGTGACCGAGCCGCCGCCGTACTCGCCCGCCGGGATCGTGCCCTCGAAGGACGCGTACGACATCGGATGGTCCTCGGTCATGATCGCGAGGTTGTTGCGCTTGTAGGAGGGGGGAACGCCGCGCGGCACCGCCCAGCTCACCAGCACGCCGTCGTGCTCGAGCCGGAAGTCCCAGTGCAGCGCCGTCGCGTGGTGCTCCTGGATCACGAAGATCGGCTTCTCGCCGTGGGGCGTCGCGCCGAGCGGGTTCTCCGGCACCGGCTCGGGCGTCCGCGACGCGCTGCGCTTGGCGATGTACGACGACAGCGGGCCGGACTCCGCCTCGCGTCCGCCGGCGTGGAAGCCGAGGGCGTCCATCGGGTCGCCGAGCTCGTCCATCCGCTCGAGGACCTCCTCGAACAGCAGATGCCGCAGGCCCGGGGCCTCGATCTCGTCCCACGATCTCGGCGCGGCCACGGTGGGGTGCGACCGGCCGCGCAGCGAGTACGGCGCGATCGTGGTCTTGGCGCCGTTGTTCTGACTCCAGTCGATGAGGACTTTGCCGTGGCGCTCCGTCTTCTTCATCGAGCTGACGACGACGTCGGGGTGGTCGGCTTCGATCGACCGGGCGAGCTCCTTGGCGATCATCGACGCCTGCTCGGTGGTCTGCCCGGGCGGCAGCGCCGTGTAGAGGTGGATGCCCTTGCTGCCGCTGGTGACCGGGTACGGCTCGAGCCCCATCCCGGTGAGGATCGTCCGTGCCCAGCCTGCGACGATCGCGCATTCGGCGAGCCCGGCACCGGGTCCGGGATCGAGGTCGAGCACCAGGCGGTCGGCGGGTCCGCGCTCGCCGTCGGGCGTGAACCGCCACTGCGGCACGTGCAGCTCGAGGCTGGCCACCTGCGCGAGGTAGACGAGGGTCGGGACGTCGCCGACCAGGGGATAGTCCTTGGTGCCCGTCGAGTGGGGGATCGGCATCCGCTTCACCCACGACGGCGCGCCGCGTTCGAGGTCCTTCGCGAAGAAGACCATGCCGGGTTCATCGTCTGTGCCGACCCCCTCGGGCCAGCGCTTGCGGGTGACCGGACGCCCGATGACATGGGGGATGAGCAGCGGCGCGATGCGCGTGTAGTAGTCGATCACCTCGCCCTTGGTGGTGCCCGTCTCGGGGTAGAGCACCTTGTCGAGGTTCGTCACGCGCAGGCGACGCCCGCCGATGCTCACGAGCTGCTCGGCGGACTTGCCCCGTGGCTGCGCCATGCGCCCATCCTGCCGTGTCGGCGGGGGTCGCACGAACGCCGCCGCGCGCTAGCATGCGCCTCATGGCGTCGATCGAGCACTGCATGGTCTCGTTCGCGCTCTGCACCCCCGAAGGCGTTCCGCTCGGCAGCACCGCGCAGGTGCGCATGCGCCGCGCTCCCGGCTGGAGCGACACGAGGCCGCTGGTCGCCCTCGCGCGTCGCGCGTGGGCGCTCGAGCTCACCGTGCTCCGTCTGATCGATGCGGTCAAGAACGAAGGCGTGTGGCACCTCCGGTACGGCGCCGAGGCCGACTCCGCGTCCGCGGTGCGAGCGGTCGCGCTCGCACCCGCCGACCCCGGCGACTTCGTGGACGAGCAGCTGCGCCAGCCATGGGCGCGGCCCGGCGGCCCGGCACGGCAGCTGGAGTGGGCGATCGAGGCGCTCGCCACCGCCGGCGTGCCGCTCACGGGCGAGCCCGAGCAGGTGCGGTCGTGGAACCTGTCCTCGCTGTGGCGGCTCCCGCACGCCCGTGGTGCGGCCTGGCTCAAGGCGGTGCCGTCGTTCTTCGCGCACGAGGGGGCCGTGCTGGAGGGGCTGCGCGGGTTCGACGTCCCGCGGCTGCTCGATCGCACCGACGGCATCTGCCTGCTCGACGAGATCCCCGGCGAGGACCTGTACGGAGCGGGCGGCGCTGTCGCAATGCGCATGATCGATCTGCTCGTCGGCATCCAGCGCGCGACCGCCGCTGACGAAGCGTTCGCCGCGGTACGCGGGCTCCTCCCGGATTGGCGTCTCCCGGCGCTCGCGGCCGGGGCCGCGCACACCCTGGAGAGCTCGGCCGAAGACCTGACGGCGGCGGAGCGCCGGGCCATCGAGCGGCTGATCGACGGGCTCGACGCGGGCGCGGGGCGTCTCGAGGACTGTGGACTGCCGGACGGCCTCGTGCACGGGGATTTCCATCCCGGCAACGTCCGTGGCACGCCCGCACGGATGACCCTGCTCGATTGGGGTGACAGCGGGATGGGGCATCCGCTCCTCGACGTCGCCGCGTTCACCGAGCGCATGCCCGAAGCGGATGCCGAGCCCGTCATCGACCACTGGCTCGCCGCCTGGCAGGACGCCGTCCCCGGCAGTGATCCGGCCCGCGCGCTGATGTTGATCGGTCCGGTCGCGGCCCTGCGTCAGGCCGTGATCTATCAGGGTTTCCTCGACCGGATCGAGCCTGACGAGCACGTCTATCACGCGAGGGACCCGTCCGAATGGCTGCGTCGCACAGCCATGGCCGTCGAGCAAGCGTCCGGCTCGCACTAGCCGTGACGGGTCCGACCGGTGTTCACTGGTGTGATGAGGGCGATCTGGAAGGGCGCGCTGACCTTCGGTCTGGTCAACGTGCCGGTGAAGGTGTATTCGGCGACCGAGGACCACGACGTGTCGCTGCATCAGGTGCACAACAAGGACGGCGGGCGCATCCGCTATCAGCGGGTGTGCGAGATCGACGGCGAGGTCGTCCCCTTCTCCGACATCGACAAGGCCTACGACGACGGCGAGAAGACCGTCGTGCTCACCAAGGACGACCTGGGGTCGCTCCCGTCCGAGAAGAGCCGCGAGATCGACGTGGTCGAATTCGTGCCCAGCGAGCAGGTCGACCTGCTGACGCTCGACAAGGCGTACTACCTCGAGCCGGACTCCGCGTCGCCGAAGGCCTACGTCCTGCTGCGCAAGACCCTCGAGCAGACCGATCGCACGGCGATCGTGCGGTTCTCGCTGCGGCAGAAGACGCGCCTGGCCGCCCTGCGCGTGCGCGGCGACGTCCTGGTGCTGCAGACGCTGCTGTGGGCCGACGAGGTGCGCGAGGCCGCGTTCCCGGCGCTGGACGAGTCGGTCCGGATCTCGGCGAAGGAGCTCGAGCTGTCGGCATCCCTCGTCGAGAGCTTCGCGAGCGACTTCGACCCCTCGCAGTTCACGGACGAGTACCAGGAGGAGCTGCGCACCCTCATCGACGCCAAGCTCGAGAAGGGCGACGCCCTCGACACCACCGAGACCTTCGGCGACCACGAGGAGGAGGAGACCGGCGGCGAGGTCATCGACCTCATGGCTGCGCTCCGCGCCAGCGTCGAGAAGTCGCGTGCGGCCCGCGAGGGCGGCGGTGCGAAGACCGGGTCGAAATCGGATGCCCCGGCCAAGGCTCCCGCGAAGAAGACTGCGGCGAACAAGTCAGCGGCTGCGTCCGAGAAGCCGGCAGCGAAGAAGCCCGCGGCGAAGAAGACCGCGAAGGCCTCCTGACCGCGGGTCTCGACGCCGATTCAGCTCTTGGGCGCGTCGCCCTCGTGGTGCTCGGGCCCCCGCTCGAAGACCTCCGGGTCGAGCACGAGTGCCTCGGCCTCGGTGTGGTCCGTGACGACGTCCTCACCGGCGGCGGCGGCCTTCTTGGCCTTGCGGCGCTCGCTGAGGTAGTGCCACAGGGTGACGATGGCGGTGCCGCCGACGGCGACCAGCAGGATGACGTCGATGTACTCCTCGACGAAGTGCGCGACCCACGGGATGAACCCGATCGCGTAGCCGAACATCGTCAGACCGAAGCCCCAGAGCACGGCGCCGATGAAGTTGTAGAGCGTGTACTTGCCCTTGTGCATGTGGCCGACGCCCGCCGCGACCGGCGCGAACGTGCGCACGATGGGCACGAAGCGGGCGAGGATGATCGTCAGTCCGCCGAAGCGCTCGAAGAAGGCGTTCGTGCGTTCGACGTTCTTGACGCTGAACACCCCCGACTCCTTCTTCTCGAAGACCGCCGGGCCGCCCTTGTGGCCGATGAGGTAGCCGACCTCGCCGCCGACGAACGCCGAGAGGCCGATGAGCAGAGCGACCCACCAGACGCTGATGCCGAAGATGCCGTTCGGCGCGCCCTCCTGGGGGTGCGACAGCAGGCCGGAGATGACGAGCAGCGTGTCGCCCGGGAGCAGGAACCCGATGAGCAGCCCGGTCTCGGCGAAGACGATGAAGCAGACGACGGCGAGAGCCCAGGGGCCGGCCCAGGCGATGATGCCCGCAGGGTCGAGCCAGGGGATGAGGGCGATGTCGTGCAAGATGTGGTTCCCGTCGGTCGGAGCGGTCGGCGGTGTGCACCGCGAAGGCGGCTACGTGCGGAAGGTGGGACTTGAACCCACACGCCCGGAGGCACAGGAACCTAAATCCTGCGTGTCTGCCAATTCCACCACTCCCGCGAGTGCGTTCAGTCTACTGAGCCGACTGTGCGCGGGCTGTGGGGCTGACCCCCGTTCGACGGTCAGCGGCGGATGCCCCAGAGGAAGTAGGAAGCCGGTCCGATCCAGTTGACGAGGATCGCCGGGATCCACGCCGGCTTGGGCCCGCGCACCTCGTCGGCGTCGCGGTGGGCGAGGTCCCAGAACGCCAGGAAGGCGAGCACGACCTGCACGATGCCCACCAGTCCGAATGCGACCCGGCTGCCCGGCGAGATGTCCTTCTTCGAGTGCGTCATGTCTGCTCCTTCTCTCTTCGTCCATCCTGCCCCGCACGGGGCGGGCGCGCACCTGTGGATAACTTCGGGATGCCGCTTGCCCGACTTGCGAGGATGCTTCGGTGCCCGCATCCATCGCATCGCCGCCCGCGACGCTCGTCGCCGAGCGCGTGCGGGAGCGACTCCGGGCCGAGCACGCGGATCCGTCCCGCGACCCCGAGTTCGCGGCGCACATCGCGCGCGCCGAGGTGCGCCGGCACAACGACTTCGCCCTCGCCCGGGGGCTCGCGCCGGTCGACGACGAGTCGGCCTGCGTCCGCGAGGTGCTCGCGGCCGTCGCCGGGTACGGGCCGTTGCAGCCCTACCTCGACGACCCCACCGTCGAGGAGCTGTGGATCAACGCCCCCGACCGCATCTTCGTCGCGCGCGGCGGCGTCGCCGAGCGCACGCCCCTGACGCTCACCGACACGGCCGTGCGTGATCTGGTGGAGCGGATGCTGCAGTCCAGCGGTCGCCGCGTCGACCTCAGCCAGCCGTTCGTCGATGCGTCGCTGCCGGACGGATCGCGCCTGCACGTGGTCATCCCCGACATCACCCGGCGTCACTGGGCGGTCAACGTCCGGAAGTTCCTGCCGGCGTTCCGCGACTTCGATCGACTCGTCGCGGCCGGCGCGCTCGCCCCGGCCGCCGCCGACCTGCTGTGCGCCGCCATGGCGCGCGGTGCTTCGGTGCTCGTGTCGGGCGCGACGCACGCGGGCAAGACGACGATGCTGGGGGCGCTGATCGCGGCCTGCCCGCCGCACCATCGCATCGTGACGGTCGAGGAGACCTTCGAGCTGGCCGTGTCCGCGCCAGACATCGTCGCACTCCAGGGGCGGCAGCCGAGCCTCGAGGGCACGGGCGAGGTGTCGCTGCGACGGCTGATCAAGGAGGCGCTGCGCATGCGTCCCGACCGGCTCGTGGTCGGCGAGGTGCGTGACGCTGAGGCGCTCGACCTGCTCCTGGCCCTCAACACCGGCGTCCCCGGTGCGGCGACGATCCACGCCAACTCCGCGCGGGAGGCCCTCGGCAAGCTCGCGGCGCTGCCCCTTCTCGCCGGGCGCAACATCGATGCGGCCTTCGTGGTTCCCGCGGTGGCGGCATCCGTCGATCTCGTGGTCCACTGCGAGCGCGACGCCTCGGGCGTCCGTCGCGTCGTCGAGATCGTCGAGCCCACGGGGGTGGAGGAGGCGGCCGTTGTCGCGCGGACGCTCTACCGGGTGGCGCCGTGACGTTCGTCTGGGGCGCGGTGCTGTCGGCCGGGATCCTGCTCGCGCTCTCGCCCTGGCTGTGGCCGGCGGACCGGCGCAGAGCCCCGGCCGTCGCGAGCGGGCGCACGGCGCGACTGCTCGAGGCCGCGGGCCTCTCGCGCGTGTCGCCCGGGTCGGTCGTGGTCGTCGCGATCAGCTGTGCGGTCGTGGCGGCATCCGTCGCCTGGCTGATCGCCCAGGTCGCCGCCCTCAGCCTCGTTGCCGCGGTCGCCGGGGCGGTCGCACCCTTCGCGTGGCTGCGGGCGCGCCGGGCACGGCTGCTGCGCACACGACGGGCGCTCTGGCCGGACGTGTGCGACCATCTCATCGCCTCTGTGCGTGCGGGGATGTCGCTGCCCGACGCCGTGGCGAGCCTGTCCGACTCCGCTCCCGTCGAGCTGCGCCCTGCCTTCGCCGCGTTCGCCCGAGACGTGTCGGCGTCGGGGCACTTCGACTCGAGCGCCCAGCGGCTGAAAGTCGCCCTGTCCGACCCGGTCGCCGACCGGATCATCGAAACCCTCCGAATGGCCCGTCAGGTCGGCGGAACGGAGCTCACCCCGGTGCTGCGGGCGCTCGCCGGCTCGGTGCGCGCCGACGCCGCACTACGGGCCGAGGTCGAGTCCCGGCAGTCGTGGATCCGCGGCGCGGCCGTGCTCGGCGTCGCCGCACCCTGGGTCGTGCTGGCGCTCCTCGCGCTGCGTCCCGAGGGAGCCCGCGCCTACGGGAGCCCGGAGGGGATCGTCCTCATCCTCGCGGGCGCAGCGGTGTCCTTCGTCGCCTACCGGCTCATGATCCGGCTCGGTCGGCTGCCCGAGCCGCGGCGGTGGTTCGGATGAGCGCCCTCGGGGGGAACGACCTCGCCTTCGCGATCGTCCTCGGGTCGGCCCTGGGCGTCGGCGTCTGCCTGCTGCTGTCCCTGGCACCGCGATGGGGAGCGCCGAGCCTGGCGAACCGGATCGCGCCGTACATCCGCGACGTCACCGACCCTCGCGGGCTGGGACTCACGCCCGCACCGGTCCGCCGCGACGCGGTGCTCGCGTGGCAGGCGCTGCAGACCCGCTTCGCCCAGGCGGCCGGGGGCGATGCGTCGATCTCGCGGCGGCTTCGTCAGGCGGGATGGCCCACGGATGCCGCGGCCTTCCGCGGCCGGCAGCTCGCGTGGGCGATCGCCGGACTCGGAGTCGGCGGACTGGTCGTCGTGGCCGCAGTCCTGCTCGGGCGCGGCTCGGCCTCGCTGGCGATGATCCCGCCGCTGTGCGCCGTCGGAGCCGCCCTGGGCTTCGACGCGTGGCTCAGCCGGGCCGCGCGGGCGCGCGTGGCGCGCATCCAGGAGGAGCTGCCGACCGTGCTCGAGTTCCTCGCTCTGTGCCTCTCGGCCGGGGAGGGGATCCTGGACTCGCTCCGCCGGGTGAGTGACGTCGGTGCGGGCGAGCTCACGGCAGAGCTGCGCGGCGTCGTGGTCGCCGTCGGCACCGGCTCCTCGCTGCCCGAGGCGCTGACGACCCTCGCGCGCAGGCTGCAGATCTCGGCGCTCGCCCGGACCGTCGATCAGCTCGTCGCGGCGATCGATCGCGGCGCCCCGCTCGCCCAGGTTCTTCATGCGCAGGCGCTCGACGCGCGCGAGGACGCCAAGCGGGATCTCATCGAGCGCGCGGGTCGCAAGGAGATCTACATGCTCGTCCCACTCGTCTTCCTCATCCTCCCGCTCAGCGTGCTGTTCGCCGTGTTCCCGGGAGTCTTCATGCTTCGACTCGGCATCGCCTGACGCCCCAACCTCCGCACGGCGCCCCGGCAGCCGATATCCCCTCAAGGAGAGAAATGATCCGCCTCCACATCGACCGCACGCTGTCCCGCCTGCGCGCCATGAGCGCCGACCTGGCAGAGGACGAGCGAGGCGACGTCCCCGGCTGGGTGCTCATCACGCTCATGACCGCCGGGCTCGTCGTGCTCATCTGGGCGCTCGCCGGCCCCGCCCTCGCCGGCCTGTTCGAGCAGGCGATCTCGCGCGTCTCCGGCCTGTAGGCCGTGCGCGGCATCCGTGCCCGCATCCTCGCGGCTGCCGAGGGGGAGTCGGGATCCAGCCCCGTCGAGTTCGTGCTCGTCGGGACGCTGCTCACCGTGCTGACTCTTGGCGTGCTGCAGTTCGGCCTCGCCGTGTACGTGCGCAACGTGGTGCACGACGCCGCCGTCGAGGGTGCGTATCACGCCGCGCTCGCCGACCGATCGCTGGATGACGGCGCCGAGCGCACGAGGCGGATCGTCGCCCGCACCGTCGGCAGCGAGTACACCACTGATGTCGACGTGCGCGAGACCGGAGCCCTGGGCCACCCGTCGGTCGAGGTCACCGTGCGCGCCGTGCTCCCGCTGGTGGGTCTCCTCGGGGCTCCGCGGACGATGGAGGTGACCGCGCGTGCACCCGTCGAATCCTTCGACTGACGACCCGGAGCGCGGCTCGGCGGCACTGGAGTTCATCCTGGTGGGGCTGCTCCTGTTGGTGCCGCTCGTCTACCTGGTCGTGTCGCTGGGTCTCATCCAGGGCCAGTCTCTCGGGGCCGAGGCGGGCGCCCGCCACATCGCCCGCGCCGTGGCGACGGCGACGGATCCGGCCGACGCGCAGGAGCGCGCCGACCTGGTGCTCGAGTCCGTCGTGGTCGAGTACGGCCTCGATGCCGACGCGGTGACCGTGTCGATGAGCTGCCGGCCCGCGGGCGCGGCGTGCCCGAGTGCCGGTGCCACCCTCGTCGTGACGCTGCGCACGACGGTCGCCCTCCCGCTGGTGCCGCCGGTGCTGGGGCTCGACCACCTGGCGAGCATCCCGGTCGAGGCCTCCGCGGCCCAGCGCGTCTCGCGGTTCTGGGGGTCGGGATGAGGTGGCGCCGCGGCCGGGGTCGACGCGACCGCGACGACGAGGGAAGCGTGCTCATCCTCACGCTCGGCTACGGCGTGCTGGCGATGGTCGCGGTCCTCATCTGCGCGGATGCCACGAGCCTCTATCTCGCGCAGAAGCGCCTGGACTCGCTGGCGGATGCCGCGGCCCTCGCTGCCGCGGACGGGTTCGAGTTGACGGTCGACGGCGGCGAGCCCGTCGCGCTGCTCACGGCGGCCGGCGTGCACTCGCAGGCCGAGTCGATGGTGGCCGAGGTCGGCGGGGGAGCGGTGCTCGTCTCGGCCGCGACTCCGGACGGCGTCTCGGCGCGCGTCACGGTCGCCGATCAGTGGCATCCGCCGATCCTCACGCTGTTCGTGCCGGACGGCGTGGCACTGGCGGCTACCGCGACCAGCCGTACCGCCCTGCGCTGATCACACCGCTACGTGACGTCGCGGCCGCGGCAACAGGGAAGGGCCCCACCCGCCGGAGCGGATGGGGCCCTTCCTGTGAATGCCGGGAGTGCCGGCTCGGGTGATCAGCCGCGGGGGCCGGAGCCCTTGACGGACGTCGTCTCGAAGGCCTTCACGATCTCCTGCGAGAACGTGTTGCCCTCGGCGTCCTTCGCGGTGACCCGCAGGTCGACCCAGCCGCCCTTGTCCGACACCGGGATCTGCGCGGCGTAGCCACTGACCCAGGCGCGCGACGTCACGAAGATGTCGCCGTCGACCCCACCCTCGACCGCACCGGTCGGGGCATCCGTCGTCGCGGGCTTCAGCGCGACCTTCTTCCACGCGCCCCCCGCGGTGCGGGCCTCGAGCGTCGCCTCGGTGATCGCGCCGGAGCCGGTCGTGCCGGCGACGTGGCCGAGCTCGAGACCGAGCGGAATGCTCGATCCCTTGCGACGGCCATCGCCGACCATGTTCTGGACGTTGACGTCGACGTCGTAGTACGCCTGGATCATCGGCAGCAGCCGGTGGGTCCAGTCGCCCTGCTTGCCGTAGGAGTGGAACGTCCACTCGCTGACCGTCTTCGTCGAGCTCTTCAGATGCGAGCCGTCGTGCGTCGCGGTGCTCACGACACGCCAGTCCTGTTCGCCGTCCGGCAGGTCGTCCACGTTCGCACCCTGGTACTCGGAGTGCTTCCACAGCTCGCCGTCGATGTAGACGTCGGTCAGCTGCTTGACGGTCGAGTTCTCCATCCAGGTGTCGAACGCACCGGTGTGCATCGCGTCGCCGCCGTCCGCCCAGCCGGGCACGTTGACCTGCGCGTACGCGTTGGCCCGGTAGGGCACCCAGTAGCCGACGCCGACGTAGGGACGCACGATCCCGCCGAAGTACTCCGCCTCGGTGCGCTGACCCGGCTTGTACGTGCGCTTCGTGTCACGCATCTCCCAGCGGACCGACTCGACCCCGACGCCCTGATTCCAGCGGATCTGGTCGGTGTTCACCCACTCGGTGCGCACCTTGCCGCGCTCCGCGATCATGAAGAAGCCGGTGCTGTACTGCGCATCGGGACCGAAGTCGTAGCGGAACTCGCCGAGGGCCTCCTTCTGGCCGTGGTACGTCGTGTCGATCTTTGCGAGCTTCTTCGGCGTGTAAGCGAGGTTCGCGGGAATCTCACCGTCGCTGTACCGGGCGATGTCGTAGACGACGTCGGAGTAGTGCGTTCCGACGGCGGACAGCGTGACCTTCTTCTTGGCCATCTTCGCCAGGAGCGCGCGCCCTTCGACGCCGCTCAGTCCGGCGACCGGAAGGCCCGCACCCGACTCGTAGTCCGCGGATCCGACCCACTCGTTGAACTCGGCGTCCTCGTCGTTGACCACGAGCAGCAGCTTGACCCCGGCAGCGACCGCGTTGGCGGACCGCTCGGATGCCGAGACCTCGGCGGAGCGCGTGACGACCGCGATCTTGCCCTTGGCCTTCGCCGCCGCGAATTCGGCCGCCGTGCCCTTGCCGGCGTTGACGGGGATGCCCTCGATCTCGCCGTCCAGGAGCGTCGAGCCGTTCTGGATGATGGTGTCGAGCTCGGTGTTGCCCGACTTCACCGAGAGCATCGGCGTCCACAGGCGCCAGCGCGTCGTGAAGTCGAAGTCGGCGTCATCTACCTTCATCGGCTGAGCCCACATCTCGTCGGTCCAGACCGGCATGATGACGGCCGCCGCGAAGCTGTCGACGTTGACGTCCATGCGCTGGAAGACACGCTCGAGGCCGGCCTTGCCGACATCGACCGTGGCCTTCTTCGCGGTACGGGCGTCGAGCGACACGGACGAGTTCTTGTCGAGCGTCACCTTCGGGTCGCCCACGAGCACGGTCGCGCGCGTGTCGGGCGTGCGGTTGAGGTCCATGTAGGACATCACCGTGTAGTCGCTCTTCAGCAGGCGCACCGTGGTCTCGCCTTCGACGAGGATCGGCTCGACGAACTTCTCCTCTTCGTTCCACAGCAGCGCGTACGTCGTCGCCGGCTTGCCGTCGAAGCCGGTCGCGGTGAGCGTGAGGTCGTAGCGCTCGGCCTCGGCGATGGTGCCGAGGGCAGTGCGCGCGACGGGCTCGCCGTCGACCGATCCGACGAGCGCGCCCGACAGCTGCGTGCCTGCCGGAACCTTCGCCGGGTCGACGATCATCGTCACGGACGCAGTCGCGCCCGCCGGGATGGTGAGGGTGTCGACATCCATGGTGAGAGCGTCGAACGCGATTCCTGCCGACATCGGACCGGGGCCCGGATCGACGGCGCCGGGCGTCGTGTCGGTCAGCGTCGCCTCGAGTGCGACCGTGATCTCGGCGTCCGTGCGGTTCGTGTAGGCGACCGTGCGCTCGACCGGGGTCGGCTCCTCGCCCCACATGAGCATGCCGAAGTCGCCCGAGCCTGCTGCGACGACGGGAGCGTTGAGCGCGGCGTCGACGTTGATGACGCCGGACCCGCCGGCGTACGACGTGAAGCCGTAGTCGGTGGCGGTGCTCGCGAGAGCCGCCTTGAGCTGCTCCGTGGTGAGGTCGGGGTTCGCGCTCAGGAGGATGGCGGCGGCGCCGGCCACGTGCGGAGTGGCCATCGAGGTGCCGCTCATGCCGATGTACGAGCCCTCACCGGGGCTGTCGGCCGAGCGCGCCGCCGTGACGTCGTTGCCGGGACCGGACACGTTGGGCTTCAGCGCGCCGGACCGCGAGAGCGGGCCCTGGCTCGAGAAGTACGACATGCCACCCGACGGGTCGTCCACCGAGCCGACCGTGAAGGCCTGCTCGGCCGAACCCGGTGCGCCGATGGTCTCGGGGGCTCCGGAGTTGCCGGCCGCCACGACGAACAGGGCGCCGGTCTCTTCGGCGATCTGGTTGAGCGACTCGGCCATCAGGTCCTTGCCGTCGGACGCCGACAGCGAGCCGAGGCTCATCGACACGATCGGGGCGTTCTGACCTGCCCACTCCATCGCCTCGATGATCCACGAGTCCTGACCGTAGCCGTCGGCTCCGAGCACCTTGCCGATCAGCAGGTCGGCGCCGTCGGCGACACCTCGGTGGGTGCCGTCGCTCGCAGCGCCGGTGCCGGCGATGGTCGAGGCGACGTGCGTGCCGTGCCCGTGGACGTCGCTCGCGACCTCTTCGCCGGGCACGAAGCTCTTGGAGGCGTCCAGCACGCGGCCGGCGACGTCGGGGTGCGCGTCGTCGATGCCGGTGTCGAGCACCGCGACGGTGACTCCTTCGCCGGTGTGACCCTGGGCCCATGCCGCGGGGGCGTCGATGAAGGGCACGCTCGAGTCGAGGGTGGCCTTCACCTTGCCGTCGAGGTGGATGGCCGCGATGCCGCCGGCGAGCGTGGCGCCGGTCGAGAACGAGCGGGCGGATGCCGCGTCCGCGCCGGTCAGTGCGCCCCAGGAGGATTCGGCGTCGGCGTGGCCGAGCGTGGCCGCGGCCCCGCCGATGCTGGCGAGCTCCGCCTGCACCTCGAGACCGGGGACGGGCGCCGCGTACGTGCGCGCGGCGGCGCCGTCGGTCTCGACGATGACCGGGGTCGCGTCGACGGAGGCATCGTCGTAGCCGAACTCGATGAGCTTCGTCACGTTGAAGAGGTCCTGGTCGAGGACGCCCGACGCGAGGTAGGGGAGCGCGACGTCGGGGATTACGTGGAATTCGCCGGCCGCCTCGTAGGTGCGCACGCCGGCGCCCTCGATGGCGGTGTCGATGTCGACGGTGTGAGTGCCGTCGGACAGGTCGGTGATGGTGACGCGGTCACCGGTGATCAGCGTGACGGAGTGCGAGCTGCCGGCGGCCGGGTCTGTGGCGGGGGGACCGTCGACGGGGGCGGTGGCGGCCGCCGGCAGAGAGCAGAGGCCGATGCCTGCGATGCCGATCGCCAGACCGCTTGTGGCGGCGACGATCGGGCGCAGACGGCGGCCGATGGGCTGGGGTCGTGACATGCGTGAGCCTCTCGGGGGTAGGGGATCTTCGACGAGCCTCACACGGGCAATCGCGTAAAGTGATGGCGGAGAAACGCCATGTCCACCATCCGCCAGGGTTGGCGGGTGACGATGGTCGACATGGGGAAGGTCACCGTGCTCGACGCACTCGGACTCGACGAGGCGCATACCGCCGTCTATCGCTGCGTGCTGCAGCAGACCTCGGCGTCCGCCGCCGAGGTCGCGGCGGCGCTGAGCATGTCGCTGCCGCGGGTGCGGCCGATCGTGACGGAGCTGGAGCGGCTCGGGCTGCTCGCGCGTCAGGCCGGCAGCGGCGACAGGTTCGTCGCGTCACCGCCGACGGTCGCCCTTCGCCCGCTGCTCCTCGAGCGGGAGCGCGGCCTCACGCGGGCGCACGAGGCCCTCGTCGACCTGAACGATCTCTACCGCCAGTCGGCCGAGCAGCGCAGTGTCGCCGATGTGGTCGATGTCGTGATCGGCGACGACGCGGTGCGGCAGCGGGTCGCCCAGCTGCAGGCGGCCTCGACCGACCAGGTGCGCGTGCTGGTGCTCAATGAGATCGCGCTCGTCAGCGGCGAGGAGAACCTCGAGGAGGATCGCGCCCTGGCCAGGGGAGTGCGCTACCGCGTGATCGTCGAGAGCGCCGTGCTCGAGCGTCCGGGCTTCCTCACGGCCGCCCGCGAGATGGCTCAGATCGGCGAGGAGGTGCGCGTGCTCCCGACGCTCCCGACGCGGATGTTCATCGCGGACGACCAGATGGCGCTCGTGCCGATGCAGACGCAGAACGAGGATCGCGGCTTCGGCGCCCTCATCATCCACCCGAGCGGGCTGCTCGATCTCGTGGTCTCGATCTTCGAGGAGTACTGGCGTTCGGCGACCGAGTTCCTGCCCATCGGCGCTGCTTCCTCGGCTCAGAACATCGACCGTGATCTGCTGCGCCTCCTGTTGCTGGGGGTGACGGATGCCGCAGCCGCCGCTCAGCTCGGCATCTCACTGCGCACCGTCCAGCGCCGGATCGCCGACCTCATGGATGTCGCCGGCGTGACGACCCGCATGCAGCTGGGTGCGGAGTCCGTGCGCCGGGCGTGGGTCTGACCCGCTCGCCCGGCCCTTCCGTCGTCTCGTGTCGCGAGTCGAGCGGATGCCTCACCACCCGTGGCGGTTCAGCCACTCCCGTCGCTGCCCGGCCTCGGCCGGCGTCTCGTCCGGGTCGGAGGTCTCGTGCTCCTCGATGAGGCCGTCGCCGTCGAGCGGGAGGAAGCGCAGGCACGTCGGGCACAGTGCGCGCCCGTGCGGGAACCCGTCGGGCAGCGGTGCAGCGGGCGGCGCCACGGCGCCGGATCCGGGGCAGCGCGCGGGGTCGGCCGCGGCATCCGTCCACATGATCGCCCGGTGCCGATGCAACCCGGCGTGATCGAGCGGACGCGTGCAGCGACGACCCGCACTGCGGCTGCGGCAGAAGCGCATCGCCTCGCCGGCGGCCTCGGTCACGGCCGCACGCGGGGCACGAACCGGGGCACCCACCGGACGAAGGCTGCGGCTCCCACGAGTCCGATCAGACCGACCGCGCCCGTGGCGACCGAGAGGGTCGACACCGCGGCGATGCCCGACACGATGAGCGGAGAGATCGCGCCGCCCGCGTCGGTGAGCGTGCGCCACGATCCGAGGAAGGGTGCGGGGTCGCTCTTGGGCGCGATGTCGGCGCCGAGGGTGAGGAGGATGCCGCTCGACAGCCCGTTGCCGACGCCGAGCACGGCCGCGAACATCGCGAACCACAGCGCCGACTGGTCGGACTCGTGCGTGAAGGACAGCGCGATGAACCCGAGCCCCATGAGGAGCATCGCGGGAAGGGCCGCCCAGAGGCGCCCGAAGCGGTCCATGACCTGCCCGCTCGCATAGAAGAGGGCGAAGTCGAGGGCGCCGGAGATGCCCACCACCAGTGCGATCGTCTGCGCGTCGAGCCCGATCGAGACTCCCCACAGCGGCAGCACCACCTGTCGCGCCGAGCGGACGGCGGAGAGGGATGCCGCGGCCAGCCCCAGCCGCGAGAGCACGCGCCGGTACTGCCACATGGTTCGGAACACGCCGATGCGCTCGGTGGTCGGGATGGACCCGCTGACCGGTTCGCCGGTGTCCTCGCTGAGCGTCGTGTCGACTGCCGATCGCGGGGGAGAGGCGACGGCGGTCTCGGGGTCGGGTCCGAGCAGCACGAGCAGGATCGTCGCGACGAGGCAGCCCGCGAAGAACCAGATCGTCGCGTGCTCGTCGCCGCCGAGCGCCAGCAGCCCCGCCGCGACGAACGGGCCGATGAACATCCCGAGCCGGAACGTGCCGCCCAGCAGCGACAGCGCGCGGGCGCGGAAGGCCAGCGGGACCCGGGTGGTCATGAACGAGTGGCGCGCCAGGCCGAACGCCGCGGCGCAGAACCCGATGAGGAAGACGGCGATCGCGAAGACCCCGAGCGACGGGGCGAAGGCCAGTGCCACCACGGCTCCGAGCGAGAGGCCCCCCGCGATCGCCATGGTCAGGCGCTCGCCGATGCGGGCGACCGCCCACCCGGCGGGGATGTTCCCGCAGAGCTGGCCGACCACCAGCGCCGATGCCACGAGCGCGGCCGTGGCGAGGTCGGCGCCGAGCTGGGCCGCGATCACGGGGATCAGCGGGATCACCGCACCCTCGCCGAGGGCGAAGAGCACCGTCGGCCCGTAGATCATCGGAGCGAACCGCCAGAGCACGTCCCGGACGGGTACGGGTTCCGGGGATTCGCTCACGTGCATCCACGTTAGTCTGGACTGTCATGCTCGACTTCGATCTGTCCGCCGATATCCAGGCCCTGCGCTCCACGTTCGCCGACATCAAGTCGGTCGTGGGAGTCGAGGCACTCACCACCGAGATCGCGCGACTGAGCGAGGAGGCCGGCGTTCCCGATCTCTGGGACGACGTCGACAAGGCGCAGAAGGTGACGAGTGCGCTCAGCCACCGTCAGACCGAGCTGCGCCGGATCACCGAGATCGAGGCCCGGCTCGATGACCTCGACGTCCTCGTCGAGCTCGCCAACGAGATGGACGACGAGGACTCCGCCGAAGAGGCGCGCCACGAGCTCGCCGAGCTGGAGGACATCGTCAGCCAGCTCGAGGTGCAGACGCTCCTCGACGGCGAGTACGACGACCGTGCCGCCGTCGTGACGATCCGCTCGGGCGCCGGCGGCGACGACGCCACCGACTTCGCCGAGATGCTCATGCGCATGTACCTGCGCTGGGCCGAGCGCCACAAGTACCCCGTCAAGGTCATGGACACGTCGTTCGCCGAAGGCGCGGGCATCAAGTCGGCGACCTTCGAGATCGACGCCCCGTACGCGTACGGCACGCTCTCGGTCGAGGCGGGCACGCATCGCCTTGCCCGCATCAGCCCATTCGGATCGGCCGACAAGCGCCAGACGAGCTTCGCGGCCGTCGAGGTGATCCCGGTGATGGAAGAGGCCGTGGAGGTGGAGATCCCCGAGGGCGACATCCGTGTCGACGTGTTCCGTTCCTCCGGTCCCGGTGGCCAGTCCGTCAACACGACCGACTCCGCCGTGCGCCTGACGCACCTGCCGACCGGCCTCGTCGTGTCGATGCAGAACGAGAAGTCGCAGATCCAGAACCGCGCGGCCGCCATGCGGGTGCTGCAGACCCGACTGCTGCTGCTGCAGAAGGAGAAGGAAGCGGCGAAGAAGAAGGAGCTCGCGGGCGTCATCACCGCCAGCTGGGGCGATCAGATGCGCTCCTACTTCCTCTACGGCCAGCAGCTGGTCAAGGACCTGCGCACCGGACACGAGGTGGGCAACCCCGCGGTCGTGTTCGACGGCGACCTCGACGGCTTCATCGCGGCGGGCATCCGCTGGCGCAAGCGCAAGGACGACGACTGAGCTCACCGGCGCTCTCGGGCGTGGTCAGCTGACGAGTCCGGTTTGTCGGGGCCGCGCGTCGGGTCAGGCCTCGGATTCCTCCTGGATCATGACCGGCGACGCGTGGATGCACATGATGCGCAGTCGACCCGATCCGGTGTTCGTGAAGGCGTGCCACATATCGGGCGCGACCACGGCGGTGTCTCCGGCGTGGGCGACGACGGTGTCGTCCCCCATCCGGATCGTCGCCTCGCCCTCGATGACGAGCCAGGTCTCCGTGTAGGGATGCCGATGCAGCCCCGGACCCATGCCGGGGTCGTTGTCGACGTAGAAGAATGAGACGCCCGAGTCGTAGTGGGCACCTTCGAAGCGCATCGTGCGCGATGCGCCCACGATCAGCTCGGACGAGGGAATGACGGCAGCGCTCATGCCCTCCATCGTCACCTCTCGCCTCGCCCGCGTCCACACCGGTGATTCCGGCGCTCAGAACGGCGCGCTCGGACCGCCATCGGACGGAACGAACACCGGCACCCTGCGTTCGGGTTCGACGCGGTAGCGGCGCCCTGCGGGCGAGGTCCATTGGAGCGCGCCGCCGGAGCCGTCGATCTGCTCCACGCGCCAGCCGCCGTGATGCTTGATGGTGTGGTGTCCTCGGCAGAGTGGCGCGAGGTTGTCGAGCGACGTGGTTCCGCCGTGCTCCCATGCGACGGTGTGGTCGATCTCGCATCGCGCCGCAGGGATGCCGCACCCGGGAGCCATGCATCGGTCGGCGCGCCATCGCACCAGCCGTCGCAGAGCGGGAGGCGGGCGGTACTGCTCGCGCCCGACCGACAGGACCATGCCGGTCTCGGGATGGGTGAGGATGCGCATCCAGCCGTCGGCACCGCCGCACAGCTCGCGGGCTCGTGCCAGCGGGATGGGCCCGACCCCCTCGACGATCGCCGTCACGCCGTCGGCGCCGCCCCGCTCGGCCTCGAGGAGCCCGAGTGCCGGAACGGTCACGGCGACGGTGGCGCGGATGCCCCTCGCAACGGGGTCGAGGGCGGTCGTGTCGCCGTCCACCAGCAGGTCGCCGAACACGTCGGCGCGCAGCTGGTCGAGCGTTCGCGTCTCGTCCTCCTGCGCCCCGAGCACGGTGGCGATCGCCGTGAGCCGGCCCTGGATGGCACGGGCTTCGACGGCGGGAAGCAGTGCGTGGATCCATGCCATGCCGTCCGCGGCCGGCTCCACGATGACGCGACGATCGCGCAGCGCTGTGTCGTGGCGTTCGGCGACCGTCGCCGCACGCTCCGACTCGATGAGGCTGCGCAGGGCGCGCCGGAACGCGCCGACGGGGAGCTGCTCGGCGAGTTCGACGGCTCGGGCGGCGGTGCGATCCCGCACCTCGGGCTCCACCGCGTCCAGTGCATCGACGAGGATCTCGGCGTGCCGCTCGGTCATGCCCGCTTGCTCCAGCGTGCGCAGCGCGGCCGGATACCGATGCACCAGCGCGTGCGCCAGACCGATGAGCCCGGCGGCCGCGTGCTCGGTGACCCTGAGCGCCGCCGCCAGTTCGAGCCGGACTGACCGCTCCACGACCGCCGCGATCGCCGTGCCGTACTGCACGGCGTCGTCGAGGGCGTTCCGCCGCATGGCGTCGATGCGGCGCAGGCGCTGGGCCGCGAACACGGCCATCATGTCGGCGACCTCGGTCACGAGGCTCACATCGTCCGGACCAGCGATGTCCGCAGGCCACTCCGCCGCCGGCTCCACGGCGGGCTCCGGGGCGGAGGTGCGGCTGGCTGACATACCTCGAGATTAGAACATATCTCCGACACTCGCCCCGGCGGGGACTGCACCCGGTTGCGGCGGCGTCGGGTGTCGCGGGAGCGGGGGACGAGGCATCCGCTTAGGCTCTTGAGGCGATGATCCGGTTCGAGAATGTCACCAAGCGCTACAAGGGCACGTCGAAGCCTGCATTGAGCAACGTCGATTTCGAAGTGCTCCGCGGGGAGTTCGTCTTCCTCGTCGGCGCATCGGGCTCGGGCAAATCGTCGTGCCTGCGCATGATCCTGCGCGAGGAGACGCCCAGCGACGGGCGTGTCGTCGTGCTCGGGCGCGACCTGCGGACGCTGTCCAACCGCAAGGTGCCCTATTTCCGCCGGCACATCGGCGCCGTCTTCCAGGACTTCCGGCTGCTGCCGACCAAGACCGTCTTCCAGAACGTCGCGTTCACCCTCCAGGTCATCGGCTCGTCCCGCGCCTACATCCAGCAGACCGTCCCGGAAGTGCTCGCGCTGGTCGGCCTCGCCGGCAAGGAGAAGCGATTCCCGCACGAGCTCTCGGGCGGCGAGCAGCAGCGCGTCGCGATCGCCAGGGCACTGGTCAACCGTCCGCAGGTGCTGCTCGCGGATGAGCCCACCGGAAACCTCGACCCGGCGACGTCGGTCGACATCATGCAGCTGCTCGCCCGGATCAACGGCGGCGGCACCACCGTCGTCATGGCGACCCACGAGGCCGGGTTCGTCGACCAGATGCAGCGGCGCGTGATCGAGCTCGCCGACGGCGAGATGGTGCGCGACGAGCGCCACGGCGGCTACGGCGACACGTCCGGCCTGCCGAGCCTCGCCCCCGAGCAGGAGCGCGGAGCCGCCGCCGTCGCGGCGCTCACCGCCGTCCTCGAGGTGCAGCGAGAAGCTGCCGCCGCGGCGGAAGCCGGGCTGGATCCGACCCTTGCCGACCGGGAGGACGAGCAGTCGGCGGATGCCGCGCCACCGCCGCCACCCCTGCCTCGGGCTCCGGCACCGGAGCCCGGGCCCGATCTCGAATCCGACCGCGAGCCCGTGCCCGAGAGCAAGCGCGCACCCGAGCCCGCGCCGGAACCCGAGACAGATCCCGAACCCGAGGCGGACCCGGCGGAGCCCGTGACGAAAGCCCCTGCACGCCCCGTGAACAGGCCGCACCCTTCCCACACGCAGCCCATTCCGGTCGCCGACCTGCCCGAGATCGACGTCGCCGACCTCGGAGTGGCCGATCGGCTCGGGCTCGGCGAAGCCGACGGCGACAGCGAAGTGGGGCCCACGTCGTGAGGGTCGGACTCATCCTCTCCGAGGCGTTCACGGGGCTGCGCCGCAATGCCTCGATGGTGATCTCCGTCGTGCTGGTGACGTTCGTGTCGCTGACATTCGTCGGTGCGGCGATGCTCATGCAGATGCAGATCGGCGCGATGAAGGACTTCTGGGTCGACCGCGCGCAGGTCGCGATCTACATGTGCACGGCGATCTCGCAGGCGCCGACGTGCGCCAACGGCGTCGCGAGCGAGGAGCAGCTCGCCGCCGTGCAGGAGAAGCTCGACGGCGCCGCGCTCTCGCCGCTCATCCGCGATGTGCGCTTCGAGGACCGGGACGAGGCCTATCAGAACGCGCTCGAGCTGTTCGGCGACGAGTACGCCAGCGTCATCACACCCGACCAGCTCAACGAGACCTTCTGGATCAACCTCGTCGACCAGCAGCAGTCCGATGTCATCTTCGAGGCCTTCAGCGGCACGGACGGGGTCGAGGAGGTCAAGGACCAGCTGCAGTACCTGGAGCCGCTGTTCTCGGCGCTGACGGTCGCGACCTACATCGCGATCGGCATCGCGGCGCTCATGCTGGTCGCCGCCGTGCTGCTGATCGCGACCACCATCCGCCTGTCGGCGTTCGCGCGCAGACGGGAACTGGGGATCATGCGTCTGGTCGGGGCATCCAATCGCTTCATCCAGACCCCGTTCATTCTCGAAGGCGTCTTCGCGGCCCTCATCGGGTCGCTGCTGGCCAGCGCCGCCGTGATCGCGGGCGTGCACTTCGGCGTCGACCAGTACCTGCGCGGACGCGTCGAGTTCGTGACGACCTGGGTGGGTCTGGCCGAGGCGTGGATCGTCGTGCCGGTCCTCATCCTCATCGGCGTGCTGCTCGCGGCCCTGTCGGCGAGCTTCGCCATCCGCCGTTGGCTGCGCGCGTGAGCCGGCGGGGCCACCTACGGGGGTAGACTGAGCGGCTGTCGTGCCTCCGCACGGCGCTCGACCGAGGAGTCACCATGCCCAGGGAACGCGGGGAGAAGGTCGTCGCGACCAATCGTCGCGCGCGCCACGAGTACGCGATCGAGAAGACCTACGAGGCGGGCCTCGTGCTCACCGGCACCGAGGTGAAGTCGCTGCGACAGGGTCGTGCCAACATCTCGGACGGGTACGCGTACATCCAGGGCGGGGAGGCGTTCCTCGACGCGGTCCACATCCCCGAGTACTCGCAGGGCCACTGGACCAATCACGCGTCCAAGCGCATCCGCAAGCTGCTGCTCCACAAGGACGAGATCGTGAAGCTCTCGCACGCGGTCTCCGCAGGCGGCTACACGCTGGTGCCCCTCAAGCTCTACTTCTCGGACGGTCGCGCGAAGGTCGAGATCGCGGTCGCCAAGGGCAAGCGCGAGTTCGAGAAGCGACAGACGATCCGCGAGCGCGAAGACAAGCGCGAGGCCGAGCGCGCCATGCGCTCACGCAATCGCCTGGGCGACTGACACGCTCAGTTCGCGCTGAACCGCGCCTCCACCGCCGCCGAGACGACGATGTCCTCCGGCTGCAGCTGCACCGCCGGCGCACCGCCTGAGTCTGCGGCGAAGGATGCCTTAGCCATCAGCAGCCGCGGGGCCGCCTCCGGCGCGGGGGAATCGTTGCGGCTGAGCAGTCCCAGGTCGGCGATCTCGAGCGGTGTGACCGTGCTGAGTCCGATGGCCCCCGCGTACGCGTTGGCGCGGGTGACGGCGACTCCGACGGCGCCGGCCGCGACATCCCGTTCCGTCGACGCGCGGGTGTCGGGGGTGAGCTGCCAGTCGATCCAGCCCAGTTGAACGCCCTCGCGCTCGGCGACCTCGCCCGCCCACCACGACAGCACAGTGAAGTCGGTGAACGTCGCGCTGAAGTCGACGGTGGCGTAGTGCACGGGCGCGAGGCGCTTGCCCTCCGGGCTCCACGGGCGCTCGGACCACACCGACACGCGCTGGCTCGTCCACTCGACGACCGTGCCGGTGTCTTTGCGGGACACCAGGTCCTCGCGCACCGGCTCACTGAACGCCGCCATGCGCTCGACGACCGCGCCGCGCTCGGGGCCTTCCGCGCGAATGGTCAGGTGGGCGACGGCGCGCTCGGGTGCGACACGCACCTCGTGCTCGCCGCGGACGGTGATGACGACATCGCTCATGAGGGCGAGCCTACGCATCGACGCGACGTAGGGGAGCGACTTTCATGCGGCTGCATCCAAAGGGACAGGTCGGCCGGAATCACTTGTCGATGGGTGGCGACCAGCCGCCCCCGACGAAAGAGGACCATCATGCGAAAGAAGATCTTCGCGGGGATCGCCGCCGGGGCCATTGCCGCCCTCGGCCTGATCGCCCCCGCCAGCGCCAGCACCGCCGGCAACGCCGCTCTGTCGGTGCTGCACGGCATCCCGGACACCCCCGTGGATGTCTATGTCAACGGCGAGCTCACGCTCGACGACTTCCAGCCCGGCGACCTCGCCGGCCCCCTCGACCTGGCGCCGGGGGACTACGAGGTCGCGCTGACGGCGCCCGATGCGGCGGACGACAGCGCCCCGGTGCTCGGCCCGGTCACCGTGACGCTCGCAGCCGACACGAACTACACCGCCGTCGCGCACCTCGACGACGCAGGAGCGCCGACCGTGACGCCCTTCGTCAACGACACTTCGCCCACCGCCGCGGGAGAAGGACGCCTGACTGTCCGCCACGTCGCCGCCGCTCCCGCTGTCGACGTGCTCGCGGGCGGCACGCCGGTGATCGAAGGCCTGGCGAACCCCGATGAGGCCAGCCTCGACCTCGCCGCCGGCACGATCTCGGCATCCGTAGCCGCCGCCGGTACCACCGACCCGGTCATCGGACCGGCCGACGTAGAGGTGCAGGAAGGCGTGCTCACGATCGTCTACGCGTGGGGCAGCCTCGAGGACGAGAACCTCGAGCTCGCCGTGCAGACCGTCACCGGCCTCCACTCGGCGCCCGACGGCGTGAACTCGGGCACCGGCGGACAGCTCGCCGAACGTGACGCGATGATGCAGAACCTGCTGCTGATCGCGGGCGTCCTCATCGCGACTGCGGTGGCGGCATCCGCCGTCGTCGCCGCCCGCGCCCGCGCGCAGCGCTGAGGACCGACGACATGGTGACGAGGACGATCGCGGGAGGCCTGGCGGCTCTTGCGGTCGTCCTCTGCCTGGCGGGATGCGGCTCGCCCCCACGAGCCGCCCCGTCCACACCGGCCCCGACGGCGGAGCGCCCCACGCCCGCCGTCGAGGTGCCGGTGGCGGCGGCCACCCCGACGCCTGTGCGGCCATCGGTGCCGCCGGTGCGGGTGGCCGTCGCATCCATCGACGTGGACGTTCCGGTGATCCCGGTCGGGGTCGAGAGCGGTGGCTTCATGGAGCTCCCGACCGATCCCGCCGTCGCCGGGTGGTACCGATTCGGCGCCGACCCGGCGAGCTCCGACGGGAACATCGTCATCTCGGCCCACGTCGATTCCCCCGAGTACCCGATCGGGCCGTTCAGCCGGCTCCGCGACCTGCCGGTGGGCGAGGTGATCGATGTGACGGATGCCGCGGGAACCACCCACGACTATGTAGTCGAGAGCGTCACCTACTACCCGAAGGCCGGCCTGCCGGTGGCCGAGCTCTTCGCCCGGGAAGGGACGCGCGCCCTCGTGCTCATCACGTGCGGTGGCGCGTTCGACTCCACAACGGGGCGTTACGCGGATAACGTGGTCGCCATCGCGACCCCGACGACATGAGCCGGCGATGGATGCGGCAGCCATGAGAGGAGCGAGCGTGGACGAGGCACAGGAGCGAGAGCTGTGCGATCGATTCGGTGCCGGCGATGAGCGCGCCCTGGAGCAGCTCTACCGCCGGTGGTCGCCGATCATCTTCACGCTGGCGCTCCGCGTTCTCGGTGACCGCGGAGACGCCGAGGACGTGACACAGAAGACCTTCGTGTCGGCGTGGACCTCGCGGGCCTCGTACGACCCCGCGAAAGGAAAGATGTCGACGTGGCTCGTGACGATCGCCCGGCGCCGCATCGCCGACACCCTCGAGGCGCGCACGCGCGTGCGTGCGCTGCAGGAGCAGCTGCAGCGCTTGGCGACGCCGGAGGAGCTGGTGCGACCCGAGATCGACCTCGGCGACCGCCTGCTCCTCGCCGACGAGATCGAGCAGCTGGAGCCGGATGCGCGGCGCGTGGTGCGTCTCGCCTTCTACGACGACCTCACCCACGAGCAGATCTCAGCTCGCCTCCAGATGCCACTGGGTACCGTGAAGAGCCACATCAGGCGAAGTCTCACCCGCCTTCGCAGCCGATTGGAGGTGGGCCATGTCGCATCTTGACGCCGAGAGACTCTCGCTGATCGCGATCGGAGAGACCGCGACCGTCGACGAGCGGACCCATCTCGAAGGCTGTGACGAGTGCGCGCTGGAGCTGGCGGAGCTCGAGTACACCGTCGCGGTCGGCCGCTCCACGGTGGAGCTCGGAGGTATCGAGGCGCCGCCGGAGCGGGTCTGGGGCCGGATCGCCGATGAGCTGCACCTGGGTACGGCGGGGGAGCCGGAGCCTGTCGCCCCGGTCGTCACGTCGGTCGCCCCCGCCGCCGCGGAGGCCGCACCGGTCGTCACGTCGGTCGCCCCCGCCGCCGCGGAGGCCGCACCGGTCGTCGCGGCGAGCGGCGTGGCCCCTGCGAAGCCGAAGCCCCACCGACGAGGCGTGCGCGTGCTCTTCGCTCTCGCGGCGAGCGTCGCCGTCATCCTCGCGGGCGTCTTCACCTGGTCGCTCACGCGTCCGCCTCAGCCCGTGGAGGTCGCCGCGGCGACGCTCGAGGCGTTCCCCGACCACCCCGGTGCGCTCGGCGAAGCCGTCGTGGTCGAGAACTCCGACGGGGAGCGGCAGGTCAAGGTCGCGCTCGACGCATCCGACGGCGACGACGGCTATCGGGAGGTGTGGCTCATCACGACGGATGCCTCGGCGCTCGTGAGCCTCGGGGTGCTCGAGGGCAGCGAGGGCGTCTTCGACATCCCCGAGGACATCGACCTGCGGGACTACCGGCTCGTCGACATCTCGCAGGAGCCGGAGGACGGCGATCCGACGCACTCGGGCGACTCGATCGTTCGCGGAGAACTGGGCTTCGCCTGACGGAATGGCGGGGCCGCGGGATCCGTTGTATTCTGAAACGCTCGGATGCTTCGGCTCCGGGTGTTGGCAACTACACAGTGCGACAGCGGCCCTTCGCAAGAAGGCTCATGGGGATGATCGGTTTCGACATCGCCTGTGAATCTGCGAGAAGCGGGCCGAGGATGCAGGGTTATCTCGTAAACGATCTCTGCAAAACAATAAGTGCCGAAACCAAGCGCACTGAGCTCGCCCTCGCTGCATAAGCGAGCCTGAGCTCCGTCAGACCGTAGGCGTTCCCGCTACGGATCCTGGCGTCATCTAGGGGACTTGCTGCGTGGTGGCGCCTGGACGCCACGCGGGACTCTTCCCAGGCTGGGCTTGTCAACTTAGGTGTCTGTGACAAAGGTCGGAGCCGAGCAGAACGTCTTCACAGACTGCGCCCGGAGAAGACGCAGTCTCTCAGCGATGGACGGGGGTTCGATTCCCCCCATCTCCACCACTGCCGCTGTCGCAGAAGAGGCCCAGTTCCCGCGTACTCCGCGGGTGCTGGGCCTTCTTCGTGCGCGAAAGCGACTTCTGGGCATGCCCTCGGTGTCATGCGGAGCGATCCCGTCTCCGGCTCCACCTGCAATGCTGCGTCGGTGGTTTCGTTGTCAAGGCCCCGGAGATCCAAGTGCACCTGGGCCAGAGTCAGGGGAGTGCGGCGCTCCCGCACCGCACCTGCCTGAGAAGGAGCATCCGATGACCGAACGCGAGCCCCACGAGCGGCACTCCGACGACGCACGGGCGGATGCCGAAGCTCTGACGGACGCCGTCACCGACGAGGTGCGCCGCGACGCCGTCGATGAGGAGGCCCCCGCACCCATCGACCGCCCCGCACAGACGCATCCGTAGACACGGTCTCGGCTGGGGCCGCTGGCGGCGTTCCGACGAGCCGGCGCAAGGTTGATGTGGCGACGGGTCTCTGCGACGGTATCTGCATGACGGATCTGACATCCTCCGCGCCTGCAGCCGAGACCGGCTATGTCGAACTCGATCAGCTTCGCATGTACTACGAAGTCCACGGCGACGTCTCCGATGGCACACCGCTGGTGCTGCTGCACGGGGGTCTGTTCGACATCGAGCAGCAGTTCGGTGCGCTGATCCCCGACCTCGCGGTGGGGCGGGGAGTCGTCGCGGTCGACTTCCAGGGCCACGGGCGCACGAACGACATCGACCGGCCGTTCTCCGCGGCGGCATTCGCCGACGATGTGCTGGGCGTGCTCGACCACCTCGGCGTCAGGCGCGCCGACCTCTTCGGCTTCAGCGTCGGCGGGGCAGTCGCCCTCGACCTGGCCATCGACCACCCGGAACGGGTCAGGCGGGTCATCGTCTCGTCCACATCGTTCGCCGCGTCCGGCATGCGCGGGTCGGAGAACGCGGATGCGGTCGGTGCGATGACCGTGGACATGATCGCCGGCACGCCGATGGAAGCCACCTATCTCGCGAAGTCGCCGCACCCCGACCTGCAGCATCTCCAGGTCCTGCTCGACAAGCTCGGTGCGACGTACGAAGGCGGGTTTCCCGATCGAACGGAGGCCGAGATTCGCGCGATCGCCGCGCCGACGCTCATCACCGTGGGCGACGCCGACATGGTGTCGCTGGACCACGCGGTCGAGTTCCTGCGCCTTCGCGGCGGCGACGTGAATGGCGATTTCGTCGGCGTTCCCGCGTCCCAGCTCGCGGTGTTCCCGGGCACGACCCACTTCTTCGGGCTCGCGCGAACCGACCTGGTCCGTGACGTGGTCGTCGGATTCCTGGACGAGGCCACCGCGTAGCCAGTCACCGCGACAGGCGTGGTTGACTGCCGGTGTGGGAGTGACTCTTCGTCCGATGGTCGCCGCCGACGCCGACACGCTCGCATCGTGGGCGACCGATCCGGTGTTCTGCGCCCACGCCGGTTGGCGCCTGAGAGAGTCCCCGGTCGACGCGCGGGAGTGGTGGCGAGAATCGATCGCTCGATCAGATCCGGAGCTCGTCCGGCTGCTCGTGCTCAGCGACGACGATCCGGTCGGGTACGTCGACCTCCATGGCGACGAACCGGGGCGGCGCGAACTCGGGTACCTCATCGGGCCATCGGCGCGCTGGGGCCAGGGCCTCGGTACGGCTGCCGCATTCGGCGCTCTGGAGTTCGGTTTCGCCGAGCTCGGACTCGAATCCATCTGGGCAGAGGCAATCGAGGCGAACGTCGCCTCGGTGCGCGTCTTGCGCCGTCTCGCGATGCACCCCCTCGGTGTCGGCACCAGCGCGGAATTCCTCGGCGTCCGGTCCCGCTTCCTGACGTTCGAGATCACCGCGCACGACTGGCTCAGCGGTCACTCCGAGCAAGGCCGTGAAGGGGCCGTTGGCGTTGACACATGTCGAGAATGACCGTGCTCGATGTGACTGAGATTGTCGGAGGACTCACCTCCGAGGGCATTTCGGTGTGGGTCGATGGCGGATGGTGTGTCGACGCTCTCGTAGGACGCCAGCTGCGAGAGCACGACGACCTCGACCTCGCCGTGAGCCGTGCGGAGGAGTCGTCGTTGCGCGACTGGTTGGGCGCGCGGGGATTCGAGCATCGGTCGCGGGCGGATGAATCCGCATGGAACTTCGTGTTGCGAGACGGTGAAGGCCGAGAAATCGACGTGCACGTGTTCGAGTTCGATGAGAACGGCGGGCACGTGTACGGGGTCGAGTACCCCGTTGAATCGCTCAGCGGGCGGGCCACCCTGCACGGCCTCGACGTGCGCTGCATCGCGCCGGAGTGGCTGTTCCGATTCAAGACCGCCTACGAACCGGCGCCCAAGGACCTCCTGGACGTCCGCGCCTTGGCCGACAAGTTCGGATACGAGGTTCCGGCGACGCACCGAGGCGGCTAGCGAGGGCCGCGGCGTCGTCGGGCAACCACGGCGGCCACAATCAGCGCCAGCCCGATGAGCAGCACGATCGGTCCGATGATCGCCCACAAGGACGAGCCGCTCATCGGCGATCCGCCCAGGATGTTGAAACCCTGGAGAGTCCACACCACACCGATGGCAACCAGGATCACGCCGACGATGACGAGCGGCAACGTTCGCTTCATGTTGCGACCATAGCCGTGTCCTTCGCTCCGGGGTCAATGGCCGGGAGTGTCATCACGCGTGGTGCGACGAGCGCGCGACTGTAACCCTGGCGACTCGGTGACGCAAGGCCCAGTCGCATCGCCCTCGATCGCGTCTACAACATGGGTATGCAGATGATCATGTACAGCGGCGGTCAGTTCCTCACCGGCGACGACATCGCAGCCGCCCTGCTGGAGTACAGCCGTGCCCTCGGCGAGGAGGACACCGCGAAGATCGTGGAGATCCCCATCCTCGAAGAGGACGGGTCCCGCGCCATCGCGACTTTCCTGATCGGACCTGCAAGCCAGATCGTGACGAAGTCGGTCCGAACCGACCTGGACGAGCTCGTGGATGCCGAAGTCGTCCAGTGGCTGCGCCGACAAGCACGCGGCATCACTCATCCCGAAGCTGCGGAGACGGACGAAGACCAGGAGAACTGGGCGCTGATGCCCAAGCACGGCGACATCGGGTGAACGTCGAGACACCATCGCCCCGCGCGGCGCATCCCGGACTCACCCGCTCGACGAGAGGGACGGGGTCCGAAGGAGAGAATCCAGGAGCTCGTCCATCGCGATGGAGAACATCCGGATGTGGGAATCTCCGACGCCGACGGGGACCCAAAGCGTACCGCCGTGGACGATCGGCCCGCACGAGTAGACGACGCGGGGAACGTAGCCGTCCGCAAGGTCACCGGCCGGGCCGAGCAGCGGTTCCGCTGATCGTGCGATGACCCGCGAGGGGTCGTCGAGGTCGAGGAGGATCGCGCCGAGCGAGTACGTGCGCAGCGGCCCCACACCGTGCGTGAGGACGAGCCAGCCGCCGCCGGTCTCTATCGGAGCGCCGCAATTGCCCAACTGCACGAGCTCCCACTGCTCGGTGGGACGGTGCACGATTCCCCTGTCTTCCCAGATCACGCCGTCCGAGGAGCGTGCCAGTGAGATGTTCTCGCCGTCCGTGCGGCTGAGAGCGAAGTGGTGCTGACCGATGAGTCGAGGGAACAGCGCCATGCCCTTGTTGTGCGCGCCGCTGCCGGTCAGGCGGTGGATGGTGAAGTCCACGAGATCCGGCGAGGTGATCAGCCGAGGGGCGATGGCACGCCCGTCGTACGCGGTGTACGTAGCGCGGTAACCGGCGATCCCGTCGGAGTCGGTGAAGCGGACGAACCGAGCGTCTTCCATGCCGTGGTTCTCCTCGGCGGCGACAGGAAGCAGAACTCGGCCGCTCAGGGGCGCGTGGCGTGGGAACTCCGCCCGATACGTGGAGGCGATCATGTCTCGCATCGCCCGAACCGGCTCGCGGCTGTCGGGGCGAGCGGCGAGCTGGCCGGGGAGTTCCAGGAGCGCAGCCTCCAGCTCCGGGGCGGTGAGTCGTTCGGGAAGGGTGCTGAGCAGGGCGTCGGTGAGATCGTCGAGGTGCCCGTCGTGCTCGAGCGCGCGCCCGAAATGATCTCGCGACCAGTCGGTGCCGAGAATCCGGGGCAGCGTCAGCGGCCGGGCGCGGGGCGCGAACGTCCACACGCCGCTCTCGTCGATGACGGCCTCTGCGAATCCGATCGAGGAGATGTGTCCTTCGCCGATGCAGCGCGTCGCGATGGCCACGCGCAGCTGACCGGGCTCCAGGCCCTCCTGCGACGGATGCTCGACGGCACTCGGGTTGCACAGCGCGGCGCCCTCGACCGCGTACTCCGCTGTGAAGGTCGCACCGAGGACGAGGGTCTGCGCTTCGGTGAGTTCGCCCGCGACGTAGACGCGGCTGATGAGGGCGGTGGCGTTGTCGACCAGCAGCTGCGCGGCATCCGCATGTCTCGTGGAGAGGTCTGCGACCAGCTCGGCCGCCTTCTGCTCGATCTGCGCCCGCGGGGCGGCGAGCACGCGCTCGATGATCTGGGCGACGCGGGAGTGGGAGGACGGGAGCCCGTCGCCGGGAAGGAAGAATCGGGCGACGACCCGGGCGGGGTCGTGCTCGAGGCGCGCGTCGTGCTCGCGGAGGGTCACACCCGGGCCAGTTCGAGCACGCCGAGCCGCCGGGCCTGCTGGTACGTGCTCAGTGCCGCGAGGGTGGACTCCGCGCCGCGGTTCTCGTTGCGCCCGCTCGCCTCGAGACCGTCGTACCCTGCGCCCGACGCAGGATCGAACATCGCCGTGGAGCCATCGTTGTCGCCGAGGAACCAGGCCCATGCCGACGCGACGCCATCACGCCACGAGGAGTCCCCGGTGACGTCGAACGCTCGGGCGCACGCATCGGCGAGCGCGGCGACCTCTATGGGCTGCTGGTCGAACTGAGAGGACCGCTGCGTCGGTCCGCGGCCGCCGGTACCGGTGACCGAGAGGTGGCCGTCCAGCGTCTCGATCTCCAGGAGGAACCGCAGCATCGACAGCCCTCGGGCGAGCAGCCGGGGGTTGTCGGTTGCCACCCCGCCGGCCAGCAGGACCTCCGGGAGCGACGCGTTGGCATAGCGCAGTCGCGGTTCCGGCCACGGCCAGACGTCGTCGCGAGCCGGGGCGACGGTCGCCACACCGTCCAGGAGGACAGCGCGGGCGGAGAGATCTTGGGGATCCGCACTCAGCACCTCGGCGGCACCCAGGGCCGCGAAAGCCATCGCGCGTCCGTGCGCCGATCGCACGAGCGCTGCACGATGGAAGGCGCGCAGCGCGCGGCTGCGAACGCCCTCGGATCGAGCGTGCACCGCCGCGAATCCGGTCGACCACAGCGCTCTGCCCCACCAGTCGCCGAGACCCGGCTCGTCGGTCCAGGCGCCATCGGAGCTCATCCGGTTGCGCACGCGACCAGTGGCGTCGACCGCATCCTCCAGGAAGGACAGGTATGTCTCGGCGAGGGCGGCCAGCTCCGGCGTCTGGTCGGGCTCGCGGACGACGACGATGAGCGCACGGCCGACATCGTCGACGCAGTAGCCGTGGTCGCGGCGAGGCGCGTCGAACAGCGCGTGCTCGAAGAGGCCGTGTTCGTCCGACATGGCCAGGAGATGGGCGTAGGCGGGACCGCTCGGGCGCGAGCCGGCGTTCCTCACGCGGCCGCGACCCTCAGGCGCCCGGCGATCTCGCGGTAGCGCTCGGCCACGGCGGGCCACGAGGAGTCGTGCGTGTCACGGAGGGCAGCGTCGCGCATGCGGCGCGCGGTCTCCTCGGTGCCGATGATCGCGCTGACGGCGTCGGCCATCGATGTGGGATCCGAGTGCTCGGCGATGAGACCCGCGCCGCCGCCCAGCAGCTCGATCGCGTGGGGGAATCCGGTCGCGACCACGGGGATCCCTGCGGCCACGGCCTCGATCAGCACTCCCGACGTCGCCTGATCGTGCGACGCGTACGGCAGGAGCACGACGTCGGCGGTCGCGATGAGCGCGTCCAGCTGCGCCGGGTCCAGGTAGCGATCGTCCAGTCTCACGTCGTCCTCGACGCCGAGTTCGACGATGAGTGATTGCAGCGCTTCGCGATATCGCTCGCCCTCGTGTGCAAGCACCTTGGGATGCGTCTGGCCGGCGATCACGTACTCGACGGCGGGTGTGCGCTCGCGCAGCTGCGCCATTGCCCGGATGCCCCACTCGAGCCCCTTGCTGGGAGAGATGAGTCCCCACGTCACGACGCGCTTGGGTGCTTCGCCTGCCTTCACGGCACGCGCGCCATGCACGGATACCCCGTGGGGGATGACCTTGATCTTCGAGAGCTTGATGCTGTACGACGAGCGAAGGATGTCGCGCGCGTTCTCGGTCATGACGACGACCGTCTCGGCCAGACGACAGACGGTCTCGAGGACCATCCGCTGGCGGCGGCTCGGCACGAGCAGGACGGTGTGGAGCACCACGATCGCGGGCGTCGACAGAGCGCGGAGAAGAGGGATGATCTCGTCGCCGTCGGGCCCGCCGTAGATGCCGTACTCGTGCTGGATGATCGCGACATCGCACCCGTCGAGCGCACGGATCGCTCCGCGCATGCTCACCCGATCTCCGGTGATCATGTTCACGGTGGTGGGGACCCGCCCCACGACCCCCAGCACGGGCGACAGCTCACGCGACTCCACGACGCGCACGATCCTGGACTCGTCGGAACCGCTCGAACTGAGAGCCCCGGCCAGTGCCTCGGTGAAGGTCGCGAGACCGCAGCGCGTCGGCGGATAGGTGGACAGGAAACCGAAGTGGGTCATGGCGACCATCTCTGTCGGCCCGGCGTCAGGCGACGCGCGGGTTTTCGCGAGACGTCTGCCAACGGCATCCCTCGTGGAACCGCGCCTTCGTCGCCGCAGTCCGGTTCACGCGACCCTGCCGATCGGCCACGCTGTGCTGCGGAGACTACACCACGCTCATGCGAGGGCTCCCGGTTCGAGAAGCGAGCGGTAGACGTCGAGATAGCCATCGACCATGCGCTCCACGCCGAAACGGGCGCGGGCTCGGGCGCCCACCGCCGACCGGTCGAGCGCCGCCGCGCGGTCGAGCACGGCGACGGCGCCCGCGACATCGTCGACGAGGTGGCCGGTGACGCCCTCCTCGACGATCTCCGGCATGGACCCGCGCCGATAGGCGACGACGGGAGTCCCGCAGGCCATCGCCTCGATGACGGAGAGGCCGAAGGGCTCGTCGAAGTGGATCGGATGCAGCAGCACGGCCGCCGATCCCAGCACGGCAGCTCGCTCGGCCGGCCCGACAGAGCCTCGGTACACGATCCGGTCGCCGTCCAGCCGCGGCTCGACCTCCTCGGCGAAGTAGGCGGCATCCTGCACGATCCCGCAGATGGTGAGCCGACGCCCGGACCGGTCCGCGATGTCGATCGCATCCGCGATGCCCTTGTCGGGATGGATCCGTCCGAAGACCACGAGGTCGTCGCCAGTCGCCGACACGATGTCCAACTTGGCCATGTCGATGCCATGGTGCACGGTCGCCGCATAGTCGAGGGCCGGGGAGCGATCGGCGTCGGAGATCGAGACGAACGCCGACGTCGAGCGCTCGTAGGCGGGCAGGATGGCATCCCCCGAGAAACCGTGGATCGTCGTGACCATCGGCGCGGCGAACCGGCCACTGAAGGCGAGCGGCAGCCAGTCGAGCTGGTTGTGCACGATGTCGAAGTCGGCCGAGAGCTCCAGCGCATGCGCGACGTGCAGCGCTTCCCACACCCGGCCGTCCATCGACGGATCCTCGGCATAGCCGTGGGGCGCGACGGACTCGAGCGCCGCCGCCGTCAGTGAGTCGCCGGTGGCGAACAGGGTGACGTCGACTCCGCGACGAACCAGACCTTCGGTCAGGAGACCGGTGACGCGTTCCCAGGGGCCGTAGTGTCGCGGCGGGGTGCGCCACGCGATCGGCCCGAGCATGGCCAGCCTCATCGGACCGGCCATGCGCGACGCGGGCGATCGGTCGACAACCCGAGCCTCCCGGTCAGCCCCGTTTGATGCCGGTGACGGCCTCGTTCTGGGCGGCGCGACTGCCCGCGGCCTTCTTGTCGGCCCTTGCGGTGCGCTTCTCCTTCAGCGTCTTCGACGGCGCGGTCTTGCCGCCTTCCTTACGCGTGGACTTCTCACCCATGGGTCTCGCTCCTCTGAGAGCCGCGGTGACCCTGTTGGCCTGACGCTACACCGGCAACCGGCCATCGCGGTCACTGCGGCGCCACACCTCGCGGATCGGGATCTCGCGCTGCAGGATGTTCGACGCGGCTCGGTGGCCCGAGCAGAGCGCGGCGGTCACCGTGGCAGGGTCATCCGTCCAGGTCGCCTCGCCGGCGAGGTGGAGGACTCCGCCGATGGGCGTCGACAGCTCGTCGTGGTCGGCCGTCGTCGAGCCGACGGTCATGTACGCGTACGAGCCGCGGGCGAAGGGGTCGTGCTGCCACGCGGTCGTGATCACGTGCGTCGGCTGCTCCGCCCGGTCGCCGTAGAGGCGCCGCAGCTGAGCGAGAACGGACTCGACCACGCGGTCCTCGTCCCAGTCGCGGGTCTCCACGGCCGCCGGCCCGGCGGCGAACGTGAGCAGGGTGGGTTCCCCGTGAAGCGCCGTGAGGTCATACCAGGAGTGCCACCAGCGGCTCTCCGGGCCCTGTTGCCGTATCGCGTACACGCCGTCGTCCCAGAACTTCGTCGCGAACCGCAGGAAGATCTTCTCGAAGGCGTTCATCGTCAGCCTGCTCAGCGCGCCCGCGACGGACTCCGGAAGCGGCGGCTCGATCACGAACTCGGCGGACTGCAGCACCCCGACGGGCACCGTCACCACGGCACTGTCCGCCGTCAGCGTGCCCAGCCCGGTGGTGACGGCCACCCCGTCGGCGCTCCACCGCACGTGCGAGACGACGTGCTGGAGGCGGATGTCGAGCCCGTCCGCGAGGCTTTCGGCGAGCCGGTCGTAGCCGTCGGGGAACACGACCTCGTCACCGTCGATCCAGTCGTCGTCGAGGCCGTGCGCCGCCAGGTCCTCGATCCACGCCCCGTACTGCTCCTCCGAGCGGTGCTCCAGGTACTCGCGCACACGCTGCGCCCGATCCTCGTCCCAGTCCTGAGCGGCGAGTGCGGCCTCCGTCGCGTCGCGGTAGGAGGCATCCGGCTCGGACTGCTCCACCACATGGACGAGCGCCGCATCGACGGCGCGGATGTCGTCGACGAAGCTGCGGGTCGCGGCATCCGCGAGTCGTCGTCCGTCAGGACCGTAGTACGCGATCGGGCGGCTGTCGGGCTGGTAGCCGCCGACGGTGAACTCGACCGTCGGCATGCCGAACGCGGTTGCGGCCGCGGCAACGGGGGAGTCGTCGATGCCGTGGATCCACGAGGCGCCGAGGTCGGTGACGCGTCCGCCGCTCCGATCGGTCCACACCCGTCCGCCGACGCGATCGCGGGCCTCGAGCACCACCACGCGCCGTCCGGCGTCCGCCAGCAGCCGGGCGGCGGTCAGGCCCGCCACTCCTGCGCCGACCACGATCGTGTCGATGTGATCCACCGTGCGCGCCTTCCTCGAGCCGGCTCAACCGTCCCGTGCTCCGACGCTATCGAGCGTGCGGCCGCCGCGCGACAGGATCCGCCCTACCGGGTGTCGGCGAGCGCGGTCATAATCGACAGGATGTCCGGACCAGGCGGTCAACCGGAGCTCCCGGAACCCGCGGCCGGCGCCTCGAGCGAGCAGGAGTCGTGAATGACCAAGTACCTGATCTCATTCCCCGGCGAGGCGATGGTCGTCCCCGACGGCGAATGGGACGACGTGGCCGCCGCATCGCGCGCGGTCATCGTCGAGGCCCAGGCCGCCGGGGTGTATGTGTTCGGCGGGGGGATCAACGAGGATGTCGATCCGGTGGTCGTCGCCGCCGACGGCTCGGTCTCCGCAGGCACCTATCCCGACGTGACCGTGCCGAACGGCGGCTACACGATCCTCGAGCTGCCGTCCCGCGCGGCGGCAGTGGAGTGGGCGGCGAAGATCGCCGTCGCGTGCCGATGCCCGCAGGAGCTGCGCGAGTTTCAGTACGACCCGATCTCCTGAGCCTCCAACCACACACTCACCGCCCGCGCAATGCCCTGGGCCGAGGCATCCGGCTGCCCTATCGTCCCGATGTGAGCCGAACGATGGAGGGGCCGACGCTATGTCTCGCAATGTGAGGGTGCTGCGCTGCACACCCGAGGACGTGTTCCAGGTGCTGGGAGACGGATGGCTGTATCCGTCCTGGGTCGTCGGGGCCTCGCGCATGCGCGAAGTCGATGAGGCCTGGCCGGCAGCGGGATCGAAGCTGCATCACTCGTTCGGAGTGTGGCCCGTGCTCATCGACGACAAGACGATCGTCGAGGAGTGCGAGCCGCCGCGGCGCATGGTGATGCGCGCCCGAGGCTGGCCGATCGGCGAGGCCCGGGTCACCATCGACGTCAAGCCGAGGGCCGAGGGCTGCGTGGTGCGCATCCAAGAGGAGGCGATCGCCGGGCCCGGGAAGATGCTTCCGGAGCAGCTGATCGACATCCCGCTGCACTGGCGCAACAATGAGACGCTGCACCGTCTCGCCTACCTTGCCGAGGGCATGGCGGTGCGCAAGACTGGCGCCAGCACCGCTGAGCAGGAGATGGCCGAGACGGGCGAGAGCGGAGCGACGGATACGTGACGGAGCACGGGCGACGCGGACGGGCGGGCATCGACGCCGTGATCGTGGGAGCGGGGCCGAACGGCCTCGCCGCGGCGGTCACGCTGGCTCGCGCCGGGTTGCAGGTGCGCGTGTACGAGCGCGCGGATCAGGCAGGCGGAGGCGCCGCCACGCGCGAGCTCACGTTGCCCGGATACCGGCACGACGTCTGCTCGGCCGTGCATCCGATGGCGTTCGAATCCCGGTTCTTCCGGGAGTTCGGACTGCGGGAGCGGGTGGAGTTCGTCACCCCCGAGGTCTCGTTCGCGCATCCCCTGGACGGCGGTCGCGCCGGCATCGCGTACCGCGACCTCGCACGCACGCGCGACGAACTCGGCCGCGACGGTCGCGCGTACGAACGCCTGATGCGGCCGCTCGTGGACCGGTCGACGGTCGTCGCCGACTTCACCGGCTCGTCGCTGCTGCGCATCCCGCCCGACCTCGTGACGGCGGTCGCGTTCGGTCTGCGGGCGCTGGAGCAGGGGAGTCCCGCCTGGAACGTCCGCTTCCGAGAGGACGCCGCGCCGGCCATGCTGACAGGCATCGCGGCGCACACGATCCTGTCGCAGCCGAGCATCGCCGCCGCGGGAGCCGGACTGGCGCTCGGCGCGTACGCGCACGCTCGAGGTTGGCCCATTCCCGTCGGAGGCAGCCAGGCGATCATCGACGCGATGGTCGCGGACCTGCAGGCGCACGGCGGAGAGCTCGTGCTCGACCATGACGTCGAATCGCTGGCGGAGCTTCCCGACGCGCGCGTCACGCTCCTGGACGTCACGCCTCGTGCGCTGCTGCGTCTGGCCGGTGAGACGCTGCCGCACCGTTACCGCGACGCGCTGGCCGGCTTCCGCTACGGCGGCGGCGTCGCGAAGGTCGACTTCGCGCTGAGCGACCCCGTCCCGTGGACCAATCCCGAGGTGCGGCGCGCGGGCACCGTGCACGTCGGGGGGACGCGCGCCGAGGTGGCGACTGCCGAGAACGAGGTGAACGCCGGCCGCCTGCCCGATCAGCCGTACGTGCTCGCGTCGCAGCCGACGATCTTCGACCCCGGTCGCGCACCTTCCGGTCGGCACACCCTCTGGACATACACGCACGTGCCCGCGGGCAGCGCGGACGATCGGCAGGAGGCGGTGACCCGCCAGATCGAGCGGTTCGCCCCCGGCTTCCGCGACACGATCCTGGCCGCGAACTCCCGCGATGCCGTCGAGGTCGAGCGGCACAACCCGAACTACCCGGGAGGCGATATCGCCGCCGGCGCTCCGACGCTCTGGCAGATGTTCCGCCGGCCGGTTCTCCGCACCGACCCCTGGCGCACCCCGATCCCCGGCGTGTACCTCGCCTCGGCATCCGCCGCCCCCGGCCCCGGGGTCCACGGACTCGTCGGGTGGTTCGCAGCCCAGAGTGCGCTGCGCCACGATTTCGGGACCCGGGCGCTGCCCGACCTGTCCCCCCGGGGCTGAGCTCCTCCCAATCTCTCGCCGAACCGGAGATGTCAAGGGGCCAGAGCAAGATCGGGACGCCTTCTACGGTCGAGGCATGAACCCCGACGACAAGACACGCTACGCGGCAGGCGAGAACGACGAAGGCCCGCCGCCACCGCGCACGAACCTCTCCGAGCAGGAGTCGCTGCGCAAGGACATGAGCTACAGCCCCGGGAGCGAGACCGAGACACAGCAGAAGCAGGACGATCCGCTCCCCGACACCATCGATGACGACATCGACGCCGCCGACGTGAGGGTGGTGCCCGGAACGGGCGGTCCCGATGACGTCGGCGATGTCGACGTGGATCCCGACGACCTCAATCTCCCGGGCCGCGGGCAGGGCTCGCCGTGACGAGTCCCCAGCCCGTCGTGGTGATCACGGGGGCCTCCAGCGGCATCGGACGCGCGACCGCCCAGGCCTATGCCCGTCGCGGTGCTCGCCTCGTGCTCGCATCGCGCAGCCGTGCCGCCCTCGAGACCGTCGCCCAAGAGTGCCGTGCCCTCGGCGGCGAGGCGATGGTGGTGCCGACGGACGTCTCTCACGAAGGCGAGCTTCGAGCGCTGGCTGCCGCGGCGGTCGCCGAGTACGGCCGCATCGACGTGTGGGTGGGGAACGCAGGCGTCTTCAGCTACGGCGCTTTCGAGCAGATCCCCTCGCGGACGTTCCGGCAGATCATCGAGACCAACCTGATGGGTCAGATCAGCGGCGCCCGTGCCGTGCTGCCGTACTTCCGCCGGCAGGGCAACGGAGCGCTCGTCCTCGTGGCGTCGCTCTACTCTCGCGTCAGCTCCCCGCTGATCGCGCCCTACGTGACGAGCAAGTGGGGCCTCCTCGGGTTCGCCGAGGTTCTGCGCGCCGAGCTCCGGGGATCGGGCATCCGCGTCCGCGTCATCCTCCCCTCCACGATCGACACGCCCATCTACCAGAACTCGGCGAACATCACCGGCCGCCAGGTGCACGCGCTGCCGCCGGCCGTCTCACCGGGACATGTCGCGCGCGCGATCATGCGCGCCCCGCACCGCCGCCGGTTCGCGACATCGGTGGGGCAGGTGCAGCGGAGCGTCATCGTGCTGCACCGGTCCTCGCCGCGCGTCTGGGACGCCGTGACGCGCTTCGCAAAAGACAAGCTCGAACTGCGCGGGGGCAGCGCGCGGCTGTCGGACGGGACCGTTTTCGAGCCCCGCCCCGAGGCGCAGCCGGTCACCGGCGGATGGCGCGCGCCCGGTCTGCGCCTCGCCGTGCTGACGCTGATCGCCGCCGCTGCGGGCCTCGTTGTCGCAGGCCGGCGCACCGAGACCCGCTGAGACCGTCGTGGGCGGGCATCGCTCGCCCACGACGGCTGCCTGAGCCGGTCAGCGGCGACTCAGCGGAATCCCTCGGCCTGCTTGCGCTCGTCGGCCACCCGCACGCCGTAGTGGTACGCCAGCTTTCCGCCGAGCCATCCGGACACGCCCAGCGCCGCGAGTCCCACGAGGCTGAGGATGAATCCCAGGATGCTCACCTCATCGTCGTCGTCCGCAGACCACCGCACGAGGAGGTTGATGACGAACAGGGCGGTGACGAAGAGGTTCAGCGCCATGTGGATGGTGGCGGTCTTGCGGGCCGCGGTGCCGCGAGCGAGCTGGAGGTAGTCGAGGAACCCGACCACGGCCGCCAGCACCGCCCCGATCAGCCCGATCAGGATCAGCACCCGCGCCGCGATGACATACGGCTCGGGGTCGTCCGCCGCGAAGCCGATGATGTCGAACACCAGGCTCGCCACCCAGGCGCCGATCGGGATGGTCACGAGAATCGGATGGAACGGGTGCCCGTAGGGTCCGGCGATGATCGAGCGGGGCTGTTTGGCCCGGTCCATCGGGGTTCCTTCGCTCATGTCGTCACTTCCTCTTCTCGGATGAGGGCGTCATCGCGGCATCCGGGTCGTCGTCGTCATCGTCGTCGTGCTGTTCTCGGATGCGGCGCCCCTCCTCGATGTCCTGCTTCTCCTTCTCGGCCGCCTTGTCGCTCTTGCGGGTGTCGCGAGGCGGGAGCTGGATGTCCTCCTCCGCCGCGATGCCCGCCTGCAGCTGCCGCCCGCGCTCGAGCTCGGCGTCGAACTCCGCACCGAACAGGAGCGCCAGGTTGGCGATCCACAGCCACAGCAGGAAGATGACGATGCCCGCGAGCGAGCCGTACGTGCGGTCGTAGTTCGAGAAGTTCGTCACGTAGAGCGCGAACGCCGTCGTCGCGATCGCGAGCACGATGATGGCGAGCAGTGCACCGATGCTGATCCAGCGGAACTTCGGCTGCTTCGCGTTCGGCGTCGCGTAGTAGAGGATCGCGATGATCAGGACCACCACGAGCGCGAGCACGGGCCATTTGGCGATATCCCAGACCGTGGTGACGACCTCGCCGAGACCGAGCGCCTGACCGATGGCATCGGTCACGGGCCCGCTGACGACGAGCAGCACCAGCGCCGCCGTGACCAGGATCACGGTGATGACGGTGACCAGCAGCTGCATCGGGCGCAGCTTCCAGAACGGCCTGCCCTCCTCGATCTCGTAGATGCGGTTCATGGCGCGAGCGAACGCGCCGACGTATCCCGAAGCCGACCAGATCGCGAGCACGATTCCGGAGATCAGGGCGAACCCCGCGGCGGGGGAGGACGCCAGCTGCTCGATCGGACCGCGCAGCGCCTCTGCGGTGTCGCCTGGCGCGACCGATCCGACGATCTCGAGCACCGAGTCGGCGGCGTCCTGACCCTGTCCGAGGACACCGAGCAGGGAGAACACGGCGATCAGGCCGGGGAAGAACGACAGGACCCCGTAGTACGTGAGCGCGGCGGCGATGTCGGTGCACTCGTCGTCCGAGAACTCGCGCACCGTCTTGCCGAAGACGTACTTCCAGGAGCGCTTCTCGATGTCCTTCGGCGAGTCCGGCTTGGACTCGTGCTCGGGGTCCGGAGCTGCCTTGGCATCGCCCCGAGCCGAGGTGTCGGTGGTCATGTGCGGTCTCCTCGTGTCGCCGACGGCCGAGCGCGAGAAGCGCCCGTCCCTCAGTGAAACGCGCGGAGTCGAAGTTGCGAGGGGGGTTGCGCCGGCCCGGGATGCTGTGGCATTGACGACCGCCGGCTCAGTGGTCGGGCCGGGGACGCGCCCCCGTCAGGGCCAGCAGGCTCTCGAGGCCTGCCGGCGTGCCCGGCCAGTGCCGGGCGACCGCGTCCGCCCCGGCGTGACGGATGGCGAACCGCAGGGCGATCGCCACCACGATGGCGTCGTCGGCGAATCCGATGACGGGGATGAAGTCGGGGATGAGGTCGATGGGCAGCAGCAGATAGCCGAGGAGGCCGAGCAGCCACCACCGAGTGCTTCGAGAGATTGATGGGTCACCAGCGAGGCGCTTGAGCAGACGCACCACGTCAGGACCCAGCCGGAGGATGGCACGCCAGTCCATGGTCCTGCCGGATCGGGCCTGCTGAACCCAGAGCGCGACGGCGAGCGCGATCCACAGGAGCAGGAGCCCGCCTAAGACGCCGAGCACCACGATCAGCCACTCCGGCAACGGATGCTCCTCAGCCGATCACGCTCTCGCGGCCCTCGCCCGCCGAGGTCGGGTCGGGGAGGCGGCGCATGCGAAAGGCGTTCAGCACACCAGCGGCCGAAGCGACGATCGGCACCAGCAGGGCGATCTGAAGCGCGAAGGGCCCGGCTTCGCTGTTGATGCGGAGGATCTCGTCAGCCACCTCCGGCGGCTCGTCGGCCAGCAGCGCCTCGAGTCCGGTGTTGGACATGAGTTCGGCGTCCTCCTCGAGGACCGCGGCGACCTGGGTCTGCTGCTCGGCATCGAGGACCGGACTGGCGTACGCGAGCGAGGTGAAGGTGGCGGCCAGGGCGGCCAGCATGATCGCGCCGGCGAACGCCAGGCCGAACGAGAGTCCGAACGACCCGGCCGCGGAGTTGACGCCCGCCGCCTCGCTGACCCGCTCCTCGGCGATCGGGGAGAGCGTGAAGTTGTTGAGCTGCGACACGAGCAGCCCGAGTCCGCAGCCGCTGATGATGAGGGGGATCGTCAGGTACCAGCCGCTGTCGGCGATGGGGACGAGGGGGACGAGCGCGATCAGGCCGAGGAGCGCGAGCAGGAATCCCCAGAGGATCAGGTTGGCGGGACGCCCGCCCGCCCTGCGCCCGGCGAGGATGGCGACGGCGAACATGCTCAGCGACAGGGGAGCGATCGAGATGCCGGCCCACAGCGCGTTGTACTCGAGCACCATCTGCAGGTACAGGGGCAGCACGATCATCGTGCCGCCGAGCGTGACCTGCTGCAGCAGCTGACCGGTCGCCCCCGTGCGGAACATCTTCGACCGGAACAGCTCGGGGTCGAGGAGCGTGGCCTTCTGCCGGCGCTTGCGTGCCACGAGCCAGCCGGCGAGACCTGCCAGCGAGACCGCGCCGACGGCGATCGTGAGGCCGACGTACGCGGCGCCCTCCTGCCACAGCAGGATCCCGAGCACGACGCCGCCCATGCCGACGACGGAGAGGCCGGCGCCGACGAGATCGATCGAGCGCTTGCCGGTGAAGGGGACGTCCTTGACCAGCGGAGCGCCGATGAGCACGATGCCGATGATCACGGCCTCGAGGAGGAACCCGACGCGCCAGGAGAGGAACGTGGTGATCGCGCCGCCGATGAGCGGGCCGACGGCGGCGGCGATCGCGGCCGACGCGCCCACCAGCGCGTAGACCCGCTTCTGGTGGGCCCCGCTGAAGTTCCCGTGGATGAGCGACTGCATCGACGGCAGGAGCAGCGACGCGCCGAGCCCGCCGATGATCGCCCAGAAGATGATCACGGCCGTGATGTCGTTGGCGAGCGTCATGGCGATCGCGCCGATCGCGTAGCCGATGAGCCCGAGGATGTAGGCGAGCTTGCGACCGATCAGGTCGCCGGTCTTGCCGCCGATGAGGATGAACGCCGCCGACACGAGTGCCTCCAGCGCGATGGCGCCCTGCACGGCACTGGCGGTCGTGCCCAGGTCGTGCACGACCGCAGAGATCGAGACGTTCATGAGCGACGTGTCCACCACGAGGACGAACATCGCCATGGCCAGCAGCAGGGCGAGCTTGCCGTTGAAAGGTGGCGCGGTCGGGTCAGCCGTCATGGCGCACAGTCAACCAGACCGTGGTGACCCGCCAGATCACCCCGCCGGGGTGAGCACATCCTGCGCTGAGCTCAGGACTTCGGCCACTCGATCAGGAGCAGCCCCTGCTTCGTGTCGGCGAGCTTCACCCAGCCGGCCGCGAAAAGGTAGGTCATGCCGTAGCCCTCGTCGTCGACCGCGATGGTCGTCTCCTTGGGCTCGGTGATGTACACGCCCTCGGCGGACTCTTCGCGCACCCAGCCCTCGCCGACGAGCGCCGCTTGTGCCGGGGCCGCGTCCTCTTCGGAGATCGGAGCCCATCCGAAGATCTGCAGGTGATCGCCGGCCGGGCCTTCGAAGTCCGCCCACACGCACTGCACGCCGTGCTCGAGCTCGAGGTCGCCGAGGTAGAACTTCTCCGCCTGGGCCGACCAGCCGATGCTCTCGAAGTCCGCGACGATGTCTTCGCCGATGAGGGTCTCGCACGTCGGGTCCTCCTCGGCGCCGGCGTCGGCCGTCGGCGTGGCGGTGGACTCGGGCGGCGGCGCGGTGGGCGTGCCGGCGATCGTCTCGTCCGGCTGCACGGCAGGCGGGGCCTGGGACGCGCACGCGGTCGCGAGGAACGCCGTCAGCGCGATGACGAGGGCAGCGCCGAGACGGTGTCGTGAGGGGAACATCGTGTGCGGTCTCCGGGGGAGGGGATCGTGAGTGGGGGAGGTCAGACGGAGTGGAGGAGCTGCAGGAAGTCGTCGTGGAGGAGGCCGTTGGTGGCGAGTGCGGAGCGATCGGAGAGCGAGTGGCTGCCGTCGAAGGCCGTGAAGCGCCCGCCGGCCTCGGAGATGATGGGCACGAGCGCGGCGATGTCGTACTCTTTCACGCCGAACTCGGCGACGAACTCGAGCCGGCCCTCCGCCAGGAGCATGTACGGCCAGGTGTCGCCATAGCCGCGATCGCGCCACACGGAGCTCGTCAGGCGCTCGAGGGCGTCGAGCTGACCGGCATCCCGCCACTGCCCGATGCTCTGGAAGCTCACGCTCGATTCGGCGATCGTGCCCACGGACGAGACCGAGAGGCGCTTCGGCTCGCCGGCGGGTGTGTTCGTCCATGACCCGAGGCCGGTGGCCCCCCACCAGCGACGACCGAGCGCGGGCTGGCTCGCGACGCCGACCCGCGGCACGCCGTCGATCGACAGGGCGATGAGCGTCGTCCACATCGGGATGCCCTTGAGGTAGTTCGCGGTCCCGTCGATCGGATCGATGATCCACTGGCGGTGGGAGTCGCCGGTGACGCCGTACTCCTCGCCGAAGACGCTGTCGGTGGGGCGCTCCGCCTCGAGCAGCGCGCGGATCGCCCGCTCGGTGGCCAGGTCGGCCTCGGTCACGTGCGAGGCATCCGCTTTGGTGCTGATCTCGAGATCGGCGGCATCGAAACGGCTCATGGATGCCGCATCCGCCGCATCCGCGAGCCGCAGCGCGAGCTGCAGATCGGCACGGAGGTCGCCCTCGTACGGCGCGTCGAAGGATGGCGTCGAGGAGGGGGAGGTCACGGTCCCAAGGATATCCGGCGGGATGCCGCCTCGATTTCCGGGTGACGCAATCGTGATGCTAATGTTGACCCTCGGTTCGCCTCATGCGGATCACGCACCTCTAGCTCAATCGGCAGAGCAACTGACTCTTAATCAGTGGGTTCTGGGTTCAAGTCCCAGGGGGTGCACCCACGAAGAACGGGCGGTCCTCTCGGACCGCCCGTTCTCGCTTTTCCGGCTTCGCGGGGCACGGCCTCGCGTCCCGATTCGGTAACGACGGGCTGCGGCATCCCTCATCGACTTGCATTCCGCCATGTCGTTTCCTAGATTTGCGAATACCTGAATCACGTTTCAGGTATGCCCTCCCTCCGGGCACGAGAACCTTCCAATGGTGAAAGGCACGCACATGCGGGTTACGAAGAAGTTGCTCCTGGGCTCCGTGGTCGCCACGGCCGCCCTTGTTCTGGCGGCGTGCGCGCCGCAGGCCACGACGGGCGGCGACCCGACCGATGACGGCGCCGCCGCCGAGGTCACAGTGGGCATCGTCACGAGCGAGACCGGGCCGCTCGCCGGCTACGGCAAGCAGTACCTCGACGCGTTCAAGGCGGGCCTCGACTACGCGACCGACGGCACCGGCGAGGTCGACGGCACGACCATCAACGTCGAGTACAAGGACGATGCCGGAGACCCCGACAAGGCCGTGACCGTCGTCAAGGAGCTCATCGGCGAAGGCGTCCAGATCATCGCCGGCACCGCGGCATCGGGCGTCGCTCTCGCGGTCGCCGAGCAGGCGGAGCAGAACCAGGTGCTGTACATCTCGGGTCCCGCCGCCGCGGACGCCATCACCGGCATCAACGACTACACGTTCCGCTCGGGCCGACAGAGCGCCCAGGACGTCGCCACCGCGGGGACGTTCCTCGACGACGTCGACGGCAAGACCATCGCGGTGTTCGCCCAGGACAACGCCTTCGGTCAGGGCAACGTCGCCGCGGTCGAGGCGATCCTCGGCGGCCAGGGCGCGACGGTCGCCCCGGTGCTCGTCGCCGAGGACGCCACCGAGTTCACGCCGTTCGCGCAGCAGATCCTGGCAACCTCGCCCGACCTGGTGTTCGTCGCGTGGGCCGGTGCGACCTCGGGTGCGATGTGGCAGGCGCTCAGCCAGCAGGGCGTGCTCGACGACATCCCGGTCGTCACGGGTCTCGGCGACTCCGCCACTTTCGGGGCATACGGCGAGGCATCCGAGAAGATCAACTTCCTCAACCACTACTTCCCGGGCGCTCCCGACAACGAGGTGAACACCGCCATGGTGGAGGCACTCGAGGGTGCCGGCACGACGGCGGACCTGTTCAGCCCCGACGGCTTCAACGCGGCGATCATGATCGTCCACGCCATCCAGGAGGGTCAGGGCGATGTCGACGCGATGGTCGACGCGCTCGAGGGATTCGAGTTCGAGGGGCCCAAGGGCACCATGACGGTGCGCGAGGGCGACCACGCGCTGATCCAGGAGATGTACCAGGTCAAGCTCGTCGCCGACGGCGACGTGTTCGCCCCCGAGCTCGTCGACACGGTCTCGGCCGACGACGTCGCTCCGGCCGAAGCCGAATAGGTCGGGACGGCACACACCGATGAGCACCCCTGTCCCGTCCGCGCCGGTCGAGTCACCCGCCGCACCGCGGCGCGGCTCGCACCTCAAGGTCGAAGGCCTCGGCCTGCAGATCGGCGGCGCGACGATTCTGAAGGATGTCGAACTGGATGTCGCCGCGGGCTCGCTCGTGGGCGTCATCGGGCCCAACGGAGCCGGCAAGACCACGCTGTTCAACGTGGTCTCCGGCCTCATGAAGCCCACCGCCGGCAAGATCCTGCTCGACGGCGACGACATCACGACGGCGTCCGTTCCCTCCAGGGCGCGGGCGGGACTGGGGCGGACCTTCCAGACCTCGAGCCTGTTCCCTCGGCTCTCGGTGCTCGAGAACGTGCGTCTCGCGGCCCAGGTGTCGCTCGGCGGCTCCGCGTCGCTGCTGCGCTTCCCCAGGCGAGCGGATGCCGCGACCGACCTCGCGCTCGCCAAGCTCGAGGCCGTCGGGCTCGCTCACAAGCGCGACTTCGCCGCCGGCGACATCTCGCACGGCGACAAGCGCAAGCTCGAGATTGCGGTGCTGCTGGCCACGGAGACCAGCATCGTGCTGCTCGACGAGCCCATGGCCGGCGTGGGGTCGGGCGACGTGCCCGGGCTCGTCGACAACATCCGCGACCTGCACCGCGAGAAGGGCTGCACCGTCCTCATGGTGGAGCACCACATCGATGTGCTCATGGGACTCGTCGACAAGGTCGCCGTCATGTACTTCGGCTCGATCATCGCCTACGACACGCCGCAGAACGTCATGGCCGATCCGCTCGTCCAGAGCGCCTACCTCGGGACGGGAACGGCATGACCGGCGAACCGATCCTCACGGTGACGGGGCTGCGCTGCACGATCGGCGGGCAGCAGGTCGTCGAGGACGTCTCGTTCGAGATGCCGGCGATCGGCATCACGGCGGTCCTCGGCCGCAACGGCGTGGGCAAGACCTCGACGCTCCGCGGCATCCTGGGGCTCATACAGCGACGCGGCGAGGTGCGCCTCGCCGGAGAGCGCATCGACGGGCAGCCCACGCACCGGATCGTGCGCCGCGGCGTGGGGTACGTCCCCGAGGACCGCGAGATCTTCTCCAAGCTCACGGTCGCCGAGAACCTGGCGCTCGCCGAGCGTCAGCGCGCACCGCGCCGCGAGTTCGTGGCCGAGCTGTTCCCCGACCTCGTCGCGCGCCGCGACCAGCTTGCCGGCACGCTGTCGGGCGGCCAGCAGCAGATGGTGTCGGTGGCGCGCGCGCTGATCAACGACAACCGCCTGCTGCTCGTGGACGAGCCCACCAAGGGCCTCGCCCCGAAGATCGTGGCCGAGGTCGCCGACGCGCTCGCCGAGGCGGCCAAGACCGTGCCCATCCTGCTCGTCGAGCAGAACCTCGAGGTCGTGCGGCGGCTCGCCGACACCGCCATCGTCATCGGCGGCGGCCGGGTCGTCCACACCGGCAAGGCCCGCGAGATCCTCGACGACGAAGAGCTCACCCGCCGGCTGCTGGGAGTCCACGCGGAGGCCCGCGCATGAGCACCCTCGTCCTCACTCTCATCACCGGCGTCGGACTCGGCGCCCTCTACTTCCTCGTCGCGAGCGGCCTGAGCCTCATCTACGGGCTCATGCACGTGCTGAACTTCGCGCACGGCGCCTTCCTGACGCTGAGCGCATTTGCGGGCTGGATGGTCGCCCAGGCCCTCGGCACCGAATCCTGGGGCTCCTTCCTGCTGTCCGTGCTCGTGGGTGCCGGCGTCGGGGCGGTGTTCGCCACGCTGACCGAGCTCGTGCTCATCCGCCCGCTGTACGAGCGGCACATCGAGCAGGTGCTCGTGACCGTCGGGCTCTCGTTCGCCGCGGTCGCGCTGTTCGAGGGCATCTGGGGGACCGACCCCATCCACGTCACCGGGCCGCCCTGGCTGAAACAGACGACCGAGGTCCTCGGCGCCCGCATCCCCAACACCTACTGGGTGCTGATGGTCGCCGCGGTGCTGGTGCTCGCCGCTCTCGTGCTGTTCCTCAAGAAGACGCGCTACGGCATGATCATCCGCGCAGGCGTCGAGAACCGCTCGATGGTCACCGCACTCGGGATCGACGTCCGCCGCTCGTTCACCCTGGTGTTCGCGATCGGCGGGGCAGCGGCCGGCATCGGGGGAGTGCTCGCGATGCACTACTCCACCTTCGTCTCGGCCCACCTCGGCGGCACGCTCCTGATCTTCGCGTTCATCGTCACCGTGGTCGGCGGCCTCGGCTCCCTCACCGGGGCGGCCGTGGCATCCGTTCTCGTCGCCGTGCTGCAGCAGTTCGCGAACTTCTATCTCGGCGGAACGGGCGACTTCATCGTCGTGATCCTCCTCGCCCTCGTGCTGCTGGTGCGCCCGGCCGGACTCCTCGGGAAGAAGGCCTGACCATGAGCGACTCCTCGACCCGCGGCCTCGTCCGCTTCGTCCCCGCCGTCGTCGGCGCCGCGCTCGTCGTCTTCATGGCCGTGCTGCCGCTGCTCAACCTGTCACTGCCCGGCATCCTGCCCACCCCGACCTACATGCCCGGCACCCTGGCGCTGCTGTCGCTGTGCATGGTGTTCGCCGCGCTCGCGCTCTCGTACAACCTGCTGCTCGGTTCGGGCGGGATGCTGTCCTTCGGCCACGCTCTGTACTTCGGCGCGGGCGCCTACGGCCTCGGCGTCGCCCTCGAGCACTTCGGTGTGCCGCTGTGGCCCGGCATCTTCCTCGCCCTGCTCGGCGGCATGGTGATCGCACTGGTGACGGGCGCCGTCTCGATGCGCGTCTCGGGCATCCCGTTCGCGATGGTCACGCTCGCCTTCGCGCAGGCGGGCTCGGTGCTCGTGCGCCGCAACTCCCAGATCACCGGCGGCGAGGAGGGGCTGGGCCTGAACACCGACCAGGTGCCCGACTTCCTGATCGGCGTCGTGAACACGCGGAACCTCTACTGGTTCGCCCTCGCCGTGCTCGTGGTCGTCTACCTCGTGACGCTCTGGGTCGACACCTCGCGGCTGGGGCATCTCGCCCGCGCGACGCGGGAGAACGAGCAGCGCGTGCGGGTGCTCGGGCTCCAGCCGTACAAGGTCAAGCTCATCGTCTTCGTGATCGCGGCGGTGCTCGCGAGCCTCGCCGGCGTCGCATACATGCTCCTGCAGTCCGGCACCGTGCCCCGCGCGGTGTCGGCAGACCTCACCATCACCATCCTCGTCATGGTGGTGCTGGGTGGCGTCGGCTTCCGGTGGGGTGCCATCGTGGGCGGTGTGCTCTACACGCTGCTCGATCAGCGACTCACGGTGCTCGCCGGCTCGGACGCCATCGCCGGCCTCCCCGACGTGCTGCGCGTTCCGCTGTCGGAGCCGCTGTTCATCCTCGGCGTGCTGTTCATCCTCGTGGTGATGTTCCTCCCCGGCGGGATCGCGGGAACGATCGATGCCGCCGTGCGACGACGCCGCGGCGAGCGGGTGCGCGACGGCCTGCGCACACTCGACGACGCCGACGAGGCCGCCGAGACCCCGGCGGAGGTGCGCGCATGACGTGGGACGTCGACCTCGACGACGGCGCGCACACCGTGGGCCGCTGGCTGACGGATCGGGCGGCCCGCTCGCCCCAGCGCATCGCGATCGACGACCGCGGTGTGACGACCGACTACGCGACGCTCGCCGGACGAGCCTCGGCGCTCGCGGACGGGCTGCGAGAGGCCGGCTACGGCCCGGGCGACCGCATCGCCACGATCTCGGGAAACTCCACCGACCACGTCGTCGCGTTCTTCGCCTGCGCGCTCGCGGGAGTGGCGTTCGTGCCGCTCTCGTGGAGGCTCACGCCTCGGGAGCTCGTCGACCTCCTCACCCGCACGGGCCCCGCCCTCGTGCTCGTGGAGGACGAGCACGACGCACTGGCGGGTGAGGCGCTGCGCGCGCTCGATACGGCCCCGCGCGTCGCCGTCCTCGGCACGGCCGGGGTCGAGACTGGCGTCCCCCTGTCGCGAGGATCGCGGCGGCGTCGGCCGGTGCACGACGACGACCCGCTCCTCGTCATCTTCACGTCGGGGAGCGAGGCGGCGCCGAAGGGGGTCGTGCTCACCCATGCGAACTGCTTCTGGAACAATCTCGCCCTCGCGCAGGCCCTGCCCCTCGGCCATGACGACGTCGTGCTGGCGATGCTGCCGCAGTTCCACGTCGCGGCCTGGAACTGCCAGCCGCTGCTGGCGTGGTGGTCGGGCGCCACGGTCGTGCTCGAGCGCTCGTTCCATCCGGCTCGCGTGCTGCAGCTGATCGCGGATCGCGGCGTCACAGCGATGATGGGCGTGCCGACGCAGTACGCGATGCTCGCCGCCGATCGCGAGTGGGACCGGACCGATGTCTCGTCCCTCCGGCTCGCGCTCGTTGGCGGGGCCACGATGCCCGAATGGCTTCAGGACGCCTGGACCGCCCGCGGCGTCGCGCTGACCCAGGGGTATGGGCTGACCGAGGCCGCGCCGAACGTGCTGCACCTGCCCGCCGAGGAGTCGGCGTCGGCGCCGGGCGCCGTCGGGCGGCCGTATCCGCACGTCTCCGTGCGCGTCGTCGACCCCGGCACCGGGCTGACGCTCGAGGGCGAGGCGTCCGGCGAGCTCTGGGTGCGAGGGCCGAGCATCTTCGCCGGCTACCTCGACGACGACGAGGCGACGGCCCGGGCCATGAGCGGCGAGTGGCTGCGCACCGGAGATCTCGTGCACCGCGATGCGTCGGGGCTGCTCCGCGTCGTGGACCGCATCAAGGACATCTTCATCTCGGGCGGCGAGAACGTCGCCCCGGCGGAGGTCGAGCTCGCGCTCAGCCTGCATCCCCTCATCGATGCGGCCGCCGTCGTGGGCGTGCCCGACGCGGTGTGGGGTGAGCGGGGCGTAGCGTTCGTCGTGCCGGTTCCGGGGACGGCGCTCTCGACCGACGAGGTGCTCGCGCACGCGCGACGCAACCTCGCCGCCTTCAAGGTGCCCGTGCACGTGGAGTTCGTCGACGCGCTGCCGCGCTCGACGATCGAGAAGCTCGCCCGGTCGCGACTGCGCGAACGGGCGATCCGGCTGATGGAGCGTGAGCGGACGGGCACGCACGATCACGAGACGGAAGAGGTAGGGCGATGACGATTCCCCACGACCTGGTCGACGACGAGCCCGAACTGGTGTCACCGGCGACCGGCCGGCCCCTCACCAAGCGCGGCGAGGCGACGCGCCGACGCCTGCTCGAGGGAGCCGAGCTGGTGTTCGCCGAACAGGGCTACCACGAGGCATCCATCGTGAAGATCACCGAGCGCGCCGGCATCGGCCTGGGCACGTTCTACCTCTACTTCGACAGCAAGCAGTCGATCTTCGAGGCACTCGTCATCGACCTCAACCGGCGCGTGCGGCACTCCATGTCCGAGGCGATGGCGGGTGCGACCTCCCGGCTCGACGCCGAGCGCGCCGGGTTCGCGGGGTTCTTCCGCTTCACCGCCGAGCACCCGGCCCTCTACCGGGTCGTGCGCGAGGCCGAGTTCGTCTCGCCCGACGTGCTGCGCCTTCACTACACGCGCATCGTCGAGGGCTACGAGGCGGGGCTCCGCGCCGCGCAGGTCGCCGGAGACGTCGATCCGGCCCTCGATCCCGAGACGACGGCGTGGGCACTCATGGGCATGGGCGAGCTCATCGGCATGCGCTTCCTGCTGTGGGAGCGCGACGCCGACGGACGCCCGCCGGCCCAGCTCGACCCGGTGGTGTTCGCCGGGATGACACAGATCATCGACAACGCGCTCGCACCTCGGGCGCAGCAGGAAGGATCGCAGTGATGGCCGAGCACGACCTGGCGGGCAGGCGCGCCCTCGTCACCGGCGGGGCCAGCGGCATCGGGCTCGCCTGCGCCGAGGAGTTCGCCGCGCGGGGTGCGCACGTCATCATCGCCGATCTGAACGCGGATGCCGCGACCGCCGCCGCGGCCCGCGTGGGCGGTGAGGCCTGGGTCGTCGACCTGTCCGACACGGCAGCGCTCGACGATCTGACCCTCGACGTCGACATCCTCGTCAACAACGCCGGGATCCAGCGAGTCGGCCCGATCCCCGAGTACGACCCCGACACGTTCCGGCTGCTCCTGCGGCTGATGCTCGAGTCGCCGTTCCTGCTCATCCGGGCGGCCCTGCCGGGGATGTACGAGAAGGGCTGGGGCCGCGTCCTCAACATCTCCAGCGCCCACGGCCTGCGGGCGAGCGCCTTCAAATCCGCCTACGTCGCGGCCAAGCACGGCCTGGAAGGGCTGTCCAAGGTGACGGCGCTCGAAGGCGCAGCGCATGGCGTGACGAGCAACTGCATCAACCCCGCCTACGTGCGCACGCCCCTCGTCGAGAAGCAGATCGTGGACCAGGCCAAGGTGCACGGCATCCCCGAGAGCGAAGTCATCGAGAAGATCATGCTCACCGAGACCGCCGTGAAGCGTCTCGTGGAGGCCGATGAGGTGGCGTCGCTCGCGGGCTGGCTGGTCTCCGACAAGTCCGGCATGGTGACGGGCGCCTCGTACACGATGGACGGCGGATGGACGGCGCGATGACGGGGCACCGCTACCGCACCATCGGCGTCCCCGTCTCGGGCGGCGACCTGAGGGTGGGCGTCTGGGATCCCGACCCTGCCGAGCCCGACGCGCCCGATGTGCTGCTCATCCACGGCGTCACGGCGTCGCATCTCGCGTGGCCCTTCGTCGTCGACCGGCTCCCCGGCGTGCGCGCCATCGCTCCGGACCTGCGCGGACGCGGGGCGAGCAACCGACTCGAGGGACCGGCCGGCCTTCGCGCGCACGCCGATGACCTGGCCGCCGCACTCGACGCCCTCGGTGTGGATCGGACGGTCGTGGTCGGCCACTCCATGGGCGCCTTCGTGGCGGTCGTGTTCGCGCACCTGCACCCGGAGCGCGTCTCGCGGCTGGTGCTCGTCGACGGCGGACTCCCGCTCGACGTGCCGGCCGGCATCGACACCGACGCTCTCGTCGCCGGGATCCTCGGTCCCACGGCCGCGCGCCTGTCGATGCGGTTCGCCGACGCGGGGGAGTACCTCGACTTCTGGCGGCGGCATCCGGCCTTCCAGGGCGAGTGGACGCCCGAGCTCGAGCGATACCTCGCCTACGACCTCGTCGACGACGGCGACGGCGCGCTGCGTCCGGCCACGAGCTACGAGACGACGGCCGACGACACGCTCGACATGAACACCGGCACCGCCGTGGCCGACGCGCTGGCGGGGCTGCGGCATCCGGCCCGCATGATCACCGTGCCGCGCGGCCTGCAGAACGAGGCGCCCGGCCTGTACGCGCCCGCACATCTCGCGCGCGTCCTGGCCGAGAACCCGGGCGTGCAGCATGAGCGGGTCGAGGGGTTCAACCACTACACGATCGTGATGTCCGGGGCCGGTGCGGATGCCGTCGCCGCCGTCGTGCGCGAGGAGCTCGGCGCGGGCATCCGCTGAGCCCGGGCGCGCCCGGCTCTGTGCCCAGACCCCGAGTCGCCAAGACACGCCGGTGATCGCGCCGTGTTGCGGCGTGTCGTGGCGAGTCAGCGTGCGGTGCGGCGCGGGGGGCAGCGGTGTGTGGGGTGCCCAGACCCCGAGTCGCCAAGACACACCGATGGTCGTGGCGGGAGCCCGGCGTGTTCTGGCGAGTCAGGGTGCGAGGCGGGGCGAGGGGGCGCAGGCAGGGCTCGCTCAGCGCCCGGCGGCGATGCGCGTCGTCAGCTGGTGCGCGTGCGCGAGGAGCATGCGGCCGAGCTCGGGCAGCCGATCGGGGCCGAAGCGGAACTCCACGCCCGTCAGGCTGAGCGCCCACTGCGGGTGGCCCTCGCGCGTGAAGACGGCGGCGCCGAGTCCCCAGCTGCCCTCGACGATCAGTCCGGGGTTGACGGCGTACCCGCGCTCGTGCGTATCGCGCAGCCGGGACCGCAGCCGCGCCTCGCCGTGCGAGGCTCCCCACGCCCGCGGCAGCTCGGGATGCCGTTCGAGGTACGCGTCCACATCGTGGGGCGGCAGGAACGCCAGGATCGCGAGCCCGGCCGAGGCCACGCCGAGCGGGAACCGCACCCCCTCCGAGAGCACGAACGACCGGATGGGGAAGCTGCCCTCCTCGCGCAGCAGGCACACGGTCTCGTCGCCGCGGCGCACCGAGAGAAACGCACTCTCCTCGGTGCGCACCGCGAGCGAACGCACGATGTCGCGCGCGATCCCGGTGACGTCGTAGCGGGATGCCGCGACCGTCCCCATCAGGTACAGCTCGGGTCCCGGCATCCACCTCCCGCTCCGGTCGTCCTGGTCGACGAGCCCCTCCTGGCGCAGCGCCGTGAGCAGGCGGTGCGTGGTGGGGCGGGTGAGCTCGGCGCGCCGGGCGAGGTCGGCCACTGTCATGCCGTCCGCGCCGCCCGAGGTGACCAGACGCAGCAGCTGAGCCGCTCGCGCGATCGACTGCGCACCGGGCACGGTTCGGCTGTTTGAGGGGGTGCCGTCCACGATGTGGACACTACGCGTGGTCTCCTCCACATGGCAAGCGCGGTCGTGCGCGGCCGCTCGTTCCGGCGGAGGATGGGTTCATCCGGCAACGAAGGAGTGGGACGTGATCGACAAGACGTGGGGGTCCGCCGCAGAGGCGGTCGCCGACATCCCGGACGGCGCATCGCTCGCCGTGGGCGGGTTCGGGCTCTCGGGCAATCCCATCGCCCTCATCGAGGCGCTGCTCGCGCAGGGCACGACCGACCTCAGCATCGTCAGCAACAACTGCGGCGTCGACGACTGGGGGCTCGGCATCCTGCTGAACGCGAAGCGCATCCGCAAGATGACCTCGTCGTACGTCGGTGAGAACAAGGAGTTCGAGCGGCAGTTCCTCTCGGGCGAGCTCGAACTCGAACTGACGCCACAGGGCACGCTGGCTGAGAAGCTGCGCGCCGGCGGGTCGGGCATCGCGGCGTTCTACACCCAGACGGGCGTCGGAACCCAGGTCGCCGAGGGCGGGCTGCCCCGCAGGTACGACGGCGCCGGCGGAATCGCCGTGGCATCGCCGGTGAAGGATGTCCGCACCTTCGAGCTGTCGGGCGCCCCGCGCGAGTACGTGCTGGAAGAGGCGATCGCGACCGACTTCGCCCTGGTCCACGCGCTTCGCGGCGATCGGCACGGCAACCTCGTCTTCAACAAGTCGGCCCGCAACTTCAACCCGCTCGCGGCCATGGCGGGGCGCGTGTGCATCGCCCAGGTCGAGGAGCTGGTCGAGCCGGGCGAGCTCGACCCCGATGCCGTGCACCTGCCGGGCATCTACGTCCACCGGATCGTCGAGGTCGGAACCGGCATCGAGAAGCGCATCGAGCGTCGCACCGTCTCCGTCGAGCAGGCGGCGTCGCGCGAGATGCCGGAAGGAGCCTGACATGGCACTCACCCGCAACGAGATGGCGGCCCGCGCCGCCCAGGAGCTGTCCGACGGGGCGTACGTCAACCTCGGCATCGGCCTCCCGACGCTCGTTCCCAACTTCGTGCCGGAGGGCACGACGGTGGTGCTGCAGTCGGAGAACGGGATCCTCGGCGTCGGGCCGTACCCGACCGAGGACCACGTCGACCCGGACCTCATCAACGCCGGCAAGGAGACCGTGACGACCCTCGCGGGCGCCGCGTTCTTCGACTCGGCGGCGAGCTTCGGCATGATCCGCGGCGGCAAGATCGATGCCGCCATCCTGGGCGCCATGCAGGTGTCGGCCTCCGGAGACCTCGCCAACTGGATGATCCCCGGAAAGATGGTGAAGGGCCCCGGCGGTGCGATGGACCTGGTGCACGGGGCGGCCAAGGTGATCGTGCTGATGGAGCACGTCGCGAAGGACGGCTCGGCGAAGATCGTCCACGAGTGCTCCCTGCCCCTCACCGGCAGAGGCGTCGTCGACCGCATCATCACCGATCTCGCGGTGATCGACGTGACGGATGCCGGACTCGTCCTGGTCGAACTGGCACCCGGTGTGACGGTCGACGAGGTCGTCGCGGCGACGGAGCCGGAGCTCATGGTCTCCGACGAACTTAAGGTGGAAGCATGAACCACGACGACGTCGTCATCGTTGCCGCTGCGCGTACGCCGCAGGGCCGGCTGAAGGGTCAGCTGGCACCGCTCACCGCCGTCCAGCTGGGCAGCGCCGCCATCCGCGGTGCGCTCGAGAAGGGCGGCATCCCGGCGGACGCCGTCGACGCCGTGCTCGTCGGCCAGGTGCTCGCGGCGGGAGCCGGCCAGAACCCCGCGCGCCAGGCGGCCGTGGGCGCGGGCATCCCGTGGGACGTGCACTCGGGTTCGGTCAACAAGGTGTGCCTGTCGGGTCTCACCGCCATCATCGACGGCGCACGCATGATCGCCGTCGGCGACGCCACTGTCGTGGTCGCAGCCGGCATGGAGTCGATGACCAGGTCGCCGCACCTGATGATGGGATCGCGCGACGGATGGGCGTACGGATCGATCGAGGTGCTCGACCACATGGCGTTCGACGGCCTCACCGATGCCTACGACCGCGAGAGCATGGGCGCCTCGACCGAGCGTCACAACGAGCGCCTCGAGGTCACCCGCGAGGCACAGGACGCCGTCGCGGCCCGCTCGCACCAGCGTGCCGCCGCAGCCCAGGTCGCGGGGCTGTTCGACGCCGAGATCGTGCCGGTCGAGATCCCGCAGCGCAAGGGTGATCCCCTCGTGGTCTCCCAAGACGAGGGCATTCGCCCAGAGACGACGGTCGAGACGCTGTCGCGACTGCGTGCCGCGTTCGCCGAGGGCGGCTCGATCACCGCGGGCAACTCCTCCCAGATCTCCGACGGCGCGTCGGCGGTCGTGCTGACGAGCCGTGCGCACGCCGACGAGAACGGCTGGGACGTGCTCGCCGTCGTGGGCGCGTCCGGGCAGGTCGCCGGACCCGACAATTCGCTGCACTCGCAGCCTGCGCGGGCGATCGAGAAGGCGCTCGCCAAGCAGGGGATCGCCGCCGCCGACCTCGACCTCGTCGAGATCAACGAGGCCTTCGGCGCCGTGGTCGCCCGGTCGCAGGCCGAGCTGGGCCTGCCCGACGACGTGGTCAACCCGCACGGCGGCGGCATCGCCATCGGGCACCCCATCGGAGCCTCGGGCAACCGGCTCGTCGTCCACGCCGTGCACGAGCTCGTGCGCCGCGGCTCCGGCAAGGCAGTCGTCGCGCTGTGCGGCGGCGGCGGTCAGGGCGACGCGCTCATCCTGACGCGCTGAGCGGCGGGGCGACGAGTGCTGGGCGGTAACATCGCGGCGTGACCACCATCTCGCGCATCACGGCTGAGGACAGGCCCGCCTGGGACGCCCTCTGGCAGGCCTATATCACCTTCTACGAGTCCGAGGTGCCGGCTGACGTCACCGAATCGACGTTCGCGCGCATCCTCGCCGATGAGCATCTGCACGGGGCGATCGCGCGGGATTCCGACGGCCGGGCCGTCGGGCTGGTGCACTGGCTGACCCACCCGGCCACGTGGACGACCGGCGTGTACTGCTACCTCGAGGACCTGTTCGTCGATCCGGGCGCCCGGGGGAGCGGTACCGGACGGGGGCTCATCGAGCACGTGCGGGATTGGGCGCACCGGTTCGGTGCCACCAAGGTGTACTGGCTCACCGCCGACGACAACGCGACCGCGCGGACCCTCTACGACAAGGTCGCGACCTCGACCGGCTTCGTCCAGTACGAGATCGAGCTGTAGTCGCGCTCAGCGCTCCACGCGACGCTTGAGGAGCTTCTTCTCACGGCCGTGGACGGGGGAGTCCTGCGCGACGGTCTCACCGTGCGAGGCACGGCGCACATCGACGATGGCGCCGATCGCGAGGGCCAGCGTGATGCCCCAGCTCAACCAGCCGAGCGCCGCACGCCAGGTGAACGGGGCGTCCTCGCGCATCCCTCGGAGCAGGGTGAGTCCCCCCGTGATCGCCGTGAGGACACCGGTGCCGAAGAGGTACTTGCGCATGGCACCCACGCTAGCGCGCACGATCGCCGGCCGCCGCCCCTTGACAGGGATGGCACCATCCGTCAACCGGCGTGAAGGCCCGCGAGGTGGACGGTAGCCTGGGGATGCCTCGTCCCCGACACCGTCAGGAGCCCGCGTGACCCAGGCTGAGCTCGTCGTCGTCGCCAACCGTCTTCCCGTCGACCGTGTGGTCGACGGCTCGGGCGAGCACACCTGGCGACGCTCGCCCGGAGGACTCGTCACGGCTCTCGAGCCGGTGATGCGCCGAGCGGACGGAGCCTGGGTCGGATGGCCCGGACAGGCCGACATCGAGGTGGAGCCGTTCGAGTTCGAGGGCACTCACCTCGTGCCCGTCGCCCTGAGCGCGGAAGAGATCGAGCTCTACTACGAGGGCATGTCCAACGACACGTTCTGGCCGCTCTACCACGACGTGATCGCCGCTCCCCGCTACCGCCGCGTCTGGTGGGAGGCGTACGTCCGGGTCAACAGGCGCTTCGCCGAGGCCGCCGCGGCCGCCGCTGCGCCGGGAGCCACTGTCTGGGTGCAGGACTATCAGCTCCAGCTCGTTCCCCGGATGCTGCGAGAGGCACGACCCGATCTCACGATCGGCTACTTCCACCACATTCCCTTCCCGGCATACGGTCTGTACTCGCAGCTGCCGTGGCGACGTCAAGTGCTCGAGGGCCTCCTGGGTGCCGACGTCATCGGGTTCCAGCGGGCCGCGGATGCCGGGAACTTCGCCCGTGCCGTGCGCCGCCAGCTGCGCTACACGACGAAGGCGTCGGGCATCGCAGTGCCGAACCCGGACGGCACCACGCGCAACGCGCTGGCCAAGGCATTCCCCATCTCCATCGACACCGCGTCGTACGTCGAGCTCGCCCGCCGTCCGGAGATCCGCGCACGCGCGGCCGAGATCCGGGAGGAGCTCGGCAACCCCCGGAAGATCCTGCTGGGCGTCGACCGCCTCGACTACACGAAGGGCATCCGGCACCGGCTCAAGGCCTTCGGCGAGCTGCTCTCCGACGGCCGGCTGTCCGTCGAGGACGTCACCCTCGTGCAGGTCGCGAGCCCGAGCCGCGAGCGCGTCGAGGCGTACGTGCAGCTGCGCGACGAGATCGAGCTCATGGTCGGGCGCGTGAACGGCGACTTCGACACCACGGGGCACACCGCGATCCGCTATCTGCACCAGGCGTACCCTCGCGAGGAGATGGTGGCGCTCTTCCTCGCGGCCGACGTCATGCTCGTCACGGCCCTTCGCGACGGCATGAACCTCGTCGCCAAGGAGTACGTCGCCGCCCGTGGCGACAACCGCGGAGTGCTGCTGCTCAGCGAGTTCGCGGGCGCCTCGGACGAGCTCTCCAGCGCGGTGCGCATCAACCCCCACGACATCGACGGATTGAAGGACGCCATCGTGCGCGCAGTGACCATGCCGGCAGCCGAGCAGGGACGAAGGATGAGGGCGATGCGCCGCAAGGTGATCGAGAACGACGTCGCGCAGTGGTCGAAGTCGTTCCTCGCCGCGCTGGCGGCTGCCGGCACGGCGAACCGCGCGATCCGGATCGACGCATGACGGCCGCGATCCCGGCCGACGCCCGGTCCGCGATCGCGGGGGTCGCGGCATCCGCTCGCCTGCTCGTCGCCTTGGACTTCGACGGCACGCTGGCGCCCCTCGAGGACGAGCCGATGGACGCCCGCATGCTGCCGGTCGCGCGGGAGGCCCTCGACGCTCTCGTCGCAGCCCCTGACACGGTCGTCGCGCTGGTGTCCGGTCGCAGCCTCAGTGATCTGCGCATCATCGCCGAGCACCTCGACGATTCGCCGCTCCTGCTGGCGGGCTCGCACGGCGCGGAGTTCTGGGTGCCGGGAGAGGGCGTGGTCAGCCACGACGACGAGCCCGGCGACGACGAGCTGCGCGACAGCCTCCGCTCTCACGCCGAGGCGGCGACCGCAGACCTCGCCGGCGTCTGGATCGAGCCCAAGCGCTTCGGCTTCGGCGTGCACACGCGCAAGTCGACTCCCGCCGATGCGAACGAGGCCAACCGCCTTGTCGACGCCCTCGTCGCGGCTGAGGCGCCGCACTGGCGTCGTCGCACGGGCCACAACATCGTCGAGTATGCCTTCCGCCATGAGGGTAAGGACTCCGCGATCGCCGAGCTGCGGGCGCGGACGGATGCCTCGGCCGTCCTGTTCGCCGGCGACGACGTCACCGACGAGGACGCCCTCGAGAGCCTCGGTCCGGACGACCTCGGCGTGCACGTGGGCAGCCGGCCGACGGCCGCTTCGCTGTGCGTGCCCGACATCGCGGCCCTGGCCGCCGTCCTCTCCGTCATCGCGGGCGAGCGGGCTGCGACGCGGGAATAGACTCGCAGAATGCCCCAGCCTGACAACTCCATCGACATCAAGCCGCGCAGCCGCGTGGTGACCGACGGCATCGAAGCGACGACTTCCCGAGGCATGCTCCGCGCCGTCGGGATGGGGGATGCGGACTGGGACAAGCCTCAGATCGGCATCGCATCGAGCTGGAACGAGATCACGCCGTGCAACCTGAGCCTCGACCGGCTCGCGCAGGGCGCCAAGGAGGGCGTGCACGCCGGCGGCGGCTATCCGCTGCAGTTCGGCACGATCTCCGTCTCGGACGGCATCTCGATGGGCCACGAGGGCATGCACTTCTCGCTCGTCTCGCGCGAGGTCATCGCCGACTCGGTGGAGACCGTCGTGATGGCCGAGCGACTCGACGGCACCGTCCTGCTCGCCGGCTGCGACAAGTCGATCCCCGGCATGCTGATGGCGTCCGCCCGCCTCGATCTGTCGAGCGTGTTCCTCTACGCCGGATCGATCGCGCCGGGCTGGGTGAAGCTCTCGGACGGCACCGAGAAGGACGTCACGATCATCGACTCGTTCGAGGCTGTCGGCGCGTGCCTCGCGGGCAAGATGAGCGAGGCCGACCTCAAGCGCATCGAGTGCGCCATCGCGCCCGGCGAGGGAGCCTGCGGCGGCATGTACACGGCCAACACGATGGCCTCCGTCGCGGAGGCGCTCGGACTGAGCCTGCCGGGCTCCGCCGCGCCGCCCGCGGCCGACCGCCGTCGCGACTACTACGCGCACCGCTCGGGCGAAGCCGTCATCAACCTCCTGCGCCTGGGCATCACGACCCGCGACATCCTGACCAAGGAGGCGTTCGAGAACGCGATCGCTCTGGCGATGGCGCTCGGCGGCTCGACGAACGTGGTGCTCCACCTGCTCGCGATCGCGCGCGAGGCGGACATCGACCTCACGCTGCACGACTTCAACCGCATCGGCGACAAGGTGCCTCACGTCGCCGATATGAAGCCGTTCGGCAAGTACGTCATGAACGACGTCGACCGCCACGGCGGCATCCCGGTCATCATGAAGGCGATGCTCGACGAGGGCCTCCTGCACGGCGACGCGCTGACCGTCACCGGCAAGACGCTGGCCGAGAACCTCGCCGACCTCGACCCCCAGCCGCTCGACGGCACGGTGATCCACACGTTCGACAACCCGATCCACGCGACCGGCGGCATCACGATCCTCCACGGATCGATGGCGCCCGAGGGAGCCGTCGTCAAAACCGCCGGCTTCGACGCCGCGGTCTTCGAAGGACCCGCCCGCGTGTTCGAGCGCGAGCGCGCCGCGATGGATGCGCTCGAGGCGGGGGAGATCTCGGCGGGCGACGTCGTCGTCATCCGCTACGAGGGTCCGAAGGGCGGCCCCGGCATGCGCGAGATGCTCGCGATCACGGCCGCCATCAAGGGCGCTGGGCTCGGAAAAGATGTACTACTCTTGACGGACGGCAGATTCTCAGGCGGCACAACCGGCCTGTGCATCGGCCACATAGCACCCGAAGCGGTGGACTCCGGTCCGATCGCCTTCGTGCGCGATGGTGATCTGATACGGGTCGATATCGCGGCTCGCACTCTCGACCTACTCGTCGACGATGCAGAGCTCGACTCCCGCCGCTCTGGCTGGGAGCCGCTTCCCCCGCGCTATACCCGTGGCGTCCTGGCCAAGTACTCCCGTCTCGTGCGCTCCGCCGCTGAAGGCGCGACCACAGGCTGACCCTGGCTTCCGACATCCGCTCCGACTGATCGAGGATCATCACCATGCCCGCCGAAACCGCAGCGGCCGTTCCACGGCCACCCGCTCGCACCGCCACCGCGCCCGTGCTCACGGGCGCACAGGCGGTCGTCCGCTCCCTCGAGCTCCTGGGCGTCACCGACGTCTTCGGGCTCCCGGGCGGCGCCATCCTCCCGGTGTACGACCCGCTCATGGACTCGAGCGAGCTCCGGCACATCCTCGTGCGCCACGAGCAGGGCGCCGGGCATGCCGCCGAGGGCTACGCCGCCGCGTCGAACAAGATCGGCGTCGCCATCGCGACGTCGGGCCCCGGCGCGACGAACCTCGTCACGGCGATCGCCGACGCCTACATGGACTCGGTGCCGATCGTCTGCATCACGGGGCAGGTCTTCTCGAACCTCATGGGGACGGACGCCTTCCAGGAGGCCGACATCGTCGGCATCACGATGCCGATCACCAAGCACTCCTTCCTGGTGAAGGACCCGGCCGAGATCCCCGGCGCGATCGCCGCCGCGTTCGAGATCGCCGGCACCGGGCGTCCCGGCCCGGTCCTCGTCGACATCACCAAGGACGCGCAGCAGGCCGAGGCGCCGTTCGTGTGGCCGCCGAAGATCGACCTTCCCGGCTACCGGCCGGTGACCAAGGCGCACGGCAAGCAGATCCAGGCCGCGGCCCAGCTGATCGCCGAGGCGAAGAAGCCGGTGCTGTACGTCGGCGGTGGAGTGATCCGCGCGCAGGCGTCGCCCGAGCTGCTCTCCCTCGCCGAGGCGACCGGCGCTCCGGTCGTGACCACCCTGATGGCACGCGGAGCCTTCCCCGACTCGCACCAGCTGCACCTCGGGATGCCGGGCATGCACGGCACCGTGCCGGCGGTCCTCGCGCTGCAGGAGGCCGATCTGCTCGTCTCGCTGGGCGCGCGGTTCGACGACCGCGTGACCGGCAAGGCGGCGCTGTTCGCCCCCCACGCGCAGGTCGTGCACGTCGACATCGACCCCGCCGAGATCGGCAAGATCCGCGCCGCGGAGGTCCCCATCGTCGGCGACCTCAAGGACGTCCTCGTCGACCTCGAGGTCGCGTTCCGAGCCGCCTCGCAGACGACCGAGCCCGACATCGCCGAGTGGTGGTCGTTCCTGGACGGCCTCCGGGACGAGTTCCCGCTGGGCTACACCCAGCCGACCGACGGACTGATGTCGCCGCAGTACGTGATCCAGCGCATCGGCGCGCTCACCGGACCCGAGGGCGTCTACGCCGCGGGCGTGGGCCAGCACCAGATGTGGGCGGCGCAGTTCATCAAGTACGAGCGGCCCAACTCGTGGCTGAACTCCGGCGGCGCCGGCACGATGGGCTACTCGGTCCCCGCGGCGATGGGCGCCAAGGTCGCCGAGCCGGACCGTCACGTGTGGGCGATCGACGGTGACGGCTGCTTCCAGATGACCAATCAGGAGCTCGCCACCTGCGCGATCAACAACATCCCGATCAAGGTCGCGATCATCAACAACTCCTCGCTCGGCATGGTGCGCCAGTGGCAGACGCTGTTCTACGACGGCCGCTACTCGCACACGAGTCTCAACACCGGGCACGGCACCGTCCGCATCCCCGACTTCGTGAAGCTCGCCGAGGCGTACGGCTGCCTCGCGATCCGCGTCGAGAAGGAGGAGGACGTGGATGCCGCCATCAAGACCGCCCTCGAGACGAACGACCGGCCGGTCGTCATCGACTTCGTCGTGAGCGCCGACGCGATGGTGTGGCCGATGGTGCCGCAGGGCGTCAGCAACAGCTATGTCCAGTACGCCCGTGACCATGCACCCGCATTCGACCAGGAGGACTGAGCCATGACCACGCACGTGCTGAGCCTCCTCGTCGAGGACAAGCCGGGTCTGCTGACCCGTGTCGCCGGGCTCTTCGCCCGACGCGGCTTCAACATCGAGTCGCTCGCGGTGGGCGTCACCGAGATCCCCGGCCTCTCGCGCATCACCGTCGTGGTCGACGTCGACGAGCTTCCGCTCGAGCAGGTGACGAAGCAGCTCAACAAGCTGATCAACGTCATCAAGATCGTGGAGCTCGACCCTGCGGCATCCGTCCAGCGCGAGCACATGCTCGTCAAGGTGCGGGCCGACAATCAGACGCGGTCCAACGTGCTCGAGGTCGTGAACCTCTTCCGCGGCTCGATCGTGGACTACTCCACCGATGCGCTGGTCGTCGAAGTGACCGGCGACAAGGGCAAGGTCGAAGCCTTCCTGCGCGCCCTCGAGCCGTTCGGCATCAAGGAGCTCGCCCAGTCGGGCCTGCTCGCCCTCGGTCGCGGCGGCAAGAGCATCACCGAGCGCGTCCTCCGCGGCTGACACAGACCATACGAGCGTTTCGTCTCGCTTCGCTCGCTCAACGACCGGAAACACACAAGGAGAAACACCCCATGGCCGAACTCTTCTACGACGACGACGCCGACCTGTCGCTCATCCAGGGCAAGAAGGTCGCGATCGTCGGCTACGGCTCGCAGGGCCACGCCCACGCGCAGAACCTGCGCGACTCCGGCGTCCAGGTCGTCATCGCCCTCAAGGAGGGCTCGAAGTCGACGGAGAAGGCCCAGGACGAGGGCTTCGATGTCAAGAGCGTGGCCGACGCGGCCGAGTGGGCCGACGTCATCATGATCCTGGCGCCCGACCAGCACCAGCGGTCGATCTTCACCGAGAGCATCAAGGACAAGCTGGTCCCCGGCAAGACCCTGGCCTTCGCACACGGCTTCAACATCCGCTTCGGCTACATCCAGGCTCCCGAGGGCGTCGACGTCATCCTCGTCGCCCCGAAGGCTCCCGGCCACACGGTGCGCCGCGAGTATGTCGCGGGCCGCGGCATCCCCGACATCATCGCGGTGGAGCAGGATGCCTCGGGCACGGCGTGGGACCTCGCCAAGTCGTACGCCAAGGCCATCGGCGGCACGCGCGCCGGCGTCATCAAGACGACCTTCACCGAGGAGACCGAGACCGACCTCTTCGGTGAGCAGGCGGTGCTGTGCGGCGGTGTCTCGCAGCTCGTCCAGTACGGCTTCGAGACCCTGACCGAGGCGGGCTACCAGCCGCAGATCGCCTACTTCGAGGTGCTGCACGAGCTCAAGCTCATCGTCGACCTCATGTGGGAGGGCGGCATCGCCAAGCAGCGCTGGTCGGTCTCCGACACGGCCGAGTACGGCGACTACGTCTCGGGTCCGCGCGTCATCGACCCGCACGTGAAGGAGAACATGCAGGCGGTGCTCGCCGACATCCAGTCCGGTGCGTTCGCCGAGCGCTTCATCGCCGACCAGGACAACGGCGCCCCCGAGTTCCTCGAGCTGCGCGCCAAGGGCGCCGCCCACCCCATCGAGGAGGTCGGCAAGGACCTCCGCGGCCTGTTCGCGTGGAAGCAGCAGGACGAGGACTACGTCGAGGGCAACGCCGCGCGCTGACGCCTCCCAGACCAGTCGTACCCACAGGAACGGCTCAGGCCCGGCCGCGCTCTCCCCAACCCGGAGAGCAGCGGCCGGGCCGCTTTCCTGACCTGGTGCGCTTTTCGTGCCGCCCGCCGACGGCGGCCACGCGGTGACGGGCGCGGTCGTCACTCCGCGGTCAGGAGCGCGCAGGTGTCGAGGCGCTCCTCGCCGGGGAAGTAGGTCGCCCACTCGTAGTCGGTGAGCTCGCGACCGGCGAGCCCGCACGCGGCCCTGGCCTGATCCAGGGGATCGAGGTTCCAGACGGCGACTCCGTCGGGGGCGACGTTGGCGATCAGGCTGAGCCCGTCGGCGGTGAGGTAGCCGCCGCGCATGTCGGCGACATCCGCGTCGATCGGATCGCCGAGCACCACGTTGCTCGTCAGGTCGTAGAGCCGCAGCTCGTTGTTCCATCCCACGGTGAGCATCGTCTTTCCATCCAGGCTGGTGACGATCGACTGGCTGCCGCCGGTGGCGCGGCTGAGACTCGTGCGCGCCTCGAGGGTTGCGAGATCGACGCGCTGGACCGCTTCGTCCGAGACGGTGATCAGCTCGCCCGAGCCGACGACCTGACTCTGATCGAGACCGAACAGGCCCCGCACGAGCATCTGTCCCGTCTGGATGTCGAAGACGGCGGTCTCGGTGCGTGCCTCCGCCCCGTCCCACCAGGTGAGCGCCGCACGCGTGGAGTCCGGCGTCTCCGAGGCGGACTGCATGTAGTCGGCCCCGGTGCCGAAGACCATCGGCGCACCGACGGGCCGACCCGTCCGCGGATCGAAGGCGCGGGCCATGCCGTCGAACGCCACGAAGGCCAGCGGCCCCCATCCGCCGCTCGCAAGCCCGAACTCGTCCGTGAGACCCGGGATGCGATACGGATACTCCTCGCCGGTGTCCAACCGGCGCAGCCAGACACGATCGTCGCCGTTGTAGACCTCGACGACATCGCCCCCGAGCAGTGTCATGCCCGGTGCGGGCGCCCCGACGGCCCGGTCGCCGACGACATCCCACAGCCGGAACTCGCCCCCCTCGCTCGGGATCGTCACGATGAGGTCGCCATCGGAGTCAGGCCCCTCGATCACGTGCCTGCCGTCGGCGACCAGTCTCGTGACGGGTCCGCTGGCGTCGAGCCGCCATCGCATCCAGAGCGCGTTCGTCGTGGACGAGACCAGAAGTGTGCGGTCGTCGATCACCTCCACATCGGTGATCGTGTCGAGTTGTACGGCGAGCTGCCGTCCCGTGGGCACGCCCGTGCCGAGGTCGAGCTCGGTGATGCCGCCGGGGCTCGAGCAGGCAACCGTCCCTGCTCGCGTGACCGTCAGCATGACGCAGCGCGCGCCTGGACTGGTCAGGTGCGTCCACAGCACCTTCCCCTCATCCACGTCGACCCGCACGACCGCGTCATTGCCGCTGGCCACGATGCCGCCGGATCCGTCCCTGGCCAGCGTCCCGCTGGCGGCGTCGATTTCGAGGGGCAGCTCCGCCACGCGCGTGAGTGCCGAGCGATCGAAGACGGCGATCCGGTCGCCGATGCCGGTGGCGACCCGCTCTTCGTCGAGCACGGCGACGCTGCTGTACAGGCCGCTCTCGCCGGTGTGATCGGCGAAAGCCTCGGGGCGGGAGGCTCGCACCGCGCCGCTGCGCACATCGACGGCGATCAGGTCGCCGGTGGTCGGGTGCACGAGATAGGCGACGTCGCCCCGGTCGCCGAGATCGATCACGGTGCTCGTCCGCATGCGGAGAACCTGGCTCCCCGGCAGCAGGTCGCCGGTTCCGAGGTCGAGAAATGCGACGTGATTCCAGCAGCACGACTCCGGGTCCGCAGCGTCGACGAGCTGAGCGCTCTGGATGACCGCGACGCCCCCGTCGCGACTGACCTCGACGTTCCGGTACCACTGGGGCGCCACGGCGGGCAGGCCCACATCGAATGACCGTGCGACGGCTCCGGTCGCCACGTCGACGACATCGATGTCCACGTCGGTGACGTCCCCCTGTTCCGGGGCGCCAGGCTCCTCGTGATCGACGTCGGTGACGCGCAGTGCCGTGCCGGTGCCGGGAATCATGGCCATCGCGGCGAATCTCCCGCCGCCGGTGTGGTGCGTGTCGAGCAGCCCGCCGGCGCTCGTCATCGTTCCCATGAGTGCGGCGCGCACCCGGCCGTCATCGGGCCAGCGGCGATAGGTCTCTGCTGCGAGCAGCGCACCCGCCTCGCGGTCGGTGGCGCGCAGCGCGAGAGACGTGGCGACGAGCGCCTCGATCCGGGCGTTCTCGGCTGACGTCGCCGATTCCCGGCCCTGCACGACCGCGATGCCGCCGGCGACCAGGGCGGCGATGAGAAGGATCGCCGCACCGGACAGCGCGATGCGAAGAATCCTGTTGCGGCTGCGCTCGTGCGCTGCCCGGGCGGTCATCTCGCGCAACTCGATGTCCTCATGGGTCCGCGAGGAGGCGAGGAACTCGTCCTCGGACGGTGTGAGGTCGGGGTCGGAGTCCTCGCGCCACTCCAGGGCGCTGTGAAGTCGCGCGCCTCGAAGCAGATCGTCATCCGATCTGCCGCCCGCCTCCCAGGCCGCCGATGCCGACTCCACGGCGCGGAGTGTCCGGGCGCCGTCGATGTCCTCCTCGAGCCAGGCGTGAAGGCGCGGCCAGGCTGTGGCGATCGCCTCATGGGCGACCGTCACCCGGTCCCCGTCGAGCGCGAGGAGCCGCGCATCGGCGAGCGCTTCGATGACACGTCGCCTGTCGGGGTCGGAGAGCAGAGGCGCCAGGGCAGCCTGGCGGCGTGCGGAGACGCCGTCCAGGCCCCGCTCGACGAGGCGCAGCAGCAGCGAACGGCAGACGGACTGGTCTTCCGCGGACAGCCGGTGGAAGGCGTCCTCCGCCGACACCGCGATGGCGCCCGCGATCCCGCCGGACTCCCGATACCCGTCGACCGTCAGCGTGGCGCCCTCCCGGCGCATCCAGGTGGACTGCATCGCGTGGGAGAGGTGCGGAAGCGTCGAGGAGCGGTCGCCTCCGTCACGGACGGCGAGCTCGACGAGGCCGGCCTCCAGGCGCAGTCCGGCACGGCGCGCAGGCTCCGTGATGGCGCTGCGGAACGCCTCGTCGCTGAGAGGACCGAGCAGATAGATGCCGCGGCCGATCTCTTCGCCGATGCCCGGAAGCGCGCGCATCCTGTCGAGAGCGTCGGATCGGACGGTGAGGAGGACGGTGCCGCCGTCGTCGAGGAACGAGCGTGCCTCCTCGCAGAACTGACGGATGTCTTCCGCCGAGGCCGAGAGCAGCTCCTCCGCCTGGTCGACGGCGAGGACCGATGTCCGCGTCGCCGCGCGCCGGAGCCCGATCACTCCGTCCCCGGCGGGACGGATGACCTCGATGATGACACCGCGACCGCTCAGCCGGGGGAGGACGCCCGCACGCAGCAGAGAGGACTTGCCCGTGCCGGACGCACCCGCGATGGCGACGATCGTCCGCGGTGCGAGCCGTTCGAGAACCAGCTCGATGTCGCTCTCGCGCCCGAAGAAGAGGTCGGCGTTCTCGGGTCCGAACGCCCGAAGGCCCGGGTAAGGGCACGCGGCATCCACGGGCACCGCCGCCGGTGCGTCCAGTGACGGGTCCCGCCGGAGCATCGCCAGTTCGAGTGCTGTCAGCCGGGGCCCGGGCTCGATGCCGAGTTCGTCCGCGAGTCGTTCCCGCGCCGACCGGAGTACGGAGAGGGCCTCGGCTTGGCGCTCGGCCCGGTAGTTCGCGAGCGCCAGGATCGCCCAGCGGGTCTCGCGGAGAGGATCCTCGCGCAGCAGCCTCTCGGCATCGGCGATGACCGCGCGACCCTCACCGGTCGCGAGGCGTGCGTCGAGGAGCTCCTCTTCAGCGCTGGTCCGGATCTCGCCCAGTCGCATCGCCTCGACGACGCCCGGTTCCCACTCCCCGACATCGGGCAGGGGTGCACCGCGCCAGAGGCCGAGGGCACGGCGGTAGGCGTCGATCGCACGATCGTGCTCCTCGCGGATCACATGTCCGCGCGCGCTGGACACGAGCCGTTCGAACTGGCCGGCGTCGATCTGGTCGGGCTCCAGCGAGAGCCGGTACTTCGGTCCGACGACCGTCTGCACGCTGGCCGGCCCGAGCCGTCCGCGGATGCGGGCGATGGAGTTGCGAATCTGCTGCTCCCACGTGGAGGGAGGCGTTTCGGGCCACCACACCTCAGCCAGCTGAGAGGGACTCAGTGCGACGCCCAGTCTCACGATGAGGGCGGAGAGGATCGCCCGCTCACGCGGGCTGAGCGGTCCACTCCCCGTTTCCAGCGGCCCCAGCACCCTGACGACCATGGGGGAAGTGTGGGCGCATCGGATACCCGCCGTCAATGGCCTGTGCGTGCGACGGATATCCGGCGGATATCGCGCGATGAGCCGACGGGTATGGCCGGGTCCGAACGTGGAATCGAGCCGGCCACCTGACCGGTCCCGAACGTATCGACACGAGGAGTCACCTCATGAACATCAACACCTCCGACCGATTCACACGCGGCCACCGCGTCGGTCGACTCAGCGCGCTGATCGTCGTCGGCGTCGTCGCGGTGGGCCTTGCGGGATGCCAGACCCCGGCCGTCTGGGACAATCCCGCTGCCCCGCCGGTCCGGCAGGCCGAGGCGCGGCCGGCCGGCGTCGCACCACACGCGACCGCGGATCAGATCGAAAGGGCTCTCAGCCTGCGTGAATCGACGATCGCGGCTCGCTACGCCGGCGTGCCGGCAGACCGCGTCGCGGAGCAGCTCGACCGCGAACGCGACGCCTCCCGCGGATTCCTGTCGGGCTGCGTCTCCTACCGAGTGGTGGAGCACCCCGGAGGCGGCTGGCACGTCATCTGCGTCGAACTCCGCCGGTGAGCCGGTTGCCGGGGGACACCGCCCCATCGGTCGCCTGCTCAGGCCCGGTCGCGCTCTCCCCAGCCCGGAGAGTTTCGGCCGGGCCGCTGTCGCCGCTCGCCGGGTCCATGGCCCGGTCGGGTGAGGGCCAGACCGAGAGCCGTCACCGCGAGAGCGGCGGCGCCCGCCGCCAGCCATGGAGCCGCGTCGCCTCCGGTCACGGCGAGCCCGTCCTCCGCAAGGAAGGACAGGCGCCCCGAGATCGCCCCCACTTCGCCGTTGTCGGGCGCGGCAGCGAGCTCGACCGTGACCGAGACGGTGTGGACACCGCCCGCGAACCGAACCGGGTCGGCGAGGGCGGTGGGATCGATGCACCGCCCTGCGGCGTCGCACACGTCGATGTCGATCGTGACTCCTTCGTCCGCGAGCACTCCGGACAGCTCCAGCCAATCGAAATCCACGAGATGGGCGTCGCGCTCCAGGATGTAGGTGCCGGTGTCCGTGTGAGGCACCCCGGGCGTGAGGCCGAGGAACTCGAGTGTGAACTCGGGGGTCGGGGCGGCGCGCGCGGAGACGACCGGGACGAGCGCTAGCCCGACGCCGAGAGCGACAGAGCCCGCGACGAGCCCGGCGAGCGTGCACGTCCACCACCTGCGGGGGCGATTCATGCCGGCTCCTCCACGCTGGCCGGATCCCGCGCGGCAGAAGTCGCCGGCACCAGCGACAGTGCGATCAGAGCGAGCACGGCGACGGCGAGCGGGATCGCGACGGCCGGTCGTGCCAGGACCAGCACGACGTCGCCCGCCGCGGGGATCGTCAGCAGCGGCTGCAGGACCGTCGCTTCGGCATCCACGCGATACGGCTCGGGGTCGTTCGCCCTGTTGGCGTCGCCGGCCATCTCGATGACATACGCGGAGTCGTCGCGGCTGACGGCGATGACGCGGTGGGTGACGAGCGTGCCCGTGACAGTGCTCGGCAGCGTGGCGACCTCTCCGATGTCCACGTCGGCTGCCGCGACGGGCACCGCGATCAGCAGGTCGCCCTGCCGGATGTCGGGTTGCATGGACCCGGAGACGACGACGAGCGGTTGCACCCATCCCGCGAGGTGGGCCAGGAAGACGGCGCCCGAGAGCACGCCGAGGATCGCGACGCCCCAGAGTAGGGCGCCGCCCATCCAGCGGAGGACTCTCATCGCGTGAACTCCCGGCCAGGCGTTCCGACCTCAGTCCGAGGTTCCGGTGACGGTGAAGGCGATCGATCCGCTCGTTCCCTGCGCCTCTGGCGGGAAGGCGGCCGTCGTGACCACCTGGAGTGTGCCGGAGACCGGCGAGGCGCAGCTCGCGTCGGACGGGAGCACCGTCCCCACCGACGGTGACGTCACCGTCAGAGTGATGCTCGCGCCTGCCGCCGTCGCGAGGGGGCCGGTGAGCACGGGCGTGGTGACGGCGGAGACGGTACCGGGCGCTGTTCCGGCATTGCACAGCTCGAAGGGCACGTCGATCGTCTCGCCGGGCGAGAGCGCCGCCAACGCAGCCGGATCGAGCACGATCGGAGCCGCGGCAGTCGTCTCGCCCGGCAGGCCCAGGTCCTGCCACTCGTCGGCGGGCGTCAGCACGGCGCGCCCCTGCAGATCGAAGCTGCTGGCGGTCGCTGTCGCGCCGAAGAACACGTCGTCGGTCCAGGCGGCAGTGGTGATCGCCGCGCCGATCCCCACGACGGCTATTCCTGCGAGCACGAGCCGCAGGGTGGATCGGTTTCGACCTGACTGCTTGTCCATGGTTCCTCCTTGTGTTGTGTACTGCTCTGTCCGGATCGACTCAGTAGGCGCATGACGCGATCGTCACGGGTTCGAAATTCGCGACGTTCCGTCCGGCCGCGGCATACCCCTGCAGCGTGACGAGATAATCCGCGCCGGTCGCACCCGTAGCCAGGTTGGGGTACCCGGGCGGACCGCCATCCCAGTGGGTGTACGTGATCCATTGGGAGTATTCGGTCTGCGTGATGGTGCCCGCGGTGAGCTGTGCGTCGAGGAAGGTCTTCCAATTGAATGACACGGTGAACCCGACGTAGAAGGGCTGATGGCCGTCCACGGTCACGGCCACACACGGCATGCCGCCGTTGGGCACGAAGATGACCGGCCGTTGCGTGTAGGTCTCGGGCCCCGCAGGCTGCCATGCGGCCTCGGGGACCTCTATGGCACACGCCCTGACGGTGTAGCTCTCCGTGGCGGAGGCCCACTGGAACGAGTAGTCGGGTGTGACCAGATATCGGCCCGTCGTCGCGTAATCGGGGGCCTTAGCGAAGGTGTAGGTGGCGTCCCCGGCGTACAGCCCGCCCTGGAACCCCTCGAAAGGGGGCACGTTGTTGAAGGGGGGCTGATCGGTCTCGATGACGACGGTCCACGGGACCTTCTCCTCCGAGGTCGTGAGGATCTCGACCGTGAAGCACACGATCTTCGGCTCGGGATTGCCGACGTAATTGGGGCCGGACCACGTCGGGGGCCCGACGAAGATGGTGTCAGGTCCCGGGTATACGGGCTCGACAGGCTCCGGCGGAGCCTGCTGGATCGCGGTGACCGACATGGCCGAGCCCCCCTGGTCGAGCCATGCGCTCGTTGTCGGCGCGACGCTCGCGCCGAGTCCCACCCCCAGCACCATCGCGATCAACGCGATGACGATCCTCCTCCTCGGGTCGCCCATCACGGCACCGAGGTGACCCAGATCTTGATGACGATCCGGCTGGTCGATCCGTATTGACCGGTGAAATCGGCGTTCGTTGTGAAGTGGATGACGCCCGGCACGTCGTTCGCCGGGTCTGCCACCGAGGACGGTTCGCAGGAGTTGGCCGGGATGATCGTCCCGATGTCGATGTTGTCCACTTCGATGGATCCGGGCTCGATGAGGCGGCGGTCCGGAAGCGGCTGGCCGTCGCGGTCGGTCGTAACCTCCTCCAGCGTGGCGAAGCTGATGCGTCCATCCATGTCGCCCGCGTTGCAGAGGAACACGTCGCCGACGTAGCTGTGCGCCGGAAGCGCGTCCACGACCGGTGGAATCACGATCTCGAATCCGTCGTCGAACGTGTCGGGATCTCCGGGCAGACCGATGTCCTGCCACTCCGCACCCGCGGCGAACCGGCCCTGGATGTCGAAGGTGCCTCCGGCGGCGGCGGCGCTCAGCGACACGTCGTCCACCCAGCCGGCGCTGGTCACTCCCACGGAGACACCGAGGGCGAGCGCACCGGCGGCGACGAGGGCGGTGAGTCGGCTCCCCGTTCTCGTCGGTCGCCTGCGAACCCGGGCCATGAACCCTCCCAGCGCCTCGTTGTTCGCATCCTGGCACACCGCGAGGGCGGGGGCCAGGGTCGGCGAGCGGTGAGAAGCGGACCGCGCAGGCGCGGCACGCGCCCGCCGCCGACCGCCCCGCTACGCTGATCACGTGACAGCCGGACGCGACGACGACGCCCTGACGTGGGACGGCGACGACGACCCCACCCTCGAGGTGGGGAACGCCGACGAGTCAGCAGCGACCTCCTCGACGACCGAGAGCGCGGCTCTCCCCGAGGGCTGGAATGCCGTCGGCAAAGGGAGCGACGCGGTCGAGACGGCCCCGGACCGGGCCGAGGTCTCCTCGTTCGAGGCGCCCGCGGAGAAGTCCGATGTCGACGACCTGCCCGTCGACCTGCCCCTGGGCAACGCGTCGCTCATCGCCCTCGGCGTCATCGGCGGGTTCTCCGTCCTCTACGCCGTCGGCTGGCTGATCGGCGGCCTTCGGCTGCAGGGCGCGGCGCAGTTCCTCGTCGCGCCGGTCGCCTACCAGGTGAGCCTGTGGCTGGCGGTGGTCGCACCGCTCGTGTGGTTCGGAAGCGTGTACGTCCTGACGGCAGGCTCGCGCCCCTGGGTGCGGTTCACGTGGCTGATCGCGGGCGTGCTGCTGCTCATCCCGTGGCCGTTCATCATGGTGGGGGCGATCGGACGATGAGCGATGCGACGACGCCGGCCGCGGCATCCTCTCCTGCCGAACCGCGACGCACTCCCACCTGGGTGGTCGTCGTCATCTCGGTCCTCTTCGGCCTGTTCTACGCGTACGCGCTCTGGAACGCGGTCGACTTCCTTGTCGAGCAGGCGACCGGACCGCTCGGGCTGAACGGCTACGGATGGTTCGTGCTGCTGCTCGCGGTCGTCTTCCCGCTGATCGCGTTCGGCGTCGCGTTCGCGGTGGGCTGGCGCCGGCCGGCCTGGCAGTTCGCCCTCGTCCTCTTCACGGGGCTGTGCCTCACGTCGGTGTTCTGGCTCAACGTGATCGCCTACGCGGTGGTCTACGGCGCCTCACTGCTCGGCTGACCCGCTCCGTCACACGAAGCGGGTCTTCGGGGACGAGCGGATAGAGTGGCAGATGATTGCGCCCCGATGGCGTGCGGCGCACCATCCACCCGTTTGCCGCGTCTGTGCGCGCGCCCACGCTCCAAAGGATCCGCTTTCGTGTCGAAGCCCGTCGTGCTCATCGCCGAAGAACTCTCACCCGCCACGATCGACGCCCTCGGCCCCGATTTCGATGTGCGCAACGTCGACGGGACCGACCGTGCCGCGCTGCTCTCGGCCCTCGCCGACGCGCACGCCGTGCTGATCCGGTCTGCGACGAAGATCGACGCCGAGGCCATCGAGGCGGCTCCCGTCCTCAAGGTCGTCGCGCGTGCCGGCGTGGGCCTCGACAACGTCGACATCAAGACGGCGACCACCGCCGGGGTCATGGTCGTCAACGCGCCGACGTCGAACATCATCTCGGCCGCCGAGCTGACCGTGGGCCACATCTTGAGCCTCGCCCGCCGCATCCCCGCCGCCCACGCCTCCCTCTCGGACGGCCAGTGGAAGCGGAGCTCCTACACGGGCACCGAGCTGTTCGAGAAGACCGTCGGCATCATCGGGCTCGGCCGGATCGGCGCGCTCATCGCGGCGCGGCTGCAGGGCTTCGACATGCGCGTCGTCGCGTACGACCCCTATGTCACCAGCGCCCGTGCACAGCAGCTCGGCGTGCAGCTGCTGAGCCTCGACGAGCTGCTGCAGCAGAGCGACTTCGTGACGATCCACATGCCGAAGACGCCCGAGACGACCGGGATGATCGGCGCCGACCAGTTCAAGATCATGAAGCCGACGGCGTTCGTGGTGAACGTCGCCCGCGGCGGGCTGATCGACGAGGCAGCCCTGCACACCGCCCTGACGACGGGTGAGATCGCCGGCGCCGGACTCGACGTGTTCACGAGCGAGCCCCCCGAGGAGAGCGGCACGGCCCGCGCCCTGCTCGAGCTGCCGAACGTCGTCGTGACGCCGCACCTCGGCGCCTCGACCGAAGAGGCGCAGGAGAAGGCCGGGGTGTCGGTCGCGAACTCGGTGCGCCTGGCGCTCGGCGGCGACCTCGTCCCCGACGCCGTGAACGTCGCGGGCGGCGTCATCGACCCGTACGTGCGCCCCGGCATCCCGCTGGTCGAGAAGCTCGGCCAGATCTTCGCCGCGCTGGCGCATTCGCCGCTGACCAGCCTCGACGTCGAGGTGCACGGCGAGCTGAACGCCTACGACGTCAGCGTGCTCAAGCTCGCCGCGCTCAAGGGCGTCTTCACGAACATCGTGAGCGAGACCGTGTCGTACGTCAACGCACCGCTGCTCGCCGAGCAGCGCGGCGTCGAGGTGCGCCTGCTCGTCGACGACGACAGCCCCGAGTACCGCAACCTCATCACGCTCCGCGGGGCGCTGTCGGACGGATCCCAGCTGTCCGTGTCGGGCACGCTGACCGGCACGAAGCAGATCGAGAAGCTGGTCGGCATCAACGACTACGCGATCGAGCTCCCGATCGAGAAGCACCATGTCGTGATGGTCTACACCGACCGCCCCGGCATCGTCGCGGTCTACGGCCAGAAGTTCGGCGAAGCGGGCATCAACATCGCCGGCATGCAGATCGCGCGTCGCGAGGCCGGCGGCCAGGCGCTGTCGGTGCTCACGGTCGACTCGCCGGTGGCCGACGACCTGCTCGACGAAGTGCGGTCGGCGATCCAGGCCGACCTCTTCCGTCAGATCGAGATCACCGAGTCCTGACGGCTCCGCGATGACCCCGCCGACGTTCCGCAGCCTGGCGTTCGAGGACGTCGGACGGTTCGACTACGGCGACGTGATCCTCGCGTCCAAGCCGCCGCGCACGACGGACGATCCCCGCATCTGGGCCGAGACGCTCTTCTCGCCCCGCACAGCGCCGCTCTGGGTCAAGGCGGCGATGGGCGTCCGCATCGCGCTCGCGCCGCTCCTCGGGCTCGAGGGGGCACCGAAGGGCGTCTTCGACGTCCGTCGCGTGGAGGGCGACGAAGCACTGATCGAGTACGTCGATGCGCACCTCACTTTCCGCTGCGGAGTGGGGGTGGATGCCGAGGCCGCCGTCGTCCGGGTCACCACCGTCGTCACGTTCAACGACTGGCGTGGACGGGTCTACTTCACGCCGGTGTCCCTCGCTCATCCGCTGGTCGTGCACTCGATGCTGCGCCGGGCGCGTCGCGTGCTCGCAGCCCGGGGCTGAGGCATCCGCTCAGTCCTTGGCGGCGCGCTCGACCATCGCGATCAGCGCGTCCATCGCGGCGCCGCGGGGGACCGGGCCGGGGATCGATCCGCCCTCGAGGGCGTTGTTGAAGTAGAGGCCATCGCTCACGAGCATCACCAGGTCGAGCGCGGTCGCGTCCTTCGTATGTGCGCGCAGCACGCCGGCCCACTGATCCCTGATGCCGCGGAGCGCCTCGCGGGCGGGGGCGCTTCCGCCCTGTGCGAGACGCGACGCCGCGAGGATGGCTCGGTCGATGGGGTCGTTCTCCATCACCGAGGTACGCAGGAAGTAGTCGATGGGTCCGTCGGCCGAGGCGGCCATCGCGGCGACGTCCTCCTCGACGAGCGTGCGGAGGCGATCGAGGACCGCGGTCTCGAGCGCGTCCTTCGACCCGAAGTGGTAAAGCAGCCCGCCCTTGGACACGCCGGCGGCGCGGGCGGTGGCCTCCATCGTCGCGCCCCGCTCGCCCTCGTCGATCAGGATCGTCTCGAACGCGTCGAGCACCTTCTCGCGGGCGAGGGGAGGACGGCTCATGTGGTCGATGCTATCGACGCGCGTCGTGGCATCCTGATAGTATACCGGCTGGACGGTATAGAAACTGAGGACGACATGACCACCGCAACACTCCCGCGCACGCTCTCCCACGAGGATGAGCGCGTCGGCTGGCGTGGGTGGCTGGCGCTCGTGGTGCTCATGCTGCCGGTGCTGCTGGTGTCGGTCGACAACACCGTGCTGAGCTTCGCGCTGCCCGCCATCGCGCTCGACCTCGAGCCGACGAGCGCTCAGCAGCTCTGGATCATCGACGCGTATCCACTGGTGCTCGCCAGCCTGCTCGTCACGATGGGCGTGCTCGGCGACCGCTTCGGACGGCGACGGATGCTGCTCATCGGCGCCACCGGCTTCGGCATCGTCTCCGCTCTCGCCGCGTTCGCGCCCACGGCGGCGCTGCTCATCGCGGCCCGGGCGGGAATGGGCGTGTTCGGCGCCATGCTGATGCCGTCCACGCTCTCGCTGCTGCGGACCGTGTTCACCAACCGCGACCAGCGACGCCTCGCCATCGCGATCTGGGCCGCAGGCTTCTCCGCCGGCGCCGCGCTCGGACCGGTCGTGGGCGGCATCCTCCTCGAGCACTTCTCGTGGGGATCCGTCTTCCTGATGGCCGTGCCCGTGCTCGTGCCCCTGCTGATCCTCGTGCCGCTGCTGGTGCCGGAGAGCCGCGACCCGAACCCCGGCCGCATCGACGGGCTCAGCATCCTGCTGTCGCTCGCCGCGCTGGTGCCGATCGTCTACGCGATCAAGGAGCTCGCCGTGCACGGGCTCGCGAGCCCGGCGCCGGTGCTCTTCGGTACGGGCGTGCTGTTCGCCGCGCTCTTCGTGAGGCGCCAGCTGCGCCTGGAGACCCCCATGCTCGACATGGCCCTCTTCCGCCGGGGATCCTTCAGCGGCGCGATCCTCGTGAACCTGCTGAGCGTGATCGCGCTCGTCGGGTTCCTGTTCTTCGTCGCGCAGCACCTGCAGCTCATCGTCGGCCTCACGCCGATGCAGGCAGGTCTCGCGCTCGTTCCCGGACTGGCGGCGATGATCGCCGCCGGCCTCCTCGTCGTGCCGCTCGCCAAGCGCTTCTCGCCGCGCGTCATCGTTCCCACGGCGCTGGCGATGTCGGTGCTCGGCTACGTCACGATCGCGCTGACCGCCCAGGACGGGCACGTCGGGATGCTCGTCGGCGCGTTCGTCGCGCTCGGCATCGGCATCGGCATGGCCGAGACGGTCTCGAACGAGCTCATCCTCTCGAGCGCTCCTCCGGAGAAGGCGGGCGCCGCGAGCGCGGTGTCGGAGACCGCGTACGAGCTGGGCGCGGTGCTGGGCACGGCGATCCTCGGCGGGCTGCTGACAGCGCTGTACCGCGGCAGCCTGGTCTTGCCGGCCGGACTGCCGGCGGGCGCCGCCGAGGCCTCCCGCGAGACGCTCGCCGGTGCCGTCGCCGCGGCGGACGGCCTCGATCCTGCCATGGCGGATCAGCTGCGGGATGCCGCGGCCCACGCGTTCGACGCCGGGGTCGGCATCACGGCGCTCATCGGCGCGGGACTCATCGTCGTGGCCGCGGTGATCGCGGCCACTACCCTGGAGAGAACCGCGTCCGCGCCCGAGCACTGAGCCCGGGGGTCCCGCCGGACGCCAGTCGAGGAGAGCAATGCCGCGCGTGCAGGACTCAGGTGTCGTGAAGCTCGCCGTCATCCCGGGTGACGGCATCGGTCCCGAGGTGATCGCCGAGGCGGAGAAGGTGCTCGACGCCGCCACCGCGGGGAGCGGCATCCGCTTCGAGAAGACCCGCTTCTCGCTGGGCGCCACCCGGTTCCTCGAGACCGGCGAGACGCTGACCGACGCCGATCTCGATGCGATCAAGGCGCACGATGCGATCCTGCTCGGCGCCGTCGGGGGAGTCCCCGGCGATGCGCGCCTGAAGGACGCCAACATCGAGCGCGGTCTGCTGCTGAAGCTGCGGTTCGAGCTCGACCACTACGTCAATCTGCGTCCGTCGAAGCTGTACCCGGGGGTTCCCGGACCGCTCGCAGCACCCGGCGACATCGACTTCGTGGTCGTGCGCGAGGGCACCGAGGGACCGTACGTGGGCAACGGCGGCTCGATCCGCCGCGGCACGCCGCACGAGGTGGCCAACGAGACGTCCGTGAACACCGCGTTCGGCGTCGAGCGGGTGGTGCGCTACGCGTTCGAGCTGGCCGAGCGCCGGTCGAAGCGCGTCACGCTCGTGCACAAGACCAACGTGCTCGTGCATGCCGGCGGCATCTGGAAGCGCATCGTCGACGCGGTGTCGGCCGAGCACCCCGGAGTCGCCGTAGACTACCTGCACGTCGACGCGGCCACCATCTTCCTGGTCACGAACCCCGGTCGCTTCGATGTGATCGTCACCGACAACCTCTTCGGCGACATCCTCACGGACCTGGCCGGCGCCGTCACCGGTGGCATCGGCCTCGCCGCTTCGGGCAACATCAACCCCGACGGCGCGTTCCCCTCGATGTTCGAGCCCGTCCACGGTTCGGCGCCCGACATCGCGGGTCAGCAGAAGGCCGACCCCACGGCCGCGATCCTCTCCACCGCCCTGCTGCTCGATCACCTCGGGCTCGGGACGGAATCCGAAGCCGTCACCCGCGCGGTCGAGGCGGACATCGCGGACCGGGGTTCGGCATCCCGCACCACGGCGCAGATCGGCGACGCCATCGCCGCGCGGCTCCAGGCGTAACCTGGAACCGCCAAGCCCTCCGGCAGGACTGCACCGTCACCATGCAGCGGAACGCTCCGCACGAAAGCACAGGCCCGTCATGACGCTCACCGACACCGACACCGACACCGGACTCACCCCGCTCGAGTTCACCGTCAACCGCAACCTCAACGCGAAGTCCGCCGCGCAGCGCGACGAGATCCTCGCCAACCCCGGTTTCGGCACCTCCTTCACCGATCACATGGTCGACATCTGCTGGTCCGCCCGCGGCGGCTGGCACCGTCCTCGCGTGCAGCCGTACGGCCCGCTGTCGCTCGACCCGGCGGCCGCCGTGCTCCACTACGGCCAGGAGATCTTCGAGGGCATCAAGGCCTACCGTCACGCGGACGGCTCGATCCACACCTTCCGCCCCGATCAGAACGGCCGTCGTCTGCAGCGCTCCGCGCGGCGCCTGGCCCTCCCCGAGCTTCCGGTTTCGTACTTCATCCAGTCGCTGCGCGAACTGGTCGCGATCGACGGCGCCTGGGTGCCCTCCGGCCAGGACCAGAGCCTGTACCTGCGACCCTTCATGTTCGCCAAGGAGGCGTTCCTCGGCGTGCGCCCGGCGCAGAAGGTCGGCTACTACGTGATCGCCTCGCCGGCGGGTGCGTACTTCAAGGGCGGCGTCCAGCCGGTGTCGATCTGGCTGAGCGAGGACTATGCCCGGGCGGGCAAGGGCGGCACGGGCGCGGCGAAGACCGGCGGCAACTACGCCGCCTCGCTCCTGCCGCAGTCCCAGGCGTACGAGAACGACTGCGACCAGGTCGTGTTCCTCGACCAGGACCGCAACGTCGAGGAGCTCGGCGGCATGAACGTGGTGTTCGTCTACAAGAACGGCACGATCGTCACCCCGCAGTCGCCGTCGATCCTGGAAGGCATCACGCGCGACTCGATCCTGCAGCTCGCCGAGGACCGCGGGCACACCGTCGAGCGCCGCGCGGTCTCGTTCGACGAGTGGCGCAGCGGCGTGGCATCCGGCGACATCGTGGAGGTGTTCGCGTGCGGCACCGCCGCCGTCGTCACGCCGATCGGCCTCCTCAAGGGCAAGGACTTCGTCGACGAGCAGCCCATCGGCGAGCTCGCACTCTCGCTGCGCGAGGAGCTCACCGACATCCAGTACGGCCGCCGTGAAGACAAGCACGGCTGGCTGGTCCGCCTCGACGGCTGAAGCCCCTCGCGGTGGGGGATGCCGAGGCTAGGCTGTCACGGTGAAGATCGCGCGGTTCAGCCACAACGACGCCATCAGGTTCGGAATCGTCGACGAGGGCGAGCTCGTCGTCCTCGACGGCGATCCGATGTTCGCCGGGTTCGACACGACGGGTGAGCGCGTCCCGCTCGGCGATGTCGCCCTGCTGGCCCCGGTCATCCCGAGGTCGAAGGTCGTGTGCGTCGGCCGCAATTACCGCGATCACGCCGCGGAGCTCGGCAACGACGTGCCGACCGCGCCGATGCTCTTCTTCAAGCCGAACACGTCGGTGATCGGCCCGGGCGATGCGGTGGTCCTCCCGACCGGCTCCGACTTCATCAGCTTCGAGGGCGAGCTCGCCGCCGTCATCGGGCGCATCGCGAAGAACGTCCCGGCCGAGAACGCGCTGGACTACGTGTTCGGCTACACGATCGCCAACGACCTCACCGCGCGCGACTGGCAGAAGTCCGACGGGCAGTGGGCCCGGGCGAAGGGCTTCGACACGTCGTGCCCGCTGGGCCCCGCCATCGAGACCGACTTCGACCCGAACGGCTCCGCGGTCATCACCACGCGCCTGAACGGCGAGGTCCGGCAGAACGGTCCGATCAGCGACATGATCTTCTCGCTGGCCGACGTCATCGCCTACGCCTCCGCCGCGTTCACGCTTCTCCCGGGCGATGTCGTCCTGACAGGCACGCCGGCCGGGGTCGGCCAGGTCGTCGCCGGCGACACCGTCGAGGTCGAGATCACGGGGCTCGGCATCCTGCGCAACACCGCCCGCGCCGCGTAGCCGATGTCCGCGCCGATCCCACACGAGCCGGCGGTCAGCGCCGACGGCGGAGCGGATGCCGCGGTCCTCGCTCCGCCCGAGCTCGCGAGGGTGCAGCGGCGCACGGTGTGGGTGCTCTCGCTCGGCCAGGTGCTCGGCGGCCTGGCATTCGGAGCCACCGTGTCGCTCGGCGCGGTGCTCGCCGCCGAGATCTCGGGCGACGAGGCCTTCTCCGGCCTTGCCGCGGCCGCCATCACTCTGGGCACCGCTGCCGTCGCCGTGCCGCTCGCGACGTTCGCGCGCCGCCGTGGCCGCCGGCCCTCCCTCGCGATGGGCATGACCGTCGCCCTCCTCGGCGTGGTCCTGGTCGTGCTCGCGGTCGGAGTCTCGTCGTTCCCGCTGCTGCTCGTGGCCTTCGGACTCGTGGGCGCCGGGCAGGCGGCGAACCTCCAGACACGCTTCGCCGCCGCCGACCTCGCCACCGACGCGACGCGCGGACGAGACCTCTCGATCGTCGTGTGGGCGACGACCGTCGGCGCGGTGCTGGGGCCGAATCTGACCGGACCAGGAGAGGTCCTGGGCCAGGCCGTGGGCATGCCCCCGCTGACCGGTCCCTACCTGATCACGGTCGTGGCGCAGGTGCTCGGCATCCTGCTGTACCTTCTGGCGCTGCGCCCCGACCCGCTGCTGCTCGCGCAGCGCGTGGTCGCGGCCGCCCGGGCATCGGCCACGGCCATCGCGAAGCCCGACGATCCCCGGGTCGCCCGGTACGCGATCTTCGCGGTGGCCGCGGCGCACGGCGTGATGGTGTCCGTCATGGCGATGACGCCCGTGCATCTGCTCCACCACGGCGCGTCGCTCTCGATCATCGGGCTGACGATCAGCCTGCACATCGCCGGGATGTTCGCGCTGTCGCCGGTCTTCGGCATCCTCGCGGACCGGCTCGGCCGCATCCCCACGATCATGATCGGCCAGGGCCTGCTCGCAGCGGCGCTGGTGACGGCGTCGTTCGGGCAGGAGTCGACGACGTGGGTGACTGTTGCGCTCGTGCTGCTCGGCCTCGGCTGGAGCGCGACCACCGTGTCGGGATCGACGCTGCTCACCGAGGCCTCGTCGGAGGCGATGCGCACGCGCCGTCAGGGCCGCAGCGACCTGATCATGAGCCTCGTGGGGGCGACGGGGGCGATTCTCGCCGGGCTCGTGCTGGCCTGGATCGGCTACGGCGGGCTCGCGCTCGTCGTCGGGATCGCGGTCGTCGCGACCGTGGCGCTGGCGCCGCTCGCCCGCGGCCCCCAGCGGGTCTCTGCTGCCGCGCATGGCTGACTGGTCCGGCACCGGCGAGCCCTACGCGCAGTCGTTCGCGCGCCTGTGCGAGGGCGCGGCCGAGCCGCTGCTGGACGCGATCGAGGCCGCCCGGGGCGTCCCGGCCGCCGGGCGCTTCCTCGATGTCGGCACCGGCGCGGGCACGGTCGCGGCGGCCGCCGCGCGCCGCGGCTACACGGCCCAGGGGGTGGATGCCGAGGCGTCGATGGTGGACGCCGCCCGGCGGCGGCATCCGTCCCTGCCTTTGACCGTGGCGGCACTGCCCGCCCTGCCGTTCCGCGACGGCTCGTTCGACGCCGTCGCCGCGAGCTTCGTTCTCAACCATGTCGCCGATCCGCTCAAGTCGGCCGGGGAACTGGCCCGCGTCGCCGCACCCGGCGGCGCTGTCGCCATCACTGTGTGGCCCTGGGGGCCCAGCCCTTTGCGCCCGCTGTGGGAGGCCTCTCTCGCGCGTTCGGGGGCCGCCGCCTATCCCGCCGACTCCCAGTCCACCGAGCCTGACATTCTCCGCACCCCCGACGGCCTCGCCGCGCTGCTCGGCGCCGTCGGGCTCGCGAAGATCCGTGCGACCGCGGTGTCGTGGACCTTCGTCATCTCTCCCGCCGACCTGTGGATCGGCGTCGCCGGGGGTGTGGCGACGATCGGCGGCATCCATCAGTCGCTGGAGGACGATTCCCGCACCGCGCTGCACCGGGCCTACCTCGAGGAGACGCGGCTGCGCATCGACGACGACGGGCTCCTGCGGTTCCCCCACACCGCGGTGCTCGCGGTCGGTGTGCGCGCGGACTAGCGGCTTCGTCTAACGTCCGAGGGCGGTCAGCGCCGCCTCGACGTCCTCGTCGTCGTTGAACAGATGGAACGCGACGCGGGCACGGCCGGCTCGCCCGGAGGCGACGACCCCCGATGTGGTGAGCCGGACCAGGTCCACTCCGTCCGGGTCCTCCCAGGTGACGATCGCGCTCTGCCGCTCGGGCAGCTCGATGCCGAGCCGCTCTCGGAACGCCCCGGCGAGGCGCGTGCTGTGCGCGTGCAGCTCGTCAGGGGGAAGTGACGCGAACAGCGCGAGGGCGGGCTCCGCGCCGACGAACGCCTGCCAGGCCGGCGACACGTCGAAGCGGGAGGCGTCCGGCGCGAGCTCGACGCCGCCGCCGTAGCACGAGACCCACGGGTCCGCTCCGGCGTACCAGCCCGCGAAAAGGGCCGGCATGTCGCGCTCGAGCCGCGACGACACCGTCAGGAACGAGACGCCTCGGGGCGCGCACAGCCACTTGTAGGTGTGGCAGATGACCGCATCGAAGCGGGATGCCTCCACCCGCATCCAGCCGACCGCCTGGGTCGCATCGCACAGCGTCCGCGTGCCGTGCGTCTCGGCGGAGGCGAGGATCGCGTCGGCATCGGCGACCACGCCGGTGGCCGACTGGACGATCGAGAACACGACGAGCGCGGTTGCGGGCCGGATCTCGTCGGCCAGCCGCTCGAGCGGCGCAGTGCGGACATTCAGACCGCGGCCGGAGTGGACGAACGGGAGCACGATGGAGGAGAAGTCGCCCTCCGCGATGAGCACGTCCGCGCCCTCCGGAAGGGAGGCCGCGACCAGTGCCGCGGCCACGGAGGTCTGCGAGCCGATGGCCACCCGATCGGCGCCGACCCCGACGAGGGCGGCGAAGTGGGCGCGGGAGCGCTCGACAGCGGCGGAGTACGCGATCAGGTCGGGGCGGCCGAGGGCCGCGGCATCCAGATCGGCCACCACGGCCGCTCGACCGGCGCGCGTCGGCAGACCGACGGTGCACGCGGCGAGGTACCCGCGACCGCCGTCGAACTCTGCACGGGCGGCAGCGAAGACGGGGGAGTGCGTGGCGAGCATGCTCCCAGCTTCGCGACACGCCTTCTATTCGTCTACAGGAGGTTTCGCATGCGAATCATGACGAAAGGTTATGCGTCGGTGTCGGACTGGCCCTACCCTGTGTGCGTGCCCTCCTTCGACGACATCGACATCGACGCGCAGGCCCTGCGGGTCGTGAAGGCCATCGCCGACGAGGGATCGATCACCGGCGCGGCAGCGGCTCTCGGCTACAGCCAGCCGGCCGTCAGCCAGCAGCTCAAGCGACTCGAGCGCAAGCTCGAGGTGCCCCTCGTCGAGCGGGTGGGCCGCAGCGTCCGGCTGACCGAGGCGGGGCGCATCCTCGCCCGTCACGCGCCCACCGTGACCACGGCGCTGGATGCCGCCGCCGGTGAGCTGGCAGAGCTCCGCGGTCTCCGCGCCGGACGCGTGCGTCTCGTCGGCTTCCCGTCGGCCTCGCCGACGATCGTCCCTCGGCTCCTGGCCGACCTCGAGGCCCACCACGCCGGCGTCACGGTGACCTATCTCGAGGCCGAGCCGCCCGAGGCGGTGGAGGCCGTCCGCGAGGGCAACGCCGACATCGCGCTGACCTTCAGCTACCCGGGCGATCGGGAAGACCCCCACGGGTCCAGCGCGCAGGGCCTCTCGGTCCATGCCGTCGGCACGGACGACCTGCTCGCTGTGCTCCCGGTCGATCATCCCGCCGTCACCGAGGACGGCGTCGACATGGCGTCGCTGGCCGGGGAGAAGTGGATCGCCGGGTGCCCCCGCTGCCGCGGGCATCTGCTTGAACTGTGTGCGCGTGCGGGCTTCGAGCCGCACATCGCGTTCGAGACCGACAACTTCGTGGCCGTCGAAGGACTCGTCGCCCAGGGCATCGGCGTGGCGACGCTGCCGCGTATGGCCGTGGCATCCTTCCCGCAGCTCGCCGGCGTCGTGACCGTGCCCCTCCCGTCCACCGAGGCTCGCACCATCCACGTCGTCACCGCCCACGGCGCCGACCGCGTCCCCGCGATCAGGGCGACCCTCGAGGCCATCGTGCGGCTGCTCGGCACGGTGGGCCCCGAGGCCCGTGGGGGCGCGGCATCCCGCAACTAGACTGGTCGGCGATGTCTTCCTCACCCGATCCCCGCACCACCACAGCGACCGGCGCCGATGTGCGCGTGCGCTTCTGCCCCTCGCCGACGGGTCTTCCGCACGTCGGGCTGATCCGCACCGTGCTCTTCAACTGGGCCTACGCCCGCCACAACGGCGGGAGGCTCGTCTTCCGCATCGAAGACACCGACGCCGCGCGCGACAGCGAGGAGAGCTACCAGCAGCTGCTCGATGCGCTCCGCTGGCTGGAGATCGACTGGGACGAGGGCGTCGAGGTGGGCGGACCCCACGCGCCGTACCGCCAGTCCCAGCGACACGACCTGTATCGCGAGGTGCTCGACAAGCTCGTCGCCGCCGGTGCCGTGTACGAGAGCTACTCGACCGCCGAGGAGATCGACGCGCGCAACGAGGCCAACGGCCGCGCGAAGCAGCTGGGCTACGACAACTTCGACCGCGACCTGACCGACGAGCAGAGGGCGGCGTTCCGGGCGGACGGCCGTGAGCCGGCGTGGCGCCTGCGGGTGCCCGACGAGGACCTCACGTACGTCGACCTCATCCGCGGCGAGGTCACCTTCCCCGCGGGATCCTTCCCCGACTTCGTGCTCGTACGCGCGGGCGGCGTGCCGCTGTACCCGTTCGTGAACCCGGTGGACGATGCGCTCATGGGCATCACGCACGTCATCCGGGGCGAGGACCTCATGCCGTCCACGGCCCGTCAGCTGGCGCTCTACCGGGCGCTCGTCGAGGCCGGCGTGACCACGTTCATCCCGCGTTTCGCGCACATGCCGCTCGTCCTCGGCGAGGTCGGCAACAAGAAGCTGTCCAAGCGCGACCCGAAGGCCGACCTCTTCCTGCAGCGGGAGAAGGGCTTCATCCATGAAGGCCTGCTGAACTACCTCTCGCTGCTCGGCTGGTCGATCGGACCCGACCGCGACGTGTTCTCGCTCGACGAGCTCGTCGCCGAGTTCGACATCGTGGACGTCAATCCCAACCCGGCGCGATTCGACCAGAAGAAGGCAGAGTCCATCAACGGGGACCACGTGCGGATGCTGGAGCCGGCCGACTTCGCGGCGCGCCTGGTGCCCTACCTCGCGTCGGCGGGACTGGTGGCGCAGCCGCCCACCGCCGACCAGCAGGCGATCATCGCCGCCGCCGCTCCTCTCGTGCAGGAGCGGATGCAGCTCCTCGGCGACGCGCCGGGGCTCCTGGGCTTCCTGTTCACCGACGAGGTCTCCTATGCGGACGACGCTCTGGCGACACTGCCCGAGAACACCGCGGCCGTGCTCGAGGCATCCGTCGGTGCTCTGGAGCGGATTCCGGACGGCGAGTTCACGGCCGCCGCCGTGCAGGAGGCGCTCACCGCCGCGCTCATCACCGAACTCGGGCTCAAGCCCCGCGTCGCATATGGACCGCTGCGCGTCGCCGTGAGCGGACGCCGGATCTCACCGCCGCTCTTCGAGTCGATGGAGCTGCTCGGCAAGGCGGAATCGATCCGCCGGCTCGCGGCGCTCGGGTCGTTCCGCGCGGAGTAGGCGAAGACGCCGACGGCCGATGCGGCCAGCTCCTCAGTTTGGTCTGGCCGCTCCCGTCACGTAGACTTACTCCTCGGCACGACTCCGGTCGAACGCCTTGGGGTATGGTGTAATTGGCAACACGGCGGTTTCTGGTACCGTTGTTCTTGGTTCGAGTCCAGGTACCCCAGCCAACGAGAAAACCCCCGCTGAGCGGGGGTTTTTCGTTTGCCCGGCGTCACTCGGCCGTCCGCCCCGATAATGGCTTCATGGACGCGCCGACGCTCCCCGATGCGCTCGCGCGCGAACTGGCTGGATTGCGTCGCCGGGCGTACGGTCCAGACGCCGACATCGACGGCGACGCGAATGCCCAGCGGCGGCTCGAGGAGCTGGAGTCGCTCGTCCGGGCGGCATCCTCTCCGGCCGACCAGGCGGCGGCCGCCGGACCTCTTCCCTTCGCCGCGACCCTGACGCCTGGTTCCTCCGCCGACGACGACCCTCCGAGCCGATCCCGTCCGGCGACGCACCCCACGGCTCCGAGCACCACCGCTTCGCGCCCTCCCGACGCGGGCACCCGCGCTCCGGGCCCGCCCGACACCGTGACGGGGGACAGTCGCGAGCCGGCTCCGACATCGTCCGCCCCGAGCCGCCGGCGGATCCCGCGGTGGCTGCCCATCGCCGTCGCCGCCGTCGCCGGCCTCGTGATCGGACTCGTCCTTCCCCCCGTTCTCGCGGACCGACCGGACGACACCCTGGAGCTCACGGGCGAGACGGCGCCGGCGCTGACGGCGGACTGGGTCGCGGGCCTCTTCGACTGGCTGGGCATCGACGGCGACATGGTCCTGCATCGGCCGTTCCAGGGGTTCGAGGTTCGCTCAGGCCCGAATGCCGACGGCGAGACGTGTCTCGTCGTGGTCTGGGGCGAGGAGTGGGCCGACGGCCGGTGCCTGCCGGGGGGCCTGCCGCCGGTCGTCGACTTCGTCGTGGAGCTCGGCGGCCCGCGCCCGTTCGGCGAGGACAGCCAGATCGGGAGCGTCGTGCGCTTCGAGCTGCAGGGAGACGTCGTCGAAGTCACCGTGCAGGACGCTCAGCCGCCGGAGACGTGACTCGGCGACGGCAGACCCGGTCGCGGAACGCCTCCTCGAGCGGATCACGGCGCACGACCCGGCCCGCTGGAGCTGAACGAGGGCGGATAATGGGCCGTATGGACGCGCCGCCGCTGTCGCCCGACCCGTCGAGGGAGCTCGCCGACCTGCGGCGGCGCGCGTACGGCCCGGATGCCGACATCCAGCGCGACCCCGAGGCGCAGGCCCGTCTGCGCGAACTCGAGGACCTCGCCCGCACCCGCGAGGACGAGCCCGTCTCCGCGGCACCGGCCGCTCGCCCGCGAGTCGCCGCGGCGCCCCCACCCATCGCCGCGGGAGAGGCATCCGCGGCGCCGGAAGGGGCGGCTCGCTCGGACGACGACCCCTCGCCCGCCGGCGGCGCTGCATCCGCGACCGACTCATTCGCACCCCTTGGGGCCGGGAGGCCATGGTGGCGGCGTATCCCGACCTGGACCATCGCTGCCGGGGTCGGCGTGGTAGGCCTGGTGGCCGGCATCGGGATCGGCGCGGCGTTCCCCCTCAATGCGGCGCAGGGACCGGATCGCACGCTCGACGTCTCGCCCGGCGCCGGCGTCCGCGGCGACGGCTTCGTCGAGAACCTGAACTATTGGGGCGTCGACCCGGGCACCGTCGTGCCCCACGAGCCGTTCGAGCGGATCGACGTGTGGACGGCGCGCGCAAGCGACGATTCGCGTTGCGTGCTGGTGTCCTACCGGGGCGATCTCCTGTCCGCCACCTGCGCAAGCGGCGCGCTGGACCCGGTGCTCGACTTCACCGTCTACGACGGACTGCCGTTCGAGCTGGAGGAGCCGCTGACCGAGGGGAGCGTCATCCGCTTCATCGGACGACCGGGCTCCGTGGAGGTCTGGCTGAGCACGGCGGGCAGTCAGCCGGAGAGCTTGGGGCCGACCACCTCGCGCACCGATTCCCTGCCGAGGGCGGCATAGTCCGGGTCGTCGTCGCTGTGAGCGAGCAGCATCACGGCGACGGCCGCAGCCCAGGCGTGTGCGCGCAGCCACGTGGCGGCGTCGTAGCGGCGGCGGGTCGCTGAGACGAAGCGCTCGCGTCCGGTGGCGTCGAACGCGAGCCAGGCGACGGCGAGGTCGTAAGCCGGGTCGCCCGCCGTCACATCGCCGAAGTCGATGATGCCCGCGAGCGTCTGCCGTCCGGCGACCAGGTTGCCCGGGTGAAGGTCGCCGTGGATCCAGACGGGCGGCCCGGCCCACGGCGATGCGGCGATTCCGGCGTCCCAGCGCGCCGCCAGCGCCGCCGCGTCCGAGGGGCTGACGAGCGTCGCGGCGAGCAGGGTGCGCAGTCGGTCCTCGAACGCCGTGGTCCGCGTCTCGAGCGCGTGGCCTCGCACGGGATTGACCGGGAATCCCGGGCCGGCGCCGACGTGCATCGCGGCCAGCGCCGCGGCGAGAGGTGCCGCCCAGACATGGCGATCAGTGCGCGGCACGTCCATTCCGCGCGCGCCGTCGATCCAGGGGACGACCGACCAGTGCCAGGGAAATCCCTCTGCCGGCACGCCCAGGACGAGGGGAAGGGGAACCCTCACGCCGGTGGCCTCGATGTGCGGCCCGATCAGCGGGAGTGACCGGTGCTCGTTGAGGATGAGCGGCGCCGCGAGGGCACGTCGGGGGAGGCGCACGGCGACGTCCTGGCCCAGTCGCCAGATGTCGCTGTCCCAGCCCGCGGTGACCCGGGTGAGCGAAAGGGTTGCGGCATCCGGCACCGCGTGCCCGGCCTGTACGACGACGAGGTGCCGCACGAGCGCCTCGTCGATGCTCACTTCGGCGGGAGGTTTGTCGGGCATCGTTCGACCCTAGCCGGGTACGGATCACCGACTATTGTTTTATGTTGATTTGTGTTGTAGCCTGTGGGAATCCAACGGAGGGTCAGCCGTGTACGCAACGGAGCGCCAGGAGCAGATAGAGCTCACGCTCGCGGTCGACGGACGCGTGAGCGTCGTCGAACTCGCAGACCGCTTCGACGTGACCACCGAGACCGTGCGTCGAGACCTCGCCCAGCTGGAGTCCTCGGGGGCGCTGCGCCGCGTTCACGGAGGAGCCGTGGCAGCAGACCGCGCCAGCACCACCGAGCCTCCGCTCGTCGAACGGCTGCAGCGTCACAGCGCGGCCAAGTCCGCCATCGGCCGCCGCGCCGTGGCAGCAGTCGCCGACGGCTTCCGGGGATCCGTTTTCCTCGACGCCGGCACCACCACCGCCGCCGTCGCCACCCACCTGGCGCCGCTCGTCTCCGCGGGCTCCATCGAGGTCGTCACGCACGCGCTCACGCTCGCGAGTGCTCTGGCCGCGACCCCGAACGCCGCGCTCACCCTCATCGGCGGGCGTGTGCGCGGTCTCACCGCCGCTGCCGTCGGGGCCGACACGGTGCGCGCAATCGAGAGCATGAGGCCCGATGTCGCCTTCATCGGCACCAACGGCGTCTCCGCCGGCTTCGGCCTGAGCACGCCCGACCCCGATGAGGCGGCGGTCAAGCGCGCGATCGTGCGTTCGGCGCGGCGCGTGGTCGTGGTGGCCGACGCGGAGAAGCTCGGGCGCGAACTGCTCGTCGGCTTCGCGCCGCTCGCCGAGGTCGACGTGCTGGTGACGGATGCCGCGCCCGACCCTGAACTGTCCGCCGCGCTCTCGGACGCCGGCGTGGAGGTGTGGATCGCATGATCGTGACGCTCACGGCCAACCCGTCCCTCGATCGGACGATCATCCTCGACGAAGCCCTGCGCCCCGGCGACGTGCAATCGGCCGCCAGCTCGCGGGAAGACGCCGGGGGGAAGGGGATCAACGTCGCCCGCGTGATCTCGGCGGCGGGCGTCGAGACCGTGGCGGTCCTTCCGCTCGCGTCCGACGACCCGTTCGACGGGGCACTGCGGGCAGCGCTCATCGAGACCCGGCGCGTCCCGGTGCGCGGACATGTCCGCGCGAACATCACGATCACCGATCCCGCTGGAGTGACGACCAAGCTCAACCTGCCGGGCGCCACGCTCACGCCTGCGGATGCCGCGGCCGTCGTCCGCACGGTGGTCGAGGCCTGCGCCGGCGCGCGCTGGCTGGTGCTCGCCGGCTCGCTTCCTCCCGGCGTCGCGGCCGACTTCTACGTCGACGTCATCGCGGCCGTCCGGGCCGCTCACGGGCCGGACGCTCCGCGGATCGCCGTCGACACATCCGGGGCGGCCCTCACGGCGGTCGTCGACCGCGGCGCGCCGGACCTCATCAAGCCCAACGACGAAGAGCTGACCGGGCTCACCGGCACGGCGCTTCCGGGTGGCGACCTCGCCGCCGCCGTGGTCGCCGTCGCTCGCGAGCTCGTGCCCTCACGCGTGGGCGCCGCCCTCGTGACGCTCGGAGCCCACGGGGCGGTGCTCGTCTCGGCCGACGGAGCCTGGACCGCCGCTTCGCCGAGGATCCGCGTCGCCAGCACGGTCGGGGCCGGTGACAGCTCGCTCGCGGGCTACGTGCTCGCCGATGCCGACGGCGCCGGTCCGGAGGAGCGGCTGCGCCGGGCCATCCGCTACGGCGCCGCCGCGGCATCCCTTCCCGGCACGCAGGCGCCCGCGCCCGCCGACCTTCCCTCGGGCGACGTCGTCGTCACCCGCCTCGTCCCCACCGCCTGACCCAGCCACAACCGACCTTTGGAGGTCATCGTGTCCCAGACCATCACCCCAGACCTCGTCAGTCTCGACGTCGGTCTCGGCGCCGACAAGGCCGCCGTCATCCGCGCGCTCGCCGCACGCGTGGTCGCGCAGGGTCGCGCGACCGACGCGGAGGCGCTGTTCGCCGATGCCTGGGCGCGCGAGCAGAAGGACGAGACCGGCCTGCCGGGCGGCATCGCGATCCCGCACGCCAAGAGCGCAGCCGTGACCCAGCCCTCGTTGGCGTTCGCGCGCCTGAGCCCCGGCGTGGCGTTCGGCGCCGATGACGGACCCGCCGACCTGGTGTTCCTCATCGCCGCTCCCGAGGGCGCGGCCGAGGCGCACCTCGCGGTGCTCTCGAAGCTCGCGCGCAGCCTCATGCAGGACGACTTCACGAGCGGCCTGCGCGCCGCACGCTCGAACGACGAGGTCGTCACGATCGTCCGCAACGCGATCGGGGAGGGGGATGCCTCCGCCGCTCCCGCTCCCGCTCGCGCCGCAGCACCCGCAGCCGCTCTTGTCACCGCAGGGGAGGACCTGCTCGTCGACGGGCGCCCCGCGCGGATCGTCGCGGTGACCTCGTGCGCCACGGGCATCGCCCACACCTTCATGGCGGCCGACGCGCTGACGGCGCAGGGCAAGAAGTCGGGCATCGACCTCGTCGTCGAACCGCAGGGTTCGAGCGGCTACAAGGCGATCCCGCAGGAGGTCATCGACAACGCCGACGCCGTCATCTTCGCCACCGACGTGGACGTGCGCGAGATCCACCGGTTCTCCGGCAAGCCCGTCGTCCGGTCGGGGGTCAAGCGCGGCATCGAGCACCCGGCGGCGCTGGTCAGCGAGGCCGTGGCAGCAGCCAACGACCCGAACGCGGCGCGCGTCACGGGCACGGCGACCTCGTCGACCGCTACCGCCGCCGCGTCGAACATCTCGATGGGCGCGCGCATCCAGCGGATCCTGCTCACAGGTGTGAGCTACATGATCCCGTTCGTGGCCGGCGGCGGTCTGCTGATCGCCCTGAGCTTCCTGCCGTTCCTCGGCGGCGTCGATGTCAACGCAGACAACCAGGCGTTCGACATCATCATCGACAACTCCCTCTGGGACCTCCCTCCCGGCGGACTCGGGCTCTATCTGGGCTCCGTGCTGTATGTGATCGGCGTGACGTCGATGGGCTTCCTCGTCTCGGCGCTCGCCGGTTACATCGCCTTCGCCATCGCCGACCGTCCTGGGATCGCACCGGGCTTCGTCGCGGGCGCGGTCGCCGTGATCATGAACGCGGGCTTCATCGGCGGCATCATCGGCGGTCTGCTCGCCGGCGTGGTCGCGTGGTGGTTCGCGCGCATGGATGTGCCGCGCTGGCTGCGGGGCCTGATGCCGGTCGTCATCATCCCGATCCTGGCCTCGATCGTCGCGTCGGGGTTGATGATCCTCTTCCTCGGCCGCCCCATCGCGACGTTGATGGAGTGGCTGAACGTCTGGCTGAACGATCTCGCGGGTACCGCGGGAGTCGTCGTGGTGGGCGTGATCCTCGGCATCATGATGTGCTTCGACCTGGGCGGTCCCGTCAACAAGGTCGCGTACGCCTTCGCGGTCGCGGGCCTGGCCGCGGGTTCGGCCGAGAACCCCACGCCGTACCTCATCATGGCCGCGGTCATGTGCGCCGGCATGGTGCCGCCGCTCGCCATGGCCCTCGCCTCCACGGTCATGGCCCGCGACCTGTTCCCGCCGGTCGAGCGCGAGAACGGCAAGGCGGCGTGGCTGCTCGGGGCGGCCTTCATCAGCGAGGGCGCGATCCCGTTCGCGGCGGCAGACCCGCTGCGCGTGATCCCGGCGTCGATGGTGGGCGGTGCGATCACCGGCGGTCTGGCCATGGCGTTCGGCGTCCAGTCGCTCGCCCCCCACGGCGGACTCTTCGTCCTGTTCGCGATCCAGCCGATCTGGGGGTTCCTCGTGGCGCTCGCGGCGGGTACGGTCGTGACCGCGCTCCTGGTGATCGCCCTCAAGAAGTGGGTGGGCCGCAAGGAGCTCACACAGGCCGAGGCGCCCTTCGAAGCCGTCGCCGCGTAACGACCTCACAACCGAACAACAAGGAGAGAGAAATGGCAGAACGTCAGGCCACCATCGCGAGCAGCTCAGGGCTGCACGCGCGTCCCGCGAAGCTGTTCGTGCAGGCCGTCCAGGAGAAGAAGATCCCCGTGACGATCGCGGTGGACGGCGGCCCCGACCTCAACGCCGGCAGCATCCTGTCTCTGATGGGCCTCGGCGCCTCGCATGGTACCGTCGTGACACTCAAGGCCGAGGGGGACGGATCCGAGCAGGCGCTCGACGAACTGGTCACGCTGCTCGAGACGGATCTCGACGCCGAATAGACGCTCTCCCGAGCGACGAGACGACGGATGCCGCGGACCGAAGCCGCGCGGCATCCGTCGTCTGTCAGTCCGGCGCGCTTCCTCAGAGGTCGGTCGCCTCGCCCGGGTCGAGCACCAGGAACTCGCCGCCGCCCTGCTCCACGGCCCAGCGGAGCCGTGCCCGGCCCATGTCCTTCCCGGCCACCGAGAGCGTCATATCGTGCGTCCCGAAGGCCTGCCGAGGAGCGACCGCCAGCACGAAGTCCATCGCCTCGCCGATCTTGAGCCAGGGGGCTCCGACGGGCGCGGCCAGCAGGTGCACCTCCGCTCCCTCGGGGATCGCGTACGAGTCGCCCGGGTAGTAGAACCGGTCGTTGACGAGAACCCCGACGTTGTCGATGACGGGGATCGACTCGTGGATGACCGCGTGGCGCCCGCCGAAGAATCGCAGCGTGAAGGGCTCGATCTCGACCGTGTCGCCGGGGTTGACGGTGGTGACCTCATAGCCGGCGGCGGCCTTCGCCACGCCCTCCGGCCCGTAGATGGGGATACCGGGATAGATCTTGAGCACGCGATCGAGCTGGTCGGGCGTCCAGTGGTCGGGGTGCTCGTGGGTGATGACGATCGCGACGACATCCGTCAGGCCGGTGAGCGGTGCGGTGAACGACCCGGGATCGATCACGATCGTCTTGCCGGCTTCGATGATGGTCAGGGTGGCGTGCTCGAATTTGGTCACGTGCATGGTGCGAGTCAACTCCGACGCCGTGCGCCCGGCAAGCGATTCGCGGGTTCCCCGCTCGATTTGGAGAGGGGTCCTAGGACATGGCATAATCGAACGGTTGCGTGATCGGCCCCATCGTATAGCGGCCTAGTACGCCGCCCTCTCACGGCGGTAACGCGGGTTCGAATCCCGCTGGGGTCACCAACAAGAAAATCCCTCGGTCACCGGGGGATTTTCTGTTTCTCCGGCGATGTTTCGACCGCGTCGTCATCGCCGGCCCGTCCGGTGCGGTACACTGAGAGGGATAGGCGAGCTCTCACTCGTCTCGCCCCGGCTGTGTGGTAACGGTCGGGGCTTCCTTTTTGCCCGCTTCCCGTGGTCGCAGGCTGGGCAGCCGCTCTCGTGTAGCGATGCCCGTCTCCCACTGTCAACCCCGTCGCGCGTCGCGCCGGGGGAGCGCACCCTCGAGGAAGACGCGAGCATCCGCAGCGGACTCGCCCGACGAGAGCGAGACCGATGGTGCGGTTCGGATACACCCTCATGACCGAGCAGAGCGGCCCGCGTGAGCTGGTCCGCTACGCCCAGGCGGCCGAGGAGGCCGGGTTCGACTTCGCGGTGTCGAGCGACCACTTCTCGCCCTGGCTGGTGAGCCAGGGGCACTCGCCCTACGCCTGGACGGTCCTCGGAGCTGTGGCGCAGGCCACGACGCGGCTCGAGCTCATGACCTACGTCACGTGCCCGACGATCAGGTACCACCCCGCCGTCGTCGCGCAGAAGGCCGCCACGATGCAGGTCCTCTCCGAAGGCCGCTTCGTGCTGGGTCTCGGCTCGGGCGAGAGCCTCAACGAGCACGTCGTGGGCCAGGGCTGGCCGAGCGTCGACTCTCGGCAGAGCATGCTGGTCGAGGCGATTGAGATCATCCGCGAGCTGCACACCGGCGAGCTCGTGACCTACGACGGCGAGTACTTCCGCGTCGACTCCGCCCGGATCTGGGACGCCCCCGACGGCGGCGTGCCGCTCGGCGTCGCGGTGTCGGGGGAGGAGTCGATCGAGCGGTTCGCGCCTCTGGGCGACCACCTCATCGCCGTCACGCCGGAGCCGGGGCTCGTGACCGCGTGGGATGCCGCTCACCGCGGGGAGTCGCGCAAGATCGGCCAGGTGCCGATCTCGTGGGACCCGGACGAGGATGCCGCGATCGACCGCGCGCACGATCAGTTCCGCTGGTTCGGAGGCGGCTGGGCCGTGAATGCGGAGCTGCCGACACCCGCGGGCTTCGCGGCAGCGAGCAGCTTCGTGCGGCGCGAGGACGTCGCCGACGCGATCGCGTGCGGTCCCGACCTCGACAAGCTCGCCGAGAGCGTCCTGCCCTTCCTCGAGGCCGGCTTCACCGATGTCGCGCTGGTGCAGATCGGCGACGAGCAGCAGCAGCGCTTCGTGGACGAGATCGCGGGCCCGCTGCTCGAGCGCGTACGCGCACTGGGCTGAGGAGAAACCGATGGAATCGCTCTGGAGACAGACCGCGCCGACGATTCCGGACGACGACGAGTCGCCGCCGCGCGGGACCGACGTGCTGATCGTCGGCGCCGGGCTGACGGGGCTGGCGCTCGCCTCGATGCTCACCGACGCCGATGTGCGGGTCACCGTGATCGAGGCGCGGTCGGTCGGGGCGGTGACCACGGGGAACACCACCGGCAAGCTCAGCCTGCTGCAGGGGGACGTCTTCTCGGGCATCCGCTCGCACGCGGGGGACGAGGTGCTGCGCGCCTACCTCGAGGCGAACCGTGCCGGGCAGGCGTGGCTGCGCGAACAGCTCGAGGGAGTCACCGGCGCGTTCGAGACGAAGGACGCGATCACGTACGCGGTGACCGCCGACGGCGCCCGGACGGTCGAGCGCGAGCGCGATGCCCTCGCGGCCGCAGGTCTCGAGGTGGAGACCGTTCACGAAGCGAGCCTCGCGTCACTGGGGCTGCCCTTCGACGTGTCGGCCGCCCTGCGCCTCGGCGATCAGCAGCAGCTGCAGCCGATGATCGCGCTGGGGTATCTCGCGGCTCGCCTTCGCGCACGCGGCGTGAGGATCGTGACCGGATGCCGCGTCACCGGCGCCGAGGTGGCGGACCGCGGTGTCGTCGTCCAGACCGCCGAAGGTCCGGTGCGGTGCGGGACGCTCGTGCTCGCCACCGGATCGCCGATCCTCGACCGCGGACTCTTCTTCGCCAAGCTGGCACCGTCCCGCTCGTTCGTCGGGGCGTACGAGCTGCCGCCGGACACCCGCGTTCCTCACGGGATGTTCCTCTCGGTGGACGACCCCTCGCGCTCCCTGCGTGTGGAGTCCTCGCCGGTCGGGACGCGCGTGCTCGTGGTGGGCGGAGGCGCGCACCCGCCGGGGCGGGTGAACCCGACGTCCTCGCTGCTCGCCGAGCTCGACGACTGGACCCGCACCCACTGGCCGAGCGCCCGCCGGCGCACGTGGTGGGCCGCGCAGGACTACCGCAGTGTCAGCCGTCTGCCGTACGCCGGGCGGCTGCCCCGCGGCGGCGGCCGCATCCTGGCTGCCACGGGCTACAACAAGTGGGGCATGACGAACGGCGTGGCAGCGGCGCTCCAGCTCGCCGGACTGGTGCTCGAGCGGCCCGTGCCGTGGGGGGAGAAGCTCACCGCGCATCGCGCCGGCCTCAGCGACGTGGGCGAGGCCGTGGAGGTGAACGCGGCTGTCGGCGGTCACCTCGTGGCGGACTGGGTGAAGGTCGGCGTGTCGGCTCTCTCCGACGACGATCCGCCCGCCGAGGGCGCGGGGCACGTGCGCCGTCGCGGCATGTCGCCCGTGGCCGAGTCGACGGTGGGCGGCGCGACCCGGCGCGTGTCGGGCGTCTGCACGCATCTGGGCGGCATCCTGACGTGGAACGACGCCGAGTGCACCTGGGACTGCCCGCTGCACGGCTCGCGCTTCACTCCGACGGGTGAGGTGCTCGAAGGCCCGGCCGTGGATGCCCTCGAGCGGCATCGCGACTCGAGGGACGGCTGAACGGGTCGGGGGGAGCAGCCTCCCCCCGTCAGGCCTCGACGCCGCCCTCGACGACCTCGATGAGCAGGCCCAGCGCGGCGTCGACGGTCTGCGCCAGGATCTGCTCGGGGTCGCCCTCGAGGGCGAGCTCGCGGTGACCGGTGCGCTCGGCCGTGGCCCAGCCCAGGAACACCGTGCCCGGAGGATGGCCTTCCTCGGCATCGGGACCGCCCACGCCCGTCGTCGAGAGGGCGACGTCCGCGTCGAGCAGCGTTCGGACTCCGCGCGCGAGCTGCTCGGCGCACCGTGCCGACGTCGGGTCGATGCCCGCGTCGACGCCGAGCACCGACTCCTTCGTGCGCGACTGGTACGCGACGACTCCGCCGCCGAACCACTCTTCCGCCTGCCCGCCCTTGCCGGCTCCGGCGGCCACCAGGCCGCACGTCAGGGACTCCGCCACCGCGATGCGCAGCCCCCGGCGGCGAGCCGCCTCCGACAGCTGCTGACTCAGGTCCGTCATCGCCCTATTCTCGCGACAGCCGCACGCGACGCGGGACTCACTCCGGAGTGTCGACCGATGCCCGAGCCGCGGCATCCGCTCGCCTCGCGGCACGTCGACGCCGCACGAACCGGACGATGCCCCACACGACGAGCGCGGCGAGCCCCGCCACGAGGATCCACGGAATGAGGAACCCGAGCGCGACCACGATGCCGTTGAGCGTCGCGACGAGCCCGTTCCAGCCGGCGTTCCAGCCATCGGCGAACCCTGCGGGATCGGCCTCGACGGTGACCGTCTCCGGCACGAGCGTGACGGTGAGGCTCGACATCGCCACCATCGTCTCGAGCGACTCGAGCTGCGCCTGGTACGCCTCGAGAGTGGCCTGGCGCTCGGCGAGCGCCGACTCCGCGGCGATCAGGTCGGCGACGCTCGTCGCCTCTCCCATCAGCTCCGTGAGGCGGTCGACGGATGCCTCGGCCGTCTCGATGCGCGCGCGCAGATCCACGGTCTGCTCGGTGACGTCCTGGCGGTTCACCGACGACGCGGTGACCTGGCCCAGCGCCGACAGCTCGCGCACCATGCCGGTGAGCTCATCGGCGGGCACCCGGACCGTGATCCACGCGCCGTCGGGCGTGTACGGGTAGGTCATCGAGTCGTAGGCGATGCCGGTGTCGGGGTCGACGGGGATCGCCTCACCCGACCGGCCGATGCTCATCGACTCGACGTACCCGTCGCGCGCCTCCGCGGCCGCGGCGATGGTCTCGGCCGCGACGGGGACGTCGTCGACCTCGAGGGTGGCGGAGGCGCTCGTGATGATGTCGCGGGTGGCGTCGTCGGTCAGCTCCGCCGCGCCGGCATCGCTCTCGCCGCGCCCGGCGCTCTCGTCCGCACCGGTGAAGGTCTCGCCGAGGTCGCCGTCGCTCTCCGGAGCCACCGCGGGTCCGTCGGGCGCCACGGCGGAGTCGCTCGATCCGCCTGCGCCGCCGACGATCGTTCCCACGCTCGGGGCGATCACGGCAGCGACCACGATCACCGCGGCCGCCGCGGCGCCGCCGATCCACCACCGGCCGCGGCGTGCGCTCCTCGTGTGCCGGTCCTTGGCGATGTCGGCGAACAGCGCGGTCTCGATCTCGTCGATGCGCTCGGGGGCGAGCTCCGGAAGCGGCGTCGGGACCGCCCCGTCGATGCGCTCTTCGGTGCTCATGTGCTCTCCTTCACAACGGTCCGCAGTCGCGTGCGGATGCGGGAGAGACGATTTCTGACCACGCCGTGCGCCACGCCGAGTTCGTCGGCGGCGGCCTGATAGCCGTAGCCCTGCGCCGTGCACAGCCGGAAGATGTCGCGGTCGAGGGCGCTCAGGCCCGCGACCTCCTGCAGGATCCGCTCGGCCAGTTCGCCGTCGATCACCTGCTGCTCGACATCCACCGCGGCCGGGAGGGCGTCGTCGGCGGCCGCAGCGGTGTGCTCGCGGTCGCGCTTCTGCCTCCGGATGCGGTTCGCCGCCTGGAAGCGGCACACGGTGGCGAGCCACGGGAGAAGCGAGTCGCCCGCGAGCTCGAAGCCCGGGAGCTTGCGCCACGCGACCAGGAAGGTCTCCTGCGTCACGTCCTCCGCGTCGGCCGCATTCCCGACCAGTCCGTGCGCGATCCAGTAGACGGGACGCACGTACGCGCGGTAGAGCTCACGGAACGCGTGCTCGCTGCCGCTCGCGGCCTGCGCCACGAGCGCGGCGTCGTCCCGCTCGATGTGTGGTGACATTCCCGTCCTTCAGCCCTGCGCCGGCGCCGGTGGAGGCGTCGTCGCGGAGCACCATTGTCTCTCACCCTCTCAGTGTCGCCCGGGGGCCGTTCGTCTCGCGGCGGCAGATGCGGTTCGGCCAGCCTGTATCCTGGTCGGGCGAGAGGGAGTATCCCGACAGCGCGCATCCGTCATCACGGGTCCCGACAGAGCGACCCCGGGTGCGCGCCGCGGCCGACAGGTCCGCGGGGAGAGACTTTCGGTTCCCACCGACCCTCTGAACGCCCCTTCGAAAGGCCCTCCATGGACCTGGTCCTCCCGCTGTGGTTCGAAATCGGATCACTGGTCATCCTGACCCTCATCCTGCTCGGCGATCTGCTGCTGATCCTCAAGCGCCCGCACATCCCCTCCACCCGTGAGTCGACGCTCTGGGTGGTGTTCTACGTCACGCTCGCACTGATCTTCGCCGGCATCATGTGGATCATCGCCGGCCCGGAGTTCGCGGGGCAGTTCGTCGCCGGCTGGCTCACCGAGTACAGCCTGTCGATCGACAACCTGTTCGTGTTCGTGCTGATCATGAGCCAGTTCGCCGTGCCCCGCCGCTACCAGCAGGAAGTCCTGATGGTGGGCATCATCATCGCCCTCATCCTGCGCGGGCTGTTCATCCTGGCCGGCGCCGCGATCATCGAGCAGTTCAGCTGGGTGTTCTACATCTTCGGGGCATTCCTCGTCTTCACCGCGTGGCGGCAGGCCTTCCCGGGCGGCGACCACGACGAGGACGTCAAGCGCGAGAACTTCATCGTCCGGCTCCTGCGTCGCACGATCGACATCAGCGACCACTACGACGGCGCCAAGATCCGCACCGTCGTGGACGGGAAGAAGATGTGGACGCCGATGATCATCGTCTTCGTCGCGATCGGCGTGACCGACCTGCTCTTCGCGATCGACTCGATCCCGGCGATCTTCGGCATCACGCAGAGCCCGTTCATCGTCTTCACCGCGAACATCTTCGCCCTCATGGGTCTGCGCCAGCTGTACTTCCTGCTGGGCGACCTGCTGGACCGCCTCCGCTACCTGCACTACGGCATCGCGTTCATCCTCGCGTTCATCGGATTCAAGCTGGTGTTCCACGCGATGCACGTCAACGAGCTGCCCTTCATCAACGGCGGCGAGCCCATCGAGTGGGCTCCGGAGATCTCGACGTGGATGTCGCTCGGCGTCATCATCGTCGCCATGGCCGTCGCCACCATCGCGAGCCTCATCGCCTCCTCCCGCGAGAAGAAGGCGGAGACTGCGGATGCCGCGGCCGCCGTCGTCGCGGACGAGAAGGGCACGCCGCCCACGGTGGACGGGCCCTCGCGCCCCAGCGGCCACTGATCGCACCCTCGGCCGGGCCCGTCACGACGTCATGAGACGTCGTGCGGGCCCGGTGGTCGTGGACCCGGTGGTAATCTAGGCCCGTGCGGATCGCTCGACTTCTCCTTAGCGGCCGCGACGAGTCCTAGTTCCCAGGCCTCTCTCGTCGCGGAGTTTCGTCGCGGGCTTGATCCCCCTTCCGAGGAGAACAGAGCAATGAGCATTCCCGACGCATCCGGCATCCCCGATCGTCCGCGCACTCTCGCGGAGAAGCTGTGGGACGACCACCTCGTCGTCAAGGGCGAGGACGGCCAGCCCGATCTGATCTACATCGACCTGCACCTCGTGCACGAGGTCACGAGCCCGCAGGCCTTCGACGGCCTCCGCGCCGAGGGACGCCCCGTCCGCCGTCTCGACCTGACGATCGCGACCGAGGACCACAACACGCCGACGCTCGACATCGACAAGCCGATCGCCGACCTCACCAGCCGCACGCAGATCATGACGCTGCGCCGCAACGCCGAGGAGTTCGGGGTGCGCCTGCATTCGCTGGGCGACAAGGAGCAGGGGATCGTCCACGTCGTCGGCCCGCAGCTGGGGCTCACGATGCCCGGCATCACGGTCGTGTGCGGCGACAGCCACACCAGCACGCACGGCGCATTCGGCGCCATGGCCTTCGGGATCGGCACGAGCGAGGTCGAGCACGTGCTCGCGACGCAGACGCTGCCGCTCAAGCCGTTCAAGACGATGGCGATCACGGTCGAGGGTGAGCTGAAGCCCGGTGTGACCGCCAAGGACATCGTGCTCGCCATCATCGCGAAGCTCGGCGCCAACGGCGGACAGGGCTACGTGCTCGAGTTCCGCGGCAGCGCCGTCCGGGCCCTCTCGATGGAGGGCCGCATGACGATGTGCAACATGTCGATCGAGGCCGGTGCGCGCGCCGGCATGGTCGCCCCCGACGAGACGACGTTCGCCTACGTCAAGGGCCGCGACCACGCGCCTCGGGGCCAGGACTGGGACGACGCCGTCGCCTACTGGCGCACGCTCCCGAGCGATGAGGGCGCCGTCTACGACGCCGAGGTGTTCCTGGATGCCGCGGAGCTCGAGCCCTTCGTGACGTGGGGAACGAACCCCGGCCAGGGCGTCTCCCTGTCGGACGTCGTTCCGAGCCCCGCCGACTTCACCGACCCGAATGAGCGCGCCGCCGCCGAGCGGGCGCTGGAGTACATGGACCTCGAGGCCGGCACACCGCTGAAGGCGGTTCCCGTCGATGCGGTGTTCATGGGCTCGTGCACCAACAGCCGCATCGAGGACCTGCGCGCCTTCGCGTCAGTCATCCAAGGCCGCACCAAGGCCGAGGGCGTGCGGGTCATGGTGGTCCCCGGGTCCGCACGCGTTCGGCTCGAGGCCGAGGCCGAAGGGCTCGACCAGGTCTTCCTCGCGTTCGGCGCGGAATGGCGCTTCGCCGGCTGCTCGATGTGCCTGGGCATGAATCCTGACCAACTGGCGCCGGGGGAGCGGTGCGCCTCGACGAGCAACCGCAACTTCGAAGGCCGCCAGGGCAAGGGCGGTCGCACGCACCTGGTGTCGCCGCTCGTCGCCGCGGCCACCGCCGTCCGGGGCACGCTGTCCAGCCCCTCCGACCTGGAGCCGATCGCCGTCGATGCCCCCGCCACGGCAGGAGCGGAGGCCTGACATGGACAAGTTCACGACCCACACCGGCATCGCCGCCCCGCTGAAGCGCTCCGCGGTCGACACCGACCAGATCATCCCCGCCGTCTACCTCAAGCGCGTCACCAAGACTGGCTTCGAGGACGCGCTGTTCGCGAACTGGCGCCAGGACCCCGGGTTCGTCCTCAACCAGCCCCGCTACGCCGGGGCGAGCGTCCTCGTCGCCGGCCCCGACTTCGGCACCGGCTCGAGCCGCGAGCACGCGGTGTGGGCGCTGCGCGACTTCGGATTCAAGGTCGTTCTGAGCCCCAAGTTCGCCGACATCTTCCGCGGCAACTCCGGCAAGCAGGGCCTCGTCACCGGCGTCATCTCCGACGCCGATCTCGAGGCGATCTGGGCCGCCATCGAGGCCGAGCCCGGCATCCGGATGACCGTGGACCTCGACGCGCGACTCGCGACCATCGGTGACCTTCGGGTCCCTTTCGAGATCGATGATTACACTAGGTGGCGGCTTCTCGAAGGGCTCGACGACATCGGGCTCACGCTGCGCAACGAAGACAAGATCGCGCAGTTCGAGGCTCGCCGTGAGGCATGGCGGCCGCGGACGCTCCCTATTCCGTAAGCCTGGACATGCGCCTTACCCCGGCGCCTGATCCGCCCCCTGCCTGCCCTCGAACACACAAGTGAGGTCCACCGGATGAAGTCCGTTCTCAGCGATACGCCGAGCGCCAAGGCACGAGAGAAGGAACCGGTGGGCGAAGTCCTCGCGATCCGCGGAGGCCGTCCGCTCACCGGCCGCGTCGAGGTCAAGGGCGCGAAGAACCTCGTGACCAAGGCGATGGTGGCGGCGCTGCTGGGCGAGACCACGAGCATCCTGCGCGATGTCCCCGACATCAGCGACGTCCAGGTCGTGCGCTCGCTGCTGGAAGTCCACGGCGTCCGCGTGGTCGACGGCGAGGAGGAGGGCACGCTCCACCTCGATCCGAGCGGCGCCGTGTCGGCCCACTTCGAGGAGATCGACGCGCACGCGGGGGCATCGCGCATCCCGATCCTGTTCTGCGGGCCGCTGCTGCACCTGCTCGGCGAGGCGCTCATCCCCGATCTCGGCGGCTGCCGCATCGGCGACCGGCCGATCAACTTCCACATGGACGCGCTGCGTGCGTTCGGTGCCGTCGTCGACAAGAGCTACGAGGGCATCCGCATCACCGCCCCCAACGGCCTGCACGGCGCCTCGATCGAGCTGCCGTACCCGAGCGTCGGAGCCACCGAGCAGGTGCTGCTGACCGCGGTGAAGGCGAAGGGCGTCACGGAGCTGCGCAACGCGGCCATCGAGCCCGAGATCATGGATCTCATCGCCGTTCTGCAGAAGATGGGCGCGATCATCTCGTACGAGCCCAACCGAGTGATCCTCATCGAGGGCGTCGACTCGCTCAGCGGCTACGACCACCGCGCGGTGTTCGACCGCAACGAGGCCGCTTCCTGGGCCTGCGCGGCTCTCGCCACCGACGGCGACATCTTCGTCGGCGGCGCGAAGCAGCAGGAGATGCTGACCTTCCTCAACGTCTTCCGCAAGGCGGGCGGCTGGTTCGACGTGCGCGAGGACGGCATCCAGTTCCGTCGCGGCAGCAGCCTCAAGCCGGTGGTCGTCGAGACCGACGTGCACCCCGGGTTCATGACCGACTGGCAGCAGCCGCTGATCGTCGCCCTGACACAGGCCGACGGCGTCTCGACGGTCCACGAGACCGTCTACGAGAACCGTCTCGGCTTCACGCAGGCCCTCAACCAGATGGGCGCGAACATCGTCGTGCACCCGAACGGGATCGAGTCGTCCGACCGTCGTGTCCCGCGTCGCGCGCTCGAGCAGGCCGCGGTGATCACCGGTCCCACCCCGCTCCACGGCGCCGATGTGGTCGTGCCCGACCTCCGCGGCGGCTACAGCTACGTGATCGCGGCTCTCGCCGCCGAGGGCGAATCGGTGGTCCGCAACGTCGGCATCATCCGCCGCGGCTACGAGAAGTTCCTGACGAAGCTCGACACCCTCGGCGCCGACTTCGACGTCATCGGATAGCCGCGTGGCCCCCTCGTCCCCGATGCCGCGGGCGTCCCGTGAGAAGTCCCGGCCCAGCGTCTTCTGGCCGCTCGCCGCCGTCATCGCGCCGTTGATCGCGCTCGTGTTCAAACTCGAGATCGAAGGCGCCGAGAAGCTGCCCCGCGAGGGCGCGTACGTCATCGCCCCCAACCACTACTCCGAGGCCGACCCGCTCGCGGTCGCCCTCGCGGTCTGGAAGGCGGGGCGGGCACCGCGCTTCATGGCGAAGGAGAGCCTCTTCCGCGTGCCGGTGCTCGGCTGGATCCTGCGGGTGACCGGCATGGTGCCCGTCGCGCGGTCGTCCTCGGCGGCCTCCGCCCGGCAGACGCTCGAGACCTCCGAGATGCTGGTGCGCGACGGGCGCGGCGTGATCGTCTACCCCGAGGGAACGCTCACGCGCGACCCCGACCTCTGGCCGATGCGCGGCAAGACCGGCGCGGTCCGACTCGCGCTGGCCGACGGCATCCCGGTCATCCCGATGGCCCACTGGGGCTGCCAGCAGGTCATGCCGCGGTACGGCAAGCTGCGCCTGTGGCCGCTCCGCCGACGCGTGCGCGTGCTCTTCGGCGATCCCGTGGATCTGTCGTCGGTCCAGAGTGACGCCCAGACGCCCAACCTGACGGTCGCCACGGACCTGGTGATGGCCGACATCGCAGCGCTCCTCTCGCAGCTGCGCGACGAGCCCGCACCCGCGACGCGGTGGAACCCCGCCGACCACGGGCAGAAGGAGACGGGCCGCCTTGAGCCGTAGACAGGATGCCTCCCGCCCTCGTGTGGCGGTGATCGGAGCCGGAAGCTGGGGCACGACCTTCGGCAAGATCCTCGCCGACGGCGGTGCCAACGTCACGATGTGGGCGCGCCGTGCCGAGCTCGCCAGCGAGATCCATGAGGGCAAGCGCAACAGCGAGTATCTGCCCGGCATCAACCTGCCGCGCAACATGTCGGCGACGCACCACCTCTCCGACGCGCTCGACGGGGCCGACCAGGTCTACCTGTCGATCCCCAGCCAGGCGGTGCGGCAGAACCTCAAGGCGGTGCGACCGCTGGTCGCGCGCACCGACGTTCCGATCGTGTCGCTCATGAAGGGCGTCGAGCGCCGCACGGGGCTGCGCATGAGCCAGGTCATCGAGCAGGAGCTGCACTGCGACCCCGCGCGCATCGCCGTCGCATCCGGCCCCAACCTCGCCCTCGAGATCGCCCGCGAGCAGCCGACCGCCGCCGTGATCTCGTCGACGAGCCAGGAGACGGCCGACGCCGTGGCCCGCCTCGCCCGCAACTCGTACTTCCGGACCTTCGTCAACACGGACGTGATCGGCACCGAGTTCGGCGGCGTGCTCAAGAACCTGATCGCGGTGGCGATCGGCATCGTCGACGGGGTCGGGTACGGCGAGAACACCAAGGCCTCCATCATCACGCGCGGTCTGGTCGAGATGACCGACTTCGCTGTCGCCTTCGGCGCCCACCCCGAGACGCTTCAGGGGCTGGCGGGCCTCGGCGACCTCATCGCGACGTGCCAGTCCCCGCTGAGCCGCAACAACACCGCCGGCCGCCTGCTCGGCCAGGGCTACCGCTTCGACGACGTGGTCAAGCAGATGAACCAGACCGCCGAAGGCCTCGCCTCGGTGGCGCCCATCCTGCAGCTCGCGCGAGAGGTCGGCGTCGCGATGCCGATCGTCGAGCAGGTCAAGATGGTTCTCGACGGAACGATGAACCCGCGCGACATCGCGCCACATCTCACGACAGACGACGACACCCCGATGGGTGAGAGGACGCAGAATGGACAGGCCGGCGGTGGCGGTGCTCTTTGGCGGTCGATCCAGCGAGCACTCGATCAGTTCCGCAACGGCGGGCGGGGTGCTGCGGGCGATCGATCGTGATCGCTACCGCGTGATCCCGGTCGGGATCACGCGAGACGGCGTGTTCGTCCTCGAGGACGACGACCCCGACAAGTTCGCCCTCGACGCCGAGCGGCTGCCCGAGGTGGTCGACAACGGCACCCGCGTGCTGTGGCCCGAGCCCGGAGCAGATCGGGCGCTGCGGGTGCGACGCGCCGACGGGACGGTGAAGGCGCTCGGCGACCTCGACGTCGTGCTGCCGATCCTGCACGGCGTGCACGGCGAGGACGGCACCGTCCAGGGCTTCTTCGACACCCTCGAGATCCCCTACGCGGGCGGCGGCGTGCTCGACTCGGCGCTGTGCATGGACAAGCACTTCATGAAGATCGTGCTCGCCGCGGCCGGAGTGCCGGTGTCGCCGTCGATCACGGTGACCCGTCAGCGCTGGGAGCGCGACCCGGAGGGCGTGCGAGCGGATGCCGCGGCCCTGGGCGAGCCGACCTTCGTCAAGCCGGCGCGCGCCGGATCGAGTGTCGGGGTCTCGAAGGTGCACGACCCGTCCGAGCTCGCTGACGCCCTCGCGCTGGCGTTCGCCGAGGACGACAAGGTGCTGATCGAGACGGCGATCGTCGGACGGGAGGTCGAGGTCGCCATCCTCGAAGGCCGCGACGGAGCCGCGCCCCGCGCATCGCTTCCGGGCGAGATCGTGCTGACCACCCGTGAGTTCTACGACTTCGAGGGCAAGTACCTCGGCGGGGACGGTGCCGAGGTCGTGTGCCCGGCAGACCTGACCGAGGCCGAGGTCACGGCGATCCAGGAGCTCGGCGTGCGTGCGTTCGAGGCCGTCGGCGGGCGGGGTCTCGCCCGCGTCGACTTCTTCCTGACGGCCGAGGGCCTCTACGTCAACGAGCTCAACACCATGCCGGGGTTCACGCCGATCTCGATGTTCCCGAAGTGCTGGATCGCCTCGGGACTGACCTACGCGGAGCTCATCACGGAGCTCGTCGACACGGCCCTCGAGCGGGCGGCCTAGCTCACTCTGTGCACCGGACCGCCGGCCGGACCGCGATCAGTCCTCGGCGTCGGCCCGGTCGAGGCACGTCGCGCCTGTCTCGGGCAGGCGCGACACGATGAGCGACAGCCGGTCGAGCACCTCGGCGCTGCCCACGACGTCGTTGTCGAGGTAGATCTCGACGGCAGGCTCACGGCCGAAGCTGGTGACGCGGTAGTTCGGCGCGGCGGATTCGTCGATGATCCAGTCGACGCCGTTGACGGTCTGGCAGGGGAGGGTCGTGGGCCCGGGCGGTTCCAGTCCGCAGGTGAACAGCACCGCGGACGGGTCGCCCCACGCACCGGTCGCCTGGGCGTCGGTCCACCGCCGGTCCTGGCCGTCGAGCGTGCCCGGCAGCAGCACCGAGATCTCGGCACAGGCCGGATCGTTCGCTCCGGGTGCGGGTTCCATCGACACGGTGGTCGTACAGCCGGCCAGCGCGACGGCGGCCGTCAGGACGAGCACGGAGGCGGGGACTCGGCGCGCTCGGATCACCCCTCCAGGCTACCGTGGAGGGGTGAGTGAGACCGATCCGTGCGTGGGTGACCTGAGCGAGGGGGCGATCCTGCGACGGATCCTCGATCGCGTGGGTGCTTCCCGGGCGGAGGTCGGTCCGGGGGATGACGCCGCCGTGCTGTCGGCTCCCGACGGGCGCGTCGTCGCGACGGTGGACACCCTCGTGCACGGCCCGGACTTCCGGCTGGCATGGTCGAGCGCGTTCGACCTCGGCTGGAAGGCCGCCGCCGTGAACCTCGCCGACGTCGCCGCGATGGGCGCCCGCCCCACCGCGCTGCTGGTCGCCCTGGCGATGCCCGAGGAGACCCGCCTGTCATTCGTCGAGGGTCTCGCGGACGGCCTTCGCGCCGCCTGCGACGAGCTGGCGCCCGGCTGCGCCGTCGAGGGCGGCGACCTCACCGTCTCGGACACGCTCACGATCGCCGTCACTGCGCTGGGAGTGCTCGACGGGCGGGCCCCGGTGCTCCGCTCCGGCGCGCGGCCGGGAGACGTCGTGGCGGTCGCCGGCACGCTGGGCCGTGCCGCACGGGGACTCGGCATCCTGTTCTCCCGGTTCACGGATGCCGCAGGCTCGCCGACGGCGATCGACGAGACCGTACTCGGCGCCGCCGAGCGGGCCGATCTCGCGGTGCAGCTCCGCCCTTCTCCGCCGCTCCCGCTGGGCCCGGTCGCGGCGGACGCAGGGGCGACCGCGATGATGGATGTGTCCGACGGCCTGGTGCTCGATGCGTCCCGGCTGGCCGCGGCATCCGGGATCACCGTCCGCATCGACAGCTCGGCGCTGGGAGCGGATGCCGCGGCCGCCCTCTCCGGCGGTGAGGACCACGCGCTCCTCGCGACCTTCCCCGCCGGCACCCCGCTGCCCGACGGATTCCGGCGCGTGGGGGAGGCTGTCGCCAGAGCGGGGCACGATGTGCTCGTCGACGGCCATCCCCACGACGGCACCGCCGGCTGGGACCCCTACCGGGACTGGGACGCCGGACGCGGCTGATCCGCTTCAGTCGTCGGCGTCGTCCGCTGCCGGGGCGGCGGGACGCGACCACCACAGCGTGGTGTCGCCGTAGCGCTTCGAGCGATCGGCGACGAGCCCCGCAGGCAGCGCCGGCTCGGGGGAGCGGGAGGCCCGTTCGACGATCACGATCGCCCCGGGGGCGAGAGATCGCACGAGCAGTTCGAGGTTGTGCGCCAGGTCGTGCTCGGCCAGGTCGTACGGCGGGTCGACGAAGACGACGTCGAACGGCCCACGGACGGCCTGGAGGTAGGTGACGACGGCGCTCCGGTGCACCTCGATCGCGGCATCCCGCCCGATCGCCTTGGCCACCCGGGCCGCATTGCGCTGGACGACGGATGCCGCGCGCGGCGCCTTCTCGACGAGCTCGGCCCGGGCCGCTCCCCGGCTGACGGCCTCGAGCCCGAGGGCGCCGGACCCCGCGTACAGGTCGAGCACGGCGGCACCCCGGAGGGCGTCGGCGGACTCCAGGGCTCCGAAGAGGGACTCGCGCACGCGGTCGCTGGTCGGCCGGGTCCCGGCGTCCGGAACCTCGAGCGTGAGGGAGCCTGCCCGGCCGGCGATGATGCGCGTCACACGCCCACGATAGTCGGGGGCCTCACGGCGTGGTCGGTGCCGCGTCCTCTTCCCGCAGCCGCGGCTCGGTGCGATTCTCCGGCCGCAGCCCCGACTTGTCGGCGTAGAACGCCCGGACCGCATCCATGTCGGCGGAGACCTCGCCGCTGAGCTCGATCGTGGGGCCGAGGCCGGTCGTCATGGTCGTGCGGTCGACGTAGCCCAGCGTGACCGGCATGCCCGCCTCGCGGGCGATGCGGTAGAAGCCCGACTTCCAGTAGGCGCCCGCGCCGCGCGTGCCCTCCGGAGTCACGACAAGGCCGAACACCTCGCCGCTGCGGACGCGCGCGACGACGTCCGCGACGACGCTCTGGGGGTTCGCGCGGTCGACGGGGATCCCGCCGAGGGCCCGCATGATCGGTCCGCGCCATCCCCGGAAGAGGCTCTCCTTTCCCAGCCAGCGGAGGTGGATCCGCAGGCGCCAGGCGATCCCGAGCATCAGGACGAAGTCCCAGTTCGACGTGTGCGGCGCCCCGATCAGGACCGTGGGGCGCGAGGGCGCAGGGGTGGACGCGAAGGTCCAGCGACTGAAGGCCCAGTAGAGACGGGCGAGAAGCGAGCGGATCACCCCGCAACCGTACGCGTCCGACCTGGGCGCGTGCCCCGCAGCGCCGACAGCAGGGGTCGCCGCTCGCTTCTAGACTCGTGGCATGACGTCGTTCACCCTCGAGTCGCGCCTGGACGGCGCCGTGGGAGGCAAGACGGCGTCCGCGCTCGAGCGTGCGTTCGGCATGCGGACGGTCGGCGATCTGCTCTCGCACTACCCTCGCCGGTACGCCCGGCGCGGCGAGCTGACCCAGATCTCGTCGCTGCCCGTCGGCGAGGCGGTCACGATCGTGGCGGAGGTCCGGCGCGCGAGCGAGCGGCGCATGCAGAACCGCAACGGCTCGATCCTCGAAGTGGTGATCAGCGACGGCAACGGCGACCTCTCGCTCACGTTCTTCAACCAGTCCTGGCGCATCAAGGATCTGCATCCGGGCCGTCGCGGCATCTTCGCCGGGAAGGTCGGGGAGTACCGCGGCGCGAAGCAGCTTGCCCACCCCGACTACGAGCTGTTCGACGATGAGGCCACCGCGCGCCTCACCGCCGAGGCGAACGCGAACCTGCCGATCCCCATCTACCCCGCCACCAGCACGCTGGCGAGCTGGCAGCTGCAGAAGATCGTCGACCTCGTGCTCGACGGACTGGGCCCCGTGCCCGATCCGCTCCCCGACGAGCTGCGCATCCGCCACGCGCTCCTCGACGCGCGGACGGCGATCGAGCGCATCCACCGCCCGGAGTCCGACGACCAGATCGAGCCGGCGCGCCAGACGCTGCGGATGCACGAGGCGTTCGTGCTCCAGGCGGCTCTGCTGCAGCAGCGCGCGTTCGTCCGGGGGCTCTCGGCGACGAGGCGCGCACCGGGCTCGCTGCTGGAGCGCTTCGACGAGCTCCTGCCGTTCCCGCGCACCGCCGATCAGATCAGCGTCGGCGAACAGGTCGAGCGCGACCTTCAGGGCGACTGGCCGATGAACCGGCTCGTCCAGGGCGAGGTCGGCTCGGGCAAGACCCTCGTCGCCCTGCGCGCGATGCTCCAGGTGGCGCAGAGCGGCGGGCAGTCCGCCCTGATCGCCCCGACCGAGGTGCTCGCGGGCCAGCACATCCGCTCGATCGCGCGGATGCTCGGTCCGAAGCTCGCGCCGGAACTCATCCCCACGCTGCTCACGGGTCAGCTCACGGCCGCCGAGCGGCGCAAGGCCGCGCTCCGGGTGGCATCGGGGCAGGCCCGGATCGTCGTGGGCACCCACGCCCTGCTCAGCGAGAAGACGACCTTCGCCGACCTCGGCCTCGTCGTGGTGGACGAGCAGCACCGGTTCGGCGTCGAGCAGCGCGAGGCGCTGCGGGCCAAGGGGTCCTCGCCCCACGCCCTCGTGCTCACCGCCACGCCCATCCCGCGCACCGTCGCGATGACGGTGTTCGGCGACCTCGACGTGTCGACCATCCGCACGATGCCGGCCGGCCGGGCCGGGATCGAGACCTTCGTCGCACCGCTCGCCGAGAAGCCCGCGTGGTTCGGGCGCGTCTGGGACCGGATCGCCGAAGAGGTCCGGCAGGGCCGACAGGCCTTCGTGGTGTGCGCCGCGATCGATGCGGAGGCACTGCTCAAGGACGACACCGCCGACGAGCCTCCGGGCGACGTCGAGGGCGAGACGCCGAAGACCCGGTGGGGCGTGGTGCAGGTCGCCGACCTGCTGTCGCGGCATCCGGCGTTCTCCGACATCCGTGTCGAGATGCTGCACGGCAAGATGCCGTCCGACGAGAAGGACGCCGTGATGCAGGCCTACGCCCGCGGCGACATCGACGTGCTCGTTGCGACCACGGTGGTCGAGGTCGGCGTCGACGTGCCCAACGCCTCCACCATGGCGATCCTCGAGGCCGACCGGTTCGGCGTGTCGCAGCTGCACCAGCTGCGCGGGCGCGTCGGGCGCGGAGGGGTCCCTGGCCTGTGCCTGCTCGTCACCGAGGCGGGGGCCGGGTCGCCGGCACGCCAGCGTGTCGACGCGGTCGCGGCCACGCTCGACGGCTTCGAGCTCGCCGAGGTGGATCTCGAGCTCCGGGGCGAGGGCGACGTGCTCGGCGACGCGCAGTCGGGGGCGCGCTCGTCGCTCAAGCTGCTGAGGGTCGTCAAGGACGCCGACATCATCGCCGACGCGCGCGTCGCGGCCGAGCGCGTGCTGGAGGAGGACCCCCCCCTGCTGCGGCATCCGGGGCTCACCGCGGCCCTCGAGCGCCGGGTGGGCGTGGAGGAGCGCGCGGCGCTCGTGAAGAACTGACCGGACGGTCGTCGCCTCTTCGGGCGACCGCCGGCGGATAGGCTGACCACATGAACAGCCGGATCGCCGTCGTCCCAGGATCCTTCGATCCGCCGACCCTCGGTCATCTCGATGTGATCCGCCGTGCAGCCTCGCTCTACGACCAGCTGCACGTGCTCGTGGTGCACAACCCCGGCAAGGAGGCGATGCTCCCGCTCGCGCAGCGGCTCGCGCTGCTGGAGCAGTCGATCGCGGAGAGCGACATCGAGGGCGACGTGATCGTCGCCTCGTGGAGCATGGGTCTGCTGGTCGACTACGCGACGGATGTCGATGCCGGCGTGCTCGTGAAGGGGATCCGCTCACAGGTCGACGTCGCCTATGAGACGCCCATGGCGATCGTGAACCGGCATCTCGCCCACGTCGAGACGGTCTTCCTGCTTCCCGATCCGGCGCACGCCCTCGTCTCGAGCTCGCTCGTGCGGCAGGTGGCCTCCCTCGGCGGCGACGTCTCGCCGTTCGTGCCCGACGCGGTCGCGCGGTTCCTCGACACGGGCGCCCGCGGTCACTGACGCTCCCGGGCCCCGCACAGCGCAGCGCCACTACGATGGGGGATCGTGGTCAGACAGCATGCGACAGGTCCGTTCGTGATGAAGGTGCGCGATATCGTGCACCGTCCCGGCGAGATGCGCGAATTCTCGTTCGAGGTGCCCGCCCCGGAGAAGTGGGGCGAGGGACTGGTGTCCGTCGATGCGGGCGTTCCGATCGATCTCGACGTCCGCCTCGAGTCCGTCCACGAGGGGATTCTCGTGTCGGGCAGCATCGCGACGGTGTACGCGGGAGTCTGCGGACGATGCCTCACCGACATCGCCGAACCCGTCGAAGTCGAGTTTCAGGAGCTTTTCGCGTATCCTGGAGAGGAAGCAACTGACTTCGAGGTTCAAGACGACCACGTGGATCTTGAAACTCTGGTCAGGGATGCGATTGTCCTGTCGTTTCCGTTTCAGCCGGTGTGTCAGCCGGATTGCCCCGGCCTTGATCCGGCTACGGGTGAGCGGATGACCGTCAGCACCGGCGCAGAGCCGCGCGAGCCCCTCGATACTCGTTGGGCCGCGCTCCAGGACTACACCACAGACCACGACGACGACGCCCCGCGCGCCGGCGCCGAGAACACAGAAGAGAGCTAGCCATGGCAGGTAACCCCCCGAAGCGGAAGGTCTCCCGCTCCAACACGCGTTCGCGTCGTGCTCAGTGGAAGGCGGCGCCCATCACGCTGACCACCACGGTCGAGAACGGCAAGACCGTCTACAGCCGTCCCCACCAGGCGAAGGTCGTCACGGACTCGCAGGGCACCGAGCTGTTCCTCGAGTACAAGGGCCGCAAGGTCGCCGACGTCTGATAGACGCACACGACCGGTCGTGACAGACGTCACCGGCGAGCGCCTCGCGCTCGCAGACCTCGCACAGAAGCTCGGAGTCGATATCGACCCCGAGCTTCTGTCGCTCGCGCTCACCCATCGATCGTGGGCGTACGAGAACGGCCAGGTGCCGCACAACGAGCGCCTCGAGTTCCTCGGGGACTCCGTGCTCGGGCAGGCGGTCACCGTGCGGCTGTTCACCGCTCACCCCGAGCTCGAAGAGGGCTCGCTGGCGAAGCGGCGCGCCAGCGTCGTGTCGACGGTCGCCCTCGCCGAGATCGCGCGGCGCATCGGGCTGGGGGAGTACCTCATGCTCGGACGCGGTGAAGACCTCACCGGCGGCCGCGACAAGGACTCGATCCTCGCCGACACGATGGAAGCGCTCATCGGCGCGACGTACATGTCGGCCGGCCCGGAGGCGGCGACCGCCCTCGTGCTGCGCCTCGTCGAGCCGCTGCTCGCCGACCCCGAGCGCTACGGCGCCTCGATGGATCCCAAGACGAGCCTGCAGGAGCTCGCTGCCCGCACCGGCGCGCAGCCTCCCGCGTACTCGGTGTCTTCCACCGGACCCGACCACGACCGACGGTTCACGGCCACCGTGGTCGTCGGCGACGTCTCCGCCCACGGCGTCGGGACCAGCAAGAAGCAGGCCGAGATGGCCGCCGCACTGACCGCCTGGCAGGAGCTCAGCGGGCGTGCCTGAACTACCCGAGGTCGAGGTCGTCCGTGCCGGCCTCGCTCCCGCGGTCACCGGTGCCACCGTGCTCGGCGTCTCCGTGCTCGATGAGCGCGCGCTCACCAGGCACGCGGGCGACGGCGCCCACTTCGAGGCCGCGCTGACCGGCCGGGTCATCCGCTCGGCCGCCCGTCGCGGCAAGTTCCTCTGGCTGCCGCTCGAGGCCCGGGCGAGCGGCGCCGAACCCACCGAGGCGCTGGTCGGCCACCTCGGGATGAGCGGCCAGGTCCTCCTGCGGTCTCCCGGCGCCGCCCCGGAGCGCCATGAGCGGGTGCGGATGGACCTCGCGCACCCCACGCACGGGGAGGTGTCGGTCGTGTTCGCCGACCAGCGCACCTTCGGCTCGCTCGCCATCGACGAGCTCATCCCCACCCCTGACGGGGCGCCCGGCGGCTACGGCGGGGCGGAGGCATCCGTTCCCCGGCAGGTGGCGCACATCGCCCGCGATCCGCTCGATCCCGCCTTCTCGGATGCCGCCTTCCGCCGCGCGCTCGCCCGCAAGGGCTCGGCCATCAAGCGCGTGCTCCTCGACCAGACCGTCATCAGCGGGGTCGGGAACATCTACGCCGACGAGTCGCTGTGGGCGGCGCGCATCCACCCCGAGACGCAGGCAGGCGATCTGGCGACGCGAGCGGTGAACCGGCTGCTCGGCGAGGTGCGGCGCGTGCTCGAGAAGGCGCTGGCCGAGGGCGGCACCAGCTTCGACGCGCAGTACGTCAACGTCAATGGGCAGGCCGGCTACTTCGCGCATTCGCTCAACGCCTACGGCCGCACCGGCGAGCCGTGCCCTCGGTGCGGTCGGCCGATCGTGAGGGTCTCGTTCACCAACCGGTCGAGCCACTTCTGCCCGCACTGCCAGCGCGGGCCCCGGCCGCGGCATCCCTTCTCCCCTGAGAGCGGGTGCCGCGGCCGCCCCAGGGCACACCGTGAGCGTCTTCTTCCACGCGCCGGCATAGGACGCGGGCACGAAGCCGATCGCCTCGTTGATGTCGAGCATGTGCCGGTTCTCCTCGGCATTGAACGTCGACACGCGCGGCGACTCGGGCACGAGGTCGCGCCAGCGCAGCAGGTTGGCGCACTTGACCACCGTGCCCAGCCGGTGACCTCGATGCTCCTTCAGGACGAGCGTGCCGTACTGCGAGGTCGCACCGGTGCGGTCCTCGGCGATCACGAGCTCGTTGTACGCGGCGATCGTGCCGGTCGGAATGTGCTGCACCGCGGCGACGGAGACGGTGAGTCCCTGTGCCCGCTGCCGGGCGTCGCGGCGCTCGACGCGCGCGGCGTCCCAGTGCTGCTCGTCCACGACCATCCCGCCCGTGGGCGCGTCGGTCGACATGCGCGAGAGCACGTACGCGAACCCGTCGCGGTGTTCGGCCGGCGTCGGCGCCGTCCAGGAGACGACGCGGAAGTCCGGACCGGCCGCCTCGGTCGCCTCGGCGAGCATGCGCTCGACGACTTCGAACTCGCCGGTCAGGTCGAAGACGCTGTTGCGCTCCACCTGCTCGAGCGCGAAGCCGTTCGCGAGCTGGAACACCGTCTGCCGGTCCTCAGCGGGGATCGAGCCGTAACCGGTCGGGGGATGCAGGTGCTCGCCGGGCTGATCCGGGCGGTGCAGCGTCCACGTCTGGATGGTGGCGAGTCCGCGCTCCCGCGCCTCGCGCTCGACCTCGGCGAGGAGCAGCTCCTCCGCGCCCCGGCCCCACATCGGCGGGTCGACCATGAGATCGAACTCGACCGTGGAGGCATCCGGCTCGTTCGAGACCATCATCTTGACGACGCCGAGCACCGTGCCGTCGCGCTCCACCGCGAAGGCCGGCTGCGTCCAGTCCGTCTGGTCGTGCAGGAAGCCCAGCATCTCGTCGGCGTCCTCGTGCAGATAGTCGTGACCCGCGTCGTGGAGGCACACCGCGTTGGCGATGCGCACCATCTCGAGGAACAGACCGGCATCGGGAGCGTCGACGGACGCGGGGACCGGGATCGGGCGGACCACCAGCGTGGCCGCCTGTGCGAGATCAGTCATGACAGCACCTTCTTCCATGCGCCCTCGTACGCGATCGGGACGAAGCCGATCGCCTCGTTGATGTCGAGCATCGGGCGATTCTCTTCTGCGTTATAGGTGATGACGCGCGGTGAGTCCGGCGCGAAGTCGCGCCAGGACAGCAGCCCCGCGCACTTCACGAGGGTGCCGAGCTTGTGCCCGCGATGCTCCTTCAGCACCAGCGTGTCCTCCTGGTGGCTCGCCTCGGTGCGGTCCTTGCCCACGACGAGCTCGTTGAAGGCGCACAGCTCCCCGGTGGCGATGTGCTGCGCGGCGGTCACCTGGATGGTGCGGCCGGACCCGGTGTACTTCGCGTCGTGCTCGGCGATGCGCGCGGCGTCCCACACCTCCTCGTCGAACTCCATGTCGGCGGAGGGTGCGTCGGTGACCATGCGGGACTTCATCCACGCGTAGCCGTCGACGTACTCCGCCGGCGTCGGTGCGGACCACTGCACGATCCGGTAGTCCGCGGACGCGGTTCGGGCCTCGGCGAGCAGCCGCTCGACGGTGTCGAACGGTGCCGTCAGATCGAACGCGCTGTTGCGCTCGACCTGCTCGAGCGTGTACCCGTGGTGCTGGAAGAACCGGGCTGCATGATCCTCGGGGATCTCTCCGAATCCGGTCGGCGGCGTGAGCGTCGGGCCAGGTGCGGCGGGGTGCTCGGCCCACGACTGCAGCACGCTGCGGCCGTTCTCGCGAGCCGTGCGCTCGATCAGCTCGTAGGCGGCGGAGCCGATGCCGCGGCCCCAGCTGTCGCGGAGCAGCTCGATGAGCCAGAAGGCCACCTTCGACCCGTCCTCGAGCGGGAAGTCGACGGCGGCCCGCCCGATGATCGCCCCGTCGTCGACGACCACCCACATGTTGCGCTGTTCGTAATCGTTGGGCTTGAAGTGCGGGAGCAGTTCGTCGGCGACGATGCTGTGATCGCCGTGGCCGGAGATCTCGCGGTAGATGTCGTTGCGCACGCGGACCATCTCGATGAAGTCGGAGGCATCGGGTGCGTCGATCGATTCCGGTACCACCAGCGGGCGGAACTCGATGTCGGTCAGGGTGTTCATGATCGTGCGTCCTTCGGTATGCGGGGGAAGTGGAGGGTGGGGGTCCGTCGCCCGATTCGTGGGGCGACGGACCCCGGTGGCCGTCACGGCCGGGGCGCGAGGAGTGCCTCGCGGAGGTAGCCGTGCTCGCGGGTCGCGGTGGCGGCGTGGGCACGGTGCGCACGAGCGTGCCGCTCGCGATCGTCGGTGAGTCGCGGGGTCCTCGTCCCCCAGATCAGCAGCCGCAGCCCGATGTGAAGGGCGATGCGGTCGGCGAGCGAGGTGCGGGGGTCGCGGCTCTGAAGCCGCAGCGTATCGGGGATGCCCGACGTGCGCTGCGGCGCGTGGATTGTACTCATGATGGTTCTCTTCCGGATGGATGGGAGGCGGATGCCCGGACCACGCGGGGTCGGGCGGGGGATGCCGTGCCGCAGCACGACGGGGATGACGGCAGGGAGATGCGCTCAGCACCCGGGAACGGGGCGGCGCAGGAGGATCATGCCCTCGAGAGGGCAGAGTTCTCCCCTGCGGGGGTCAGCCGGCGGTGTGAACGCAGGCGTTCTGGAACGTGCCGAAGGAGCGGGTCCCCGGCGCAGAAACACGAGCCGCTTCGCCGGTTGGGGCGACGACTCCAGTGGTGTTCATGTGCATCATTTCGGGGACCTCCTTTCTCAACTTCGGACGCGGAGAGTGACACTAGCGCGGATTCGGATGCGACGTCAAGCGTTTTCGCAGATTCGGCGGACGACGGGCGTGTCGCGCGCGCCGCACGACCCTGTGGACAGTGTCCGGAGCGGGTCGCGGCGCTCTGGTACGTTGTGCCGTCGCCTGGAGTCAGCCGGGCTCCGATCGCAGAAGAGAGAACCCCTTGGCAGAGTCCACCGAACCCACCGCCGAGTCCGCCCCGAACGCGACGGACGCCGTCGCGATCGTGCCCGCAGAGACCGCCGTCGTCGACAGCGAATCGAAGGCACCGGCGGCACCCGACGCGGGCGACGAGGCGCCGGAGACAGGGATCTCCGCTCCGGAGCCCGGTCCCGAGCGCGTGGGTCGCGGCATCCTGCTGTCTCTGCTCATCATCCCGGCAGGCGTGCTCGCCTGGACGATCATCTGGCAGCTCGGCTTCATGAGCGCGATCGTCGCGTTCGGCGTGGCGGTCGGCGCGGCCTGGCTCTATCGCCGTGGGTCGGGTGGCCGCATCGGCGCGGTCGGCATCGCCGCGACGATCGTCGTGACCCTCGTCACCCTGGTGCTCGCCTTCCTGGCCGGAATCGCCGCCGATCTGGCGACGTTCCTGGAGATCGACCTGCTCACGGCCATCGGCTCCGCGGAGTTCTGGGACCTGTACGTGCTCAACGTGACCGACAACCCCGAGCTCTGGGAGCAGCTGACCCCCGACATCCTGTTCGCGCTGCTCTTCGCCGCGCTCGGCACCTTCAGCGTCTTCTGGAACCTCGCCAAGGCGGCCAAGGCGGCCAAGGCGGCGAAGCAGGCCGACGCAGCCTGACCCGGCGGTGCTTCCGGGCGGGGCCCTCGCCCTCCGGTAGCCTGGGGACGCCCGGAATGTCGGGCGTCCCCAGGCTGTGGCAGGCCGACACCGCGGAGGCGACCAGATGCACCTGAAGAGCGTGACGCTCAAAGGGTTCAAGTCGTTCGCCCAGCCCACGACGTTCGCTCTCGAACCGGGGGTGACCTGCATCGTCGGCCCCAACGGCTCGGGCAAGTCGAACGTCGTCGACGCCCTGGCGTGGGTCATGGGGGAGCAGGGCGCGAAGACCCTCCGCGGCGGCAAGATGGAGGACGTCATCTTCGCCGGAACCGCGACGCGCGGTCCGCTCGGCCGGGCCGAGGTGCAGCTGACGATCGACAACAGCGACGGTGCGCTTCCGATCGAGTACTCCGAGGTCACCATCAGCCGGACGCTGTTCCGCAACGGCGCCAGCGAGTATGCGATCAACGGGGACGTCTGCCGGCTGCTCGATGTGCAGGAGCTGCTCAGCGACTCCGGCCTCGGCCGTGAGATGCACGTCATCGTCGGACAGGGGCGCCTCGACAGCGTGCTCCAGGCCTCGCCCGAGGACCGCCGCGGCTTCATCGAAGAGGCGGCGGGGATTCTCAAGCACCGACGACGCAAGGAGAAGACCCTCCGCAAGCTCGAGGCGATGGAGGCGAACCTCACCCGCCTGAGCGACCTGGCAGGCGAGCTGCGGCGACAGCTCAAGCCGCTCGGGCGCCAGGCCGAGATCGCTCGGGAGGCGGCGACGATCGCGGCCGTGGTCCGCGACGCCAAGGCTCGGCTCTTCGCCGACGAGGTCGTCGCGCTGCGCGCCGAGCTCGCCTCGCACACGAGGAGCGAGCAGGAGCGCCTCGGCGAACGCCTGGTGCTGCAGGATCAGCTCGACAATGCCCGGGCGCGGCTGGAGCAGCTCGAGGCCGAGCAGCGCTCCGAGGCGGTCGACCAGGCGCGGCAGGTGACCTACGGCTTGGAACGGGTCCAGGAGAGGCTTCGCAGCCTGTACGCGCTCGCGGGGCAGCGCCTCGCCCTGCTCGGCGAGGCCGAGGACGACGAGCGGATCGAGCTCACCACGGTCTCCCAGGCGATGATCGACGAAGCGCGCGCCGAGATCCAGGAGATCGGCGACGGGCTGGGGGGTGCTCAGGATGCCGCGGCCGAAGCGTCGCGGCAGGTGATCCGCGCCCGCGCCGAGCTCGATGCCCTCGACACCGACATCGCCGCCCAGAGCGCGCTCGTCTCCGAGCACGACATGCGCCTGACGGCTCTGCAGGGCTCGGCGGACGCCGCCGCCTCCGCGCTGGCCGCCGTGCGCGCGGCCGTCGACCGTCAGCAGCGCGCGTTCGATGCCGCGCTCGCACGTCGCGCGGAGGCCGCGGAGATCCTGGCCGGGGTCGACCCCGACCTCGTCCCCGAAGGGTCCTCCGCGGAGTATGCGAGCGCCTACGAGCGGGCGCAGCGCGAGGCGAACGATGCCGAGGGGAACGTCGGCACACTGCGGGAGCGGCTGCACGCCGCCGAGCGCGAGGTCGAAGCGCTGACCGCCCAGACCTCGGCGCTCGGCCGCGCCCTCGGCGGGAGGAACGCCGCCGCCGAGATCGTCGCGCGCGGCGCCGCCGGTGTGCGAGGCCTGCTCGGGGACTCCGTCAAGATCACCGCCGGCTACGAGGCCGCCATCGCCGGCGCCCTCGGCCCGCTCGTCGAGGGGATCCTCGTCGAGACGCGCGCACACGCCGTCGCCACGGCGCGGCTCGCGCGTGACGGCGACCTCGGCGCCGTCGACATCGCGATCGCCGACGCCGGGTCGTCGCGCCCGTCGTTCCCCGCACTCGACGGGATCACTCCTGCCCGCGACGTCGTCTCGGCGCCCGAGGGCGTGCTCGGCATCCTGTCCTACGTGGTCGTCGCGGACGACTTCGATGCCGCCCTTGCGGCCGGTCCGGCGCTGGCGGCGGCCGACGTGGGAGGGCCCGTCACGATCGTCACGCGCTCGGGAGAGGTCGTCACCGAGTTCACCGTCCGCGCCGGCACCGGGCAGGGCCGCTCCCGCCTCGAACTGGCGGCGGAACGGGATGCCGCCTCCGAGCGCCGCGACGAGATCGCCGTGGTCGCCGACTCGCTGCGGGAGGCGCTGGCCGAGGCCGCGGGCACCCTGGAGTCGGGCCGTCAGCGCACCAAGGCGGCGCTGACCACGCTCCGCGAGCACGACGCCGCACTGGCCGCCCACACCGAGCAGGTCAACCGCGCCACCGTGCGGCATGAAGCGGCCGTGGCCGAGTGCGAGCGCCTGGCAGCCGGACTCGCGCAGGCCGCCACCGCGGTCGAGGAAGCAGAGGGCTCGGCACGGTCGGCGGAAGACCAACTGAGGTCGGCCCTCGAGGCTCCGCGGCCGATGCTCGACGCCTCCGCACGTGAGGGCATGCTCGCCGCGCTCGAGTCCGCGCGCGATGCCGAGATGCGCGCTCGCCTCGACGTCGAGACGCTGAAGGAGCGCATCCGCGCGGGCGAGGCGCGGGTCGCCGGCCTCGAGCGTCAGCGCGAGCGGGAACGGGATGCCGCGGCCGAAGCCGCCCGGCGGTCGGTCGTCCGACGCGCGCAGCGCGAGACCGCTGCGGCTGTCGCGGCGCAGCTGCCGGCGGTGCTCGACTCGCTGGAGCGCTCGCTCGTGCAGGCGCGCCTCGAGCTCGTCCGGGCCGAGGCCGAGCGCACCGCGCTGACCGCCGAGCTCACCGACCTGCGCGCCCGGGAGTCGGTTGCCCGCGAACGGCTGGCGGGGCTCACCGAGAGCGTGCACAGCCTCGAGCTGCAGATCCACGAGAAGCGCCTGCACGTGTCGGGGATCCTCGAACGCGTCTCCTCCGAGCTCGGGCTCGACGAAGACATTCTCGTTTCGGAATATGGTCCCGATCAGCCGGTTCCCGTCGCCGACGCGACTGACGGGCAGGATGCCGGGGCCGAGGCATCCGTTCCGTACGATCGCGCCCAGCAGCGGCGCCGCCTGCAGGACGCGGAACGCAAGCTCGGCCAGCTGGGGCGCGTGAACCCGCTGGCCCTGGAGGAGTTCGCCGCGCTCGAGCAGCGCCACAGATTCCTCACCGAGCAGCTCGCCGACCTCGCCCAGACCCGCAAGGACCTGATCACGATCATCGACGAGCTCGACGAGCGGATGCAGGTGATCTTCCTCGCCGCGTTCGAGGACACCCGCACGGCGTTCGGCGAGGTCTTCCCGATCCTCTTCCCGGGCGGTTCGGGGAGCATCTCGCTCACCAACCCGGACGAGCCGCTCACGACGGGGATCGAAGTCGCGGTGCGTCCCGTCGGCAAGAAGATCGAGCGGCTCTCGCTGCTGTCGGGAGGGGAGCGGTCGCTGGCCGCCGTCGCACTGCTCACGGCCATCTTCAAGGCGCGGCCGAGCCCGTTCTACATCCTCGACGAGGTGGAGGCGGCGCTCGACGACGCGAACCTCGGCCGCCTGCTCGGCGTCTTCGAGCAGCTGCGCGAGTCGAGTCAGCTCATCGTGATCACGCACCAGAAGCGCACCATGGAGATCGCCGACGCGCTGTACGGCGTGTCGATGCGTCAGGACGGCGTCTCGGCCGTGGTCGGACAGCGGCTCGGGGAGCGCGCCGCCAGCTGAAATCCAGGCCTGATCTGCCTATATCGCTTTTGCGGCACTCGCACTACGGTTGCGCCATGAACCTCGCCGCGCAACGGCGCGTGAGCGTGATCGCCCTCGCCGTGACTGCTGTCCTGCTCTCCGCCTGTTCGCCCGCCTCGAACTCGGCGGCGACGCCCAGTGCGTCGACCTCGAAGCCGTCGAAGACGCCGGACTCGACGCCATCCAGCTCCCCGACGGTCGAGCCGGCGGAGGAGGACCTGGTCGACCTCGCGTTCGGGAACACCGAAGACAGCGTCAAGCCTGAATGGCAGATCGGATGGGCGGACCCGTTCGCGGTCGATGAGGGCTTTGCCGTGCTCGCGGCGGACGACGGCGCAGGTTCGTGGTCGTATACGGAGACGGCGACCGCGTGCGAGATCCACTTCTACCAGGGCCAGATCTTCGATCTCGACTACACCCAGGACGACCGCGCCGCATCTGATCAGATGCTCGCCACACTCGCGACGGGCACCCCGACTCCGGAGGACATCGCCTCCATCGCTGCCAGCGCCGGCGACTTCGCATTCGGCACCGAACCGGGTGAGGGAGCGGTGGAAGCCCGCATCATCGGCGGAACGTTTCCCGACGGACGAACCATCGTCCAGGCGACGCGGATGTTCGGCACTCGTGGCGGCGGGATCACCGTATCGCTGGCGTGCCCCGCGGGCGTGGACGCATCGAACGAGTTCGGCCGGCTTGCGGAGAGCCACCTCCGGGTCGTGGTGGCGGAGTGAAGCGGCGGTGGGACTGCGCTGTGCTCGCCTGTGCCGCGGTCCTCATGAGTTCGGGGTGCACTGCCACAGCCGGTGACCCCGCTGGCGGGATGGCGGAGGCGACTAAGTCTGTCCCGCCGCCCTCATCGACGCGCGTCGACCCCGCCCCCACCCCCGAACCTATCGATCTTGGCTTCGGCGCAGAGGAGGAGCAGGTCACCGGGTCTTGGCTCATGGGATGGGTTCCTCCGTTCCCGGATGGCGACGAACGATTCGAGGAGAGCGTGTCTGACGACCAACCACCTGTTCGCGAGATCTTCGACACGGAGAACGGGTGCAGCATCCTGATGGAGGTCAGCGGACTCACACAAGAGGAGGTGCCCGAGAACGATCGCGTGATCTCGGACACGATACTTGCGCGGAGTGTGGTGGAGTCGCCCTCGAGCGCGGACATCGACACAATGGGGGCGGTTGCGACCGATGACGCGCTCTGGCAGGAGGATGAGACCGCGACCATGGACTTCCGCGTTTGGCACGGTGCCTCCGAGGAGGGAACGGTTGTTCTGGCGGCGCGCGGCTTCGGAGAGATGGCGGCGGGATTGCTCCTTGGAGTCCTCTGCCCTCCGGGCGGAGATGCGGTGACGGAGTACAGGGAGTTCGTAGACGATCACGCCCGCATCATGGTGCGGTGGCCCGAAGACGAGTGATCGCCGACCGGGTGCGAGGCGCGCACGCTGCCCGCCTAGGCTGGATGCATGGCTGAGAGCTCCTGGTCGCTGGGTCGCGCGCTGCGCGGCATGTTCGTCAAGCCCACGATCGACGAGACCACGTGGGACGACCTCGAGACGGCGCTGCTCACGGCGGACTTCGGCCCCGACATCTCGGAGCGCATCGTCGAAGAGCTGCGCGAGAAGGTGGAGCGGTTCCGCACCACCGACCCCAAGGACCTTCAGCGCATGTTGAAGGAGACCCTCGAGGAGCACTTCGCCAAGTTCGACACGACGCTGCGGCTCACGGAGCGTCCCGCCGTCGTGCTCGTCGTCGGGGTCAACGGCGTCGGCAAGACGACCACGATCGGCAAGTTCGCGAAGTTCCTGCAGCGCTACGGACGCACCGTCGTGGTGGGAGCCGCCGACACGTTCCGCGCCGCCGCGGTCGATCAGCTCGCCACGTGGGCCGAACGAGGCGGAGCCGCGATCGTCCGGCCCCAGCAGGAAGGGCAGGATCCGGCATCCGTCGCCTTCCAGACCATCGAGTACGCGAAGCAGACAGGCACCGAGATCGTGCTGGTCGACACCGCAGGCCGCCTGCACACCAAGGGCGGGCTCATGGACGAGCTCGGCAAGATCCGGCGCGTCATCGAGAAGCAGGCGCCGATCAGCGAGGTCCTGCTCGTGCTCGACGCCACGACCGGCCAGAACGGCGTGCTGCAGGCGCAGGCGTTCCTCGAGCACGCCGGCGTGACCGGCCTCGTGCTCACGAAGCTCGACGGCTCCGCCCGCGGCGGCTTCGTCCTCGCGGTGCAGGAGCGCACCGGCATCCCCGTGAAGCTGCTCGGTCAGGGCGAGGGGATCGGCGACCTGACGGGCTTCACCCCCCACGTTTTCGCGGCGTCGCTCGTCGACTGAATCGCGCCCCGACATGTCGCGCACGTAACGGATCCGCGCGACTCGCGCTGAGGGGTACCGTCTGGGCGTCGAGGCTGGTTTCATGGGGTCATGGCGATCGAGCACGACTACTTCGGACTCCTCGAGTCCGGGCCGGACGGATCGATCTTCTGGTCCGAGAACGTCGAACTGGGAGACCAGTCCGTCACGGTCGATCTGACCGCGCCCGACCAGGAGGACGTCTCCGAGGCCGCGCTGGACGTGGCGGCGGGACTGATCGCATCCATCGAGACGATCGACCGCGTGGCCCGCAATGCGATGGTGGACGAGCTCAACGACCGCACGAGCGAGGTGACCGAGTACATCCTGCAGCAGCAGCAGACGCTCGGCGACGAGCTCGAAGCCCTGCTCGTCGACATCTCGGGCGACGTGCAGATCGACGTGATCCGCTCCCTCCAGTTCATGAGCATGACGATCCTCGCCGACGAGCACGGCGGCGCCGACCCGTTCGCGGTGCTCGAGTACGCCCTCGATCCGGATGCGACGGACGACGTCCTCCTGGTCAACCTCGACTCCGAGGCTGCAGTCCTGTCGGTGACCAGCGCCGAGTGACCGGGTGCAGACCTTCCTGCCCTTTCCGTCCTTCCGCGAGTCGGCGGCCGCGCTCGACCCGCTGCGACTGGGCAAGCAGCGCGTCGAGACGCTGCAGCTGCTGAGAGCCAACACGATCCCCGACTACGGCTGGCGGCACCATCCGGCGGCGAAGATGTGGGCCGGCCGGCTGCCGGCTCTGGTGGCCTACGGGCTCGCGATGACGGATGCCTGGACCGCCCTCGGGCGGGCCGACACCGTTCGCGCGCAGCTGCTCGAATTCGTGCCCGACGTCGATGGAGTGCCGGAGGACGAGCTCGAGCTGCCGCGGTGGCTGGGAGACCCGGACTTCCACCGCTCTCACCGCTCGAACCTCGTGCGCAAGGACCCGGAGTTCTACCGCCCGCTGTTCGGGGACGTCCCCGACGACCTTCCCTACATCTGGCCGAAGCCCTAGATCGGCGGCGCCGATCAGACCGCTTGCGCGAAGGTGAGTCCGTCCTGGGCGATGTCCTGCGCGAGGTGCGAGAGCTCGGGCGGGATGTCCCGGCCCTTCGAGACCATGGACTGAGCCCACAGCCGCCCGGCGCGATAGGACGAGCGCACGAGCGGTCCGGCGAGGACGCCGAGGAACCCGATGCGCTGCGCCTCCTCCTTGAACTCGACGAACTCCTGCGGCTTCACCCAGCGGGCCACCGGCAGATGCCGCGGCGAAGGCCGGAGGTACTGCGTGATCGTGATGATGTCGGTGCCGGCGTCGCGAAGATCCTGGAGCGCCTGCACGACTTCTTCGGGCTCTTCGCCCATGCCCAGGATGAGGTTCGACTTGGTGATGAGTCCGGCATCCCTGGCCAGCGTGAGCACCCCCAGCGACCGGTCGTAGCGGAAGGCCGGGCGGATCCGCTTGAAGATCCTGGGCACGGTCTCGACGTTGTGCGCGAAGACCTCGGGCCGGCTGTCGAAGACCTCGGTGAGGAGGGCGGGGTCGCCGTTGAAGTCGGTGGCGAGGATCTCGACCCCGGTGTGCGGGTTCTCCGCGTGGATGCGGCGGACGGTCTCGGCGTGCAGCCAGGCGCCGCCGTCGGGCAGGTCGTCCCTGGCGACGCCGGTCACCGTGGCGTAGCGCAGCTGCATCCGCACGACGCTCTCGGCCACCCGTCGCGGCTCGTCGATGTCGTAGTCGGCGGGCTTCCCGGTGTCGATCTGGCAGAAGTCGCAGCGACGCGTGCACTGCGATCCGCCGATCAGGAACGTGGCCTCGCGGTCCTCCCAGCACTCGTAGATGTTGGGGCAGCCCGCCTCCTGGCAGACGGTGTGCAGCTCCTCCTTCTTCACGAGCGCATGGAGCGCCTGGTACTCCGGGCCCATCTTCGCCTTGGTCTTGATCCACTCGGGCTTGCGCTCGATCGGCGTCTGGGCGTTGCGCACCTCGAGGCGCAGCAGCTTCCGCCCGTCCGGTCCGCTCGCGGGGGCAGCTGCAGGGGTGCCGCAGGCGCTCATGCCGGGACTCCGGCGAACTCGGCGGCGAAGACGCGGGACACGGTGTCGAGCACGTCGGCGGGCGCGACATCCGCTCCGACCACCTCGCTGATCGTGGTGACCCCGGCGTCGGTGATCCCGCACGGGATGATGCCGCGGAACCCGGCGAGCGAGTTGTCGCAGTTCAGGGCGAAGCCGTGCATCGTGACGCCGCGCTGGACGCGCACGCCGATCGCGGCGATCTTGTCCTCGCCGAGGGGGCGCCGCACCCAGACGCCGCTGCGGCCTTCGACGCGGTACCCGTCGACGTCGTGCTCCTGCAGCGCCTCGATCAGCAGATGCTCGATGCGCCGGACGTGGGCGACCACGTCGACGGGCTCGGCCAGCCGGACGATGGGATAGCCGACGAGCTGACCGGGTCCGTGCCAGGTGATCTTGCCGCCGCGATCCACATCCACCACGGGCGTGCCGTCGGTCGGACGCTCGTGCCGCGCGGTGCGAGCGCCTGCGGTGTAGACCGCCTCGTGCTCGAGGAGCAGCAGCGTGTCGGCGTGCGTTCCGGCGACCACGTCGGCATGCACGCTGCGCTGCAGCGCCCAGCCGTCGAGAAAGGGCACGTAGTCCGGGGAGAGGCCGACCGTCTGGATCTCGAGCATGATGCTCCTCCGCTTGTGGCGATTGATGGATCGAGTGCAACATTACGCCAGTGTCGACCGCACGCAACGCCGCGCTAGCGTGTGGGGGATGAGCAGCACCGGACGCGTGGGAAGGCCCAAAGCCTCGTCGAGGGAGACTCTGGCCGAGGCCGCGTGCGAGCTGTTCCTGGAGCAGGGCTTCGAGGCGACCTCCATCGCCGACATCACGCGCCGGGCCGGTGTGAGCCGGTCGAGCTTCTTCAACTACTTCGCCTCCAAGTCCGACATCCTGTGGGCGGGCCTCGATGAGCGGCTGGCGGGGCTCGAGCGGCGCCTCTCCGCCGATGAGGACGCGGACGCCGCGGCCTCGGTCCGCGCGGGGGTTCTCGAGATCGGGAAGGGCTTCGCCCCGGACAGCCTCGCGCTCGCCGCGGTGAACGCCACCGCGATGGGCCTCGACGCCGAGCTCGCACGCGAGGCCGCGATGCGGCGCTCCCGGATCGCGCGGGCGGTGGCCGAGCGACTGGCACGCGGCGGAGCGGACCGGCTCCACGCCGAGGTCGCCGGTGCGGCGTGGGGCGGGGCGGTGCTCGCGGCGGTGGAGGCGTGGGCCCACGACGGCGCCGGGGTGACATCGCTCGACCGGTTCCTCGCCCGGGCGGCCGATGCCGCCGCGGTCACCTCGGGGATCGGGCCGTCCGGCACCGTCCGCCAGCTGCGCGTCGTCGTGCAGGCATCCGAGTTCGACGAGGCGCTCGCGTTCTACCGCGATGTGGTGGGCATGCCGCAGGCCGAGGCCTACGAGGCCGAGGGCGGCGCGCGCGTCGCCATCCTCGACGCCGGACGCGCGACGCTCGAGATCGCCAATGCGGCGCAGGTGAGGTTCATCGATGCGGTCGAGACCGCCGGCGGCACGAGCGATCGCATCCGCCTGGGGCTCGAGGTCGACGACACCGCGGCGATGGTCGCACAGCTCGAGGCGGGCGGGGCCGAGGTCGAGGCATCCGCTCGCGAGACGCCCTGGCGCTCGGTCAACGCGCGGCTGCGCGGTCCGGCCGGGCTCCAGTTGACGCTCTTCCAGGAACTCGGGCCGGAGTAGCGCGGACGAAACGCCGGATGCCGGACACGTACGGAGTGACACCACCCCGACGATGGAGGCACCATGACCCGCGATCCGCTCGACGATCTGCTCGATCGCTCCGCGCCGGCCGCCCGGGCAGCGACCGAGTCCGACCTGGAGGCGATGATCGGCGCGGCGCGCCGAGAGGTGCCGCCCCGCCGGCGGCGACGGATCGCTGCTCTCTCGGGCGCCCTCGCGATCGTGCTCGTGGGAGGTGCCGGCGTCGCGACCGCGACGGACGGGTTCCGTTGGATCCCGTGGGTGCAGGAGCCCGTGGGCGCGGTGTCGTTCACCATGCCGAACGGGCTCGACTGCGAACTGCGGTTCTCGGAGTACCGGGGCGGCGCTGACCCGACGTACGTCGCCGAGGTCAACCGCGCCCTCGAAGAGTGGTACCGCACGGCTGATGTCGTCGCAGAAGCGCAGGCGCTCCTCCCTCAGAAGCGGGAGCACTACGCCGCGATGAGGACGGCCGAGGAGCAAGCCGCACTCGAGGCGCAGCTGGCGGAGCTGTCGCCGACGGAGCGCGCTGAGGAGATGGCGCACAACGCCTGGGTGGACGAGTGGATCGCGTGGGACCTCGTCGTGAGCGACCTCGAGACTCAGGCGCTGAGGGACGTCGGCTTCACGATCCCCGATCCTGGCCTCGTCGACAGCGAGCGCAACGGGCAGATCCAGTGCTTCGACGTCGACGGTGAGCCCTACCCGGCGGGTGCCGGTTCGTGAGCCGCGGCGACGATCGTCTCACCCAGGCGCTGGCCGCGGCATCCGCCGATCTGCTCGCCTACCTGCAGCGCCGGGTCGGGCCAGGCGACGCTCCCGACCTGCTCGGCGAGACCATGGTGATCGCGTGGCGGCGGGTCGGCGACCTTCCGAGGGACCCCGAGCAGGCCCGCATGTGGCTGTTCGGCATCGCGCGCGGCACGCTGCTGAACCACGCACGCGGGGAGCGCCGACGGTGGGCGCTGTCCGATCGCATCCGCGGCCACGCGGCGACGGATGCGGCAGCCCCGCCCGCCGACGCGGGCATCGAGGTCCGCGACGCGATCGGCCGGCTCGAGCCCGACCTCGCGGAGCTCGTGCGGCTCGTCCATTGGGAGCGGCTCACGCTCGTCCAGGCCGCCGACCTGCTCGGCATCCCCGACTCGACGGCGCGAAGCAGGTACCAGCGGGCGAAGGAGCAGCTCCGGGCTGCGCTCGGCGTCGCTGTCGCCTGAGTGCGAGCAGGCGGCGGGAGGCGGCATCCGCTCGCGTAGAATCGGGGGATCATGGCGACTTTCGGCACCCTCTCAGACCGGCTTACCGAGACCTTCCGCAACCTCCGCAAGAAGGGGCAGCTGACGCCCGCGGATGTCGACGGAACGGTCCGCGAGATCCGCCGCGCACTGCTCGACGCCGACGTGGCGCTGCCCGTCGTCAAGGAGTTCACCGCGAAGGTGCGCGAGCGCGCACTCGGCGACGAGGTGAACCGCGCGCTGAACCCGGCGCAGCAGGTCGTGCAGATCGTCAACGAGGAGCTCGTCGCGATCCTGGGCGGACAGCAGCGTCGGCTGCAGTTCGCCAAGAACCCGCCCACGGTGATCATGCTCGCGGGCCTCCAGGGCTCGGGCAAGACGACGTTCGCCGGCAAGCTCGCGAGGATGCTCGAGAAGGACGGCCACACGCCGCTCCTCATCGCCGCCGACCTCCAGCGCCCCAACGCGGTGAACCAGCTCCAGGTCGTGGCCGAGCGCGCCGGTGCCGCGATCTACGCGCCGGAGCCGGGCAACGGCGTGGGAGACCCTGTGCGGGTCGCGCGCGACGGCGTGGAGCACGCCCGCCGGCAGCAGCACGACATCGTCATCATCGACACCGCGGGTCGACTCGGCGTCGATGCCGAGCTCATGAAGCAGGCCGCCGACATCCGCAGGGCGACGGACCCCGACGAGGTGCTGTTCGTCATCGATGCGATGAGCGGCCAGGATGCCGTCAACACGGCGAAGGCCTTCCAGGAAGGCGTCGACTTCACCGGTGTCGTGCTCTCCAAGCTCGACGGCGACTCGAAGGGCGGCGCGGCCCTCTCGGTCACGAGCATCACGGGCCGTCCGATCATCTTCGCGTCGACGGGAGAAGGGCTCGACGATCTCGAGGCGTTCCACCCCGACCGCATGGCGAGCCGCATCCTCGACCTCGGCGACATCCTGACCCTCATCGAGCAGGCGCAGCAGGCCTTCGACGAGGACGAGGCCATGAAGATGGCCGAGAAGCTCGCGACGGAGACCTTCACGCTGGAGGACTTCCTCGAGCAGATGCAGCAGATGAAGAAGATGGGCTCCATGAAGAAGATGCTCGGGATGCTCCCGGGCATGGGGTCGATGAAGGACCAGCTCGAGAACTTCGACGAGCGCGAGATCGATCGCACCGAGGCGATCATCCGGTCGATGACCCCGGGGGAGCGGCGCAACCCCAAGGTGCTCAACGGCTCCCGGCGGCTGCGCATCGCCCGCGGTGCCGGCATGACGGTCACCGACGTGAACCAGCTCGTGCAGCGGTTCGACCAGGCGGCGAAGATGATGAAGACCGTCGCACGCGGCGGCATGCCGAACATCCCCGGCATGGGTCCCATGCCCGGTGCGCGTCCCGGTGCCTCCGCGAAGCGCGGCAAGCAGCCCAAGGCGAAGGGCTCGCGCTCGGGCAATCCGGCCAAGCGCGCCGCGGAGAACGCCGGCATCGCTGCCGCGCCGGTCGTTCCCACCGGCTCGGGCTTCGGCCTGGGCGGCGGCGCAAAGGGCGCTCCCAACGAGGCCGACCTCGCCGAGCTGCAGAAGCTCCTCGGCAAGGGCTGATCCGCGCGGCGCGTCCGGACCCGGCCGCTGCGCGCTGAGCCCTCGTCCGCGCGTCAGTGCCCGAGCGTGGAGAGGTGCTCGCGCAGCGTCGGCCCCGAGCGGAACTCGCGGATGAGGTGCTTCACGACCTCGCGCAGATCGCCGTCCGCGGCGTCCGCCACGAGCAGCTGGCGCTCATAGCTGGCACCCTGGTCGAGCGTGGTGGCGATGCCGGACAGCTCCCGCGCGCACTTGAGCTCCACCGCGATGTCGCCGAGCTCCTCGAGCACCTGACGCAGGTGCTCGGTCACCGGGACCTGGGTGCCTTCGCGGTCGACGATCACCCGTGCCTCGAGCCCGTACCGGGCGGCGCGCCACTTGTTCTCCCGCACGAACCAGGGCTGGAGGGTCAGCAGCTCCCGGCCCTCGTCGAGCTGGCGCGAGAAGTGCTCGACGAGCACTTGGACCAGCGCCGCCACCGCGGCGAGCTCGGGAAGCGTCGACATGCCGTCGCACGCGCGGACCTCGATCGTTCCCCAGCGGGGAGCCGGGCGGATGTCCCAGCGCACCTCGGTGGCGTCCTCCAGGACCCCGGTGCCCACGAGGTCGTCCAGATACCCCTCGAACTGGCTCCAGTCGTCGAGCGGCCAGGGGAGTCCGGCCGTCGGGAGCTGCTGGAACACCAGTGACCGGTTCGACGCGTACCCCGTGCGCTCTCCGGCCCAGAACGGGCTCGACGCGGAGAGCGCCTGCAGATGGGGGAGAAAGGCGGCGAGGGCGTTGATGATCGGGAACACCTTGTTGACGTCGTCGACGCCGACGTGCACGTGGATGCCCCAGATCATCATGTTGCGGCCCCACCACTGCGTGCGCTGGATGAGCTTGTGGTACCGGGTCTTGTCGGTGACGCGCTGGTCGAACCACTGGGCGAAGGGGTGGCTCCCCGCACAGAGCAGCTCGATGTCCCGCGGGGTGGTCGCCGTGCGGAGCGCCGCGATCGCGTCGGCGATGTCGTCCGTCGCGGCCGCGACGGTGTCGCCGACCCCACTCGTGACCTCGACCGTGTTGGTGAGGAGCTCGCCGGTGATCGTGTAGCGCTCGTGGCTGGTGAGCTCTTCGAGCTCCTCGAGGATCTCGGGCGCACGGGGCGCGAGATCGCCGGTCTCACCGTCCGCGAGCATCAGCTCCCACTCGAGGCCTACCGAGGAACGGGCGGAGGTCGCGAAGGGCACCGTCATTGGCACAGTTTGCCACGCGGATGCCCCGGAGCCGGTCGGTTCGCAGCGCACGCTGTCATCTGGCAGAATAGAGGGTCGGATCACCTGCTCGACCCTCTATCCAGCAGGTAGGTCCTCCTCTGAGCTTCCGCCGGGTGTGCACCCCACTCTCCAGGCGATCGGTTCGTACCTCTACACACAATTCAGGAGAATCGTGGCTGTCAAGATTCGTCTCAAGCGCCTGGGCAAGATCCGCGCGCCGTACTACCGCATCGTCGTCGCCGACTCGCGCACCAAGCGCGATGGTCGTGTCATCGAGGAGATCGGCAAGTACCACCCCACCGAGGAGCCCTCGTTCATCGAGGTCGACTCCGAGCGTGCGCAGTACTGGCTCAGCGTCGGCGCCCAGCCGACAGAGCAGGTTCTCGCGCTCCTCAAGCTGACCGGCGACTGGGGCCAGTTCAAGGGCGACAAGAACGCCGTCTCCACCGTGCGCGTCGCCGCGCCGAAGGAGCCGTTCGAGATCGACGCCGCCAAGAAGTCGGTCGTCAAGCCCAAGGTCGAGAAGAAGGTGGAGGCTCCGGCCGAGACCTCCGCTGACGAGGCTGCCGAGCCGGCCGCCGAGTCGACCGAAGCGTAGTCCGTTGCTGGCTGCCGCGCTCGAGCATGTCGTCAAGGCGATCGTCGATCACCCTGACGCCGTGCGCATCGACTCGTCCACGTCGCCTCGCGGCGACGTGCTCGAGGTGCACGTCCACCCCGACGACCGGGGTCGCGTGATCGGGCGCGGCGGCCGCACGGCCAAAGCCCTGCGCACCCTCATCAGCGCGCTCGCCGACGGCCGGCGCGTCCGCGTCGACGTCGCGGACGACTGAGGTGGCAGGCGAAACGGAGGACTCGGGCGTGAACCCGGAGTCTTCACCGAAGGACACGGCTGCCCCGCCGTCCGGCAAGACGCAGCTGCGCGTCGGGCGCCTCGTCAAGGCCCACGGCCTCAAGGGCGCGATCAAGCTCGAGCTCTACACCGACGATCCCGCCGGTCGCTTCGCGCCGGGCGCCACCTTCACGCTGCAGGTGCCGGAGTCCTCTCCGTGGCACGGCAAGTCGCTCACGGTGCGCGAGTTCCGGTGGATGAACAGCCACCCGGTGGCATTCTTCGACGGAGTCGATGACCGCGATGCCGCCGAAGAGCTGATCCGCGCGATCCTCTGGATCGATCAGGACACGCAGTCCGCTCCCGCCGAGGAGGACGCGTGGTTCGATCACCAGCTCGTCGGCCTCGACGTGGTGCGTGATGGCCAGACCGTCGGCCGCGTCATCCGTGTCGATCACATGCCCGCTCAGGATCTGCTGATCGTGCGCATGAGTTCGACGGACGCCCACGCCGAGGCGCGCGAGGTGCTCGTCCCGTTCGTCAAGGCGATCGTGCCTGAGGTCGACATCCCGGCCGGTCGTGTCGTGGTGACGCCGCCTCCCGGTCTCTTCGAAGACCTCGCGGGCGACGACGGCGACGAGGACGCCGAGCAGGGCGATGCTGAGCAGGGCGACGCCGATCAGCAGGACTGAGCCGTCGCGGGGGCTCACAGCCGCTCTCGGCACAGCGTGAGCCCGATGTGATCCGCCGGTAACACCCGGCACGACCGGGTGGAACATGCCTCGGGGATCATCGGGGCATGGGCACCATCGCACAGACGTCGGAGCCGCGCGTCAGCGCGCCGCCGACCGACGTGCGCACGGTGTGCTCGTACTGCGGCGTCGGCTGCGGGATCACGGTCTCCACCGGGCCCTCGGAGTCGGGCGACGGGTCCACCGTCACCAAGACCGTCGGCGACAAGGCTCACCCGGCGAACGCCGGCCGCCTCTGCACGAAGGGCGCGACGCACGTCGACCTGATGCACGCGCCGGGACGCATGTCCACGGCCTACATCCGCCCGGCCCGCGGTGAGGCCGCCGTGCCCGCCCCGATCGACACGGCCATCGCCGAGGCCGGTGCGCGGCTGCGGGCCATCGTGGACGAGCACGGCCCCGATTCGGTGGCCGTCTACGTCTCGGGCCAGATGTCCATCGAGGCGCAGTACCTCTCCAACAAGCTCGTCAAGGGCTACCTGCGCGGCCTGCACATCGAGTCCAATTCACGCCTGTGCATGGCCTCGGCCGGCACCGGCTACAAGCAGTCCCTCGGCGCCGACGGTCCGCCCGGGTCGTACGAGGACATCGACCGCGCCGACCTCTTCTTCGTCATCGGCTCGAACATGGCCGACTGCCACCCGATCCTGTTCCTCCGGATGGCCGACCGTCTCAAGCAGGGCGCGAAGCTCATCGTCGTCGACCCCCGGCGAACCGCGACCGCCGATCGCGCCGACCTCTATCTGCCGATCGCGCCCGGCACCGACCTGGCCCTTCTCAACGGCCTGCTCCACCTCCTGGTGACGGACGGGAGCATCGACACGGACTTCATCGCCGCCCACACCGACGGCTGGGACGGGATGCCGGAGTTCCTCGCCGAGTACGATCCGGCGCGGGTCGCCGAGGTCACCGGCCTCGCAGAGGACGACATCCGCACCGCCGCCCGGTGGATCGCCGAGGCCGGGGAGTGGATGACGCTCTGGACGATGGGTCTCAACCAGTCCACGCAGGGCACCTGGCACACGAACGCGATCTGCAACCTGCACCTGGCGACGGGCGCGATCTGCCGGCCGGGCAGCGGCCCGTTCTCGCTCACGGGGCAGCCGAACGCCATGGGCGGCCGTGAGATGGGGTACATGGGTCCGGGGCTCCCCGGTCAGCGGGCGGTCTTCAACCCCGCGGACCGGGCCTTCGTCGAGGACGTCTGGGGTCTCGCCCCCGGGACGATCCGCGACGAGGCCGGAACCGGCACGATCGACATGTACCGGTCGATGGCGGCCGGCGAGATCAAGGCCGCGTGGATCATCTGCACCAACCCGGTGGCGTCCGTCGCGAACCGCGCCTCGGTGATCGCGGGGCTCGAGGCGGCCGAGCTCGTGATCGTCCAGGACGTGTTCACCGAGACCGCGACCAACGCGTACGCCGACATCCTGCTGCCCGCGACCCTGTGGGTCGAGTCGGAGGGCGTGATGGTCAACAGCGACCGCACGATGACCCTCGTGCAGCGGGCGACCGAGGCGCCGGGCGATGCGCTGCCGGACTGGCTCACCATCTGCCGCGTCGCGCAGGCGATGGGCTTCGCCGAGGGATTCGCGTTCGGAAGCGCCGAGGAGGTCTTCGACGAGATCCGCCGCTTCTGGAACCCGCAGACAGGGTGGGACGTCCGCGGCGTCAGCTACGACCGCCTCCGCCGAGGACCGGTGCAGTGGCCGGCGCCCGCCGGTGATGTCGAGGACCGGCATCCGATCCGCTACGTCAACGACGGCGTCAGCCAGAGCCTGCACCGCCACGCGGACGGCAGCGTGCCCCGGCTGGCGTTCGCGACCCCATCGCGTCGTGCCCAGTTCTTCGCCCGCCCGCACCTCGGGCCGAGCGAGCTCCCCGACGACGACTTCCCCTGGATCCTCAACACGGGCCGCTTGCAGCACCAGTGGCACACCATGACGAAGACCGGCAAGGTCGGCAAGCTCATGCGCCTGAACCCCGATCCCTTCGTCGAGATCCATCCGCAGGATGCCGAGGCGCAGGGCATCGCCGCCGGAGACCTCGTCGAGATCGCCTCGCGTCGCGGGCGCGTCGTGCTGCCGGCGGTGCTCACCGACCGGGTCCAGCCCGGCGGATGCTTCGCGCCGTTCCACTGGAACGACGAGCACGGCGAGTACCTCACGGTGAACGCTGTGACGAGTGACGCCGTCGATGCGGCCTCGCTGCAGCCGGAGTTCAAGTTCGCCGCGGTCTCGCTCCGCCGAGTCGGCCCGCCGCCGACGGCGAGCCAGGATTCCACGAGCGAGCAGCGGATGCCGCAGCCCGGCGTCGCCCGCGACGTGCTCGCCACCGCGGGCATCGCGGCGGGCGGCACGCCCGTGCTGACCGAGGCCGAGGGCGCCTACGTCTCCGGTTTCCTCTCCGCCCTCGAGGCCGCGCCGATGGGGGCCGGCCTCGTGCCCGTCCTTCCCGGGTCGGCGCCGCTGCGTCAGGTGTCACGCGCGTGGTTCGACGGGGTCCTCGCGGGACTGTACTCGCGGTCGCCGCTCGCGGTGCCGGTCGCCGCCGCCGCGCGGGACGAGGTCACGGTGCTGTGGGGCTCGCAAACGGGCAACGCGGAGGAGGTCGCCGCGACGTGCGCCGCGACCCTGACCGCACGCGGCATCCCGGCCCGCACCGTGAGTATGGTCGAGATGTCGCTCGCCGAACTGGCGGCCGTGCGCACGCTCCTCGTCGTGACCTCGACCTTCGGCGACGGCGGGCCGCCCGACAACGCCGCGGATCTCTGGGCCGACCTCACCGGCGACGACGTCCCGCCCCTCGCAGAGCTGGACTACGCGGTCTTCGCCATCGGCGACTCGAGCTACGACGACTTCTGCGGCCACGGGCGCGGCATCGACCTCCGGCTCGGTGCCCTCGGGGCGACGGCGCTGCTGCCGCGTGTGGACTGCGAGCCCGACTACGCCGAGCCCGCCGCGGCGTGGCTCGAGCAGGTCATCTCGACGCTGACGGCCGGGGACGCCGCATCCGCTGCCCTTCCCGAGGTCGCCGCCCTGCCGGCGACCCGGCGCCTGTTCACGCGCAGCAACCCGGTACGGGCCGCGCTCGTGACGAACACGCTGCTCAGCGGCGCAGGTTCCGCCAAGGAGGTGCGGCAGTTCGGATTCGACCTCTCGCACGCCGGTGTGTCGTACGAGGCGGGGGACTCGCTCGGCGTCGTCTGCGCCAACGCGCCGAGCATGGTCTCGGAGTGGCTCGCGGCGACGGGGCTCGCGCCGCGCACCGTGGTCGAGTTCGAGGGCCAGGAGCGCTTCCTCGAGGAGGCGCTCGAGTCCCACCTCGACATCACCCGCATCACACCCGATCTGCTGGCCTTCGTCGCCGAGCGCAATCCCGACCCGACGCTCGCCGCGCTGCTGCGCCGTGAGAACAAAGGCCGCCTCGAGCAGTACCTCTGGAGCATGCACGCGGTGGATCTGCTGCACGCCTTCCCCGTCCGCACCGACGCGGAGGACTGGATGACAGTGCTCAAGCGCCTGCAGCCGCGCCAGTACTCGATCTCCTCCAGCCCGAAGACGAGCCCGGACGAGGTGCAGCTGACCGTTTCGGTCGTGCGATTCGAGACCGAGACCGGACGTCGCCGCGGCGGTGTGGCCTCGACGTTCCTCTCCGATGTGGCGGGCGACTCGCCGGCTCCCGTCTACCTGCAGCGCTCGGCGCACTTCCGCGCTCCGGACTCTCCCGACACGCCGATGATCATGATCGGCCCCGGCACCGGCATCGCGCCGTTCCGGGCCTTCCTGCACGACCGGCGCGCCGACGGCCACCGCGGACGCAACTGGCTCTTCTTCGGGGAGCAGCACGAGGCGACCGACTTCTACTACCGCGATGAGCTCGAGGAGATGCGCGAGGACGGGATCCTCACGCGCATGGACCTCGCCTTCTCGCGCGATCAGCGTCAGAAGATCTACGTGCAGGACCGCATGGTCGAGCACGGGCTGGAGCTGTGGCGCTGGCTGCAGGACGGCGCCCATCTGTACGTGTGCGGAGACGCGAGCCGGATGGCCAAGGACGTCGACGACACGCTGACGACGATCGCGCAGCGGCACGGCGGCCTGTCCGAGGACGCAGCTGCCGAGTACAAGAAGAGCCTCGTGGCGCAGAAGCGCTACGTCCGCGACGTGTACTGAGCCCACTGCCGCTGCCCATCCCCGCCTGGTTGCTCGGGGGCCTGGTTGCTCGCGGCTCTCCGCCGCGCACGCCGAAGCGGGCCGCACCCGGTGTGGATGCGGCCCGCCTCGAAGGCGTGGATCAGATGCGCTGGCCCGCGAGCGACTTCCGCGGCACCACGTACACCAGCACCGTCAGGATCATCAGGGCGACGTAGGCGGCCACGAATCCGTAGAACGCTGCGGTGTATCCGCCCGTGGCGAGCTGTGAGGCGTTGAGCACCTGCGGAACCAGGAAGCCGCCGTAGGCGCCGATCGCCGAGATGAGCCCGAGGGCGGCCGCGGCCTTGCGCTGGATCTTGATCCCGGCGGGGGTCCCCGGCAGCGCCTGGGTGGCGATGCCGCGAGCGGCGAAGATGCTCGGGATCATGCGGTAGGTCGAGCCGTTGCCCATGCCCGTGGCGGCGAACAGCACCAGGAAGCAGCCGAGGAAGACCCAGAAGCTCTGGAGCGGGAGCGTCCAGATGAGGGACAGGGCTCCGAGCGCCATGACCGCGAACGCCCCGACGGTGACGCGCGCCCCGCCGAAGCGATCCGCCAGCCGGCCGCCGAACGGACGGGCGAGGGAGCCGACGAGGGCGCCGAGGAAGGCCAGCGTGATCGAGGCCTGCCCGAGCTGGAAGGTCGAGAACGCCGGGAACAGGTCGGCGATGAGCTTGGGGAAGACGCTGGCGAAGCCGATGAACGAGCCGAACGTGCCGATGTACAGCAGGGCCATCAGCCACAGGTGCGGCTCTCGCAGCGCCGCGGCCGAACCACCGAAGTCGGCCTTCGCCGAGGACAGGTTGTCCATGTAGCGCCACGCGCCCCACATCGCGACGAGGATCAGCGGGATCCACATCCAGCCCGCGAGCGCGATGTTGAGCGTCGACGCCGCGCCGATGGTGACCACGATGGGCACGGCCAGCTGAGCGACCGCGGTGCCGAGGTTGCCGCCGGCGGCGTTCAGGCCGAGCGCCCAGCCCTTCTCCTTCTGCGGGAAGAAGTAGGTGATGTTCGCCATGGAGCTGGCGAAGTTGCCGCCGCCCATGCCGCCGAGGGCCGCGACGAGCAGGAGCACGCCGAACGGGGTCTCGGGGTTGGATACGACGAAGCCCAGGAGCACGGCGGGGATGAGCAGCAGCCCCGCCGAGACGATCGTCCAGTTGCGACCGCCGAAGATCGCCACCATGAACGTGTACGGGAAGCGCAGGGTGGCGCCGACCAGGCTCGGCACCGAGATCAGCCAGAAGAGCTGCGAGCTGGAGAGGTCGAAGCCGGCCGCCGGCAGCATCACGACGACGATGCTCCACAGCTGCCAGATGATGAAGCCGAGGAACTCGGCGAAGATCGACCAGCGCAGGTTCCGGCCGGCGATGGCGCGCCCGCCGGCCTGCCAGAAAGTCGTGTCCTCGGGGTTCCAGCCGTCGATCCAGCGACCCGGCCGATGGGTGAGGACGACCGGCGCGGACGCCGGCGGCGGAGCTGCGACGTCCGTCGTGGACGGAGTGACTGTCGTGGTCATGGCGCCTCCTGCTTTGAGTGTGCCTTCACCGTATGAAGGGCGTGTTTCGGCGCCTGCCCCCGGGCGGTTACTTCTCGGTCACGCGTGGGTCACGCCGCACCGGTGCGCCCCGTTAGGGTCTGGTCACACATCGGAAACATGGGCGGATGCCTAGACTCGAACCCATGCGCGTCGACATCGTCACGATCTTCCCGGCGTTCTTCGACGTACTCGACGTCTCGCTGATCGGGAAGGCCCGCGACCGCGGCATCCTCGACATGCAGGTGCACGATCTGCGCGAGTCGGCGCACGATCGCCATCGCACCGTCGACGACACCCCGTACGGCGGCGGAGCGGGCATGGTGATGAAGCCCGAGCCGTGGGGCGAGGCGCTGGACGCCCTCCTCACCGAGGAATCGGTGCTGCTCGTCCCGTCGCCCGCCGGCGAGGTCTTCTCGCAGGCGATGGCCCGCGAGCTCGCGGCGGAGAAGCACCTCGTGTTCGCGTGCGGCCGCTACGAGGGCATCGACCAGCGCGTCGTCGATCACTACGCCGAGCGCGGGCGCGTGCGGCTCGTCAGCCTCGGCGACTACGTGCTCAACGGCGGCGAGGTCGCCGCGATGGCGGTGGTCGAGGCGGTGTCCCGGCTCGTTCCCGGCGTGGTCGGCAACCCCGAGAGCCTCGTCGAGGAGTCGCACGAGGACGGCCTGCTCGAGTATCCGAGCTACACGAAGCCGGCGCTGTGGCGGGGTCACGAGGTGCCGCCGGTGCTGCTCAGCGGCAATCACGGCGCGATCGCGGCCTGGCGACGTGAGCAGAGCCTCGAGCGCACGCGCGCGAACCGCCCCGACCTGCTCGCCTGACGGGCTGCGTCAGGCCGTGGCCTCGGCGGGATCGAGGACGTTCAGCCGGTAGCCGCGCTTCACGACCGTCTTGATGAGATCCGGCACCGCCAGCGCTTCGCGCACCCGGGCGACGGCCATCTCGACCGCGTGGGTGTTGGCGCCCGACCTCGGCAGCGCGTTCTGCAGGCGCTGACGCGACACCACTCCGCCGCCGGCCTCGAACAGGGCGGCGAGGATGTCGGTGCCCGTCCGTGACAGCGGCACGTGGACGCCGTCCAGCACGGCGCCGGTGCTGCGCAGCTCGAGGCGTCCGGCCGTGGTGGGCAGCCACGCGGCGTGGCCGCCGCCGAAGTGCGTCACCACTGCGCGCACCAGGGAGCCGAGTCGCCCCCGCTCGGCGATCAGCGGCGTGATCCCGACGTCGACGAGTGGCCCGGCGGTGATCGGGCCGACCGCGGCCATGAGCACGCGTCCGCCGGCGGCCAGGTCCACGATGTCGTCGAGGACTCCCTCGCGTGCCGCCGCCGCAAGCCATTCGGCCGCGCCCGGGGCGGAGGTGAACAGCACGGCGTCGACCTCGCCCTGCGCGGTCGACGTGACCGAGCGGCACACGGCCGCGGCGTCCGGCGGGGGTCCCCAGCGGTAGACCGTGAGGCTCACGACGTCCGCGCCTGCCTCCTCGAACAGCTCATCCAGGCCGTCGGCACCGGAGCCGTGGTGCTGCACCGCGATGCGGCGACCCGCCACCCCTTCGGCGAGGAGGTACTCGCCGAGCTCGACCGAGGTCTCGGACTCGGCGACCCAGTCGGCGGTGAGGCCTGCCTGCTGGATGGCTCCGCGCGCCTTCGGTCCGCGTGCGACGATCTGCGCGCTCGCGATGGCCGCCTGGAGATCATCGAGCAGTCCCGCCTCGTCGGCCGCCTCCATCCAGCCGCGGAAGCCCACGCCGGTCGTGACGACCACGATCTCGGGCCGCTGAGCGATGAGCTCCCGCGTGCTGGCGATCAGCGCGTCGTCGTCGATGTGCGGCACGATCGTCAGGGCCGGGGCGTGCCGTACCACCGCACCGTGCCGCTCCAGCGCGGCCGCGAGCTCGAGTGAGCGCCGATCGACGGCGATGACGATCGTGCAGCCGCCGAGCGCGGCGGAGAGGGGCGGGCGTTCGGAGATCGTCACCTGGTGCTGCCACCGGCCATTTCTCGCTCGGGGAGGAGGAGTCCGGCACGCGCGACGTCGCCGATCACGATGACGGCGGGGTTGCGCACGCCCGCCGCGGCCGCATCCGCGACCGCGTGGGAGAGCGTCGTTCGAGTGGTGCGCTGCTGCGGGGTGTGGCCCTGTTCGATGATGGCGATCGGGCGGTCCGCCGGCACGCCCGCGGCACGCGCGGCATCGACCAGACGGGGGAGCGCGGCGACGCCCATCAGCACGACCGTCGTGACGGTCTCGTCGGCGAGCGCCGCGAGGGTCGCCGGAGTCGTCTGCGCCTGCCCGTTGACGACATGGACGGATGCCGCGGTCCCGCGATGGGTGACCGGGATGCCGGCCGCCTGCGGCACCGAGACCACGCTGGTGAGTCCTGGGACGACCTCGACCGGGATGCCGGCCTCGAGGCACGCCGAGACCTCCTCGCCGCCGCGGCCGTAGACGAAGGGATCGCCGCCCTTCAGCCGCACCACGCGCTTGCCCGCGCGGGCGTGCTCCACGAGCAGCGCGTTGATCTCCGCCTGCGGCACGGGGTGGTGGCCGGGGCGCTTGCCCACGTCGATGATCTCGACCTCGGGGTCGAGCTCGGCGAGCACGTCCGTCGGGCTGAGGCGATCGGCCACGACGACGTCCGCCTCGGCGAGCAGCCGTCGTCCGCGGATGGTCATGAGGTCGGCGGGACCAGGCCCGCCGCCGACGAGGTCGACACGGCCCTGCGGCGTGGCGCGGCGCCGGCGGAGCGGAAGGGTGCCCCGGCGGAGCAGGTCGGCGACGGCATCCCGCAGCCGCGCCGCGCGGCCGGGGTCGACGCCCGCGTCGGACACCACGCCGACGATCACGTCGCCGGAGCGGGTCTCGGCAGCCAGGCGGGCCGATCCGTGAGCGCCGTCGGAGGCATTGATGCACAGCACGCGCCGCCGCTCGCAGGTCGCGGCGACATCGGCGTCGGCCCGGGCGTCCCCGGTCGCGGTGTGGACCAGCCAGGCGCCGGCTACATCGGCCGCGCGGGCACGGCGGGGGAGCCAGGTCAGCTCGTGCGCGTCGACCAGCTCCCGCACGGCGTCGGTGAGCTCGGGGGCGATGACCGTGACGTCGGCGCCGTCGGCGAGGAAGCGCTCGAGCCGGCGGGCCGTGACCGAGCCGCCGCCGACCATCACGACGGACCGGCCGGCGAGCGAGACGCCCAGCATCGTGGTCATGACGCCGCCTCCCACCGCACCAGCACGTCGCCGTCGCTCACGGCCACGGGCCAGACGTGGAGTCCGATGGGCTCCTTGCCCTGCGTGTCGAGGCAGGCGCCGGTGCGCAGGTCGAACACCTGCTTGTACATCGGCGAGGCGATGGTCGGGGCATCCTGACGGGTGCCGACGATGCCGCGCGAGATGACGTTCGCGCGGCTGTACGGGTCGAAGTTCGACACGGCGTGCACGCGGCCGGGCTTCCCGTCGGCTCCGTGCAGCAGGAACAGGGCGATCTGGGTGCCCCCGAGCAGGGCGGCGCGGCCGCGCTCGACCTCGAGGTCGCTCACGGCGCACACGCGCACCCATCCGCTCGGCGGCGCATCGGCGGCCGTGGTCTGCGGGTCGACGAGCGTCATCGGCGCACCTCCAGGATCGTTCCGGCGATCAGGACGCCGCCGCTCTCGCGCTCCGCTTCGGTGGCAGGACGGCCCTGACCGCGCTCGGCGGTGTAGGCGAGCGAAGGGTCGGGGGTGGTCGGGGCGTTGACGAAGGAGGCGAATCGGCGGACCTTCTCGGGGTCCTCCAGCGTCGCCTTCCACTCGTCCTCGTAGGAGTCGACGTGGGTGGCCATGGCCGCGTCCAGGTCGGCGCAGATGCCGAGGCTGTCGTCGAAGATCACCGCGCGCAGGGCGTCGATCCCGCCTTCCAGGTCCTCGAACCACGGCGCGGTGCGCTGGAGGCGGTCCGCGGTGAAGATGTAGTACATCAGGAACCGGTCGATCGCGGTGAGCAGCTCCTCGTCGCTCAGACCCTCGGCCAGGAGCACGGCGTGGCGAGGCGTGAAACCGCCGTTGCCGCCGACGTACATGTTCCAGCCCGCCTCGGTGGCGATGACGCCGACGTCCTTGCCGCGCGCCTCGGCGCACTCGCGGGCGCAACCCGAGACCCCGAGCTTGATCTTGTGCGGCGAGCGGAGGCCGCGGTAGCGCAGCTCGAGCTGCACGGCCATGCCCACGGAGTCCTGCACGCCGTAGCGGCACCAGGTGGATCCGACGCAGGACTTCACGGTGCGCAGCGACTTGCCGTAGGCGTGGCCGGACTCGAAGCCGGCATCGACGAGGCGCTTCCAGATGTCGGGGAGCTGCTCGAGGCGTGCGCCGAACAGGTCGATGCGCTGGCCGCCGGTGATCTTCGTGTAGAGCCCGAAGTCCTGCGCGACCTGGCCGATCACGACGAGTCCCTCGGGGGTGACCTCGCCGCCGGGGATGCGCGGGACGACCGAGTAGCTGCCGTCCTTCTGGAGGTTCGCCATGACGTGGTCGTTGGTGTCCTGCAGGGTGGCGTTCTCGCCGTCGAGCACGTGCTTGCCCACGAGCGTCGACAGGATGCTGGCGAGCGCGGGCTTGCAGATGTCGCAGCCGCGCCCGACGCCGAAGCGCTCGATGACCGCGCTGAAGGTGGACAGCCCCGACACGCGGACGGCATCGAACAGCTGCCGGCGCGACATGTCGAAGTGCTCGCACAGCGCGTTGCTGAGCGCGGCGCCGGACTTGGCGAGCTCGGTCCCGACGATCTTCTTGACCATCATCACGCAGGAGCCGCACGCGGCCCCGGCCTTGGTGCACGACTTGATCGCCGCGACGTCGCTGCAGCCCTCCTCGTGCACGGCGTGGCGGATGGCGCCGGCGGTCACGCTGTTGCACGAGCAGACCAGCGCCTCGTCGGGAAGCTCGCCGGTCGGCGCCGCGACGCCGCCCTCGGGCATCAGGTACGCCGCGGGATCGCCGCCGAGTGCCCCGCCGACGAGCGGGCGGAGTGAGCCGTACGCCGACGCGTCGCCGACGAGGATGCCGCCGAGCAGGGTCTTCGCGTCGTCCGACAGCACGAGCTTCTTGTAGACGCCCGCCACGGGGTCGGCGTAGACGACGTCCAGCGCACCGGGCGTGGTGGCGAAGGCGTCGCCGAAGCTCGCCACGTCGACGCCGGAGAGCTTGAGCTTGGTCGAGAGATCGTAGCCGGGGAAGGATGCCTCGCCCCCGAGCAGCCGGGTGGCCGCGACCTCCGCCATCGCATAGCCCGGCGCGACCAGGCCCACGCACATGCCGTCGAAATTGGCGACCTCGCCGATCGCGAGGACCCGCGGGTCGGAGGTGTGGCACCCGTCGTCGATGAGCACGCCGCCGCGCTCGTGAACCGCGAGATCCGCGCTCCGGGCGAGTTCGTCGCGGGGGCGCACCCCGACGGTGAACACGACGACGTCGGTGCGCTCGTAGGTGCCGTCGCGGAACTCGAGCCCGGTCACCTGGCCGCTGCGGTCGGGGTCGAGCCGCGTGGTGATCGTGTCGGTGCGCACGCGGATGCCGCGCGCCTCGATGAGGCGGCGCAGCGAGTTTCCGCCCGAGAGGTCCAGCTGAGCCGACATGAGGCGGTCGGAGGACTGCACGACCGTGGGGGAGACGTCGAGTCCCTGCAGCGCCCCCGCGGCCTCGAGGCCGAGCAGGCCGCCGCCGATGACCGTCCCGGTGAGCGGCCGGCCGAGCTCGCGGGTGCGCTTCTCGACGAAGGCCCGCAGCTTCTCGACGTCGTCGAGCGTGCGGTAGACGAAGCAGCCGTCCAGCCCGAAGCCGTCGACGGACAGACGTGCGGCATACGACCCGGTCGCGAGGACGAGTCGGTCGTACGCGACGCTGAGGCCGCTCTTGGTGGTGACGCGGCGCGCGGTGCGGTCGATGCGAGCGGCGGCGTCGCCGCGCACGAAGCGGAGGCGCTCGTCTCCGTCCAGCACCGAGCGGTCGAGGGTCAGGTCATCGGGCGACGCCCCGCCGAAGAACCCCGTGAGCCCGACGCGATCGTAGGGGTGGCGCGGCTCCTCGCCGATGAGGGTCACCCGCCAGTCCTCGCCGGCGCGGCTCAGCAGGCTCTCGACGAACCGGTGAGCCACCATCCCTGCGCCCACCACGACGACATGCCTGCCGGGGCGGGGGGTGGGCTCCATGCCGTCACCGTACGCGGGCGATGTTGCGGGCGAGTCAGCGCCATGTTTCGGGCTCTTGACGACGGCGGTGCGGTCGTTCGCCGCGGTGCGGGGTGATTCCTCGGTCATGGCGTCTCCTGATCGACGGAAGATCTCTCGGTGACCCTCACGGTAGGAGAGCGGTGTTTCGACGCCCGGCCATCGCCGGTTACCTCGAGCGAACGTTTCCCTCACACCGTCCGGCCGCCTGATGTGAGGTTCCGGAGGCGCCGTCGAGCAGGACGCGCCCGCTCATTACCCCACGGCGCCCCGATCCCGCCACCCCGGGCTGCGGCATCCGATTCCTCGATATCGTGAGGTCTCGCCGACTTGGAGGTCCCATGCAGATCTGGCCCGGCTCGTCCTACCCGCTCGGAGCCACGTTCGATGGGAACGGGACGAACTTCGCGGTGTTCAGCGAGGGGGCCGAGCGCGTCGAGCTCTGCCTGTTCGGCGATCGCGGCAAGGAGACCCGCGTCGATCTCGTCGACGTCGACGCTTTCGTCCACCACGGCTACGTGCCCAGCGTTCAGCCCGGCATGCGCTACGGCTATCGGATCCACGGGGAGTTCGACCCTGCGAAGGGCAAGCGGTTCAACCCGTCGAAGCTGCTGCTCGATCCCTACGCCAAGGCCGTCGACGGGCAGATCGAGTGGGGTCAGCCGGTGTTCGGCTACACGTTCGGCGACCCTGACTCGCGCAACGACGAGGACTCGGCGCGCCACCAGATGCTCGGGGTCGTCGTCAATCCGTTCTTCGACTGGGCCGGCGACCGGCTGCCGAAGACGCCCTACTCCGAGTCGCTGATCTACGAGGCTCACGTGCGGGGCCTGACGATGCGGCATCCGGCGATCCCCGACGAGATCCGCGGCAGCTACAGCGCGATCGCGCACCCGGCGATCATCGAGCACCTGCACAAGCTCGGCGTCACCGCCATCGAGCTGATGCCGGTGCACCAGTTCGTCGACGATTCGATCCTCCAGGAGAAGGGGCTCTCGAACTACTGGGGCTACAACACCATCGCGTTCTTCGCGCCGCAGAACACCTACGCCTCGACGGGCCAGCGCGGCCAGCAGGTGCAGGAGTTCAAGGGGATGGTGAAGGCGCTGCACGCCGCGGGCATCGAGGTGATCCTCGATGTCGTCTACAACCACACGGCGGAGGGGAACCACCTCGGTCCGACGCTCTCGATGCGGGGCATCGACAACGAGGCCTACTACCGGCTGGAGGACAAGGACAAGCGGTACTACACCGACTACACCGGCACGGGGAACAGCCTCAACGCGGGGAACCCGCACACGCTCCAGCTGATCATGGACTCGCTGCGCTACTGGGTGCTGGAGATGCACGTCGACGGCTTCCGGTTCGACCTGGCCTCCACGCTCGCCCGGGAGTTCTACGAGGTGGACAAGCTGTCGACCTTCTTCGAGCTCGTCCAGCAGGATCCGGTGGTCTCGCAGGTCAAGCTCATCGCCGAGCCCTGGGATGTCGGGCCCGGCGGGTACCAGGTCGGCAACTTCCCCCCGCAGTGGACCGAGTGGAACGGCAAGTACCGCGACACGGTGCGCGACTTCTGGCGAGGAGAGCCGGCGACCCTCGGCGAGTACGCGTCCCGCCTGACGGGGTCGGCCGATCTGTACGAGCACTCCGGACGCCGCCCGGTGGCGTCGATCAACTTCGTCACCGCCCACGACGGCTTCACGCTGCGCGATCTCGTCTCGTACAACGACAAGCACAACGAGGCCAACGGCGAGGACAACCGCGACGGCGCAGACGACAACCGGTCGTGGAACGGCGGCGTCGAGGGGCCGACCGACGATCCGGAGGTGCTGAGGCTGCGGGCTCGGCAGCAGCGCAACTTCATCGCGACGCTGATGCTGTCGCAGGGGGTGCCGATGCTGTCGCACGGCGACGAGCTCGGTCGCACCCAGAACGGCAACAACAACGGGTACGCGCAGGACAACGAGACGACGTGGGTGGATTGGGAGGCGGCCGATCAGCCGCTGATCGAGTTCACGGCCGCCATGGCCCGCCTCCGCCGGCTGCATCCGACGTTCCGCCGCCGCCGGTTCTTCGACGGCCGGCCGGTGCGCCGAGAAGAGGGGGCGCCGATCCCCGACATCGTGTGGGGACGGCCGGACGGCACCCAGATGCAGCCGGAGGACTGGGACTCCGGGTTCGGGCGCGCGGTCGCGGTGTTCCTCAACGGCGACGGCATCCGCGAGCGGGACCGCCGCGGGCAGCCGATCTCCGACAGCCACTTCTTCATCCTCTTCAACGCCGGCGACGAGGCCGTGGACTTCGTGATCCCGGCGGTGGAGTTCAGCCCCGAGTGGGACGTGCTCATCGACACCGCGGGCGAGCGCGCCGACGGCGCCCCGATCGAGCCGGGAGCCATCGTCCGCGTCGAGGCACGGTCGCTCATGGTGCTGCGCGAACATGAGCTCGCCGAGGTCGAGCCCGATCACTCGGTGGCCGCGTCCCTGGCGGTGGCCCCGTCCCCGGCCACCGACGACATGCCCGGCGCCGCCCCGAAGGCCGAGATCGAGCATTGACGGAGGCGGACATGGCCCCTGCGCGGTCCCCACGCTCCACGTACCGGCTTCAGGTCCGGCCGTCGTTCACGCTCGAGCACGCGGCGGCGCTCGCCGACTACCTGCACGATCTCGGCGTTGACGCCGTCTACCTGTCGCCCGTGCTGACGAGTTCCGGCGGCTCGGATCACGGCTACGACGTCGTCGATCCGGGCGCGGTGGACCCCGCGCGCGGGGGAGCGGACGGGCTCGACGCCGCGGCCCGGGCGTTCCACGATCGGGGGCTCCGCGTCCTCGTCGACATCGTGCCCAACCACGTCGGCGTCGCACGCGCCGAGGAGAACGCCTGGTGGTGGGACGTGCTGGCCCATGGCGCCGGGTCGCGCTTCGCGCACTACTTCGACATCGACTGGGAGTTCGGCGCCGGCAAGCTGCGGGTGCCCGTCCTCGGCGAGAGCCTCGCCGACGCGGCGGCGTCAGGTTCCCTGCGCGTCGAGGGCGGCGAGCTGCGCTACCACGACCATCGGTTCCCGCTCGCGCCCGGAAGCCGTGCAGACGGCGACGAGGTCCTCGAGGTGCACGGGCGCCAGCACTACGAGCTGATGGACTGGCGGCGCGAGGCGTACGACCTCAACTACCGCCGGTTCTTCGGGGTGTCGAGCCTCGCCGCGCTCCGCGTCGAGGAGGACGACGTGTTCGACGCGGCGCACGCGGAGGTGGCGCGCTGGATCGGCGACGGACTCGTGGACGGGCTGCGCATCGACCATCCCGACGGGCTGAGGGCGCCGGTCGACTACCTCGAACGCCTCGCAGCCCTGAGCGGTGGCGCCTACACGCTGGTCGAGAAGATCCTCGAGCGCGGCGAACAGCTGCCCCAGTTCTTCGCCGCGGACGGCACGACCGGCTACGACGCCCTGGCCGAGTTCGACCGCGTGTTCGTCGACGCGGCCGGTGAGACCGGTCTGGACGAGCTCGACCGCCGGCTGCGCGCCGCGACCGGCCTGGAGCCGAACCCCGGGTGGGAGCCGCTGATCGCGAGCACGAAGCGCGCAGTGGCCGACGGCATCCTGCAGTCCGAGGTGCGCCGCCTGGAGCGCGAGCTCGCTCTGCCCCGCGACGATGTCGCCGATGCGCTCGCCGAGCTGCTGGCGAACTTCCCCGTCTATCGCTCGTACCTGCCGGCGGGCGCCGAGCACCTCGAGCGGGCCGCGGCACACGCGCGCGACCGGCGCCCCGATCTGGCGGAGGCCATCGACGCGGTGCTGCCGTCGCTCGGCGATCCGCGGCATCCGGCCGCCCTTCGCTTCCAGCAGACGAGCGGCATGGTCATGGCCAAGGGGGTCGAGGACACCGCCTTCTACCGCTTCACCCGGCTCGGCACGCTGACCGAGGTGGGCGCCGACCCGTCGCAGTTCGCTCTCTCGGTCGAAGAGTTCCATCGCGCCCAGGCGCTGCGTCAGGCCGTCTGGCCGCACACCATGACGACGCTGTCGACGCACGACACCAAGCGCGGCGAGGACGTACGTGCCCGGCTCTCCGTGCTCGCCGAGATCCCCGATCGGTGGGGCGACGTGCTGGACGAGCTGCGGGATGCCGCCACCACCGGCGACGGACCCTTCGATGCGCTGCTGTGGCAGGCGATCGTCGGAGCGTGGCCGGCATCCCGCGAACGACTGCACGCCTATGCCGAGAAGGCGTCGCGCGAGTCCGGCGAGGCGACGTCCTGGCTCGCGCCCGACGAGGCGTTCGAGCGGGGCATGCACGCCCTCGTCGATCGGGTCTTCGACGACGCCGATCTCCGTGCTCGCGTCGAGTCCTTCGTCGCGGAGATCGAGCCCGCCGGCTGGTCCAACGCGCTCGGCGCCAAGCTCCTGCAGTTGGCCGGTCCGGGCGTGCCCGACGTCTACCAGGGCAGCGAGCTCTGGGAGCAGAGCCTCGTCGACCCCGACAACCGGCGCACCGTCGACTTCGACGCTCGCCGCCGGCTGCTCGGAGCGATCGACGGCGGGGAGCAGCCCTTGGTCGACGGCTCCGGGGCGGTGAAGCTGCTCGTGACGTCGCGGACGCTGCGGCTGCGGCGGGAGCGGCCCGAGCTGTTCACCCGCTACACGCCGGCCACCGTCGTCGGGCCCGCCGCGCACCATGCCGTCGCGGTGGACCGGGGCGGCGCACTCGTGGTCGCGACGCGCCTGCCGATCGCCTTGGCGGCACGGGCGGCGCGGTCGGGGACAGGCTGGGGGGACACCACCTTGCTGAGACACGCCGGACCCACGACCGACGTCTTCACGGGTCGGCGCTTCCAGGGAGCCATCCGCCTGGCCGAGCTGCTCGACCTCTACCCGGTGGCACTGCTCGTGGCGGAGGAGACGTGATCCCCGAGGTGTGGGCGCCGCGGGCATCCCGTGTCTCGCTCCGGGTGCCGACGCGCGGCGCGGACGTCCCGCTCGCCCGCGACGGCGCGGGGTGGTGGCGTGGTCCGATCGCGCTCGAGCCGGGTGAGCGGTACGGCTTCGTGATCGACGACACCGCGGCGGCGCGCCCGGACCCGCGCTCGCACCGTCAGCCCGACGGGGTTCACGGCCTGAGCGCCGTATTCGACCCCGCGCATCTCGAGTGGCGCGACGCCGCCTGGACCGGTCGCCAGCTCGCCGGGTCCGTGATCTACGAACTGCACGTCGGCACCTTCACGCCCGAGGGGACGCTGGATGCCGCCGCCCGCCGCCTCGATCACCTCGTCGACCTCGGCATCGACCTCGTCGAGCTGCTGCCGGTCAACGCGTTCAACGGCACCCACAACTGGGGCTACGACGGCGTCCTCTGGTACGCCGTGCACGAGGCCTACGGCGGTCCGGAGGCCTATCAGCGCTTCGTGGACGCCTGCCACGCGCGCGGCCTCGGGGTCATCCAGGACGTCGTCTACAACCACCTCGGCCCGAGCGGCAACTACCTGCCCGAGTTCGGCCCGTATCTGCGGGACGCGCAGCGCACCACGTGGGGATCCTCGGTGGATCTCGACCAACCCGAGGTGCGCGACTACATCGTCGACAACGCCCTCATGTGGCTGCGCGACTTCCACGTCGACGGCCTGCGGCTCGACGCCGTCCATGCGCTGCACGACAGCTCGCCGACGCACATCCTCCAGGAGCTCGCCGAGCGCGTCGACGCACTGAGCGCCCAGCTGGGCCGGCCGCTCACGCTCATCGCCGAGTCCGACCTCAACGACGCCCGCCTCATCACCGCACGCGAGGCGGACGGCTACGGGCTGACGGCGCAGTGGAGCGACGACTACCACCACGCGCTCCACGTTGCGGTGACCGGCGAGACGACGGGCTATTACGCCGACTTCGCCCCGCTGTCGGCCCTCGCGAAGGCGGCGACCCGCGGCTTCTTCCATGATGGCACGTGGTCGAGCTTCCGAGGTCGCGAGCACGGCCGTCCGATCGACCCCCGCATCCCGGTGTGGCGGCTCGTCGTCTTCGCTCAGGACCACGACCAGATCGGCAATCGGGCGGCCGGCGACAGGCTCTCGCAGACCCTCGACGAGGGCGGCCTCGCGATCGCCGCGGTCCTCACGGTCCTCGGACCTTTCACGCCCATGCTCTTCATGGGCGAGGAGTGGGCGGCCACCACGCCGTGGCAGTTCTTCACGTCGCACCCCGAGCCCGAACTCGGCGAGGCAACCGCGCGGGGGCGCATCGAGGAGTTCGCCAGGATGGGCTGGGACGAGTCCGTCGTGCCCGACCCCCAGGATCCCGAGACCTTTCGACGGTCGAAGCTCCGCTGGGAGGAGACGGATGCCGCGCCCCACGCCCGCATGCTGCACCTCTACCGCGAGCTCATCGCCCTGCGCCGCCGGACGCCCGCGTTCACGGACCCTGGCTTCGACGCCCTGTCGGCCGAGGCGGACGAGGAGCGGCGGTGGTTCCGGCTGCGCCGCGGGACCGCGGAGATCCTCGTCAACTTCGGGAACGAGGACCTGTCGCTCACCGTCGGCGACGGCGCGGTTCCGGCCCTGGCGACGGATCCGGCCGTCGCCGTCGTGCGGGGATCGCTGCTGCTTCCGCCGCGCAGCGCGGCGGTCATCGTCGCGGTCTGACGGTCCGCGTCAGTTCACTCCGAGCCAGGACCGGTCCGTGAGGATGATCGGGCCGTCCTCGGTGATGGCCACCGTGTGCTCGGAGTGCGAGCCGCGAGAGCCGTCGACCGAGCGCAGCGTCCACCCGTCCGGGTCGGTGACGAGCTCGTCGGTGGTCTGCAGGAGCCAGGGCTCGAGTGCGACCACCAGCCCGGCACGCAGGGGGTAGCCGCGTCCGGCCTTGCCGTCGTTGGGAATGTGCGGGTCGCCGTGCATGATGCGGCCGACCCCGTGCCCGCCGAAGTCCGTGTTGATCGAGTAGCCGCCCTCGTGGGAGACGGCGGCGATCGCAGCCGAGATGTCGCCGATGCGGTGCTGCACCGTCGCGGTGCGGATGGCGGCATCCAGTGCCCGCTCGGTGGTGTCGATGAGTGCAAGATCCTCGTCGCGCGCGGTCCCGACGACGAACGAGACCGCCGAGTCTGCGACCCAGCCGTCCACCGAGACGGCGAAGTCGAGCGAGACCAGGTCGCCGTCGCGGAGCGTGTAGTCGTGGGGGAGCCCGTGCAGCACGGCGTCGTTGACGGAGGTGCAGATCACCTTGCCGAACGGGCTGGCGCCGAACGACGGGTGATAGTCGATGTAGCAGGACTCGGCTCCCGCCCGGCGGATGAGGTCGTGAGCCCGACGGTCGATCGAGAGCAGGTTGGTGCCCACCTTCGTCTCGTCGCGCAGCGTCGCCAGGGTCTCGGCGACGAATCGCCCCGCGGGCTTCATCGCTTCGATCTCAGCGGGTGTGCGCAGCTCGATCATCGTGGTCCTCTCGTCGTCTCCATTCTGTCGGACGTCTGCGCTCCGGGCTGTGAGGATGCCCCGTGACCCACCGGACACCGTGCCACCGCGGTGCCGACGGGCGTACCATTCAAGCCATGTGGCTTCGTCGCGCATTCTTCTGGTGGATGATCCCCGCCGCGTTCGTGCTGCCCGTCTGGCTGCTCGTCGGCTGGGCCGCGTTCAACGCCGGTGGCTGGGCGTTCCTGTGGGTGCTGTTCCTCGCCATCCCCGGCGTCTTCCTGTGGCAGCTGCTGCTCACGCTGCTGGTGCGCGCACGCGGCACCGTCCGAGCGCATCGTGCGGTCTCGTGGTGGGACGTTCTCGGCTTCTCCGTGTGGCACCTGCTGGTGCTATCGCTCGGCTTCTTCAACCAGGCCTGGTGGGCACCGGTCATGGTCGTGACCGTGCTCGTGGGGATCGGGGTCTTCTGGCTCGCGCTGTGGCAGCTGTGGCGTGAGGCGAAGCCGTCGCGCATCGTGATGCACACGGTCGACGGCGTCGCGTACCTTCCGCCGATGCAGGAGCGGCCGGAGGGGGTCGTGCAGGACGTCATCATCGTCAACGAGAAGCAGGGCCGGTCCGCCCCCTGATCGTTTTGGCCGGGCGCGTCATCCATGGCAGAATGGATGATTGTGCCCTGACCAGGTTCTGCCTCAGGGGAGCCAGCCGTCCGGTGTGATGCCGTCGGCTTCGGGCACCGACATCCTTTTCAATCACTTCCCGTAGTCGACCTGTGGCGGCTGCAGAGAGACTCGATCATGCAGATCCTCGATTCGGTCGACGCGGCTTCGCTCCGCTCCGACATCCCCGTCTTCAACGCCGGCGACACCGTCAAGGTGCACGTCAACATCACCGAGGGCAACCGCTCGCGCATCCAGGTCTTCCAGGGTGTCGTCATCGGCCGCTCGGGTGACGGCGTTCGCGAGACCTTCACGGTCCGCAAGATCAGCTTCCAGGTGGGCGTCGAGCGCACCTTCCCGGTGCACAGCCCGGTGCTCGACCACATCGAGGTCGTCACCCGCGGTGACGTCCGCCGCGCGAAGCTCTACTACCTGCGCAACCTTCGCGGCAAGAAGGCCAAGATCAAGGAGAAGCGCGACCGCTGACGCTCTCTCGACCAAGCCCCGGACCATGTGGTCCGGGGCTTCGTCGTGTGCGCGGTCGATCCCCGCTGGCAACGTTCCGCGAAGTCCCGGCCGCGGCACGTCTCGGCCCGAGGAATGTGGGACCCTTGAGACAGGCCCTCCGATCCGCGGCGTGCCGGTGGAGGATCCCGAATGACGACCGAGACGACGGCCTCAGCCGAGCCGACACCCTCGCAGCCGTCGGCCGGTGAGGCGACCATCCACCGCCGCCGCCGCGGCTGGCTGACGTTCCTGCGGGACGTCCTGGTGATCATCCTGATCGCGGTGCTGGTCTCGTTCCTCGTCAAGACGTTCCTGGTGCGGTCGTTCTACATCCCCTCGGGTTCGATGGAGGACACGCTCCACATCAACGACCGCATCCTGGTCGACGAGATCACCCCCCGGTTCGGCTCCTACGACCGCGGCGACATCGTGGTGTTCCAGGATCCGGGCGGCTGGCTCCCGCCGAGCAGCGAGCCTGCCAGACCCCCCGTCATCGAGGCCGTCGACTGGGTGCTCTCGCTCGTCGGACTTTCGGCCCCCGACAGCGACGACCACCTCGTGAAGCGCATCATCGGGCTTCCCGGCGATCACGTGGTGTGCTGCAACCCTCTCGGGCAGGTCACCATCAACGGCGTGCCCGTCGATGAGACGGACTACATCAAGCTCCCGTCCGGCGAGTCCGCGGCGTCGGGCGACCCCTTCGACATCGTCGTGCCCGAGGAGAGCCTCTGGGTGCTGGGCGACAACCGCTACCGGTCGAAGGACTCCCGCTACAACCAGGATCAGCCGGGCAAGGGGTTCGTGCCCCTCGAGAACGTCGTCGGACGCGCATTCCTCGTGACCTGGCCGCTCGATCGGTTCGGGATGCTCGACTTCCATCACGACGACTTCGCCGGCGTCCCCGAGCCCTCCGCGGAGGAGCCCGCTCGATGACCGTCGCCGAGCCGCGCCTGACGCTGGAGCGGAAGCTCCTCCAGGAGCATGCGATCGTGATCGCGTGTGATGAGGTGGGCCGGGGCGCGCTCGCGGGGCCCGTGGCGGTGGGTGCTGCGGTGATCGATGCGGCCCGCTCGCGCAAGCGCATCCCGCTCGGACTGCGTGACTCCAAGCTCGTGCCCGAGCCCAAGCGCGCCGACGTCGCCGCACGAGCAGCCTCGTGGGTGTCGGCGAGCTCGGTCGGCTGGGCGAGTTCGGCGGAGATCGACGAGGTCGGGATCATCCGGGCACTGGGGCTCGCCTCCATTCGGGCGATCGCCGATCTGCGGGCGCTCGGCGTCGTGCCCGAGGACGCCATCGTGATCCTCGACGGCAACTACGACTACATCACCGCCGCGGGTGCCCGAGGGCTCCGCGTTCGGCCGGTCATCAAGGCCGACCGCGACTGCGCGTCGGCGGCCGCGGCATCCGTCATCGCCAAGGTGGCGCGCGACGCGCTGATGACGCAGCTGCACGATGAGCTCCCCGCCTACAATTGGGCCCGCAACAAGGGCTACGCGAGTCCGGACCATCGTGAAGCCATCCGCGAGCACGGCATCAGTGCCCACCACCGCGCCACGTGGTCGATGGGCGATGCCCCCACGCTGTTCTGATCGGCCGGCCACCGACCGAGAGCGGAGGCGCGGCATCCGTTCGCGCCCATAGGATGGACTCACCATGGATGACGAAGTCTTCGAGGACTACGACCGGGAGCTGGAGCTCGCGCTGTACCGCGAGTACCGCGACGTCGTCTCTCAGTTCCAGTACGTGATCGAGACCGAGCGGCGCTTCTATCTCGCCAATGAGGTGAACGTCGTCCGTCGCGACACCGAGCACGACTTCTACTTCGAGATCTCGATGACGGACGTCTGGGTCTGGGACATCTATCGGGCGGACCGCTTCGTCAAGGCCGTGCGCGTGCTGACCTTCAAGGACGTCAACGTCGAAGAGCTCCAGCGCCGCGACTTCCACCTTCCTGAAGAGCTCTCGCTCGACACCTGAGCCACTTCGCCGGGCCGATCACCCTTCGGTCGGAGCCATGCGCCAGCCTGCTGTGCCGCGCGTCGCGGCGCCTTCCAGGTGCAGCAGTCCGAGGATCGCCTCGACCTCTTCGGCGGCCATTCCCGCCCGGCGCGCGATGTCGGCGGAGTCTCGCCAGGCTCGCACGCTGAGCGCGTCTCGCACCCGCGTGGTGTCGTCGGTGTGCGGGCGCCCGTCACCCCTCGGATCCGGGAGCGTGTGGCTGAGGCCCAGCAGATCCCGGACATCGGCCGCGCTCGTGATGCACTGAGCGCCGTATTCGCGGAGGAGCCGGTGCGTGCCCGCGGAGGCTGCCGAGGTGATGGGACCGGGAACCGCGCCCAGCCGACGGGACAATGCCGCGGCGTGCCCGGCGGTGTTGAGGGAGCCGCTGCGCCATCCGGCCTCGACCACCACCGTGGCGTCGGTGAGTGCTGCGATCAGACGATTCCGCTGGAGGAAGCGCCACTTGGTCGGCGCCGAGCCGCACGGCACTTCGCTGACGACCGCGCCGGCTGCCGCCACGCGCTCGATCAGGTCGGCGTGTCCTGCGGGGTAGGCCCGATCCACGCCGCCGGCGAGCAGCGCGACCGTGAGACCGCCCACCTGGAGCGCGGCGCGGTGTGCGGCCCCGTCGATCCCGTAGGCCCCGCCCGAGACGACGGGGATGCCACCTCCCGCCAGCTCGGCCGCGAGCTCGAGCGCGACATGGTCTCCGTACGAGGTGGCGGCTCGCGCGCCGACGATGGCGACGGATGGCCGGAGCCGCTGCAGCGCCTCCGCGTCTCCCCGCAGCCAGAGGCACATCGGCGCATGCGTCTCGAGGTCGTCGAGCTGGTGCGGCCACGCGTCGTCGGCGCGGGTGACGAGCGATACGCCCGCCTTTCCCGCGCTCTGAAGGCCCAGAGCGATCGCGTCGGCATCGAGCCGAGGCATCCACCGCTTTCGGCCCTCGGTGATGTCGCGCGGATCGACGGCCTGCGTCCACGCCCCGTCCGCCACCACCACCCGCAGGGCGTCCTGTGGACCGAGCGCTCTGACCAGGCGCCCTGCGGCGGAGTCGCCCGGTTCCACCAGGTGCGACCAGACGACGGTGGCATACCGCTCGATCACTTCCCGGTCGGAGTCGTCCGGATGCCCGAGCGGCGCCAGCGCGCGCCGTGCCATACCGGGGGAGATGTCGAAGCGCGTCACAGTGCGATTCCCTTCTTGAGGTAGAGCGCGCGGCCGATCTGGTCCGCGCCCAGCTGGGCATGCCCACCGAGATCGGCGAGCGACCACGCCACCCGCAGAACGCGGTCGTAGCCGCGCAGCGTGAGGGCCCCACGATGCAGAGCGGCATCGAGCGGGCGGCGCACGGCCGGAGGAGGCGCGCCCGGGCCCTCGCGCAGCCAGGTTCCGGGCACCTGTGCGTTGAGGCGCCAGGGGGTGCCGGCGAGACGCCGCGCAGTGCGTGCCCGGGCGTCGGAGACCCGCGCCCTCGCCTCGGCGGTGGTCGTGGCGGCGCGGCCCAGTTCGCGCTGCGCCACGGAGACGCGCGCGAGGGTCAGCTCGATGTCGATGCGGTCCAGCAGCGGGCCGGAGAGGCGCCCGAGATAGCGCCGGATCGCCGCCGGGGGACAGGTGCACGTGCCGCCGCGGATGCCGTAGTCGCCGCACGGGCACGGATTGGTGGCGAGCTTGTGGCTGGGGTTTGCGGCGTGTCCGGTGTCCAGTGCAAAGGGGTGATCATACGTTCGCCGATGTGACAGACTCTCGCAGCCGTTGGACGCTGTATCGCGTGCGTGATGCCTTCGCCCCGCCGCAGTTCGCAGCATTGTCGGCCCTTTCGGAACCCGAGTGGCGCTACTGGCGGTCTACGAACGGGATTCCCCTGGGTACGCCCTTTCTCATCGCGCCTGACCTCAGGTACGACGTCCAGCTGAACAAGTTCTTCTATTCGGTCGACATGTTGGCTTCACGTATGTCGACGCGACTGGGCTACGCGAGAGATCTGAAGGGCTTCCTGGATTTCCTCGAGTACGGCCGCAATGGCACGGGATGGCGGGACGCGAATGCCGAAGACCACCGCGCCTATCTGGTGTGGCGACGGGAGGACGTGACTGGCCCGCGCGTTAGTCCAAGTACGTGGGACCGTGGCGTGAGCGCGGTGGACCGCTTCTACCGGTGGCAGGTCGATAACCGTCAGGTCGCGACGCATCCCATTCCGCAGCGCGCAAAGCGCAATCTAGCTCGAGACGGCTTCCCGTCGGCGCCTGGTCTGACGCCAGCGACCTATTCGCATTCGGCTAGACGCGGACGGATTACCTGGCTACCTGCTCGTTCGTATCGCATATGGCGCGACGTTGGTCTGCGCGGATACGGGCATGACGGTCTGAGGGACCCGCTCTTCCGCGGCCGGTGGGCTGATCGAAACGCTGTGTTTACTGACCTCATGGTCCGCACCGGTTTGCGGCTCGCCGAACAGTCCGCATTAACGACGATTGAGCTTCCAGGGGTTCAGTCCGCCCACGGGTATCACCGGTTCTGGTTGCCGGAAGCAATCGCAAAAGGAGGGTCCGCTCGCTGGGTGTATGTGCCTACTCGTCTCCTTCGCGCCTTGCACTCGTACATGGACATCGATCGGCGAGTTTCAATCGCTCGAGCTCAGCGACGAGGCACTTATGAACGTGCGAATGGCGGGTTTCTTTACCTCGACGACCGATTGCGCGTGCACGACACGCCTATGGAGGACCAATCCTCGAGTGTCTCCGTCAGACTCGAGCATCTGACGGCAGAGGAGCGCCGCCTCCTGCTGATGCGCGGGCAGTCAGGCTGGGAACCGGCATCGTTGTGGCTAAGCGAGGAAGGAATGCCGATCTCCACGTCTACATGGAAGGACCTTTTCCGCCAAGCGAACCAAAGGTGCGCGAAACACGACATCGGTGTTTCCGCCCATGCGCACATGCTGCGCCACACCTTCGCGGTCCTGACGCTGGAGCAACTGCAACGAGGACACATCGCGTCGCTCACGCATCTGAATCCAGCGCAGCGCAACCATTACACGCGGGTATTCGGTGACCCGCTCGACTGGGTTCGGCAACGGCTGGGGCATAAGAGCGTAACCACGACGCAGGTGTACCTGCATGCGCTGGAAGAACTGGAGATGCAGACGAGAATGACGCTCGTGTCCGACCCCTGGGAAGACTCGCGCGACAGCGCCCTGGTTGTGACACACGACCCGGGATCGGCATCATGAGTCCGCGGGGAGCGACGCGAACAGGCCGCGCGGCGGCCATGCCGGGAAGCCGATACGTGCCCGCGCCCGCCGTAGTCGGCAACCTCGTGGAGTTCCACGGCGAGGACGACCGCTCGTACACGTTCGATGTCGGAACCCTGCCTCTCCCGGGCTGGCATGACGCAATCGCGGCGAGCTGGGCGGCGAGAATTGGCGAAGCGGGATCCTTGCGAACACGCGCGTCGGCGCAAGCCGCGTGGGGCCGACTAGGTCGGATGATCCGTCACTACGCCCAATTGCTCGATCCACCGCGGGCACCAAACAATCTCACAGCCGATCACGTCGACTCCTATCTGCGAGTTCGCGCGATCGCGATTGGCGTCCAGGCCGCGAAGGAAGAAGCCCGCAACGCCGCGCTCACTTTCGACCTGCCTCCCTTGGCGGGCATGGTCGCCCCGGAGCTGCGTGACCGGATGCGCCAACACAATCGGAAACGCCATAGCCCACGGCCGGGATATTCTGACGGTGAACTGCGGCGGATCATTACGGCAGCACGCGCGGACGTTCGAGCGATTCGAAGCCGGCTCACTCAGTCCGGCGGCGTCCCGGAGGCGGAGCAAGGACGCTTCGAAGCTGCACAACAGAGCGGTTTCGTGTCGGTAGCGGGGCTGCCTGTCCAGGACCAGACAGAGACCCGGGATCGGATTGCCCGGCGCCTGTTCGTCACCGCCGACGACTTGATCCCGATGTTCGTTCTGCTAGTAGTCACGACCGGCTGGAACGTGGAAGTCATCAAAGAACTCCCGTCCCGATTCCGCCGAATCGAGGACCTCGCCGTCGAAGTAGAGGTGACGAAACGGCGACGCGGAGCCGGACGCTGGCACCAAACCACGACATGGGAAATCGGCCCCGCGCATAAAGAACTCGAGACCCCCGGCGGACTTTACCTGCTCTTCCACACGCTGATGGCTCCAGCACGTGCACTCGTCTCCGACGCACCCTTCTGGGTGACTTGGCACCGCGCCGGTCAAGGCAAGCAAGGTGTGAGAAGCACATTCGGCAAAGCACTGAGCGTAACCACGGACCTGCAGGGATGGGTGCGCTCGCGTGGGATCCTCGCCGACCCTGTCACCGAGCGCGACGCTCCGCTGCCGCTGGTGCTGAACTTCAACCGGCTCAAGACCAGCATTGATGTCCGCCGCACACGCCAGATGGGCGGTCACCTGCCGAGCGCTGCGCGCAGCAACAGCACCACCGTCCTATTCCGCAATTACCTGTCCGGCGACCCGACGACTATTGACTGGGCCCGTGAGGTCGTCGCGGATGCCCTCACCGATGTCGAGAGAGCCTCCTGGGATGCGCATCGGAAGTCACTGGAGGTGCCCGGCAGGACCTCACTGCGGATCCGACCGTCCACCGAAGTGGGCGGAGCAACCGCAGACGGGGCGGAGACTGCATGGACGCAGTGTGCTGACCACGATCATCATCCCGCGACGGGGCGGCGATGTACGGCAAGCTTCCTGGATTGCTTCCACTGCGGGAACTGTGTCATTACGGACGACCATCTGCCGCGCCTCTTGAGTCTCCTCGACGCGCTCGAGCAACGCCGCCATCAAATGACCGATAACGCCTGGTGGGAGCGATACGGCGCCACGTGGGCGGCAATCCGGCTCGAGGTCTTACCGACCTTCAGCGAAGCCGAACTAAGCCATGCCGCAAAGACCAAGCCCGATGACAGTCTCCTCGACCTCGTCGAGCCGACATGGGAGCAGCCATGAGACCGCATCACCTGTCAGACCGGGCCACCGAAGATCCCGCCGGAATCCTCGTACTGCAGGGGCGCCCGTTGCGTCCGGGCATCACGCTCGAGGAGACGGCACGGTTCGGTGACGATGAATGGCCGATGGGTCCCGGTGTGCTGCAGACGCAGCAGCGCAACCTCAATCTCCGATTCGACTCTGTTGGCGAGGAGTACCGGCATGTGCTGAAGCTGTTCACCTACACAGCCCTGTCCGGCCCGCTCCCACCCAGCGAGGCACGATTGAGCCTCAGCAGCGTCTACGCCACGTTCTACAACGTCGCCGTGTTCCTACGATGGCTCGACATCAACCACGGCGGGCGTCCCATCTCGCTAATCACCGCGGACACTCTCCTGATGTACCAGCGACATCTCCTCACCGCTCACCGAAGCCCGCAACGTCGTCACGCATTGCGCGCCGCCGTCACGTTCCTGTGGCGATACCGGCAGCCGCTCGGCACCGAAGCATTGCGGCTGGACCCGCGACGAATTCCCGGGTGGCGGGAGCAAGGCGCGCGTCCCTCGGAGAACACCACCGCAAGGATCCCTGAGGCTGTACACAGTAGGACGCTGGTGTGGGCGATGCGTTTCGTGAACGACTTCGCCGATGACATCATCACCGCCGTTACCACCTGGGAGAAGCTGCGACGCCCCAGACCACCGAGCCGCAATGCCCGCCACGTCAACGATGCCAGCATCACCGACTACCTGGCCAACGCGCATGCCGATGGCAAGCCCTTGCCAGGATTCAACGGGCGGGTGAACCACGCGGCTATCGCGCGCACGATCGGATGCAATCGCCGCGCGGTCGACGACCACGCCGTCAAGTTTGCGGACGCGGCTCGAGAGTTGGGTGTGTCTGACTTCGTCTACCTCGACGTCAACGTGAAGGGACGCATCGACGGGAACCCCTGGATCGACGGTGTCACCCTCGACCCGGCTCGCGATGACTCTCTCGCTGTACTCACACAGATGCTGCAGGCCGCGTGCTACATAACCGTTGCGTTCCTCTCCGGAATGCGCGACAGCGAGGTCAAGCATTTGCGCAACGGTTGCAGCACCACACACCTGGATGGCAACGGCCGACCCTACCGCTGGACGGTCACCGGTCTGGCGTTCAAAGGTGAAGACGACCCAGCTGGAGTCGCCGCGACGTGGGTGATCGGAGCACCCGCCGCCCAGGCAATCAGCGTCCTCGAACGAGTGCAAGCTCACTCGCACAACCGCACCGACTGGCTGTTCGCACCTATCAAAACCGGACCGGGTATCGGATCCGCGGGACGCCACGGTAACAAGACGATGACCAACGCCGGCAGCAACCGGCAGCTCAACAGGTTTATCACCTGGGTCAACGACTACTGCCGAGCCCGTGGTCTTCGCGACAGCATCCCCTACGTCGATGGAAAGCCTTGGCGACTTAGCACACGGCAGTTCCGGCGCACTCTCGCTTGGTACATCGCTCGCAAACCAGGGGGATCCATCGCTGGCGCGATCGCCTATCGCCACCACAGCATCCAAATGTTCGAAGGGTATGCCGGCACCAGCGACTCCGGATTCCGCGCCGAAGTCGAAGCGGAACAAGCGCTCACCCGTGGAGAGGACCTCCTCGCCGCCATTGACCGAAATGAGCACACCAATCTCACGGGTCCCGCCGCTCAGGAAGCTGAGCAACGCTTACAGAAGATGGGCCGCGACGCACGGTTCGGTGGCACCGTCACGACAGACCGACAACGCTTCCTCCGCCTGATCACTGTCAACGCCCCGGCGGTCTACCCCGGCAAATATGTCACTTGCGTGTACACGCACAGCAAGGCGCTCTGCAGAGATCAGAACCAGACCACGGACTCGACGCCCGACCTTGGAAACTGCAAGCCGCTCGCTTGCAAGAACGTTGCCCTAACCGAAGCCAACCGAGCGACCTGGCAAGCCGAGTTGACGAGCATCGAAACGGAACTGAAGTCGACACCCCTGCTCCCGCCTTTACTGATCGCGAAACTCCAGGATCGGCAACGACAAATCACGCAACTTCTAGATCGAGACGGAACGCCAGCATGACTCGACGACTTGACCTTCCAACAGAGGCGAGGGTTGCTCGCGCACTTGCTGACCTCCGAGCAGTGTCAGAGGGCCCTGTGACTGCGAGAGCGTTGGCGGGGCATCTCGGATTGTCCAACTCAACATTCTGGCGATGCTTCCCCGCCATAGCGCAGACGGTCGCCGACGAGCGGCGGCAATCGTTGCGCAACACACCGCCAGCCCAACTGTCGCCCGAGGCGAACGCTCGTCAGACGGAAGCTCGACTCCGCGCGGAAAACCGTGTTCTGCGCGGGCAACTCGACCTGGCAATCGCGACGATTCAGCGGATGTCGCTGGAACTCGACGATTTTCGAACTCAGAGTCAGCAACTAGCCGGAATCGCACGAATCCGCCCCGAGATCGGTGACTGAGCCCTGGTAGCGGGTTTCTCGCACTGACTCTGCCTCCACTCGAGGGCACGTCGGGCGCCGTCGCAGACCACTGAGACACCGAGCCCAACGTGCGAAGAGCGCCCGATGCTCAGCGGTCGGCTTGATCTCGCAATCACAGCAATTTGAGGGCTTGCTGGAGTCCTTCAACCGGCGCGTAGGTGAACGAGTACTCGGACGAGATCGGGTGCCCGTTGTCAGCCACGGCCCGCCAAAGGACTCGATAATCGCCTGCGGCACCGAGCTCCGTCAACTGATTGCCATCCTCAGCTCACGAATCTGCGCGGAGTGTGAGCCGACCTGGACGCACTTCCGAGTCAAGGCCAGCGACAAAGGCGATCGCACCCACGCGGGTCCAATAGTGGATGAGCCAACCGCGCAGCAGTTCGATCTGTGCGACCCGATCGAACACTGTTCGCGACGGGTCATCAAAAACGGAGGCCCAGTCGTCAGGGGCAAACATCGCGAGGAGCAACTCGTCGCACGTGGGGCCGCCTCCATGCTCATCCCACCACTCGCGCGTTGTTGTGCATGCGTGGTCAGCCATAGCTGACCCGTTCGGCTCGGCAACAAGACTGATTAGCGCCTCAAGAAAGGGCTCGTGCACCAGAAGGGTGAACGAAGAGATCTCCACGCCTCCGCTGGTCATAGGTAGAACTTTGCCATACCGATTAGGCCTTACGGGATAGGCCTCACAGACAACCTGAGGAGGTGTCCAATCCGATCTCGCCGCCACGCGACTGGGACTCATTTGCCCGAGAGATCGGCACCAATATTCAGCGCCATCGCGTCGCACGTGGGTTCAGTCAGGACCGAGTCGCATACGAGGCAAACCTGAGTCGATATACCTACCAGAAGCTGGAAAAGGGTGAGTCTCGCCCTGGCACGCCCGCAAATCCGAGACTCATGACACTGCTTGCCATTTCACAAGTCCTACGCGTGACACTCGACGACCTGCTGCCCCCGACGGTGCCAGATCTGACCGCACGCTGATCGCCTAGGCCCGTCGCTCCGTGGCCGGAGGTTGCGGAGACAGTCGCCCGCACTGATCAGCAGATCAAGCTTTGTGGCCTCGCTGAGAATGTTGAGTGCTCTTGCGGTCCGAATCGGGCATCGACTCGTGAAGGATCCCGAAGGAAGTCACCGACTGGACGAAGAACACGATCCAGCAGACGTGCGCGCAGTGATTGCACCTGCGAGAGCACGGGCAATAGGTTGGTGCCCCCGGAGGGATTCGAACCCCCGACCCTCTCCTTAGGACGGAGTGGCTCTTCCACTGAGCTACGGAGGCCAGCACTCCGATCTTACCGGTGGGTGTTCGCTTCGATGAATGCTGCAAGCGACACGCGCGAGATGTACTTGCTCGCCCCGACTTGCGTGAACTCGATACCACCGTCCTTGATCAGCGCATGCAATGTCCCATAGGAGATGCCCAACTCGGTGGCCGCGTCTTTCAGCTTGAGCAACATCGGGCCGCCTTCGGTCTGTGCGTGCAGCTGAACGCTCGACATCTCGGCCTCAGATTCGACGACCTCGACCTCACGCTCCTTGATCTCCCACCTGCCGGCGTACGCCCAGGGACTGGTCAATTCATCCTTGACCTTCTGCGCGGCGGCTTCCTCGTCGGTGGCACGCACCCAACGCTCCGCCACCTCCACCTTCGTTATGACAACCCTGAATCGCATGGTGCCCCCTGGGCGACTCGCCCGACCTGAAACGGAGAGGGCCCCAGGGTTGCCCCCAGGGCCCGAGCAGCTCCGTCCTGGGACGATGGTACGCCTGGTTCGCCTCAGTGATCCATCGCGAAGAGTCCGTTAGCCACTCGCGAGTCGGACGCCCCGGGGGCTGTCACCGAGGCGAGATGAGGGGGCTCATCGACTCGTCAGTTCTCGCCTCGGAGCCCGAGTACCGCCACTCGTGGAGTTGAGGTTCCGTCGTCCACCAGAACTCCGCGAAGTTATCCAGCTGGATCAGCTCGCCCATATTTTTAGGGTAGAGCACTGTCCAAATGAGCAAAGTCAGTTCTCCACAGGGCTCACTGATGATGCCCACGTGCCGCTAGTACGGTCTCAATTCGGGTGCGTTATAGAGCGCTCCCCCACCCTTGCTCATGCGAGGGAGACCTTGACCGCGCTAGTCGCCGCGAACCGCGTTTGAGCTTGCACTTCCGAGCCTCTCCTGCACGGTTCCGTCGCGATGGGCAAGGGGCGGCCGCGGCGTGTCGAGAAGTGAGGATGAGTCCGCTGTGAGCAACTTGTCGGTCAGAATGGGGCAAACGATCTTACGGAGTGGCCTTGGCAGTCGACTTTTCGCGCATCGGTGCAAGTCGCCGGCCCGCACCCATCGATCCGCGCGACATTTTCACGTCCTTGCCGAACAAGCCTTGGACGCGCCTGCGCCTCGAACAGGGTGAGGTTCTCAAAGAGTGGTTCGCCAAGCGGACCGAACGTGACACGGTTATAAAGCAGAACACGGGAGGCGGGAAGACGGTAATCGGCTTGCTCATTGGACAGTCGAGCCTCAACGAGCAAGCTGGGCCAGTTGCCTATCTCGCACCAGATACGTACCTCGCGGCGCAAGTTGTCCACGAAGCTGAGCGCCTCGGCATAGCCGTGACTCAGGATCGACGAGACGACCGATTCCTCTCAGGCGAAGCAATTCTCGTGACAACGTTCCAGAAGCTTGTGAATGGTCGTAGCGGATTCGGAGTGATTGGCACGGGGCGTCCGATCCAACGGATCGGCACCGTCATTGTCGACGACGCACATGCGGCACTTTCTATCGCCGAGCGTCAGTTCACGGTCTCCGTGGAACGCGGGCACGAGGCCTACAACAAGCTGGTCGAGCTCTTTCGCGACGCGCTTGCTCATCAGAGCGCGGCGGGCGCACGTGCCATTGACGACGGCATTCCGTCGTCGCCAATCTGCGTGCCGTTTTGGGAATGGCAATCGCGCCTCAGTCAGGTACGAGACATCTTGGGTCCGTTCGCCCAGCTCGACTCCGAGCCATGGATATTCTTTGCTTGGCCGGCACTTTCGCAGGTACTGGAACTGTGCACCGCTACTGTCACGACCGACACCTTCGAGATAAAGCCCTACTGCGCCCCAGTGGACCTGATTCCCGCGTTCGCTCAGGCGGATCGGCGCGTCTACCTGACCGCGACTCTTGCCGATGACAGTGTGCTGGTCACTGAGCTTGGAGCTGAGCCGTCCAACGTCGCAAAGCCCATCTCGCCGGAACGCGCTGCTGACCTTGGGGATCGGCTGATTCTCGCTCCTCTTGCGCTCAATCCTTCGCTGAGCGAGGAGGCCGTGCGCGCACTGGTTCGAGAGTTCGCGAATGGGGACTACACCGGCAGCGGCACGCCGACTGATCCAGCAATCAACGCCATCGTGCTTGTGCCGTCCAACGTACGAGCCGCGAAGTGGGCTCCTTACGCCGACGAAACCTGCCGAGTCCAAGATCTGGACGCGGTCGTGCAGCGGCTCAAGGGCGGAGAACACATCGGAGTCGTCGTTCTTGTGAACAAGTACGACGGCGTAGATCTGCCTGGCGATGCTTGCCGTCTCCTGGTGGTCGACGGCGTGCCGTTTCCGCTTGCACCGAGCGAGGCACGGGAAGCGAGTGCACTAGCGGGCACAGATACCTTCGCTGCTCGGCAGGTACAGAAGATTGAGCAGGGCATGGGCCGCGGAATCCGCGACGCCGAAGACCACTGTGCGGTTCTGCTTATGGGAGCCGACCTCGCGATGACCCTGAAGAATCCGAAGTACCGCGATCTGTACTCGCCGGCCACGCGGGCGCAAATCGGTCTGAGCCAGGACGTCGCAGCTCAGCTTCAGAACCAGGGAATCGACGCGATCCGCGAGGCACTCGGATTGTTCCTGCGCCGTGACCCGGGTTGGCTTCAGGTGAGCAGTGAGGCCATCGCCGGCATCGCATATGATTCCGACGGCCACGTCACTGAAATCGCCGTGGCGCGAAGGCAGGCGTTCGACTTAGCACGGGCTGGACAGACCCTCGAGGCATCGAGCCGTGTTGCCCAAGCGCTTGCGAGCATTGCGACGCCTTACGAGTCCGGATGGTACCGGGAGGAGGTGGCTCGCTACCAGCACGCCACAAACCCAGACGGCGCGCAGTCGACGCTTCGCGAAGCCCGGCTCGCGAACATCAACGTGTTGCTGCCCCTGTCGACACCGCCGGTGCAGCGCCTACGAGCGACGGCTGAGCAAGCGCAAGCCGCGAGCATCTTCCTCACAGGCAAGTACGCGACTGGTGTTGAACTTGTCCTTGGCGTCCAGATGATGCTCGGGGACATGGCATTCGATCCTGCCCGAGTGCCGGATGCCGAAGCGGCGTTCATGCTGCTTGGGCTTCACATCGGCTTTGCGGCTGAGCGACCGGACAAGGTGTACGGCACTGGACCCGACGTTCTATGGTCGGTGCGCGATGACCTGCAGCTTCTTATTGAGCTGAAGACGGGCGTCACGCGCGCGGACCTTCGAATCAAGAAGAGTGAACTGGATCAGCTTTCCGGGCATGTCAGTTGGCATCGGGCAAACTACGGATCCCAAGATTCGTCGATTCCGGTGCTCGTCCATCCAGAGTCAATTCACCTCACTGACGGGACGCCTCCGCCAGGGACCAGGATTCTCACACCATTCGGAGTCGACGATCTCAAGACACGGGTAAAGGCGTTCGCGGATGCTGTCAGCGTTGCGGATGGGTGGAAGATGCCGGAGCGCGTGCAAGCCTTGCTCAGTCTGCACGGTCTGACGGGGCGTGATGCGCTCCTCAGATCTACCGTTGCGCCGACGAGCGCCTGAGTTTGCAGCGATATGTCAGCCCAGAACGACCCGAGGCGCACGGGCTCGCGGCAGAAGAACCCCCGGGTCACAAAGTGATGCGGACGTCGACTCACGCGGGAGGCGTCCACTTACGCGCCTGATCATCCCAGATCACGGTTGAAGGCTCTGAGGGGAGCGCATCGAGGTGTGCCTCCGCATCCGAATTGACTTTCTGGCCGCGGATCGCGCGGACCATCTCATCGACGCTGTCGAGCGCGCGGAGTGCCACTGCCTCGCTGTTGGTCTCGATAACTGCGGTCATCGAAGATTCATCGTTGAGAAGCGTGAGATTTATCGTTGTCGATTTTTCTGCGTCGCCCCCCGGCGGTGTGCGTCGGCTACGGAAGAGGATCAGCACCCCTTCCCAGATCGCACTGCTTCCAAGCCCGGTCAACAGATCCATTGCGACGCTGAGGAATATCTGCGGGTCGGGCAGGAAACTGAACTGAAGTGCTCGCTCGGCAGAGATCAATTCGGGAGCGACTCCGGCCGACCGCATTGCAGTCTCCGCTGCCAGAATGGCGTCGTCGTCAAACCATGCGTGGTCTGCGCTGATTGCGATCTCGGGCGCGTCCGGTTCGACGTAACCAGACGGACGGTCGATCGGCGTCGTCATGGTGAATGAAACGGAGCCCAGATCGTTGGCCCAGTGAGCGTCATCCGGGTGAATCTCGACGCTGAAGCGCAGCAGATCGATGCCGTCTGCACGGTTCTCGACGAAGGCGTCAAAATTTCGGACGCGAATCGGGCGACCGAGGTCGTGTTCGACATGCATCGGCAAGCCGTTCGCTTTGATCGACGCCGCGGCGCTCTCGAGCATCTCGCGATCGAAGCCGGTACCCCCGTACGCCCCGATCCGCTCGGTGGTCATCATGATCCCGTTGACAGTCTCCCAGCGCTCTTCAGACATGTTCATGATCATGGCATGTGGTGAGCGCATCAGAAGTCGCTCATCCTGAAAGAACGACGGAGGCCGGCTTTAGGCGTTGAGGCTGTTGCGTCAGAGTCGAAACTGCTTCGCCAATATCACTCCTTGCGCTCATCCGTGCTGATGAATGAGCCATCCTCTGCCAGCTGTAACACAAGTCCGAGCGCGCCGGTGATCTTAGCCAGAGTGGCGGTGCTCATGTCCTCGCCGCTTTCGACGCGAGCCACGGAGGGCCGGGAGACACCGGCCTGGTCGGCGAGTTCCTGTTGGGACAAGCCGGCGGCGAGGCGGGCCTCACGGACCCGCTTCGCGATCTCGGTCATCGGGTCAGTCCGCTTGGTCATCATCGTCAGCTCGCGCATTGTGCTTTGCGTGCATCATCTCCGCGCTGATAGCGATGAGCTTGTCCATCACATCCGCGTCAGCTAACGCCTTCTTGATCTCCCCAGCGTCCTGGAAGGCTTGGAATGCCGCGTACTCAGCCGCGTCCGAGAATTTCGTCGAACTGTCCAGCTGCTCGACAGTGTTGCTCTTGGCCATCGCCACGGCCTCTTCGTCGGCATCGAGGTAGCCCCAGTAGGCGGTGATAAACCCGGAGATGCTCGCGGGGTTCGCCTCGATGCCTTTGGCACTGAAAAGCTCGTTGACCTTCGCAATTGCCTCGTCGATGGGGCCCTGTGGTTTCGCGGTTTCGCTTCGCGGCTGCGTGCCGAAGGACGGCAGTTCGAGGCCTTGGTTGTCGCCGCCGACCCCAAGTGCGTAGTTCTCGCCGACCTTACCCGGCATTACCTTGACGCCGGCGAGTTGCACGCCCTCCATGTAGCTGTCGTCATATGTCTCCGGCGTTAGGTGGAGGTTCCGCGCGAGGAGAGCCATCAGCACATACCGGTGCGCCAGGTCCGCGTCCGAGAAGTCAACGATCTGGGAGAGGAATTGCCAGCCGTTCCGGAAGCTGATCGCATCCGAACGAAACTGCTTGAGTTCGTCGTACCGCTCTTTGTCGCCGGCGAGCTTCGCTTGCTGCAGTCCTGTCACCCAGGCGTGCTTTATCGGACCAAGCGAATGCTGGATCGCCTCACCCCCCTTCTTCTCTTGGTATGCAGCCACGACCGCATCAAGTTGGTCGGCCGTGTACAGGCCTGCCGAGTCGAGCCGCTCAGCGAGGGTAACGAGCTCGTTCGGGTCGAATTCGCCGTTGATGCTCGCCGAGGTGTAGTACTGCTCGAAGTCCTTTTGGATGCTTGCTGGGCTGTTCACGAAGTCGACCACGATGGGGGCCGACTTGCCCGGGTAGATGCGATTGAGCCGTGAAATCGTCTGCACAGTCGCGACGCCAGTGAGCACCTTGTCGATGTACATGGCCACGAGGCGCGGCTCGTCGAAGCCGGTTTGGAACTTGTTGGCCACGATGAGGACCTTGTACTCGTCCTCCTCTCGGAAGGCTCTGGCGACGTCAGTCACGCCGTTCATCGATACTTCCGTAACTTCCTGATCGGCACCGTTCGTAACGGTGCCGGAAAAGGCGACGAGAGTCCGCAGCTCCTTCTCGTAGCCCTCGTTGGCGATGTAGCTGTTCATCTTCTCAGACCAAAGGACGGCGTCCTTACGCCCCGAGGTGACGACCATCGCGCGCGCCTCACCGCCGAGCAGGCCGAGGACGTTCCTGCGAAAGTGCTCGACAACGACCTGTACTTTCTGCGCAATCGCGGTGGGGTGAAGCTGTGCAAACCGGACGATCGCCTTTACCGCGCGTCCAGTCTCGACTTCGGTTTCGGTCTCTTCATCTCCCAGGGCGTTCCTCACGCGAAGGAACATGTCGTAAGTGGAGTAGTTCGTGAGCACGTCGAGGATAAAACCCTCCTCAATCGCTTGGGCCATCGTGTAATTGTCGAAGGCTTGCCACCGTTCTTCGCCGTCCAGCTTCGTGCCGAACAGGCGCAGAGTCTTCGCCTTCGGTGTCGCCGTTAGCGCGACGAAGGTGATGTTCGCGCTCTTTGCGATAGCCGAGTCCGTTGCGGCGAGCAGATCGTCCGCGGTGATCTCCTCATCATCGGCGAGGTCGACGTCAACGAGGAGTGACTTCAGCGCGCGAGACGACGATCCTGTTTGCGAGGAGTGCGCCTCGTCGGCGACGATTGCCCAGCGCCTACCACGCAGCTCGTCGGTGTCCTCGATGCGCTTCATGACGTAAGGGAAGGTCTGCAGAGTGCAGGTGATGATGTGCCCGCCCTCGACAAGCGCGTTCTTCACATGCTCCGACTTCGCGCCAGACTCCGAACCCACATTGACGATGAGTCCCATGCTCGACTGCACGAGCCTCATGTCGGCGCGCACGTTCTCGTCGAGCGCCGTGCGGTCTGTGACGACGATTATGGAATCGAACGTCGATGTGCCATCAACTCCCATGTGCCGAATGAGTCGGTGAGAGAGCCAGGCAATCGTCTTGGTCTTGCCCGACCCCGCCGAGTGCTCGACCAGGTAGCGCCCGCCGGGGCCGACCCGCTCAATGTCCGCCACAATGCGCTCGACTGCGCGCAGCTGGTGGAATCGGGGAAAGACCAGGCGTCCGTCGCCACTCTTCGAGCGCCCCGGTTGGTACAGCGCGAAGTCCTTGATGATGCGCATGAAGGTCGGACGCGCGAGAACCTCTCGCCACAAGTAATCCGTCGCCGACCCGGTGGCGGACGGCGGGTTGCCCTCGTGCCCGTTGTCGCCCTGGTTGAACGGCAGAAAATGCGTCTCGGCACCGGCGAGTTTTGTCGTCATGTAGACGCGGTCGTTCGATACCGCGAAGTGCACCAGCGCGCGCCCAGGCGCGAGAAGCGCTCGCGAGGCGCCGGGCACGCGGTCGTTCTTGTACTGCTTGATCGCATCATTGACCGTCTGCGTATTGTCAGTCTTGAGCTCGAGCGATGCGACGGGTAGACCGTTAGCTGTGAGAACCACGTCGACGGTCTCGGTGGTCTTGGTATCGAACCGCACCTGACGCAACACCCTCAGTCTGACCGAGTTGGCCTGATCGATGACGCTGGCAAGATTCGGATTCGCTGGCGGGAAGGCCATGAGCGGACCAAATTTCGCCGTTGGACGTCCGACCTGCGCGAAGCTGAATCCCTTGCGCAACACGCCCAGCAGCCCGCCCATGGGATGTCCGGTGATCGGGTCCATCTTCGTGACTTTGCCAAGCTCCTTGACGATGTGATCAAGGAGCTTGATCTGAGCAAGCTCGAGAGCGCCGTTCACGAGGTCAGAGGGCACCGCCTTCTCGTACTCGTCGGGGTATTGCGTAGCGAGCCAGTGAAGTACGTCGCCGACAACCATCGCGCGCGCGACATCCCACCCCGCGAGGTTCGGGTTACCTCTATCGCTGTAGATCCAGCCTCGCTCGGCTAGTGCCTCGCAAAGGTTGGTCTCGAACTCGGCCTCCATCAGTTGATCGGTGCTCACGCGACGACCTTTCGTCCGGTGACAACGTCGGTGATGAGAGCCGAGCGCCGCTCAAGCAAGAGATCTTTGAGGTCGCTGACCTTGGTCAGCATCTGGTCAATGCGCCCAGTGACCTCATCGAGGTCATCCGTCGCCTGCTTGAGGGATTTCGAATCGGCCACTGGAATCAAGATCAGCAGGAGATCGCGGACGTTGATACGCGGCGTCCGGACGCTGGTCTGATCGGCACCGCCGATCCCGCGCAGCCGCTGCGACATCTCATCGACGAACCGCGGGGAACGCATCACATAATGGCCCCATCTTGCGTCGAAGCCGTTGATCGGACGCAGCACTGCGTAATCCGGACTCACCAAGCCGTCGACGTTGGTCCGACCCAACCCGCCTTGGAAAGCTCGCATCCGGTTGACGACAATGTCCCCCTCGCGAGCGACCTTGTACTTCGTTAGGTCCTCGCCGGCACGCTGCTTGCTGGAGGAGTCTTCCCGCCGCTGGATGCCGTGGTGGATCGAAACCGAGAGCATCGGGAGATGCACCAGAGTGGCACCTGCTCGTTCGTCGATCTCGGTGACGAACCACTGCAATCGCTGCAGGGCAAATCCCCGTGCAAATGTCGATGACCATACTGAACCTCGCCGTTCGCGAACACGCGCTGCTAGTTCGTCGAGCTTCGTGATCATCGCATCGATCTCGCTAGTCTCACGGTCAAGGTAGTCTGCGATGCGCTTCTGATCCTTGAATGGCACGAATGGGACGCGAATCCGATGCAGCGCTGTGGCTTGTATCGCGGGATAGCTGACGCCGACCGACGTCGCCACGATCTCGTCCATAACGCGATCGGACCCAACTACGTATGCGATGTAACGCGGGTCAACCCGCCCGGCTTCGGGCCGCAGTATGGCGAATCCCGTCGAATAGATCCGCGGATTATCCGTCTCTTCGACACGCGCAATGGCCCGCAGATACGTGCGAACGGTCGAAACGATCACATCGTTGGGGCGCGCAACCCGCCGCGCTCTCGACGGAGCCTCCGCGAAACTCACCGTCTCAAGGTCTTCGTTGATGTGTCCCTGCGAGACATTCGAGATGTCGACGTACTCGAACGAGTATCCAGGGTCGGTCTTGTCGGAGAGTGCCTCGTCGTTTATGGAACATAACGCCCAGAGCGGCGCCGCCTCAGGCACCCTCGTGCACCGCCTCGAACATCATGCCTAGCTCGGTCATCAGGCGTGCGACATCGGCATCGATTTCGTCGAGCTTGCGCGGTTCGTTTGGTGCGTAAAAGATGCGCGTGAACGGTATCTCGTTGCCTTCCTTCGCCTTGACCTCATCCCAGGTCGCGCCCTCGGCGAACGGCAGCACCTCCCGCTGCATATATTCGCCGAGGTCCTCGCTTAGCGGCACGCGCTCGATGATCTTCCAGCCGTCGAGCAGCACCGGCTTGCCTTTGCGATCCACTGCCAGTGGGGCGTCGTCGTCCTGAACCCCCATCGCAGCAGCCACCGAGTCGATGACTCCGACCGGGGCCTTGAGACCCATGGCTTTGCATCTGTCCGCGAACGCCTCAGACAGGGTGTTCCACGGCGAGCCGTGGAGGCCTTCCATGATCGCGGCGTAATCGCTAGACCAGCTCTTGTGCTTCGCAACCTGGTTTAGAGCGTCCTGAGAGAACCGTGTCGCGAGCCGGGCCTGTTTGTAGACGGGTACGTCGCGGAACATAAAGTCTTCCTTGACCATGACTCGCGAAATAAACGCATCTGCCTCCTCGAAGGCCTTGTACGCCTCGTGGACGAGCTGGCGCTTCCTCTCGGTCATCTGACGTCGCTTGAAGCCCATAGGCTTCCGCATCGAGTCCCACTTGGCCGAGGCGTTTATGAGCTGTACCTTTCCCTTGCGCTCGGGCTCCTTGTTCGTGTCCAGGATCCACACGTAGGTCGCGATTCCTGTGCCGTAGAACATATCGTTCGGTAGCTGGATGATCGCGTCGATGAGATCCTCGTCGAACAGCCACTGCCGGATCGCGTTCGGACCCTTGTCGCTCGCAAACAGCGGTGAAGCGTTTGATACCACGGCAGCGCGGCCGCCGTGGCCGGCCTTGCCAGCGGGTGCGAGCTTCGAAGCACAGTGCGCAAGGAACAACATCTGCCCGTCGCTCGTGCCCGGCAGGCCGTGCGAAAAGCGAGAACCCGACACAAGCGATTGCTCCATCACAGAGGTCTGCTGCACCTCCCAGTCGCTCCCGAAAGGCGGGTTCGACAGGACGTAGTCGAACCTCCGGTCCTCGTACTCATCCCTCAACAACGTGTCACCCTGACGGATCGCGTCGGGCGGGCCGCCCTGGATGAGGAGGTCGGCCTTGCCCAAGGCGTAGGCGCTCGGCATGAGCTCCTGGCCGAAAAGGTTCACCTCGATGTCGGGGTTGAGCGCGGCGAGATGATCCTTCGCGACGAGAAGCATGCCTCCCGAACCTGCAGTGGGGTCATAGATCGAGCGCGTCGTGCTGCGGCCGGCGAGCGAGTCTTCGTCCGAAGCGAAGAGGACATCGACCATGAGATGAATGGCATCCCGTGGTGTGTAGAACCCACCCGCTGCTTTGCCCTTCTTGTCGAAGGCGCGGTACATGACGTCCTCGAAGAGGTCGCCCATCGCGGTATTCGGCATCGATGCTGCAGAGAGGTCAAGACCTGAGAAGTGGCGGATGACCGCGTGTAGACGGTTCGCATCAGCAAGCTTCTTCACGAGGCGGGGGAATTCGAACGATGACCAGATGTCCGAGATGTTGTGCGAGAAGCCTGCGACGTAGTCGAGCACGGAGGCTGCGACGTTGTCGTCCGTGGCGGCGATAGCCGTCAGGCTCAGCGTTGAGGTGTTGTAGAAGCTCAGGCCAAACCGACGCTTGACTTCGACGTCGATGAAACGTGTGGGTGTGTCCTTCTCGACGAGTGTGTGGACGAGTTTGCTGAGTTCGTCCTTCGTCTCCGCTAACAGACACTCGAGGCGACGCAGAACGGTGAACGGCAGGATGTAGTCGCCATACTCAGTCTCCTCGACGACGTTGCGCAAAAACTTGTCAGCGGTATCCCATACGACGTTCGCAGTGGTCGCGGCGCGCTGGGCCTGGGCCGGTACGGAGCTGGTCATCGAGCCTCTTCGCTGATCGGGAGAACCTCCTTTGTATCAGATTGTTTACTTCCGATCCTTCTCATCACCGACAACCTCGAGAGCGCAGAACTGACTTGCGCGGGCGAGCATCACGTCTCGGCCGCCGAGTAGGGGGTCGGCCTTCCGGAGGCACGTACGCGTCACCTGCGGGTCGTCGTGATGCTCTGAACACTGCCCAGTCGTACACAAACGGCGACCAGCTGGAAGCGCGCGGGAAACTGCGCGCTGGCGACCGACCTGTGGATCGTGATCGAGCCGTTCTCGAGCGGCTGGCGCAGGGCGTCGAGGGCGCTCGCCTGGAACTCGCCGGCCTCGTCGAGGAAGAGCACCCCTTCGGTCGCTCGTGCGATCGCCCCTGGACGGACCGTGCGGGATCCGCCGCCGACCAGCGCCGCCACGCTCGCACTGTGATGCGGCGCCTCGAACGGGGGGATCCGCGAGAGCTCGACCACGCGGCTTCCCGAGAGACTGCGGATCGACGCGCTGGTCAGGGCAGCCGAGTCGTCGAGGTCGGGCAGGATGCCGGGCAGTCGCCGGGCGAGCATGGTCTTGCCGGCGCCGGGCGGACCGCACATGAGCAGGTGATGCCCGCCCGCCGCGGCGACGATGAGCGCGTCGACGGCTTCGCGCTGCCCGATGACGTCGGCGAGGTCGGGCTGCTCGGGCGGTGCCGTGTCGTCCTCAGGCAGCGCGACCGGCTCCTCGTCGGGTACGTCCACCTCGGCACCGTGCCAGGCGGCGACCTGGGCGAGGTTCGTCGCGGCGATCACCTCGATGCCCTCCACCAGGCGGGCCTCGGCCTGGTTCGCCCACGGCACGACCACCCGGCGATGCCCGGCGCGCGCCGCCGCCACGACGGCGGGCAGGATGCCGGGGATCGGCCGCAGTCGTCCGTCGAGACCGAGCTCACCCAGATGCACCGTGTCCGCGACGGATGCGGCATCCATCGGCAGCTCGGTGGCCAGCGCCGCGATCGCGATCGCGACGTCGAAGCCCGACCCCTGCTTGGGCAGGCTCGCGGGCGAGAGGTTCACCGTCAGGCGCCGGCGGGGAAGTGGGATCCCGCTGTTCGCGCACGCGTTGTGGACGCGCTGGACCGCCTCGCCGAGCGCCTTGTCGGCGAGGCCGATGATCTTGAAGTCGGGTGTCTGGTTGGAGAGGTCGGCCTCGACCTCGACGCGCTCTCCCTCGGCGCCGACCAGCGCGACGGCCCACGTGCGCGCGACGCTCACGGCACCTCCACGTCGACGATGTGCTCGAGCCGCGCCGTTCGCGGGTCGGGGCCGATCAATCCGACGGCGTCGATGCGCAGCCGCCGGCCCTGCACCGACGCCCGGTTCTCCGCCGTCCACGCCGCGGCGAGGCGCCACAGGCGAGCACGCTTGCGGGCGTCGATCGCCTCGAACGGATGCCCGAACCCCTCGCCGCGCCGGGTCTTCACCTCGACGACGACGATGGAGTCGCCGTTCGCGACGACGAGGTCGATCTCGCCGGCCCGGCAGCGCCAGTTGCGCGCCAGGATCGCATACCCGCTGTCGTGGAAGTAGCGCGCAGCGCGATCCTCACCGTCGCGCCCGAGCGCGTCCTTCTGTGCCATGTGGGAATGGTGGCGCGGCCGCGGTCGCGGCCATGGCCAGGTCGCGGCATCCGTTCACCCGTCGTTCGGCGGCCCCGCTGTGGAGGAGATGGCGTTCTCGTCGATTCCCGCGCGGAGCGTCGCGGCAGCGGGCCGCCGGCGGAGGGGCAAGCTGGACGCATGAGACTCGGTGCGGCGGCGGAGAGCTACGCGGAGCATCTCGCCGAGGTGCGCCGGCTGTCTCCCGCGACCGTCCGGGCGTATCGCGCCGACCTGACGGACCTCGTGACGATGAGCGGCGACCCCGAGCTGGTCGACGTCGATCTCGAGCTGCTGCGGGAGTGGCTGTGGCAGGCGACCCAGCGGGGGGACGCCCGGGCGACGATCGCGAGGCGCACCTCATCCGTGCGCGGCTTCTTCGCGTGGGCCGTCGAGAACGGCCGGCTGGCCGAGGATCCCGCCCTTCGACTCGTCGCACCCAAACGAGGTCGCACCCTGCCCAAGGTGGCGACGGCCGACGCGCTCACCGGCGTGTTCGAGCGTCTCGCCTCGGCCGCCGCGGACGGCGACCCCCTGGCGCTCCGGGACCACGCGCTGCTCGAGCTCCTCTACGGCGCCGCGGTGCGCGTCTCGGAGCTGTGCGGCCTGGACGTCGACGACATCGATCACCGCCGCCGCACCCTGCGCGTGCTCGGCAAGGGGTCCAAGGAGCGGGTCGTTCCTTTCGGCGGCGCGGCAGCGCGAGCGCTCGAGGCGTACCTCGTGCGCGGTCGCCCGGCCCTCCTGGCGCGGCGCGAGGAGGCCGTGGCCTCGACCGCGCGGTCCGCGGTCTTCCTCGGGGCTCGCGGCGCGCGGCTGGGCCCGCGAGCGGTCTACGACGTGGTCTCGCGCATCCTCGGACCCGAACTCGGCGCGATGGTCGGCCCGCACGCCCTCCGGCACTCGGCGGCGACCCACCTGCTGGACGGGGGCGCCGACCTCCGCGCGGTGCAGGAGATGCTCGGCCATGCGAGCCTCGGCACCACGCAGATCTACACCCACGTGTCGAGCGAGCGGCTCACCGCGACCTACCGTCTCGCGCACCCTCGCGCGTGATGGCCGTCAGCAGCAGGGCAGCAGCACGGCGCGCGGCACCCCGCCCAGGAGCAGCATCGGGTTGATGTACTCGCCGTGCAGGCGCACGCCGAAGTGCAGCACCCCCGGCACGGCGTGCCCCCCGAGCGCGACAGTCCCCACGTCGTCGCCCTGTGCGACCGGCGCCCCGGCGGTGAGGAGGGTGTCGATCGGCTCGAGGGTGGTGACCAGCCCTTGCCCGTGATCGATGGTCAGGATGCCGCGTCCGGCGACCCCGCCGGCGAACGCGACGGTTCCGGTGGCCGGCGCCCGCACGGACGAGTCGCCCGTCGGGCGGAGGTCGATCCCGCGATGCCCGGCGCCGTACCGGTGAGCGGGCGCCGCGAACGGTCGCTCGAGCCGGAACGGCTCCACCGGCCATGTCCAGCCGGAGGAAGACGTATCCGCCGCCGACGGCGCTGCCCGGTGGCGCGGGACCTGCTCCGATGCCGTGGACGGCCCCGTGCCGCCCACCGCCATCGCCGCCGCGGTCGCGATCACCGCCCACCGTCGAAGGCGGCTGCGTGGTCGGGGCGATGAGCGCATGCTCACACGATGGCGAACGTTCTCCTCGCGGCCGGCCGGGTCGCGGAAGCCGTGGACGACAGCCCCGAGACCCGCGCGGGGGAGAAGGCGCTGCTGATACACTGGACCTGCACCCCGCGAGTCGGGGTGACTCCGCGTGCCCAGAGCACTGCGGCGGTCCGCAGGACCCCGCGATGCGGCATCCACTCCCAACGGTCTCACAGAGAATCTGTGAGCGGGCGTGTGCCGGGCACCAGGCTCGCCGGCCTCGACCGGCGCGAACACAACCGCAAGAGGCGCGCACGCGCCAGAACAGGAGAACGGCCATGGCCGTCGTCACCATTCGCCAGCTGCTCGACAGCGGCGTCCACTTCGGGCACCAGACCCGCCGGTGGAACCCGAAAGTCAAGCGCTTCATCCTCACCGAGCGCAGCGGCATCCACATCATCGACCTTCAGCAGTCGCTGACGTACATCGACAAGGCGTACGAGTTCGTCAAGGAGACGGTCGCGCACGGCGGCACCGTCCTCTTCGTCGGCACCAAGAAGCAGGCCCAGGAGATCGTCGCGGAGCAGGCGACCCGCGTCGGCCAGCCCTACGTGAACCAGCGCTGGCTCGGTGGCCTCCTCACCAACTTCCAGACGATCTCCAAGCGCCTCGCGCGCATGAAGGAGCTCGAGGAGCTCGACTACGAGACCCCGGCCAGCAGCGGCTTCACCAAGAAGGAACTGCTGATCAAGAAGCGCGAGCTCGACAAGCTCCACAAGTCGCTCGGCGGCATCCGCAACCTGCAGAAGACGCCGTCGGCGATCTGGGTCATCGACGCCAAGCGCGAGCACCTCGCCGTCAACGAGGCCACGAAGCTGGGCATCCCGGTCATCGGCATCCTCGACACGAACGCCGACCCGGACGAGTTCCAGTACCCGATCCCCGGCAACGACGACGCGATCCGCTCGGTCAGCCTGCTGACCCGCATCATCGCGGACGCCGCCGCCGAGGGCCTCATCCAGCGCCACCAGCCGACCGACGAGGCCGCCGACGCGGAGCCCCTCGCGGACTGGGAGCGCGAGCTCCTCGAGCAGGGCGCCGCAGCTGAGGTGGGCGAGGCTGTCGCCGAGGCCGTCGTCGAGGCTGAGGCCGCCGAAGGCATCGAGGTCGTCGAGGTCGACGTGGTCGAGGTCGTCACCGAGACCGCCGAGGGCATCGAGGTCGAGGTCGTCGAGGTCGACGTGGTCGAGGCCGACACGGAAGCCGCCGACACCGAGGCCGACGCGAAGTAATTCGCTCCGCCGAATGAACTCCGCCTCGGCGGGATCGCCCCGGGCTCGGCCCTGAGCGGTCCCGCCGAGGCATCCAACGAACTCACCACAATCTAGGAGCCGCCACACCATGGCAAACTTCACGATCGCTGACATCAAGGCGCTGCGCGACCAGCTCGGCACCGGCATGGTCGACACGAAGAAGGCTCTCGAAGAGGCCGACGGCGACGTCGAGAAGGCCGTCGAGATCCTGCGTCTGAAGGGTGCGAAGGGCAACGCCAAGCGCGCCGACCGTTCCACCAGCGAGGGCCTCGTCGCCGCACGCGAGCAGGACGGCAAGGTCACGCTCATCGAGCTCGCCTGCGAGACCGACTTCGTCGCCAAGAACGACCGCTTCATCGCACTGGCCGACAAGGTCGCCGACGCCGCGGCCGCCGTCGCCGCCGACTCCGTCGAGGCCGCCCTCGCGGCGACCGCGGGCGCGCAGACCGTCGCCCAGCTGATCGACGACGAGGCCGCGATCATCGGCGAGAAGGTCGAACTGCGTCGCGTGCGCACGCTGTCGGGCGACAAGTTCGAGGTGTACCTGCACAAGACCAGCAAGGACCTGCCCCCGCAGGTCGGCGTGGTTCTCGCCTACTCGGGCGACGATGCCGAGACCGCTCGCAGCCTGGCGCAGCACATCTCGTTCGCGAACCCGACGTACCTGACGCGCGACGAGGTCCCCGAGGCCGAGGTCGACAAGGAGCGTGAGATCGTCACCGAGATCTCGCGCAACGAGGGCAAGCCCGAGGCCGCCCTGCCGAAGATCGTCGAAGGACGCGTCAACGCGTTCTTCAAGCAGGTCTCGCTCCTCGACCAGGATTACGCGAAGGACAACAAGCAGTCCGTCGCGCAGGTCGCCAAGGACGCGGGCCTGACCCTGACGGGCTTCGCCCGCTTCAAGGTCGGCGCGTAAGACATCGAGAAGGCCCGCATCGATTCCGGTGCGGGCCTTTTCTCATGCCCTTCGATAGTTTGTCGTCAACGAGAGGATCGTCGTGATCAATGAGACCACCGGGCGCCGCCGCGTCCTCCTGAAGCTGTCGGGTGAGGCCTTCGGCGCGGGCCAGCTGGGCGTCAATCCCGACGTCGTCAGCCAGATCGCCCGCGAGATCGCCGAGGCGGTGGACCGCGTCGAGATCGCGGTCGTCGTCGGAGGCGGCAACTTCTTCCGCGGGGCGGAGCTGAGCCAGCGCGGCATGGACCGCGGCCGGGCCGACTACATGGGCATGCTCGGCACCGTCATGAACGCCCTCGCCCTGCAGGACTTCCTCGAGCAGGCCGGTGCCGCGACCCGCGTGCAGTCTGCGATCTCGATGACGCAGGTCGCCGAACCGTACATTCCGCGCCGCGCCGAACGTCACATGGAGAAGGGCCGCGTCGTCATCTTCGGCGCCGGCGCCGGACTTCCGTACTTCTCGACCGACACGGTCGCCGCCCAGCGTGCGCTCGAGATCGACGCGCAGGAGGTGCTGGTCGCCAAGAACGGCGTCGACGGCGTGTACACCGCCGATCCCAAGACGGATGCCTCGGCCACCCGCATCGACCGCATCACATACCTCGACGCGCTCCAGCGGGGCCTGAAGGTGGTCGACTCCACGGCGTTCAGCCTCTGCATGGACAACAAGATGGACATGCGGGTCTTCGGGATGGAGCCCGCCGGCAACGTGACCCGTGCACTTCTCGGCGAGCCGATCGGCACGCTGGTCACGGCGTGAAACCCCGCCCTGAGTAGACTGAGCAGGTTACATCCACATGAAGGAGACACTGTGATCGCGGACGTCTTGGCCGATGCCGGAGCGCGTATGGACCGCGCCGTCGAGGCTGCGAAGGAGGACTTCGCGACCGTGCGCACGGGACGCGCCAACCCGCAGCTCTTCCAGAAGATCCTGGTGGACTACTACGGCACTCCGACCCCCCTCGCCCAGCTCGCGTCGATCAACAATCCCGAGGCACGCTCGCTGATCATCACGCCCTACGACAAGTCGGCGCTCAAGGCGATCGAGCAGGCCATCCGCGACATCCCGAGCCTGGGCGTCAACCCGACGAACGACGGGAACATCGTCCGCATCACGATGCCCGAGCTCACCCAGGAGCGACGCAAGGAATACGTCAAGCTCGTCCGGTCCAAGGGTGAGGACCACAAGGTCCACCTGCGCGGCATCCGTCGCAAGATCAAGGACGACCTCGACGATCTGAAGAGCGAATCCGGCGAGGATGAGCTGACCCGTGCCGAGAAGGAGCTCGATGCCCTCACGCGCGCGCACGTCGATGTGATCGACGAGGCGCTCAAGCGCAAAGAGGCCGAGCTTCTCGAGGTCTGAGGTCACATGACCGATGCATCGGGTGAAACCTCGGGGGTCGACCGATCACCCCCTGACGTGCCGTTGACGCGGCGCGCGGCGGCCGAGTCGCGTCGCTCCGACGACGACGCGGAGCCCGCCGCCGCGATCCAGGGGCACATCCGCGCGGCCCGCTCCGAGTTCGAGAGCCAGGTCGCGCACGCCCGCGCAGAGTTCGAGGAGGCCAACGAGCGCATCAAGCAGCGCACAGGGCGCGACCTCATCCTGGCGATCCTGATCGGCGTTGCCGCCGGCGCGGTCCTCGTCGGCTCGCTCATCTTCGTGAAGCAGCTGTTCCTCGTGTTCGCCCTGGCCGCGGTCCTCATGGGCGTCTTCGAGTTCACCCGCGCACTGGGCGCCGCCGGTCGACGTGTCGACCTCGTGCCCCAGCTGGTGGCGGCCGCCGTCATCGTGCTGTCCGGCTACTTCCTCGACCTCTGGCTGCACTGGGTCGTCGTCTTCGTCGCGATCGCGATCGTCGTCATCTGGCGGCTCGTGGCGCAGATGGCCTCGCGGGACGGACGGACCTACGGCGCCGTTCTCGGCGACGCACTGATCGCCGGGTTCGTGCAGCTGTACGTCCCGTTCCTGGCGAGCCTGTGCGTCGTGCTCCTGGCGCAGGACGGCGGGGAGTGGTGGGTGCTCGCGTTCATCGCGGTCGTCGTCGCCGCCGACACCGGTGCGTACGCGGCCGGGATCGCCTTCGGCAAGCACCCCATGGCGCCGCGCATCAGTCCCAAGAAGACGTGGGAGGGCTTCGCCGGCGCCGTCGCCGCAGCGGTGCTCGCGGCCGTTCTGCTCGGGATCTTCATGCTCGGCCTCGACTGGTGGATGGGCGTCGTCATCGGCATCGTGATCCTCGGCACGGCGACCGCCGGCGACCTGGGGGAGTCGATGATCAAGCGTGATCTGGGCATCAAGGACATGAGCTCCTGGCTGCCCGGGCACGGCGGCGTGCTGGACCGCCTCGACTCGATCCTGCCCTCTGCCGCCGCTGCCCTCGCCCTCTACTATGTCTTCTCCCCCCTGGTGGCATCATGACGACCGCACCGGCATCCGCGCCGGCGGCTTTCCCCGAGACCCGAGGCCGTGAGAAGGGGTACGACAAGCGCGCCGTCGATGAGTTCCTCGCGCGCGCACGAACGGCTTTCGAAGCGGGTGGCGAACCCCTGACCGCGGGCGACGTCCGCAGGGTCGCGTTCCCGCTCGTGCGGCGCGGCTACGCGATCGCCTCGGTGGATGCTGCGCTCGGCCGCATCGAGGATGCCTTCGCGGCTCGCGAACGAGAGGCGGCCCTGTCGCAGGGAGCTGCCCGAGAATGGGTGGGTCACACGCGCGAGATCGCCCAGGCCGTGCTCGACCGACTCTCGCGCCCGCGGGGTCACCGCTTCGATCGGGTGTCGTCGCTGCGGTACGGCTACCGCATCGACGAGGTCGACCTGGTCTCGGACAAGATCTCCGGCTACCTCGAGACCGGACGCTCCGTCTCTGTGGAGCAGGTGCGCTCCGTCGCGTTCCGGATGCAGCGCGGGGGCTACCGCGAGGCGCAGGTGGATGCCGTGCTCGACGCGGTCGTCGAGGTCATGCTGGCGGTCGCCTGACGTCGACCCGCGACCCTCGGATGGCACATGCAGGCACCCGTCGCTAGACTCGAACAACTGTGACTTCTGGAAACGAGCTGATTCCCACCCGGCGTGCGCGTCGCCAGGATGTATCGACCCTCGCAGATGCACCGGTCTCGGCACCCCGCCGTGCCGCCGCTCCGAAGCCCCGCTGGTCGCGCCGCCGCGGCGTGCTGGGGGTGTTCGCGGCTTTCGCCGCCGTCGGCTTCGTCGCCGCCTACGTCGGCCCCACCGGCCTGGCGCTCAACGAGGCCAACGCCGAGGAGACCGCCCAGATCTCCCTGTACGCCAGCTCGGTCGACGATGTCCAGACCCTCGCGGTGGACGAGGATGCCGAGGCGCCGGCTGCCGTCGACCTCAATCGCGGTGGGTATTCGGTGTACGTCAAGCCCAAGCCGAAGCCGAAGCCCGCACCTGTCGTGGCGCCCGTGCAGGCCTCCGCGTCCCCGTCGGGCGGAGGCTGGTCGCCGCCGTTCGTCAGCCCCGACCCCGGTTCGGCGCAGGCCATCGCCTACGAAATGGTCCTGGCGCGCGGCTGGGGCGATGGCGAGTTCTCGTGCCTCGTGGCGCTGTGGAACAAGGAGTCCGGCTGGCGCGTGAACGCCTACAACGCCTCGAGCGGCGCGTACGGCATCCCGCAGGCGCTTCCCGGAAGCAAGATGGGCAGCGCGGGGGCCGACTGGGAGACGAACCCCGCCACGCAGATCTCGTGGGGTCTCGGCTACATCGGCGGCCGCTACGGCACGCCGTGCGGCGCGTGGGGCCACTCGCAGAGCGTGGGCTGGTACTGACCGCATGCCGCGGTCGAACCGTCGCCGTCCGGACTCGAGCGACGACGACTCGCTGGGGCGCCTCCTCGCGGGCTGGAAGCGCACCGAGGTGCGTCGCGGCACCGAGTGGACGGTGCAGCCGGTGTCCGGCGCCCAGGCGCAGAAGAGTTACGTCTGCCCCGGCTGCGGGCGATCGATCGACGTCGGGGTCGCGCACGTGGTCGCCTGGCGCGCAGACGGTGTGCTCGGCGCCGAGGCCGACCTCGCCGCACGCCGCCACTGGCATCAGCACTGTTGGAGGCTGGCGTGAGCGCCTGCCTCGGAAAGGCCGTCTGAATGGAGATCCGCGGACCGATGCTGCTGCCTGCCCGGCGAGAGGACATCGAGCTCGAGACGCTCGACGGACTGACCCTCGTCGGCGAGCTCGCCCTCCCCGAGGACCGTGACCCCGTCGCGACGCTGGTGACGCTGCATCCGCTTCCCACCGCGGGCGGGTTCATGGACTCGCACATCCTGCGCAAAGCGGCCGGACGTCTCCCCGCTCTCGCCGACCTCGCCGTGCTCCGGTTCAACACGCGCGGCACGACCTCGCCCCGCGGCACCAGTGAAGGTGCGTTCGACGGCGGGCGGGCGGAGGCGTTCGATCTCGCCGCGGCGATGGATTTCGTGCGGGAACGGTCGCTGCCCGACCCCTGGCTCGTCGGGTGGTCCTTCGGCACCGAGCTCGCGCTCAAGTACGGGCGAGACCACGCGGTGGCCGGGGCGGTGCTGCTGTCGCCGCCGCTGCATCGTGCGACCGATGACGAGGTCGCGGCCTGGGCGGGCGACGAGCGTCGCCTGATCGTCCTGGTTCCGGAATTCGACGACTACCTTCGCCCGGATGCCGCGGCCACCCGCTTCGCGAGCGTGCCGGAGGCCGTCGTGATCCCGGTCGAGGGCGGAAAGCACCTCTGGGTGGGGGAGAACCAGACCCGGCGAGTGCTCACCGAGATCGTCGCCGCCGTCAACCCCGACGCCCTTCCCCTGCCTCTGGGGTGGGACGGCCCCGTGCTCGCGGACGCCTGACCGGGCGGCTCAGCGCTCGTTCTGGCGCGGGATCACGACCTGCCGGTAGATGATCAGGATGCTGGCCGCGACGGGGATCGCCACCAGGGCGCCGAGCAGGCCGAGGAGGACGCCGCCGGCCAGCGCGGCGATGACCACGACCGCTCCCGGCACCGAGACCGCACGCCCCATGATGCGCGGTGAGATCACATAGGCCTCGATCTGCATGTAGATCAGGTAGTAGATCGCCGCGATCAGCGCCGTGGTCGGCGAGCCGAGGCCGAGGCACAGCAGCACGATGATCGTCGAGCCCGTCAGGGTGCCGACGAGCGGGATGAGCGAGAAGAAGAACGCGATCACCGCGAGCACGGCCGGGAAGGGGGCCGCGATGATCGAGAGGAAGATGGCGCTCAGCACGCCGTTGATGACACCCAGGCTGAGCTGACCGATGACGTAGTAGCCGACCGAGTCGGTGATCTGCTCGCCCAGATCGATGAACCGTGCGCGCTTGGACGCCGGCACCAGCTGGTAGACCGAGCGCTTGAGGCTCGGCGTCGAGGCGGTGAAGTAGATCGTGAGGATCAGCACGATGAACGCGCCGGCGAATCCGGCGAGGATCGCTCCGCCGATCACGATGAGGCTCTCGCCGATCGAGCCGCCGATGGCACCGTAGTCGATCGAGGCCACCCACTCCTGGATGTAGTCGAAGACCTCGTCGACCTTGAGCAGGGGGAAGTTGTCGGTCATCCAGCCGCGGAGCTCGGTGACCGGATCGAAGCCGCCCTCGACCAGCTCCTGGATCGCCGCGACGAGCTGTCCCACCTGCTGCACGATGATGGGGACCACCATGAGGATGATGCCTGCGAAGGCGGCGAGCACGCCCAGGATCGTGATGAGCACCGCGGCCCACCGCGGCAGCTTGCGACGCTCGAGCCACGCGACGATGGGGTCCAGCCCCAACGACAGGAACAGCGCCGTGCCCACGTAGAGGAGGATCGTCGACAGCGTCTGGATACTCGAGATCAGGACGAGTCCGAGCCCGACGCCCAGCGTCGCGACGAACGCCACCCGGAACGGGTTGTGCACCTTCATGCGATCCTCCCCATCACGCCCGGCCCGCTCGCCGATCGTGTTCCGTCAGGATACGCATTGCTGACGCCCAGGTAGTCGGACACTCCCTCCCGGGCCGCTTTCAGGTGTCTTTCGATAGTCTGAAATGTCGAATCGAAGGTCTGCGCGTCCGGCGCGACCTGTGAAAGGTGTTCTTCGTGCGTTTCGTGTGGGCCGTCGCGGCGTTGGTGCTCGCCGCTCTGATGATCGGGGCAGGCATCGCTCAGCGAACGATCTTCCAGGGACCCACGACAGAGACCGCGGCCATCTCGGTCTCGGAGGAGGCCGCCTATCTCCTCATCGACGGGGAAGTGCTCAACGGCCTCCCCGGCTCCCAGACGCTGCGCGCCCAGGGGGAGGGCGACATCTTCGCCGCCTACGGCCGCACCGCCGACATGGAGGCGTGGCTCTCCGACACCACCTACAACGTCGCGACGCTCGACGGCGAGGGCCAGATCGAGACGGAGCTGGTCGAACCGGAGGCGCCCGCCGATGTCACCGAGGAGGAGGCCGCCGGCGAGACAGCCGACGACGAGGAGGCCGCTCCTCGCAGCCCGATCGGGTCGGATCTCTGGCTCGACGAGTTCCAGCAGAGCGACATCCTGATCGCGCCGTTGCAGCTCCCCGCCGAGATGAGCGTTCTCGTCGCGTCGGACGGCACGGCGGCGGCTCCTGCCAACGTGTCGATCTCCTGGCCGATCGGGAACGGGACCCCGTGGGCCGGTCCGCTCATCGTCGTCGGCGGCATCCTGATGGCCATCGGCGTGTTCCTCTACATCCTCGGCATCCGTCACGCGCGTCGCTCGCGCGGACCTCGCCGGAAGGGTCTCCCGCTTCCCGTGACCGAGCCGATCGATCTCGCCGTGGAAGGCGCTGACAAGGGCGTCATCAGCTCCGGCCCGACCACCCGTCGTTCGGTCACGAGTGGCCGACGGGCGTTCGCCGTGCTGCCGGTGGTCGCCGTCTCAGCGCTGCTGTTCACCGGGTGCTCGCCCGAGTCCTGGCCCGAATTCGGGGCCACCCCCACGCCGACGCCGACGGCGACCGTCATCGCCCCCGAGGGCCAGCAGGCGCCGGCTGTCACGAAGGCACAGGCGGAGCGCATCCTGACCCGGGTGGCCGAGACCGTGGCCGAAGCGGACGAGGCGCGCGACGAGCAGCTCGCCGCGACGCGTCTGGACGGTCCCGTCCTCGCCGCCCGCGCGACCAACTACACGCTCCGCGGCGCCATCGCCGACTACCCCGCGCCGGCGGCCGTGCTCACCAAGCCGCTGAAGCTCGTCCTGCCACAGGCGTACGACGGCTGGCCGCGCTCCGTGATGACGGTCGTGGACGACGAGGAGACCAAGACCTCGAGCATCATGGTGCTCACCCAGGCCGATGCGTGGTCGGACTACAAGCTCTCGTACGTCGCGAACCTCGAGGCATCGACGCTCATGCCCGACCTCGCTCCCGCCTACATCGGCGCGACGCAGGTCCCCCCGGAGTCCGACTTCCTCGTCATGGCGCCGGAGGATGTCGCCGCGGCGTACGCCGACATCATCAACAAGGGCGAGAAGAGCGAGTTCTACGAGATGTTCGAGGCCGAGGGCGACCAGTTCCGCGAGAGCATCGCGGCAGACCGCGATCGTCGACTGGCCGAGTTCAACGAGACCGCCGCGGAGAAGACCGGCAGCTTCACGTTCTCCTCGGGCCCGGGAAAGTACGGGCCGTTCGCCCTCGCAACCGTGGAGAGCGGCGCGATCGTCGCCGTGAACATCCACGAGACCGACAAGGTGACCCCGACCAATCCGGAAGCCGTCATCAAGCTCCCGAACAACCCGACGGTCAACACGCTCGCGGGCGCCGAGCAGTCGCCGACCGGTTTCACCACGACATTCACCGATCAGGTCTTCTTCTACGTCCCCGGCCAGGGGTCGACCGAGAAGATCCGCCTGCTCGGCTATTCCTCCGACATCCTCGACGCGAAGGTGATCAAGTGACCGATTCCGGCTCGGGTGCCGCACTCCGCGGCGCCGTCGATCTCTCGAGTCTGCGCAACCGGCCCGCGCCTGCGGCGCCCGGTGAGGCGCCGACGGCCGCGCCTCCTGTCGCGTCTCTGGTGATGGATGTCACCGACGAGACGTTCCCCCAGGTGCTCGAGCTGTCGCGCACGGTGCCGGTCGTCATCGACCTGTGGGCCGAGTGGTGCGGTCCGTGCAAGCAGCTCAGCCCCGTTCTCGAACGCGTCGTCACCGAGCTCGCCGGACGACTCGTGCTCGCGAAGGTCGACGTCGATGCGAACCCCCAGCTCGCGCAGGCGTTCCGTGCTCAGTCCATCCCGATGGTGGTCGCCCTCGTCGGCGGCCAGCCCGTGCCCCTCTTCAACGGGGCCGTCCCCGAGGCGCAGGTGCGCGAGGTGTTCGCCCAGCTTCTCCAGCTCGCCGCGCAGAACGGCGTGACCGGCTCGGTGGCGGTGGACGCGGATGCCGCTCCCGAGGAGCCCGTCGAACCCCCGCTTCCTCCGCTTCACGCCGAGGCGTTCGAGGCCATCGAGGCCGGCGACTACCCGCGGGCCATCTCGGCCTACGAGAAGGCACTCGCCGAGAACCCGCGGGACGCCGAGGCTCGCGCGGGACTCGGTCAGGTGCGCCTGCTCGACCGCGTCCAGGGCCTCGACCTGCAGGCCGCCCGTGCGGCAGCCGCGGCCGCGCCCACCGACGTGCAGGCGCAGTTCGCCGTCGCCGATCTGGATCTCGCCGGAGGCCACGTCGAGGACGCCTTCGGGCGCATCCTCGAGCTGTTCGCCCAGCTCCCCTCCGAAGAGCGTGCACCGGTCCGCGAACGGCTCCTCGAGCTGTTCACGCTCGTCGGCGATGCCGATCCGCGCGTCCTCCGCGCCCGTGGCCAGCTGGCGTCGCTGCTCTTCTGAGAACGACCGCCCGCTCGACCTCGTCAGCCGCGGCTGGGCGAGGGGATGTGAGCCTCGGGATCGTGACGAAGCCACAGCACGCCCAGTGGCGGCACGACGAGCCGGGCCCGACCGCCGTCGCCCGCGTGGACGACTCCGAGGTTCCCGACGCCTGAGCCGCCGTAGGCCTGCGCATCGGTGTTGAGCACCTCGTGCCAGACCCCCCGTTCGGGCAGATCGAGCTCATAGGACGTCAGCGGCACGCCGGAGAAGTTGCAGATGACCGCCACGGCGTTGCCGTGCCAGTCGCGGCGGGCGAACGCGACGACGTTCGGGTTCCACTGCGGGGCGCCCAGGCGGGTGAACGCGGCGCCGTCGCTGTCACGCGACCAGAGCGCGGAGTGCTCCCGGTAGACGCGATTGAGGGTGGCGACGAAGCCCTGCAGCTCCTGGTGCGACGGCTGCTCGAGGAGCCACCAGTCCAGGGAGCGGCCCTCGGACCACTCCGAGAGCTGGCCGAACTCCTGGCCCATGAACAGCAGCTGCTTGCCCGGGTGGCCCCACATGTAGGCCAGGAACGCCCGCATGTTCGCGAGTTTCTGCCAATGGTCGCCCGGCATCCGCCCGAAGAGGCTGCCCTTGCCGTGCACGACCTCGTCGTGGCTGATCGGCAGCATGAAGTTCTCGCTGAACGCATAGACGAAGGAGAACGAGAGCTCGCCCTCGTGGTGCGCGCGGTACATCGGATCGCGCTTGATGTACTGGAGCGAGTCGTTCATCCAGCCCATGTTCCACTTGAAGCCGAACCCGAGTCCCGCCTGACTCGTGGGCTTGGTCACCCCCGGGAAGCTCGTCGACTCCTCGGCGATCATCGCGATGCCGGGATAGCGCTTGTAGGCCGTGGCGTTGACCTCCTGGAGGAAGCGGATGGCCTCGAGGTTCTCGCGGCCGCCGTGCACGTTCGGAACCCACTCGCCCTCCTCGCGGGAGTAGTCGAGGTAGAGCATCGACGCCACCGCGTCGACCCGGAGTCCGTCGACGTGGAACTCCTCGAACCAGTAGAGGGCGTTCGCCACGAGGAAGTTGCGGACCTCGTTCCGGCCGAAGTCGAAGATGTAGGTGCCCCAGTCGCGGTGCTCGCCGCGGCGCGGGTCGGGGTGCTCGTACAGCGCCTCGCCGTCGAAGCGGGCGAGCGCGAACGCGTCCTTCGGGAAGTGGCCGGGCACCCAGTCCATGATCACGCCGATGTCGGCCTGATGCAGCCGGTCGATGAGATAACGCAGGTCGTCGGGGTGGCCGAATCGGCTGGTGGGCGCGTAGTACCCCGTGACCTGGTAGCCCCACGATCCGCCGAACGGGTGCTCCGCCAGCGGCAGGAACTCGACGTGCGTGAACCCCTGCGCGGTGACGTACTCGACGATCTGGTCGGCGCCGTCGCGGTAGGACAGCCCGGGCCGCCACGAGCCGAAGTGCAGCTCGTACACGGACATGGGCTGTGAGACCGGGGTGGACTTCGCACGGCGCCGCATCCAGTCGTCGTCGCCCCACGAGTGACGGGCCTGGACGACGACGGATGCCGTGGCCGGCGGCACCTCGGCGTAGCGCGCCATCGGATCGGCCTTGGTCACCCAGGCGCCGTGGCGGCTCAGCAGCTCGAACTTGTAGGTCGCTCCCGCCCCGATGCCGGGGACGAAGAGCTCCCACACGCCGGTGCCGCCCATCGAGCGCATGGCGTGGCTCTGCCCGTCCCAGCCGTTGAAGTCCCCGACCAGTCGCACGGCGCCCGCGTTGGGGGCCCAGACGGCGAACGCCGTTCCGGCCACTCCCTCGACTTCGCGCACGTGGGAGCCGAGCACCCGCCAGAGCTCCTCGTGCCGCCCCTCGCCGATCAAGTGGAGGTCGAGCTCCCCGATCGTGGGCGGGAACCGGTAGGGATCGTCCGCGACGTAGTCGGGGCCCTCCGCATAGGTCGTGACGAGCTCGTAGCGGCCGGGTGCGCCCGCACGCGTGCCTTCCCATATGCCGGAGCGCACGTGCTCCAGAGGAACCCGCGTGCCGTCGACGAACACCGCCGAGACGCTCCGGGCCAGCGGGCGCCGCGCGCGGATCGTCCACTCCGAGCGACCCTCACCGTCCGCGCTCGGATGGATGCCCAGGACGCTGTGGGGATCGTGGTGCGCACCGGCGCCGATCGCGTCGAGGACCTGATCGGAAGACGTCATCGCGGCTCCTTGACGTGAAGGATGTGGACGGGTTCGGTGAAGGCGTCGAGCATCACGAAGTTGTGGTCGGACCATGTCCACTGCCCGCCGGTCACCAGATCCTCGACCTCGAAGGGCTCGCCGGGTTCGACGCCCCACACCCGCGTGTCGAGGTGGACCATGGTCTGACGCACGGAATGGGGATCGGTGTTCACGACGACGATGATCGTGTCGCTGCGTCCGGTGGGCGAGAGCGCGCCCGGCAGATGCTTCGCGTAGACGAGGATCGCGTCGTCGTCGCTCCAGTGGATGCTGAGGTTGCGCAGCTGCGAGAGCGCCGGATGCTCCCGCCGGATCTCATTGAGACGCCGAAGATACGGCGCGAGCGAGTCGCCCTGTGCCTCGGCGCCCGCCCAGTCCCGGATCTTGTACTCGTACTTCTCGTTGTCGATGTTCTCTTCCGACCCCGGCCGGGCGACGTTCTCGTACAGCTCGTAGCCCGCGTACACGCCATAGGTCGGAGCCGCCGTGGCGGCGATGGCAGCGCGGATGCGATACGCCGGGCGCCCGCCGAACTGCAGGTACTCCGTGAGGATGTCGGGCGTGTTGACGAACAGGTTCGGCCGAACGAAGTCCGCCGTGTCGTGCGCGAGGCCCGACAGGAACTCCTCGAGCTCGGCCTTCGTGTTGCGCCAGGCGAAGTAGGTGTAGCTCTGCTGGAAGCCGGCGGACGCGAGACTCTGCAGCGGCGCGGGGCGCGTGAACGCCTCGGCGAGGAAGACCACGTCGGGGTGCTCGGCGTTCACGGCTTCGATCAGCCACTCCCAGAACTGCAGCGGCTTGGTGTGGGGGTTGTCGACGCGGAAGATCCGGACGCCCTGGGCGATCCAGTGGCGGACGACCCGCAGCGCCTCGGCGTAGATCCCGGCGGGGTCGTTGTCGAAGTTGACGGGGTAGATGTCCTGGTACTTCTTGGGCGGGTTCTCGGCGAACGCGATGGAGCCGTCGGGCAGCGTGGTGAACCACTCGGGGTGGTCGGCGACCCACGGATGATCGGGCGCTGCCTGCAGCGCGAAGTCCAGCGCGACCTCGACCCCCACGCTTCGCGCGGCCCGCACGAAGGCGCGGAAGTCCGCGAGCGTACCCAGGTCGGGGTGAACGGCATCGTGGCCACCCTCGGCGGCGCCGATCGCCCACGGCGATCCGGGATCTGCCGCACCGGGATCGAGTGTGTTGTTGCGGCCCTTGCGGTTGATGCGCCCGATCGGATGGATCGGCGGGAGGTAGAGGACGTCGAACCCCATCTCGGCGACCGCGGGAAGCCGGCGGGACGCCGTGCGGAAGGTCCCGCTCTTGATCGTGCCGTCCTTGAGGCGCCGAGCGCCCTCCGAGCGGGGGAAGAACTCGTACCAGGCCCCGACGCCGGCCCGCTCGCGCTCGACGAGCAGCTCGAGGTCGTCGCCGACCGTCGTGAGCGACATGACCGGGCGCTCGGAGAAGTACCGGGCGATCTGCGGGTCGCGCACGACCGTCAGCGCCGCCGCATCGTCGACGGCGGGATCGCGCAGCGCCGCGGCCGCGAGGGCGAGGGCATCGCGCTGCGCCTTGGGTCGTCCCTTCTCGGCGCCGGCCCGCTCGAACAGCTGGGCTCCGAGCTCGCGCATGACCGGGGCATCCACCCCCGCTTCGATCTTGAGGTCGGCGGCGTGCTCCCAGGTGGCGAACTCGTCGCCGAACGACTCGAAGCGGAACGTCCACACGCCCTGCTCGAGCACGGCCACACTGGTCTCCCAGCGGTCGAAGCCGTCGTCGAGCGCGGTCAGCCGATGCAGCGACACATCGCCCGACGGCGAGGTGAGGCGCAGCTGGACGCCGATCCGGTCGTGGCCCTCGCGGAACGCGGTGACCCGGAACGGGACCACCTCACCGGCGAAGGCCTTCGGCCGGTAGTCGCCCCACGGCACCGAGGGGTAGGGCTGCGCGAGCGGCAGACGGCGCGATGCCGTCACACGGTCGGGCTGCCACTCGCGGGCATCTCGGACAGGGATGGAGGAGGCGCTGCGCCAGGGGCGGGAGCGCACGGCGCGCGACGTCGTGACCACGTCTCGAACCTACCCCGACGTGCGACGGTACGACAGGCGGCCGCGCCAGGGAGCGCCGCTCACTCCACCCGGAAGAGGTGCATGGACGTGCCGGGCACCGCGACGATCTCGCCGGGGGTGCGGTCGATGCCGGGCTCCTCCGGGTTCTCCGCGGCGCTCGACCACAGCGACACGTAGCGCGTCACTCCCGCGATCTCGGGAAGGGTGACGTCGGTGGGCGCCTCCTCGCCGTGGACGATCAGCAGGATCCTGTTGAACGCCTCGACCTCGGGGGTGGATGCCGCGACATACTGGAGCGTCCGGTGCGACGGGTTCGTCCAGCGCTCGCTCGACATCGTCTCGCCGTGCTCGTCGTACCAGTCCATGACCGAGGCGGACGGCGTGCGCTCGTCGAGTCGCGCGAAGTTGATCGGGCGCAGCGCCGGGTTCTCGTGTCGCAGCCGGATCAGCCGCTGCACATGGGCGAAGAGGTCCTGCTGCCACGGCGCGTGCTCCCACGACAGCCACGTCAGCGGCGAGTCGTGGCAGTACGCGTTGTTGTTGCCGCGCTGGGTGCGGCCGTACTCGTCACCGGCGGTCAGCATGGGCGTGCCCGCCGACAGCAGGAGCGTGCCGAGGAGATTCCGCATCGCCTTCCGGCGGGTGGCGAGGATCCCCTCGTCGTCGGTCGGGCCTTCGGCGCCGTGGTTGAAGGAACGATTCGTGTCGGCGCCGTCGCGATTGTGCTCGCCGTTGCCCAGGTTGTGCTTCACGTCGTACGAGACGAGGTCGCGCAGCGTGAAGCCGTCGTGGGCGGTGACGAAGTTGACGCCGGCGAGGGGCCCGCGCTCGACGGAGAACGTGTTCGCAGACCCGGCCAGCCGCGTCGCGAAGCCCCCGATGCCGACCGGCGCGGTGGACGCGCGGCGGGCGTAGTCGACGTCGCTCAGCCAGAAGTTGCGGACGCGATCGCGGTAGCGGTCGTTCCACTCGGCCCAGCCGCTGCCGAAGTTGCCGGTCTGCCAGCCGCCCATGCCGACGTCCCACGGCTCGGAGATCTTCTTCACTCCGGCCAGGCGCGGATCGTCGACGATCGCACGCAGGAGCGGATGGTCGGGCGTGAACTCGTGCGCGGCATCGCGGCCGAGGGTCGCGGCGAGGTCGAACCGGAAGCCGTCGATCTGGACGTCCTCCGCCCAGTAGCGCAGGGAGTCCAGCACCAGGCGGGCCGCGGCATCCGTCGATGTGTTCACCGAGTTGCCGCAGCCTGTGACATCGATGTAGGCGCCGTCGTCGGTCTGCCGGTAGTACGCCCGGTTGTCGATGCCGCGCAGGCTCGACCGCGGCCCGCCGATGCCCTCTTCGGCGGTGTGGTTGTAGACCACGTCGAGGATCACCTCGAGGCCAGCCTCGTGAAGCAGGCGGACCATGCCCTTGAACTCGCGGAGCACCGCTTCGGGACCCTCCCGGCGTGCCTGCTCGGTCGCGTACGGGGCGTGCGGTGTGAAGAAGTTGAGGGTGTTGTACCCCCAGTAATTCGCCAGCCCGTGCTGGAGAAGGCGCGGCTCGGTCGCGAAAGCGTGCACCGGGAGGAGTTCGATGCTCGTCACCCCGAGGAAGAGGAAGTGCTCGACCATGGCCGGGTGCGCGAGTCCCGCGTACGTGCCGTGCAGCGCCGGCGGGACACCGGGATGCCGCTTCGAGAGGCCCTTGAGATGCCCTTCGTAGATCACGGTCCGATCCATCGGCACCGCGGGCTTGGCCACGCCGCCCCAGTCGAACGAGCCGTCCACCACGACGGAGCGCCAGTCGTCGTAGCCGCCGCGGTCGAGCCCGCGCGAGTACGGCTCGACGAGCAGGGTGCCGCGATTGAAGGTGTTCCCGGGGGCGTGCGGTCCGTCGACGCGCAGGGCGTATCGCGTTCCGGGTCGAAGCAGGGGAGTGGTGACCTCCCAGGCGCCACCGCCGACCGGGGCGAGGGGCGTGGTGTCGGTGATCCAGTCGAGGTCGCTGTGCTCGAACACCACGAGGTCCACCGCGTCGGCGCTCGAGGACCACACCCGCAGCGTGCCGCCGTCCGGACCGAGGGTCACGCCGAGGTCGTCGAAGCGGCTGCTGAGCAGGCCCGCGGGAAGGGTCGTCGCAGCGGACTCGAGACTGGGCATGCGATCTAGAGTAGTAAGACCGTGAGTCCCCAGCGTCACGGGACCCGGTTCCCGCGTCGGTGAGACCGAGACGCAGCGTCGGCGTCGCGGTCGCGCGGAAAGTCGGAGGAGGTGTGCGATGCAGGTATATCTCGATCACGCCGCGACCACACCGCTGCGACGGGAGGCACGGGCCGCGTGGCTGGCCGCCGCGGACGAGGTGGGCAACGCCTCGTCGATCCACGGCTACGGCCAGGGCGCACGGCGACTCCTCGAGGAGGCGCGTGAGCGTCTCGCCGCGGTGCTCGGCTGCGATCCGATCGAAGTCGTCTTCACCTCCGGCGGCACCGAGGCGGTCAACCTCGCAGTGAAGGGGCTCTGGTGGGCGCGCGGCGACGGCGCAGAGGCCATCGTCCTCCCCGACGGCGAGCACCACGCGAGCCTCGACGCCGTCGAGTGGCTCCGCACCAACGAGCACGCCGCCGTGCGTCCCGTCCGCCTCGACGGCGCGGGCGCGATCGACCCGGAGGAGTTCGCGGCAGCGCTGCCCGGCGCCGCCCTGGCCACTGCCCTCGTGGCGAACAACGAAGTCGGCACCGTCAACGATGCCGCCGCGCTCGCGGGAGCCGCGGCATCGGCCGGAGTGCCGCTCCACCTCGACGCCGTGGCCGCGCTCGGTCAGGTCCCCGTCTCGTTCCGCACCTGGCGCGGAGAGGCCGAGGGAAGCGCCGGGCTGTGCGCCCTCAGCGTCTCGGCCCACAAGGTGGGCGGCCCGGCGGGGGTCGGCGGCCTCGTGGTGTCGCGTCGGGCGCGCCTGTCGCCGCTCCTCCACGGCGGTGGGCAGCAGCGCGGACTCCGGCCCGGTACCCAGGACATCGCGGGTGCGGCGGCGTTCGCCGTGGCGGCCGAGCTCGCCGAGGCCGAGCGCGAGACCGAGGCGGAGCGGGTGCGGGCGCTCCGCGACACGCTGGTGCGCGGCATCCTGTCCACGGTCCCCGGTGCGGAGCTGCTGGGCGATCCGGTCGCGCGCATCCCGGGCAACGCCCACCTGCTGTTCGCCGGAGCCTCGGGGGAGACGCTCCTCTTCCTCCTCGATCAGGCCGGTGTCGCGGTGTCGACCGGGTCGGCCTGCCAAGCGGGCATCCCCGAGCCGTCGCACGTGGTGCAGGCGATGGGGCGGACGGATGCCGAGGCCCGCCAGGTGCTGCGATTCACGCTGGGCCGCACCACGACGCCGGACGACGTCGCGACGGTGCTCGGGGTGCTCCCGCCGGCGGTGGAGCGTGCGCGCGCGGCATCCGGGACTCCTTCAGCCGCCCGCTCGTAGACTGGACCCATGCGGATCCTGGCGGCGATGAGCGGTGGCGTGGATTCCGCCGTCGCAGCCGCACGGGCCGTCGAGGCGGGTCACGAGGTCGTCGGCGTGCATCTGGCGCTCTCCCGCGCGGGCGGAACGCTGCGCACCGGCAGCCGCGGCTGCTGCACGATCGAGGATGCGATGGACGCCCGGCGGGCGGCGGACCGCCTCGGTATCCCGTTCTACGTGTGGGACTTCTCCGAGCGCTTCCGCGACGACGTCATCGACGATTTCATCGCCGAGTACCGGGCCGGTCGCACGCCGAACCCGTGCATGCGCTGCAACGAGAAGATCAAGTTCGCCGCGCTGCTGGAGCGCGCGATCGAGCTGGGCTTCGACGCCGTGTGCACCGGTCACTACGCCACGCTGATCGACGGCTCCGAGGGGCTCGAGCTCCACCGGGCATCGGATGCCGCGAAGGACCAGTCGTACGTGCTCGGCGTGCTCACCGCCGCGCAGCTCGCCCACACCTACTTCCCGCTGGGTGCCACGCCGTCCAAGGCGCTCGTGCGCGCCGAGGCGGAGGCCCGCGGACTCACCGTGGCACACAAGCCCGACAGCCACGACATCTGCTTCATCCCCGACGGCGACACCCGAGGCTGGCTCGCCGAGAAGGTGGGCGCCGAGCAGGGCGAGATCCTCGACCGCAGCGGTGCCGTCGTCGGCACCCACGAAGGGGCGCACGCGTTCACGGTCGGACAGCGCCGCGGACTCTCCATCGGGGTGCCGGCGCCCGACGGCAAGCCGCGCTTCGTGCTCGAGGTGCGTCCGGTGTCGAACACCGTGGTCGTCGGTCCGAAGGAGGCCCTCGCCACCGCCGAGATCGCGGGGGAGCGGTACTCCTGGGCCGGGCGTCCGCAGGCCGAGGGGACGTTCGACTGCCACGTGCAGATCCGCGCGCACGCGGATCCGGTGCCGGCGCGGGCGACGCTCGCCGACGGGACCCTGACCGTTGTTCCCGAGACGCCGTTCGACGGCGTCGCGCCGGGTCAGACCGCCGTGCTGTACGAGGGCACGCGGGTGATCGGCCAGTTCACGATCGACCGCACCGTGTCGGCCGTGCCGGTCTCGGCCTGACCGAGTCCGCTCGGCCCAACCGCAGCGGTCTCGGCCACGGCCGCACCGGCCGAGGACAGGGGATCCGCCGGTATCAGGACGATTCGCGCCGGAGCGTCCTGAGTCGGGCAGATCTCCTGAGCCGGGCAGATCACCGCAGCGGGTGATCTCGGCGCAGCCAGATCCCCCTGCGGAGTCCCGCGGCGCGCAGGAGCCTGCGTCGGAGGCCGTCCCTAGACTGGCCGGGTGGCCAGCGACACGATCGACCCCCGTCCCGACCCGCAGAGCACCGCCGAGCTCGAGGCACTGAGCCTCGACGACGCGCGAGACGAGGCTCAGCGCCTCACCGAGCGCATCCTCGCCGCTCGCGACGCGTACTACGGCGACGACGCCGAGATCATCGACGATGCGACGTACGACGGCTGGATGCACCGTCTCGAGGCGATCGAGCGCCTGCATCCCGAGGTGCAGGGCCAGGATTCACCCACCCTGAGCGTCGGGTCGGCCGAGAGCTCACTGTTCGCCCCGGTCGAGCATGCGGAGCGGATGCTGAGCCTCGACAATGTGTTCAGCGACGAGGAGTTCCTCGCCTGGGCAGCCAAGGTCGAGCGCGATGCCGGCCGCCCGGTGCACTATCTGTGCGAGCTGAAGATCGATGGCCTGGCGCTATCGCTCCGCTACGAGCGCGGCCGACTGACCACGGCCGCGACCCGCGGCGACGGCCGGGTCGGCGAAGACGTCACCGAGAACGTGCGCAAGCTGGCGGGCATCCCGCACACGCTGGCCGGCACGGGCCACCCCGCGCTCGTCGAGGTGCGCGGAGAGGTGTTCTTCGACGTCGCCGACTTCGAGTCGCTCAACGCCTTCCAGCAGGAGCAGGGCGACAGGCTGTTCGCGAATCCGCGGAACGCGGCATCCGGTTCCCTCCGTCAGAAGAGCGAGGGGAAGAACGAGAAGCAGCTGCGCGCGATGCACGAGCGGCTCTCCCGGCTCCGCATGACCGTCCACGGGATCGGCGCCTGGGGCGACCCGCCGGTCGGCTCCCAGAGCGAGATGTACGGGCTGCTGAAGTCGTGGGGCCTGCCGACGAGTGCGTACTTCACGGTGGTCGACTCCGCGCAGGGCGCCGACGAGTTCATCCGCCATTACGGCGAGCACCGCCACGATGTCGAGCACGAGATCGACGGGATCGTCGTCAAGGTCGACGAGCTCGCGCTGCACGACGAGCTCGGCGCGACCAGCCGCGCGCCCCGCTGGGCGATCGCCTACAAGTACCCTCCCGAGCAGGTCAACACGAAGCTGCTCGACATCGTCGTGTCGGTCGGCCGCACCGGGCGCGCGACGCCGTTCGCCGTCATGGAACCCGCGAAGGTGGCAGGGTCCGTCGTGCGACAGGCGACGCTGCACAACCAGGACGTCGTGAAGGCGAAGGGCGTGCTGATCGGCGACACGGTGGTGCTGCGCAAGGCCGGCGACGTCATCCCCGAGGTGCTCGGGCCCGTGGTCGAGCTGCGCGACGGCAGTGAGCGGGCCTTCGTCATGCCCGCCGACTGCCCGGAGTGCGGCTCGCGCCTCGCACCCTCGAAGGAAGGCGACATCGATCTGCGGTGCCCGAACGCCCGGTCGTGCCCCGCGCAGGTGCGGGGTCGGGTGGAGCACATCGGGTCGCGCGGTGCCCTCGACATCGAGGGACTCGGCGAAGTGTCCGCGGCCGCGCTCACCCAGCCGGTTCGGCCCGAGGTTCCGCCGCTCGTCACGGAGGCCGCGCTGTTCGACCTGCGGCCGGAAGACCTCTTCCAGATCGACGTCGTCGTGCGCGACGCCGAAACAGGCCTGCCGCGACTGCTCGAAGACGGAACGCCCGACACCCGGTCGCCGTTCCGGCGCCAGCGGAAGAAGACGGACCCCGCTTTCGACCCCGACGGCGCGTTCGACGGCGACGCGGGCGCGATCCTGGCCTCAGCGGCGATGGCCCTGCTCGCCAACCTCGAGCGTGCGAAGACCAAGGAGCTGTGGCGCTTCCTGGTCGCGCTGAACGTCCGCCATGTCGGGCCGGTGGCCGCGCGCGCCCTCGCGCAGTGGTTCGGCTCCGTCGGGGCGATCCGCGCCGCCGGCCGGGACGAACTGGCCGCGGTCGAGGGGGTCGGCGGGATCATCGCCGACTCGCTGACGGACTGGTTCGAGGTCGACTGGCACCGCGAGATCGTCGACCGGTGGGCCGCCGCCGGCGCGCAGCTCGCCACCCCGGGTCACCCCGGTCCTGGCGCGGCTGCGGTCGAGGGCGGTGTGCTCGACGGACTGACCGTCGTCGCCACCGGCAGCCTCGAGGGCTACTCCCGCGAAGGCGCCCAGGAGGCCATCCTCAAAGCGGGCGGCAAGGCGGCGTCGAGCGTGTCGAAGAAGACGGACTTCGTGGCGGCGGGCCCGGGCGCCGGGTCGAAGCTGGCGAAGGCGGAGGAGCTCGGTGTGCGCATCCTCGATGCGGCGCAGTTCCACGTGCTCGTGACCGAGGGTCCGGCCGCGCTCGACGCCGCCGCGACCGACGCGGGATGAGCGGGCGATGGCGCACTGGCTCTACCGGATCGTGCCCACGCGGCCGGAGATGGTCACGGATGCGACGCCGGACGAGGAGCGGATCGTCGGCGAGCACGTCCGCTACCTGCTGGCGTTGAAGGAGCGCGGCATCCTGATCATCGCTGGACGCACGCAGGAGTCCGTCGGCACGTTCGGGCTCACCGTCTTCGAAGCAGACGACGAGGCCAGGGCTCGGGAGGTGATGGAGCAGGATCCGGGCGTCCGGGCGGGGCTCTTCGCCGCCTCCCTTCACCCGTATGCGGTGACGGTCGCTCGCGACGGGCTCGAGGACCGATGAGTCAGGCGCGGCGGGTGACCGTCTGCTCTCCGACGACGCATCCTTCGTGACCGGCGCGGTGATTCCGGTCGACGGCGGACGCGCTGCGCGCGGCGACGACCCCGAGGAGCGATCGCGCGCTACGCGCCCGACGTGAGGGTGAGCAGCCGGTCGCGCACCTGACGGCGCAGGACCTTGCCGATCAGAGACTTCGGGAGCTCGTCGACCACGAAGATGCGGCGGGGCACCTTGTAAGGGGTGAGGATGCCGCGCACGTACTCGCGCACCGCCTCGACGTCGACGTCCACGCCCGGGGCGACGACGACGGCGGCTACGACCTCTTCACCGGAGTGATCGCTCGGAAGGCCGACCACGGCCGCGTCGTCGATCTGCGGATGCTGGCGCAGGGCGATCTCGACCTCGGTCGGAGCGACGTTGAAACCGCCCGTGATGATGAGCTCCTTGATGCGGTCGACGATCCGGACGAAACCCGCCTCGTCGATCGTCACGATGTCGCCGGTGCGGAACCAGCCGTCGGTGAAGACCGCCTCGGTCTCCTCGGGCTTGCCGTAGTAGCCGCTGAACACCTGCGGGCCGCGGACGACCAGCTCGCCGCGCTCACCGCGCGGCACGTCGGTCGTCGGGTCGTCGGGATCGACGACACGGCACTCGGTTCCCGGCAGCGGGAGGCCCACCGTGCCCGGCACGCGGCTGTCGGCGACGGGGTTGGCCATCAGCACGGGGGAGCACTCGCTCAGGCCGTAGCCCTCGACCAGGTAACCCTCGGAGGCGGCCTCGAACGGCACGACCAGTTCGTGCGGCAGGGCCATCGCCCCGGAGATGGCGACCTCGGTGCCGGCGAGCGATATGCCCTTCTCCTGCGCGGCCTTGAGGAGCCGGTCCGCGATCGGCGGGACGAGCGGGAGGAAGGTGGCGGGATGCTTCTTCGTCACCTCGAGGACCATATCGGGGTCGAACCGGGGGAAGAGCACGAGTCGCGCACCCATCGACATGGCGAACGTCAGGCACAGCGTCAGTCCGTACGCATGGAACATCGGGAGCACCGCGTAGACGACGCAGCCGTCGCCGCGGACGATCGAGGGCACCCACGCCCGCGCCTGTGCGGCGTTGGAGAGCAGGTTGCGGTGGGTGAGCGAGGCGCCCTTCGGCGTGCCGGTCGTGCCGCTGGTGTACTGGATGAGCGCCAGGTCGTCGGTCGCGGGCTTCGGATGGGTCGACGGAAGCGGCGTGGAGCGCACGATGTCGTCCCACGACAGTGCGCCGCTCACCCGCTCGGTCAGAGCCGCGCGACCTTCGCGGGCTTTGGCGATCGGCAGGCGCAGGGCGAGCCGCGTGGCGAACGGCATCGCCGACGTGATGTCGACGGAGATCACCGAGGAGACCGCGAGGTCGGCGGGGAACTCCTGGACGGTCTTCACGACCTTCGACCAGACGATGGCGTGCTTCGCCCCGTGGTCCTCGAACTGCTTGCGCAGCTCCCGCGGGGTGTAGAGCGGGTTGTGCTCGACGACAACGGCGCCCAGGCGCAGGATCGCGTAGAAGGCGACGATGTGCTGCGGGCAGTTGGGGAGCACGATGGCGACCGGATCGCCGGCGCGGACGCCGAGGTCGCGCAGGCCCGCGGCGGCACGGTCGATCTGCTCCTGCATCGAGCGGTACGAGGTGGTGCGTCCGAAGAACTGGAGGGCCGGGGCATCCGGATAGTCCGTCGCCGACGCCGCCACGATGTCGATGAGCGATCCGCTCACGGGGGCGAGGTCTTCGGGCACCCCGGCGGCATAGCTGGCGATCCACGGGCGAGGCGGGTCATACGTCGTCGTCACCCGCTCAGCCTACGCCCGGCCCCTCGGCCGCCACGGGTGGCCCCCGCGCCACGATTAGACTGGGCCGGTGTCTGAAATCACCCCTGATCTCGTGCGCCATCTCGGTGTGCTCGCCCGGATCCAGCTGAGCGACGAGGAGGTCGAGCGCCTCACCGGCCAGCTCGACGTGATCGTCGACAACATCGCGAAGGTGTCGGAGGTCGCGACGCCCGACGTCGTGGCCACCAGCCATCCCATTCCGCTGGAGAACATCTTCCGCCCCGACGTCGTGGGCGACCTGCTCACGCCGGCGCAGGTGCTTCAGAATGCTCCGGATGCCGCGGACGGCCGTTTCCGCGTGACCGCCATCCTCGGCGAAGAGCAGTAAGGACCCCTGTGACCGATCTGACGAAGCTGAGCGCCGCTGCGCTCGCAGACAAGCTCGCCGCCCGCGAGGTCTCGAGCGTCGAGGCCACGCAGGCGCACCTCGATCGCATCGCGGCCGTGGACGGCGACATCCACGCCTTCCTGCATGTGAGCGACCACGCTCTCGAGGTCGCGGCGGACATCGACCGCCGTCGAGCGGCCGGCGAGCAGCTGGGCCCGGTGGCCGGCGTCCCGCTCGCCATCAAGGACGTGCTGGTCACCACCGACATGCCGTCCACGAGCGGGTCCAAGATCCTCGAGGGCTACATGTCGCCGTACGACGCGACGGTCGTCGCCCGGGCGCGCGCCGCGGGGCTGGTGCCTCTCGGCAAGACGAACATGGACGAGTTCGCGATGGGCTCGTCGACCGAGCACTCCGCGTACGGTCCCACGCGCAACCCATGGGACCTCGATCGCATCCCCGGCGGATCCGGCGGCGGGTCGGCCGCGGCTGTGGCCGCGTTCGAGGCACCGCTGGCGCTCGGCTCCGACACCGGCGGCTCGATCCGTCAGCCGGCCCATGTGACCGGCACCGTCGGGCTGAAGCCCACCTACGGCGGGGTCAGCCGCTACGGCGCGATCGCGCTGGCCTCCAGCCTCGACCAGGTCGGGCCTGTCACCCGGACCGTGCTCGACGCCGGCCTGCTCCACGACGTCATCGGCGGGCACGACCCGCACGATGCGACGTCGCTGACCGACGCGTGGCCGTCGTTCGCGGACGCCGCTCGCGAGGGCGCCCGCCGCGACGTGCTCAAGGGCCTCAAGGTCGGCGTCATCAAGGAGCTGCCCGACGCCGGCTTCCAGCCGGGCGTGTCGGAGTCGTTCCGCGCCGCTCTCGCGGCCATGGAGGCGCAGGGTGCGGAGATCGTCGAGATCAGCGCCCCGCACTTCGAGTACGGCGTCGCCGCGTACTACCTGATCCTCCCGGCCGAGGCATCCAGCAATCTCGCGAAGTTCGACTCGGTCCGCTTCGGCCTGCGCGTCGACGTCCCCGGCGGGACGGTCGAGGACGTCATGGCCGCCACCCGCGATCGCGGCTTCGGCGACGAGGTCAAGCGCCGCATCATCCTCGGCACCTACGCGCTGTCGGCGGGCTATTACGACGCGTACTACGGCTCGGCGCAGAAGGTGCGCACGCTCATCCAGCAGGACTTCGACGGCGCCTTCGCCGCCGTCGACGTCATCGCCACCCCGTCCGCTCCGACGACGGCGTTCCGTCTCGGCGAGAAGATCGACGACCCGATGCAGATGTACCTCAACGACGTGACGACGATTCCGGCGAACCTCGCCGGCGTCCCGGGAATCTCGATCCCCTCCGGCCTCGCGAGCGAGGACGGCCTGCCCGTGGGCATCCAGTTCCTCGCGCCGGCCCGCGAGGACGCGCGGCTCTACCGCGTGGGAGCCGCCCTCGAGGCCGTGCTCGTCGACTCGTGGGGCGCGCCGCTGCTCGACCGCGCACCGATCCTCGGAGGGGCACGCTGATGGCCAAGGACAAGCTGATGGACTTCGACAAGGCCCTCGAGGTCTACGAGCCGGTGCTCGGATTCGAGGTCCACGTCGAGCTCAACACCAAGACGAAGATGTTCTCGGGCGCCGCGAACCCCGCTCACCTCGACAACCACGGCGCCGAGCCGAACACGCTCGTCGCACCCGTCGACATGGGGCTGCCGGGCTCGCTGCCGACCGTCAACGCCGAGGCTGTGAAGTACTCGATCAGCCTCGGTCTCGCGCTCGGCTGCTCGATCGCACCCTCGAGCCGGTTCGCGCGCAAGAACTACTTCTACCCGGACCTCGGCAAGAACTATCAGATCTCGCAGTACGACGAGCCGATCGCCTTCGAGGGCTCAGTCGACGTGGAGCTGAGCGACGGGACCATCGTCACGGTGCCCATCGAGCGCGCCCACATGGAGGAGGATGCCGGCAAGCTGACCCACATGGGCGGCGCGACGGGTCGCATCCAGGGCGCCGAATACTCGCTCGTCGACTACAACCGCGCGGGCGTCCCGCTCGTCGAGATCGTCACGAAGCCGATCTTCGGGGCAGAGCACCGCGCCCCCGAGATCGCCAAGGCCTACGTGCAGACGATCCGAGACATCGTGATCGCGCTGGGGATCTCCGAGGCCCGTATGGAGCGCGGCAACCTGCGCTGCGACGCCAACGTCTCGCTGCGCCCGCGCGGCCAGGAGAAGCTCGGCACACGGACCGAGACGAAGAACGTCAACTCGATGCGCTCGGTGGAGCGCGCCGTGCGCTACGAGATCCAGCGCCAGGCGGCGATCCTCGCTGCGGGCGGCACGATCATCCAGGAGACCCGCCACTGGCACGAGGACACCGGCACGACCTCTCCGGGTCGCCCGAAGTCCGACGCTGACGACTACCGCTACTTCCCGGAGCCCGACCTCCTCCCGGTCGCGCCGAGCACGGCGCTGATCGAGGAGCTGCGGGCCGCGCTGCCCGAGGCTCCGGCCGTTCGTCGCCGCCGGCTGAAGACCGACTGGGGCTTCACCGACCTCGAATACCAGCACGTGGTCAACGGCGGGCTGCTGGCCGACGTCGAGGCCACGGTCGCCGCCGGCGCCACGCCCGCGGCCGCGCACAAGTGGTGGACGGGCGAGCTCACGCGCATCGCGAACGCACAGGGGCGCGAGGCATCCGATCTCGTGACTCCCGCGGATGTCGCGGCCCTGCAGGGCCTCGTGGACTCCGGCGCGCTCAACGACAAGCTCGCGCGCCAGGTGCTCGAGGGCGTCGTGGCGGGCGAGGGCACGCCGCAGGAGGTCGTCGACGCCCGCGGGCTCGCGGTGGTGTCCGACGACGGGGCGCTCATCGCGGCAATCGACGAGGCCCTCGCCTCGCAGCCCGATGTGCTCGCGAAGATCCGCGACGGCAAGGTGCAGGCGGCGGGTGCCGTCATCGGCGCGGTGATGAAGGCGATGAAGGGCCAGGCGGACGCCGCTCGCGTGCGCGAACTCGTGCTGGAGCGCGCCGCCGCGTCCTGATCGGTCGGCGGACCGGCTCGTGGTCAGGACAGGAAGGCGACGGCGCTGATCTCGACCAGCGCGCCCTCGGGCCCGAGATCGGCGACCTGGAGCACCGTCACCGCGGCGGGGTGGGGTCCCCAGACCTCGCCGACCACCGGGAAGGCCGCCGAGATGTCGGCGGGGGCGACGAGGTTCACGTTCATCGTGACGACGTCGGCCGGCGTCGCGCCGGCGGCTTCGAGCACCGTGATGATGTTGAGCAGGGCCTGCCGGGTCTGCGAGGCCAGATCGTCCGCGACGACGGCGCCCGAACCGTCGACGCCGTTCTGACCGCCGACGAAGACGAACCGCCCGGGCGGCTCGACGACGACGCCCTGGCTGAACGCCGGGTTTCTGTGCAGCGAGTCCGGATTCAGGTGCGTGACGGGCATGACGAGCTCCTCTGATCGGGGTGACGAAGCATCGGACAGGCGGTCTCTCCGCCGTTCCGACCACCCTGGCACCGGGGTCGGACACTCGGAAGTCCGCGAACGTCGGAGGTCCGGGGCAGAATCGATGCATGGGACGCGGCGACGGGACGGGTCGGATCGTCTCCGCGTCCGACGCCGACGACACCGGCGCCGGCATCCTCCACGTCGACATGGACGCCTTCTACGCGTCCGTCGAGGTGCTCGACGATCCCTCGCTGCGCGGCAAGCCGATCATCGTCGGCGCCCCCGACGGCCGGTCCGTCGTGTCGAGCGCCTCCTACGAGGCGCGGCGGTTCGGCGTGAGATCGGCCATGCCCGTGGGCCAGGCGCTGCGCCTGTGCCCGACGGCGATCGTGGTGCTGCCGCATTTCGATCGCTACCTCGAGCTCTCCGCGCAGGTCATGCGCATCTTCCGAGACGTCACGCCGCTCGTCGAGCCGCTCTCGATCGACGAGGCCTTCCTCGATGTGCGCGGCGTCCGGCGGCTGTGGGGGCCGCCAGGCGACATCGCGCGTGCCCTGCGGGCGCGCGTGGCCGACGAGACGGGATTGCGGTGCAGCATCGGCGTGGCGGCGACCAAGCACGTCGCGAAGATGGCCAGCACCATCAGCAAGCCCGACGGGCTCCTGATCGTGCCGGCCGCCGAGACGGCGGCCTTCCTCGCCCCGCGCCCGGTCCGGGCGCTGTGGGGAGTCGGCCCCAAAGCATCCGAGGCGCTCGAGAGCCGCGGCATCCACACGGTCGCCGACGTGCTCGACTCACCGCGGGAGGTGCTGGATCGCGCTCTGGGCGAGGCGATGGGGGAGCGCATCTGGCACCTCGCACGGGGCATCGATCCCCGGGTCGTCGACACCCAGCGCGTGGAGAAGAGCATCGGGCACGAGGAGACCTTCCACGAGGACATCGCCGACCCGGTCATCCTCCGTTCCGAGCTGCGCCGGCTCGCCGATCGCGTCGGCGCGCGGCTCCGCGGCGGCGGATGGGAGGCATCCACCATCGCCATCAAAGTCCGGTTCGCGGACTTCACGACGATCTCGCGGTCTCAGACGCTCGCCGAGCCGACCGCGGTGGGTCAGCGGATCGGAGACGCGGCGCACGAGCTGTTCGCGTCGGTAGACCGGCGGCTGCCCGTGCGCCTCATCGGCGTCCGCGCCGAGAAGCTCGAGATGGCCGGCTCCGCGCCGCTGGCGCTCTGGGACGACGACGCGGAGTGGCGGCGCATCGAAGATGCGCTCGACGGCGCGGCGGCGAAGTTCGGGCGCGGGGCGGTGACGCGCGCGACGCTCCTCGGCAAAGCCAGGGGCGGGGGCACCGTGCCCTCGAGCCCGCCTCCGCCGAAGCTCGATCGGGGCTGACACCGGGCATGCCCGGCGGGTACCGTTGACCCATGCCCAACATCGCACTCGAGCTCGGCCAGCAGTCAGCATCCTTCGGAGTCAGGAGCGCCTACGGCGAGCAGCAGGATGTCGACGGCATCCGCGTCATCCCCGTCGCGATCACCTGGTCGGGATTCGGCGGCGGCTCCGACGAGGCCGGCAACGGCGGCGGAGGCGGAGGCGGCTGGGCCGTACCGCTCGGTGCCTACATCCGCCGCGGCGACGACCTGCGCTTCGAGCCGAACATCGTCTCGCTCATCGCCGTCGCGATCCCCTTCGTCTTCTTCGCCGGGCGCGCGCTCAGCCGTGTCATCCGCGTCCTCAAGAAGTAGCCCCGACCCGGTCGCCCTCTCGCTGGATGCGGCGGCGTCGAGCCTTCTCGGCGCGATCACGGCTGTCGCCGCGTCGAACCCGGTCGTCCTGATCGATGGGCGCAGCGGAGCGGGGAAGACGTCGCTGGCGCACAGACTCATCGCGCGGTGGCCTCTGGCCGGTCGCGTGCAGCTCGTCGCGCTCGACTCGCTCTACCCGGGGTGGGACGGGCTCGACCAGGGTGTAGAGCTCGCGCGCGAGCAGATCCTGATGCCGCACGCGCGCGGGCTCGTCGGAGTCTGGCAGCGGTGGGATTGGGATGCCGCGGCCCCGGCCGAGGCGCACGCCATCGACCCGTCGCTGCCGCTCGTGGTGGAGGGCTCCGGCCTGCTGACACCGCTGACGGCCAAGCTGGCCGACGTGCGCGTGTGGATGGAGTCCCCGACGCCCTCTCGCAAGCACCGGGCGCTCACGCGCGACGGCGACACGTACCGTCCTTACTGGGATCGGTGGGCGCGGCAGGAGGAGCGGCACGTGTCGGGCGACGAACCGCTGCGGCTCGCGACCCACGTGTTCGAGATCCCCTGATCAGGCGTCGGGGTCCATCGCGGTGACCAGCCCGTCCAGGCGGTAGCCGAGCCAGTCGTAGATGCCGAACCGCGGATCGTCGGGGATGTGGTCTTCGGGCGCTGAGATCCCGAGTCGTGTCGCGAGCACGAGGCGGATCGCGGCGAGCGTCCTCAGCCAGGCATGTGCCGCCTCGGGCTCCAGGTCGATCTCGACGGTCTCCATCAGGGCGGGATCGTCGGGATCGTCGGGAATCACCGCCGCCGTCCGCAGGGTCGCCAGGACGATCGCCGCATCATCGCGCCGTCGGGCGAGCAGGTCGTGCTCGGTGAGGTCCCGGAACTCGCGTGCCGCGTCATGGTCCGCGTATGCGTCGGGCACCAGGCGGTCGATGGCGGGATCGCCGCTGCTCGTGTCGGTGGCCTCCACCAGTTCGGCGAACTGGGTGACGAGCCCGGAGAGATGAGCGGCTTCGAGGCGTGCGAGTTCCATGGCGATGATACGAGGGGTCATTCGGGTGCCTGTCTGACGGTGGCCCAGAGGCCGTAGTCGTGCATCGCGCGCGTGTGGAGCTCCATCTGCTCGCGCGCGCCCTCGGCGACGACGGCATGGCCGTCGTTGTGGACGGCGAGCATGAGCTTCTCCGCCTGCGCGCGGGGGAAGCCGAAGTACTCGCGGAAGACGTGGGTGACGTAGCTCATCAGGTTCACGGGGTCGTCCCAGACCACCGTCTGCCACGGGCGATCGGGGACGCTCCGCTCGCGGAGGTCGACGTCGATGTCGAGATCGGGTGTGGAGAGCGCCGTCATCATGCCCATCCGAGCTCGTGGAGCCGATCATCGTCGATCCCGTAGAAGTGCGCGATCTCGTGGACGAGGGTGGTGTGCAGCTCATCACGGAGTTCGTCGAGGTCGTCGCACGCGGCGAGGTGGGACTCGCGGTACACGATGATGCGATCCGGAAGCTCGCCGACGCCGTAGCGGTCGCGCTCGGTGAGCGCCCATCCGTCGTACAGACCGAGAAGATCGAGGCTGCCGTCTTCGGGGCGGTCCTCGACCACGAACACGATGTTGTCGAGCCCTTCGACCATGTCGTCGGGGAGGAGGTCCAGCTCGTCGATCACGAGCTGCTCGAACGTCGCGGCATCCATCTCCATCATGATGCCTCGCCTTCGACGGTCGCACGATATGAGTGCGCGTCGTCATTGGGGTGAGTAACGGGGCTCGAACCCGCGACATCGGCCACCACAAGGCCGCGCTCTACCAACTGAGCTATACCCACCATGTCTCCCGCCTGAGCGGGCAACCAGAAGATTCTCTCACACCTCGGGAGCGAAGAGCGACACCGCCGCGGCGGCGGCGGCGCGCGCGCCGTCGCTCGTCGGGCCCGGCTCGGGGACGAAGACGGCCTGGCGGTAGTACGCGAGCTCGCGGATCGACTCGAGGATGTCTGCGAGGGCGCGATGCCCGCCGTCCTTGGCCGGCGCGTGGATGTAGGCCCGCGGATACCACCGACGGGAGAGCTCCTTGATGCTCGACACGTCGACGTTCCGGTAGTGGAGCCAGTGGTCGATCCGCGGCATGTACTTCGCGAGGAACATGCGGTCGGTGCCGATCGTGTTCCCCGCCAGCGGCGCCCGGCCCTCGAGGGGCACGAAGCGCTGGATGTACTCGAGGGCCTGGAACTCGGCATCCGCGAGACTCACTCCCTGCGGGATCTCCTCCAGCAGCCCGGACTTCTCGTGCATCTTGGTGACGAACTCGCTCATGTTCGCGAGGGCCGACGCGTCGGGTCTAATCACCACCTGGAACCCGGGGTCGAGCAGCCGCAGCTCGAAATCGGTGATCACGACAGCGATCTCGACCAGTTCGTCGACCTCGAGGTCGAGTCCCGTCATTTCGCAGTCGATCCACACGAGTCGATCGTTTTCAGGTGCCCCCACCATGCACTCCATCCTATTGACGGCCCCAGACGCCGGGGTCGCGGCTCCCAAGCCGAGACCCCCACAGCCCCTCCGGGAGGATTCGAACCCCCGACCTTGCGGGTAGAAACCGCTCGCTCTGTCCCCTGAGCTACGGAGGGAAGGGTGAGAGACCAGGCTATCGGTTCGCGCAACACCGGGGCGGACGCTGGCGCGTGTGCCGCTCGCGGCGTAGCGTCGGGATCGGACGCATCGAAAGGAGTTCTCCCATGAGCACCACAGAGACGCACCACCCCCTCTGGGTCGCCTACGGCCGATCCGGCGTGGTCGGAAGCATCCGCAAGGACGAAGCCGGCTACACCGTCACGATGGCCGGCGCCGACGCCCCCGCCGGCAGCTACCCGTCGATGGAGATCGCGAAGAGCGCGCTCCACGCCCGCATGACGCCGGGCAGCGATTGGCCGGAGTTCCGCGAGCACTGACGCCTTCGCCCGTCGTCGACGGCGGGACGGATGCCGCGCCCGCCGCTGGTCGTCAGGAGTGCGCCGGGGCGGTCGACGTCGTGTCGGACGGGGCCGCGGTCCGCACATTGCGTCGCGTGTCGAGCAGCGGCAGCGCGATGTGGACGAGCGGACCGATGAGGAACGCGAACAGCACCGTGCCGATGCCGACGGTTCCGCCGAGCAGCCAGCCGATGAGCAGCACGGACAGTTCGACGAGGGCGCGGCAGGTCCAGATCGGCCAGCCGAGGCGTCGGTGCATGCCGGTCATCAGGCCGTCGCGCGGCCCCGGGCCGAAGTGCGCGCCGATGTAGAGACCCGATGCGATCGCGACGACGACGATTCCTCCCAGCAGGACCGCGAGCTGGGCGAAGAATCCGGTGATCGGGGGGAGCACCCACAGCACCAGCTGCATGCTGGTGCCGACGAGCAGGATGTTCGCGATCGTTCCGATGCCCGGCTTCTGCCGCAGCGGAATCCACAGCAGCAGCACGAAGAAGCCCAGGATGTTGGCCATCCAGCCGATGCCGATCCCGGTGTGGATGGAAAGGCCCTCCGCGAGCACCGTCCAGGGATCGACGCCGAGCCCGGCCTGCACCGTCATGGCGCAGCCGGCGCCGTAGAGGAACAGGCCGACGAAGAGCTGGATCACGCGACGGGTCATGTGCACCATCCAATCGCATGATTGGCCTGAGCGGATCGGGCCAATGTGACTAGTCTGGCTTCATGGACTCGCGCATCTCCGCCCGTGCACTCGCGGCTGCGCTCGGCGGGTGGCGCACGCGGGAGCCTGCGTACGAGGCGCTGGCGGACGGCATCCGACTGCTCTGCCTGGACAATCGGCTCGCACCGCGCACCGCTCTTCCCGCCGAGCGCGAGGCCGCAATCGCGCTGCAGCTCAGCCGGAGCACCGTCGCCGCCGCTTACCGGAGTCTCCGCGAGACGGGTCACATCGCCAGCCTGCGCGGCTCCGGCAGCGTGACGCTGCCCCTCCAGCGCCGCGATCCCGGGCGGACCACCGCGGCGGCGGAGGGCACGATCGACCTTCAGCAGGCCAGCCCGCCGGCGTGGCCGGGGCTCGCCGGGATCATCGGCGAGGTGGCCGGCTCGGCTGCGGCCCTGGTCTCGCGAGTCGGCTACGACGTGCTGGGGAGCATCGAGCTGCGCGAGGCGATCGCCCGGCACTACGACCGGCGGGGGATCCCCACGTCGCCGAGCGAGGTGCTCGTCACCACGGGCGCGCAGAGCGCGATCCACCTGGTGGCATCCGTGCTGCTCGGACGCGGTGACCGCGTCCTGGTCGAGACACCGACGTATCCGCACGCGGTCGATGCGCTCCGACGTGCGGGCGCACGACTCGTCGGTGTCCCGGTCACCACGGACGACGGGTGGGACCTCGATCGCGCCGAGCAGGCGTTCGCGCGGACGCTGCCGGTGCTCGCGTATCTCATGCCGGACTTCCAGAACCCGACCGGACGCTCGATGACCGCTGAGGAGCGGGATGTGTTCCTGCGCGCCGGCGAGCGTGCGGGGTCGGTGCTGGTGCTCGACGAGACGACGGCCGACCTCGACATCGATCGTCCGCCGGTCGCGGCGGGCTTCGGCGGGGGAGACCCGGCGACCGTCGTACGCATCGGCTCGCTCGGCAAGACGGTGTGGGGCGGGCTGCGGGTGGGATGGATCCGCGCCGAGGGCGACCTGGTGCGTCGATTCATGGCCGCGCGTCCGGCGCACGATCTGGGCACGCCCGAGTTCGAGCAGGCCGTGGCCGCGGCGCTCTTCGAGGACTTCGCCGGCATCGCCGCACAGCGCTCGGCGCTGCTGCGTGCGGGACGGGACGCGCTCGTCGACGCGCTGCACCGCGAGGTGCCGGAGTGGCGCGTGCCGCGGGCGCACGGCGGCGTGTCGCTGTGGATCGAACTGGATGCCGCACTGAGCTCGGCGCTCGTCATGGATGTGCGATCCCATGGGGTGCTGCTCTCCGCCGGGCCGCGGTTCTCCGTCGACGGCGGCCACGACCGGCACCTGCGCGTGCCGTTCACCGCTCCGCCGGACGAACTGGTGCGAGCCGTCTCACTGCTCGGGGCGTCGTGGCGGCGCGTGCGAGCGGGCGCGCCCGTGTCGATCATCGACCAGCTCGAGTCGGTCGTCTGACGTCAGCGGGCGAAACGCAGGCAGTCCACGGCGTCATCCGCCGACCAGAAGTCGCCGAGCTCGAGGAACGCCCGTGAGGCGGCGTGGAACCGCCGGGCGCGGTACCGGACGTCCTGACCCTGACTGAGGGCCTGCAGGTGGCCGATCACGCGTCCGCTGCGATCGATCACCCGCCAGAGTGCCGGCGCCGCCGCGGCGAGGCGGACGGCGGCCCCGCGCGCGAGCGCGGGAGTGTGAATCGCTGAGATCTCGGCAGTGGTGGCCATGACTTCCTCCTTCGCACTTCGAACATATGTGCGACCTCCGACATCGCCGGGTCGCGGCATCCCGCGCCTCCTCCCCACCCGCTGGTGTCTCTCCGCCGTCCACATCCCGTCCGGCGGCGCGGGCACGGCGGGGCGGCTCGCGGCATCCTGAACCGACCGCCGGCGCCTGACGGGCACGGGGCGCCGGCGGGGCCGAGGACGGTCCCCGGTCACGAACGAGAGGAACCACATGAGCGACACGATCACGGTCACGGGGAACGTCGCCACCCACCCCGACCACAAGCGCATGCCATCCGGCGTCACCATCACGACGTTCCGGGTCGCGAGCGGTCAGCGCCGCTTCGACCGGGCTGCGAACGCCTGGGTCGACGCGGGGACGAACTGGTACACCGTCTCGGCGTTCCGGTCGCTGGCCGACCACGCGTTCCACTCGCTCCGCAAGGGGGACCGCGTGGTGCTCACGGGACGCCTGCGCCTCCGGGAATGGGACAACGGGGCCAAGCGCGGGACGGCGGTCGAGATCGACGTCGAGGCCATCGGCCACGACCTCCTCTGGGGAACGACCACCTTCGTGAAGGATGCGCAGGCGACGGGTGAGCGACACGCATCGCCGTCTCCCGCGCAGCCCGCCGACGACTGGGCTGCACCGGGCGTGACGCCCGACGGTGCCCAGGAGTGGGAGGTCGTCGCGACGGAGGACGACGCACGGCCGCTCAACCCGGCCGACCTCGACCCCGCCGACCTCGACCCGGCAGAACTGGAGCCGGCGGAACTGGAGCCGACGCACTGACCCCCGGCGATTCGCTCGGGATGTCGGGCTCTAGACTCTCCCCGTGGCCCGACATCCCGCTCGCTCCGCCTCGCCCGGCCGTCCTGCGGCGGCGAAGCGGCTCACCGCTGTGGCCTTCGCGATCGTCGGCCTGGCAGCGCTGACGGGATGCACGGACGCCGGGCCGACCACTCCGCCGGACTCGTCGCCGTCCGTGAGCCAGTCGCCGTCGACGGGCACTCCGTCGTCATCGCCGACGCCCACGACGCCGGCGGCACCCACGCTCGTGCCCGACGGCACCGCCGCCGACAACCTTCCGCTGTTCAGTGCGGTGACGCTCGCCGTCTGGGGATCCCCTGACAGCGTGGCCGGTCGCGCGTACATCGACGCCCTCGTCGCCGCAGGCTTCGACAAGGCGGCGATGCAGGTCACGGACGACGTGTCGACGGTGGGGAACCCGGCCGAGAGCATCCAGTTCTCGGTGCGCTGGGGCGAGGAGTGCCTCGTCGGCCAGGTGGGTCCCGCCACGGGGGAGCCGGTCACCGCCGTGCTGCCCGCCCTCGCCGAAGGCACGTGCCTGGTCGGCGAGACGCGTCCGATCGACTGGTGACCGGCGCCTCGCCGACACGTCGAGTGCGCGGGGCGAGCCAGGGACGGCACCGCCGCTTCCCGATCGTGCGGCCGGTAGGCTGGGACGCTGACGTCGTCACGCTTAGGAGACCGTTCACACAACATGGCTGAATACATCTACTCGATGGTCCGCGCGCGCAAGGCCGTGGGCGACAAGGTGATCCTGGACGACGTCACGATGGCGTTCCTTCCCGGGGCCAAGATCGGGGTCGTCGGACCCAACGGCGCCGGCAAGTCCACGATCCTCAAGATCATGGCCGGCATCGACACCCCCAGCAACGGCGAGGCCAAGCTGAGCCCCGGCTACAGCGTCGGCATCCTGATGCAGGAGCCCGAGCTCGACGAGGAGCTGACCGTCCTCGAGAACGTGCAGCAGGGCGTCGGACCCATCAAGCAGAAGCTCGACCGCTTCAACGAGATCTCGCTGCTGATGGCCGAGCCGGACGCGGATTTCGATGCGCTGCTCGCCGAGATGGGCACGCTGCAGGAAGACATCGACGCCGCCGACGCGTGGGACCTCGACTCCCAGCTCGAGCAGGCGATGGACGCCCTCCGCACGCCGCCGTCCGAGGCGATCGTCGCCAACCTGTCCGGTGGTGAGAAGCGCCGCGTCGCCCTCTGCAAGCTCCTGCTGCAGAAGCCCGACCTGCTGCTCCTCGATGAGCCGACGAACCACCTCGACGCCGAGAGCGTGCAGTGGCTCGAGCAGCACCTGGCGAAGTACCCCGGTGCGGTGCTGGCCGTCACGCACGACCGGTACTTCCTCGATCACGTCGCGGAGTGGATCTGCGAGGTCGACCGCGGCCGGCTCTACCCGTACGAGGGCAACTACTCCACCTACCTCGAGAAGAAGCAGGAGCGCCTGCAGGTCCAGGGCAAGAAGGATGCCAAGCTCGCGAAGCGCCTCGCCAGCGAACTCGAGTGGGTGCGCAGCAACGCCAAGGGCCGCCAGACCAAGTCCAAGTCCCGCCTCGCGCGCTACGAGGAGATGGCCGCCGAGGCGGACCGCACCCGCAAGCTCGACTTCGACGAGATCGTGATCCCGCCCGGGCCGCGGCTCGGCCAGCTGGTGCTCGAGACGAAGGACCTCACCAAGGGCTTCGGCGACCGCATCCTCATCGACGGCCTCTCGTTCACCCTGCCCCGCAACGGCATCGTCGGCATCATCGGCCCCAACGGCGTCGGCAAGACGACCCTGTTCAAGACGATCGTCGGCCTCGAGCCCGTCGACAGCGGCAACGTCAAGATCGGCGACACGGTCGACATCTCGTACGTCGACCAGAGCCGCGGCGGCATCGACCCGAACAAGAACCTGTGGGAGGTCGTCAGCGACGGCCTCGACTGGATCCAGGTCGGCAAGGTCGAGATTCCTTCGCGGGCCTACGTCTCGCAGTTCGGCTTCAAGGGGCCCGATCAGCAGAAGAAGGCCGGCGTGCTGTCCGGTGGTGAGCGCAACCGTCTCAACCTGGCGCTCACGCTCAAGCAGGGCGGCAACCTCCTGCTCCTCGACGAGCCCACGAACGACTTGGACGTCGAGACCCTCGGCAGCCTCGAGAACGCCCTGCTCGAGTTCCCCGGCTGCGCCGTGGTCATCACGCACGACCGGTGGTTCCTCGACCGCATCGCGACGCACATCCTCGCCTACGAGGGCACCGATGAGAACCCGGCGTCGTGGTACTGGTTCGAGGGCAACTTCGAGGCCTACGAGGAGAACAAGATCGAGCGTCTCGGACCGGATGCCGCAAAGCCGCACCGGTCCACGTACCGCAAGCTCACGCGTGACTGACGGCGAGGTGGGCGCCGCCCCCGGGCGGCGCCTCCACATCCCCATCCACCTGCGCTGGGGCGACCTCGACGCGTTCAACCACGTCAACAACACCTCGATGCTCAAGCTGCTCGAAGAGGCGCGGGTGCGCGCGTTCTGGCTGCCCGACCCGGGAGAGGACGCGCCCGACACGGCCGTACTCGACTCGAGCATCTTCAGCGGCGTGCTGACGCTCATCGCCCGGCAGGAGATCGAGTACCTCGCTCCGGTGCCGTATCAGCGGCATCCGCTCGACGTCCAGATGTGGTTCGGCAAGCTGGGCGGCTCCAGCATCGAGGTCTGCTACGAAGTGCGCAGCCCGCTCGAGATGACGCAGGACGGCGGCGCGCAGACCGTGTACGCGCGGGCGACGACGGTGGTCGTGAAGGCGGATGCCGAGTCCGGCCGCCCGCTGCGGCTGAGTGCCGAGGAACGCGCGGCCTGGATGCCCTACCAGGGCGAGCCGATCCGGTACGCCCACCGCCGCTGAGTGGGCTCAGGCCGGTTCGGTGGGCGCTTCGGGCACCCGCACCATGATCTCCTGCGCGACACTGGCCAGCAGGGTGCCGTCCTGGGAGTAGACCCGGCCGGTGGCAAGGCCGCGGCCACCGCGGGCGCTCGGCGACTCCTGCACGTACAGCATCCACTCGTCCACCCGCCCGAAGCGGTGCCACCACATCGCGTGGTCCAGGCTCGCGACCTTGAGGCCCCGGGTGGCCCAGGGCACGCCGTGCGCGCGCAGGATCGACTCCTGGATGGTGAGATCGCTCAGGTAGGCGAGCGCCGCCCGATGGATCTCGGGGGAGTCGGGGATGCTGCGACGCACCTTCATCCACACCGCCTGGCTCGGCGCGCGCTCTCCCTCGACGGACAGGTAGATCGGGGAGGGGACGTGCCTCAGGTCGACGGGTCGATCGGTGAAGAGCCGCTTCGACATCGGATGCAGTCCGCGGAGGTGGGACTCGACGTCGGGAAGGTCGTCGGGTGCGGGTACACCCTCGGGCATCGGCGTCTGGTGCTCGATCCCCGGGTCCTCGTCCTGGAACGACGCGATCATCGAGAAGATCGGAACGCCCTCCTGGAAGGCCTGCGTGCGCCGGGTCGAGAACGATCGGCCGTCGTGGATGCGGTCCACCGAGAAGGTGATGCCCTTGGCCGAATCGCCCGGACGCAGGAAGTACCCGTGCATCGAGTGCACGTTCCGCCCCTCGGGCGTGGTGCGGGCCGCGGCAACGATGGACTGAGCGAGCACCTGGCCGCCGTACACGCGGCCGAGCGGCATGGACTGCGACACTCCCGTGAAGATGTCCTCGTTCGTGCGGGCGTCCGAGTCGGCGAGGTCCAGCACCGACAGCATCGACGCCACCGGATCGGGGTCGGGCTCCCATTCGGCCTCTTCCACAGGTCTCCCTTCCGGGGGCCGACCGCCACCCATCGCTCCGCTTGGTAGCTTAGGGGCGATGCCTCCCCGCCTTCTCCTCGCCGATGCCGACTCCGCCGCCGACGCGCTCACCTTCGCGGGCAGAGCGGATCGCTTCACCGACGAGGCGGTCCGGCTCCAGGCATCCGGGGGTGTCCTCGTCATGACGGCCGCGCCGCTCGCGCCCCGCGGGATCGGCGACGCCACGCCGACCGTGCTCGCGATGCGCACGCTCGCCGCCGACCCCGAACTCGTCTGCGACCTCGTGGTCGAGGCATCCGCTCTCTCCGCGGCCCCGGATGACGCGACCGCCGTGCAGCTGCCCGACACCGCGCTGTCGCCCGCCTGGGCCGGCATCGCCCCGCCCCGGAGCGGCTGGACCGCCCGCGAGGGCATCGACGCGTCGGTGCTCGCGTCCAAGGCGCAGGGCGGCATCGCGCGGGTCGCCGAGGCCGTCCCGACGGATGCCGGTGAGGACGTCGTGCGAGCGATCCGGGCGTCGGTCTGGGGCGCTCCCGACGACGAGCTGGCCGGACTTCCACTCGGAGCCGCCTTCGCCGCGATGAGCATGGGCTTCATCAGCGGGGCTGAGACCGCGCGGCTGTTCACGAGCGGACCCTGGACGCGCCTGAGCCTGGACCGGGGGCACGTCATCGTCCGCGGGCCCGCGGTGATGGGGCTGACCCCGGTGCGGCGGACGGGCGCGACCGACCGCTGACCGGCGCCGCTCCATCGACGTCGGCACCGGTCGGCGAGTCAGACCGCCCCGGCGGCCGCCCGCCCTGCCGTGCGGCCGGAGAAGAGGCATCCGCCCAGGAATGTGCCCTCGAGCGCGCGGTATCCGTGCACTCCGCCGCCGCCGAATCCGCTCGCCTCGCCGGCCGCATACAGGCCCGGGATCGGCTCGCCGCTCGCACCCAGGGCGCGGCCGGAGAGGTCGGTCTCGATCCCGCCGAGGGACTTGCGCGTGACGATGTGCAGCTTGACCGCGATGAGCGGGCCGGAGGCGGGGTCGAGGATGCGGTGCGGGGTCGCCGTCCGGATGAGCCTGTCGCCGCGGTAGGACCGTGCCGAGCGCAGCATCGCGATCTGGGCGTCCTTCGTGAAGTCGTTGTCGATCTCGCGGTCACGAGCCTGGAGCTCGAGCCGCACCCGGTCGGCGTCGAGCGCGTCGCCGCCCGGCAGCGCCTTCATGCCCGCGATGAGATCGTCGAGGGTGTCGCGGACGACGAAGTCCACGCCCTTGTCCATGAACGCCTGCACCGGCCCCGACGCGCCCTTTCCGAGCCGCGACTTCGCCAGCAGCCGCACGTCCTTGCCCGTGAGGTCGGGATTCTGCTCGCTGCCCGAGAGCGTGAACTCCTTCTCGATGATCTGCTGCGACAGCACGAACCAGGAGTGGTCGTGCCCCGTCGCGCGCAGGTGCGCGAGCGTCCCGAGCGTGTCGAAGCCGGGGAAGAGCGGGACGGGAAGCCGCGTGCCGGTCGCGTCGAGCCACACCGAGGAAGGACCGGGGAGGATCCGGATGCCGTGATCCGGCCACACCGGATCCCAGTTCTGGATGCCCTCGACGTAGTGCCACATCCGATCTCCGTTGATGAGATTCGCACCCGCGGCGGCCGACACCGTCTGCATGGACCCGTCGACGTAGGCGGGGACGCCGGTGATCATCGTGTTCGGCGCTGTGCCCAGTCGTTCGGGCCACCACTTGCGGACGAGGTCGTGGTTGCCGCCGATTCCGCCCGAGGAGACGACGGTCGCGCCGGCCTCGATCGAGAACGACCCGACGACCTCGCGCGACGAGGCGACTCCGCGTGCCGCGCCGGAGGGGGCGAGGATGTCGCCTTCGGCGCCCGTCACGGTGCCGCCCATGACGGTGAGGCCGGTGACCCGGTGGCGCGGGAGGATGGTGAGGCGTCCTTGCGCCTCGCCGGCCTCCACCGCGGCCTGGAACGGTGCGACGACCCCGGGCCCGGTGCCCCACGTCACGTGGAATCGCGGGACGGAGTTTCCCGGGCCGATGGCCGAATAGCCGCCGCGCTCCGCCCAGCCGACGATGGGGAAGAAGCCGACGCCCTTCTCGCGCAGCCACGCGCGCTTCTCCTCGTGCGCGAACTGCAGGTACGCCTCTGCCCAGCGCCGGGGCCAGGCATCCTCATCGCGGTCGAACGCGGCGTTGCCGAACCAGTCCTGTCGCGCCAGGTCCAGTGAGTCCTTGATGCCCATGCGCTTCTGCTCGGGGGAGTCGACGAAGAACAGCCCGCCGAAGGACCACCACGCCTGTCCGCCGAGGTTCGATCGCGGCTCCTGGTCGACGATCGTGACGCGCTTGCCGGCGGCGACCGCCTCGGCGGCGGCCACGAGGCCGGCGAGGCCCCATCCGATCACGAGCACGTCCGTGGAATGGGCGGCGAGGGCAGGGGGCATGTCGACTCCTTCGTCGAGGCGGGACTGAGGGCTAGGGAACGTCGTCGCGCGGGGCGGTCGGCTGTGCGGTCACGGGGAAGGAGGTCGCGTCGCGCCCGCCCGCCGTGGGCCCGATGCCGCTCGGCTCGAAGGTGTTGACCATCGCATGCGCCGCGCGCAGCAGATAGTCCCACAGCGTCGCCTCGTGGAGCGGCGCCAGGTCGAGTTCGTCCACCGCGACGCGCATGTGCGCGAGCCAGCGATCCCGGGCATCGGGGTTGACGTGGAACGGGGAGTGGCGCATCCGCAGTCGGGGGTGCCCCCGCTCCTGGCTGTAGGTGGTCGGTCCGCCCCAGTACTGCTCGAGGAAGAGCGTCAGGCGCTCCTTGGCGGGGCCGAGGTCCTCCTCGGGATACATGGGCTTGAGGACCTCGTCTTCGGCGACGCCGCGATAGAAGGCGTCCACGAGCCGGACGAAGGCGTCGTGGCCGCCGATCTCGTCGTAGAAGCTGAGGGGCGCTGAGCCGTCGGTCACGGTGTTCCTCCCGTGGTGTCCTCTGTGCCGGGCGGCGTCTTGCCGGTGCGCTTGGGCTTCCACACCGGGCGGGAGGCCGCCTCGGGCGCGGGGGTGACGGCGGTCGGCTTGGTCTTCGGCGGGTTCGCCCCGCGAACCCGCTGGGCGCCCTCGATCCCCGTCGGCATGATGGACGTGAGCGACGGCAGCGTGATCCCGACCTCGTCGATCGCCTTCTTAAGGCGCATGCGCAGTTCGCGGGCGACGTCGTCCTTCGCGTTCGAGCGGGTCTTGATGACCAGTCGGATGACCAGGGCGTCACCCGAGATCGACTCGAGGCCCCACACCTCCGGCTGCTCCAGGATGCGGGTGCGCCACTTCGCGTCCTTGGCGAGACCCTTCGCCGTGTCGAGCATCACCCGTTCGACCTCGTCGATGTCGGCATCCGTCGGGACCGCGAGGTCGATGATGACGCGCGACCAGCCCTGGGAGAGGTTGCCGATCCGGGTGATCTCGCCGTTGCGGACGTACCAGAGCGTGCCGTTGACGTCGCGGACGTGGGTCACGCGCACGCTGACGTACTCGACGATGCCCGAGGCGAGTCCGAGGTCGACGACATCGCCGATGCCGACCTGGTCCTCGGCCACGATGAAGATGCCGTTCAGCACGTCCTTGACGATGTTCTGGGCGCCGAAGCCGAGGCCGGCGCCGATGGCGGCCGTGAGCAGCGTCAGCGACCCGAACGCTTCGGGAGCGAGGATGTTGAAGATCAGCAGCATCGCGATGATGACGACCGTCACGTTCACGATGTTCTGGAGGATCGAGCCGAGGGTGCGCGTGCGCTGCACGAGGCGCACGGAGGCGAGCGGCGACCGCTCGAGCGCCTGGGTGTCGTCGACGTTCGCCTTGGACTTGGCGCCGTTGACGATCCGCGTCACGACCCGCCGGATGACGAGCCGCAGGATCCAGACGACGAGGATCGAGCCGACGATGATGCCGGCGACCGAGGCGAGGGCGAGGCCGGCGTCGATGAGCCACTGGCCCACGAGCTGCCACAGGCCGGGCTCGGCCGGGTCCGTGGTCCCGGAGGGGAATCTGATCATCGTTCCGATACTAATCGCGCCCGCGCCCGCGTCCCTGTGCGCGGCAGGGGAGTCGGATGCTCCGGGCCCGCGCCGCTAACGGACGATCCCGTTCTCGTACGCGTAGATCACCGCATGGACGCGGTCCCGAGCGCCGATCTTGGCGAGCACCCTGCCGACGTGCGTCTTGACGGTGGACTCCGTGACGAACAGCTGGGCGGCGATCTCGGTGTTGCTGAGGCCCGAGGCCATCGCCAGGAGCACATCGCGCTCGCGGTCGGTGAGCGCCGGGTCGGGTGCGCCCGAGGCGGTGGCGGGGAGACGGTCGCCGAACATCTCCAGCATTCGCCGGGTGATCCGGGGGGAGGTGACGGCATCGCCCTGGTGCACGGCGCGGATCGCCGCGACGAGCTCGCGTGCGTGCGCGTCCTTGAGCAGGAACCCGCTCGCCCCCGCCCGGAGCGCGGCGAACGCGTACTCGTCGAGGTCGAAGGTCGTGAGCACCAGGATGCGGATGCCCGGACGGGCGTCGAGGATGCGGCGAGTCGCGGCGATGCCGTCCAGCACCGGCATGCGCACGTCCATCAGGATCACGTCCGGACCGAGCGCCGCGGCACGGTCGATGGCCTCCTCGCCGTTCGCCGCCTCGCCGACGACCTCGAGGTCCGTCTCGGCCTCCAGTATCAGCCGGAACCCCATCCGGATGAGCGGCTGATCGTCGACTGTCAGCACGCGGATCGGCTCACTCACCCGGCTGCTCCTTCGTCGGCACGACGACACGCAGCCGCCAGACCGCGTCCGCCACCATGCCCGCCGAGATCGTCCCGTTCAGGTGGGCGACGCGCTCCTCGAGCCCGCGCAGGCCCATGCCGGCACCCTGGGAGGGCGCGTCCGCCCGGGCGCCGTCGTTCTCGACCGAGACCTCGATCTCGTCGGGCCGGTAGACCAGTGCCACCCGGATGTACGACGGATCCCGCGTGTAGCGCAGGGCGTTCGTGAGGCCCTCTCTGACGACGCGGAGAACGGCGAGGCGCACGATCGGCGGGGCGTCCGGGACGCCGGTGATGCTCAGCGTCGCCGGGGCCCCGGCAGCTCGGGCCGCGGCGACCACGTCCGCCGCCGTGGCGTCTGCGACGGGTGCCAGCGGCGCATCGGCATCCTCGTCGCGCAGCACCCCGAGCATGACCCGCATCTCGGCGAGGGCCTCGCGCGCGGTGTCCGCGATCGCCCTGGTCGCCTCCGCCGATCTCTCGGGGTCCCGGGTGGCTGCCGCCCCCTCGGCGAGTGCGACGACCACGGTGAGGGAGTGCGACACGATGTCGTGCATTTCGCGCGCGATGCGGCTGCGTTCGGCCGCCGCCGCGAGCCGGGCCTGCTGATCCCGCTCGACCAGCAGCTGCCTCGATCGATCGATGAGCGCGAGGAGGTAGCGCCTGCGGTTCCCGACGTTGACGCCGATGAGCGCGCCGATGAGCAGGCCGACGATCGTGCTGATCGTGACGCTGAGGTGAGCGGCGAAGCCCGCCGGGTCGACGAGCATGCGCGCCGCGCCGAAGGCCACCGAAATCGCCCCCGCGACACCGAACGCGATCCAGCAGGTGCGTGCGCCGCGATAGACCGCCACGGAGTAGAGCGCGATCAGGGCGGCAGGACCGCTCACGGCGCCGTTCAGGTCCGAATCGGCCACCGCCAGGCTGGGCAGCAGCGCCAGGGCGAAGACGGGCACCGGCCACCGGCGTCGCCAGACGAGCGCCGCGCACCCGAGGACCGTCAGGCCGAGGGCCATCCAGGCCGTCCAGGGTGCGACAGGCTCCGGCGCGGGCGCCCGGAGCGCCGCCCCCGGCAGCGTGAAGACGAGGGCGAGGATCGCGATCAGGATGTCGGCGAAGAGCGGATGCCGCGCCCAGAACCTGCGGATCACCCCGGGCGGACGCGGCAGCGAGAGCTCGTCCTCGCTGAGAGGGCTGCTCCCAGCGAGGACGAGCTCAGGCACATCGGACATCAGGCCGACTTTACGCGTCGCGTGTCTTCAGCACCGCCGCAGCACCGGCGAGGCCGGCCAGCACCCATGCGACGAGCGTGAGCAGGGCTGGGATCGTGTCGAGGCCGGGCCCGGCGCCGGGGATCATCAGCGACTGGCCCGCGTTGGTGGGCAGGTACTGTGCGAGGTCGTGGATCCACTCCCAGCCCTCGACTCCGACCGGGAAGAACGCCGGGACGAGGGGCAGCACGAACACCAGGCCGACCGCGGTGGCGATCGCTCCGGGGCCGTTGCGCAGGAGGAAGCCGCATGCCAGACCGAGCAGCGCGATGGCGGTGAGGGTCAGTGAGCCGAACAGGATGGGCACGAGCGAGTTCTCAGGGTCGGCGAGATCGAGCGCGATTCCCGAGTCGGACAGCAGCGGAGCCGTGGCGACGGCGGCGACGGTGAAGATCACGAGGCTCGACACGAACATGAAGCCGCCGACGACGACCGCCTTCGCGAACAGGCTGCCGAGGCGCCCGGGGGCGGCGGTGAGGGTCGAGCGGATCATGCCCGTCGAGTACTCGCCGGTGATCGAGATCGCGCCGAGCACGGCCGCCAGCAGCACCGTGAAGCTCGTCGGAGCGAGGACGACCTGAACGGCCTGGGCGGAGGCATCCGCTGCGGAGAGCGACCCCGCTTCGATGAATCCCGACATCGACGACGCGACGAGGAGCGACAGGCCCACCGACACGAGGGCGACGATGCCGATCGACCACCACGGGGAGCGCAGCGTCGAGAACTTGATCCATTCGCTCCGGACGAGGCGCGGGAAGCTGAGTCGCTGCGGGTTCTCACCGGGCTGCGGCGAGCCGGCGCGGGTGATGGCGGGTGCGGTCGTGGTGCTCATGCGATCTCCTTGGTCTTGTACTCGACGTCATCGCCCGTGAGGGTCAGGTAGGCGTCCTCGAGGGTGCCCGATGCGGGAGTGAGCTCGTGCAGGGCCAGCCCCTGGGCGGCGGCGGTGTCGCCGATCTCGGCGGCCTCGATCCCGGCGATCTCCAGCAGCCCCGGTTCGAGATGGGTGACGGTGACCCCGTCGCGGGCGAACAGGGTGCCGAGGCGCTCGGCGTGCGGGCTGCGGACGCGCACCGTCGTGCTCGTCCACTTCGACACGATGTCGCCGACCGGGGCGTCGGCGAGCACTCGGCCGCGGCCGAGGACGATGATGTGGTCGGCCGTCAGGGCCATCTCGCTCATCAGGTGGCTGGAGAGGAGGACCGTCTTCCCCTCGGATGCCGCGTGCCGGACGAAGCGGCGTACCCACAGGACGCCCTCGGGGTCGAGGCCGTTCACCGGCTCGTCGAGGATGAGGGTGTGCGGGTCGCCGAGCAGCGCCGCGGCGATGCCCAGGCGCTGGCCCATGCCCAGGGAGAAGCCGCCCGCCCGCTTGCGTGCGACCGAGGTCAGCCCGGTGATCTCGATGACCTCGTCGACGCGGCCGAGCGGGATCCCGTGGGTCGCCGCCATCGCCCGCAGGTGGTTGCGCGCGGTGCGTCCGGTGTGCACCGCCTTGGCGTCGAGGAGCACGCCGACCTCGGTCAGCGGCGAGCGCAGCGATGCGTAGGGACGGCCGTGCACGGTGACGGTGCCGCCGGTCGGGCGGTCGAGCCCCACGATCATGCGCATCGTGGTGGACTTGCCGGCGCCGTTGGGGCCGAGGAATCCGGTCACCTTGCCGGGCCGGACGGTGAAGCTCACATCCGTGACGGCGTGTTTGGCTCCGAAGCTCTTGCTGAGGTTCTCTGCGACGATCATGCTTCGACGCTAAGGAAAGACCCCCCTCCGGCACATCGGCCGGGAGGGGGGTCTTCGCATCGAAGGAGTCGTACCGGGGTACTACTGGGCGTCGCGCTCCTGGACGGCGAGCGCGCGCTCGACGCCGGCGAGGTTCTCGGCCACGAGGCGCCGCAGGGCGGGCGCCGCGTCGGCGTTGGCCTCCAGCCACGCACGCGTGGCGTCGCGCAGCTCGATGTTCGCGAGGGGAGCGGGGTACAGCCCGAAGATCAGGTACTCGGCGATCTTGTAGCTGCGCGACTCCCACACCGGGAGGAGCATCTCGAAATAGCGCGGCACGAACGCGCCGAGCAGGTCCACGCTCGCAGGGTGCACGAAGCCGAGCGCGGTCGTGCGCACGATCGTGTTGGGCAGGTCGTCGCTGTCGACCAGCGACGACCACGCGGCGGCCTTCGCCTCGGCGGTCGGGAGGGCGGCCTTGGCCTGCGCGGCGAACTCGCCGCCCTTGGCGGTGTTGTCCGCCTCGAGCGCCTCGTCGATCTCGGCGACCGTGACGACGCCGCCCGCGGCGAGCGCGACCAGGAGCTGCCAGGACAGGTCGGTGTCGATCTCGAGACCCTCGAAGGAGACCTCGCCGTCGCGCACCTGGCGCACCTTCTCCCACTGCGCACCGGTCGCCGCAGCGCTCGCGAACGCGGTGACGAACTGCAGCTGGCTGTCGCTGCCCGCCTCGGCGGACTCGGCGAGCTCCCACAGCGCTTTCGCGATCTTCTCGCGGGTCGCCGCACGCTTCTCGGGGGCGACGTACGCGTTCGCGGCGAGCTGGAGCTGGCCGAGGGTCGTGCGGACCGTGGTCGACTCGGTCTCCGAGCCGATGTTGCGGAGCACGAGATCGACGTAGTCCGACGCGGATGCCTCGGCATCGCGCGTCTGGTCCCACGCGGCTCCCCAAACCAGCGAGCGCGCGAGCGGGTCGCTGATCTTGCCGAGGTGGCCGATCGCGGTCTGCAGGGAGCGGTCGTCGAGGCGGATCTTCGCGTAGGCGAGGTCCTCGTCGTTGAGGAGGACGAGATCGGGGCGCCGCTGTCCCTTGAGCTCGGGCACCTCGGTCAGGTCGCCGTCCACGTCGAGCTCGATCTTGTGCACGCGCACGAGCGCGTCGCCCTCGACGTTGTAGAAGCCGACGCCGAGGCGGTGCGGGCGGATGGTCGGGTAGTCGGCGGGCGCGGTCTGGACGATCGCGAAGCGCGTGATCTTCCCGTCGACGTCGGTGGCGATCTCGGGGGAGAGGGTGTTGACGCCGGCCGTCTCGAGCCACTTCTTCGACCAGGTAGACAGCTCACGGCCGCTCGTGGTCTCGAGCTCGGAGAGGAGATCGCTCAGCTCGGTGTTGGACCACTCGTGCTTCTTGAAGTAGGCGGCCACTCCCGCGAAGAACTGCTCGATGCCCACCCAGGCCGCGAGCTGCTTGAGGACAGAGCCGCCCTTGGCGTAGGTGATGCCGTCGAAGTTGACCTGGACGTCTTCGAGGTCGTTGATCTGCGCGACGACCGGGTGGGTCGAGGGAAGCTGGTCCTGGCGGTACGCCCAGGTCTTCTCCATCGCGTTGAACGTGGTCCACGCCTCGGTCCACTCGGTGGCTTCGGCCGTGGCGATGGTCGACGCCCACTCGGCGAACGACTCGTTGAGCCACAGGTCGTTCCACCACTTCATGGTGACGAGGTCGCCGAACCACATGTGGGCGAGCTCGTGCAGGATCGTGACGACGCGACGCTCCTTGACGGCATCCGTCACCTTCGAGCGGAAGACGTACGTCTCGGTGAACGTGACGGCCCCGGCGTTCTCCATGGCGCCGGCGTTGAACTCCGGGACGAAGAGCTGGTCGTACTTGGCGAACGGGTACGCGTAGTCGAACTTGTCCTCGAAGTACGTGAACCCCTGCCGGGTCTTGTCGAAGATGTAGTCGGCGTCGAGGAACTGCCACAGGCTCTTGCGGCCGTAGACGCCGAGCGGGATGACGCGGCCCGACGAGCTGGTGAGCTCGGAGAAGGTCGCCTCGTAGGGGCCGGCGATGAGCGCGGTGATGTAGGAGGAGATGCGCGGCGTGGCCTCGAAGGCCCAGGTCGCCGTGCCGTCGCCGTGCTTCTTCGCCTCGGGCGTCGGGGAGTTCGAGACGACCTTCCACGGCTCCGGCGCCGTGACGGTGAACTGGAACGTGGCCTTGAGGTCGGGCTGCTCGAACACGCCGAACACGCGGCGGGAGTCGGGAACCTCGAACTGCGAGTAGAGGTAGACCTCGCCGTCGACGGGGTCGACGAAGCGGTGAAGCCCCTCACCCGTGTTGGTGTACAGGCAGTCGGCGTCGATGACGAGCTCGTTCTCGGCCTCGAGGCCGGAGAGCGCGATGCGGGAATCCGCGAACGCGGTGGCCGGGTCGACGGGGCGGCCGTTGAGGGTGATCTCGCGCACGTCCCGTGCGATCAGGTCGATGAAGGTCTCGGCGCCCGCGGTGGCCGAGAAGCGCACGACCGTGCGCGATGCGAAGACCTCGGCGCCCTTCGTGAGGTCCAGCGCGACCTCGTACGAGTGGGTGTCGACGATCGCCCGGCGCTGCTGCGCCTCGATGCGGGTGAGGTTCTCTCCAGGCACTGCAATGCTCCCGTGGGTGAGGGTGAGGTACCGCAGATAGGCGCTGCTGGCGCCGGCGGCAACCGTCCCAGCCTATTCCAGAGCGTCCGCAACGGTCGCCCCTGTGGAATACGGCGCGCGGTCCGACCCCCTGCCCGTCGGTGAAAGGATGGAGGGGTGACTTCGGGAGCGCAGAACATGTCCGAGACTTCTCCGGGCCAGGCGACGGTGCCCTTCGCGTCGGCGGCCGCGGCATCCGGTGCCCCTCACGTCGAGGTTCCCGTGGCCTATGACGGCTTGCTGCTCGCCGGTTTCGGCGGACCGGAGGGTCAGGACGACGTCATCCCGTTCCTGCGCAACGTGACGCGCGGCCGCGGGATCCCCGACGAGCGCCTCGAAGCGGTGGCGCACCACTACCGCCACTTCGGCGGGGTCAGCCCCATCAACGCGCAGAACCGCGCGCTGAAGGCCGCCCTCGAGGCCGAGCTGGCCGGCCGGGGCATCGACCTGCCGGTGTACTGGGGCAATCGCAACTGGGCGCCGTACCTCGAGGAGGCGGTTCAGGATGCCTCGGCCGCCGGGCACCGCACGCTTCTCGCCCTCGCGACCAGCGCCTACTCGTCGTTCTCGAGCTGCCGGCAGTACCGCGAGGACTTCGCGCGAGTCCTCTCCGACACCGGTCTCGCCGGCACGGTGACGATCGACAAGGTGCGACAGTTCTTCGACCACCCGGGATTCGTGCAGCCGTTCATCGACGGCGTGCGCGATGCCGTCGCCGGCTACCTTGCCGACGGTCTGGCCCCGGAGTCGGTGCGCGTGCTCTTCTCGACGCACAGCATCCCGACGGCCGACGGCGAGCGCTCCGGTCCGCGCGACGGAGACCCCGCCCACCGCGAGTTCGGCGAGGGCGGGGCGTACGCGGCACAGCACCTGGCCGTCGCGGAGGCGGTGATGGCCGCCGTCGCGGCCGAGATCCCGTCGGCCGCCCGCATCGGCTGGGAGCTCGTCTACCAGTCGCGTTCGGGCCCGCCCAGCCAGCCGTGGCTCGAGCCCGACGTCAACGACGTGATCGCCGACCTTCCCGCGGCCGGCATCGCCGCGGTCGTCATCGTCCCGCTCGGCTTCATGAGCGACCACATGGAAGTGCTGTGGGACCTCGACACCGAGGCGACGGATGCTGCGGCCGAGGCGGGCATCCGCTCCGTGCGCACGCCGACGCCCGGCGTCGACCCGGTGTTCGTCGCGGGGCTCGTCGATCTCGTCGAGGAGCGACTGCGCGGCACGGCCGCGGCGGACCGTCCCCACGCGACGGAGCTCGGCCCGTGGTTCGACGTCTGCCGCCCGGCCTGCTGCGAGAACGTCCGCGCCGGCTTCAAGCCCGCCGCATCCGGAATCGCGCCCTGACCGGGAGCGCGATCATACGCCGTCGCTTCGCCTCCGCTCCCTAGGATTGAGCCCATGCGCATCCACATCGCGACCGATCACGCCGGCCTCGAGTTCTCCACTCAGCTGCAGCATCACCTGGCCGCCGCCGGCCACGACGTGATCGACCACGGCCCGCTGGAATACGAGCCGCTCGATGACTACCCGGCCTTCTGCATCCGGGCCGCACAGGCCGTGGTCCGCGATCAGCAGGCCGGTGTCGAGGCGCTCGGCGTCGTCTTCGGCGGCTCAGGCAACGGTGAGCAGATCGCGGCGAACAAGGTCGTCGGCGTCCGCGCGGCCCTCGCCTGGAGCATCGCCACCGCGGAGCTCGCCCGCGAGCACAACGACGCCAACGTCATCGCCATCGGAGCGCGCCAGCACACCTTCGACGAGGCGGCGACGTTCATCGACCGCTTCATCGCGACCCCTTTCTCCGGCGAGGAGCGCCACGCGCGTCGCATCGCGCAGCTGGCGGCCTACGAGCAGGACGGCACGCTCGAGGCCGACCCGCGCGCGGCGGCCGGCCGGCCCGATGTCCTGGCGGCCGACGACAGCTCCTTCGACCCCGAGGCGGGCTGACCGACCGATGCCCGAGGGCCACTCCGTCCACCGGATCGCACGCCAGTTCGACCGCAACATCGTGGGACGCGTCGTCTCGGCGTCCAGTCCCCAGGGGCGCTTCGCCGAGGGCGCGTCGGTCCTCGACGGCCGCACCGCGACCGCGGTGCGCGCGGTGGCAAAGCAGATGTTCCTGGAGTTCGACGACGAACTGTGGCTGCGTGTGCACCTGGGGATGTACGGGGCGTGGGACTTCGCCGGTGAGATCATGGTCGACGCCACCATCGCCTCGTCGAACGGGCGGATGGGCCAGACCAACCAGCGCGGAACCGAGCTCGAGCCCGACGCGCCGATCCTGGACGACGCCGGGGAGAACTCGCTGACGTCGATCGGCGCCCCGCGCCGCACGCGCGTCCACGTCCGCATGTCGGAGCAGACCACCGGTCTCGCCGACGACGGCGAGGACTGGCCGCCGCCGGTCGTCGGCCAGGTGCGGCTGCGACTGCTCACCTCGGTGACGGCAGCCGACCTCCGCGGTCCCACGGCGTGCGAGCTGCAGACGCCCGATGAAGTGGCCGCGACCATCGCCCGGCTCGGACCCGACCCGCTCGTGGACGATGTCGCCGAGGGTGAGGAGCGCTTCGCGGCGGTCGTGCGACGCAAGCCGACGCCGATCGGCCTGCTGCTGATGGATCAGACCGTGGTGAGCGGGATCGGCAACGTCTACCGCGCCGAACTGCTCTTCCGCGCCCGGCAGAACCCGCACCAGCCGGGCCGCGATGTGCCCGACGAGGTCGTCCGAGAGCTCTGGCGCGACTGGGTGCGGCTGCTGGCGATCGGCGTGGAGACCGGTCAGATGATGACGATGGACGATCTCGGCCCCGACGACTATCGCAAGGCGATGGCGAGCAGGGACGACCGGCACTGGGTCTATCACCGCGCCGGACTGCCGTGCCGGATCTGCGGGACGGCGATCGTGGTCGAAGAGGCGGCGGGCCGCAAGCTCTATTGGTGCCCGTCCTGCCAGGCGTGAGCCTCTCCTAGGCTGATCCCATGCGTCAGAACCCGAGCTTCACGATGACGGATGTCACCGAGCTGCGCCGCCTCATCGCTGCGAATCCGTGGGTCACCCTGGTGAGCGCCGCCGACGACGGACTCGTCGCGTCGCACTATGCCGTGCTCCTCGACGACGAACGCGACGACCTGACGATCGTCGGCCACGTGGGCAAGCCGGACGACTACATCCACGGCCTCGGCGAGCGCGAGCTGCTCGTGGTCGTGCAGGGACCACATGGCTACATCTCGCCCGGCTGGTACGGCGACACGCCCAGTGTGCCGACGTGGAACTTCGTGTCGGCGCACCTGAGCGGCATCCCCGAGGTGCTCTCCCCTGAGGAGAACCTCCGGGTGCTCGACAAGCTCGTCGCGCACTTCGAGAGCGGGATGCCCCAGCCGCGGCTGATGTGGGAGCGCCCGAACGATCCCGACTTCGTCACCCGTCTCGAGCGCGGCACGGTCGGCTTCCGGCTCACCCCGACGAAGGTCGTCGCCAAGCGCAAGCTGAGCCAGAACCGCCCCGACGAGGTGATCGAGACGATCATCGCGGAGCTCGGCGCGGGGGCGAGCCCGTACGCCGATGCGCGGCTCGCGGGCGAGATGCAGCGAGCGCTCGACGCACGCCGGGCCGCCCGATGAGCCCGGCGCGCAGCGAGTCGCCCTCGGTCGTCGCCGACGTGCGCCTGACCGGCGCCGAGCGCACCGATCCGTTCGGCAGCGACCTCGTCGACGTGCACGTCGCCGACGGCTTCATCGTCGACATCGCCCCGGCACGAGCACTTCCGCGCCGAGGGCTCGTGCTCGACGGCGACGGCTCCTGGCTGATCCCGGGGCTCTGGGACCACCACGTGCACGTCGTCCAGTGGGCGCTGGCGGCGCAGCGGCAGTCGCTGGGTGAGGCCGGCTCGGCGGCTCATGCGGCCGCCATCATGCGCGACACGGCACCGCTGCCCGACGGCCGGCGCATCGGCACCGGGTTCCGCGACGCGCTGTGGCCGGATGCCCCGACCTCGGACATCCTCGACGAGGCGACGGGCGAGGTGCCGACGTACCTCATCAACGCCGACGTGCACAGCGTGTGGCTCAACACCGCCGCTCTCCGCCGCGAGGGCTTCGAGCCCGACGGCGTCGGAATCCTACGCGAGGACCCGGCATTCGAGGTCTCGCGCCGGCTGAACGCCGTCGCTCCCGACATCTCCGATCCGCTCGTCGCGCAGATGGCGCAGGATGCCGCCGCCCGCGGCGTCGTCGGGCTCGTCGACCTCGACATGGCGTGGAACGAGGAGGCGTGGGCGCGGCGGGCCGCAGCCGGATTCGACGCGCTGCGCGCGGAGTTCGGCATCTACCCCGAGTTCCTCGACCGCGCGATCGCGGAGGGGCTTCAGACCGGCGACCCCGCCCGCGGCGGCGGGTCGGATCTCGCACGCGTGGGCGCGCTGAAGGTCATCACCGACGGCTCGCTCGGCACCCGTACGGCGGCATGCTCCCACGCCTACCCCGGCGACCCGCACAACCACGGGATGCTGACAGTCGACCTGGCGACGCTCGTCGACCTGATGACCCGGGCGACCGGCGCCGGCCTCGCGTCCGCGATCCACGCGATCGGCGATGTGGCGAACTCCTACGCCCTCGACGCCTTCGCCGCCACCGGCGCGTGGGGCACCATCGAGCATGCTCAGCTCGTGGCGCATGCCGACATCCCACGCTTCGGACGGCTCGGGGTCGGCGCCAGCGTGCAGCCCGAGCACGCGATCGACGACCGGGACATGACGGACTCCCTCTGGGCGGACCAGACCGCGCAGCCCTACCCGCTGCGCTCGCTCGCCGACTCGGGCGCGAATCTGCTGTTCGGCTCCGACGCTCCGGTGTCGCCGCTCGACCCGTGGGCCGCGATGGCGGCGGCGGTCTACCGCACGCGGGGCGGTCGCACGCCGTGGCAGGAGCACCAGAGCGTCGATGCGGCGACGGCCCTGGGGGCGTCCACGCACGGCGGGTCGGCGGACGCCGCGCGCATCGAGCCGGGGGCGCGGGCCGACCTCGCGCTGTGCGCGCACGATCCGCTGGCGGCCTCCGAGGCCGAGCTCCGGGGAATGACGGTAGCGGCGACGATCGTCGCGGGGCGACTCACGCACATCGCGTAGGGCGGCCACCGCCCGCCGCGGGGGACAGCCCCCGTCCGGGTTGGGGTGTCGGTCGGATGCCCCTGACCGGCCTCCATCGCGAGGCTGGAGGCATGGTCTTCACCGTGCCCTCGCCCCCGCCTCCTCCGCCGCCTGTCGCCCGTCGGCGGCGGCATCGCGGACTCGTCGCGGCGCTCATCGCCGTGCCCGTCGTGATCGCCGTCGCAGGAGGCGGGCTCTGGTTCACCATCAACGCGGGACGGGCCACGCCTCCCGCGGCCGGAGCCGTCACGTTCGACGAGGCGCTGCGCATCCCCGAACTGGCGCCCTCTCGTGTGGAGGACGGGGTGCGCGTCTTCGAGCTCGACGCGCGAGAAGGCTCCACGTCGTTCGTTCCGCAGGGTGACACGCCCACGCTGGGGTACAACGGGTCCTATCTCGGTCCGACTCTCGTGGCAGCCCGTGGCGAGCGCGTCCGGGTCGAGGTGACCAACGGCCTCCCCGAGAGCACGACGGTCCACTGGCATGGCATGCACGTTCCGGCCGCCATGGACGGCGGCCCGCACACCCCGATCGCCGCCGGCCAGACCTGGCACCCGGAGTGGACGATCGACCAGCCCGCGGCATCCCTCTGGTACCACCCGCACCTCCACGGCCGCACCCAGGAGCAGGTCGACGCGGGCCTGGCCGGGCTGTTCCTGGTGCAGGACGAGGAGTCCGCGGCCCTCGAACTGCCGGGCGACTACGGCGTCGACGACGTGCCGGTGATCGTGCAGGACCGCTCGTTCAGCTCCGACGGCGCGTTCGCAGGCGGACTCGGGATGCAGTTCGACGGCGTCCTGGGCGACACCATCCTCGTCAACGGCACCGTCGCGCCCTACTTCGAGGTCACCACCGAACTGGTGCGGCTCCGGCTGCTCAACGGCTCCAGTGCGCGGATGTACGACTTCACGTTCGCCGACGGGCGGGAGTTCGCGCTGATCGGCACCGACGGGGGACTGCTCGGGGCACCGGCGGCTGTGACGAGCGTGCCGCTCTCGCCCGGCGAGCGCGCCGAGATCGTCGTGGCGATGGCCCCGGGGGAGCGGGTCGTCCTGCAGTCGCAGGCGCCCGACCCGGCCCTCCACGCCGGGAGCGCGACCTTCGACGTGCTCGAGCTGCGGGGCGCGGCATCCCTCGTCCCATCGCCCGTGATCCCCGCGGCGCTCGCGGATCTGCCTGTCGCAGATGAATCGGATGCCGCGGCCGAGCGCTCGTTCGTCATGTCGGGCCACGACATCAACGACCGGGAGATGGACCTCGGACGCGCCGACTTCGTCGCCACGGTGGACACGAGCGAGGTGTGGACCGTCCGCAACGAGAATCCGCTGCCCCACTCCTTCCACGTCCACGACACGCAGTTCCGCGTGCTGAGCGTCGACGGCGAGGCTCCACCGGCGCGGCTGTCCGGCTGGAAGGACACGATCGCACTCGAGGGAGAGCGCGACTACCGCATCCTCGTGCGCTTCGAGGACTACGCCGACCCGACTACTCCGTACATGTATCACTGCCATCTGCTGTGGCACGAGGACCAGGGCATGATGGGACAGTTCCTGGTCGTCGAGCAGGGCCAAGAGCCCGACCTGCGACGTCCCGAAGGAGACACCGATGACAACCATGACCACTGAGGCCGTCGCGACCGAGGCCCCCGCGGGCTTCTGGTCCTCGTACGGCCGCGCCTGGGCCCGGACGCCCGGGAGCGCGGTCTATCTCATCGCCGTCTTCGTGCTCGCGATGGTCTCGGTCAGCGTGCTGGCCTCGCTGTTCTGGGCGGGCGTCGGGCTGCTCGTCCTCGTCGTGGGACTTCCGATCGTCGTCGGCACGCTGCTCGTCGCCCGGGGGTTCGGGGTGGCCGACCGTGCACTGCTGGGGCTCACCGGACTGCCGGCGATCGCGGAGCCGGAGTGGAACCGCGACAAGCCGGGCACCGGCGGCTTCTGGATGACGCTCACCCGGCCGCTCCGCAATGCGCACTACTGGCTCTATCTCGTCCACGGAATGATCGTCAGCCCGATCATCAGCACGATCTCGTTCGCTCTCACGACGGTGTGGATCAGCGTCGGGCTCGGCGGTCTCACCTACTGGTTCTGGGGTGCCTTCATCCCGCGCGGCGACGGGGGAGAGTGGGGCCAGTACGTGTCCGACGCGCTCCCGTGGCTGTTCGGCGCCACACCGTCGTGGGGCGTGGAAGTCACGCTCTACCTGCTCGCCGGCATCGTGTTCACCTTCACCATGCCGTGGGTCCTCGGCGGACTGGCCCTCGCGCACCACAGCGTGGACAAGGGCATGCTCGGACGCTGGAGCTCCGACGACCTGGCCGCCGAGGTGCGGGCGGAAGCGGCCGCTCGCGGCGCTGCGGTCCATGCCGAGGACGCCTCGCTCCGCCGGCTCGAGCGAGACATCCACGACGGTCCGCAGCAGCGCCTCGTGCGGCTGCAGCTCGACCTCGCGGCCCTCGAGCGCAGGGCCGAGGCGGGCGACGGCGCAGCCGCCGCCGAACTGGCTCGCGAAGCGCGTGGCCACGCCAAGGCCGCGCTGGACGAACTGCGCGCGCTCTCGAGCGGAGTCGCCCCGCCCCTGCTTCAGGATCGCGGGCTCGCTGCCGCGCTGGCGGCCGTGGCGGCCGGGACGCCGCTCACGGTGCACACCGAGATCGATCCGGCGATCGATCAGGCCGTCAGTCCCGAGGTCGCCCGCACCGTGTACTTCGTCGTCGCCGAGCTCTTCACCAACGCCGTGAAGCACTCCGGCGCCTCGGCGGCGACGCTCAAGGCGGCGCTGCGCTGGTCGGAGCCGGGCGCCGCCACGATGCTCGACGTGTGGGTCGTCGACAACGGCCGCGGCGGGGCGGGCTTCTCGCCAGGTCACGGTCTGGACGGACTCCGCGAGCGCGTCGCCGGTCTCCGGGGCATGTTCGTGGTGGAGAGCCCGGCGGGCGGGCCCACGTCGGTCGGGGCGCACATCCCGCTGACCGCGGTCGGGTCATGACGGATCCCTATGCTGAGGGCATGGCAGCCGAGACCGACACCCGGCCCCTGCGCGTGGTGCTCGTCGAGGACTCGGTGCTGCTGCGCGAGGGACTCGTCAGGCTGTTCGACGAGGCCGGCTACGTCACGGCCGGCGCCTGGGGCGATGCCGACGACATCGTCGCCCGGGTGCGCGGGGCGCAGGCGGATGTCGCGATCCTCGACGTGCGCCTCCCGCCCGCCTTCCGGGACGAGGGCATCCGCGCGGCCGTGGCGCTCCGCGCGGCGCTGCCGCAGGTCGGCATCCTCGTGCTGAGCCAGTATGTGGAGGGCGTGTACGCGCGGGAGCTCCTGGCGAGCGGCGACGGGGGAGTGGGCTACCTGCTCAAGGACCGCGTCACGTCCTTGGAGGAGTTCACGGATGCCGTGCGCCGCGTCCGCGAGCGGGGCACCGTTCTCGACCCGCTGGTCGTGCAGGAGCTGCTCGCGTCCCGCCCCGACCCGCTCTCGAGCCTCACTCCCCGCGAACGGGACGTCCTCACGCTGATGGCCGAGGGCCGGAGCAACGCGAACATCGCCCAGCGCCTCTTCATCGGCGTCGGCGCGGTCGAGAAGAACATCAGCGCGATCTTCGCCAAGCTGCGGCTCGAGGAGTCCGGCACCGAGCACCGCCGGGTGCTCGCCGTGCTCACCTTTCTTCAGCGCCCCTGACACGACGATGCCCCCGGCGGAGCCGGGGGCATCGTCGAACTCAGCGCTTCGTCGTCACTCGGCGAGGTGCGCGAAGAGGAACCAGCGGTCCTTTTCGAGCGTCTCCTTGATGTTGATCGCGACGTCCTGGCTCGTGAGGTCGAACTCGTCGAGGCCGTCGATCGCGGCCTGCGTGTCGGAGATCACGGTGTCCATGTCGGCGATCACCGCACGGATGAGCGCTTCCCACTGCGTGAAGCCGGCCGGCACGAGCGTCGAGGTCTTCTCGGCAACCGTGCTCACCCGGGCGTCGACAGGCAGTCCGAGGGCGACGATCCGCTCAGCGGCCTGGTCGGCTCCCGCCTGAGCGTTGGCGACGAGCGAGTCGAGCAGCTCGTGGATCGCGATGAAGTTGGCGCCGCGCACGTTCCAGTGCGCCTGCTTGCCGTTCACGGCCAGGGCCTGCAGACCCAGGACAACGGGGGTGAGGAACTGTGCGCTGGCAGCGGCCACGGTGGGGTCGGCAGCGGTTGCGGGGGTGGTGTTCGTCTTCGTCATGTCTCTCGCCTCCATCTTCGGGAGGATGGCCCGGCTCGGGCCTCGTCCTCCAGTGATTGCAACGCTACTCAGCAACGCGCATTCCGCAAGCAAGACAAGGCTCCGCTAACCGGCTTGCGCCGGGCGGCCCCGTCAGTGCCGGATTGTCAGGCGGCAGCGGCTAACGTCGATGGGTGCCCTCCGCCGATCACGACCTCGGACCGCAGCATCTGCGCCAGCCCGCCACCACCGTGACGGGCGAACCGCGCGATCGATCACCCGAGCACGCGGAGCCGTCCCGGTTCATTCCGCACGTGCAGGGTCTGCGCGCCATCGCCGTCCTCGCCGTCGTGCTGTACCACTTCTGGCCGGCGCGGTTCTCCGGCGGCTTCATCGGCGTCGACATCTTCTTCGTGATCTCGGGCTTCCTGATCACCGCGCACCTCATGCGCGAGCTCACCGCCACCGGCGGGGTGAGACTCGGCCAGTTCTGGGCCCGCCGTGCGCGACGCCTGCTGCCGGCATCCCTCCTCGTCCTGCTCTTCTGCGCGCTGGTCGCGATGTCGCCGTATCTCACGCCGACCTCGGCGCTGCCGAACGAGGTGCGCGAGATCCTGGCGTCGACGTTCTACGTCGAGAACTGGTACCTCGCGCTGAACTCCGCCGACTATCTCAACCACGCCGGCGACCCGACGACGGTCCAGCATTATTGGTCGCTGTCGCTCGAGGAGCAGTTCTACGTGATGTGGCCGCTGCTCATGCTGCTCGCGGCATGGATCGGCGTGAAGTGGTTCCGCGGGGCGACGCGCCGGGCGGTCATCACGACCCTGGCAGTCGTCTCCGTCCTCTCATTCGTGTTCTGCGTCGTCTTCACCATCACCAACCCCGCGCCGGCCTACTTCGTGACCTTCGGACGCATGTGGCAGTTCGGGGTCGGGGCGATGGTCGCCCTCGTGCCGATGCTGCGCGTGCGTCACGCGATCGGGAGCTTCGTGCTCGGCTGGGGCGGGATCGCCGTGCTGCTGTACGTCATCTTCCAGTTCGACGGCCAGACGCCCTTCCCGGGGTACATGGCGCTGCTGCCCACGCTCGGCGCCGCCGCGGTCATCGCCGCCTCCAACACCGAGCGGTGGTGGTACCCGACGCGGATCCTGGCGATCCGGCCCGCGCAGTTCGTCGGCGACATCTCGTACTCGCTGTACCTGTGGCACTGGCCGCTGATCATCATCGCGCCGTCCGTGCCGTTCTGGGGCCTCACGATCTACCACCGGGTGGCGCTGCTCCTGCTGTGCTTCGTGCTCGCCTGGCTGACCAAGCGCTTCGTCGAGGACCCGGCCCGCGGGTGGAAGGTGCTCACGTCGCGACCCGCGCGAGTGACGCTGTGGTCCTCGCTCGGCGCGATGCTGGTGGTGGCCGCGGTCGCCTCCGCGGCGTGGATCGTCAACGCACCGACCTACAACGACGGAGTGCGGGCGATCCAGGAACTTCAGGAGAGCCCTCCGCCGTGCTTCGGCGCCGCATCCGTCCTGGATCCGGCGTGCGAGGGCACGGACTTCGGCGAGACGATCCTTCCCGCGCCCGGGTTCGCGGGGATCGACCGGCCTGAAGACGAGCAGTGCTTCGTGCAGCTCACCGACGCGCGCCCGGTTTCCTGCACGTTCGGCTCCGACGACCCCGACGCGCCGCGCATCGCGCTCATCGGCGACAGCCACGCGTACCAGCTCCTTTCGACATTCCAGCGGATCGCGGACGAGGAAGGGTGGCAGCTCGTCACCTGGTTCAAGGGCGCGTGCCCCTGGAACACCACGCCGCTCGCGACGCCGGGCGCCTTCGGCGACGCGTGCACGCAGTGGCGGGACCGGGTGGAGGCCGCTCTGGCGGATGCCGACCTCGACGCGGTCTTCACCGCGGCGATCGCGAATACGCCCTACTCCTCGGCCGGCTACGACTCGGCGCACGATGCCGCGGTCGCCGGATACGTCGACGCGTGGGACGAGGTCCTCGACCGCGGCATCCCCGTCATCACGGTCGTCGACAACCCGGTGTGGGAGACCGACCCCAACAAGTGCCTGCGCACGCGCGACGCCGCCGAGTGCGACGGCCCGCGGTCGGACGTGCTGGTGGCCGACGACCCGCTGCGGGACGCGGCATCCGCTCGCGACAGCGTGACCCTCCTCGACTTCACCGACGTCTTCTGCGGCGCCGAGACGTGCGCGCCCGTGGTGGGCGGCGCGAACGTGTACCGAGACCAGGACCACCTCACGGTGACCTTCGCCGACACGCTGGCTCCCTGGTACACCGCCGCGATCGAGGAGCGATTGGGCTCGCGCGTGGAGTAACCGCCTCGCATAAGGTCATGGCATGACGATCTCCGACGACGCCGCCGTCCTCGCCGTCTCGGGCCGCGCGCCCGACATCGATCCGACCGCGTTCGTCGCGTCGGGAGCCCGGGTGATCGGCGCGGTCACGCTGAGCGAGGGCTCGAGCGTCTGGTACAACGCCGTGCTCCGGGGCGACAGCGACACCATCACCGTGGGCGCCGGCAGCAACCTGCAGGACAACGTGTCGGTCCACGTGGATGCCGCGCACCCCGTCGTCATCGGATGCGACGTCTCGGTCGGCCACAACGCCGTGGTGCACGGCTGCACGATCGGCGACGGATCGCTGATCGGGATGGGCAGCGTCGTGCTGTCGGGCGCCGTGATCGGAGACGGATGCCTGGTCGCGGCCGGGGCCGTCGTGCTCGAGGGAACGATCGTGCCGCCGGGCTCGCTCGTCGCCGGTGTGCCGGCGAAGGTGCGCCGCGAGCTCACCGACGAGGAGCGCGAGGGCATCCTCCGCAACGCTCAGACGTACCGCGCCCACCTCGGCTCGCACGAGGCGGCGACGCCGGTGGACCGCTAGCCGGAGGAGTTCGTATGCGCATCGAATCGCTGGCACCGAACGAAGTGTTCGTCTTCGGCTCGAACGGGTCGGGCGCCCACGGCGGGGGAGCGGCGAAGTTCGCGCTCGACCGCTTCGGCGCGGTGTGGGGACAATCCGAGGGGCTGCAGGGGCAGTCGTACGGGATCGACACGATGTCGGGACTCGCCGTCTTCGAGGAGCAGGCGCGTCGCTTCCTCGCGTTTGCCGGAGAGCATCCCGAACTGCGATTCCTGGTGACCGAGGTCGGATGCGGCATCGCCGGCTACACGCCGTCACAGGTCGCGGGTTTCTTCGCCGGCGCCCCCGCGAACGCGGTCCTGCCCGACTCGTTCGTGCGAGTGATCGACGCGGGGCGAGGCTGACTCAGCCCGCGGTGTCGCCGGACTTCTTCGGCGGGTGGTGCTTGCCGCGGTGGACCTCGTAGAGGCGCAGGTGGCCCGGCCACTGCGGGTCGTTCTCGATGGGCTTGTCCTCCATGAAAAGCCGGATGGCGTGGGCGAGCTGCTCGGGGTGGCTGAAGTTGATCGCGTGGGCGGCACCCTCGAGCAGCACGACGAGGACGTGACTGTCGGTCTGGCTGGCGATCTCGTCGACGCGGTGGGCGTGGGGGAGAAGCGGGTCCCGTTCGCCCAGGACCACGAGCGTCGGGATGCGCATCTCGAGCAGTCGCTGCAGAGACGGATAGGTCGTCAGCGCCCGGAAGAGCCGCATCGTGCTGGGAACGCCGAACCGCACGTAGTCGGGTACGGCGACACGGGCCATGCGCGTGGGCTCCCGTGGGGCGTCCTTCGACAGCTGACCGACCGCGCGGCGCAGCGGCTGGTTGTAGAGGCCGCCGGCGGGCGAGACCAGCAGGGCCCGGTCGATCCGCTCGGGGTAGTGGTGGGCGAACTCGATGATCACCGGGCATCCCATCGAGTTGCCGACGAGCGTCGCCTTCTCCACCCCCCGATCGTCGAGGAAGTCGGCCGTGGCATGCGCGAGATCGGGGATGTCGAGCATGTCGCGGCGCCTGCCGCTTCTGCCGAACCCCGGCAGGTCCGGCACATAGGTGTGGAACTCATCGGCCAGCCGCTCGGCGGTGGGCAGGAGATAGCGCCCCGACAGCCCGAACCCGTGCACGTGGACCATCACGCGCGGATCGGTCGCGGGCCGCGGGGACTCGCGGTAGAACACGTCGACGTCGTCGATCCGCGTCCACTTCTCGGCGAGCGCCGACGCCGGGCGGCGGGGCAGCTTTCGGGGCGGGCCGCCGGTGCTGGGCGAGGTCGGACTGCTCATGGTGGTCGCTTCTGCGGCGTCGCCCGCCGTGGACGACTCCCGCGGCGACAGTCTGCCGTGTGCGGCGATAACCCGGAAGAGCCACGCCCCGTCATACGGCAGACGGTGGCATCAGGCGGCTCTCGCACACGGACGATCTCGCCCGGCGCAAGCACAGCCTCGCGTGTTTGCGTCTACGACGCTGCCGCACTTGTCAACCTTGCGTACACTCGGCATCCATGCCAGAAGGTCATTGCTGGCATCGGCTGATGGGCCCTAGCGGCTCAGGACCGTGGACCTAATTCCGCTCAGGAGCAGCGAGGCGATCAGCGCAATCGCTCCGGCCACCGCCAGGCCAGCACCGATGACTGTGGCAGTGATCTTCTGCGCCAGGTCTTCGATGTCGAACTCGGAGAGGAAGCCGCTGCCAATGGTCTGCGCGACCACGATGGTGATGACACCCGCAATGAGGAGCAGCGCACCGCTGATGTTGAGGGCGGTCAGCTCCTCGGCCGCGGGCTTCTTCACTGGGAGGGGACGAGATGCGGCTGGGATGGCGTCGGACATGGCAGCGAGTATAGGGGCGGCGCCAGACCGTTCGGCGTCAGCATCACTCGAGGTTGGCTCGAGGAGGTCGCCACGCAACGCGAGCATGACAACTGAGAGCGGCGCCTGTTCCGTTGCCGCAAGGCGAAGGACGGCGGTGACAGCGACGCTGTGGGCGCCGCGCCGCCCAGCTGCAGCACCTTCGACCGGGGCGCACGCTCACGCGAACGCACTTACAGAGAAATGCCGCGAGCGTTACTGTGATCCCACGGTCAGAGCGCCCAACTTGGATAGGGGAGTGAAATGGCAAAGGCGGACAAGCTGCTGGAGCAAGCTAGAGATCATCTTGAGCCAGGCGAGCTTGTGAAGGCTGCCGTTATGGGTGCGTACGAAGCGAAAGTCTTTGGGAACGACTCCGTGCGGAACGGAGTGCTCATCGCCACTGACCGGCGGGTGGTGTTCTACGCGAAGAAGCTCGGAGGATTCGATCTCGAGTCGTTCCCGTTCGGTAACATTTCGAGCTTCGAGCATGGAAAATCCATGATGGGGCATCATGTCGCATTCCACGCCTCAGGAAATCGTGTTTCAGTCAAGTGGCTCACCCCTCCGGAGGCTTTCGCGGAATTCCTGGCGGTCGTGAAGGAGGCCATGAATGCCAAGCACATCGTGGCTCCGCAGGCAACGCCGGCGCCGCAACCCGAGGCGCGCGCGTACGTGGGGCAAGACGTAATGGTGCAACTCAGGCAGCTCGGGGAGTTGCGTGACGCAGGGATAGTTTCATCCGAAGAGTTCGAGGCGAAGAAGACCGAGTTGCTCGGACGCATCTAGCGATCCCTGGCACGTCACCCTGTCGCCGCAACCTCCCACGAGGGTGTGTTGCTTGACTTGTCGGCGAGCTCTTGTGTAGGCGAGTTTTGGGCGCACAACTTGCTGCGGAAACTCGGCGACGCCGGTCTGAGGTAACGCGCTAGAAAGCAGGGCTGGACCTGTGAAGGTCAGCGCGGCTCGGGGAGTCTGAGCACCGCTGAGTCGCGATTGAGGACTACCGCCCCTTGAATCGAATCCGGCTACTCGGCCGGTGGATCGGCTCTGGATCGACGGATCGCATCCGTGCGCGCCACTCGCCGCCGCGGAGGTCAGGAAGACCGACGACGAGCACCACCCCTTCACCTTCCTCGTGACGGCGACGGAGCCTGACCAACGGCGTCCACTCGATCCCGTCGAGGATTGGTGCCCAGCGCTCGGCAACGGCGGCGTCGATATAGCCGAACGGGCCGGCGTCGTTCCATACCTGACCTACGGTCTAAGCCGCTAGCCGTTACAAGCCCTGTTTTCACGTGGGTTTCGGCACGTCCGATGACCGCGAACCGTGCCCGATTCGGTTCGCGGCATGGAGGGGCACACAACGGGCACAGAAAGTCCGACTTTCAGCCCCCGGGGTGGGCCCGCCGATCGACGTCGCGGCACCACGCTATTCGACCCCTCGTGCCCATCCACAACGACCAAGTTATGTCCCACCGAACTCGGAGCCGAAGGCGAAGAGGCGGTAGTACCGGATCGGCAGCCGAGTTCGGTATCACGTAACCCGGCGAGCCTGCCAGCATGGGGCCATGGCATCGACAACCTGCGGTCATTGTGGAGAGAAATCGCACATGACAGTCGTGTGGGCTGAATACACGATCGAACCCGACACGCAACAGAAGGTTCTGCAGGGGACAGCCACCTGCGATGCCTGCTATCAAGCCTCGATCGCGTTTGAGTACTACGTTTGGGGCGGCAACGACGATCCGAAGAAGCAGTTCGAGTTCAGCGAAGACCTCTTCTGGTATCCGAAGCACGTGCGATTCGTCGCGGGCGACGGGATACCGAGTCACATCGCGAAGGCGGCGAGCGAGGCGTACCGCTGTGCGGCGCATCGTGCGCCAATGGCCGCGGTGTTGATGGCGCGCACCGTCGTCGAGGCAACCGCCAAGAGTAAGGGCGTGACACAAGGTCGGCTCGTCAAGAAGATCGACACCATGGCCGAGCGCGGCCTGATCCGTGCCGACACCAAGGAAGCCGCGCACGAGATTCGCGACTTTGGCAACGACATGGCACACGGTGACATCGCTGACGAACCGACCACGCAAGATGTCGCCGACGTGCTCGCATTCATGGATGAGGTACTGCAAGAGGTCTTCATCGGTCCGGTGCGCATCGCTCAACTGAAGGAGCGCCGTCTACAGGCAAAGCAAGAGCGGGAAGAAGCCAAAGCGGCCGAAGCGGCTGAACAGGCCGCGGCCGCGGCCACGCCGTTCTAAACGGCTAGGCCGGTCAGGATCCCTGGCGATGCGTGACCGCTGAGCGAGCACGAGCGATGACCACCGGCAGGAACCGCACGCCGCAGTAGAGCGTGCCGCTTTCGTCGCAGGGTGAACTTGCGGGCATCGAAGTCGCTGCCGCATCCGTCGCACTCGTATCGACGGGCCAGCACCGCACCGGACCTGGCAGATGGGTGCGGCTTAGCGGTGCGACCGACACGGAGCATCAGACCCTACGGGCTCGTATCGGGCAAGCGAGGCAATCAGCGCTTGAGCCTTGGCCAGCCGAGAACGAGAGAAACCCCGAGTTATCGAAGGTTTCTTGTTCAGAGGGGCTGACGGGAATCGAACCCGCATCATTAGTTTGGAAGACTAAGGCTTTACCACTAAGCTACAGCCCCGGAATCCGGCGGGTGTCCGCCAGGATGTGCCTATTCGGTTGTGGTCCATCACCGCGGCGTGCCGCGACAGCCACAAGTCTACTGGACCATTCCGGGCCTTCCCGTCACACCCCTCTCATGTCGGGATCAGCGCGGAGCACCCGCGCAGGCGATGGCTCGGTGTGTCGGCTAGACTTCCAGGGGCCGATCGGCGCACGCATGCGTGCGAACCCGCCCGGGGCGTAGCTCAGCTTGGTAGAGCGCCCGCTTTGGGAGCGGGAGGCCGCAGGTTCAAATCCTGTCGCCCCGACATCACGGCCTCACAGAATTCCAACCCCAGACCTTCAGCCGCGCATTCGCGCGCGGTGCGATAGAGGAGAACGAACAGGCATGGTGAACAGCACCGTCGAGAAGCTCAGCCCGACCCGGGTGAAGCTCCACATCACGGTCACGCCCGACGAGCTCAAGCCGAGCATCGCTCACGCGTACGAGCACATCGCGCAGGACGTGCAGATCCCCGGCTTCCGCAAGGGCAAGGTCCCCGCGCCGATCATCGACCAGCGCATCGGGCGTGGCGCCGTGCTCGAGCACGCCGTCAGCGAGGGTCTCGACACGTTCTACCGCCAGGCCGTCGAGGCCAACGAGCTGCGCGTGCTGGGCCGTCCCGCCGCCGAGGTCACCGAGTGGCCGAACGAGAAGGACTTCTCGGGCGACCTGCAGGTCGAGGTCGAGGTCGACGTCCGCCCCGAGTTCGAGCTTCCGGCGTTCGAGGGCACCACCGTCGAGGTCGACGCCATCGAGGTCGACGAGTCCGCCATCGACGAGGAACTCGACCGCCTCCGCGGCCGCTTCGGCACGCTCGTCACCGTCGACCGCCCCGCGGCGACCGGAGACTTCGTCGAACTGGACCTCGTCGCCACGATCGACGGCGCCGAGATCGACCGCGCCGAGGGCGTGTCGTACGAGGTCGGCTCCGGCGAGCTGCTCGAGGGCATCGACGAAGCGATCGAGTCGCTCACGGCCGGCGAGGACACCACGTTCCGCTCCAAGCTCGTCGGCGGCGACCACGCCGGCGAGGAGTCCGAGGTCTCCGTCGTCGTCAAGGCCGTCAAGGAGCGCGAGCTTCCCGACGCCGACGACGACTTCGCGCAGATCGCCAGCGAGTTCGACACCATCGCCGAGCTCCGCGACAGCCTGAAGGACCGCGTCGGCGAGCAATCGGTGTTCACCCAGGGCTCCGCCGCGCGCGACAAGCTCATCGAGCAGCTGCTCGAGCAGGTCGACATCCCGGTGCCGCCGGCGCTCATCGAGTCCGAGGTGCACAACCACCTCGAGGGCGAGAACCGCCTCGAGGACGACGTGCACCGCGCCGAGGTGACCGAGGCGAGCGAGAAGCAGTTCAAGACGCAGATGCTGCTCGACGCGATCGCCGAGAAGGTCAACGTGCAGGTCTCGCAGGACGAGCTCACCCAGTACCTCGTGCAGTCCGCCGCCCAGTACGGCATGGCTCCCCAGGACTTCGTGAACGCACTGCAGGAGGGCAACCAGCTCCCCGCCATGATCGGCGAGGTCGCCCGCAACAAGGCGCTCGCTGTCGTGCTCGGCCAGGTCACCGTCGTCGACACCAACGGCAAGCCCGTCGACCTCACCGGCTTCGTCGCCGTCGAGGACGAGGCCGACGCCGAGGACGAGGTCGTCGAAGAGGCGCAGGAGATCGCGGATGCCGCGGCCGACGCCGACGCCGTGATCGAGGCCGAAGAGGCCCCGAAGAAGCCCGCCAAGAAGGCACCGGCCAAGAAGAAGGCGGCCGCCGAGAAGGAGTAAGTCGCTGCACAGCAGTGACGGGGGGACGGATGCCGCGGCATCCGTCCCCTTCTTCGTCCGAGGAGGACGCATGACCGACGACTGGGACACCCGCATCGCGCGCGTGTGGGCCGACGACGCCCTCGACGATCTGGAACGGGTGCGCGCCATAGATGAGATCGCGGCCGAGCGGCCCGCGCACGACCCGCGCGCCCTGTTCGAGCGCGCGGGCGCGCGCGACTCCGCCGGGATCGAGGAAGAGGCCGAGCCGCTGTACCGTGCTGCGCTCGACGGCGGCCTCGACGGCGAGCTGCGCACGCAGGCGGTGATCCAGCTCGCGAGCACCGTCCGCAACCTCGGCAAGGTCGACGAAGCACTCGCTCTGCTGCGCACCGAATACGAGCACGGGCACGCGGAGCCCCTGCACGATGGCGTCGCCGCCTTCTACGCGCTGGCGCTGGTCTCGTCCGGCGACGCGGTGCGCGGGGCATCCATCGCTCTCGAGGCACTCGCTCCGCACCTGCCGCGGTACACGCGATCGGTCGCCGGATACGCCCGGGAGCTCGTCGATCCGGAGGCCTGATCTGCCCAGGGCGAACACGGGCGGGTCGCCCGCGCCGCGCCGGTAGATTCGATGCACGACCACGGAATCAGGAGTACACATGGCCGAACCACTTGTCGCCACGAGCGTCTTCGACAGGCTGTTGAAGGATCGCATCATCTGGCTCGGGTCGGAGGTGCGCGACGATAACGCCAACGAGATCTGCGCGAAGATCCTCCTTCTCGCCGCCGAGGACACGCAGAAGGACATCTACCTCTACATCAACTCGCCCGGCGGCTCGATCACGGCCGGCATGGCGATCTACGACACCATGCAGTTCGTGCCGAACGACATCGTCACCGTCGGCATCGGCATGGCCGCGTCGATGGGCCAGCTGCTGCTCACCAGCGGCACCAAGGGCAAGCGCTACATCACCCCGAACGCCCGCGTGCTGCTGCACCAGCCGCACGGCGGCTTCGGCGGCACCGCGAGCGACATCCAGACGCAGGCCCAGCTCATCCTCGACATGAAGCGCCGTCTCGCCGAGATCACGGCGGCCCAGACCGGCAAGCCGGTCGAGCAGATCAACGCCGACGGCGACCGTGACCGCTGGTTCAGCGCCAAGGAGGCTCTCGAGTACGGCTTCGTCGACCACATCCGCGAGTCCGCGACCGACGTGGTCGGCGGCGGCGGAACCGCGAGCTGACGGCACCGAAGGCGAAAGAGAGAGAACCCGGAATGCACACCCCCACCTTCGGACCGTCCGCCCCTCAGGGGCTCCAGATGCCCGGCAGCCGCTACATCCTTCCTCAGTTCGAGGAGCGGACCGCCTACGGCTACAAGCGTCAGGACCCGTACAACAAGCTGTTCGAGGACCGCGTCATCTTCCTGGGCGTCCAGGTCGACGATGCCTCGGCAGACGATGTCATGGCCCAGCTCCTGGTGCTCGAGAGCCAGGATCCCGACCGCGACATCATCATGTACATCAACTCGCCCGGCGGCTCGTTCACGGCCATGACGGCGATCTACGACACGATGCAGTACGTGTCGCCGCAGATCCAGACGGTCGTGCTCGGCCAGGCGGCATCGGCGGCGGCGGTGCTCCTCGCGGCCGGCGCGCCCGGCAAGCGACTCGCGCTGCCGAACGCCCGCATCCTGATCCACCAGCCCGCCGTGGGCGAGGCCGGCCACGGTCAGGCGTCCGACATCGAGATCCAGGCCGCCGAGATCATGCGCATGCGCACGTGGCTCGAGGAGACCCTGGCGAAGCACTCGAACAAGACGCAGGCCGAGGTGAACAAGGACATCGATCGCGACAAGATCCTGTCCGCGGCGGAGTCGCTGACCTACGGTCTCATCGACCAGGTCCTCACGACCCGCAAGCGCACGCCGGCGGCGCTGACCAAGTAGCACGTCGCCGCCGCTCGAAGCCCCGCCGTCCGGATCACCGGGCGGCGGGGCTTCGCTGTGGGCGGAAAGGCACGCGTCCACAATGCGCGTCGCAATCCCGCCGCATGTCGTCGCGAGCTATTAGGCTCGGAGAACAGCCGGGGGGCTGCCCCCCGACGCAACGAGGAGGAGCCTCATGGCACGCATCGGTGAGAGTGCCGACCTGTTCAAGTGCTCCTTCTGCGGCAAGAGCCAGAAGCAGGTGCAGCAGCTGATCGCCGGTCCCGGGGTCTACATCTGCGACGAGTGCGTCGAGCTGTGCAACGAGATCATCGAAGAGCGGATGGCCGAGTCCACCTCGGGCGTCGTGACCGACTTCGACCTCCCCAAGCCTCGTGAGATCTTCGGCTTCCTCGAGGAGTACGTCGTCGGCCAGCAGGCTGCCAAGCGCGCACTGTCGGTGGCCGTCTACAACCACTACAAGCGCGTGCGTGCCCACGGCACCATTCAGTCCGCCGAGCAGCGCGCCGACGAGATCGAGATCGCCAAGAGCAACATCCTGCTCCTCGGCCCCACCGGCTGCGGCAAGACCTACCTCGCTCAGACCCTCGCCAAGCGGCTGAACGTGCCGTTCGCGGTGGCCGACGCCACGGCCCTGACCGAGGCGGGCTACGTCGGCGAAGACGTCGAGAACATCCTCCTCAAGCTCCTGCAGGCGGCCGACTTCGACACGAAGCGCGCCGAGACCGGCATCATCTACATCGACGAGGTCGACAAGATCGCCCGCAAGGCCGAGAACCCGTCGATCACCCGCGATGTGTCGGGCGAGGGCGTGCAGCAGGCGCTGCTCAAGATCCTCGAGGGCACGGTCGCGTCGGTGCCGCCCCAGGGCGGACGCAAGCACCCGCACCAGGAGTTCATCCAGATCGACACCACGAACGTGCTGTTCATCGTGGCCGGCGCCTTCGCGGGGCTCGAAGACATCATCTCGTCGCGTGTCGGCAAGCACGGCATCGGTTTCGGCGCACCGCTGCACAACAAGGGCGACGACCTCACGCTCTTCAGCGAGGTGCGGCCCGAGGACCTCCACAAGTTCGGACTGATCCCGGAGTTCATCGGGCGCCTGCCCGTCGTCGCGTCCGTGTCGCCGCTCGACCGCGAGGCGCTGATGGAGATCCTGACCGAGCCGAAGAACGCGCTCGTCAAGCAGTATCAGCGCATGTTCGAGCTCGACGGCGTGTCGCTGGAGTTCGACACCGAGGCGCTGGGGGCGATCGCCGAGCTGGCGGTGGAGCGCAAGACCGGCGCCCGTGGCCTCCGTGCCATCCTCGAAGACGTGCTCGGGCCGATCATGTTCGAGATCCCGTCGACCGACGAGGTCGACAAGGTCGTCATCACCCGTGCCGCCGTCGAAGAAGGTGCGACGCCGACCCTCGTCCTGCGAGAGAAGCGCAAGAGCGCCTGACCGCGAGCGGGTGTCCGAGCCCAGCCGTAGCGTCGGAGAATGGCTGCCACCCCGTTCGAGATCCGCGTCGCCGATGAGGTCCTGGTCGACCTGAGGGACCGGCTCGCCCGCACGAGGCTCCTGCCCGATTCGCCGAATCGACCGGCCTCGGGCCTCACCGCGTCGTACCTCGCCGACCTCGTGTCGTCCTGGCGCGAACTCGACTGGCGCGAGCGCGAACGATGGCTCAACGCGCACCCGCAGTTCACCGCCGAGATCGGCGACGCGACGATTCACTTCGCCCACCTCCGCTCCGAGCGGGCCGGTGCCCCGGCCCTCGTGGTGATGCACGGCTGGCCCCACACGTTCGCCCTGCAGCTGGAGTTCGCCGACCTGCTGCCGGACCTCCACGTGGTCGTGCCGAGCTTCCCCGGGTTCGCCTTCTCGAGCCCGTACGCCGACGGCCTGATGACGGAGCAGCGCCTCGCCGACACCGTCCACGCGCTGATGACCGAGGTGCTCGGGTACGACGAGTACCTGACCTACGGCGAAGACGTGTCGGCGAACGTGAACGATCTCATCGCGTCGCAGCATCCCGATCAGGTGCTCGGGATCGTGGTGAGCCACGCGCACTTCCCCAGCCAGGAGGAGCGACAGGCACTCACAGCGCCCGACGAGGTCGCCTTCTTCCAACGGCTCGCGGCCGACCACGGCACGGCCGGCGCCTACGGGCACGTGCAGGCGACGCGCCCCGACACGCTTGCGGCCGCGCTCAACGACTCACCGGCCGGGCTGCTGGCGTGGCTCGCGGAGAAGCTGGTCGAGTGGAGCGACACCCCGTCCGGCGAGCCGCGCGACGTCGAGCGGCGGATCTCGCGTGACCGCATCCTCACCGAGGCGATGATCTACTGGGTCACCCAGAGCATCGCGACGTCGTTCCGCCCCTACTACGAGGGAGCCGACCAGCCCGACGCGATGCCGCCGGTCGAGGTGCCGTCGGTCGTCTTCATCCAGCGTCACGAGGCCGACTACCCCGAGTCGCTCGCGCGGGGGTTCTACCGCGATCTGCGCACCTTCGAGCGACTCGACGAGGGCGGGCACTTCGCGGTGGCGGAGGTGCCGGCGGCCATGGCGGCTCGCGTCCGCGCGTTCGCTCACGAGCTGGGCGTCCTCTGACGCCCAGCCCGCGGACGGACGTCAGGCGAGCAGCCCGCGACGCTCGAGCAGCGGCCGGATGTCGGCATCCCGTCCACGGAAGTCACGGTACGCCTCGAGCGGATCCTTCGACCCTCCGACGCCGAGGAGGCGCGTGCGGAAGCGATCGCCGTTCTCCCGCGTGAGCCCGCCGTTGTCGCGGAACCACTCCACGGTGTCGGCGTCGAGCACCTCGCTCCAGATGTAGGAGTAGTAGCCGGCGCTGTAGCCGCCCGAGAAGACGTGGGCGAAGTACGTCGACGAGTACCGGGTCGGCACCGCCGGGTTGCCGAGGCCGATCGACGAGAGAGCGGATGCCTCGAACTCGGCCACGTCGATGTCGGCCGCGGCCTCCTCGGCGGTGAGGGAGTGCCAGGCCTGGTCGAGCCACGCAGCGGCGAGGTACTCGCTCGTCGCGAACCCCTGATTGAACGCCTCGGAGGCGTGCAGCTTCTCGACGACCTCGGCGGGGAGGGGCTCATCGGTGTCGACGTGGCGGGCGTACGAGGCGAGCACCTCGGGCCAGTAGATCCACATCTCATTGACCTGGCTCGGGAACTCCACGAAGTCGCGGAACACGTTGGTGCCGGCGAAGTGGGGGTACGTGACGGTCGCGAACAGTCCGTGCAGGGCGTGGCCGAACTCGTGGAAGAGGGTCGTCACCTCGTCCAGCGTGAGGAGCGTGGGCTTGCCGGGAGCGGGCTTGGGCACGTTGAGGTTGTTCACCACGATCGGCCTGGTTCCACGCAGCGCCGACTGCGAGACGATCGAGTTCATCCACGCGCCGCCGCGCTTGGTGTCGCGCGTGTACAGGTCGAGCATGAAGAGGCCGAGCTCGGATCCGTCGGCGTTATGCAGCTCGAACACGCGGGCGTCGGGGTGGTAGGCCGGGATGTCGGTGCGCTCCGAGAACGTCACGCCGTAGAGCTCGGTCGCGGCGCGGAAGACGCCGTCCTGCAGCACGCGCTCAGCCTCGAACCACGGTCGGAGGGCGCTGCGATCGAGGTCGTACTCCGCCGCGCGCACCTTCTCGGTGTAGAACGCCCAGTCGTGCGCCTCGAGGGGGAAGAGCTGCGGCTGCGCATCGACGATGGCCTGCAGCGCCGCCTGCTCGCGCTCCGCATTGCGGGCGGCGGGCACGGCCAATCGCCGCAGCAGATCGTGCACGGCCTCGGGCGAGCCGGCCGTCTCATCGGACGTGATGTAGGCGGCGTGGGTGTCGTAGCCGAGGAGCGCAGCGCGTTCGGCACGGAGACGCACGATCTCGCGGAGCACCTCCCGGTTGTCGTGCTCGTTGCCCCTCGACCCACGGGAGCGCGAGGCGTCGAGGATCCGCTTGCGGCTCATCCGGTCGGTGAGCGACGAGAGATACGGATGCCCCGTGAACAGGGTGAGCGTGACGACCCACTTCCCGTCCAGGCCGCGGTCTGCAGCGGCCTGCGCGGCGGCGGAGAGCTCGCCCTCGGTCAGACCGTCGAGCTCTTCCACCGTGTCGAACACGATCGCGAGGTCGTTCGTGTCCGCCAGGAGGTTCTTCTCGAACGCCGTGGTGAGCGTCGACAGACGCTGGTTGAGGGCGGTGAGCTGCTCCTTCGCGGCGTCGTCGAGCCCTGCGCCGGCGTGCGACATCTCGCGGTAGTGGCGCTCGACGAGGTAGCGCTGCTCGGGATCGAGCTCCGATGCGTCGAGCTGGTCGTGGACCGTCTTGATGCGCCAGTACAGCTGGGCGTCCAGCTGGATCGAGTCCTGATGCGCCGACATCAGCGGCGCCAGCTCCTCTTCGATCGCCTGGATCTCGGGCGTCGCGTCGGCGGACGAGACCGTGTAGAACGTGCGGGCGACGTCGCCCAGCAGCTTGCCGCTCTCCTCGAGCGGCACGAGCGTGTTCTCGAACGTGGGCATGGAGCGCACGCGCGTGATGTTCGAGATCTCGCTCGAGTGCTCGGCGAAAGCCTCCCGGAACGCGGGCAGATAGTGCTCCGGGCGGATCGAGGGGTAGTCGGGAAGCCCGTAAGGGTGAGGGGCCGGGGACAGCAGGGGATTGTCGTTCGCCATGACGATCAGCCTAGTGTCGGGCGCTCGCGATGCCGAGGTGTCTTTGCAAACGCATCGTTGCAAAACATGCGTTGCAAAGAAGTACTTGCAAAGAAACCTTTGCATCACTAGTCTGACGGCATGGCCGAGAACATCGCGAACGAAGAGCAGGATGCCCGGGCTCGCGCAGAGCAGCGCCACAACGAGGACCGGGTCCTCGACTCGGGTGCTCTCCGCGCCCTGGCGCACCCGCTCCGAGTGAGAATCTACGACATTCTCAGCCAGTACGGACCGCAGACCGCGAGCTCGCTCGCTGAGCGGCTCCACGAGTCGAGCGGCTCGACCAGCTACCACCTGCGGGCTCTCGCCAAGCACGACCTGATCCGCGAGGCCGCCGATCGCGGCACGGGGCGCGAGCGCTGGTGGGAGCGGCCCGTCGGAGGCGTCTCGTTCGCCAGCCCCGAGGCGATGGCGACACCGGCCGGCCGCGCCGCCACCCAGGTGGTGATGAACGAGTTCCTGCGCAATCGCAACGATCAGCTCCTGGAGTTCGTCAACCGAGGCATCGACGGCGAAGAGGCGATGTGGCAGGAGGGCACGCTCATCTCGACAGCCACCGCCCGACTCAGCCCCGAGCAGAGCAAGGAGCTGACCCTCGGGATCATGGCCCTGATCGACGAGGCCGTCGACAAATACCGCAACCAGACCGGCGAGAACGTTCGTCCCGTGACCATCCGGGCCGACGTCTTCCCGCTTCCCACGCTAGGAGGACAGTCATGACCGCACTCACCGCCCCACGCGCCGCCGTCCGCACCACCGGCTTCGAGCGGATGCTGCTCACCGCCGCCGTCGGCATCGACCGGTTCGTCGCCGCCCGCCTGGAGCGCCGGTCCACGGCATCCGGCGCCGTCGGTGCACGCACCGCGGCCGGCGACGCCCGCACCGATGCCCTCGCGCTCGGCTCGGTCGGAATCCTCCCGCGATGACCGACACAGTCGACGCCGTCGAGGCGACGGAGGAGTCCGGGCGCAAGGGCCGGGCCCCTCTGGGCCGCGACTTCGGAAAGCTCTGGACCGCCGCGGCCTTCAGCAATCTCGCCGACGGCGTCGGCCGGGTCGCGGTGCCGCTGATCGCCACCACCCTCACGCGCGATCCGCTCGCGATCGCCGCGCTGGGGGCGCTCGCCTTCGTCCCGTGGCTCGTGTTCGGACTGCCGGCCGGAATGATCGTCGACCGCTACGACCGCCGCTACATCATGGCGTTCGCCAACGGGCTGCGCGGACTGGCCGCGGTCGGCCTGGCGGTGCTCACCGTCACGGGCTCGCTCGACATCTGGTGGCTGTTCGCCGCGACCCTGGTCTTCGGGCTCGGCGAGACGCTGTTCGACAACGCGACGAACGCGATCATCCCGTCGCTCGTGAAGCGCCCGTCGCTCGACCGCGCCAACGGCTTCCTGCAGGCCGCCCAGATCACGATCGACAACTTCATCGCCACTCCGATCGGCGGGGTGCTGTTCGCCGTGTCGCTGGCGCTGCCGTTGTGGGTCGGCGCCGCGGGCTATCTGATCCCCATCGCCCTCGCGATCATGCTCCCGCTCTCCGCGGCCCGCCCGCTGCGCGATGCCCCCGCCGCCCCACGCCACGACGCTCCCGACCCCGCGGCCGCCGTCGCCGCGGGCGAGCCGCTCGCTGCGAGCGAGGCGCCTGCCGAAGCCGCTGCCGAGTCCGCCGCGATCGCGTCGACGCCGCAGAGCTCGACGTCGGCACGCGAAGCGGTCTCCTACCTCTGGAACCACCGCTTCCTGCGCTCGATGGTGGTCTTCACCTCCATCGTGGGCTCGGCGTTCTCCTTCGCCCAGGCGCCGACGATCCTCTACTTCCTCGACGAGCTCGCCGTCGCGCCGGCGGCGATCGGCGTCGTGACGGCGGGCATCGGCCTCGGCGCTCTCGCCGGATCCCTCGTCGCCTCGACGCTGGTGAGCCGCTTCGGTCGCGGACCGGTGATGCTCGGCGCCAACTTCGTGGCAGCCGCATCCCTCGTGGCGGTCTGGGCCGCACCCGAGGTGATCACGGGCGTCCTCGCCTACAGCCTCATGGCGTGCGCCGTGTCGGTGTGGAACGTGCCGTGGGGGGCGCTGCGCCAGGCGATCGTGCCGGGCCACATGTTCGGCCGTGTCCTCGGGATCATCCGCACCTTCACGTGGGGGCTGTTCCCGTTCGCGACGCTTCTCGGCGGCTGGGTGGCGCGCTACGACCTGCGCCTGCCGTTCGTCATCGCGGGCGCCGTGACGCTCGTGACGGCTCTCGTCGGCTGCCGGCTGCTGCTCGACGCCTCGAACCACAACGACCCCGAGTACTGAGCCGGCGTCAGGTCCGCGCGGATGGCGGCCTGATGCGAGATCATGAGGCTTGTCGCGACACTCCACGGGTGAGAGCTGTCGAGAGGAAGTGCCGATGCCACGATCGATGCGCGTGACCGGGCTGGTCCTTGCCGTCGGGCTCGGCGCCGCGCTGAGCGCGTGTGCGACTTCAGGTGCCCCGGGTGCCGGTCCGTCGGTCCCGGACGAGATCTACGACTGCCAGGGCACGCCGATCGCCGCGAGCGTCATCGCGAACGAGCCATCGCTCGACAGCCTGAGCGCCGCCGGCGAGGATGCGGTCGCCTCGGCGAGCTTCGAGGGCATCGACCCGCTCGAGATCGACGAGGACGAGGGGTGGTTCGTAGGGTCGGAGGAGGCGGAAACGATCGTCCTGCTGAGAGCCGTCGACCCGGCCGACTCAGGCGGGGAGACGTATCCGAGCGGTGATCGGGAGATGCTCACGATCGGCTACATCGGCGACGCGACGAATCTTGATCCGGGGTGGTACGTGATCGCGCGCTCGACCTGCTCGCTGCGTGTGGACATCGGGGCTCTGGGGGTGGCAGAGCTCGAACTCGATCCGGACGCGGAGGCGGACGCTGCCTCGACGGAGGTCGCCCTGCTCGTCACGGAGCAGGCGTGCAACTCGGGCGAAGACGCTGCGGGCCGCATCGAGGTGGTCCGGCTCGTCGAGACCGGGACGACCGTGGAGGTCATCCTCGGGGTGGAGCCCCGAGGCGGTGCCCACACCTGCCAGGAAAATCCCCAGACCCCGTTCACTCTCGAGCTGGCTGCACCCCTCGGCGATCGCACGCTGCTCGATGCGAGTCTCGTACCCGCCCGGCAGCTCAGCCCTGCCCCGGAGTCCTAGCCGAACCCGTCCTCCGGGTCGTGGCGGACGACGGCCTCGCCGTCAGCGTCGAGCTCGACGATGACGCCGGTGTCGAGCTCGGCGATGGGCTTGCCCTCGAGCCAGGTCAGCGTCCAGCGAGGACGCGGCTGGCCGAGCTCGTCGGCGGGCATCGCGTCGTCGACGGAGCGGATGCCGCGCCGCAGCGCGTCGGGGACTGCCTTCGGCGCGTCGTCTCCCGACGTCCAGCGTGTTCCGAGCTGCATGTCAGACCTCCTGCGGGGCGAGTTCGATGCTGTCGATGACGAGCTCGTTCCAGCCGTCGAGCAGTTCGAGCCGCTCGATGCGGCCGACGGCCTGGAGATCTCCCGCCGCCAGCCGGAGCCGCGCGATCGTCGGGTCGTCCGCGCGGAGGGTCAGCGACGTCACGGCCGTCTTCTGAGAGGCCTTGGCCTCGGTCTTCGCGCGACGGATACCGATCAGAGCCGCGCTTGCGGCCGTCAGGACTGCCGGGTCGCCCTCCATGCCCAGTGGCTCGGGCCAGGGGGCGGTGTGCACCGAGCCCTCGTTGAACCACGACCACGACTCCTCGGTCGCGAACGAGATCACCGGGGCGAACAGGCGCAGCAGGGTCGACAGGGCCGTGCGCAGCGCGAGAGCGGCCGAGGCCTGTCCGACGTCGGTCTGGTTGTAGGCACGCTCCTTGACGAGCTCGAGGTAGTCGTCGCAGAAGGTCCAGAAGAACGACTCGGTCAGTTCGAGCGCTCGCGCGTGATCGAACGACTCGAGCGCCTTGGTCGCCTCGCGGACCACGCCGTCGAGCGTGGTGAGCATCGAGGCGTCCAGCGCGTGCGTCACCTGAGCGCCCTCCGGCACCGGGAACGACAGCACGAACTTCGCGGCGTTGAGCACCTTGATCGCGAGGCGGCGGCCGATCTTGATCTGCGTCGGGTTCTGCGGGTCGAAGGCGGCGTCGGTTCCGAGGCGGCTCGAGGCCGCCCAGTAGCGGACGGCGTCGGAGCCGTGCTGCGCCAGGATGTCGGCCGGCGTGACGACGTTACCCTTGGACTTCGACATCTTCTTGCGGTCGGGGTCGACGATGAAGCCTGAGATCGCGGCATCCGACCAGGGTGCGCGGCCGTCCTCGAGCGCGCTGCGCAGCATCGTCGAGAACAGCCAGGTGCGGATGATGTCCTGGCCCTGCGGGCGCACGTCGAACGGGGCGACCAGGTTCCACAGCTCCGGATCGCGCTCCCAGCCGGCGGCGAGCTGCGGGGTCAGCGACGAAGTGGCCCAGGTGTCGAAGATGTCCTGCTCGCCGTCGAAGCCGCCGGCAACGCCCCGCTGGTCCTCGGTGTAGCCCGCGGGCACATCCGTCGTCGGATCGACCGGCAGCGAGCCGTGGTCGGGGGTGAGGACGCGGGAGTAGTCGCGTTCGCCGTTCTCGTCCAGGCCGTACCAGACCGGGATGGGCACGCCGAAGTAGCGCTGACGCGAGACGAGCCAGTCGCCCGTCAGACCGTTCGTCCAGTTCTCGAAGCGCACGCGCATGAAGTCGGGGTGCCAGGACATCTCGCGGCCGAGCGCGATGAGCCTGTCGCGCAGCGCCTCGTCGCGGGCACCGTTGCCGATGTACCACTGGCGGGTGGAGACGATCTCGAGCGGGCGGTCGCCCTTCTCGTAGAACTTGACCGCGTGGGTGAACGGCTTCGGCTCGCCCTCCAGCTCGCCGGACTCCTGCAGGAGCTCCACCACGCGCTTCTTGGCGCTGAACACGGTCTTGCCCGCGAGCTCGGCGTATGCCGCGGTCGCGGCATCCGTCACGATCACGTCGGGGGCGTCGGCGAGCACGCGGCCGTCCTGCCCGAGGATCGTGCGATTGGGCAGGTCGAGCTCGCGCCACCAGATGATGTCGGTCACATCGCCGAAGGTGCAGATCATGGCGATGCCCGAGCCCTTGTCCTTCTGGGCGAGCGGGTGGGCCAGCACCGGCACCTCGACGTCGAAGAGCGGTGTGCGGACGGTGGAGCCGAACAGCGGCTGGTAGCGCTCGTCGTCGGGGTGCGCGACCAGGGCGACGCAGGCCGGGAGGAGCTCGGGGCGCGTCGTCTCGATGTGGACATCGCCCGAGCCGTCGGTCTTGTGGAAGGCGATGCGGTGATAGGCCGCCGGCTGATCGCGGTCCTCCAGCTCGGCCTGGGCGATGGCCGAGCGGAAGTCGATGTCCCACAGCGTCGGGGCCATGGCCTGGTAGGCCTCGCCGCGGTCGAGGTTGCGGAGGAAGGCGAGCTGGCTCGTGCGCATCGTCTCGTCGGAGATGGTGCGGTAGGTCTGGGTCCAGTCGACGCTGAGTCCGAGCGCGCGCCAGAGTGCCTCGAAGTGCTTCTCGTCCTCGACGGTGAGCTTCTCGCAGAGCTCGATGAAGTTGCGACGGCTCACGGGCACCTGATCGGCGGCACGGCTCGACTTGTTGTCACCGCCCTCGTACGGGGGAGTGAACTCCGCGTCGTAGGGCAGTGTGGGGTCGCAGCGAACGCCGTAGTAGTTCTGCACCCGGCGCTCGGTGGGCAGGCCGTTGTCGTCCCAGCCCATCGGGTAGAAGACGGTCTTGCCCCGCATGCGCTCGAAGCGCACTTTCACATCGGTGTGGGTGTAGCTGAAGACGTGCCCGATGTGGAGACTTCCCGACGCGGTGGGCGGGGGAGTGTCGATCGAGAACACCCCGGCACGGCCGACCTCGGCGGCCCGGATACGGTCGAACAGATACGTTCCCTGCTCGGTCCAGGCGGTGTCCCACTTGCTCTCGAGACCTTCGAGGGCGGGCTTGTCGGGAATCTGCGCGTCGGCCATGGGGTCTCCTGAGGCGATATGTACGGCACTGTGTGAGCGTGCCTGAGTGTGGGATCCCCGCCATTCTACCGGAGGGCGTCTCGGGAATAGGCGGGCCGAGCCCCGCGTTGATCGACTGCGTCCAGAAACCAATAGGCTTGTCTGGATCCCCCATCCGAATCTCCCGAGGTCACGCATGCCCGCTCGTCCTGTACGCCGTCTCGCCGCCGTCGCCGCTCTCGCGGTCGGGGCCCTCGCACTCGGCGCCTGCGCCGGCGGCTCGACCCCGCAGTCATCGGACGGCGAGGTGGTCTGGGCCATCGAGGGCGCCAACCTCTCCGCCGGCCACATGGACCCCCAGACGAGCCAGCTCGACGTCTCGGCCATGGTGCAGCGCGCGGTGCTCGACTCCCTGGTCTTCCAGGAGCCGGACGGCACCTTCACGCCGTGGCTCGCCTCGGAGTGGGAGATCGAGGATGATGGCGCGGCCTACGTGTTCACGCTCCGCGACGACGTCACCTTCCACGACGGCGAGCCGTTCGACGCGGCCGCGGTGAAGGCCAACTTCGACCGCATCGCCGACCCCGAGACGGCATCGGCCCAGGCCGCGAGCATGCTCGGCGGGGAGTTCTACGCCGGTACCGAGGTCGTCGACGAGCACACGGTGCGCGTGTCGTTCACGCAGCCCTACTCGCCCTTCCTGCAGGCGGCGAGCACGTCGCTGCTGGGCTTCTACTCGCCCGCGGTGCTCGAGTCCTCGGCCGACCAGCTGAAGGCCGGCGGACCCGACATCACGGTCGGCACCGGGCCCTTCGAGCTCACCGACTACACGCCCGACCAGGAGATCGTCTACACCCGCAACGACGACTACGCGTGGGGGCCCCACGACTCCGGTGCCGCGCAGTTCGAGACGCTCCGGGTGGACATCCTTCCCGAGGCGTCCGTCCGCGTCGGCGTGGTCGAGAGCGGCGAGGCGGACCTCGCCAGCCAGCTGCCGCCGAACCTGGCCGCCGACATCGACGACGCCCTCGTGGTCGACTCGAACGAGTACCCCGGGCTCCCGTACTCGCTCTACCTGAACGAGAAGTACGGCGTCTTCGCCGATGAGCGCGTCCGTCAGGCGTTCTCGCGCGCCATCGACATCGACTCGGCGGTCGAGGAGATCTTCTTCGGCCAGTTCCCGCGCGCGTGGTCGGTCCTCGGCTCGACCACGCCGACGTACGACGACTCCCTCGAGGGCACCTGGGCCTTCGACGCCGACGAGGCGAATGCGCTCCTGGATGAGGCCGGCTGGACCGAGCGCGATGCCGACGGGTTCCGCACGAAGGACGGCGAGCGCCTCTCGGCGCGCTGGATCGCCTGGACGCCCGTCCCCGATGACCGAGCCGCTCTCGCCAACGCCATCCAGTCCGACCTGAAGGCGGTCGGCTTCGACCTCGTCCGCGAGGTGCTCGAGCCCGGTGCGTACAACGAGCAGTACGGGCCGAAGACGTTCGACCTCACCGACTGGGGCTTCTCCGGCGTCGACCCGGACCTGCTGCGCAGCCACCTGCACACCGACGGCTTCCAGAACGCCTCGCAGGTGAGCGACCCGCACCTCGACGAACTGCTCGAGGAAGGCGTTGCCACCGCGGATGCCGACGCGCGCGGCGAGATCTACGCCGCCGTCCAGCAGTGGAACGCCGAGCACGTCGCGATCGTGCCGCTGTACAGCCCGTCGCTGATCACCGCCGTCGGCGAGAACGTGTCGGGCCTCACCTACGATCTGTACGGGCGCCCGCTGTTCTACGACGTCAGCCTCGGCTGATCCGGCGCCCCTCCGTGGAGGGACGATGACGACACCGAGCGCGGGCACGCGCCGCGTCCTCGCGCGCAGCGCCGGGATCGCGGCATCCGTCGTCATCGTCCTCTGGGGGGCGGCGACCGTGGCGTTCCTCGCGCTGCGCATCATCCCCGGGGATCCCGTCGACGTCATGCTCGGTCCGCAGGCGCAGGTCAGCGAGGCGGTGAAGGACGGCATCCGCGCCGAACTCGGCCTGGACCGCCCGCCTTTCGAGCAGTACGTCGCCTACCTCGCGCAGCTGCTCCAGGGTGACCTGGGGGAGTCGTACCAGCTGCGGATGCCGGTGACCGAGGTGATCGGGCGGCAGCTGGCAGCGACGATGCAGCTCTCGGCGGCGGCTCTCCTGATCGCGGTCGTGCTCGCGTTCTCGGTCGCGCTCCTGGCGCGCGGGCGCACCTCGCGCGCCATCGCCGCCGGCATCGAGCTCGTCATCCTCTCGTCGCCGGTCTTCTGGATCGGGCTGCTGCTGCTGAGCGTCTTCGCGTTCGGGCTGGGCTGGTTCCCCGTCTCGGGCTCGCGCAATCCGGCGACGCTGGTGCTGCCCGCCGTGACCCTGGCGCTGCCCGTCGCGGCGCTCCTCGGCCAGGTGCTGCGCGACGGCATCGAGTCGGCCGAGCGCCAGCCCTTCGCGACCACCGTCCGGGCGCGTGGTGCCGGCCCGACGTGGCTCACCGTGCACCACACGCTCCGGCACGGCGGGACGGGCGCCCTGACCCTCGCCGCGTACCTCGTCGGCTCGCTCCTCGGTGGAGCCGTGCTCGTCGAGACGGTGTTCGCCCGCCCGGGACTCGGGCGCGTCACCCTCACGGCGATCACCGACCGGGACCTGCCCGTGATCACGGGGATCATCCTGCTGAGCGCGCTCGTGTTCGTGGTCGTGAACCTCGTCGTGGAGCTGACGTACCCCCTGCTCGATCCCCGGCTTCGCCGGGCTCCGTCCGGTGCGACCGTGCGCGAGAGGGTCCCCGCGTGACGGCGTCGCGGCGGGTGGCCCTGGGCGCAGCGATCGCCGTGCTCGCCCTCATCGCCGCCCTCGCGCTCGCTCCCCAGCTGTTCACCGCGTCCGACCCGCTGCAGACCGACGTGCGCGCCGCGCTGCTGCCGCCGAGCCCCGAGCACCTGTTCGGCACCGACCAGAGCGGGCGGGACGTCTACTCGCGCGTCGTCTACGGCACCGGCCGATCGGTCGGGATCGGGCTGCTCGCGACGGCGCTGGCCTTCGCGATCGGCCTGGGCGTCGGTGCACTCTCCGGGGTCGCGCCGCGAGTGGTCGATGCCGCCGCGATGCGTGCGACCGACATCCTGATGGCGTTCCCCGAGTTCCTCGTGGCGCTCGTCGTGGTCGCCGTGCTCGGGCCCGGGCCGGTCAACGTCGCGATCGCCGTGACGATCGCGGCCGTGCCGGTCTACATCCGGCTCGCGCGTGCCCAGACCCGGACGCTGCGCCTCGCCGAGCATGTCGAGGCGGCGCGCATCCTGGGCGTCTCCGCGCCGCGCGCCTTCACACGTCACGTCGTGCCGGGGGTGATCGGCGCGCTGAGCGTGCTGGCGACGATCGGCATCGGGTCGAGCATCCTCGCCGCCGCCGGGCTCAGCTTCCTGGGCCTCGGGCCCACCGAGCCGACGCCCGAGTGGGGGCTCATGCTCTCCGGCGGCCGCAACGTCCTCGGCCAGGCGTGGTGGATCTCGGTGTTCCCCGGTGCTGCGATCACCCTGACCGTCGTCGCGGCCACGGTGCTGGGCCGGTCGCTCCGGGCGCGCGCGGACGGACGAACGCGATGACCGGCCTGAGCGTCCGAGGACTGACGGTGTCGTTCGGCGGCACGGTGGCCGTCGACGGACTCGACCTCGAGGTCGCTCCGGGCGAGTGCGTCGCGATCGTGGGCGAGTCGGGCGCCGGCAAGTCGCTCACGGCGCGCGCACTGCTCGGCCTCGCCCCGGCCGGGGCGACCGTGCGCGCCGAGGAGCTCTCGGTCGACGGAGTCGACGCGCGAGCGCTGGGCGACCGCGGATGGCGTGCGCTGCGCGGATCGCGGATCGCCCTCGTCTCGCAGGACGCACTCGTGTCGCTCGATCCGCTCCGCCGCGTCGGCGCGGAGGTGGCGGAGCCGCTGCGGCTTCATGGGCGCCGGATGACGCGTCCCGCCCTGCGGGAGAAGGTCGAGGAGCTGCTGGCCGGGGTTGCGATGCCCGAGCCGGGCCGCCGTGCGGACCAGTATCCGCACGAGCTGTCCGGCGGGCTCAGGCAGCGGGCGCTCATCGCCTCGGCCCTGGCCGGCGACCCCGCGATCCTGGTCGCGGACGAGGCGACGACCGCCCTCGACGCCACCGTGCAGGTGCGGATCCTCCGACTCCTCCGCGAGATCGCCGACCGGGGCGTCGCGGTCGTCTTCATCAGCCACGACTTCGCCGCCGTCCGCGGGATCGCCGACCGCGTCCTCGTCATGCAGTCCGGACGCGTCATCGAGTCCGGCACCGTTGCCGCCGTCTTCGGCTCCCCGCAGCACCCCTACGCGCAGCGGCTCGTCGCGGCGACCGGGCACGCGCCGCGGCCGCCGATCGCCGCGGACGAGACCGTGCGCCTGGCGGTCCGCGGGCTGTCGAAGACGTTCGATCGCCCGGCGGTCACCGATGTCTCCTTCGAGGTGAGACGCGGGCGCACGCTCGGGATCGTCGGCGAGTCGGGATCGGGCAAGACGACCGTGGCGCGCATGCTCGTCGGGGTCGAGCGACCCGACGCAGGAGAGGTGCTCCTCGACGGCGCGCCCCCGACGCCGGAGGCACAGCGCCGTATCCAGCTCGTGCATCAGAACCCGCTGGGTGCGCTCGACCCGCGCTGGACCGTCGAGCGCTCCCTGAGCGAAGCTCTCGAAGCCGGAGAGGTTCCCCGAGCGGAGCGCGGGGCGCGCGTGCGGGACCTGCTCGCCGAGGTGGAGCTCGACCAGGCGCTGGGCAGGCGCCGTCCGGCCGAGCTCTCCGGCGGGCAGCGGCAGCGCGTCGCGATCGCGCGCGCCCTCGCCGCGGCGCCCGAGGTGCTCGTGCTCGACGAGCCGGTCTCCGCCTTGGATCCTCTCGTCCGCGAGCGCGTGCTCGCCCTCCTGCTGCGGCTGCAGCGCGATCGCGACCTCACCATGGTGTTCGTGTCGCACGACCTCGATGTCGTCGCCGCGGTGGCCGACGATGTGCTGGTGATGCAGGCGGGCGCCGCCGTCGAGCAGGGGACCACGGCTGCCGTGTTCGCCGCGCCGCGGCATCCGTTCACCCGTGAGCTGCTCGCTGCGGCGCGCCCCGCGGCCCCCGCTCCCGGGGTCGCTCCGCTCAGTCCCTGACGTCGATGCCGAGCGCGGCCGCGAACGCCGGCGCGAGCTGCTCCACCTGCCACGGGGTCAGGGTCGCGCCGCGCAGGGAGCCGACGTCGAGGTACGAGCCGGCCTCGAGCCCGCGGAGGTCCGTGCTGTCGGCGCGGAGGCCGCGGGTGTCGACCTCGTCGGCGCGCGCGGCGTCGAAGCGGACGCGGGACAGCTTCGCCTGCGGAAGATCGAGCGTCGTGATGACGCAGTCCGTGATCAGCAGGTCTTGCACGGCGCCTCCGGCGAGCGACAGGTAGTCGATGCGGATGCCGCGCAGCTCGACCTCGTCGACCTCGGCGAGTGAGAGGTCCAGCGTGCCGATCCGGCCGCCGGCGAGGCGCACTCGGCGCAGCCGCGATCCACGGGCGGCCACGGCGGCCGCGCGCAGCTCGTCGACCTCCACGTCGACGAGGGTCGCGCCCTCCAGGTCGAGCCGACTCACGGTGGCGCCGGTGATGCTGCACTCCGTCAGCACGGCGTGCGCGGCATCCGTCACGTCTTCCAGGTCTTCGACGCGCACCTGGAAGTACTCCTCCTGCGCGCGCAGCCCGCTCACCGTGTCGGTCAGTCTCGGAAGGTCGGGCGGTGCCACGCGCGGGGCGTGCGGAAGGACGGGGCGGCGGGCCATAGGGCGACGCTAGCGCGGGATTCCGACACCCCGCCGGCGCGCGCCGGGTAGACTGGGACCACAGACGTCGATCCGGCCATCACCGGGGAGTCCTCGGAAGAACGGGATTCCGGTCCTCACTAGAACCGAGCGGGGCAGGCCCGTCACAGCCGCAGTGAGAGGGGTCTCTCCCGGCCGCAAGGCCGGCGGAGGCAATGCAGGGTGGTACCGCGGTCCGCGAGGGTCGTCCCGGCAGGACGCGTTCGAACGAGCACCTGCGAGTTGAGATGACCTACCCCCGACCCTCCGCCTTCGGCCCCGCCGCCGATTCCGTCGTGCCGAGCCCGCGCTTTCCCGAGATCGAGCGCGAGACGCTCGCGTTCTGGGAGGCCGACGACACCTTCCGCGCGTCGATCGCGAACCGCGACGGCGCCGAGGAGTGGGTCTTCTACGACGGCCCCCCGTTCGCGAACGGGCTGCCGCACTACGGGCACCTGCTCACCGGCTACGCGAAGGATCTCTTCCCGCGCTTCCAGACGATGCGCGGCAAGCGGGTCGACCGCGTCTTCGGGTGGGACACCCACGGCCTGCCGGCTGAGCTCGAGGCGATGAAGCAGCTCGGCATCACAGAGAAGACCCAGATCGAGCAGATGGGCGTCGCCGCCTTCAACGCGAAGGCGCGCGAGTCGGTGCTGGCCTACACGCACGAGTGGGAGGACTACGTCACCCGCCAGGCGCGCTGGGTCGACTTCGAGCGCGGCTACAAGACGCTCGACACGTCGTACATGGAGTCGGTGCTGTGGGCGTTCAAGACGCTGCACGACAAGGGGCTCGCGTACGAAGGCCACCGGGTGCTGCCGTACTGCTGGCGCGACGAGACGCCGCTGTCGAGCCACGAGCTGCGCATGGACGACGACGTCTACAAGATGCGTCAGGACCCGTCGGTCACCGTGACCTTCCCGCTGACGGGCGCCAAGGCCGAGGCGCTCGGCCTCACGGCGGTGCGCGCCCTGGCGTGGACGACGACCCCGTGGACCCTTCCCACCAACTTCGCCCTCGCCGTCGGCCCCGACATCCGCTATGCCGTGCTCCCGGCGGGTCCTGCCGGCGCCGCCGACGTGCACCACGACCCGACGACGCGCTCGGGCGCGGTCGGCGACGCCCACGACCCGATCGAGGCCTCGTCGCACCGGTACCTGCTGGCCGAGGAGCTTCTCGCCGGCTACGCCAAGGACCTCGGCTACGAGTCGGCCGAGGCGGCACGCGCCGCGGTCGTCCAGACGGTGCTCGGCGCCGAGCTCGAGGACGTCACGTACGACCGCCTGTTCGACTACTATGCCGATGCCGAGACCTGGGGGACCGGCACCTCGTGGCGGATCCTCGTGGACGGCTATGTCACGACCGGTGACGGCACCGGCATCGTCCACCAGGCCCCGGCCTACGGCGAGGACGACCAGCGCGTCACCGAGGCCGCCGGCATCCCGCTCATCATGAGCCTCGATGACGGCGGACGCTTCCTGCCGCAGGTGAGCGATGTGGCCGGCGAGCTGTGGATGGACGCGAACACGCCGCTCGTGCGACTGCTCCGCCAGGAGGGGCGCCTGCTGCGCCTGGCGAGCTACGAGCACTCCTACCCGCACTGCTGGCGCTGCCGCAACCCGCTGATCTACAAGGCCGTGTCGAGCTGGTTCGTGCGCGTGACCGAGTTCAAGGACCGGATGCTCGCGAACAACGAGCAGATCACATGGGTGCCCGAGAACGTCAAGCACGGCCAGTTCGGCAAGTGGGTCGAGGGCGCGCGCGACTGGTCGATCAGCCGCAACCGGTACTGGGGATCGCCGATCCCGGTGTGGAAGAGCGACGACCCCGACTTCCCGCGCGTCGACGTGTACGGATCGCTCGAGGACCTGGAGCGCGACTTCGGCCGCCTGCCCCGCAACGCCGAGGGCGCGGTCGACCTGCACCGGCCGTACATCGACGACCTGACGCGCCCGAATCCCGACGACCCGTCCGGACGCTCCACGATGCGCCGCATCGAGGACGTCCTGGACGTGTGGTTCGACTCCGGCTCGATGCCGTTCGCGCAGGTGCACTATCCGTTCGAGAACCACGACTGGTTCGAGTCGCACTCGCCCGCCGACTTCATCGTCGAGTACATCCCCCAGACCCGCGGCTGGTTCTACGTGATGCACGCGCTGTCGACCGCGCTCTTCGACCGGCCGGCGTTCATCGGGGTGTCGTGCCACGGCACCGTCCTCGGCAGCGACGGGCAGAAGATGTCGAAGTCGCTGGGGAACTACCCGAACGTCTCCGAGGTCTTCGACCGCGACGGCTCCGACGCCATGCGCTGGTTCCTCATGGCGAGCTCGGTGCTGCGCGGCGGAAACCTCGTCGTCACGGAGGAGGGCATCCGCGCCGGCGTGCGGGAGTTCATGCTGCCGCTGTGGAACGCGTGGTACTTCTTCTCGACCTACGCGAACGCCGCCGGAGGTCCAGAGCGGGCCGGGTACGAGGCGACCTGGCGCACCGACTCGACCGACGTGCTCGACCGCTACATCCTCGCGCTCACGGGCGACCTCGTCCGCGGCGTCGCGAGCGACCTCGACGGTCTCGACTCGACGACGGCGGCCGAGCGACTGCGCGACTTCGCCGAGGCCCTCACGAACTGGTACATCCGCCGCTCGCGGGACCGCTTCTGGGTCGGGGTGTCCGACGACCCGAAGAGCCGCGAGGCGTTCGACACCCTGTACACGGTGCTCGAGACGGTGACCCGGGTCGCCGCGCCGCTGATCCCACTCGTGTCCGAGCGCATCTGGCAGGGGCTGACCGGCGGTCGCAGCGTCCACCTCGAGGACTGGCCGGACGCCTCGGCGTTCCCCGCCGCCGACGACATCCGCTCGGCGATGGACGCCGTGCGTCAGGTGTCGAGCGTCGCCAACGCGCTCCGCAAGAAGGAGGGCAAGCGCGTGCGCCTGCCGCTCGCCCTGCTGACCGTCGTGATGCCGGATGCCGCGTCCCTCGCGCAGTTCGACGGCATCCTGCGCGACGAGCTCAACGTGAAGGCCGTCGAACTCGTCGAGCTGGACGGCGACATCGCGGAGCGCTACGGCGTCAGCAAGCGCCTGACGATCAACGCCCGGGCGGCCGGTCCGCGCCTGGGCAAGCAGGTGCAGCACGTCATCCTCGGCGCGAAGGCCGGGCTCTGGGAAGAGGTCGACGGCGTGGTCGTGGTCGACGGCATCGCGCTGCAGGACGGCGAGTACGAGCTCACGCTCGAGGCCGGCGGCGTCGACGAGAGCACGGCGATCGCGCTGCTCTCGGATGGCGGCTTCGTGCTGCTCGACACCGCCACCACGCCCGAGCTCGAGGCCGAGGGTCTGGCGCGCGACGTCATCCGCGCCGTGCAGGACACGCGCAAGGGGGCGGGCTTCGACGTGAGCGACCGCATCCGGCTCGGACTGTCGTTCGCCGATGCGCAGGATGGCGCGGCCGTCGAGTCGGCCTTCGCCGTCGCCGACATCGCGGGCGAGACGCTCGCCGTCGAGCACGAGGTGGCGATCGTCCGAGGTCTCTCGAGCGACGGCGCCGACCACACGGCGGAGTTCGCGGCGGGAACGTACGCCAACCGCGGTGCGTTCACCGTCTCGGTGACGAAGGTGGAGGCATCCGCATGACCGATCGCGACATCGCCCGCGCGGACGCCGTGTACGCGGCGCTCCTGGAGCGGCAGGGTGAGCGCTGGGTGCAGCCGCGGGTGGAGCGCACGCGCCGCGTGCTCGAGCTCCTCGACGACCCGCAGAAGACCTACCGCGTCGTGCACGTGACCGGGACGAACGGCAAGACCTCGACCAGCCGGATCATCGAGAGCCTTGTGCGCGCGCACGGCCTGCGCACCGGCCTGTTCACGAGCCCGCATCTCGAGCGGTTCACCGAGCGCATCATGGTGGACGGCGAGCCGATCGCCGACGCAGCCGTCGCGGATGCCTGGGAGGAGATCGAGCCGTTCGTCGGACTCGTCGACGCCGAGCTCGCCGCCGCCGGCGACGCACCGCTGACCTTCTTCGAGCTGCTCACCGTGCTGGCGTTCGTGGCGTTCGCGGATGCCCCGATCGACGTGCTCGTGCTCGAGGTCGGGATGGGCGGCTCGTGGGACTCGACCAACACCGCGGACGGCGACGTCGCAGTGTTCGCGCCCATCGACATCGACCACGCAGACCGCCTCGGTGACACCATCGCCGAGATCGCCACCGTGAAGGCCGGGATCATCAAGGACGGCGCCGCCGTCGTGTCTGCGCGACAGGATGCCTCGGCCGAGGCGGTGCTGCGCGAGGCGGCTGCGGCGCGCGGAGCCACCATCGCGTTCGAGGGCCAGGACTTCGCGCTCGCCCGGCAGAGTCTCGCGGTGGGCGGGCAGCTGATCACCGTCCGCGGGCTCGCCGGAACGTACGAGGACGAGTACCTGCCCCTCTACGGCGGTCATCAGGGCTTCAACGCCGCCCTCGCGATCGCCGCGGTCGAGGCGCTGATCGGCGGCGCCTCTCGGGGGATCGCGGGCGACGTGCTCACCGAGGGTCTCGCGCAGGCGACCGCGCCCGGTCGTCTGCAGCTGGTCGGGGTCGCCCCGACGGTGCTCGTGGACGCCGCCCACAACCCGCACGGAGCGCGGGCGCTGGTCGCCGCGCTGCAGGAGTCGTTCGACTTCGACGAGTGGGGGATCGTGCTGGGCGTCTTCGCCGACAAGGACGCCGCCGGGATCGTCGATGCTCTGGCCCCTGTCGCGGCGCACGTGTTCGCGACCTCGCCGGAGTCCGATCGCGCAGAGACCGCCGACCGGATCGCCGACCTGGCGGAGGCGAGCGCGCTGCCGGCCACGGTCCACCACGATCTCGGCCAGGCCGCCGAGGCGGCACGGGCATGGGCCGCCGAGTCGGATCGGCGCGCCGTCGTCATCGCCGGATCGGTGATCCTCGCCGGGCAGGCCCTCACCCTGGCCGACGCCGAGGAATGGAAGAGCGGATGGGACGCATGACCGACGCACCGGTCCCCGCGCCCCGGACCCGGCGCCCCCGCGGGGCCGCCGAGTCGCTCGCCTCGATCGTGCTCGCGTTCGAGTCGATCATCGCCTTCCTGGGCGGCCTGGTCATCTACGGGCTCCGCCCGTTCCCCGAGTCCGTGGCGCCCTGGTGGGGGATCGTCGCCGGAACCGTCGTCGCCGTACTCATGATCGTCACGACGCGCTTCCTGCGCTACCCCTGGGGCATCGCGCTGGGATGGGCGCTCCAGGTCGTGGTCGCGCTGGGCGCGATCCTCGTTCCCGGCCTGGCACTGGTCGCGCTCATTTTCGGTGGCATGTACGCATATGCGACGATCAAGGGAGCCGCACTCGATCGGCGCAACGCCGAGCTCGCGGCGAATCCCCCCGAGCAAGCCGGAACGGCGAACGGAGACTGATATGGCCACCGAAGAGACTCTCGTCCTGGTGAAGCCCGATGGAGTGGCGCGCGGCCTGACCGGCGCGATCCTCGCCCGCATCGAGGCGAAGGGATACTCGCTCGTCGACATCCGGCTCGTCGAGCCCGATCGCGGCACCCTCGAGCGCCACTACGCCGAGCACGAGGGCAAGCCGTTCTACGAGCCGCTCCTCGAGTTCATGATGTCGGGACCGTCGGTGGCGATCCGCCTCGCGGGCAACCGCGTGATCGAGGGCTTCCGCTCGCTCGCCGGCACGACCGATCCCACGACGGCCGCGCCTGGCACGATCCGCGGCGACTTCGGCCGCGACTGGGGCCTCAAGGTCCAGCAGAACCTGGTGCACGGCTCCGACAGCACCGAGTCCGCGGCGCGCGAGCTCGGCATCTGGTTCGCCTGACCCGCGCGCGGATCAGAACAGCTCGCCCAGCACGTCCAGGCGCAGCTGGGCGAGGATCGCGATGATCGCGTAGCTCACGACGACCAGGAGCGGCACCCAGCCCATGAGCCGGTCGGCGCCGCGCCGGATCGCCGCAGGGGCGGGGAGGATGCCGGAGCGCAGGATGTGGATCGTCACGACGTAGTAGGTCGGGATCGTGACGGCCCACGTCACCATGCACCAGGGGCACAGCGTTCCCAGCACGTAGATGCTCTGGATGATGAGCCAGATGACGAAGACGAACGCGAACGTCAGGCCGAGCTCGAACAGCCACCAGAACCAGCGGGCGAAGCGGGCGCGGGCGAGGATCGCGAACCCGACGACGATCGGAGCCATCCATCCGGTGAGTCCCAGGATCGGGTTGGGGAAGCCGAACACGCTGCCCTGAGCCGACGTCAGATTGGCGCTGCACTGCACCAGGAATCCGAAATCGCACGACGCGATCGCGTCGGGGTCCGCCAGCAGATGGAACTTCTCCACCGTGAGGGAGAAGGCCGCCCACCAGCCGATCGCTCCGGCGATGATCAGCCATACCGCCAGGGCGGTCGGGCGGGTGTGCGACTGGGCCTCGGGCATGCTTCGGATTATGGCATCGAGGACTGGGCGGATGCCGCGCAGCGGCCAGGGGAAAGAGTCGGCGCGCCGCCGACGAGCAATCGGCCGGGGAAAGTGCGATAATGGCTGTCGATGTGACCGCGGCCGCGCCGCAACTCGCATCACCAGAAGACTTCAGGGCGACGAATGCCCTTGGCAGCGTGAGCTCCCGCCGCATGAGCCGGGATCCCGCTGCAGACCGACTCAGTTTCGCGGCACCGCAGGTGCGGCACCGCACGAGATCACGCCGGGCGGCGCGCGGTGCCGACCCGCAGGGAGTAAGCCAGTGATGGCCGATGGAACAGATGCAGACTTCAACCCCCAGACCGAATCGGATGCCCCGCTAGCGCCAGACGCTGCCACCGCATCCGCTGGCACGGACACCGAGGCGATCGCCGCGGCCGAGGTCGACGCGGTCCGCGAGTCCGTCGAGGTGACGGAGGAGGGTGCCGACGCACCCGCGACCGACGACACGGCGGCCGTCGTCGAGGACGCGTCGGCCGAGCCCGCAGCGACCGAGCCGGTGGCAGTCGAGCCGGCGCCCGCTGCCGAGCCGGAGCCCACCGAGGCCGAGCCGGAGCCGACCGAGGCAGCGCCGGAGCCCGAGCCGCAGTCTGAGCCCGAGCCCGAGAAGCCCGTCACGGCGGTGGCGCTGGGCCTGCTGCCCGAAGTCTTCGTGTCGGCCGTGTCGACGGAGCTGCTCTTCTACGCGCCCGAGATCAAGGCGCTTCCGCCCCTGCCCGACGAGGAGCCCGAACAGGAGCTCACGTCGGCCAATGCACGCCGCCGCAACCGGCGTCGCGGGGGAGAGGGGGGCCGGGACGAGGCATCCGCTCCTTCCGAGCCCGCCCCGCCGCGTCAGCGCGCCGTCGAACTCATCACCGAGCCGCAGCGCATCAAGGGGTCCACGCGCCTCGAGGCCAAGAAGCAGCGCCGCCGTGACGGCCGTGAGGCCGGCCGCCGCCGCGCCGTTGTGACCGAGGCCGAATTCCTCGCACGCCGCGAGGCCGTCGACCGCGTCATGATCGTGCGCTCGAAGAACGGCCGGATCCAGATCGCGGTGCTCGAGGACAACGTGCTCGTCGAGCACTACGTCGCCCGCAACCAGGACGCCTCGCTGATCGGGAACGTCTACCTCGGCCGCGTGCAGAACGTGCTCCCGAGCATGGAGGCCGCGTTCGTCGACATCGGCCGCGGCCGCAACGCCGTGCTCTACTCGGGCGAGGTGGACTGGGACGCGGTCGAGACCGGCAACCAGCCGCGACGCATCGAGCTCGCCCTCAAGTCCGGCGACAAGGTGCTCGTCCAGGTGACGAAGGACCCGGTCGGACACAAGGGCGCGCGCCTCACGAGCCAGATCTCGCTGCCGGGACGGTACCTCGTCTACGTGCCGGGCGGCGCCATGAACGGCATCTCGCGCAAGCTCCCCGACACCGAGCGCGCGCGTCTGAAGAAGATCCTCAAGGAGGTCCTTCCGGAATCCTCCGGCGTGATCGTCCGCACGGCCGCCGAGGGTGCGACCGAGGACCAGCTCACGCTCGACGTGCAGCGCCTCACCACCCAGTGGGAGCACGTCAGCACGCAGGTGCAGACGATCCAGGCGCCGGCGCTGCTGCACTCCGAGCCCGACCTTCTGGTCAAGATCGTCCGCGACGTCTTCAACGAGGACTTCTCGAAGATGCTCATCCAGGGCGAGGACGCGCTGCAGACGATCACCAAGTACGTCGAGAGCGTCGCACCCGACCTCCTCGAGCGGGTCGTCGCCTATGAAGGCGAGAACGATCCCTTCGACCAGTTCCGCGTCACCGAGCAGATCGAGAAGGCGCTCGACCGCAAGGTCTGGCTGCCCTCGGGCGGCTCGCTCGTCATCGACCGCACCGAGGCGATGACGGTCGTCGACGTCAACACGGGCAAGTTCGTCGGCACCGGAGGCAACCTCGAGGAGACCGTCACGAAGAACAACCTCGAAGCGGCCGAGGAGATCGTCCGCCAGCTGCGGCTGCGCGACATCGGCGGCATCATCGTGGTCGACTTCATCGACATGGTGCTCGAGTCCAACCGCGACCTCGTGCTGCGCCGCCTCGTGGAATGCCTGAGCCGCGACCGCACGAAGCACCAGGTCGCCGAGGTCACCTCGCTCGGCCTCGTGCAGATGACCCGCAAGAAGCTCGGACTGGGCCTGCTCGAGACGTTCAGCGAGGCGTGCGAGGTCTGCGCGGGCCGCGGCGTGGTCGTGCACCACGATCCGGTCGTGAAGCACCGCGGACCCCAGTCGTCCTCCGGGTCGTCCTCGTCGTCGGGCCGACGCACCCGCGGCAGCGCCCCCGCGCAGAACGGCGGCGGCGGGTCGAACGGCACGCATGTCATCACCGAGGGTGTGAAGTCCGCGCTCGCGCAGATCGCCGCCTCGACGATCCATCACCATGACGAGCTGCCGGCGGAGGACGCCGCACCCGTCGCGGAGGCGCCCGCGGAACGTCCGAAGAAGGTGCGCAAGAAGCGCGGCGAGCCCAGCGCGAAGTCGACGAAGGCGCCGCGGACCGAGAAGGACGCGCTCCTCGACTCGGTGCTCAGCGCCCTCCCGGAGCCCAAGGCGCCCGGTCAGGGACGCTCACGCCGTCGCGTGAGCACCGCTGCGCTGACCGGCACGCCGGTCTCTCACACGCCCGAGGACTGACCGCGGATGCCGCGCGGTCGCTCGCCCTCCGGGGGCGTCAGCGACCGGCGCGGCGCTCGCGCGCGGTCACCCGCAGGCCCGAGGCGATGAGACGGCGAACAAGCTCATGACCGTCGACGTGCTCCGCACCGGCTGAGACCAGGCGCGTGTGGGCCTCGTCCGGCACGTCGTAGTGGTCCAGATCGAAGCCGCGGCGGGGGATCCCGTTCGCCGCCGCGAACTCATGGAGCTCGTCCAGGTTCGAATCGCTCACGAGATGAGCCCACAGCCGGCCGTGCGCCGGCCAGCGCGGATCGTCGATCAGGATGGCCACGTCGCGATCCTATTCACACCCGCGTGCGACACGGCAGCCCCAGCTTTTGCCGTTGGTCGCGGCATCCGGTAAAGTAGTCCTTTGGTGCGTCCCGTTTCGAAAGATGTGGCGATGGCCGACAGGCTCAGCAGCCGGCTGCAGCCGTCGCTCCCGCACCAAGGACTTCCTCTTCTCGCAAGAGCAGAGTCTCGCAAAGACAATCGGAGCCGTGCGCTCCCATCCAGTAGAAACAGGTGTGAAGTGGTTTACGCAGTAGTGCGCGCCGGTGGCCGGCAGGAGAAGGTGGAGGTCGGCACGATCGTCGTCCTCGACCGCCAGAAGGCGAAGATCGGCGACACGCTCGAGCTTCCCGCTGTCCTCTTCGTGGACGGTGACGCGGTCACGACCGACGCCGACAAGCTCGCGAAGGTGACCGTCACGGCCGAGGTCGTCGGTGAAGAGCGCGGTCCCAAGATCGTCATCCAGAAGTTCAAGAACAAGACCGGTTACAAGAAGCGCCAGGGGCACCGTCAGGACCTCACGCGCGTCAAGGTCACCGGCATCAAGTAAGTCCAGGAAGAGACGCAGAGATGGCACACAAAAAGGGCGCAAGCTCCACCCGTAACGGTCGTGACTCCAACGCTCAGCGACTGGGCGTGAAGCGCTTCGGCGGCCAGAAGGTCCTCGCCGGCGAGATCATCGTCCGTCAGCGCGGCACGCACTTCCACCCCGGCGCCAACGTCGGCCGCGGTGGCGACGACACGCTGTTCGCCCTCGAGCCGGGCGCAGTCGAGTTCGGCCAGAAGGGCGGCCGCAAGGTCGTCAACATCGTGGTGGCCGCGGAGTAACTCCCGGAGCACACACATTCTCGAGGAAGGGGCGGGCTTCGGCTCGCCCCTTTCCCTTTACTCTGGGTCACACCCAGACTCTCCGTGAGGGGGATCGCATGGTCACGTTCGTGGATCGTGTAACGCTGCATCTGAGCGCCGGCAAGGGCGGCAACGGCTGCGTGTCCGTGCGCCGCGAGAAGTTCAAGCCGCTGGCCGGCCCGGACGGCGGCAACGGCGGCAACGGCGGCGACGTCGTCCTCGTCGCCGACCCGCAGGTGACCACGCTGCTGGCGTACCACCACTCACCCCACCGCTCCGGCGGCAATGGCGGGTTCGGCATGGGCGATCACCGCTCGGGCGCACTGGGGGAGTCCGTCGTGCTCCCGGTGCCGGTCGGCACGGTGGTGAAGGATCCCGACGGCGAGACCCTGGTCGACCTGATCGAGCCCGGCATGCGCTTCGTCGCGGCGCCGGGTGGTCTCGGAGGCCTCGGCAACGCCGCGCTCTCCAACCCCAAGCGCAAGGCGCCCGGTTTCGCGCTGCTCGGAACGCCCGGCTGGGAGGGCGATGTCCTCCTCGAGCTCAAGACCGTCGCCGACGTGGCGCTCGTCGGATTCCCGTCCGCCGGCAAGTCGAGCCTCATCGCCGCCGTCTCCGCCGCGCGGCCGAAGATCGCGGAGTACCCGTTCACGACGCTGCACCCGAACCTCGGTGTCGTCCAGGCCGGCGACGTGCGGTTCACCGTCGCCGACGTGCCCGGGCTCATCGAAGGCGCCAGCGAAGGCAAGGGACTCGGGCTCGAGTTCCTGCGGCACGTCGAGCGCTGCACGGCGCTCGTGCACGTGCTCGACTGCGCGACGCTCGACCCCGGCCGCGACCCGCTGACCGACCTCGACGTCATCCTCGCCGAACTCGAGGCGTACCCCGTGCCCGACGGACAGGTCCCGCTCCTCGAGCGCCCGCAGCTCATCGCGCTCAACAAGATCGACGTCCCCGAGGCGAAGGATCTCGCCGAGCTCGTGCGGCCGGAGCTCGAGGCCCGCGGATTCCGCGTGTTCGAGATCTCGACGGTGAGCCACGAGGGCCTCCGCCAGCTGACGTTCGCGCTCGGCGACATCGTCGCCGCCCACCGCACCGAGCTCGCCGAGAAACCCCCGCTCGAGCGGATCGTCATCCGGCCGCGCGGCTCCAAGAAGGACTTCTGGATCCGCATCGACGGCGGCACGTACGGCAACATCTATCGCATCCTCGGCGAGAAGCCCGAGCGCTGGGTCCAGCAGACCGACTTCCAGAACGAGGAGGCCGTCGGCTACCTCGCCGATCGCCTCGAGAAGCTCGGTGTGGAGAACGAGCTCTTCCGCTCCGGCGCGACGCCGGGCGCGACGGTCGTCATCGGCGAGGGCGACGGCGTCATCTTCGACTGGGAGCCCTCGCTCACCTCGGTGGCGGAGCTCGCCACCGCACCGCGGGGGACCGACCCGCGCCTGCTGCAGAGCAACCGGCGCACCACATCGGAGCGTCGCGAGCACTACCACGAGCGGATGGACGCCAAGGCAGAGGCGCGCGCCGAGCTCGAGTCGGAACGGCTGGCGAAGGCGGACTGGAGCGCGGAGGGCGACGAGTGATCGCACTCGAGCGGGACGGCATCCGCGCCGCCCGCCGCGTGGTGGTGAAAGTCGGCTCGTCGTCGATCAGCGGCGAGAACGCCGAGAAGATCGGGCCGATCGTCGACGCCCTCGCCGCCGCCCACGCGCGCGGCACCGAGGTCGTGCTGGTGTCCTCGGGCGCCATCGCCACCGGGATGCCGTTCCTCCTGCTCGACGGTCGCCCGAGCGACCTTGCCACGCAGCAGGCCGCCGCCGCGGTCGGGCAGAACGTGCTGATCTACCGCTATCAGGCGGCGTTGCGCCCGTTCCAGATCGTCGCCGGCCAGGTGCTCCTCACGGCCGGCGATCTCGAGAACCCCACCCACAGCTCCAACGCGCGCCGCGCCATGGAGCGCCTGCTCGGCCTCCGCATCCTGCCGATCGTCAACGAGAACGACACGGTCGCGACGCATGAGATCCGCTTCGGCGACAACGACCGGCTGGCGGCTCTGGTCGCCCAGCTCATCGGCGCCGACGCGCTCGTCCTCCTGAGCGACATCGAGTGCCTGTACACGCGGCCGCCGGACGAGCCGGGCGCGAAGCCCATCACACGCGTGGCGTACGGCGACGACCTGCACGGGTTCGAGTTCGGCTCGGTGGTCGTCAACAGCGTCGGCACCGGCGGCGCGGCGACCAAGGTGTCGGCCGCGCGGCTGGCCGCGGCATCCGGAATCGGGGTGCTCGTCACGAGCGCCGACCTGGTCGACGAGGCGCTCAACGGCGCCGACATCGGCACATGGTTCCAGCCGAACCCCGAGCCGACCGCCCCGGTCGTCACGGGCGCCGTGCGCACCGCCGTCGATAAGCTGGGCTGATGACCACCACGGCCACCACTGCCCGGGAGCGGATGCTGCTCGCCAAGGAGGCCTCGCGTGCGATCGGCCTGCTCCGCGACGAGCAGAAGCGCGACGCCCTGCTCGGCATCGCGAATGCCATCGAGACCGCGGCGCGCGAGATCGTCGATGCCAACGGCGAAGACCTCGAGCGCGGCCGGGTCACCGGTCTCTCCGAGGCCCTCCAGGACCGTCTCCGGCTGGATGAGTCCCGCGTGGCCGCCCTCGCCGCGGCGGTGCGCGACATCGCGGCGCTTCCCGACCCGGTCGGCCGCGTGCTCGATGAGCGCACGCTCGCCAACGGCGTCTCGCTCACGAAGGTCTCAGTGCCGTTCGGGGTCGTCGGATCGATCTACGAGGCCCGACCCAACGTCACGGTCGACATCGCCGCGCTCGCCCTCCGGTCGGGCAACGCCGTCGTGCTCCGCGGCGGATCGGCGGCCGAGCGGACCAACGCCGCACTGGTGAAGGCGATGCGCGGCGCCCTGGTGGAACAGGGCATCGACCCCGAGGCGATCCAGACCGTGGACGACTTCGGGAGAGACGGCGCGCGCGAGCTCATGCAGGCGCGCGGCGTGGTCGACGTGCTCGTCCCGCGCGGGAGCGCCCAGCTGATCGAGACCGTCGTCACCGAGTCGTCGGTGCCCGTGATCGAGACCGGTGCGGGCGTCGTCCACATCGTGCTCGACGAATCCGCTCCGCTCGACTGGGCGCGCGACATCGTCGTGAACGCCAAGATCCAGCGCCCGAGCGTCTGCAATGCGGTCGAGACGGTGCTCGTGATCCGGGATGCCGCGCCCCGTCTGGTGCCGCCGGTCGTCGAGGCGCTCCGCGCGCAGGGCGTCACCGTGCACGGAGACGCGACGGTCGCCTCGCTCGCCGACGGGATCACTCCGGCCACCGACGAGGACTGGGCGACCGAGTACCTCAGTCTCGACATCGCGATGCGCGTGGTGGACGACCTCGACGAGGCGCTCGACCACATCCGCCGCTATTCGACCCATCACACCGAGTCGATCATCACGCAGGATCCGGCCCATGCGGAGCGCTTCCTCGCCGAGGTGGACTCCGCCGTCGTCATGGCGAATGCGTCCACGCGCTTCACCGACGGGGGAGAGTTCGGCTTCGGAGCCGAGGTCGGAATCTCCACGCAGAAGCTGCATGCACGCGGTCCGATGGGCCTCTCCGAGCTCACGAGCACCAAGTGGCTCGCGCGGGGCGTCGGACAAGTACGCGTCTGACCGCATAAACTGAAGGCTGGCCTGAGCCCAGGCGAACCCGAACGGAGCACAATGACCATCGCCACGATCGTCGCCCTCGCCGCGGAAGAGACCGAGCACCACGGCAACGTCGCTCTCGAGACCGTCGGCTACGGCATCGTCGCGGTCGCGGTCTTCGCAGCCCTCGCGATCGTCACGCTGTCCTACCGCAACGTCGCCAACCGCCACTCGCAGAAGGCCGAGGCCTACACGCGGGCGCACGCGAACGATGTCCAGCACATGGGGCACGGCCACTAGGCCGACTGCATGTCGGTGACGGCCGCCCCGAGGATCGGGGTCATGGGTGGGACATTCGATCCCATCCATCACGGTCACCTCGTCGCTGCGAGCGAAGTCGCCCAGTGGTTCGACCTCGACGAGGTCGTGTTCGTCCCCACCGGTGAGCCCTGGCAGAAGTCCGACGTCTCGCCGAGCGAGCACCGGTATCTCATGACCGTGATCGCGACGGCGTCAAACCCGCGTTTCACCGTCAGCCGGGTCGACATCGACCGCTCCGGCCCCACCTACACCATCGACACGCTGCGCGATCTGAAGGCTCAGCGGCCCGATGCGGAGCTGTACTTCATCACGGGCGCCGACGCCATAGCGCAAATTCTCAGTTGGAGGGACCATGATGAGTTGTGGGACCTCGCGCACTTCGTCGCGGTCTCCCGTCCAGGACACGTGCTGAGCACGGACGGTCTGCCCAGCGAAGACGTGAGTCAACTCGAGATCCCCGCGCTCTCCATCTCGTCGACGGACTGTCGTGACCGCGTGGAACAGGGACACCCCGTGTGGTATCTCGTTCCAGACGGGGTCGTCCAATACATTGCGAAGCACCATCTCTACCGGAGCAAGGAATGAGCACACCCGAGCAGCCGGCGAACCAACCGCTGACGCGCAAGCAGATGCGCGAGATCCGCAACACGGGGTCCACCCCCGTGATCACCGCCGAGGCCGCGGCAGAAGCCGCCTCCGCCCCGCCGGTCCCCGAGCCGACCCCGCCGGCGCAGGAAGCGCCGCGCGAGGCCCCGCCGGCGCCGATCGCCTCCGTCCCCCTGCCGCGCGCCGCCGATCCGGTGTTCGTTCCGCCCGCCCCGGTGGCCGATGCCTCGGTCGACCTGGGCGCGTCGCCCCTGACCCGCCGTCAGGCTCGTCAGCAGGAGCGCATCCGCACGGCGTCCGTGCCGGTCATCACGCCCGAGGTCGCGGCCGCCCACTCGGGATCGCACTCGTCCGCTCCCGGCACGACGATGATCGAGTCGCCCGCCCTCACGCGGACCGAGCCGGTGAACCTCAACAGCGGCATGCACGACCTGTTCGGTCTGGCGACCGCCCCGGCTCCGGTCATCGCACCCCAGCCCGCGGCCGCCGCGCCCCGGGAGCAGTCCGAGGCCGATGAGGCACCGTGGTTCGCGCAGCTGACCACGGACGCGGCGGACGAGCAGCCCGCCCCGATCGAGGCGCGCGAGAGCGACCAGCCCCAGAAGGAGCGCGTCGTGAGCCCGCTCTTCGGCGCCGGGCTCCTCGCCGGTGAGCCGGAGCAGGCCGACCTGCCTCCCTCGTTCGATCAGCTGCTCTCACGCACGACCGGCTCCATCTCGGTGCCGAACGCGCTCATCCTCTCCCAGGCCCCCGAGGTCTCTCCGATGGTCGCGCCGTTCAGCTCGACCGGCGAGGTGCTGATCACGGGAACGCTCAATCTCCCCGAAGGACTGGGATCCACAGGACACGCCCGAGGCACCGCCGACGGCAAAGAGGTCGACGCGACACTGGTGGACGGCGAACTGCCGGCCCACTCGTCGCCGACCCCGATCGCGGCGAGTGCCGCGATCAGCACGGTGAAAACGGCCGGCGAGGTCATCAGGCCTCCGGCGCCGGAGAAGGGCAGCCGTCTGATGCTGACCCTGGCCATCACCGCGGGCGCGCTCGCACTGGCCTTGGTCGGCGTGCTCATTCTCGCTTTCACGACAGGAGTTCTCTGATGACCGCCGGTAGCCAATCGAACGAGATGCTGCAGATCGCGGCCGCCGCAGCCGACTCCAAGAGCGGTGAGGATCTCGTCGCGCTCGACGTGTCGGGTCCGCTGCCGCTGGTCGACATCTTCCTGCTCGTCACCGGCCGCAACGAGCGCAATGTCGCCGCCATCGCCGACGAGATCGAGGACAAGCTGCTGGAGTCCGGACACAAGCGGCTGCGCCGCGAAGGTCGCCAGGAGTCGCGGTGGATCCTCCTGGACTTCGGCGACCTCGTTGTGCACGTCTTCCACGAGGAGGAGCGCATGTACTACGGCCTGGAGCGCCTGTGGAAGGACTGCCCGGTCGTCGCGATCGAGCTGCCCGCTGCGGCATCCGCCGAGTGAGGGCCTTGGTTCGAAGCATCGTGTGACGTGTTGTAAGCTTGTGGAGTTGCCTCGCGGGGCAACGATCCGGGCCTGTGGCGCAGCTGGTAGCGCACCTGCATGGCATGCAGGGGGTCAGGGGTTCGAGTCCCCTCAGGTCCACCGAGATCCCTGGTTCGCCAGGGATTTTCTGGTTTCCGGGCTGGCTTCCAGTCGCTCAGGCCATTGACCGGTCGCCCCTCCACGGAGCACGCTGGTGCTCGACTCCAGGAGGTGTTCGATGACCGAGGTGATCCCGTTCCTCTGGTTCGACAACGATGCCGAAGCCGCCATCAGGTTCTACACCGGACTGATCCCCGGGTCCGAGATCGTGTCGCTCGGGCGGTACCCCGACGAGGTGCCCGGAATGGGCGGGAAAGTGATGAACGCGCACTTCCGGCTCGCCGGGCGCGACTACTACGCGATGGATGCCGGACCGCAGTTCCCGTTCACCGCCGCCGTGTCGCTCTACGTCTCGTGCGCCGACCAGGGCGAGGTGGATCGCTATTGGGACGCGCTCGTGGCCGACGGCGGCGAAGAGCAGCCCTGCGGCTGGCTCAAGGACCGCTGGGGGCTGTCGTGGCAGATCATCCCCGACCGGCTCATCGAGCTCATCCGGCATCCCGATCCCGACACCGCGCACCGCTCGATCCAGGCGATGCTCACGATGCGCCGCATCGACATCGCCGCGGTCGAGGCGGCCGCCGCAGCCGCGTGAGACTCGTTCGCCTCGTCGCCGTCGCCGGATGCCTCCTTCTCGGGCCGGCCTCGGCATCCGCGTGCTCACCGGCGCAGCCGCCGACTGCCGTTCCGCCGAGCGTGGCACCGACGGATCTGCCTGAGCCGGTCCCGACGCCGTCGGCGGGTGCGACCGGGTGGTGGCATCCGTCCGGTGCGCCGCAGGCGCTGGCGTCGGGGTTGGCGGCCCCGTGGTCCGTCATCCCGCTCGATGGCGGAGGAGCGCTGATCTCACAGCGGGACGACGGGAGCGTGCTCGAGCTCACCGTGTCGGGGAGCGTGCGCAGCGCAGGGGTGGTGCCGGACGTGGTGTCGGGCGGCGAGTCCGGGCTTCATGGGATCGCCCTTCACGCCGAAGGGGACGACCGGTGGCTGTACGCCTATCACGGCGCGCGGGACGACAACCGAGTGGTGCGGATGCCGCTGCTCGGCGACGAAGGTGCCCTGAGCCTCGGCGAGGCCGACGTCGTGTTCGAGGGCATCCCGCGCGCGAGCACCCACAACGGCGGCCGCATCGCGTTCGGACCGGACGGGTTCCTGTACGTCACCACGGGCGACGCCCAGAATCGGGATGCGCCCCAGGACCCGGAGGCGCTCGGGGGGAAGATCCTGCGTCTGACCGCCGAGGGGGATCCCGCGGCGGGCAACCCCTGGAACAACGCGGCGTGGTCGATCGGGCACCGCAACGTGCAGGGGCTCGCGTGGACGAGCGACGGCGCGATGTGGGCCAGCGAGTTCGGTCAGAACACGTGGGACGAGTTGAATCGCATCGAGGCGGGAGCGAACTACGGCTGGCCGGTCGTGGAGGGCGTCGCGCAGCAGGACGGCATGGTCGATCCCGCGGTGGCGTGGGCGACGCACGAGGCGAGCCCCAGCGGCATCGCCGCGCTCGGCGAGACCGTGTTCGTCGCGGGGCTGCGCGGAGAGCGGCTGTGGGTGGTCGACACTCGCGCCGGGTCGCTGGGGCCCGCGCCGATCTCGGCGTTGACGGGCGAGCATGGCCGGCTCCGGGACGTCGTGGTCGCGCCGGACGGGGGACTGTGGCTGCTGACGAACAACACCGACGGGCGCGGCAGCCCGCGTGCCGGCGATGACTTCCTGCTGCGGATCAGCCTCGAGCAGGTTCCGTGAGCCACGGGGGATCCCAGACCCCCGGGGCGCGCTACGGTGAATCCGTGAGCTCACAGCCTCGTTGTCCGCACTGCCGCCACTTCGTCTACCTGGACACACTGACGTGCCCCAACTGCGAAGGCGAGCTCGGCTACAACATCGAGACGCGCCTCTTCCACGGTGTTCGCAACGGCAGGGCCGATATCGAAGGCCGTGCCTGGTACACGTGCTCCAATCGGGAATGGTCTTGCAACTGGCTGGTCCGCGACGACGCGCCCGCCGGCCGCTGCTTCTCGTGCCGGCTCACCCGGCGGCGACCGGCGGCCGACGACACGGTCGCGCTGGAGAAGCTCGCCAAGACGGAAGAGGCGAAGCGGCGACTGCTCCTCCAGCTCGGCGACCTCGGGCTGCCCATCGTGCCGTGGGACGTCCGCAAGGGCGGCCTGGGCTTCGATCTCATCTCGAGCCTCTCCGACGGCAAGCGCGTCATGATCGGCCACTCGAACGGCATCATCACGATCGACCTGGCGGAGAGCCTCGACGACCGGCGCGAGGCCCTTCGGGTGAGGCTCGGGGAGCCATACCGCACCATGCTCGGCCACCTGCGCCACGAGGTCGGACACTACTTCCAGAACGTCCTGCTGACGGACGACGACCTGTGGGCTCGCTGCCGTGCGCTGTTCGGCGATGAGCGCGAGAGCTACCGCGACGCGATCTCGCGACACTACAAGCTCGGCGCACCGGCGAACTGGAAAGAGAGCTTCATCTCGGAGTACGCCACCATGCATCCCTGGGAGGACTTCGCGGAGACGTGGGCGCACTACCTCCACATCACCGGAACCCTTCAGACGGCGGCCGTGATCGGCATCAATCTCGACGCATCGGTGTCGAATCTGCGCGACACCGACGTCGTCCCTCTCGAGTCCTACCGCTCCGAGCCCATCCAGCGGCTGCTCACCGACTGGGAGTGGATGTCGCAGGGCTTCAACCGGATCAACCGTGCGATGGGCTTCGGCGACCTCTACCCCTTCAGGATTCCGGTGCCCGTGCGTCGCAAGCTGGAGTTCGTGCACGACATCGTCACACGCGCCCCGCTCACCTTCGAGGAGCAGTATGCCCTGGCTTTCGCCGAGGAGCCGGAGCGGGCATGACGACGTTCTCGCGGGGCCAGCGTGTGATCGGCGCCGCGACGCACTATGTCGAGAACCAGCCGCCGTGGCGTGTGGACGTGAACGAGTACGCGCTCAATGCGCCCCTCGTGGCCGCGGTCGACGCGTTCGGGGCGGGGTGGGCCGACGAATCGCTCCGAGACGTCGGCGCACGGGTCGGGTCGGCGGACTTCCAGCGCGACGCCGAGCTCGCGAACGTGCACACCCCCACACTGCAGGCGCATGACCGGTGGGGGTTCCGGCTGGACGAGGTCGAGTACGACCCGTCCTACCACCGGGTCATCGCCGAGGCCCTCGCTCACGGCGCCCACACCTCGGCGTGGGCGGACCCGCGGCCCGGGGCGCACGTCGCACGTGCGGCGACCTTCATGCTCTTCGCGCAGGTCGAGCCGGGCCACGCCTGCCCGGTGTCGATGACGCATGCCGCCGTCGCGTCGATCGCCGACTCGCCGTGGGTCGCGGACGAGTGGCTGCCTCGGCTGCTCGCACGCGAGTACGACCCGCGGCTGACGACCGAGCAGAAGAGCAGCGCCCTGATCGGCATGGCGATGACGGAGAAGCAGGGCGGATCCGACGTGCGCGCCGGAACGACGCTCGGCGTCTCGATGGGCGGGCACGCCTATCAGCTGACCGGCCACAAGTGGTTCTGCTCGGCCCCGATGTCCGACGGGTTCCTGGTGCTCGCGCAGACGCACCGGGGCGGGAAGGACGAGGGCCTCTCCTGCCTGTTCGTGCCGAGGATGCTGCCGCACGGGATGCGGAACGTCTTCCGGCTGCAGCGGCTCAAGGACAAGCTCGGCAACAGGTCGAACGCCTCGGCGGAGGTCGAGTTCGACGGCACCGTCGGGTTCGTCCTGGGCGAGCCCGGGCGGGGGGTCCGGACGATCATCGAGATGGTCCAGCGGACGCGGCTCGACTGCGTCCTGGGCACCGCCGCCGGCATGCGGCAGTCGGTCGCGGAAGCGGTGTGGCACGCCCGGGGCCGAGAGGCGTTCGGCGCGCTCCTCGTCGATCAGCCGGCGATGACCGGTGTGCTGGCCGATCTCGCCGTCGACACCGAGGCCGCGACGCTCACAGGCCTGCGCCTGGCCCAGCTGTTCGAGGCCGAGGCATCCGATCGTGACGTGGCCCTCCGGCGCCTGGCGACTCCGATCTCGAAGTACTGGGTGTGCAAGCGCGGGCCGCAGCACGCGTACGAGGCGCTCGAGTGCCTCGGCGGCAACGGCTACACCGAGGGATTCCCTCTCGCGCGGCGCTATCGCGAGCAGCCCGTCATGGCGATCTGGGAGGGTTCGGGCAACGTCATCGCGCTCGATGTGCTGCGCGCGCTCACCCGCGACCCCGACTCCGCCGACGCGTTCGCCGACGAGCTCACGGTGACCGCGGGTGCCTCGGCTCTTCTCGACCGCCACGTCGAGCGCGCACTCGGGCTGCTGACGTCGCTACGTGGCGCCGATGCGGGAGAGGCGCAGTCCCAGGCGCGCCGGCTCACCGAGTCGCTCGCCGTGGCGTTCCAGGCGTCCCTCATGCTCCGCCACGCGCCGAGCCTCGATGCCGAGGTGTTCATCGCCGCACGGCTGGGGGAGGACCGGGGGTCCCAGTACGGCGTGCTCCCCGTGGGGACGGATGCCGCAGCCATCGTCGCGCGGCACTGAGCATCAGCGCTCGGCGATCGGCCGAAGGTACTCGTCGGCGAAGTCGGTGCGGATCTCCACCCACAGCGGCGAGTGGTCCGACATCTGCCAGGTGCGCCACGCGCGGTAGGCCGTGCGGACGCCGGCGTCGTCGGCGCCCGGGGGAATCGTGTGCTCGAAGTACGGACGGTAGACCTCGAGGTCCTCGTCGCGGAACACGTCGGCGAACGGCGCCTCGATACCCCCCGCTGTGACCTGGAACCGGTCGTCCTTCACCCGTGTCGCGATCTGGTCGTAGAAGTGATCCCGGTCGGCGATCCGCGACCCGTCGATCGCGGCGGGCACTTCGAAGCCGTGCCGCAGCAGCGCTTGCATCGTGCCGTGCTGCGGGCTGACGACGTTGAAGTCGCCGAGTGCGATGACGTTCTCGACGTTCCCCACCCCTCCTGCAGCGGGGCGCGGGGCATCGTCCTGGCGCTTCGCCAGAAACGCCGCGAGCCGGTCGATCTCGGCGATGCGGCGCTCGAGCGGCGCTCCGGTGTCGTCGCCGAAGTAGATGTGGACCGTGCACAGCGAGAACGTGAACCAGCCGGATGCGAACGACACCAGGAAGGGGCTGCGGGCGAACTGCAGTCCGCGGTCGGTCTCGTCGGCGCCCGCCCCGCTGTTCCCGACCACGAGCTGGCCCTCGGGGAGGACGATCTCGCCGGCGATGTTGCGGAAGCGCACGCGGTCGCGGTTGAACAGGAAGGCCATCCGCTCGCCGTTGCCGCCTCGGCCCTCGGTGATGTCGGTGGCGATGAAGTCCCAGTCGCGGCCGAGGATGTCGAGCACCCGGTGCAGCGGCGCGAGGTCGCGACTGACCTCCTGCACGGCAATGAGATCGAACCCGGACAGCATCTCGGCAATGTAGTAGAAGCTCTCCGGAAGGCGGGGGCCCATGCCGAACTTGCCCGAGTCGAAGTCGCGGATGTTCCAGGTCGCCAGGAGCAGCCGTGAGTCGTCACGGCGCTCGCGGAGCGGCCTCAGCGTCGTGCGCATCGCCAGCACGCGGTCGGCGCATCGCTTGCCGGCGGCGGCGTCGTCGTCGACCAGGCGCGTGATCCCGGAGTAGTTGGTGCCCATGGCGGCCTCCTCGCTCGGTGGGAAGGAGGCTTCTCCACCTGCGGCTGATACGCCCGGCCCACGGGTGCCCAGGCGGTGCCCAGGCGGCGAGCCCGACGCGCGCCTAGGCTGGACGGGTGAGAGCTGCGCACCGGGTCGCCGCCGCGGGCATCGCCCTCGGCGCGGTGCTCTCGCTGGCTGCGACCACCGCTTCGTCCGCGGACGCAGAGTCGCCGGATGCCGGGACGGTGCGGGTCGAAGCCGCGACGGACGGCGACCTGGAGGCAGCGGCATCCGCTCGGGTGGCCGCCATGTCGGTGCGTGAGAAGGCGGCGTCGGTCGTGATGGGACACATCCCGACCACGGATGCCGCCGCGCTGCGCGACTACATGGAGGAGACGGGCATCGGGGGCTTCATCCTGATGGGGGCCAACATCCCGGACGGAGAGGCGGCGGTGCGGGCCGTCACGGCCGGACTGACGGTCGACCCCGCCTTTCCTCCGCTGATCGCCGTGGACCAGGAGGGCGGAGACGTCTCCCGGCTCGGAGGGGACGCGTTCGCCTCGGCCCTCGCACTCAAGGGGGAACCGGCCGCCGCGGCACAGCAGGCGTTCGCGGGCCGCGGGGGGCTCGTGCAGCGGGCGGGGATCGGCGTCAACTTCGGCATCGTGGCCGACCAGACCGACGACCCGGGCTCGTTCATCTACCGTCGCGCGCTGGGGACCTCGCCGAAGGCGGCGGCGGAGCGTGTCGCTGCGGCGGTCGAGGGCGAGGCGCCTGAGTCGCTGTCGACGCTCAAGCACTTCCCGGGGCACGGCGCGGCGCCGGGCGACTCGCACAGCGGCATCCCGTCGAGCGGAATGTCGAAGGCCCGGTGGCGGGCAGCGGATGCCCTGCCGTTCGAGGCGGGGATCGACGCCGGTGCGGCGCTGCTCATGTTCGGCCACCTCGCCTACACCGCGGTCGACCCGGCGCCCGCGAGCCTGTCCGCCGAATGGCACCGCATCGCGCGGGAGGAGCTCGGATTCGGGGGCGTCGCCGTGACGGACGACCTCGGCATGCTGCAGGGCTCCGGCGTCGCCGCCTACGCCGATCCCGTCGCCAATGCCGTCTCTGCCCTCGCCGCCGGGAACGACCTCGTGCTCGCAGTCATGTTCTCGAACGCCCGGACCGCGCCGGACATCGTGGACGGCATCGTCGCGGCCGTGGAGTCCGGAGAGCTCGATCCCCAGCGGCTCGACGAGGCGGCGACGAGGGTCGCTGTGCTGCGCATGGGGCTCGCCGCCGACGGGCGGGGCCTGATGCCGTGCGCGGACTGCGCCCCGGTGGATTGAGTCAGTCGGCGTCGATGACGTCGAGCAGCCCGGCACGCAGCGCCCGGCCGCGCTCCGCGAACACCCGCTGCGCGGCCACGTACTCGGCCTTGCCCTGTGCGGTCTCGATCGGCACCGGGTCATAACCCCACGCCGTGAGGTCGTAGGGCGATGCCCGCATGTCGAGCGTCCGGATGTCACGGGCCAGCGCGAACGCGTCGAGCAGCAGCTCCCCGGGCACGAGGGGTCCGAGCTTCATCGCCCACTTGTACAGGTCCATCCCGGCGTGCAGGCAGCCGGGCTGCTCCAGGTCGGCCTGTCGCTCGCGGGAGGGCTCGTCACGGTTGAGCGGCGCGGCCTCCGGGGTGAAGAACCGGAACGCATCGAAGTGGGTGCATCGCAGGTCGTGCGCTTCGACCACGGCGTCCGTCGCCGTCTGACCGAGTCGCAGGGGCACCTCGTGCCGGTGGCCGGGCTCGCGGTACACCATTGCCCACTCGTGCAGGCCGAAGCAGCCGAAGCTGCCCGTCCGGTTCGCGGTCGCCCGCAGGATCCGGCCGATGTTCGTGATGAGAGCGCCTCGGTCCTGACGCATCGCGATCGCGTCGACGACCAGCGAGCCCGGAGCGTCACCGGACGCGTACCACCGCCACTGCGCACGCGGGGTGGCCGCGGCATCCGCCAGCTCCCTGCCCGCGCCGGGGTGCCAGCGGCGCAGCAGGGCCGGCTTGTACGAGTAGTACGTGAAGAGGAAATCCTCGACCGGATGCCGCTCCCCGCGTGACGCGCGGGCCCGGTGCGCGGCGGTCATCTCGTCGGCGCGCGCGGCATGGGCTTCCTCGCGGGCGCGCCACTCCGCCGCGCTCAGCACGGCGGGACGGGGTGGGGCGATCGGCACCGTTCGAGGATACGCGTGCCGTCCGAACACCGGCCCGGAGCGGGGTCAGTCCCCTGCGGGTTCGATGAGCTCGGGGGAGTTGTTGCGCACGTTGCCGACGGCCTTCGACACCACGTGGTCGTCGAGCGTCTCGGCGAGGGCCGGGGCGGCGTCGATAGCCGCATCGAGCACGTCACGCACGTTGTCGGTGGTCGGGTCGAGCCACGCATCCGCGTGGTCGGGGTCGAGGAACAGCGGCATCCGGTCGTGGATCGACCCGAGGCGCCCGATCGCGTCGCGCGTGAGGATCGTGAAGCTGAGCAGCCAGCGGTCGGGGTCGTCGTCGGCCTTCGACTTGTCGCGCCACCACTCGTAGAGGCCTGCCATGAAGAGCGGCGATCCGTCAGCCGGGTGGATGTAGTGCGGGACTTTGACGCCGTCGTCGGTCTTCCACTCGTAGTAGCCCGATGTGGGCACCACGGCGCGGCGCTTCTCGAGGGCCGAGCGGAACATCGGCTTGTCTTCCAGCTCCTCGGCGCGGGCGTTGAACGCACGCGCGCCGATCTTCGGATCCTTCGCCCAGCCGGGGACGAGACCCCAGCGGGCGCTCTCGAGTCGTCGCACCGGCAGCTCCTCCTTGATGGAGTCGAGCACGATCGCCGCCTGCGAGGTCGGGGCGACGTTGTACGACGGCTCGGGGAGGTCGTCCCCTTCGACGTCGACCCGCAGCACGCCGACGAGCTCTGATCCGGCACTGGCCACCACGAAGCGTCCGCACATGCGGTCAGCCTACGCGGGGGCTCCGACGTCAGTGCGGGACGACGCCGACGTCCTCGAGACGCTCGAGGAGCCCCGCGCCGTCCGACTCGGTCACCCACGGGACCGCCACCGCGCTGTGGTCGTTCACGGCGGTCCGCCCACCCGCGAGCACGGCCTCGGCGGGTGACAGCCGCCGGATCGCGACCCCGACCACGCTCTCCGGGTGCTCGGCGGTGAAGGTCGTGTACAGCTCGTCGTCGTGCTGCCCGTCGTCTCCGATCAGCAGCCACCGCACGTGGGGGAACTCCTCCGCGAGCCGCCGCAGGTTGGAGAGCTTGTGCGCCTTGCCGCTGCGGAACCACCGATCGTGGGTCGGACCCCAGTCGGTGAGCAGCAGCGCGCCCGGCGGGAACAGGTGGCGGCGGAGGAATCGCATGAGCGTGGGTGCGATGTTCCAGGCGCCGGTGGACAGGTAGATGACAGGCGCGCCGGGGTTCTCGCGCACCACCCGCTCCATGAGCACGGCCATTCCGGGGACCGGCTGACGGGCGTGCTCGTCGACCACGAAGGAGTTCCACGCGGCGAGCAGCGGGCGGGGGAGCGCCGTGACCATGACCGTGTCGTCGACGTCGGACACGACGCCGAACGTCACGTCGGGCGCCACGACGAAGGCGCGGGTCTCGATGGGCTCGCCGCCCTCGACCGACATCGTGAAGGTCTGCCAACCCGGCTCGAGGGTCGCGGGCAGTCGCACGTCGATCACGCCGCCGCGGTCGGCGACCACGTCGTGGTCGATCCCCGCGATCGTCACGGTGACCTGCGCGTAGCCGATCGGCACCGCGACGAAGCTCCGCCAGCCTCGGACGCTGGCGTACTCGCCGGACTCGGTGCGCTTGACGGGCGGGACGATCATGACGCGGCCGAGCACCCGCACCCAGCCCGGGCCGGCGTAGCCCGGGAACGCGGCCACGGTGGGCGTGTGGCCCCGCCGCCGGGCGCGTCGCTCGCGCCATGAGTGGAAGCGGTACTCGAGTCGCGCGAACCACAGCACCTTGGTGCGAGGGGTCGTCGATGCGTTCTCGGGCATCCTCTCAGTCTTCCACGTCCTCCTCGATGAGACCTGCACGAGTGGTCGTCTCGTCGTGTGCGTGGTCGAGGTGCCGGCGCTCGAGGCGCTCGATGATCTTCTTGCCGACGAAGACGAGGAGGAGGAAGACGACGATCACGGCCACGAAGATGTAGCCGGCGTAGTGCAGCTGGTCGGCGAGCTGGCGGTAGGTGCCCGCGGCCACGGCTGCCACCGAGATGTACAGGCTCGCCCAGATCACGCAGGCCGGTACGGTCCAGGCGAGGAACCGCTTGTACGAGTAGCCGCTCATGCCCACCGTGAGGGGCACGAGCGAGTGGAGGACCGGGAGAAAGCGGGAGAGGAAGATCGCCGGGCCGCCCCGGCGGCGCAGGTAGCGCTCCGAGCGCTCCCAGTTCGTCTCGCCGATCCTCCGTCCCAGGCGGGAATGGCGGATCTTGGGCCCGAGGTAGCGGCCCAGCCAGAACCCGATGCTCTCGCCGATCAGCGCGCCGATGACGACGGCGACGCCCAGCAGCACGCCCTCGAGCGGTGAGGCGACCGCCGTGGCGGCCACGATCACGATCGTGTCACCGGGCACCACCAGACCGATGAGCACGCTCGTCTCGAGCATGATGGCCAGGCCCGCGAGCAGTGTCCTGACGATCGGGTCGACGCTCTGAACGGCGTCGAGCAGCCACGTCAGGAACTCGTTCACGCCACGAGCCTAGAACGACCGCCCGCCCTCTAGCCTGGGAAGATGTCGGAGCCCCTCGTCGCCCTGGAGCTGACGCGGTGGGTGGACCCGGCATCCGTGTTCCTGGCGCTGCACGCCGGGGACGATGACGCCTTCTGGCTCGACGCCGGCCCCTCCGCCCAGGACGGCTGGAGCTGGGTCGGCACCGGTGAGCCCGAGAACGACCCCGACGCCGTCCGGGCGGTCGACTGCACCTCGCCCGAGTGGGAGGCCTGGCCGGCCGGGCGCTTCCGCGGCGGGTGGGTGGGGTGGCTCGACTACGACCACGCCGCTGCCGGGGCCGGCGCCCCCGCGCACTTCGACGCCGACACGTCGGCGGAGCAGTGGATCCGGGTGTCGCGGTTCGTGGCGTTCGACCACGCCGCGGGCCGTTGCTGGGCGGTCGCCGCGCCGGACGCCGTGGCGGAGCTCGCATCCGCCGTCGCCCGGATCGACGTCGCCTCGGCCCCGCCCCTCGCGCCGGCACCCCCTGCCGTCGCGCACCAGCGTCACACGGCGGAGGACTACGCGCTGCGGATCGAGCGCTGCCGTGACGCGATCCGCGAGGGCGACGCGTACCAGCTGTGCCTGACGACCCGGTTCGAGATCGAGGCGCCGAAGGCTCTGCAGGATCCGCCGTCACGGGGGCAGAGCGTGACGACTGTCGATCCGCTCGACGCCTACCGGCGGCTCCGTGCCGCGACTCCGGCGCACCATGGGGGGCTGGTGCGCTCCGGTCCGATCGCACTCGCCAGTGCGAGCCCGGAGCGGTTCCTCGAGGTGGAGCGGGGAGTCGTGCGCACGCGTCCGATCAAGGGCACCCGCCCCCGCAGTGCCGATGCCGCCGCCGATGCCGCTCTCGCCGAGGAGCTTCGCACCGACGAGAAGGAGCGCGCCGAGAACGTCATGATCGTCGACCTGATGCGCAACGACCTCTCCCGCGTGTGCGATGCGGGCTCGGTCGGCGTGGACGCGCTCCTCGCGGTGGAGTCCTATCCGGCGGTCCACCAGCTCGTGAGCACCGTCTCGGGAACGCTCAGGGCCGGCGTCTCGGTCGGCGAGCTCCTCGACGCCGCCTTCCCGGCCGGAAGCATGACCGGCGCGCCCAAACTCTCGGCCATGACGATCCTGCACGAGCTCGAGGGCGCTCCGCGCGGGGTTTTCGCGGGCTGCTTCGGCTGGGTCGGCGACGATGGCGCGCTCGACCTCGCCATGGTGATCCGCTCGATCGTCGTGCACCCCGGGGGCGCGTACGTCGGCGCCGGCGGCGGGATCACGTGGCGATCGAATGCCGCAGCCGAGGTCGCGGAGGTGGGCATCAAGGCGCGAGGGCCGCTGGCCGCGCTCGGCGCGGCGCTCCCACCCGGCTGGTGAGGACGCCGGTCCGGTAACCTGGACACCGCGCTCTGCGCACCCCCGGCTTCCTTCGATTGGTTCTCCCCGTGTCACACACTCCCTCGCTCGACGCCGCCGTGCCCGCAGAAGGCGGCTACGACGCCTATGCGATCCAGCAGAAGTGGCAGGCGCGGTGGGCCGAGAAGGACCCGTTCCGCGCCGGCGGGGACGAGGACACGCGCCCCCGCAAGTACGTGCTCGGGATGTTCCCGTACCCCTCCGGCGACCTGCACATGGGGCACGCCGAGAGCTACGCCTACGTCGACGTCGTGGCGCGCTTCTGGCGCCACCGCGGCTACAACGTTCTGAACCCGATCGGCTGGGACTCCTTCGGCCTCCCGGCCGAGAACGCGGCGATCCAGCGGGGAGCGGATCCGCGTGAGTGGACCTACGCCAACATCGACCAGCACAAGAAGAGCTTCCGCGAGTACGGCTCCTCGTACGACTGGAGCCGCATCCTCCACACGAGCGACCCGGGCTACTACCGGTGGAACCAGTGGCTCTTCCAGCGCCTGTACGAGCGCGGGCTCGCGTACCGCAAGCAGAGCCCGGTCAACTGGTGCCCCAACGACCAGACCGTGCTCGCCAACGAGCAGGTCGTGGACGGCCGGTGCGAGCGCTGCGGCGCCGAGGTCGTGAAGAAGAAGCTCACCCAGTGGTACTTCAAGATCACCGACTACGCCGACCGACTGCTCGACGACCTCAACCAGCTCGAGGGCTTCTGGCCGCAGAAGGTCATCCGGATGCAGCGCAACTGGATCGGCCGCTCGGTCGGCGCCGACATCGAGTTCGAGATCGAGGGCCGCGAGGGTCGCGTGACGGTGTTCTCGACCCGCCCCGACACGCTTCACGGTGCGACGTTCTTCGTGGTGGCCCCCGACAGCGACCTCGCCGCCGAGCTCGCGGCAGGATCGTCGACCGCCGTGCGCATGCGCTTCCAGGACTACCTCGAGAGCGTGCAGCGCGAGACCGACATCGAGCGCCAGAGCACCGATCGCCCCAAGACCGGCGTCTTCCTCGAGCGCTACGCGATCAACCCCGTCAACGGCGAGCGGCTCCCGATCTGGGCGGCCGACTACGTGCTGGCCGATTACGGTCACGGCGCGGTCATGGCCGTGCCCGCCCACGATCAGCGCGACCTCGACTTCGCACGCGCGTTCGACCTGCCCGTGAAGGTCGTGGTGGACACGACCGCGCCGGTCACCGGGGCGATCCCGATCATCGAGCTCGACGACGACGGTGTGCCGATCGACCCGGGCGGGGAGGAATCACCGCTCGACTCGATCGATCCCGCCAAGACCGGCATCGCTCTCACGGGCGAGGGTCGCATGATCAACTCGGGCACCCTCGACGGCCTGTCCAAGCGCAACGCCATCGCGCGCATGGTCGAGCAGCTCGCCGCCGCAGGGACCGGCCGGGCCGCCAAGTCGTACCGCCTGCGCGACTGGCTGATCTCGCGTCAGCGGTTCTGGGGCACGCCGATCCCGATGATCCACACCGAGGACGGGCGCATCGTGCCCGTACCGGAGGACCAGCTCCCGCTCACCCTCCCCGACGTCCAGGGGCTCGACCTCGCTCCCAAGGGGACCTCGCCTCTCGGCGGGGCGACCGAGTGGATGCAGACCGTGGACCCCGAGACCGGCGAACCCGCACTGCGCGACCCCGACACGATGGACACGTTCGTCGACAGCTCGTGGTACTTCCTGCGCTTCCTCGCCGCGTCGGACGAGACCCAGGCGTTCCCGCCCCGCGAGGCGAACAAGTGGGCTCCGGTCGACTCGTACATCGGCGGCGTCGAGCATGCGATCCTGCACCTGCTGTACGCGAGGTTCATCACCAAGGTCCTGTTCGACATGGGGCTCGTGGAGTTCACCGAGCCGTTCTCCAGCCTGATCAATCAGGGCATGGTGCTGCTGGACGGCTCGAAGATGTCCAAGAGCAAGGGCAACCTCGTCGAGTTCGCAGCCAGCATGGTCGACCCGGGCGCCGACGCCGTGCGCGTCGCGATCGCGTTCGCCGGTCCGGTCGAGGACGACATCAACTGGGAGGACGTCTCCACGACGGGTGCTCAGAAGTTCCTGGCGCGCGCCTGGCGCGTCGCGCAGGACGTCACGAGCGATCCCGACGTCATCTGGGCGGAGGGTGACACGGCGCTGCGCCGCGTGACTCATCGACTGCTCGCGGATGCCCCTGGCCTCGTCGAGCAGACGAAGTTCAACGTCGTCGTCGCCCGCTTGATGGAACTCGTCAACGCCACGCGCAAGGCCATCGACTCCGGCGCCGGCCCCGCCGACCCCGCGGTGCGGGAGTCGGCCGAGGCGACCGCGATGATCCTCGACCTCTTCGCTCCGCACCTCGCGGAGGAGATGTGGGAGATCCTCGGCTACGACGGCTTCGTCGGGCTCGTCCCGTGGCGCAACGCCGACCCGACCCTCCTCGTCGAGGACACCGTCACTTCGGTGGTGCAGATCGACGGGAAGGTGCGCGCCACGCTGCAGGTTCCTGCGCGGATCGATGCCGCCGAGCTCGAGCGGCTGGCTCGTGCGGATGAGCGCGTGGTGCGCTCGCTCGCCGGCCGCGAGATCACCCGCGCCGTCGTGCGCGCGCCGAAGGTCGTCAGCTTCAGCACGCACTGATCCGTCCGCCGCGGCTCCTCCCCGGCGCACCCGCGCACATTGGCCTCCACAAGCCCCGGTGGCACCGGTTCCCGAGGTCGGCGGGCGCCCTAGCGTGAGGGTGTGACTGCCGCCCGCGACGCCGAGCGCGCGGCGCCCGGGCGCCGGCTGGGGCTCGGCGCCGTCGTGGTGCTGGTGATCGCCGCCCTCGCCGTCACGGTGGGGATCGGCATCCTCCGGGGCGCGACGACCCCGGTGGAGCAGGTCGTCGTCGACGGCGAAGGACGGACGGATGCCGCGACCCCGGCGGCGCTGTACGTGCACCTCTCGGGAGCCGTGGCCGTGCCCGGTCTCTACGTCCTGCACGAGGGCGCCCGCGTCGTCGATGCGGTGGCGGCCGCCGGCGGATTCGGCGCGGACGCCGACGAGGCGGCCGTCAACCTGGCGCGCCCGATCGCCGACGGCGAGCAGCTGCACGTGCCGGCCGTCGGAGAAGCCGTCGCTCCCGGCCCCGAATCGGCGGGGGATGGGCGGGTCGACCTCAACACGGCCGACATCGCCGCGCTCGACACGCTGCCGCGCATCGGGCCGGCCATGGCGCAGCGCATCATCGACTGGCGCGACGCGAACGGGCGCTTCACGAGCATCGAAGACCTGCTCGCGGTGCCGGGGATCGGCGACAAGATGCTCGAGTCCCTCCGCGACCTCGTGACGGTCTGAGCGGTGCCGCTGCGGCTCACCCTGAGGCTCGTCCCGGTCGCGGCGGGGACGTGGGCCGTCGCGCTCTGCGCGATCCACATTCCGGATGCCGCTCCGGCCCTCGCCGGCGTGCTGTGGCTCGCCGTGCTCGCCCTCCTCGCAGGGGCCGCCGCCCGCTCGAGGAGGCCGGGGCGCCGCGTTGCCGGCCACGCCGCGCTGGTCGTTGTGCTGGCCCTCGGCATTGCGGCGGCCGCGGCATCCCATGTCGCTTCCGCGCAGCCCGCTCGCGACGCCGGGGCTGCACGCGAGCTGACGGGCGGACGGGCGATCGAGGTCGCCGCGACCGTCGTCGGCAAGGTCGAGCGCCGGATCGACGGCGCGCTGGCGTTCGACGCCCTCGCGACGAGGATCGAGACCGGCGAGAAGTCGCGCTCGGTTCTCGTCGAGATCGTGGTGCGGGTCGCGCCGGACGATGTCTCCGACCGGCGCCTGCTGGACGTGGGTGCGGTCATCGTCGCCCGGGGTACCGCGAGTGCCTCCCGGCCGGGGGAGCGGGCGGTACTCGTGGTGAGCGCAACGCGCGGAGTGGACGTGCGAGTGGCGCCAGCCGGGGTGGCCTCGACCACGGCAGCGCTGCGGCAGAGGCTCGTGGCGGCGGCGGAGCGCCTGCCCGGCCACGGCGCCGGCCTCGTGCCCGGTCTCGCGGTGGGGGACACATCGGCTGTGGACGCGGAGCTCGACACGGCCATGAAGGAGTCCTCCCTGTCGCACCTGACGGCCGTTTCCGGCGCGAACTGCGCCCTCGTCGTCGGACTGGCCTTCGCGGCCGCAGCGGCGGCAGGAGCTCGCCGCAGCCTGCGGGTGGCGTCCGGTCTCGTGGCCCTCGTCGGCTTCGTCGTGCTCGTCACTCCCGAGCCCAGCGTGGTCCGCGCCGGGGTGATGGCGGCGGTCGCGATGCTCGGGGTGCTCCTCGGACGGCCCGGCGCGGGCATGGCGATCCTGTCGCTCGCGGTGGGGGTGCTGCTGGTCGTCGATCCCTGGCTCGCCGGATCCCTCGGGTTCGCCCTGTCGTCGGTCGCGACCGCCTCGCTGCTGCTCTTCGCCCGGCCACTCGCCGGGGGGCTCGCGCGCGGTCTGCCCCGCGCGCTGGCGCTGGCTCTGGCCGTGCCGCTGGCCGCCCAGCTGGCGTGCGGGCCGCTGCTCGTGCTGATCGCGCCCCAGGTGCCGGTGTACGGCGTCGTGGCGAATCTCCTGGCCGCTCCGGCCGCGCCCGTCGCCACCGTCATCGGCCTCGCCGCGTGCCTGTCTGCGCCCCTCCCGTGGCTGCAGGACGGCCTCGCCGCCCTGGCATGGGTGCCGGCATCCTGGATCGCCGCCACCGCCACCACGATCAGCGCGCTTCCGGGCGATCTCGTCCCGTGGCTCGAGGGGTGGCCGGGTGCGGCCGCCCTCGGCGCGGTGGGCCTCGCGGTCGGGCTCCTCGTGGCGCTGCGGCGCTCCACCCGGCCTCGCCGCGCTGCGCGCCTCGCCTCCGCCGTCATCGTCGCCGTCGTGGCCGGCATCATCGGCGGGGGAGGCCTGCTCACCTCGGTCGCCGGGCGATGGACGCTCCCGTCGCAGTGGAGCGTGCTCGCGTGCGACGTCGGACAGGGGGACGCCGTGCTGCTCCGGTCGGGCGGCGTGGTCGCGCTCGTCGACACCGGGCCGGCGCCCGAGCCGCTGACGACCTGTCTCGATCGGGCGGGGATCGACCACCTCGACCTCCTGGTGCTCACGCACTTCGACCTGGACCATGCCGGAGGCGTCCCCGCGGTCGTAGGACGGGTGGGAACGGTGCTGCACGGGCCCGCCCTCGCCGAGGACGAGCACCTCCTCTACGAGCTGGCCGAGGGCGGTGCCCGGATGGTCGACGCCCGTGCGGGGGTGACCGGCGCCCTGGGTGCGGCGCGCTGGCGCGTGGTGTGGCCGCCGCCGCAGAGTCGTGCCTTCACGGCCGGCAACGACGCCAGCGTGATCCTCGATGTGCGGGGCGGCGGCATCCCGCCGACGCTGCTCCTCGGAGACCTGTCGGCGTCGCCGCAGCGCGCACTGGTGGCATCCGGCGCACTGGATCCGCCCTACGCGATCGTCAAGGTCGCGCACCACGGCAGTGCCGATCAGGATGCCGCGCTCTACGCCACGGCACGACCCGCGGTGGCGCTCGTGACCGTGGGCGCCGACAACGACTACGGGCACCCGCGGGAGGAGATCCTCTCCGTGCTGTCCGGCGTCGGTGCCCGAATCGCCCGGACCGACGTCGAGGGGATCGTGGCGCTCTGGGGGAGCGAGACCGGAGTGGCCGTGTGGCGGGAGCGCGGCGGCTGAGTCGGAGGCGCTCGGTAGGCTGAGCGTATGGCATCGACCGCGCGACGCGCTCCTTCGAAGGCGGCGCGCAGCGCGATCCCGCAGCTCTCATGGCGTTCCCCCCAGCCCGCACCGATCGTCCTCGTGTCCGGACCCGAAGACGTCTGCGCCGAGCGCGCCATCGCCGGCGTGCGCGACTATCTGCGCGCCGAAGACGCGAGCCTCGAGGTCTCCGACCTCCGCGCCGACGACTACGCCCCAGGATCCCTGCTCGGCCTCACATCGCCGTCCTTGTTCGGCGAGCCGAGGCTCGTGCGGGTGACCGGCGTCGAGAAGTGCTCCGACGCATTCCTGTCCGAGGCGGTGTCCTATCTCGCGATGCCGCAGGAGGGTGCGACGGTGGTGCTGCGTCACACCGGCGCGACCGTGCGCGGCAAGAAGCTCCTCGACGCCGTCCGGGCGGGTGAGGGCAAGGGCGTCGAGATCCCGTGCCCGGCGATCAAACGCGACTCCGACCGCTACGACTTCGCAGCGGGGGAGTTCCAGATCGCCAAGAAGCGCATCGCCGCCCCGGCGCTGCGGGCCCTCGTCTCCGCCTTCGCCGACGATCTCACCGAGCTCGCGGCGGCGTGCCAGCAGCTCATCGCCGATGTGCCGGGCGACATCACGGAGCAGGTCGTCGAGCGCTACTACGGCGGTCGCGTCGAGACGTCGGCGTTCGCCGTCGCCGACACGGCGATCGCGGGCCGCTACGGCGATGCGCTGATCGCCCTCCGCCACGCCCTGGCGTCCGGCGCAGACCCCGTCCCGCTGGTGGCGGCGATCGCCATGAAGCTGCGCACCATGGCGCGCGTGGCCGGCAACCGCGAGCCGGCTGCGGCGCTGGCCGGACGCCTCGGTCTCAAGGACTGGCAGGTCGATCGAGCGCGCCGCGACCTCACCGGGTGGAACGAGACCTCCCTGGGCATGGCGATCCAGGCCGCAGCGAGGGCGGATGCCGAGGTCAAGGGCGGTTCACGGGACTCCGTGTTCGCCCTCGAGCGGCTCATCACCGTCATCGCGACGAAGGCACCCTACGGCGGCTGAGTAGAAGCGGGCTGGAGCAGCGAGCCCGGCCCCTGGCGGGCCGGCCGTCAACGCCGAAGGCCCGCCCCCGGAGGGACGGGCCTTCGCAGCACTGAGGCGGGCTCAGCGACCGGAGACGGTCAGAGTGCCGCGACCTGCTTGGCGATCGCCGACTTGCGGTTGGCGGCCTGGTTCTGGTGGATGACGCCCTTGCTCACGGCCTTGTCGAGCTTCTTGGTCGCCTTCTGGAGAGCCAGCTCGGCAGCGGCCTTGTCGCCTGCGGCGATGGCCTCGCGGGTGCGACGCACCTGCGTGCGCAGCTCGCTCTTGACGGCCTTGTTGCGCTCGTGCGCCTTGTCGTTGGTCTTGTTGCGCTTGATCTGCGACTTGATGTTCGCCACGTGTCGACGTTCTTTCGTTCGGAGTGAATGTGAGTGCCGAGCGGCAGGAAGAGGGCTGCTTCTCGACGGTCGTGAGGGCAGAACCCACACGCAAGCCAATCACCGAGTCTATCAGGTCCGTTCGAGTGTCGTGATCGCCAGGTGCAGGACGGCGTTGAACACCTCGGGGCGCATCACCGTGACGTGATGGGTGGTGCGGGGGACGACGATGAGCTCGGCGTGCGGCGCGATCCTCAGGAACAGCTTCTCGTTGATGCGGAGCTGGTCGTACTGGCCGTTGACGAACCACAGCGGCACGTCGATCCGGCCGAGTGCCGTGAGCAGGTCGAGGACCGAGAGACTGCGCAGCGCGATGTCCTGCGCGTCCAGCGCGTATCCGCCGGCGCCGAAGTCATGCCGGGTCTCGTCGGGGAGGATGCGGTCGAGCATGCGGTTCGTCAGCCACATCCCGCGGTCGGGGAGCGAGTCGAATCCGCGCGTGAGCACCCGGTATGTGGCGAGGCCGACTCCGCGGGGAATCGACGTGCAGGATGCGGCGATGAACCCGGCGACGGGCGGGGGATCCTCCCGCCCGGCGTACTCGACGCAGAGGAGCCCTCCCATCGAGTGCCCCGACAGCAGCACCGGCCCCCGGGTCGCGGCTTCCTGAACCGCGTCGTCGATCGTGGCGAAGGCCCCCTCGATGGTGAACTCCTCGCTCATGCGCGACCCGTGGCCGGGCAGATCCACCGCCACCACCGGATTGCCGCGCTGCTCGAGATAGTCGACCTGGGAGCGCCACATCGTCGCGGACGTCCGGATGCCGTGCACGAGGACCACCTGGACGACCATCGCTTCAGGGTAGTCAACGCCTCCGACCGGCGTCGTAGCATGGCGGGCATGCCCGAGATCGCCGCCCACATCGCAGGCATGCCCGGGTCGGGTGTGCGGCACATCCTCGAGCTGGCCCTGCGCCGGCCTGGCACGATCATCCTCGCGGTGGGGGAGCCGGGGGAGATCGTCGGGCCTGCGGTGCGCGAGGTCGCGGCCGAGGCGTGGCGCGGCGGCGATCTGCGGTACACGCCCAACGGCGGCATCCTGCCGCTGCGCGAGGCGATCGTGGCCAAGCTCGCCAGGGAGAACGGCATCCACGTCGACCTCGAGCAGGTGTGGGTGACGGTCGGGGCCACGCAGGCGCTGCACATGGCGATGGCGCTGACGCTCGCGCACGGGGACGAGGTGCTCGTCCCCGATCCGGGCTACACCACCTTCACCATGAACGCCCATCTGCTGCAGGCGACGCCGGTGCCCTACGCGCTGCGCCCGGAACGGGCGTTCCAGCCGGACCTCGACGAGCTCGAGGCGCTGGTGACGCCGAGGACGCGGGCCGTCATCGTGAACTCACCGTCCAATCCGCTCGGCTCGACGTTCGATCGCGCCACGTTCGAGGAGCTCATGGAGCTGGCCCGGCGGCGCGACCTCTGGGTGATCAGCGACGAGGTGTACGAGCGCTTCACGTGGGGCGCGCCCCACGTCAGCCCGCACACTCTCGACACCGACGGGCGCGTGCTGACGGTGTTCTCCACATCGAAGACGTTCGCGATGACGGGTGCGCGCGTCGGCTGGCTGGTGACGCCGCCCGGATGGCGCCCGACGATGCTGCGGGTGCAGGAGGCGCTCGTGAGCTGCGTCGACGCCCCGTCGCAGCGAGCGGCGCTGGCCGCACTCGCCGGCGATCAGGCCGATGTCGCGCGCGCGGCGGCGCACTACCGCGACAATCTCGCAGCGGCGATGGCGGAGCTGAACCGGCGCGGCATCGGCTACCTCACGCCGACCGGCGCCTTCTACCTCTGGATCGATGTCTCGCACGCGTCCGGCGGCGATGTCGTGGCGTGGTGCGAGAGGTTCCTCGACGAGGCCGGCGTCGCCGTGGCGCCCGGCACCGCGTTCGGCGCGTCCGGCGAGGGATGGATCCGCGTGTGCGTCGCGAGCGACCGGGAATCACTGCTCGAAGGGCTCCGCCGACTGCCCGCTCCGGCCTGACACAGCCACCGCGCAGGGTGGAGGCTCCCCTCACCCGTAGAATCGACGGGATATGTCACCGCGCGCCCTGAAGCCTCTCGAGCCGTCCGCGACCCCTCCCGAGCTGATCCGCAACTTCTGCATCATCGCCCACATCGACCACGGCAAGTCGACGCTGGCCGATCGGATGCTGCAGATCACGGGAGTCGTCTCCGACCGCGACATGCGCGCGCAGTACCTCGACCGCATGGACATCGAGCGCGAGCGCGGGATCACGATCAAGAGCCAGGCCGTGCGCATGCCGTGGCAGGTCGACGGCGTGACCCACGCGCTCAACATGATCGACACGCCCGGTCACGTCGACTTCACCTACGAGGTCAGCCGGTCGCTGGCCGCCTGCGAGGGCGCGATCCTGCTCGTGGACGCGGCCCAGGGCATCGAGGCGCAGACCCTCGCAAACCTCTACCTCGCCCTCGAGAACGATCTGCAGATCATTCCGGTGCTCAACAAGATCGATCTGCCGGCCGCCGACCCCGAGAAGTACGCCAAGGAGCTCGCGAGCCTGATCGGCGGCAAGCCGGAGGACGTCCTGCGGGTCAGCGGCAAGACCGGCATGGGCGTGGAGGAGCTGCTCGACCACGTGGTGCAGCAGATCCCCGCGCCGAAGGGCGACCCGGATGCCCCCACCCGGGCGATGATCTTCGACTCGGTGTACGACTCGTATCGCGGCGTCATCACCTACGTGCGGATGATCGACGGCACGCTAAGCCCGCGCGAGCGCATCCAGATGATGTCGACGCGCGCCGTGCACGAGCTCCTCGAGATCGGCGTCTCCTCACCCGAGCCGAGTCCGACCAAGGGCCTGGGCGTCGGAGAGGTCGGCTACCTCATCACCGGGGTGAAGGACGTGCGCCAGTCGAAGGTCGGCGACACCGTCACCAGCGCCGCGAAGCCCTCGAAGCAGGCGCTGCCCGGGTACACCGATCCGAAGCCCATGGTCTTCTCCGGCCTCTACCCGATCGACGGCAGCGACTATCCCGTGCTGCGCGAGGCGCTCGACAAGCTCAAGCTCTCGGACGCGTCGCTCAACTACGAGCCGGAGACCTCGGTCGCCCTCGGCTTCGGGTTCCGATGCGGCTTCCTGGGTCTCCTCCACCTCGAGATCATCACGGAGCGCCTCGAGCGCGAGTTCGGACTCGACCTCATCTCGACGGCCCCCTCGGTCACGTACGAGGTCATCACGGACGACAAGAAGTCCTTCACGGTCACGAACCCGAGCGAGTTCCCGTCCGGCACCAAGATCGCCAGCGTCACCGAGCCGATGGTCAAGGCGGCGATCCTCGCCCCGAAGGACTACGTCGGCACGATCATGGAGCTCTGCCAGTCGCGGCGCGGCACGCTGCTCGGCATGGAGTACCTGGGCGAGGACCGGGTCGAGATCCGCTACACGATGCCGCTCGGCGAGATCGTGTTCGATTTCTTCGACCACCTGAAGTCCAAGACCGCCGGCTACGCGTCACTCGACTACGAGCCGAGCGGCGACCAGGAGGCCGACCTGGTGAAGGTCGACATCCTCCTCCAGGGTGAGCCGGTCGACGCGTTCAGCGCCATCGTGCACCGCGACAAGGCGTACGCCTACGGCGTGCTGATGACCGAGCGCCTGAAGAAGCTCATCCCGCGCCAGCAGTTCGAGGTGCCCATCCAGGCGGCGATCGGCGCCCGCATCATCGCGCGCGAGTCGATCCGCGCGATGCGCAAGGACGTTCTCGCCAAGTGCTACGGCGGCGACATCTCGCGCAAGCGCAAGCTGCTCGAGAAGCAGAAAGAGGGCAAGAAGCGCATGAAGATGGTCGGACGCGTCGAGGTGCCCCAGGAGGCGTTCATCGCCGCACTCTCGGGCGACACCGAGGGAAAGACCGCGAAGTAGGCTTTCGTCATGCGTCGAGGGAACTTCCGGGACGACACCGTCGACTACGCCGCCGTGGGGGCGACGCAGGCGGCGGATCTCATGCACTTCCCGCCGGAGCGGAGCATCCCGGCCGAGGAATCATGGCGCATCGGCAGCGGCGAGGCGCGCTTCCAGGCGGCGAGCGAGGCCCTGCTGTCGTGGACCGCGCAGCGCGGGGCCGGGCTCACCCTCAAGGACGTGCGGCCCGCCTCCGGCCCGATGTACTCCGGGGTGAGCTTCGACGTCGACGGCCACCCGATCGCGCCGAGCCGGTCGGAGTCCGACCTGCGCTACGACGCGGACGGCACGCCGTACGTCGGCGGCGGTACGACCATCCGCGTCGACGGCCGAGTCAAAGGATTGAGCGCGGATGCCGAGCTCCGCGTGATCTTCGCGATCGAGGAGCCGCGACGCGTGGGCTTCGCCCTGGGCACCGTCGGCGATTCGGTCGTGAGCGGCGAGGAGTCGTTCATGATCGACTGGTACGACAACGACGAGGTGTGGTTCACCGTCCGCGCGTTCGACGCGCCGGCCGGCATGCTCTACAGGGCGCTTCCCGGACTCATCCGTCGCCGTCGGCGCGAGCTCTTCACCCGTTACCTGCGGGCGATCTCCCCGCTGTACACGACCCCCGCGTGAGCGTCTGATGGGCGCCGCGCTTCCTCTCGGCGATCCGGTCCCGCCCGACGGCTCGTTCCCGCCCGGGACGACCATCGACCCCGGGACCGCCTTCGGGGTGTACCTGCACGTGCCGTTCTGCCGCGTCCGCTGCGGCTACTGCGACTTCAACACGTACACCTCCGATGAGCTGCGGGGGGCCCGCCAGGATCAGTACGCCGACACGCTGCTGCGCGAAGTGGCGCTCGGGCGCGAGGTCCTCGCGCGCACTGGGGCGCTGCGCCCGGCATCGACCGTGTTCTTCGGCGGCGGAACGCCGACCCTCCTCCCGCCCGGAGACCTCGGGCGGATGCTGGACGGCGTGCGCCAGGCGTTCGGCATCGCCGACGGCGCCGAGGTGACGGTCGAGGCCAATCCCGACACCGTCAACGACGCGGTCGTCGCCGAGCTCGCGGCATCCGGGGTCACCCGCGTGTCCATCGGCATGCAGTCGGCGGTTCCGCACGTGCTGGCCGCGCTCGATCGCACGCACGACCCCGCGAACGTGCGCACGGCAGTGGCGGCGGCGCGGGCGGCCGGCCTCGATGTCAGCCTCGACCTCATCTACGGCGCGCCGGGGGAGTCGCTCTCGGAATGGCGGGCTTCGGTCGAGACCGCGATCGAGCTCGCTCCCGATCACATCTCCGCCTACGCCCTCATCGTGGAGGACGGCACCAAGCTGGCGCGGCAGATCCGTCGCGGGGAGGTGCCGGCGCCGGACGACGATCTCCAGGCCGACATGTACGAGCTCGTCGACGATCTCCTCTCCGCCGCCGGATTCGAGTGGTACGAGGTGTCGAATTGGGCGCGCAACGACGCCCAGCGGTCTCGGCACAACCTCGCCTACTGGCAGGGCACGGACTGGTGGGGCTTCGGTCCCGGTGCGCACAGCCATGTCGGCGGTGTGCGGTTCTGGAACGTGAAGCATCCGGCGGCGTACGCGCAGCGCCTCGCCGCGGGAGAGTCGCCCGCCGCAGGGCGCGAGGTGCCCGACGCCACGGCGCGCGGGCTCGAGAACGTCCTCCTGCGCACCCGCATCCGCGAGGGGCTGCCGGTGTCGGAGCTGCTCGGCGAAGGCCGGCATGCGGTCGCCGCACTGATCGCCGACGGGCTCGTGGACGGGCCGTCTGCGCTCCACGGCCGAGTGGTCCTCACCCGCCGGGGCCGGCTGCTCGCCGACGCCGTGGTGCGCGCGCTCACGGACTGAGGGCATCGCCCCCGGATCGGCGCGTTCCGCTCCCCGCCAGAGGCCGGGGCATCCGGTAGAATTGGCACTCCAGTCATGCGAGTGCCAGAGAGCGGCGTGAGGAGGCGGGATGGTCAGCGAACGCGGACTCCAGGTGCTGCGCGCCATCGTCGAGGACTACGTCGACACGCGCGAGCCCGTCGGCAGCAAGGCGATCGTCGAGCGCCATGCGTTCGGCGTGTCTGCGGCGACCATCCGCAACGACATGGCCCTCCTCGAGGATGAAGACCTGATCGCGGCTCCGCATACGTCCTCCGGCCGGGTTCCCACCGACAAGGGGTATCGGGTCTTCGTCGACCATCTCGCCGATGTGCGGCCCCTCAGCTCCGCTCAGCGCACGGCGATCTCGTCGTTCCTCGGCGATCCCGGCGACCTCGACGACGTGCTCGCCCGCACCGTGCGCGCCCTGACGCAGCTGACGGGCCAGGTCGCGATCGTGCAGTATCCGTCCTTCGCCCGGGCGAACGTGTCGCATGTCGAGCTCGTGCAGCTGGGCGGCGGCCGGATGCTGGTCATCGTGGTCACCGACACCGGCCGGGTGTCGCAGCGCATGGCGTTCGTGCGCGACGACTTCGACGACGCGGACCTCGGCCGGATCCGCGCCGAGCTCGGGACGCTGCTGGTCGGGCGCTCGGTGCGCGACGGCCTGCAGCGCATCGCGGATCGGCTCGAGAGCGCCGCGGCGATGACCGCGCCGCACGAGGCGGCGACGGCGGCGATCGTCCGGGTCGTCGCGGAAGAGCTCGACGAGTTCCGCCAGGACCGGCTCGTGATGGCCGGCAGCGCGACCCTCGCCCGGCGCGAGGCGGACTTCCGGGGGAGCATCTACCCTCTGCTCGAGGCGATCGAGGAGCAGGTCACGATCCTCCGGCTCATGGGCGAGATGGTCGCCGACGAGAACGGCCTCGCCGCGAGCATCGGGCGCGAGAACGAGCCCTTCGGCCTGGCCGAGGCATCCGTCGTCGCCAGCGACTACGACGCGACCGGATCACGCGCCCGTGTCGGCGTCATGGGCCCCACCCGCATGGACTACCCCTCCAACCTCGCGGCGGTACGAGCCGTCGCGCGCTACCTCACGCGGATGCTCGAAGAAGACGAGAGCAGCCGCTGACGCGGACGCGCACACCCACGATCCCCGCGGCTGACTGCGGGCAGGAAGGCGAATGTGGCTGACCACTACGAGGTCCTCGGCGTCTCGCGCGAGGCGACGCTCGATGAGATCAAGAAGGCGTATCGGCGCCTGGCGCGCGAGCTCCATCCCGATGTGAACCCCGGCGAGGAGGCGTCCGAGCGCTTCAAGCTGGTGACCCACGCGTACGACGTGCTCAGCGACAAGGAGCAGCGTGCGCGCTACGACATGGGCGGCGATGGCAGCCCGTTCGGCGGCTCGGCCGGCTTCTCCGGGTTCAACGACATCTTCGAGACGTTCTTCGGCGCAGCCGGCGGCGGAGGCCGCGGCGGGCGGCCGAGGTCACGTCGCGAGCGCGGTCAGGACGCCCTCGTGCGCGTCACGCTGGAGTTGGGCGACGTCGTGTTCGGCGTCCACCGCGACATCGAGGTCGACACCGCGGTGCTGTGCGAGACCTGCCAGGGCTCGTGCTGCCAGCCGGGCACGAGTCCGGTCACGTGCGACATCTGCCAGGGTGCGGGGCACATTCAGCGCCAGGTGCGCAGCCTCCTCGGGAACGTGCTCACCAATCAGCCCTGCAACGTCTGCCAGGGCTACGGCACCACGATCCCGTACCCGTGCGCGACGTGCCAGGGCCAGGGCCGCGTGCGCGCCCGCCGCACGGTCTCGCTCGACATCCCGGCCGGCGTCGAGACCGGACTGCGCCTGCAGCTGCCGGGCTCCGGCGAGGTCGGCCCTGCCGGCGGCCCGAACGGCGATCTCTACATCGAGGTGACCGTCACACCCAACGAGGTGTTCAGCCGCGACGGCGACGACCTGCTCGCCACGCTGGAGGTCTCCATGCCCGACGCGATCCTCGGCACGACGACGACGATCGAGTCCCTCGACGGACCGGTCGACCTCGAAGTGCGCCCCGGTGTCCAGGCCGGCGACGTGCTCACGATCAAGGGGCGCGGCATCACGCCGCTTCGCGGCACTCAGCGCGGCGACCTCCGGGTCGGCGTGCACGTGGTGACGCCGACCCGCCTCGACGCCAAGGAGCGGGCGCTCATCGAGGACTTCGCGCGTCGCACGAAGCCCCCCGCTCCGCATCTCGCGGAGTTCCATCAGGGTCTGTTCGCCAAGCTGCGCGACCGCTTCCGGAACGGCTGACCGGTGGCGCTGCACTTCGTCCTCGACGAGTCGACGACCGCCGGTCCCGGGGACGCCGTCGTGCTGACCGGGGCCGAGGCGCACCATGCCGCGTCCGTGCGTCGCGTGCGCGTGGGCGAGCAGGTCACGGTCGGCGACGGCCGCGGCGCCTGGCTGACGGGAATCTGCGAGTCGGTCGCGTCCCGCGAGGTCGTCGTGCGCATCGATTCCCGCACGGATGCCGCGGCCCCCAGCCCGCGCGTCGTGCTCGTGCAGGCACTCGCCAAGGGCGACCGCGACGAGCTCGCGGTGCAGGCGGCGACCGAGCTCGGCATCGACGAGATCGTGCCCTGGCAGGCGGGCCGGAGCGTGTCCCGCTGGGTCCAGACGTCCCGAGGCTCGGCGCAGCGCGCCGCGCTGGGCGGGGAAGGCCGCGGGGATGACGGCGCCAAGGCCGAGAAGGGCCGAGCACGATGGGCGACGATCGTGCGCGAGGCGGCCAAGCAGGCGCACCGGGCCTGGATCCCCGAGGTCTCGGCTCTCACGACGACGCCGGACCTCGTGGCGCGGGCGGCGGCATCCCGCACCCTCGTCCTCGAGCCGTCCGGCCGAGAGCGACTGACGGCGATCGAGCCCGCTGGCGCGGACGGCCGCGACATCCTGCTGATCGTCGGGCCCGAGGGCGGGATCGCCGAGGAGGAGCTCGCGGCGCTCGAGTCGGCGGGTGCCGTGCTCGTGCGCCTCGGCGACAGCGTCCTGCGCACGTCGACGGCGGGACCGGCCGCCCTCGCGGTCGTGAACGCCGCACTCGGACGCTGGTGACTCGCGCCCGGTCGACGGCCCCCCGCCCTGCGGCGACCCCCGTCGGTAGACTTGCCCCATGAGCGAGCCTTCGATCTTCACGCGCATCCGCACGGGCGAGATCCCCTCCGAGATCGTCGCCGAGACCGAGAACGTCTTCGCCATCCGCGACATCGCCCCGAAGGCGCCGGTGCATCTCCTCGTGATCCCCAAGACCGAGGACTACCGGAACGTCGTCGAGCTGGCGGCGGGCGACCCCGATCTCCTCGCCGAACTCATCGGCCTCGCGAACAGCCTCGCGGCCGAGCACGGCGACGGGGACTTCCGTCTGATCTTCAACACCGGCCCGAACGCGGGCCAGACCGTCTTCCACGTGCACGCCCATGTGCTCGCCGGAGGACTCGAGGAAGCGAGCATCGGTGCCTGATGAACCTGTGATCGACCGCGTCTATGCCGACGGTGTCGCGATGGTCCAGCTGCTCGGACCGCAGGACCGTCTCCTGCGCGTCGTCGAGAAGGAGCATCCCGCCGTCGACGTGCACGTCCGCGGCAACGAGATCACCCTGACCGGAGAGGCGGATGCCGTCGCCGCCGCCCGTTCGCTGGTCGACGAGCTGCTGACGATGGCCCAGGCGGGTCACTCGCTCGGCGAGTCCGACGTGTCGTCGTCGAGCCGGATCCTGCGCACCGAGGGCGGTCCCCGACCCTCGGAGGTGCTCGGCGAGGCCATCCTCACGTCGCGAGGCAAGGTGATCCGTCCCAAGACGCTCGGCCAGAAGGCCTACGTCGACGCGATCGAGGAGAACACGATCGTCTTCGGCATCGGCCCCGCCGGCACCGGGAAGACCTACCTCGCCATGGCGAAGGCCGTGCAGGCGCTGCAGCGCAAGGAGGTCAGCAGAATCATCCTGACCCGCCCGGCCGTCGAGGCGGGGGAGCGGCTGGGCTTCCTGCCGGGCACGCTCACCGACAAGATCGACCCCTACCTGCGCCCGCTCTACGACGCGCTCAACGAGATGATGGACCCGGAGCTGGTCCCCAAGCTCATGGCCACCGGGACGATCGAGGTCGCGCCGCTGGCGTACATGCGCGGACGCACCCTCAACGACTCGTTCGTCGTCCTCGACGAGGCGCAGAACACGACGCCCGAGCAGATGAAGATGTTCCTCACGCGCCTCGGCTTCGGCACGCGCATGGTCGTGACCGGCGACATCACGCAGATCGACCTGCCGCAGGGGGCGTCGGGGCTGCGGCTCGTGACCCGCGTGCTGAACACCATCGACGACATCCACTTCTCGTACCTCACGAGCGATGACGTCGTGCGCCACACCCTGGTCGGCCGCATCGTCGACGCGTACACCGAATACGACGAGCGTCGGATCGCGGCCCGCCGCGAGCGGGACGAGGCATCCGAGTTCGCGAACCGCACCGAGCGCCGCAGCAGCGGACGCCCGTCGGGGCCGCGCGACCACCTTCCCAAGCGAGGACGCTCATGACGATCGAGATCAACAACGAGTCGGGCGTCCAGGTCGACGAGACGGTGCTCCTGCGCCTCATGGAGAACAACTTCTCCGAGCTCCACATCAGCGCCGACGCGGATGTCGCGATCCTCCTTGTCGACGAGGGTGCCATGGAAGCCCTGCACGTGCAGTGGATGGACGAGCCGGGACCGACCGACGTGCTGAGCTTTCCGATGGACGAGCTGCGGCCCGGCACCGAGGACGCGCCGACGCCCGCGGGGCTCCTCGGCGACATCGTGCTGTGCCCGCAGGTGGCGGAGACCCAGGCCGTCACCGCGAAGCACTCCACGATGGATGAGCTGGTGATGCTGACGACGCACGGCTTGCTGCACCTTCTCGGCTTCGACCACGCCGAGCCCGACGAGGAGCGCGAGATGTTCGGGCTGCAGCGCGAGCTCATCACGGCCTTCCAGGCCGTGGAGCGTCGCCGAAATCGCGCATGACCGCTGCTCTTCTGCTCCTCGCCGCGGCGCTGCTGCTCGTCTTCGGCGCGCTGATGGTCGCCATCGACGCCGCTCTCGGGGTGACCTCCCGGGCCGATCTGGCAGAGCTCGGCGCCGGCGGGCGCAACGCGGCGGCGCTGCGGCGCATCGCGGCGGACCCCGAGGCCCACGCCAACGCCGTCATCTTCATCCGGGTGCTCGCCGAGACGACCGCGGCCGTGCTCGTCACGGTGGCGTTCACGCTGCTGTTCGACAGCATCTGGTGGGCGATGGTCGCCGCGGCGGTGCTCATGACGGGCGTCTCATACGTGGTGGTGGGCGCGAGCCCGCGCAACGTCGGCCGTCAGCACGCCAAGGCGCTGCTGCGCGGAGCGGCCCCCGTCGTGCGGGGTGTGCGCATCCTCCTCGGGCCGCTCGCCCACGGGCTCGTGGCGCTGGGCACGCGCATCACCCCCGGCGCGTCTCGCGGTTCGTCCTTCGCGTCGGAGGAGCAGCTGCTCAGCATCATCGATGAGGCGGCCGAGAACGAGCTCATCGAGCAGGACGACCGCGAGCTCATCCACTCGGTGTTCGACTTCACCGACACCTTCGTGCGGGCGGTGATGGTGCCGCGGACCGACATGGTGACCGTGGATGCCTCCGCCTCCACCCGCGAGGCGATGGCGATCTTCCTCGACAAGGGCATTTCACGCGTCCCGATCGTCGACGACGACGCCGACGACGTCGTGGGCGTGCTGTACCTCAAGGACCTCGTGCAGTTCGGCTTCCGCGACGAGACCGGGTGGCGGGATGCCCCGATCAGCCGCATCGCGCGCCCCGCCGTGTTCGTGCCCGAGTCCATGAAAGCCGAGACGCTGCTGCAGCAGATGAAGCGCGACGCCGTGCATGTCTGCCTCGTGATCGACGAGTACGGCGGCGTATCGGGCCTCGTCACCCTCGAGGACCTCATCGAGGAGCTCGTCGGCGAGATCGCGGACGAGTACGATCCACGCTCCGACGAGGTCTCCGAGATCGAGCCCGGCCACTTCCGGGTGAGCGCGCGCCTCGGGCTCGACGAGGTCGGCGACCTCTTCGGCATCGACCTCGAAGACGATGACGTCGACTCCATCGGCGGACTCCTCGGCAAGGCGCTGGGACGCGTCCCGCAGCCGGGGGCGACCGCAGAGTACGCCGGCCTCGTCATGACCGGCGGCGCCTCACGGGGCCGCGGCCGGGGCATCTCCTCGGTCTTCGTCGAGCGCGGCGAAGCGCTCGAGCACACTGAGACGGCGTCCGGCCGTTCCCCGCGCACGGGCGAGATCCGCATCGTGTCGCCGCGCACCGGTGAGGTGCGCGTCTCCAAGAAAGGGGATCGCCCATGACCGAGACGACCCACTCCGGCTTCGTCACCTTCGTCGGACGCCCCAACGTCGGCAAGTCCACGCTCACGAACGCGCTGGTCGGTGAGAAGGTCGCCATCACGAGCGACAAGCCGCAGACGACGCGGCGTGCGATCCGCGGCATCCTGAACAGGCCCGGCGGGCAGGTCGTGATCGTCGACACCCCCGGCATCCACAAGCCGCGCACCCTGCTCGGCGAGCGGCTCAACAGCCTCGTCGAGCAGGTGCTGGGCGACGTCGACGTGATCGGGTTCTGCGTTCCCGCCACTGAGAAGGTCGGACCCGGCGACCGCCGTATCGCCGAATCCCTCAGCGGCTACCCGCGCGCCAAGAAGGTGGCGATCGTGACCAAGACGGATGCCGCCTCTCGCGACGAGATCACGGAGCGTCTCATGGAGGTGGACTCGCTCCGCGAGGACTGGGCCGCCGTCATCCCGATCTCCGCCCTCACCAGCGAGCAGCTCGACGTGCTCACCGACGAGCTGCTGGGACTGCTTCCGGTCGGACCGCGGCTCTACGAGGCCGGCGTCGTCACCGACGAGTCGATCGAGGACCGCGTGGCCGAGATCATCCGGGAGGCCGCCCTCGAGGGCGTGCGCGACGAGCTCCCCCACTCCATCGCGGTGACGATCGAGGACATGAGGCCGCGCGAGGACTCCGACCTCACCGACATCTTCGCCAACATCGTCGTGGAGCGCGACAGCCAGAAGGCGATCATCATCGGCCACAAGGGCTCGCGCCTCGCCGATGTCGGCCGGCGCGCCCGCGCGGGCATCGAGCCCCTGGTGGGGTCGCGGGTGTACCTCGCACTGCATGTCCGTGTCGCGAAGGAGTGGCAGCGCGATCCCAAGCAGCTCGGACGGCTCGGCTTCTAGCCGACCGGGCGGAACGCCGAGCGGATCAACACGACGTCCTCGCCGTAGTCGTCGTCGGCGGCATCCTGCCAGGTCCCGTCGTCCCAGACGACGTCGACCCAGAGCCATCCGTTCTCCGGGTAGGACGACAGATACGCCTCGCCCAGGATGTCGGGCAGCTCCTCCTGGATCTCGAGGAGCGTCGCCTCGTCGCCCTGGCCGGGCTCGCCGTTCGTCACATCCGGCAGCGGCATGGGGTCGTAGAGCGCGAGCATGATCGGCGGCTGCGTCACCGAGAAGGTCTCGCCGTCGTAGGTCCCCTGCACGGCGTAGGCACCCCACGTGACATCGCCGGACGTCTCGGACCCGTCGATGCCCTCCCACGTCCAGTTCGCGATAGGAACACCAGAGCACTGGGGCGGATACGACTCGGCGACGGCGCCGAGACACAGCTCGGCCTCGCCGCCGATATCCATCACGGTGCCCTGGGCGGTGACGTCGCCTTCCGGCGGCGCCGGCCACAGCGAGCCGAGCGACGCGCCGGGCAGCGCGTCCGCGGCGGGGGAGCCTCCGCCTGAGCCGGCAGGCGTTGCGCAGCCCGCGAGAGCGAGGACGGATGCCGCGCCCAGCGCGACGAGCAGGTGTCGACGATGACGTGTCATATCCGTTCAGTGTCGCAGCTGTGCCGATCGTCTCAGATCATGTGGTTCGCGCCGTTCGCGCGGACGGGTGTAACCTGGGCGCATGCGTGCAGGCTCTCTGCTTCTCCTTAGCTGCCGCGACGAGGCCTCGATCTAGGGCCCTCCTCGTCGCGGAGCTTGTCGTCGGCCCCCACTCGACGAGAGAACAGAGCGACATCATGGAGAACACCCAGAAGCCCTCGGCCATGCCGATCCACAAGTATCGGCCGTACCACGAGCAGCTCGCTGTGGACCTGCCCGACCGCACGTGGCCCGCCCAGCGCATCACCGTCGCACCCCGCTGGTGCGCCGTCGACCTGCGTGACGGCAACCAGGCGCTCATCGATCCGATGAGCCCCGAACGCAAGCGCATCATGTTCGATCTGCTCGTGAGCATGGGCTACAAGGAGATCGAAGTCGGGTTCCCGTCGGCGAGCCAGACCGACTTCGACTTCGTCCGCCATCTCATCGAGGACGAGGTCATCCCCGACGACGTCACGATCCAGGTTCTCACCCAGGCCCGCGCGCACCTCATCGAGCGCACGTACGAATCGATCGCCGGTGCGAAGCAGGCGATCGTGCACCTGTACAACTCCACGAGCGTGCTGCAGCGCGAGGTCGTGTTCCGCACCGACCGGCAGGGGATCATCGACATCGCACTCGAGGGTGCACGACTGTGCCGCGAGTTCGAGAAGCGCATCCCCGAGACGAAGGTCTTCTACGAGTACTCGCCCGAGAGCTACACCGGCACCGAGCTCGAGTTCGCCCTCGACATCTGCAACCAGGTCATCGAGGTCTTCGAGCCGACTCCCGACCGCAAGGTGATCATCAACCTGCCGGCGACGGTCGAGATGGCCACGCCCAACGTCTACGCCGACTCGATCGAGTGGATGAGCCGCCGGCTGGCACACCGCGAGAACGTGATCCTGTCGCTGCACCCGCACAACGACCGCGGCACGGCGATCGCGGCAGCGGAGCTCGGATACATGGCCGGCGCCGACCGCATCGAGGGATGCCTGTTCGGGAACGGGGAGCGCACCGGGAACGTCGACCTCGTCGCTCTGGGGATCAACCTGCTGACGCAGGGCATCGACCCGCAGATCGACTTCAGCGACGTCGACCAGGTGAAGCGGACCGCCGAGTATTGCAACCAGCTGCCGGTGCACGAGCGCAGCCCGTGGGCCGGCGACCTGGTCTTCACCGCCTTCAGCGGCTCGCACCAGGACGCGATCAAGAAGGGCTTCGAGGCCATGGAGGTCCGGGCTGCCGCCGAAGGCGTGACGGTGGACGAGATCGAGTGGGCGGTTCCGTATCTGCCGATCGACCCGAAGGATCTCGGTCGCTCCTATGAGGCGGTCATCCGCGTCAACTCGCAGTCCGGCAAGGGCGGCGTCGCCTACCTGCTGAAGACCGATCACGCGATCGATCTGCCGCGGAAGCTCCAGATCGAGTTCTCGGGTGTCGTGCAGGCGAAGACGGATGCCGAGGGCGGCGAGGTCACCAGCGACCAGATCTGGGCGATCTTCAGCGACGAGTACCTGCCGACTCAGCGCACCGACGACCGCTGGGGTCGCTTCGAGCTGCTGAGCACCCGCACGCAAAGCGACATGACCGGGGACGTCGTCCTCGAGGTCAAGCTGCGCGACGGCGACGAGGAAGTGCAGGCCCGCGGCCACGGTAACGGCCCGGTCGCCGCCTTCGTGGAGGTGCTGCGTGAGGAGGGCATCCACGTGACCGTCTACGACTACGTCGAGCACGCCCTCAGCGCGGGCGGCGACGCCCAGGCCGCGGCGTATGTCGAGCTCCAAGTCGACGGCGAGCGCCTGTGGGGCGTGGGCGTCGACGGCGACATCTCGACCGCGTCGCTCAAGGCGATCGTGTCGGGCGTCAACCGCGCGATCCGCACCCGCGAGCGCTCCGGAGCACTCGCGAGCGTGTGACGCTGGACGACGGCGGGTCCGGCTGCGGGCCCGCCGTCACGGCTTGACGATGGGGATCGTCGAGGTCTCGACGGCGACCTTGCGCCGGTACAGCGCGCGCTGCTCGGGCAGGGAGATGTCGAAGATCACGGCGAGGAGCCGGATCACCGTGGTCACGACGATTCCGACGATCGCAGCGGCGACGAGACCGGCCCCGAGCGCGTTGGCGGTGGCGAGTACGAGGCAGCCGGCCCCCGCCGCGACGGCGTAGAGCGAGCCCACATGCATGATGCCCACCGGCAGGCCCATGATCATGTCACGCAGGATGCCGCCGCCGACCGCGGCGCAGACTCCGACGAAGACGGCGGGCACCAGCGGGAGTCCCAGCGCCAGCGCCTTGCTCGTGCCGAAGGCACCGAACAATCCCATCACGAGGGCGTCCAGGCCGACGATCACACGGTTGAGCCGCTGGAAGACGCCGGCGAGCAGCATCCCGATCAGTGCTGCTCCCGTCGCCGTGACCAGGTACCAGTTGCTCTGGAGGGTGACGGGCGTGACGTTGAGCAGCAGATCGCGGATGAGACCGCCGCCCATGCCCACGACGATGCCGATGATCGCGACGCCGAGCAGGTCCAGTCGTCGTTCCCCCCGGAATCCGGAGGCGAAGAGCGCGCCCTGGACTCCGCCCAGGCCTACGGCGATCAGGTCCGCCCACAGCGGGATGACGAAGAGCGGCTCGTTCACCCCTCCATTGTCGGCTCGCGTCAGGGGATGTGCGTGCGCACCGCCGACAGGAAGCCGTCGGAGTCGTCGACCCAGAGCCGCACGGCGTCGAACTCCACCACCTCGTCGCCCAGGCGAGCGGTGACGGGACGTTCGAGGACGATCAGGATGTTGGTCTCGTCCTGCATCCGCAGCGCGAGCGTCCGGCCATGGGGCTCGTCGCGCACCTTGGGAGCCTTCTCCAGCACGTCGCGCGAGCGCTCGACGGATGCGACCGCCTCCCACGGCAGATCGATGTCGACGTGTGCGCCGTCTCGCGCGCGGATGCCCTCCGGCCCGACGGCGTGCGGCCGGGTGAGATAGCTCAGCAGGAGTCCGAGCATCCAGGTCACGCCCCAGATGCCGAGCGCGAGCAGCGGGATGCGCACCCACGGCCACGGGTGCACGATCAGATCGACGATGGGGATCTCGACCGCCGACAGCACGATGAAGATCACGAGGATCGTGAGGATGGGGGAGTGGTAGGAGAAGGCCGAGCCGCCGGCGGGCACGCGTGGGCGGCGGAACAGCCATCGGTAGAGGCCCTGCCACATGCCCACCTCGGCACGCCACGCCGCGCGTGCGATCGACACCACGCGGGAGCTCACCGTCGGTCGCTCGGCGACGCCGGTCATCGGGCTGCCTCCTCGTCGTGGAGGCGCTCCTCGTGCGCGGCGATCAGCTCTTCGAGCCGGGCGCGGACATGGTCGAGCGCGCGCTGCGCGGTGCGGACGGTCTCTTCATCGAGCCCCTCGATGAGGTCGGCACCGAGGGCGGTGTGCTCGGCGTTCATCGTCTCCATGATCGACAGGCCGCGCTCGGTGAGGTGGACGAGCACTGCCCGGCGGTCCGTCGGGTGAGGTTCGCGTCGGGCGAAGCCGGTGGACTCGAGGGCGTCGACCAGGGCGGTGACATTGCGCGGAGTCACCGCGATCGCCTCGGCGAGCTGCACCTGGGTGGCGGGTCCGCCGTGGAAGAGGATCCACAGCAGATGCGTGCGCGTCGTCGTCAGACCGCGGCGGTCCAGCTCCCGCTCCTGATCGGCCTGCAGCACCTGCGTGATGGCGAGGAGGGTATCGAGGATCTGCGTTCCGGACATAGTGAATAGCTTACATTATGTTCACTACGTGACTGGTCGTTGCTCGTCCGCGGCGACGAGGTAGTCTCCGACCATGACCTGGGATGAGTTCTGGGCGAGCGTCTTTCCCGCCTACCTGGGCGCCGTCGGATCGATCGCCGCGAGCGCGGTCGCCGTCATCGCACTCATCCGCGATCTCCGCACCAGGAGGGGACTCAGAGAGGTCGCGCAGTCCGCCTCCGACACCGTTGAGCTTCCCCGGAACCAAGCCACTCTCGCCCCGCGCATGAGTGGGCCGGGCAGCGAGCCGCTGGAGCTCGTCGCGCGCGGCTCCCGGACGGTCGTCCGGAACCTTCTGCCGGCGCCCATCGAGATCGTCGACCTCCGTGTGCCGTCCGGCGGCAAGACGCTGAAATTCACGACGACGCTGCCGGTGTCCGTCCAGCCCGGAGAAGGGTTCGGATTCGTCGTCCAGGACCTGCTCGGTGGACCCGCCATCGCGGCTCTGCTGGTCGAGTGGAAGAGCGCGGACGGGCAAGCGCACCTCACCACGTTCTTCATCTGAGCCGTCGAGGGGCCGGGTTGCGTCCGCCCGCCGGGCTCGATCGCCGCCCGCGGGGCGCGGGCCTGGGGGACCAGGCGGGCTCCATAATTGACTGGTGCCCACCTTCCGCGACGAGATCGTGGTTCTGCGCACCCACAAGCTGGGTGAGGCCGACCGGATCCTGACGATGCTCAGCCGTCGCCACGGCAAGCTGCGCGCGGTCGCCAAGGGCGTGCGCCGCACGTCATCGCGCTTCGGCGCGCGACTCGAGCCGTTCATGGTCGCCGACGTGCAGCTGTACAAGGGTCGCTCTCTGGACATCGTGCAGCAGGCCGAGTCGCTGGGCTCGTACGGGGCCGACATCGCGGCCCACTACGACCGCTACACCTCGGCGCACGCCATGGTCGAGGCCGCGGACCGACTCAACGAGGCCGAGGCCACGCCGGAGCAGTATCTCCTGCTCGTCGGGGGCCTCCGCGCCCTCGCCCGGGGCGAGCACGCCTCGCGGAGCGTGCTGGACTCCTATCTGCTGCGCGCGATGGCGCTCTCGGGCTGGGCGCCGGGCCTGACCGAGTGCGCCCGCTGCGGCGCTCCCGGTCCTCACGACACCTTCGTCGCGCAGCTGGGTGGCATGGTCTGCCGCGACTGCGCTCCCACGGGCGCAGCGCGCGTCCACGCCGAGACGGCCGTGCTGCTCCACTCGCTGATGACGGGGGAGTGGGAGATGGTGGATGCCGCATCCGCGGGCTCGTCCGCCGCCGCTTCGGGTCTCATCGCCGCGTACGCGCAGTGGCACCTGGAGCGCGGCATCCGCTCGCTCTCCCATGTCTCCTTCGGACCGACAGGAGCCGACCGGTGACCCCGAAGCCGTTCACGCATCGCGACGCCGTGCCGTACAAGCCGGTGGACTGGACGGGCCTCTATCCGCCGGCGTTTCCTCAGGGCAGCGTTCCCGAGCATGTCGCGATCGTCATGGACGGCAACGGCCGCTGGGCGAACCGCCGCGGGCTCACCCGTGTCGAGGGCCACAAGGCCGGCGAGGCCGCTCTGCTGGACGTCGTGGCCGGCGCCATCCAGGCAGGTGTCAAGCATCTGTCCGTCTACGCCTTCTCGACCGAGAACTGGTCGCGCTCGCCCGACGAGGTGCGGTTCCTGATGGGCTTCAACCGCGATGTGCTTCACCGCCGTCGCGATCAGCTCAACGAGTGGGGCGTCCGCGTGCGCTGGTCGGGTCGCAAGCCGCGACTGTGGTCGAGCGTCATCAAGGAGCTCCAGTTCGCCGAGCGTCTGACGGCCGGCAACAGCACCCTCACGCTGACCATGTGCGTGAACTACGGCGGACGCGTCGAACTCGTCGACGCGGTGCGCTCGATCGGCGACGACATCGCCGCCGGCCGGCTCAAGCCCTCCGCGGTCTCGGAGAAGCTGATCCAGAAGCGCCTCTACCAGCCCGACATGCCCGATGTGGATCTGTTCATCCGCTCGAGCGGCGAGCAGCGGACGTCGAACTTCCTGCTGTGGGAATCGGCGTATGCGGAGTTCGTCTTCCTCGACACCCTGTGGCCGGACTTCTCGCGCACCGAGCTGTGGCGCGCGATCGGCCTGTACCTGGACCGAGACCGGCGGTTCGGCGGCGCCGTCGACGCACCGGCGCCGCCCGCACTGTAGGCACTGTCCCGGATGCCGCGCCGGGCGTATCCTGCGAGCGTCACCGTGCTCTTCCACTGATGAGAGCCGCGCACCGCGGCCGGTCGGGAGGTCTGCCATGTCGTGTTCGCAGCGATCGGGTGCGGCCATCGCCGCAGCAGCTGTGATCGCCGCGGTCCTGCTGATGGCCGGATGCGCCGGGCCGGTGGTCGACGAGGGCCAGACCGAGACGAGTCAGGGTCCCACCGACATCGCCGACGACACCGACGACGAGGGCGAGGGCGACGAGGGCGAAGGCGACGAGGGTGAGGGCGAGGGCGAGGGCGACGAGGATCCCGAGCAGGACCTCGTCCGGACCGGACCGGTCGCCGAGTACGGCGGACCCGCCTACGGCGATCAGGGCGAAGCCGAGATCGTCGAGGACGGCGTCTGGTGCAAGACCATCGCGGTGTTCTGGGGCGGCAGCGAGCCCGTTCCCGAAGGCGTGCGCTTCACCTTCGAGCAGGCGGTGCCCGACCGCGGGGGCCTCGACGTGGAGAGCGGCGTCTGCGGGACGAGCGGTGCGGACCGGTCCTGCATCGACATGCCGGCGGTCGAGGCGAATGAGTCCGGCATCTTCTGCAGCATCGTCGTGCGTCCCACGGCGGAGTTCCAGGACGGGACGTCGATCACGTTCACGGGCACCCTGGAGTGCCCGACGCGGGAGATCTGCGACGCGGTCGTCGCACGCGACGTCGTACCCGGGCCGCCGATCGTCGTGAACACCCCGGAGGGCGCGTGATGGCGCGGCTCGGAGGCCGCACCAAGGCGAAGCCGGTCGAACCGTCACCGGTCGATCCCGTCGACCCTGCTGTGCCTCCGGCGCCTCCTGCACCCGAGCCGGGCCTGGGCTTCGAGAAGTGGATGGGCTTCCTGTCGTCGTTCGTCGCTCCGCTGACGCTGGTCACCGGTCTGCTGTTCTACTTCGGCTATGTCTCGACGCGTGAGTTCTTCCGCTACTTCGGCGTCGACGTGGACATCATCGGGCTGAGCTCGCAGGAGTTCGTGATGCGCAGCCCGGGCGCCCTGTTCATCCCGGTCATGATCCTGCTGCTGCTCGCGGCGGGGCTCATGGTGGGTCATCGACTGCTGCGCCGACGGCTCCTCACCCGGCCGGTCTCGACCCAGCGCCGCGTGATCGGCGTGTTCGCATGGATCGGGATCGGGTTCCTCCTTGCGGGAATCCTCCTGGCGTTCCTAGCGCCGGTCGGGGGCGGAGGTGACTACGGGCAGCTCCTCACACCGCTGTTCCTCGCGCTCGGCGCCGGGCTCGCCGCCTACGCCGCCTCGACGGTTCGTGCTCTCGGCGGCACCGGCATCGGCCGCGGCGTCGTGGTGCTGCTCGTGCTGGTCATGGTGGCCGGCACGTTCTGGGCGACCGCGACGATCGCGCAGTGGTGGGGTCTCGGCCAGGCGCGAGCGCTCGCCTCCGACCTCACGGCCCTCCCTGCCGTCGTGCTCGACACCCCGGAGCGGCTCTACCCCGGCAACGACGACGTCACGGTCCGCGAGCTCGGGGACTCGGCATCCGATTCCGTCGAAGGCGAGGAGGAAGCCCCGACGTACGGGTACCGGTACTACGGGCTGCGACTGCTGGCCCAGGGCGGAGGGCGACTGTATCTCGTGCCCGACCGGTGGTCTCCGGATGCCTCGACCATCGTGGTCGCGTACGACGACGTGCGGGTGCGGTTCCGGTTCCTTCCGGACGCGGACCCGCCGACCGACGGGTGAGGACCGAACGACCATTCGCCGGAATAGAACGGTGGCGGCGCGCGGTTGTGCTCAGCATGACGGACGCCATCAAGATCGACGTATGGAGCGACATCGCCTGCCCGTGGTGCTACATCGGCAAGCGCAACCTGGAGAAGGGGCTCGCCGACGCATCGGCCGACGACGACGCTCCCGCCGTGGAGGTCGTGTACCACTCGTTCGAGCTGTCGCCCGACACGCCGGTCGACTTCGACGGCGGCGAGGCGGACTACCTCGCCACGCACAAGGGCATCTCGTCGGAGCAGGCGCGGCAGATGCTGGAGCGCGTCACGGGCGTCGCCGCGGAGGCGGGCCTGGAGTACCGCTTCGATCTCCTCAAGCACACGAACACCGTGAAGGCGCACGAGCTGCTCCACTTCGCCAAGGACCATGGCCGACAGCTCGAACTCGCTGAGCGGCTGATGTCGGCGTACTTCGTGGAGGGCCGCCACCTCGGCCAGGAGGACGAGCTCGTCGCCCTGGCCGCCGACGTCGGGCTCGACGCCGAGGCCGCGCGCCAGGCACTCCGCAGTGAGCGCTACCTCGATGCGGTGCGCGCCGACCAGGCACAGGCCACCGCGTACGGGATCAACGGCGTGCCCTTCTTCGTCATCGACGGCAAGTACGGCGTTTCGGGAGCGCAGCCCGCCGAGGCCTTCGCGCAGATCGTCCGGCAGGTCTCCGCCGAGCACCGCGAGGACGCCCCGGTCGTCGCCTGACCGCCATCAGACGAGAAGAGACCCGCCGCGACACGCGGCGGGTCTCTTCGTCTCCCCGGATCAGCGGGGCAGATTCTCCTCGATGACCTGGACGATCGCGGGGTCGTCGGGCTTCGTGTTGGGTCGGAAGCGGTGCACGTCGCCGCCCGGCGTGAGGACGAACTTCTCGAAGTTCCAGGTGATCGGGCCCTTGTTGCCCTCGACGGCCGGAGCCTTCTTGAGCGCCTTGTAGAGGGGCGCCGCCTTGCCGCCGTTGACCTTGACCTTGTCGAAGACCGGGAATGAGACGCCCCACGTCACCGAGCAGTACTCCAGGATCTCGTCCATCGCGCCCGGCTCCTGCCCCATGAACTGGTTGCAGGGAAAGCCCAGGACCGTGAAGCCTCGGTCGGCGTACGCCCGCTGCAGCTTCTCGAGCTGCTCGTACTGGGGTGTGAGACCGCACTTGGAGGCGACGTTCACGACGAGCACCACCTGACCGTCGTAGTCGCCGAGGGTCGCGGTGCCGCCGTCCGCCGTCTGGAAGGGGATGCTGCGGAGGTCGGTAGCGATAGCCTCGGTCATCTCCCCAGGCTAAGCCCTCGAGTTCAGCGAAGGGTCGGATTCCTCTGGGAGAATGGACGACGTGACCACTGCCCTTGCCCCCGCGCGCACGCTCCGCATCGGGCCCATCGAACTGGATGCGCCCGTCGTGCTCGCGCCCATGGCGGGGATCACCAACACCGCCTTCCGCCGGCTCTGCCGCGAGTACGGCGCCGGCCTCTACGTGAGCGAGATGATCACGTCCCGCGCCCTCGTCGAGCGCAATGCCACCACGATGCGCCTCATCACCCACCACGAGTCCGAGACGCCGCGTTCGATCCAGCTGTACGGGGTCGACCCGGCCACCGTCGAGGGGGCCGTGCGCGTCCTCGTGGAGGAGGACCGCGCCGATCACATCGACCTGAACTTCGGATGCCCCGTCCCCAAGGTGACCCGCAAGGGCGGCGGGGCGGCACTGCCGTGGAAGCTCGAGCTCTTCCGCGAGATAGTCACGCGCGCTGCGGCCGCCGCGGGCGACATCCCGCTGACGATCAAGATGCGCAAGGGCATCGACGCCGATCACCTCACCTATCTCGACGCCGGACGCATCGCCGAAGATGCCGGTGTGGCAGCCGTCGCGCTGCACGCCCGCACCGCGGCCGAGTTCTACTCCGGCCAGGCCGACTGGGAGGCGATCGCCAAGCTCAAGGAGGTCGTGACGAGCGTCCCGGTCCTCGGCAACGGCGACATCTGGTCCGCCGACGACGCGGCGCGCATGATGGCCGAGACCGGCTGCGACGGGGTGGTCGTCGGACGCGGATGCCTTGGCCGGCCCTGGCTGTTCGGAGACCTCGCGCGGTCGCTCGGCGAGCCGGGCGCGGCATCCGGTGCTCCCGTCGACGCCACGCTCGCGTTCGTCGCCCGAGCCTTCCGCCGGCACGCCGAGCTGCTCGTCGAGTTCTTCGAGGACGAGGGTCGAGGGTGCCGAGACATCCGCAAGCACGTCGCCTGGTACTTCAAGGGCTATCCGGTCGGCGGTGACACCCGCGCCAAGCTCGCGACCGTCTCCACCCTGGCCGAGATCGACGAGCTGCTCGCGACGCTCGAGCTCGACGCGCCCTACCCCGGCGCCGCGGCGGAGGGCCAGCGCGGACGCGCCGGCACGCCGAAGCGCCCTGCGCTGCCGGAGGGGTGGCTGGACTCCCGCGACCTCGGAGCCGAGGCATCCTGTGCCCTCGCCGAAGCGGAGCTCGACCACAGTGGCGGCTGACGGCGCCGCCGCGGTGGCCTTCGCGTCGGAGCGGCCCATCGGATACGACGAGGCGGATGCCGCGCGCTTCTCCGCCGAGGAGCACCGGTCGCAGCGCGACGACTTCGCGCGCGATCGAGCCCGGGTGCTGCACTCGGCGGCGCTGCGGCGCCTCGCGGCCAAGACACAGGTGCTGAGCCCGGCGAGCCCGGCGGACTTCGCCCGCAACCGCCTGACGCACTCGCTGGAGGTCGCTCAGGTGGGCCGTGAGCTCGCGACCGCACTGCGCCTCTCGCCCGATGTCGTCGACACCGCCTGCCTCAGCCACGACCTCGGGCATCCGCCGTTCGGCCACAACGGCGAGCGGGCGATGAACGAGTGGGCCGAGGATGTCGGCGGATTCGAGGGGAACGCGCAGACGCTGCGCATCCTCACGCGCCTGGAGCCGAAGGTCATCGACGCGGAGGGACGCAGCTTCGGCCTCAACCTCACCCGCGCGAGCCTCGACGCGACGTGCAAGTACCCCTGGACGGCCGCGCACCCGCTGCCCGATCCCGGCGGGCGCCTGAAGTTCGGGGTCTACCCCGATGACGAGGACGTGTTCCGCTGGATGCGCGCCGGCGCCCCCGGACGCGTCCGCTGCATCGAGGCAGAGGTCATGGACCTGTCCGACGACATCGCCTACTCGGTGCACGACTTCGAGGACGCCGTCGTCAACGGCTACCTCGATCCGCAGCGGCTGAGCGACGTCTCCGAGCACGCCGCGCTGCTCACCGCGATCCAGTCGTGGGTCGGCTTCGACTTCGCACGCGACGAGCTCGAAGACGCCCTGTACCGGCTGATGCGGATGCCGGAGTGGATCGGCTCGTTCGACGGCACCCGCGCCTCGCTGGCGCGGCTGAAGAACCTCACCTCCGACCTGATCGGGCGATTCGCCCGTGCGGCGACCACCGCCACGCGGGACGCCTACGGCATGTCGGTGCTCACCCGGTATCGTGCGCACGTGGTCGTTCCGCGTGTCGTCGAGGCCGAGATGGCGGTGCTCAAGGGCATCATCGGCGCGGTGGTCGTCTCGATCGACGGGCGCAAGGACCTCTACAAGGAGCAGCGCCGCGTCCTCAAGCGACTGGCGTCGGCGCTGTGGGAGCGTCCCGAGGAACTCGACCCCCTGCACTCCCTGGACTTCACCACGGCCGAGACGGATGCCGCCCGCCGGCGGGTCGTCGTCGATCAGGTGGCGAGCCTCACCGACCAGCATGCGATCGCGTGGCACGTGCGCCTCGTCGGCGAGCTGGATGCGGCGTCCATCGGCGTCTGGTCACCCGGCACGCGCGCGCCCGGGGCCCGCTGATGGCGGGGCGGATCCGTCAGGCCGACGTGGAGGAGGTGAAGGCCCGCACGAACATCGCCGACATCATCGGCGAACGGGTGGCCCTCAAGAACGCCGGGGTCGGTGCCATGAAGGGCCTGTGTCCCTTCCACGACGAGCGCAGCCCCAGCTTCAACGTGCGCGCGCAGGCGGGCTTCTACCACTGCTTCGGCTGCGGCGAGTCGGGCGACGTCTACTCGTTCCTCACGAAGATGGATCACGTCTCGTTCACCGAGGCCGTGGAGCGGCTCGCGGGTCGCATCGCCTACACGCTCCACTATGAGGACGGGGGAGCGGCACCCGAGCACACGGGCCGCACGCGGCTGTTCGCGGCGAACGCGGCCGCGGCGGAGTTCTTCCGCGCGCAGCTGCAGACCGGCGAGGCCGACACGGCGCGCCGGTTCCTGGGCGAGCGCGGCTTCGATGCCGGCGCGGCCGCGCACTTCGGGGTCGGCTACGCGCCCAAGGGGTGGTCCGGCATGCACGACGCGCTGAAGGCCAAGGGCTTCACCGACGAGGAGCTGACCACCTCGGGCCTCGTCTCGCAGGGTCAGCGCGGCGTCTACGACCGCTTCCGCGGTCGCCTCGTGTGGCCCATCCGCGACGTCACCGGACAGGTCCTCGGCTTCGGCGCCCGCCGCCTCTACGACGACGACAAGGGCCCCAAGTACCTCAACACCCCCGAGACCACGATCTACAAGAAGGCCCAGGTGCTCTACGGCCTCGACCTCGCCAAGCGCGACATCTCGCGGGAGCACCAGGTGGTCGTGGTGGAGGGCTATACCGATGTGATGGCCTGCCACCTGGCCGGGATCACGACCGCCATCGCCACGTGCGGCACCGCCTTCGGCTCCGACCACATCACGGTGCTGCGGCGCGTGATGGGCGACGACTCGACGGCCGGCGAGGTCGTGTTCACGTTCGATCCGGATGCCGCAGGCCAGAAGGCGGCGCTCCGCGCCTTCGCCGACGCGAAGCGGTTCAACGCGCAGACCTATGTCGCGACCGGACCGGAGGGGCTCGATCCGTGCGACCTGCGCCTCCGGCGCGGCGACGGGGCCGTGCGCGGGCTCATCGAGCACAAGGTCCCCATGGTGGAGTTCGTGCTGGACCAGCGCATCGCCGGCTTCGACCTCGCCAGCGTGGAGGGCAGGGTGGGCGCTCTCCGAGCGTCGGCACCGGTCGTCGCGGAACTGCGGGACGCGCTGCTGCAGCCCGAGTACGTCCGGGTGCTGGCCCGCAGGCTCGGCATGGACACCGAGGACGTGCGCCGTGAGGTGGAGCGGGCCGCCCGCGCCGGCGGTCGACGCGAGTCCGGCCCGGCAGCTGTGCCCGCGGAGGAGGTCGTGGGGGAGCCGCTCGTGCGCGTCACGCTCGCGTCGCTGCCGCGCACCGCGGCGGTGACCATCGAGCGCGACGCCATCATGGGCATCCTCCAGTTCGGTCACCGGATGGATGCCGCTCTCATCGCCCGCGCACTCGAAGCACCCTTCCGGCACCCGGCGCTCGATGCGGTGCGCCAGGCGGTGCGGCAGGCCGGCGACATGCAGCGGCCCGGGTGGGCGCTCGACGCGATCGGCACGGTGCGCGAGCCCTACCGTTCACTCGCCGGCGAGCTTCTCGCCGCCGACTTTCCCGCACTCGACGACACGGCCGCCCTCTCGAGCGCCAGCGACCTCGCGCGGCGGCTCGTGATCCGGAGCCTGGAGAGCCAGAAGAGCGAACTGCTGGGCGCCATCCAGCGCGTTTCCGCGTCCTCCGACGAGGGACGGACCATCCGCCTCCGCCTGCGCGAACTCGACGCCCAGCGCGATGAGCTGACCGCCGATATCTGAGACGCGTCGCGGCTGGCGTCTGCGGGCCGCGCACGGCAGGATGAGCACATGCCCCGTCGAAAAGACGCCGATGTCGCCATCCGCTCCTCGGATCTCTCCATCGCGCGAGCCGGACGCGGCGGTCCCTCCCAGCGCGTGGTCGACGGCGTGTCGTTCACCCTCCCGCACGGCAGGATCCTCGCCGTCATGGGCCCGACGGGGTCGGGCAAGTCGAGTCTGGCCGCGGTGCTGGCGGGATCCGATGAGACCGGGCTGGCGATCGTCGGCGGAGACGCCGTCGTCGAAGGCATCGGCGTCCGCCACCCCGGACGCTCGCACCGCCTTCTCACCTATCTCACCGGCTATCTGCCGCAGTCCGCGGGCGCCGCTCTGCCCGCCCGCCTGACCGTGTCCGAGGTGATCGGCGAACCCATCACCAGCCGGGATCGGCGGGTGAACCAGCGCGCCCTCTCCGTGCGCGTCGCGACGCTGCTCGACGAGCTGATGCTGCCGCTCGGCGCCGCCGCGAAGTACCCGTACGAACTCAGCGCCGGCATGCGCCAGCGCGTCGCGCTCGCTCGGGCGCTCGTGCTGCAGCCCAAGCTCCTCGTCGCCGACGAGCCCTTCTCGAACATGGACATCGAAGTGCGCAAGGCGGCCCGCGACGCCATCCTCCGCCGGCGGCGCGAATACGACATGTCGGCGCTCATCGTGACGAATCAGACGGATGTCGTGCGCGAACTCGACTCCGATGTGCTGGTCCTGCGTGCCGGACATGCCATCGCCTACGGTCACGGCACCCACGACCTGCTGTGGACGCCGAGCGGGGAAGCGGATCGACGTCTGGTCGCCTCCTGACGTCACGAGCACGGTCTGACATTTGCTAAGCTGGTCGAGTTGCCCGGGCGCAAGCGCGGGACATTCCTCGGTAGCTCAATTGGCAGAGCAATCGGCTGTTAACCGATAGGTTCTTGGTTCGAGTCCAAGCCGGGGAGCGAACGGCTCGGGGCTCCACCCTCGGGCCGTTCTTCATTTCCCGGCAACCTCGAGCGGCGGCTGCGGGTCAGGCGTCGATGTCGTCGATGCCCGGGGTCCAGGCGTGACCCGGTCGGCCCCAACCGCGCTTGCGGGCGATCTTCTGAGCCGTCTTCCAGTCGCTGTCGCCCAGTCGGTCGACGTAGATGATGCCGTCGAGGTGATCGAACTCGTGCTGCATGATCCGCGCTCGCCATCCGTCCACCTGGATGCGCACCGGGGCCCCTTCGAGGTCGATGCCCGTGACCAGCGCCTCCTCGGAGCGCCGCAGCGGGAACCGCTCACCCGGGAATGACAGGCACCCCTCGGACTCCTCGTCGGGGTCGGGATCGCCCGGCTCCAGCGGACGCATCCACAGTTCGGGGTTGATGACCACGCCGCGCCAGGGAAGGCCCACATCGTCGGCGTAGGAGTAGGTGTAGATGCGGAGGGGGACGCCGACCTGCGGGCCCGCGAGGCCGACGCCGGGTGCGGCATCCATCGTCTCGAACATATCCGCGACCAGAGTGCGGATCTCGTCCGTGATCTCTTCGACGACCCCGGCGGGAGCGTGGAGGACGGGGTCACCCATGATGCGAATCGGCAGAACGGCCACGCCTTGAGCCTACCGAGCGGCGGCGGCGGCTAGTGTCGTGATGTGGTGTGGACGGCGAACGAGATTCAGGATGTGGGTGACACGCTCGTCGGCGTGTTCCAGAATCCGGGGCTGCTCATCGGCATCCCGCTGGCGCTCCTGGGCGCCGTGTTCATGTCGTTCGGCGCGCAGTATCAGCACCGCGGTGTGACGAAGGTCGAGCAGCTGAGCGGTGCCGGCGGGGCGGGCGGCCTGACAGGCGGTCAGCTGTGGCGCCTCCTGAGGCGGCCTTCGTGGGTCGTCGGGACTGTCATGCTCGGTCTGGCGATCGTCTGCCAGCTCGCCGCACTGTCGTACGCGCCCCTTATCGTCGTGCAGCCGCTCGGGGCGATCGCCCTCGTCATCACGACGCTGCTGAACGCGCAGATCAGCGGTCACAAGCCGACCAGACGATCGCTCATCGCGATCGCTGCGTGCGTCGGCGGCATCTTCGTCTTCGTCACCATCGCGGCGCTGTACGCGACCGACGCGCCGGTGTCGAACCAGCAGCTGATCACGATCCTGATCCTCCTCGCTGTCGTCACGATCGTGTTCGGCGGGCTGTGGATCTGGAAGCGCCACCAGGTGGGCGCGCTCTTCTACATCACGGCGGCGGGCGTCATCTACGGGTTCGTGGCGACCCTCGCGAAGGTCGTCATCACGCGGATCCAGACCGGTGATTTCGATTGGCTGACCTTGACGTGCGTCGGCGCCCTGATTGTCACGGCGATCGTCGGAGCGTACTTCGTGCAGACCGCGTACTCGTCGGGACCACCGGATCTCGTGATCGCCGGGCTCACCGTCATCGACCCGATCGTCGCGATCCTGATCGGGCTCATCATCCTCAACGAGGCCGCCGGCGCGCCGCTGTGGGTCTACATCGCCTTCACCGTCGTCGGAGCGATCGCCGTGTGGGGTGTGTTCCAGCTGGCGCGCTATCACCCGCAGGTCCTGAGCGACAGCAAGGAACTGCCGATCGCACGAGGCAGCTCGGGCGTCGGCGACGCCGCGCACCCCACGACGGGCTCGATGCGCGTCACCGAGGCGGTCTCGAAGGTGTGGCCCGACCCGCCCGTCAAGGACAAGGGCGACGGCGCGGACCGCTGATCACGCAGGATCGTCGACGCGGATGACCAGGCGGCCGTCCTCGATGCGACCCTTGTCGCCGGGGGTCGGGGCCGGAGCGGGCAGCTCGACCTGCGCCTCCCATCCGGCGTGGGCCTCCTCAGCAGACGGGCGCCACACCGAGTCGAATCCCGAGCCGATGCCGGCGAGCGATCCGCCGGCGTTGCCCTCGAACTGCTTGCGCAGCTGATCCCGCTTGAACCGCGGGGCGAGGGAGATGAGGACGACGGTGACGACGGCCACCACCGCGAGCGCCAGCATCCCGATCAGGTCCATGCAGCGATTCTCCCACGCGACCCTCCCCGCGGCATGAAAGCGCGGTGCAGCGCGAAAGCGGGCCTCCTGGCGGAGGCCCGCTTTTGAGTAGGGCGGGTGGGACTTGAACCCACGATCGTCGGGTTATGAGCCCGCTGCCTTGACCAGCTTGGCCACCGCCCCCTGTGCACCGAGCCTATCCCCGGCCGGCGCACCCGCTACATCGCGTCGCCGATGTAGGAGTACTTGACGAAGACCTCCGGCGCGAGTCCTGCTTCGTCCAGCACGCCCTGCACGGCGGTGAGCATGTAGCTCGAGTCCCACCCCATGTAGAGCGAGTTGCCGTCGTCCAGCACGTCCCACTGGCCGTTCCACGACTGGGCCTTGTACACGGGTCCGCCCCGCCGGTCGCTGTAGGCGATCACGTCGGCGCGCGAGTCCGCCCAGAGGCGCTTGAACACCCGGTTGAAGAGGTACTTGACGTCGTACACCTCCCAGTGCTCGCCGCGGTACTCGACGTAGTCCCACTCGCGCTGCCACCCGCGCGGCCAGCCGCGCCGGCGGACGGCGTCGAGGATAGGCGTCAGCCCGTCGTCGTCGATGCCGGAGGCGCCCGGACGCTCCCAGACCTCGATGAAGCGGTCGGTGAGTCGAGCCGAGCGCTCGACGATCGCCGCGGTGTTCCACGCCGTCGTCTCGCCGAGGACGCTCGTCGTGCCCACCGCACTTCGGGCATACACGGCGCGCTTCTCCGGGAACGACCGGTCGAACGCGCGCTCGGCCAGGTCATCCTCCAGGAGGGCGAGGTTTCCGAGTGTCTGGGAGAGCGCGCGATGGCTGTTCTGCTCGTCCTCGCTGTAGTCCGCCCAGCGACGGCTGCCGTCGCCGGTCCATGTGTCGGCGGGGGAGGGCGGGAAGATGTGCTCCACCTCGAGCCCCTCGGCGACCACATCGGCGAGGCGGGCCAGCACATAGGTGGCCTGGGGCAGGTCGGAGTACTTCAGGGCCACGCGGACGCGCTCGTCGGACGGCGTGATGCGCGCGACCGCCCGGACCAGACTGTCGAATCCCTCATCGCGCGCACGGCACAGACGTGCCACGAGCCTGTCGGTGCCGGTGCCGACGACCGTGCGGCGAAGGAGCAGCGACTGCACCAGCTCGAGGGTCTGGATGAGCGAGCTTCGATCGATCACGCCTTGCGAGAAGTCCCGGTACGCGCGCATGACCAAGGGGTACATGGCGGTGCCGAAAGTGTTCACGTAGGCGAGGTGACGGCCGATCTCGGCATCCGCCGCATTCAAGGGATCGAGGAGGACACGGTAGATCGCGGAGAACTCCCGCCACTCGGCCGCGTGCGCGGGGAGCTCGTCGATCTCGAGCCGGGGGAACCGCTGGCGGAAGGCGTCGTAGACCCCGCGACCACCCGTGACGGTGACCTCGCGCCCGGTGGTCATGACGAGGTAGTGGCGCCAGAAGGCGGCGATGGCGTCGCCGGTGTTGCGCTCGATGGGCAGCCAGAAGTCGTCCTCGATCGCACGCTGCTCGGTGTGCGAGAGCCCCATCAGGACGTAGTTGTGGATCAGCTCGTGGTCCCGGAGCGGCTCGCCCGTCGAGTTGAGGCTCTCGAAGATCTGCTGGGCGTTCGCGCCCGTGCCGAGCGTGATGGCGACGTGCTCCAGCTTCTGGAGCCCTCGCCAGATGCGAGGCGCCTCTTCCCGGCTGATCTGGCTGCGGAAGAAGGCGTAGTTGTCGTCGAACCGCGAGTCGCGCTGCTCACCCGGCGCGAGCGGGCCGTCCAGGACCACGCGGTCGTAGACGCCGGCCCACGCACGATGGGGGCGGAGCTTCGTCCTCGGCGCCCGCCCGTCCGAGAGCACGAGCACGCGCTCCAGCTCGGACGCGAGGGTGGCGTCGTGATCCTTCACGGTGTGGTGCAGCGCGGCCACGAGCAGCATGAGCGTCGTCATGCGCTGCTGCCCGTCGATGAGCACGAGCTCCGCGGACCCGCCCTCGGTGCTGAGGGACGACAGGATCGACCCGATGAAGTGCATGTGACGGTCGTCGAGATCGGACACCGCGCGGATGTCGCCCAGCAGCTGCTCGCAGCCTCCGATGTCCCACCGGTACTGCCGCTGGTACACCGGGACCACCAGCGTCCAATCGGCGGAGGACAGCCAGCTGATCGTGTTGACGGCGGTCGCATCGACATTCGTGGCGGTGGCCATCGTCTCGCGGGACTCCTCGGAGGTCTGGGCTGGCGGGGTGGCCGGCGCCCGGCTCGTCAAGTCTATTCGGCGGATCCCGGCGGTCCGGGAACCGCGGCTCCGACACCCGGGAGACGCCGGAGGCCCGATGTAGGCTTGCCTAAGTTGGGCCTGTTAAAACGTGCTGGCCCCCAGTGAAAGGCTGATCCACCTCATGGGTTACATCAAATCCGCTGCGCTCGAAGAGACCGGCTATGTCGTCCTCGATCGCTACAACCAGGAGCTCGATCCGCAGGAGTGGCTCGACATCGAGTACAACGACTGGAAGTCCTCCGGCGACACCCGCTTCGCACCGCTCGCCAGCGCCTTCGGCGAGATCGAGTGCAACGGCTTCTGGAACCACAAGCCGCCGCGCACCGACAAGGACGGCGTCTGGATCGACTCGCAGGTCGCGAAGGCCCCCAACCTCGCCCGACGTGCGCAGGAGCCCGGCGCCAACGTCGGTCGCTGCCGCGTCATCGAGCTGCAGCCGACGCCCTACGGCGACTGCCTCTACAACCTCCACCAGGACGACAACAACCGCCTGAACCCCGACGGGACGGGCTGGGTCGTGCGAGGCTTCTTCAACCTCACCGACGACAAGGACAGCTTCTTCGTCCTCCGCGAGAACCGCACGGATCCCGCCGGCGAGACGCGCATCGCGCTTCCCGCCGGAGCGCAGCTGATCATCGACACGCAGCGCCTGTGGCACGCCGCCACCCATGTCGGCAACGCACCCCGCTACAACCTCATCACGTCGTGGACGTCAGGCCCCGAGCTCGACGCGTACATCGAGAAGTACCACGGCGTGAACCGCGTGGAGAGCTTCGAGGTCGACCAGGACATCCTCGACGCCGGCTACGTGGAGCAGGCGCGCAAGGACGCGGCACGCGCGGCCTACTACGCGGCCAAGGGTCAGGCCGACATCCAGGCCATGAGCGAGGCCTGAGCCGAGGCATCCTGAATCGAGAAAGCCCCGGTCCGCAGACCGGGGCTTTCCTCGTTCGGCGACACGGCGGAGTCACATGCTTGTGATTCTGTGCTGCCGTGGGCGATAATGGCCCCAGCACAACCGAATAGCCGCCAGGCATCCGTATCAGGTCGTTGGGGAAGACGTACCTGATGAAACGGAGAGATCATGGCGACACCACAGGCGCGTGGAGTGATCTACATTCACTCTGCGCCACGAGCATTGTGCCCCCACCTCGAGTGGGCGGTTGGTCGTGCCCTCGGGCGCGCGGTCAGCTTCGACTGGACCGAGCAGCCCGTCCTGCATGGCGCACGCCGATCCGAGTACTACTGGGAGGGCGCGGCCGGCACCGGAGCAGCCCTCGCGACCGCGATCCGCGGTTGGGAGCATCTTCGCTTCGAGGTGACCGAGGATCCCACTCCGCGCAGCGACGGTGGCCGCTGGCTCCACACGCCGGGGCTCGGCATCCACTACGCCCAGACCGACACGGCGGGCAACGTCGTGATCGGCGAGGACCGGATCCGGTACGCGATGGAGGTCGCAGGCGGCAGCGCCGTCGAGCTGCACCGCGAACTCCAGGTCGCGCTCGGCGCCGCGTGGGACGAGGAGCTCGAGCCCTTCCGTCACGCCAGCGACGACGCGACGGTCGTCTGGCTGCACAAGGTCGGCTGACCGGACAACCCCACAGACTCAGGCGCTGCGAGGCGCGACTACCGATGCTCGGCGGAGAGGATCCCCGGGTCGCGGGAAAGCGAATCGCCGCCTGACGCGACAGACGCCCCCGGTGGCTTCCCGGGGGCGTCTTCGTGTCTTCGCGTCGGTGCCGAGCGTCAGACGGAGCGGAACGCCACGACCGCGTTGTGGCCGCCGAACCCGAACGAGTTGCTGATGGCCAGCTGGGGACCGTCGCCGAGCGGGATCGCGCTCCCCGAGACGTGCAGCGGGATCTCCGGATCCTGCGTCGAGATGTTGATCGTCGGCGGGGCCACGCGGTCGCGCAGAGCCAGGATCGTGAAGATCGCCTCGAGCGCACCGGTGCCGCCGAGCAGGTGGCCCGTCGACGCCTTGGTGGCCGACACCGGGATCTCGTGCACGCGGTCGCCGAACACGCTGAGCAGCGCCTTGTACTCCGCGATGTCGCCGGTGGGGGTCGACGTCGCGTGGGCGTTGATGTGAGTGACCTCATCAGGCTCGGCGCCGGCCGCCTCGAGCGCGAGCCGCACCGCGCGCGAGGCGCCGAGGCCCTCGGGCTCGGGAGCGGTGATGTGGTACGAGTCTGCGGTGACCCCGCCGCCGACGACCTCGCCGTAGATCTTCGCCCCGCGCGCCGTGGCGTGCTCGTAGGTCTCGAGCACGAGGCATGCGGCGCCCTCGCCCATGACGAAGCCGTCACGGTCGACGCTGTACGGGCGCGACGCGGTCTCGGGGGAGTCGTTGCGCTTGGAGAGCGCCTGCATCGAGGCGAACGCGGCGAGGGTGAGGCCGTGGATGACCGCCTCGGACCCGCCCGCGATGACGACGTCGGCGCGGCCGTCGCGGATGGTCTCGTAGGCGTTCACCAGCGACTCGGTGCTCGACGCGCAGGCCGACGCCACCGTCCGGGCGTACGCCCGTGCACCGAGATGCATCGAGACCGCCGCAGCGGGCGCATTGGGCATGAGCATGGGGACGCTCATGGGCATGACGCGCCGCGGGCCCTTGCTCTTGAGGGTGTCCCACGCGGCGAGCGTGGTCTGCAGACCGCCGATCCCGGTCGCGAAGTCGACGCCGAACCGCTCGGGCTCGACCTCGGGGCGGCCGGCGTCATCCCACGCCTCCTGGGCCGCGACGAGCGCGAACTGCGCGGACGGGTCGAGGCGATTGGCGACGGGTCGCTCGAGGACGGTGTCGGGCCGTACCTTCGCCTCAGCGGCGAACGTCACCGGGATGGAGTATTCCTGCACCCAGTCGTACTCGAGCGTGTGGGCGCCGGACACGCCGTCCAGAAGGCCCGACCAGCTCTCGGGTGCGGTCCCCCCGAGAGGGGTGGATGCGCCGATGCCGGTGACGACGATACGGGGTTTGCTCATTGGAGATCAGAGTCCTCGGGGTGCTGGCCGGTGGGGGCCGCGGCCCCCACCGGGATGGTCCTACGCCTGGTTCGACGTGATGAAGCTGACGGCGTCGCCGACGGTCTTGAGATTCTTGACCTCGTCGTCCGGGATGGTGACGCCGAACTTCTCCTCAGCGTTGACGACGATCGTCATCATGGAGATCGAGTCGATGTCGAGGTCGTCGGTGAACGACTTCTCAAGTGCGACCTCGTCGGCAGCGATGCCCGTCTCGTCCGTGATGAGCTCGGCGAGTCCGGCGAGGACCTCGTCGGTGGTGAATGCCATGGGTGTCTCCTGTTTGTTGGGGGTTCCCGGACCGGGCGGTCCGGGGTCAAGTCTAGAGTCGGCGCGAGAGCGGCTCAGGGGAGCACGACCACCTGGGCGCCGAACACGAGGCCCGCGCCGAAGCCGATCTGCAGCGCGAGGCCGCCGCTCAGCTCGGGGTGCTCCTCCAGCAGGCGGTGGGTCGCCAGCGGAATCGATGCCGCCGACGTGTTGCCGGTCGTCTCGATGTCGCGACCGATGATCACCGTCTCGGGAAGGCCCAGCTGCTTGGCGAACTCGTCGATGATGCGCATGTTCGCCTGGTGGGGCACGAAGGCGGCCAGATCGGATGCCTCGATCCCTGCGGCCTCGAGCGCCTGACGAGCGACCTTCACCATCTCCCAGACCGCCCAGCGGAAGACCGTGGGTCCCTCCTGGCGGAGGGTCGGCCACGGCGCGATGCCATCACGGAAGTCGGTCAGGGTGTGGTTCATGCCCACGGCCTCGGCCTTCGAGCCGTCCGAGCCCCACACGGTGGGACCGATGCCGGGGGTGTCGCTGGGTCCGATGACCACGGCGCCCGCGCCGTCGCCGAGGAGGAAGGAGATGGAGCGGTCGGCGGGGTCGACGATGTCGCTGAGCTTCTCGGTGCCGATGACCAGCGCGTAGTGGGCTGCTCCGGCTCGGATCAGCGCATCGGCCTGCGCGACCCCGTAGGCGAAGCCGGCGCAGGCGGCGTTGATGTCATAGGCGGCCGCGGGGTTGGACCCGACGCGGTCGGCGACGATCGCCGACACGGAGGGCGTCTGCTTGGGATTGCTGACCGTGGCCACGATGACCGCGTCGATCTTGGAGGCGTCGACGCCGGACCGCTCGATGGCCTCGCGCGCGGCATCCGTCGCCAGATCGATCGCGTCGGTGCCGGCACCCGCACGCGTGCGCGTGATGATTCCGGTGCGCTGGCGGATCCACTCGTCACTCGAGTCGATCGGGCCGATGAGGTCGTCGTTGGGAACCGAGAGCTCGCCGCGTGACGCACCGTACGAGTAGATGCGGGTATGGGCGGGCCCGGTGGGCTGGATGAGCGTGGGGGTCATGCGGAATCTCCGGTCATGCGTCGGTGGCGCCGCTGAGCAATGCGGCGGCGGCCTCGAGGTCGTCGGGAGTCTTGACGGCGACGGCGGGAACGCCGCGCAGTGCCCGCTTGGCGAGCCCCGTGAGCGTACCGGCGGGCGACAGCTCCACGATGCCCGACACACCCCCGTTCGCGAAAGACGCCATGCTGAGGTCCCACCGCACCGGCGAGGCGACCTGCGCGACCAGCAGGTCGACGAACGCGGAGCCCGAGCCGACGGCGGCGCCGTCGCTGTTGCTCCACACCGTGACGCGGGGATCGGATGCGGTCACCGTCGCAGCGGCCGCGCGCAGTGCCTCGACAGCAGGGGCCATATAGGCCGTGTGGAAGGCGCCGGCGACCTGGAGCGCGATCACGCGCGTGCCGGCGGGGGGTGCCGCGGTGAGATCGGCCAACGCGTTCAGCGACCCGGCCGCGACCAGCTGCCCGCCGCCGTTGTAGTTCGCGGGAGTGAGCCCGAGCTCCTCCAGACGCGCGACGACGGCGTCCTGGTCGCCGCCGATGACAGCGCTCATGCCGGTCTGCTCGGCAGCTGCCGCTTCAGCCATCGCCCGACCGCGGATGCCGACGAGTCGGAGCGCGTCCTCCTCGGTCAGGATGCCCGCGGCGGCCGCCGCGGCGAACTCCCCGACGGAGTGGCCGGCGACGCCGTCGACCGAGTCTGTCGACGGCAGCGCGTTCCAGGAGAGGAGGCTCGCCGCGACGATGAGCGGCTGAGCGACCTGCGTGTCGCGGATCCGATCGGCGTCCCACTCGGTGCCGGCGGCGAGGAGGTCGACGCCCGACCACTCGGAGTACTGGGCCAGTCGATCGGCAGAGCCGTCGAGCGCGAGCCAGGGGACCAGGAAGCCGGGGGTCTGGGAGCCCTGTCCGGGGAAGACGGCGATTCTCACTTGTCCATCCTCCCAAGGATCAGGCGCGCACCTCTGGCGATCGTGGCACAAGAATGCCGCAATGCTTTGTCAGAGCCGTACAGGTCAGTGGTGGTTGCGGCGCGTGGCGGGGGGCCGGCGACGGGTGGCGTCGGTTCCGATCGACCCGAGGATGAGCGCCGTCTGAAGGATCAGCGCCTCACGCGGGCCCGTGGCATCCCACCCGATGACGTCGGAGACGCGCTTCAGGCGGTACCGCACCGTGTTCGGGTGGACGAAGAGCTCGCGCGCCGTCGCCTCGAGCGAGCGCCCGTTGTCGAGGTAGCTCCACAGGGTGGCGACGAGGTCGGCGCTGTGCGCCTGCAGCGGGCGGTAGATGCGCTCCACCAGGGTCTGCTTGGCGAGCGGATCGCCGGCGAGGGCGCGCTCGGGCAGCAGATCATCGGCCTCGACCGGGCGCGGGGCATTCCGCCAGGCTCGCGCCACCGCGAAGCCGGCGAGGGCCCCGCGCGCACTCTGTCCCGCGTCGACGAGAGCCGGCACGGTGGGGCCGAGGACGAGGTAGCCCGTGCCGAACCCCGGCTCCAGGCGCTTCGCGATCTCGGTGAACGGAAGGTCGCCCGGCACGTCGTCGGGCCGTGACGGCGGCTCCGCGCGGCCGAGGACGAGCACCAGGCGGGATCCCTGTACCCCGATGAGGACGTCGACCCCGAGCTTGCGGGCGGTGCGACGGAGCTGATCGATGTCGAACTGCGGGGGTGTCGTGCCCACCAGCACCGCGACCTCGCCGTGGCCGTGCCACCCGAGCGCCGCGATCCTGCTCGGGAGCTCCTCGTCGGCTTCGCCGGTGAGGATGGAGTCGACGACCAGCGCCTCGAGCCGGGCATCCCAGAGCCCGCGCGCCTCGGCGGCACGGGCGTACACGTCGGCGGCGGCGAAGGCCACCTCGCGCGAGTACAGCAGGATCGCCTCGCGCAGGTGCTCGCCCTTTCCGGCGACCCGCTCCTCGGTGACCTCCACGGTCACCCGGATCAGCTGCAGCGTCTGCGTCAGGCTCACGCTCCGCAGAAGCTCGCGCGGGGCCGCGAGGAAGATGTCGGCCGCGATCCAGGGCGTGGAGGCGGGGTCCTCGTACCAGGAGATGAACGAGGTGATGCCCGCCTGCGCCACCAGACCGACCGCGGACCGCCGCGCCGGCGGCATCTCGGCGTACCAGGGGAGCGAGTCCTCCAGCCGCTGGATGGTCGCCGTCGCGAGGTCACCCGAGATGCGTCGCAGCCAGGCGAGCGTCTCGGTCTTGTCCATCGAGGCGGGGGCGGGCATCGCGCCGGTCAGCTCTCGCCGCCGGCGTTCCCGCTCGTTCCCGCCGTCACATCGTGCAGACGGTACTTCTCGATCGCCTGCGCGGCGAGACTGCGGTCGACGATGCCGTCCGCCGCCAGCGCCTGCAGGGTGCGCACGACGACCGACGGGCCGTCGATCTTGAAGTAGCGCCGAGCGGCCGCACGCGTGTCGGAGAACCCGAACCCGTCTGCGCCGAGGGTGACGAAGCGGTTCGTCACCCACGGGCGGATCTGGTCCTGGACGGCGTGCATGAAGTCGCTGACGGCGACGACCGGGCCGGCGGCATCCTTCAGCTTCTCGGTCACGTACGCGGTGCGCGGCTCGGCTTCCGGGTGGAGGAAGTTGTGCTCGTCGGCGGCGAGGCCGTCACGGCGCAGCTCGTTCCACGAGGTGACCGACCAGACGTCGGCCTGCACGCCCCAGTCGTCGCGCAGCAGCTGCTGGGCCTCGAGCGCCCACGGCACGCCCACACCCGACGCGAGGAGCTGCGCCCGGGGTCCGTCGCCCTCGAGGGACGAGATGCGGTGGATGCCGCGCACGATGCCGTCGACGTCCACGCCCTCGGGCTCGGCCGGCTGCACCAGCGGCTCGTTGTACACCGTGAGGTAGTACATGACGTTGGGGTCGGGGTGGTTGCCGCCGTACATCCGCTCGATGCCGGAGCGCACGATGTGGGCGATCTCATACCCGTAGGCCGGGTCGTACGCCACCGTCGCCGGGTTCGTCGACGCGAGCAGATGCGAGTGGCCGTCGGCGTGCTGCAGGCCCTCGCCGGTCAGCGTGGTGCGACCTGCGGTGGCGCCGATGATGAAGCCGCGCGCCATCTGGTCGCCCGCCGCCCACTGGGCATCGCCCGTGCGCTGGAAGCCGAACATCGAGTAGAAGACGTAGACCGGGATCAGCGGCTCACCGTGCGTGGAGTACGACGTGCCCGCGGCGGTGAAGGCCGCGACCGCGCCGGCCTCGTTGATGCCGACGTGGATGATCTGGCCTTGCGGGCTCTCCTTGTAGGCCAGCAGGAGCTCGCGGTCGACCGACGTGTAGTTCTGCCCGTGCGGGTTGTAGATCTTCGCGGTCGGGAAGTACGCGTCCATTCCGAACGTGCGCGCCTCGTCGGGGATGATCGGCACGATGCGGTGCCCGAAGTCCTTCGCTCGCAGCAGATCCTTCAGCAGACGGACGAACGCCATCGTGGTGGCGATCTCCTGCGTGCCGGAGCCCTTCTTGGGGAGCGCGTACGCCTCGTCTCCGGGCAGTTGCAGCCCGACGTGGTGCGTGCGACGCTCGGGCAGGAAGCCGCCGAGTGAGCGACGGCGCTCCAGCATGTACTGGATCGTCTCGTCGTTGCCGCCCGGGTTGTAGTACGGCGGCAGGTACGGGTTCTCGTCGAGCTGCGCGTCGGAGATCGGAATGCGCATCGAGTCGCGGAAGTACTTGAGGTCCTGCAGGGTCATCTTCTTCATCTGGTGGGTCGCGTTGCGGCCCTCGAAGTGGTGACCGAGCCCGTAGCCCTTGATCGTCTTCGCGAGGATGACGGTCGGCTGGCCCTTGTGCTCGGACGCCGCCTTGTACGCGGCGTAGACCTTGCGGTAGTCCAGGCCGCCGCGGCGGAGCTTGCCCCAGATGTCCTCGTCGGACCAGTCCTTCACCAGAGCGGCGGTGCGCTCGTCGCGCCCGAAGAAGTGCTCGCGGATGAACGCGCCGTCCTCGGCGCGGTAGGTCTGGAAATCACCGTCGGGGGTGGTGTTCATGAGGTGCACGAGGGCGCCGTCGGTGTCCTGGGACAGCAGCTCGTCCCAGCCGCTTCCCCACACGACCTTGATGACGTTCCAGCCGGCGCCGCGGAAGAAGCTCTCGAGCTCCTGGATGATCTTGCCGTTGCCGCGCACCGGGCCGTCGAGGCGCTGCAGGTTGCAGTTGACGACGAAGGTCAGGTTGTCGAGGCCCTCGTTCGCGGCGACCTGCAGCTGACCGCGGCTCTCGACCTCGTCCATCTCGCCGTCGCCCAGGAACGCCCACACCCGCGAGTTCGAGGCGTCCTTGATCCCGCGGCTGGTGAGGTACTTGTTCGTCATCGCCTGGTAGATGGCGTTGATCGGGCCGAGACCCATCGAGACCGTCGGGAACTGCCAGTACTCGGGCATGAGGCGCGGGTGCGGGTAGGAGGGGATGCCCTCCGGCGCCTTCGACTTCTCCTGGCGGAAGCCGTCCAGCTGAGCCTCCGTCAGGCGGCCCTCGAGGAAGGACCGGGCGTAGATGCCGGGGGAGGCGTGACCCTGGATGAAGATCTGGTCGCCGCCGTTGGGGTCGTCCAGCCCGCGGAAGAAGTGGTTGAAGCCGACTTCGTAGAGCGACGCCGACGAGGCGTACGTGGAGATGTGGCCGCCCACCCCGATGCCGGGGCGCTGCGCACGGTGCACGGTGATCGCGGCGTTCCAGCGGAGCCAGCGGCGGTACCGTCGCTCGAGCTCCTCGTCGCCGGGGAACTCCGGCTCGTTGTCGGGCGCGATCGTGTTGATGTAGTCCGTGGTGGGAACCTGGGGCACATTGAGCTGCAGCTCGTGAGAGGTCTGCAGCAGGCTCAGCATGATCTCGCGGCCACGACCGTGGCCCTTCGCCTGCACGAGCTGCTGGAGGGATTCCTGCCACTCGGAGGTCTCATCGGGATCGCTGTCGAGGGGTTCCTGCGAGTACGGATCCTGATCGTTGACAGTCACAGATGACCTTTCGTCGTCTGGCAGATCGTGCCAGCTAATCGCTACCGGAGCGGGGCCGGCTTTGTCCGCCGTGCACAACGCACCGTCTCTCAGCCTACCGAGTCGCGGGGGGAGCGGATGCCCGCATCACATCGACTCCCGCCGTCGCCCACGACGACCTCCTAGACTGGGCGGCGAGGGCCTTTAGCTCAGCTGGTAGAGCGCCACGTTTACACCGTGGATGTCGTCGGTTCGATCCCGGCAGGGCCCACCGTTCGCTCAGGCCCGCCCGTCGCGGTCGTCGCTGTCGCTCTCGGGGTGGGACACCACGCGCGGCAGCTCGAACTCGATGTAGCCCGGCTGCCCGATCCGTGACCGCTTCTTGGAGTATGCGAAGTAGATCACGAACCCGATCGCGAGCCAGATGAGGAATCGCAGCCACGTCTCGACGGTCAGATTCAGCATCAGATAGATGCAGATGAGCGCCGAGAGTCCGGGGAGCCACGGGCTGAACGGCACCTTGAACGAGCGCGGGAGATCGGGGCGCTTGCGGCGGAGCACGATAACGCCGACAGCGACGAGCACGAAGGCCGACAGCGTCCCGATGTTCACCATCTCCTCGAGGACGCCGATCGGGGTGAAGCCGGCGACCACCGCGACGATCACGGTGACGAGAATCGAGATGACCCAGGGCGTGCGGAACTTCGGGTGCACCTTTGCGAGGCCGACCGGCAGCAGGGCGTCGCGCGACATGGCGAAGACGATCCGCGTGGCGCCGATCATGAGCGTGAGCACGACCGTGGTGAGGCCCGCGACCGCTCCGGCGGAGATGAGCGTCGCCATCCAGTCCGCCCCGTGGAACACGAAGGCGTTCGCGAGCGCGGCCTCCGAGTCGATGTCCTGGTAGGGCACCATGCCGGTGACGACCAGCGCGACGGCGCAGTACAGCAGGGTGCAGATCACGAGCGAGGCGATGATGCCGATCGGCAGGTCGCGCTGCGGGTTCCTGGTCTCCTCCGCCGTCGTCGCCACGACGTCGAAGCCGATGTACGCGAAGAACACCAGCGCGGCGCCGGCGAAGATCCCGCCGACGCCGAACGCGGTCGGCTCGATGCCGGAGAGGAACTGGAGCAGCGGCTGGGTGAGGCCCGATGCGGACTCGCGCGGCGTCGCCTCCGGGATGAAGGGCTGCCAGTTGGCGGGGTTGATGAACATGATCCCGGCGACGATGACGAACAGGACGATGAACAGCTTCACGCCGACAAGCACCATGTTGACGCGCAGCGACTCCTTGATGCCGAAGGTCATGAGTCCGCCGAGCACCAGGACGAGGATGATCGCCATCAGATCGACGGTGCCTCCGTACCCGATCGCGTCGGGGATCGGCATCCCGAGCTGCGACATGAGCGTGCCGAGATAGGCGCTCCAGCCCTGCGCCACGACGCTCGCCCCCAGGAACATCTCGAGGATGAGGTCCCACCCGATGATCCAGGCGAACAGCTCACCGAGCGACGAGTACGAGAACGTGTAGGCCGACCCCGCCACCGGGACCGTCGAGGCGAACTCGGCGTAGCAGAGCGCCGCGAGCGCGCAGGCGATCGCGGCGACGGCGAAGCTGAGGACGATCGCGGGCCCGGCGACCTCGTGCGCGGCCTTGCCCGTGAGCGTGAAGATGCCCGCGCCGATCACGACGCCGATGCCGAAGACGGTGAGGTCGAGGGCGCTCAGTGATTTCTTGAGCCGGAACTCCGGTTCGTCCGTGTCGGCGATCGACTGCTCGACGGACTTCGTGCGAAGAACGCTCATGGGATGCGGCCCTTTCGTCGCTGATCGATCGTTGAATGCTAATGGCTGCCCGTTCCGCCGTCGATGGCCGGGGTAGGTTGGGAGGCGTGAACGCCAGCCCCGCCGACCAGCGCCGCCTCGTGGAGATCGCCGAGCTCGATGCCCGCATCCGAAAGGCCGACCATGCCCGCAGGAATCCGCCGCAGGCCGCGCGAGTGCAGGAGCTCCTGGCCCACCGTCAGACGCTCTCCCAGGAGCTGACGACCCGCCTCGGCGTACGCGACGACCTGCGGATCGAGCTGTCCCGCATCGAGTCCGACGTGGCCGTGGTCGACGCCCGCAGCGCGCGCGATGCCGAGCGACTGGCGACCTCGAGCAACCCGAAAGAGGCCCAGGGCCTCGAGAGCGAGCTGGCATCGCTGGCGCGGCGCAAGAGCAACCTGGAGGACGGTGAGCTCGAGGTGATGGAGAGGCTCGAGCGCGCCGACGCCGCGGTCGCCGAGCAGGAGGCGCTCATCGCCGAGACCAATGCGCAGGGCGCCGAGCTCAGCGCCGAGGCGAAGCGTGTGGTGGCCGAGGCGACCGCCGCTTTCGAGGCGGCCTCCCGTGACCGCGGGGCCCTCGCCGGCGGGATCCCGGCCGACCTGCTGGCGCTCTACGACAAGCTCGCGGTCCGCAGCTCCGGCGCCGCCTTCCTTCGTGCGCGCACGTGCGAGGGCTGCAACATGGTGCTCTCGGGCACCGACCTGAACGTCCTGCGCCAGGCGGCCGAGGACGCCGTGGTGATGTGCCCCGAGTGCGGCAGCATCCTGGTGCGCACCGGCGAATCCGGGCTATGACCCGACGCCTCGTCGTCGAAGCCGACGGAGGGTCGCGCGGCAATCCGGGGATCGCCGCAGGCGGAGCGGTGGTCGTCGACCCGGAGTCCGACGAGGTGCTGAGTGTCGTGGGCGTCTACATGGGCATCGCGACCAACAACGTGGCGGAGTACGCCGGCATGATCGCAGGCCTCGAGGCGGCGTTCGAGCGCGACGCCGCGGCATCGGTCGAGGTGCGGATGGACTCGAAGCTCGTCGTCGAGCAGATGTCCGGCCGATGGAAGATCTCCCACCCCGACATGCAGTCGCTCGTCAAGCGGGCCAAGACCGTGATCGCCGGCCGAGACGTCGCGTTCCAGTGGGTGCCCCGCCTCTCCAACGGCCGAGCGGATGCCGCCGCCAACGAATCGATGGACCTCCGCGAGAGCTTCCGCCGTGATCTCGACAGCGGACACCCGTAGCAGTCTCACCCAGGCACGCGTAGCCCGGACGCCCGGATCACTCGATGGTGATGGGGGTGCCGAGCGGCAGCATACCGGCGAGCATGGTGATGTCCTCGTTGCTCAGGCGGATGCAGCCGTGGCTGGCGGACTGTCCGATGCTGGCGGCGTCGTCCGTGCCGTGCATGCCGATCTGCCCAGGACCGCCTCCGAACTCGTTCAGAACCTCGGAGAAGGCGGAGATCCCGTACGCGAACGGACCGTAGCCGTCGTTCGTCGGTGCCAGCAGCTCGGTCAGATAGAACTCGCCGAGCGGTGTCGGGGTGTCACCCGTACCCACGGCAGCAGGGAAGGTGTCCACGACCTCGTCGTCTTTGAGCAGGGTGACGGTGTGCCCGGCGGTCGAGACGAGAAGGCTGTAGCTGAGCGCCTTGACGTGGACATCCGATGAGCGGATCCACCCCGTCGACCCGTTCGGTCGCGTGGGCAGCCGGACGTGCAGCCACTCTCCCTGCTTCTCCTCGACGTAGAACGTGAGCGGCGCGCCCGAGTCGATCGGATTGCCGAACTCGAAGGCGGCGGCGCCGTCAGGCGCGTCGTAGGCCGTGACAACCGGGACAGATGCCTCGGCGACGCTGCTCGTGGGTGCGGCCACCGTTGCCGTCGGAGCGGGAGTGACGACCACCACGGGAGTCGGAGTCGGAGTCGTGGCCCGCGGTGCGGGCACCGCCTCAGGGGTGCCGCATCCGACGAGTGCAACAACGAGTACGCCGGTTGCAAGGAGAGCGCTGCCGGCGGTGAATGGTGAACGCATGTCATTTCCTGGGCGGAACGGCCGTGTGGCCCGATCGCTTGCGCGACCGGGCCACACGAATGGAAAGCGGATACTCCGCGAGGATCAGCCGGTGAAGGTGGCGGGGTCCTGGATCGGGGTCGGGACCTCGGCCGGCGGGTCGACGGGCTCGACCGGCGGGTCGACGGGGTCAACCGGTGTCGCGAAGGTCCACGTCTCGCCGGCGAAGGTCACGCTGTTCAGAAGGACCGTCGCGCCCTCGTCGACCAGGATGCCGAACGCGAGGATCTCAGGCGCGGCGCCCAATTCGATCGCTTCGTCGAACAGCGCGGCGATGTCTGCGAAAGGCACGGGGGTGTTGGCGGCGATGCCGAAGGCGGGGAGGGCCCGGCTGGAGATCCAGTCGGTCGACGTCAGCGGCGAGCCGGTCGTCGCCGGGCGAAGCGTGGTGAACACCAGGGCGTCGCCCTCATTGATGACAGTGTCCTCCGGGTCGAAGAAGACCGGCACCTGGAACGTTGCATCGCCGGTCGCCTCGAACGACGCGCCTTCGATGAGGGCGGTGAACTCGGCGGTCGTGGTGCCAGCGCCCTCGGCGCCCGTGAAGGACCAGCCATAGAGGAGCTGGTTTCGGCCGGGGATGGTCAGGCCGGTCTCATCCTGGCTCAGCTCCGGGCCGACAGGGCTGCCGAGGAACCACTGACCGGCGGGGTACGTGTCGCCCTCGACGGTGATCTCATCGATCGGGACGTCGATCGCGTAGGCGGCGGCACCGATTCCGACGACGGATCCGACGGCGAGTGCGAGTGTGGCACCCACCGCCGTGAACTTGTTGAGCTTCATATTGAGTGATTCTCCCCACGGATAGTGAGAGGCCCACCCATGTGAACGCCCTCGTGGATGCCGCAGCGCGACCCCCACACCCTACCGCATAGTCGATACATAGCATGGAGGGCTATGCACTGGGGCGGAACACGGCGTCATACGCCTGAGATGAGCGCGAACTCCGCCGATGTCCGGCTCGTGGCTTAGTTTGATCGGCATGGGTTCGAGCGTCGAACTGGCCGACGATGTGGCGTGGATCGTCCTCGGCCGGACGGACGACGGGGTCGCCGCCGCCCTTCTCGATGCCGAGGGTGCTGAGACGGAGCGCCACCCGATCGCGGCGTCCGCCCTGTCCGCGTGGGTCGCCGAGCGGGAGCGGACGGCGGCGCCGCGGTGGGTGTGGCACGACGCGCCGCAGTGGTACCCCGCGCTCCTGGCGGCGGGGGTGCGGGTCGCGCGCTGCCACGACCTGCGGCTCTGCCACGCGATCCTTCGGGCCTCGGCGCTGGTCGAGGACGACGCCCCCGTGCGCGAGCCGAGCGGATGGGATGCCGCGCCCCACGTCGCGACACCGGAGCAGGCGGCGACCCTGTTCGATCTCGACGAAGGCTCGACTCCGGCCGGTCCGCCCGCAGATCTGGACGAGGCCGTCGCGGAGTTCGCGCGGCAGCGCTCGGCCGTCGTGGGATCGTCGGATGCGTCGCGCCTGCGGCTGCTCGTCGCCGCCGAGTCGGCCGGCGCGCTCGTGGCGGAAGAGCTTCGGGCGGCCGGACTTCCCTGGGACGAGTCGGAGCACGATCGCATCCTCGTCGAGACGCTCGGCGAACGCCCTGTGGGAGGCGGACAGCCCTCGCGCCTCGCCGCCGCGGCGGCGAGGGTCCGCGACGCGCTGGGCGACCCTGCGGCCAGCCTCGATTCGCAGCCGAAGCTGCTGCGGTCCCTGCACCGCGTCGGGGTCCTGGTCGAGTCCACCAGTCGCTGGGAGCTCGCCGAGCAGCAGCATCCGGTCATCGAGCCGCTCCTCGAGTACAAGAAGCTCTCGCGACTGCTGTCGGCCAACGGCTGGGCCTGGCTGGAGGAATGGGTGAGCGACGGGCGCTTCCGGCCCGTGTACATCCCGGGCGGCGTGGTGACCGGACGCTGGGCCTCCTCGGGCGGCGGCGCGCTCCAGCTCCCGCGCCAGCTGCGCGAGGCGGTGCGCGCCGACCCGGGCTGGAAGCTCGTCGTGGCCGACGTGGCGCAGCTCGAGCCGCGCGTGCTAGCGGCGATGTCGAGCGACACCGTGCTGGCGGCCGCCGCGCGCGGGCGCGACCTTTACGCCGGGATCGTGGACAGCGGCGCCGTCGCCACGCGGCAGGAGGCGAAGATCGCTCTGCTCGGGGCGATGTACGGCGCGACGACGGGGGAGTCGGGACGACTCGTGCCGCGGCTTCGCCGGGCGTACCCGAGGGCGATGGGGCTCGTCGACGACGCGGCGCGGATCGGCGAGGACGGCGGTGACGTGTCGACCTGGCTCGGCCGCACCTCGCCGCCGCCCTCGGAGGTCTGGGCGGGCGCCCAGTCACGGGCCACCGAGGCCGAGGCATCCGGGGCCGACGAGACCCGCGCGCGTCGCTGGGCGCGCGACCGCGGCCGGTTCACCCGCAACTTCGTGGTGCAGGGCACCGCGGCGGAGTGGGCGCTGGCGTGGCTCGCCGACCTGCGCGCACGGCTCTACGAGCTGCCGCCGCTGCCCGAGGAGCACGCGTCGGGTCGTTCCGGCCCGGTGTTCGGGCGGCGCCCGCACCTCGCCTTCTTCCTGCATGACGAGGTCATCGTGCATGCTCCGGAGTCGCTGGCCGAGACGGCCGCGCAGGCGGTGACGGATGCCGCGGCCGCCGCGGGCCGCCTGCTCTTCGGCGACTTCCCGGTGGACTTCCGTCTCGACGTGCACATCACCGATACCGCGTCGAAGACCTGAGTCCGCGGCATCCGCTGCGCGACTAGAATCGACACGCGAATGGGTCGGCTGGACGGTCGCGTCGCGAGCGGTTCGCCGCTTCGCGCCGAGGAACGTCCGGGCTCCACAGGGCAGGGCGGTGGATAACACCCACCCGGAGTGATCCGCGAGACAGTGCCACAGAAAAGAGACCGCCGCGGCTTCGGCCGCGGTAAGGGTGAAACGGCGGTGTAAGAGACCACCGGGGTCGTCGCGAGACGACCCGCAAGGTAAACCTCGCCCGGAGCAAGGCCAGACAGAGGATGCTGACGCGGCTCGCCGAGTCCTCGGGTAGGCCGCTAGAGCGGCACGGCAACGTGTCGCCGAGAGAGATGACCGTCCACGGGGCTTCGGCCCCCGGACAGAACCCGGCGTACAGGCCGGCCCATTCGCCCTCTCGGTCCGGGCTCAGCCGAGCGCGAGCGCGGCGGCCCCGATGATTCCCGCGTTGTTGCGGTGCACGGCGGGCACGATCGGCGTGTTGAGCTTCAGCAGCGGCAGGAACTGATCGGCGTGCTTGGAGACGCCGCCGCCCACCACGAAGAGGTCGGGGCTGAAGAGGAACTCGATGTGGCTGTAGTACCACTGCAGTCGCGCCGCCCACTGCTCCCACGTCAGGGCCTCGCGCTCCATGGCGGAGTATGCGGCGTAGGCCTCGGCATCCTTCTTGTGCTTCGCACGATGGACGTGGCCGAGCTCGGAGTTGGGAACGAGAACGCCGTTGTAGAGCAGCGCCGAGCCGATCCCGGTGCCGAGCGTCGTCAGGATGGTGAGGCCGGGCTTGTCCTTCGCCGCCCCGTAGCGGACCTCCGCGACGCCGGCGACGTCGGCGTCGTTCGCGAAATGGATGTCACGGCCGAGACCTTCTTCGAAGAACTTCTCGGCTTCGAATCCGATCCACTTCTCCGAGACGTTTGCCGCGGACAGCGTGCGACCTCTCTTCACGATGGCCGGGAACGCGACACCGAGCGGGATCGCGTCGCCGGTGACCCCGAGCGTCGCGAGCACCTCGGTGACGGCGCGGAGCACGTCCTGGGGTTCGGCGCCGGCGGGCGTCGCGACCTTGATGCGATCGCTGATGAGCTGGCCGCGCTCGAGATCGACCAGTCCTGCCTTGATCCCCGTGCCGCCGATGTCCACGCCGACGGCGCGTGTCGCCTGAGAAGCCATGCGCCCACCCTATCCAGCCGGCCGGGCGCCAGCGGGTCGAAGCCGTCAGTAGGATCGAGCCGAGGCCACCGCCGGCCGATCGGACTCCGAGGAGCACACCGTGACGAGCGACAGCGAGAAGTACTGGTACAACTTCAAGACGGGTGGGGTCGAGAAGGGCTACGAGTCGCCGGCGATCGATCGTGCGGGCCCGTTCGAGACTCCCGAAGAAGCGGCGAATGCCCCTGAGATCCTGCGCGCCCGGTCGCGTGCCTGGGCCGAGGACGAAGCCCGCGACGACTCCTGGGGCGGCGGTGGGGCGTCCGGTGAGGCTCGCGACGACCAGTAGTCTGGCTACGGCCGGATCGGGCACCCCGGAGAGGATGCGATGGACAAGCAGCGTGACTTCGTTCTGAGGACGATCGAGGAACGGGGAGTGAAGTTCGTCCGGCTGTGGTTCACCGACGTCATCGGCACCCTCAAGTCGGTCGCCATCGCCCCGGCCGAGGTCGAAGGAGCGTTCAGCGAGGGCCTCGGCTTCGACGGCTCCGCCATCGAAGGACTGACGCGCTCGTACGAGTCCGACCTGCTGGCGCACCCCGACCCCACGACGTTCCAGATCCTGCCGTGGCGCGGCGAGATCGACCCGACCGCGCGCATGTTCTGCGACATCACGACGCCCGACGGGCAGCCCGCCGTGGCCGATCCGAGGCACGTCCTCAAGCGCACCCTCGCGAAGGCCGCCGACGCTGGGTTCACGTTCTACACGCACCCCGAGATCGAGTTCTACCTGCTGAAGTCGTCGTCCTTCGGCGCCGACGGCCCCGAGCCGGTCGACTCGGCGGGCTATTTCGACAACGTCCCCGGGGGCACGGCGCACGACTTCCGCCGCCGCTCCGTGCGCATGCTCGAGGACCTCGGCATCTCGGTGGAGTTCAGCCACCACGAGGGCGGGCCGGGCCAGAACGAGATCGACCTGCGGTACGCCGACGCCCTGGCGACGGCCGACAACATCATGACGTTCCGCACCGTCGTCAAGGAGGTGGCGATCGAGCAGGGCGTGTACGCGACGTTCATGCCCAAGCCCCTCGGCGGGAAGCCCGGCAGCGGCATGCACACGCACATGTCGCTGTTCGAGGGCGACGTGAACGCGTTCTATGAAGAGGGCGCGCAGTACCAGCTCTCGAAGGTGGGCCGTCAGTTCATCGCGGGGCTTCTCCGCCACGCGAACGAGATCGCAGCGGTGACCAATCAGTTCGTCAACTCGTACAAGCGGCTGTGGGGCGGCGACGAAGCGCCCAGCTTCATCACGTGGGGCCACAACAACCGCTCCGCGCTCGTGCGCGTCCCCATGTACAAGCCCAGCAAGGGCCAGTCCTCGCGCGTCGAGTACCGTGCCCTCGACTCCGCCGCCAACCCCTACCTCGCCTACGCGCTCATGCTCGCGGCAGGTCTCAAGGGCATCGAAGAGGGCTACGAGCTGCCGCCGGAGGCCGAGGACAACGTCTGGTCGCTCACGGACGCCGAACGCCGCGCGCTCGGCTACGCGCCCCTGCCCGCGAGCCTCGATCACGCGCTGGAGTACATGGAGGAGTCCGAGCTGGTCGCCGAGACGCTCGGGGAGCAGGTCTTCAACTACGTGCTGCTCAACAAGCGCCGCGAGTGGCAGGAATACCGCTCGCAGGTGACCCAGTTCGAGCTCAAGAGCAATCTCGAGATGCTCTGATCCGTCAGCCGTCGCATGTCCGCGAGCGAACGGTCCAGCTCTCTCACCCTTCTCGCGCGCCTCGGCTTCAGCCGCCTCCGCGACGCTGACGCGCTCCTCGCCGAACTCGAGGCGGATGCCGCGCTCCCGCGCGACGTGCTGATCTCGGGCGCCGCGATCGCGGCGGATCCCGACGAAGCACTCGGCGCGCTCGCCCGCATCGCGCGCCGGGACGCCGCGGCGGTCAAGAGCCTCTCGGGCGACGCGCGCGGCTGGAAGTCGCTGTGGGCGCTCCTGGGCGCTTCTACGGGGTTCGCGGACTTCTTCCTCCGCCAGCCGGGCGAACTGGCCCACCTCGCCGGGGCAGGCCTCTCGCTCCCGTCCTCGGGTGAGCTGCGCGATGCGCTGCTGGACTCCGTCGGAGCGGTCGACGGGTTCGCGGCCGTCGGCGACGAGTCCGCGTGGGTCGCCCTCCGCGTGCGCTATCGGCGGATGCTGGCCCGCATCGCCGCCTTCGACCTTCTGAGCGCCTCCGCCGTGGACCAGGTGGCGCCGGTGGCGGCACGACTGGCGGATGCCGCGGGCGCCGCGCTGGAGGCATCCCTCGCCGTCGCGCGTACTCGAGTGTCGGGCGGGGCCGCCGGAGCAGGCCTGTTCCCCCGCGAGGAGGTCGCGCAGGCGAAGCTGGCCGTCATCGGCATGGGAAAGACCGGCGCGAGGGAGCTGAACTACGTCAGCGACGTGGATGTGATCTTCGTCGCCGGGGGCGACGAGAACGCGCCGGAGCCCATCAGCGAGAGCCGGGTCGTCGACATCGCGACACGCCTGGCGGTGCAGACCATGCGCGGCATCTCGGGCATCGAGGCCGAGCCGCCGCTGTGGGAGGTCGACGCCAACCTCCGGCCCGAGGGGAAGCAGGGAGCGCTCGTCCGGACGCTGGAGTCCCACCTGGCCTACTACCAGCGCTGGGCGAAGAGCTGGGAGTTCCAGGCGCTCCTCAAGGCGCGCCACATCGCCGGCGATGTCGAGGTCGGGGAGGCGTACGTCGCCGCGGTGCAGCCGAAGGTGTGGACGAGCGCGGCGCGCGAGAACTTCGTCGACAGCGTGCAGCGCATGCGCGAGCGCGTCACCGAGCACATTCCGGCCGCCGAGGTGCCGTACCAGCTGAAGCTCGGCCCCGGCGGGATCCGCGACATCGAGTTCACCGTCCAGCTGCTGCAGCTCGTGCACGGCCTGTCCGACGACCGCATCCGTCAGCGGGGGACGCTGGAAGCGCTCGACGCCCTCGTCGCCGAGGGCTACATCGGCAGGTCCGACGCCGCCGCCTTCTCGCGGGACTACCGGGTGCTGCGCCTGCTCGAGCACCGGGTGCAGCTTCGCCATCTCCGACGCACGCATCTGATGCCGGAGCGGCCCGAGGAGCGGCGGGTTCTGGCGCGCGCCACGGGTCTCGTCGACACGGCCGACGGCGTGTGGGAGCTGTGGGAGTCGGTCAAGCGCGAGGTCCGCGACATCCATGTGCGGCTGTTCTATCGTCCCCTGCTCTCGGCAGTCGCCGCGCTTCCGGCCGAGGAGCGGGTGCTGTCCACCGCGCAGGCGCATGACCGTCTCGCGGCCATCGGATTCGCCGACCCCGCGGGCGCCCTGCGGCACATCGCCGCGCTGACGAGCGGGCTCAGCCGCAAGGCGACGATCCAGCGCCACCTCATGCCCGTGATGATCAGGTGGTTCGCCGACGGCGTCGACCCCGACTTCGGGCTGCTGGCGTTCCGCCGGCTGAGCGAGCGGCTGGGGGACACCCCCTGGTTCCTGCGGATGCTGCGGGACTCGTCCGCTGCGGCTGAGAGCCTCACCCGGGTGCTGTCGGGCTCGCGGTACATCGGGGAGCTCATGGAGTGGATCCCGGAGTCCGCCGCGTGGCTCGACGACGGCGAGCTGCTGCGACCGCGCTCGGGTGTCGCCCTGCAGCAGGAGGCGCGTGCGATCCAGGCGCGTCACGGCTCCGTCGAAGACGCCATGCGGTCGGTCCGAGGACTGCGCCGGCGGGAGCTGCTGCGCACCGCGATGTCGGCGATCATCGGGACGGTCACGATCGAGGAGCTCGCCGAGGCGCTCACCACGATCACCGACGTCACCATTCAGGCCACCCTCCGAGCGGTGCGCCCCACGATCGTGCCGCCCGAAGACGACGATCTGGACTTCTCCGTCATCGCGATGGGCCGCTTCGGTGGCCGCGAGCTGGGCTTCGGCTCCGACGCCGACGTGATGTACGTCTACCGTGCGAACAGCGTCGATCCGCAGCGCGCGCATGACCTCGCCGTGAAGCTCGTCGCCGCGCTCCGGAAGCATTCGGAGGACCACCGCGTGCCGCTCGACCTCGACGCGGACCTCCGCCCCGAAGGCCGCAGCGGCCCGATCGTCCGCTCGCTGGACTCGTACGCGGAGTACTACCGCCGGTGGTCGCTGTCGTGGGAGGCTCAGGCCCTGCTCCGCGCCCGTGGCGTGGCGGGAAGCGTGAAGCTCAACCGGGCCTTCATGGAGCTGGCCGACCAGGTGCGCTACCCCGCGTCCGTGGACCAGCAGGCACTTCGGGAGATCCGGCGCATCAAGGCCCGCGTCGAGAGTGAGCGCCTGCCCCAGGGCGTGGATCCCGCGCGTCACCTCAAGCTCGGACCGGGTTCGCTCAGCGACGTGGAATGGCTGGTGCAGCTGCTGCAGCTCGAGCACGCCCACGCCGTCCCGGGGATGCGGACGACGTCGACCCTCGGTGCGCTCCGCGCGGCGCGCGACGCCGGCCTCGTCCCGTCGCTCGCCGTGGAGCGGCTGAGCGAGGCGTGGCGCCTGGCGAGCCGGCTGCGGTCGGCGAACACGCTCCTGTCCGGGCAGACGAGCGACGTGCTTCCGGTCGACCGCAAGCGGCTCGACGGGATCGGCCGCCTTCTCGAGTACCCCCCGCGCTCGGCGACGCAGGTCGAGGAGGACTATCTCGGCACGACGCGTCGGGCTCGACGCATCTTCGAGAAGCTCTTCTACGGCTGAGCAGGGCAGCGCGGAGCGACGCCGCAGGGGGCTTTTGCGGTCCCGAATAGGGGAGGATGATCGGCGATGCCGGGGTGCTGGGGCTGAAGGAGGCGCTACGGCTCGGCTGCTCCGCGCCGCATCGACGCGGTTCTCGATCTAGGGGTACGCCATGTCTCGTCTCACTCATACTTTCGCGGCCGCAGGGGCGGCAGCACTGCTCGTCGTAGCGGCTTTCTCGGCCGGTGCCGCGGCCGCTCCGGCGCCGCAGTCAGCACAGGCGCCGGCGTTGGCGCCCGCTGTGGACCCCAAGCCCCCCGACCCGGACGCGAAGCGCAGCGAGGGCGATGTCAGTACCAACGCCGTGCTCAGTCCGTCGGCCGCGGAGATGCAATACGTCGCCATCACCCCCTGCCGCGTGGTCGACACCCGCTCCGGCGGAGGGCGGTTCAGCAACGGGACAACGCGGTCGTACTACGTGGGCGGCACGTTCGGGTTCGCGCCGCAGGGTGGCACCACCGGCGGGTGCGGCATCCCTGAGGGTGCTGTCGCAGTCGCCGCAACGGTCCTCGCGCTCAATCCGTCAGGACCCGGCCGCATCAAGGCATGGCCGGCGGGTGTCGCGGAGCCTGGAGCGAACGTGCTGTACTACGGTTCGGAGAGTCTCGGCGCGGGCACGACGCTGACCCTGCGGCCCGGAGCAGGGACCGACCTCACGGTCAAGAACTACAACGCGTCGACCGACGTCATCCTCGACATCAACGGGTACTACCTGCCCCAGATGTGGGCGTACATCAGCACCTCGGGCGCGGTGCTGGATCAGTCGGGCCGGCTCCTCTCCGCGACAAACGACTCCGCCGGAACCTACACCCTCGTGTGGGATCGCGACGTCAGCGTCTGCGTCGGCACAGCGAACTCGGACATCTCGGGATACATCGCGAGCGTTTACACGTCGACGAACATCTCCTACGTCTACATCGACGACAACGCCGGGAATGCATCGAACTACTGGTTCAACGTCTTGATCAGTTGCTGACCCCTCCGGTGCGGCGTCCGTTCGCAAGCCGGCCCGGTGCAGACGAAAGGGCCCCGGTCTCCCGGGGCCCTTTTGCGGTTGAACAGGCTCAAACGCCGTAGTACAGCTCGAACTCGAACGGGTGCGGGCGTGCGGCCAGCGGCTTGATCTCGTTCTCGATCTTGTACTCGATCCAGTTCTCTATCAGCTCGGGCGTAAAGCAGTCGCCGCCTTCCGGCCGAGAAGCGGGAGCTGCTGCGCACCGCGATGTCGGCGATCATCGGGGCTCGCCGCGCACCGCCCTGCCCGAATAGGCGCTCTGGTCGAGCTCGCCGTTCCGGATGACGAAGGTGCCGCCCACGACGAGATGGCGCACTCCGCTCGACACACGCACGGGGTCGGCTGCGGTGGCGTTGTCGGTGAGCGCGGCGGGATCGATCACCACGAGGTCCGCGTCGCTCCCCGCCTCGAGCCGGCCCTTCGCCCTCATGGCGGGAGCCACTTCGTCGAGCACTCGGGCCGGCAGGTACGAGCAGCGCCGGAACGCCTCGACCCAGTCCCACATCCCGTGCTCCCGAACCATGAGCCGCAGGCTGCGGGCGAACGTGCCCGCGGTCCGCGGGTGGGTGGACGCTCCGGCCGGCAGCGGCCACTCGCGAGTGTCGGTGCGGCCGTCCTCCCACTCGACCGGCATCGCGTCGCTCGCGACGATCGAGTCGGGAAAGGCGAGCGCGCGGCGCAGCCGGGCGCGGTCCGCCTCATCCCGCTCGTCGAGGAACTCCACGAAACAGGTCGCCGCGGGGTCGAGGGCGCGGACCTCGGCCAGTCTCCGCTCGTCGGCGATCCGCTCTCCGCTGCCGAGCATGACGATGCTCGACGGTGACAGGCCCGTGGCACGAAGGCGATCCGGTGCGAGGAATGCGGCGCCGACGCTGGTGGCGCCCATGCCGTACGGGTACGCCTCGAGGGTGACGCGCGATCCGGCCGAGCGGGCCGATTCGAGGTTCTCGAGGACGCGATCGACGTGTCGTCGCGACGTGCTGTTCACGTGGCAGTGGTGCATCGCGGCGCCGGTCTCGGCCGCCGCGATCGTGACCTCGCGCGACCCGTCGACAGGCGTCGTCGGGTCGAGCTCGACGATCTCCCGCACGTGGGTGAACGTGGGCGCGCCTGCACGAGCGGCAAGGCGGGCGACGGCGAGGTACTCGGCGGGGTCGGATCGCGGGGCGTAGCCGAGCAGAACGCCGATCCCGAGCGCGCCGGCGGAGAGCTCTCCCTCGAGCAAGCGCAGCCACGCCGAGAGTTCCCGCGGCGAGGAGCTGCGCTGCCACTCCGCGATTCCCAGGAGCGCCGCGGAGTCGTGGAACTGCGCGGTCGGCGTGACACCGGCCAGCACCTGGCCGCGCGCATCGGCCCAGGAGGCGGAGAAGCCGTAATTGAGCACTCTCCCAGCTGCCGCAGCCTCGGCGTAGGCGACGTCGATGGGCATGAGCCCGGCCTCGAGATCGAGCGTCGTCGTCACGCCGTCGAACGCCTGAAGCCGCTGACCGGCGATGGAGTGCACGTGGCTGTGCAGATCGACGAAACCCGGTCCGATGATCATCCCCGTGACGTCGACGATCGTCGCGTCGGCGATGGAGACGTGCTCGGTCGACACCGACTCGACCCGTCCGGCCCGCACCACGACGTCGGCGATGGTCGCGGTGCGAGCGGCGGGGTCGATGACGCGGCCACCGCGGAGGATCGTCGTACTCATTGCAGTCCATCCTTCTGGTGAGGCGGGAGGCAAACTTGTCCTGCAGAACAACATCGTCCTCCGATGTCTGTCCGATCCTACGAACTCGTCGACCACGGTCGTTCTTAGGGTGAGGGAATGCGGACCCCCGAAGACATTGCCACGTTCCTCCAGACCGATTTCGCCCGTCTTGTCGCCGAGCGCGGCGTGCCAGGAGCCGTGATCGCCGTGCTCAAGGACGGCGAGATCGTCGATGCCGCCGCCGGCGTGCTCAGCACGAGGACCCAGGTCGAGGCGACGCCCGACTCGGTGTTCCAGATCGGCTCCGTCACCAAGGTCTGGACGACGACGCTCGTCATGCAGCTCGTCGACGACGGGCTGCTCGACCTGGACGTGCCGCTGCGCCAGTACCTGCCGGTCTTCCGGATCGCGGACGAGGCATCCGCCTCCGCCATCACCACCCGCCACCTGCTGAGCCACATGGGCGGGTTCGAGGGCGACGTGTTCACCGACACCGGCCGGGGCGACGACGCCATCGAGAAGTACCTCGAGCACGTCGCCGACCTTCCGCAGGTGTTCGCGCCCGGCGAGTTCTTCTCCTACAACAACGCCGCGTTCAGCGTGCTCGGCCGCCTCGTCGAGGTGCTCCGCGGCAAGACGTGGGAGGCGGCGCTCATGGAGCATCTCGTCGCCCCTCTCGGACTCACGCACGTCGCGCCGAGCGCCTACGAGGCGATTCTGTTCCGTGCCGCGGTCGGCCACATGGGGCCCGGCGAAGACGGGGTGGAGACTCCGGCGCCGGTGTGGGCGCTCGCCAAGTCGAACGAGCCGGCCGGGTCGATGCTCGCCATGCGCCCGAGGGACCTCGTGACGTTCGCCCAGATGCACCTCGACGGCGGAGTCGCCTCCGACGGCACCCGCGTGCTGTCCGAGGCATCCGTGCGGGCCATGCAGGAGAAGCAGGTCTCTCTGCCCCGCCTCACCGGCATGGGGGATGCGTGGGGCCTCGGCTGGGAGATCCTCGTCGACGGCGACCCCACCGTGATCGGCCACGACGGCGGCACCATCGGCCAGTCGGCGTTCCTCCGGGTCATCCCCGATGCGGGCCTCGTCGTCGCGATGCTCACCAACGGCGGCGACGTGATGGGCCTCTTCGACGACGTCGTGAAGCCCATCGTGAAGGATGCCTCGGGCGTCGAGCTGCACGGATTCCCGAAGCCTCCCGCGGAGGCGTTCCCTGTGGACGCCGCGCCGCTCCTGGGGTTCTACTCGAACTCGACGTTCGACATGACGATCAGCGTCGACGAGGACGGCGCGGTCTGGCTCGACAGCACACCCAAGGGGATCATGGCCGAGATGGGTCAGAAGCCCGAGCACGTTCAGCTGATCGGTCTCGGCCCGGACTCGCTCATCGCGCTCGAGCCGACGATGAAGGAGATGCACGTCGTGTACTCCTTCTTGGGCGAGGACGACCGCGGCCGCCGCACGCACCTCCACTACGGCCGGGCGCTCTCGCGCGCGGACTGACGCCCGTCGTCGCCCCGCGCATCGCGTCCCGCTCTGTCTCCACCGCATCACAGCGCCATCCCCCCGCACCACCGACCAGCAGAAGAGAGACCCGCATGAACTCGTTCACGAGGCCAGCCCTGGCCGCCACGACGGCCATCGTCGCCGTAGCCGCCCTCGCCGGATGCGCCGGAGGAGGCACCGGAGGGGGTGCGACCGGCGATGCATCGGAGTACGTCGAAGACGGCACTTTCACGCTCTCGCTGGTCGCCGACCCGGGCGCGCTCGACCCGCAGGCCTCGGCCGTGAGTGCGCTCTTCCAGCTCAGCGCCTTTGCCTACGACGCCCTGGTCTCGCTCGACGAGAACGGCGACATCCAGTCGCAGCTCGCCAAGGAGTGGACGTTGGAGGGCGATACCGTCACGCTGACGCTCAACGACGGGATCACCTGCTCGGACGGCTCGGAGTTCACGGCGGAGACGGCCGCGGAGAACCTCGCCTGGGTCTCCGACCCCGCGAACCAGAGCCCGTTCCTCGGATCGTTCTTCCCCGCCGGCGCGACGACGGCGGCGGACGGCAGCACGGTGACCATCACACTGGCCGGTCCCGCGCCGTTCGTCCTCCAGGGTCTGTCGAATGTGCCCATGGTGTGCGAGGCAGGGCTCGCCGACCGCACGCAGCTGACGAGCGCGACCCTCGGCACGGGGCCGTACGTGCTGACCGAGGCGGTGCAGAACGACCACTACACCTACGAGGTCAACGAGGACTACACCTGGGGCCCCGGCGGCGCCACCACCGATGAGAAGGGTCTGCCCGCCACCGTGGTCGCCCGCATCATCCCCAATGAGACGACGGCGGCGAACCTGGTGATGTCGGGCGAGGTCAACGCGGCCGCCATCGTCGGACCCGACGCGCAGCGGCTCGAGGCCGCCGGCCTCTTCTCGCAGACCGTTGAGGCCCTGCTCGGCGAGCAGTGGTACAACCAGAACGACGGCCACGTCACCAGCGACCCCGCGGTGCGCATGGCGCTGACGCAGGCACTCGACCTCGGCGAGCTGCAGAAGGTCGTCACCGGCGACGCGGGCGGCCCGGCCACGCGACTCACGGTGGTGCCCCCGTCTGCCTGCGACTACGACTCCGTGAGCGGCAACGTGCCGGAGACCGACGTCGAGGCGGCCAAGGCCGCGCTCGAGGAGGCAGGCTGGGCCGAAGGGTCCGACGGCGTCCGCGAGAAGGACGGCCAGAAGCTCGCGCTCTCGTTCCTCTACGCGAACACGCTCGGCGCGGGCGGCACCTCCGGTGCGGAGCTGGCGGTCCAGACGTGGGAGGAGATCGGCGTCCAGGTGACGGCCACCCAGAACGACTCGTCCACTCTCACCGGCGCACTCTTCGGCACGGGGGATTGGGACATCGCGTGGGTGCCGCTGAACGTCAGCAACCCCGACCAGGTCATCGGGTTCGTCTCGGGCCCGGCGTCGCCCGAGGGCACGAACTTCGCGGGGATCGAGAATGCCGACTACGACGCCGGTGTCGCCGAGGCCATGACGCTCCCGGGCACCGAGGGCTGCGATACGTGGGCCGCCGCCGAGAGTGCGCTGTTCCAGGCCGCGGACGTGGTTCCCTTCGCCAACAGCGGGGTGCACACGTTCGGCAAGAACGCCGAGTTCACCATGATCGACACGATCATCCCCTCCAGCATCCGCGTCATCGCGGGCTGAGCTCCGACATCCACCTCCGCGCGCGCCGGGCGACCGTCGCAGGAAGGACCCCGCAGTCATGACGTCAGCAGTCGCCCTGTCCACGGGGGAGGTGCGCCGCGCCCGCGATCATCGCTGGCTCCGGTTCATCGCCCGACGGTCGGGGCGGCTGCTGGTGTCGCTCTGGGTGCTGGTGACCGCGGCCTTCCTGATGATCCACCTCATCCCGGGCGATCCGGTCCGGGCGGCACTCGGCCCCACGGCCTCGGCCGAGCTCGTCGAGGCGAAGCGCGAGTCGCTCGGACTGAACGACCCGCTGATCGTGCAGTACGTCGACTACCTCAAGGGCGTCCTCACGGGCGACTTCGGCACCTCGATCCAGTCGGGGCTCCCGGTCGCCGACGTGATCGCGGTGCGGCTGCCCGCCACCGCGAGCCTGGCCATCCTGGCGTTCCTCTTCGCCATCGTCGTCTCGGTGCCGATCGGCGTCGCTGTCGCCGTGGCGACGAGGCGGGGCCGGGGACGCAAGCTCGAGCTCGGCTTCGCGTCGGGGAGCATCTTCGTCTCGGCGATTCCCGACTTCCTCCTCGGAGTGGCGCTGGTCGCGGTGTTCGGGGTGACCCTCGGGTGGCTGCCCATCGCCGGCCGCAGCGGTCCCGAGTCGTACATCCTCCCCGTCATCGCGCTCTCGCTCGGCTCAGCGGCGGTGCTCGCACGCATCGTCCGCGTCGAGATGCTTGGCGTGCTCGACGCCGACTTCGTGCGCACCGCGCGGGCGAAGCGCCTGCCCGCGTGGCGGATCCACATGAGCCACGCGCTGCCGAACGCCGTGACCGCCACGCTCACCCTTGCGGGGCTCCTCCTTGGCTCGCTCGTCGTCGGCACGGTCCTGGTCGAGAACGTCTTCGCGTGGCCGGGGCTCGGCTCGACCATCGTCTCGGCGATCCAGACCAAGGACTACCCCATGGTCCAGGCCACGGTCCTCGTCTACGGCGCGGGCGTCCTCATCATCAACACGGTCGTCGACGCGGTGCTCGCCGCGCTCGATCCCCGTACGACCGTGGCGGAGAACTGACATGCGCGCCGTGCGCCGCACCCTCTCGACCCCGCTCGGGGCGACCGCCGCCACGCTGCTGGCGATCGTCCTGCTGACCGCGATCTTCGCGCCGATCCTGTGGGGCGAGCAGGCCGATGCGATCGACACCGACAACATCCTCGCCGGGCCTTCGGCCGAGCATCCGATCGGGACGGACGGCCTGGGGCGCGACCTCCTGCTGCGTGTCCTCGTCGCCACGCGCCTGTCGATCGTGCTCGCGCTCACGGCGACGCTCGTCGCCGTGACGGCGGGACTGATCCTCGGCGTCGCGCCGTACCTCCTCGGCCGCGCCGGAAGGTCGGTGACGTGGCTCGTCGGAATCGCAGTCGCTTTCCCCGCGCTGCTCCTCGCCCTCTTCTTCGCCGTGATCTTCGGGACCGGCTGGGTCGGCGCGACGATGGCGATCGGTCTGGCCGGGGCTCCCGGATTCGGCCGCCTCTGCCAGACCCTCGTCGCGGGGATCGCCGGGCGCGACTTCGTCGCCGCCGCGCGCATCGGCGGGGTCGGCCGGTTCCGCGTCCTCTTCCGCCACATAATGCCCAACATCGGCGAGCCGCTGATCGTGAACGCGACGATCGGCGCCGGTGGTGCGCTGCTCGCGTTCGCGGGGCTCTCGTTCCTCGGCCTGGGCGTGCAGCCCCCCGAGTACGACTGGGGCCGCCTCATGATGGAGGGGCTGTCCGGCATCTACATCAATCCCTTCGCGGCGCTCGCCCCGGGTCTGGCGGTCGTGATCGCCGGACTCGCCTTCAACCTCGTGGGCGAGGCGGCCGCTCGCGCGCTCGGACTGGAGTCGACCAGCGTGGTCGCGAAGCTCGCCGCGGTGCAGCCCAGGAAGGCGGTCACGTCCTCCGTCGCCGTCGCCGACGACGAGGTGCTGTCGGTGCGCGACCTCACCGTGACGTTCCCCGGTGCGCACGGCCCGGTGTCGCCCGTGCGCGGCGTCTCGTTCTCGCTGCGGGCCGGCGAGGTCGTCGGCATCGTCGGCGAGTCGGGATCGGGCAAGTCGCTGACGGCCCTCTCGATCGCGCAGCTCGTCGAAGAACCGGGAGTCGTGGATGCCCAGACCCTGCGTTTCGTGGGGACCGAGCTGCTCGATGGCGATCCTGCCGACCACCGGCGCCTCCTCGGCACCTCGCTCGCGATGGTGTTCCAGGACCCGATGACGAGCTTCAACCCCACCAAGCGAATGGGCGGTCAGCTCGCCGAGGTCTCCAGACACCACCACGGCATGACCCGCCGTCAGGCCCACGCGCGGGCCGTCGATCGCCTCGCAGCGGTACGGATCGCCGAGCCCGAGAAACGGGCGAGGCAGTATCCCCACGAGTTCTCGGGCGGCATGCGCCAGCGGGCGATGATCGGCATGGGGCTCATGGGCAGCCCGAAGCTCATCATCGCCGACGAGCCGACGACGGCTCTCGATGTCACGGTCCAGCAGCAGGTGCTCGACCTGCTCAAGGCGATCCGCGACGACGAGGATGTCGCCATCCTGCTGATCAGCCACGACGTGTCGGTTGTCGCCGAGATCTGCGACCGCGTGCTGGTGATGTACGCCGGACGCATCGTCGAGGACCTCCCCAGCTCCCAGCTCGCTCACGCGCGGCACCCGTACACCCGGGCCCTGCTCGCGGCGGTGCCCCACATGGAGACCGACCTCGGCAAGCCCCTGACCACGGTTCCCGGCCGTCCCGTCGACCCCGCGCACGTGCCGGAGGGATGCGCCTTCGCCGCACGGTGCCCGCTCGCCGACGCGCACTGCCGCGTGGTCGACCCGGCACTGGTGACGGATGCTGCGGGCAGCCGCGTCGCCTGCTGGCACGCCGGAGAGCCCCTGCCCCTTCGTGTCGTCGAACCGGCGCGCGACACCGAGGAGGTCGTCGTATGAGCGAGTTGCGATTCGAGGGGATCACGGTGCGCTTCGGCACGGGCCGTGCGGCGATGACGGCCGTGGACGACGTGAGCCTCACTGTGCCCGACGGCGAGGTCCTGGGTCTCGTGGGGGAGTCGGGCTCGGGCAAGTCCACCATCGCGCGCGCAGCGGTCGGGCTCATCCCCGTCCAGGAGGGACGCATCCTCCTGGGCGGCCGGCCCATCGACGTGCGCCACGGGCGCCGCCCGCTGCAGATGGTCTTCCAGGACCCGTATTCGTCCCTGGACCCGCGCATGACCATCGGCGCCAGCGTCGCGGAGATCCTGCCCCAGGGGCTCAGCCGCGCGAGCCGGCGGGCCGAGGTCGAGCGTCTGCTCGACCTCGTGCACATCGATCCCGCGCGGACGGGCTCCTACCCGTCGCAGCTGTCGGGCGGTCAGCGGCAGCGCGTCGCCATCGCCCGAGCGCTCGCCGGCCGACCCGAAGTGCTCATCGCCGACGAGATCACCTCGGCCCTCGACGTCTCGATCCAGGGGGCGATCCTCAACCTGGTGCGCGAGCTCCAGACCGAGCTCGGGCTGTCGATGCTGTTCATCTCGCACAACCTCGCGGTCGTCCGCTACGTCGCATCGCGTGTCGCCGTGATGCGCGGCGGACGCATCGTCGAGGAGGGCCCGACCGCCGACGTGCTGGCCGACCCGCAGCACGACTACACCAGAGAGCTCCTGGCCGCCATCCCCGGCCGGATTCCGTCCATCGAGCAAGGAGAGCACCTGTGACCCGCAGACTGCGTATCGACGACCTGGCCGCACTCACCGTTCCGAGCCAGCCGACGCTGTCTCCCGATGGCACCCGCGTCGCGTACGTGCTGGGAGGCATCGACCTCGACGCGGACCGGCCCACCAGTTCGCTGTGGCTGACGGCGCGCGGGCACGCACCTCGGCGCCTCACCCGGGGCGCGGCCGACAGCGCGCCCGTCTTCTCCCCCGATGGGGGGACGCTCGCGTTCCTGCGCGACGGCCAGCTGTGGACCCTGCCCGTCTCGGGCGGGGAGGCGGAGCAGCGCACGCACCTGCCGATCGCCGCCGGCGACGCGGTGTGGAGCCCCGACGGAACCTCCATCGCGTTCTCCGCCCCGGTCGACCTGTTCGCGGGAGCCGGCGAGTCGGACGACGACCGCTCGAAGCGCGGCAGCGGCCCGGTCGTGATCGACGAGGTCGGCTACCAGGCGGACGGCACAGGGTTCCTCCGCGGCGTGCGGATGCAGATCCACGTGCTCGACGTCGCGTCCGGTGACGTTCGGCAGCTCACCGACGCCGACGCGCACGCGTCGAGCCCGGCGTGGTCGCCGGACGCCTCGCGGCTCGCCTTCGTGGCGAAGCCGAAGGGCGTCGACGACCTCACGTTCCGCGCAGCCGTGCACGTGATCGACCCGGCCGACCCGGCTGCGCCGGCGAAGGTGGTCGCGTTCGCGGACGGCGCGGCGGCGACCGTGGGCTACACGCCCGACGGAACCAGCATGGTCGTCGCCGGCTGGAAGGGCGAGCCCACCGGCATCGCCCGGCTGTACCGCGTCGACGTGGCGACCGGCGAGAGCATCGAGCTCGCAGCATCCCTCGACCGCAACATCATGCCGGGCGGTCCCGGCTATCCGGGCGGCGTCCCGCAGGTCTCCGGGTCAGGCGAGGTCGTCTTCGCAGCGCGAGACCGCGGCTGCACGCACCTGTTCGCCGTGCCGCTCGCGGGCGGCCGGCCGCGCCTCGTGCACGGCGGCGACGGCAACGTGGTCGCGGGGCTGTCGGTGGCGGGGGATGCCGCGGCCATCGCGCTCGCCACGCCCACGTCCTTCGGCGAGATCGTCCTCCTCGACCTCGCCTCGGGCGAAGAACAGGTGCTGACGGCCCACGGCTCCGCGCCCGACGACGTCGAGCTCTTCGTCCGCGAGTCGCGCGAGTTCGAGATCAGCGACGGGATCACGGTCCAGGGCTGGCTGCTGAGCGACCCCGATCGCGACCCCGCGGCGGGCCCGTCCCCGCTGCTCGTCGACGTGCACGGCGGACCGCACAACGCGTGGAACGGCGCCGTCGACGACATGCACCTGTACCACCAGGAGCTGGTGGCCCGAGGGTGGACCGTCCTCATGCTGAACCCGCGCGGCAGCGACGGCTACGGCGAGGAGTTCTTCACCGCCGTCAACGGCAGGTGGGGCGAGGTCGATGCCAAGGACTTCCTCGAGCCGGTCGACCGGCTCGTGGCCGAGGGCGCCGCCGACCCGAAGCGCCTGGCGCTCACCGGCTACAGCTACGGCGGATTCATGACCTGCTACCTCACGAGCCGCGACGACCGATTCGCGGCCGCCGTCGCGGGTGGCGTGGTCAGCGACCTGACCAGCATGGGCGGGACGACCGACGAGGCCCACCTGATGAACGTCTTCGAGATCGGCGCGATGCCGTGGAAGCCCGAAGACCGCGAGCGCCTCGCCGCCATGTCGCCGTACGCGAAGGTCGACCAGGTGCACACGCCCACGCTCGTGCTGCACGGCGGCGCCGACGTCCGATGCCCGGTGGGGCAGGCGCAGCAGTGGCACTACGCGCTGCGTGAGCGGGGCATCCCGACCCGACTCGTGCTCTACCCCGACGGCAGCCACCTGTTCCCGCTGACGGGCACCCCGAGCCACCGGATCGACTACAACACCCGTGTGGTGGAGTGGGTCGAGCAGTACGCGGCGGATGCCACGGGCCCCCGCCCCGCGGCGATCGACGCCGCACACTGGCAGCGCCGGCTCGACGCGCTCGCCTCGCTGCACAAGGTGCCGGGCGCGCAGCTCGGCATCCTGAGGCTGAGCGACGGTCGCGCCGACGACGTCGTGACCGCCGCCCACGGCACGCTGAACAAGAACATCGCCACGGGTGCGCCCGTGACGAAGGACTCGATCTTCCAGATCGGCTCGATCTCGAAGGTGTGGACCGCCAGTGTCGTCATGCGGCTCGTCGACGACGGCAGGATCGCGCTCGACACGAAGGTCAAGGACATCATCTCCGGGTTCCGGCTGAGCGACGACGAGCTCACCGACGGGATCACCGTGCGGCACCTCCTGACCCACACGAGCGGCCTCGACGGCGACGTCTTCACCGACACCGGCCGCGGAGACGACTGCATCGAGAAGTACGTCGACCTGCTCGACACGGCCGGCAAGAACCATCCGCTCGGCGCAACGTGGTCGTACTGCAACTCGGGCTACTCGATCCTCGGGCGCATCATCGAGGTCGTCACGGGCAAGACGTGGGATGCCGCGATGAGCGAGCTCCTCTACCAGCCGCTCGGCCTGACCCACACCGTCACGCTGCCGGAGGACGCCATCCTCTATGGCGCGGCGGTCGGGCACGTCGACGTCGAGGGCGATCAGATCGTCACGCCCGCCTGGCTGCTGCCGCGCGGAATCGGACCCGCCGGGCTCATCACGGCGCGCGCCGAGGATGTCCTCGCGTTCGCCCGCCTGCACATGGCGGGCGGCGTCGCAGCCGACGGCACCCGGATCCTGCGGGAGGAGACCGTCGCCGAGATGCAGGCGTTCCAGGCTGAGGTGCCCGACAAGCACATCCTCGGCGACTCCTGGGGCCTGGGGTGGATCCGCTTCGACTGGAACGGGGAGCGCCTGTACGGGCACGACGGCAACACGCTGGGACAGGCGGCGTTCCTCCGCATCCATCCCGGTTCCGGGGTCGCCGTCACGCTCCTCACGAACGGCGGTCACACGCACGACTTCTACGAGGACCTCTATCGCGAGATCTTCGCGGAGCTGTCGGGCCTCGACATGAAGCATCCCGTCGCGGTCCCAGACGCGCCGGTCGAGGTCGACGTCGCGCCGTTCGTCGGAACGTACGAGCGCGCCTCCGTGCGCATGGAGGTGCTCCAGGCCGAGGACGGGCCGCGTCTGCGCACCACGTTGCTCGGCCCGCTGGCCGAGCTCGAGCCGAACCCGGTCGACGAATACCCGCTCGTCGCGCTCGACGATCACCTCTTCGCGGTGCGCCCCCCCGGGACGCAGACCTGGATCACCGTCACGTTCTACTCGCTGCCGACGGGGGAGGAGTACGTCCACTTCGGTGCCCGCGCGACTCCGAAGATCTCGGGCGAGGTTGCGGGGCCGGAGACCGGTGAGGCGACGGAGGACGCTGCGGAGACGCTGGAGAAGGTGGCGGTCTCGGCATGATCACCGTCCCCGCCGAGGTCACGGCGGACACGCTCGTCGGCACTGTCCGGCGCCTCGTCGAGTGCGAGTCGCCCTCCGCCGATCGAGCCGCGGTGGCGCGCTCCGCCGCCGCCGTCGCGGCCATCGGGGGGGAGATCCTCGACCGCGATCCGGAGTGGATCGTCGTCGACGGCGTCACGCATCTTCGCTGGCGCTTCGGGGCGGAGACACGGGTGGTGGTGCTCGCGCACCACGACACCGTGTGGCCGCTCGGCACGCTGGGGAGGATCCCGTTCGCTGTGCACGACGGGATCCTCTCCGGCCCGGGATGCTTCGACATGAAGGCCGGGCTGGCGATGGCGTTCCACGCCGTCGCGGGGCTCGCCGATCGGGACGGCGTCACGATCCTGGTGACCGGCGACGAGGAGATCGGCTCGCCGAGGTCACGGGAGCTCATCGAAGACACCGCTCGCGGGGCTCGCGCCGTGCTCGTGCTCGAGGCGTCCGCCGATGGCGGATGCCTGAAGCTCGAGCGCAAGGGGGTCTCGCTCTACGAGCTGGTGGTGGACGGGCTCGCAGCCCATGCGGGGCTCGAGCCCGAGAGGGGCGTGAATGCGACCGTCGAGCTCGCCCACAAGGTGCTCGCGGTGGCCTCGCTCGCGGACCCCGCGATCGGCACGTCGGTGACCCCGACCGTCGCGGGGTCCGGCTCCACCACCAACACCGTCCCCGCGCGAGCGTCGCTCTGGGTCGACGTGCGTGCGCGGACCGCGGGCGAGCAGGAGCGGGTGGATGCCGCACTCCGTGCGCTCGAGCCGGTGACTCCGGGCGCGGTCCTCGAGGTGCGCGGGGGCATCAACCGTCCGCCGCTCGAGGCCACGGCATCCGCCAGCCTCTTCCTCCGTGCGCAGGCGAATGCCGCGCGCCTCGGGCAGGCGCCGTTGGACGGCGTCGCGGTCGGGGGTGCGAGCGACGGGAACTTCACCGCCGGCATCGGCGTGCCGACCCTCGACGGCCTGGGAGCCGTCGGCGGGGGCGCCCACGCCGAGCACGAACACGTCGTCGTCGCCGAGCTCGCCCCTCGCACGCGACTGCTGACCGCGCTCATCCACGAGCTCGCGGCCGATGAGCAGGGGGACTCATGACCGATCTGATGTTCGCCGACGCCGCCGTCACGACCGCGGTGTCCGCCGCGGAGAGCGCGGCGCAGACGGCCGGGGTTGAGGTGCGCGAGATCGTCGGCATCTCGGAGCAGGCGGAGGTCGTCCGGCTGCTGTCGAGCATCTGGGGACGCAGCCCTGACAATCCGCCGGTGCCGCCCGAGCTGCTGCGCGCGTTCGGAAAGGCGGGCAACTACATCGCGGGGGCGTTCGCCGGTTCCGAACTCGTCGGAGCGACGGTGGCGTTCCACTCGACTCCCGAACGACGTGCACTGCACAGTCACATCGCGGGGGTCACCGCTTCCCACGTCGGTCGCTCGGTCGGATTCGCCATGAAGCTGCATCAGCGCGGCTGGGCCCTCGCCCGTGGAATCGACGCGATCGAGTGGACGTTCGACCCGCTCGTCGCCCGCAACGCCCATTTCAACGTCGCGAAGCTCCGGGCGCGCCCCGTGGAGTACCTGACGAACTTCTACGGCGAGATGGGGGATGCGATCAACGGCGACGATGAGACCGACCGGCTGCTGGTGCGCTGGGAGCTGCGTGACGGCGAGGTCGAGGCCGCGGCGGCCGCGCACCCGATCGTCGTCGACGCCTCGGGTCCCCGGTACGTCGCCATCGCGGTGCCGCCCGACATCGAGCGGCTTCGTGCCGACGATCTCGCGAGCGCGCGGCTGTGGCGGCGCCGCGTGCGTGAGCAGTTCACCGCGCTGCTCGGCGCCGGCGGGCAGGTCGTCGGCTTCGATCGGTCCGCGGGGTACGTCGTGCGGCTCGCAGACGGAGGCATCCGTTGAAGGTCGAGGGCTTCGAGCTTCGGCGGGTGGCGATGCCGCTCGTCTCGCCGTTCCGCACGTCTTTCGGGACGCAGACGGCGCGCGACATCCTGCTGGTGAGAGCCGTGACGGATGCCGCGGAGGGCTGGGGCGAGTGCGTCACGCTTCCTGACCCCGTCTACTCGCCCGAGTACACCGACGGCGCCGTCGACGTCATGAAGCGCTTCTTCATTCCGGCTCTCGCCGCGGCCGGAATCGCGGACGCGACCTCGATCGGAGAGGTGCTCAAGCCGTTCAAGGCGCACCGCATGGCGAAGGCCGCCCTCGAGACCGCGGTGCTGGATGCCGAGCTGCGCGCCGAGGGACGCTCGTTCGCGCGTGAGCTCGGCTCGGTGCACGACTCCGTGCCGTGCGGAGTGTCCGTCGGCATCATGGAGTCGGTGCCGCAGCTGCTCGATGCCGTCGGGGGATACCTCGACGAGGGCTACGCACGCATCAAGCTCAAGATCGAGCCGGGCTGGGACATCCAGGTCGTCCGCGCGGTGCGCGAGCGATTCGGAGACGTGCTGCTGCAGGTCGACGCGAACACGGCTTACACCCTGGGGGATGCCCGCCACCTCGCCAAGCTCGACCCGTTCGACCTGCTCCTCATCGAGCAGCCGCTGGAGGAGGAGGACGTGCTCGGGCACGCCGAGCTCGCCAAGGTCGTCAAGACCCCGATCTGCCTGGACGAGTCGATCACGTCGGCCCAGACGGCCGCGGCGGCGATCCGTCTCGGCGCCACGAGCGTCATCAACATCAAGCCGGGACGTGTCGGCGGCTACCTGGAGGCCCGCCGCATCCACGACCTCGCCACGGCCCACGGCATCCCGGTCTGGTGCGGCGGGATGATCGAGTCGGGCCTCGGCCGCGCCGCGAACCTCGCGCTCGCATCGCTCCCCGGCTTCACGCTCCCGGGCGACGTCTCGGCGAGCGGGCGGTTCTACGAGACGGACATCACCGAGCCGTTCGTGATGCGCGACGGCCGCCTCGACGTGCCCACCGGACCGGGTCTGGGCGTGACCCCCGTCGCCGCGATCCTCGACGAGCTGACCACCGCCGTGGAGTGGGTTCCCGTCTGAAGCTATGCTCCCCATCATGAGTTCGGGCCGCGAGGGGGGACTGGCTCGATCGAGCCTCGGACGCGTGCTCGACGACCTCGGCATCACCCTCCTCGAGGTCGCCCACGGGCGCATCGACCCCGATCGTGACGTCGGCGGAGTCGTCATCCACGATCCGGCCGACGAACCGGTGTATCCATCCGGCGCGATCGTTCTCGGGGTCGGCACACGGGGCGCGGCCGCCCTCGCCGCGCTGCTGGACGACCTCGGCGGTCACGACGTCACGGCACTCGTGGTCCGTTCACCCGTCGAGGTGACGGACGCCGTCCGCGCCGCTGCCGACGCGCAGGGCATCCCGGTCCTGGGACTCGCCCGCGGCGCGACGTGGACCCAGCTCGCGGCGCTCCTGCGCTCGCTGCTCGCCGAGGACGACATCGGCGAGACGCAGGTCGAGTCGCTCGGCGGCCTCCCGTCCGGCGACCTCTTCGCCGTCGCGAATGCGATCGCCTCGCTCATCGACGCCCCGATCACGATCGAAGACCGCTCGTCCCGCGTGCTCGCCTTCTCCGGGCGTCAAGAGGAAGCCGACGCCTCGCGCGCCGAGACGATCATCGGCCGCCAGGTGCCCGCGCGGTATGCCCGTGCCCTCACCGAGATGGGCGTGTTCCGCGACCTCTATCGCGACGATCGGCCGGTCGTGGTCGACCCGATCCGACTCGGTGAAGGGGTGTCGACGCAGCGCATCGCCATCGCCGTCCGCGCGGGCGACGAGGTGCTGGGGTCGATCTGGGCCGCGATGGACGGTCCTCTCACCCCGGAGCGAACGGCGACGCTGCGGGATGCGGCGAAACTCGTGGCACTCCATCTCCTGCGTGTCCGCGCCGGCGCCGACGTGCAGCGACGCCTGCGCGCCGAGCTCGTGGGCACGGCGCTCGAAGGCGGAGCAGGCGCCGGAGACGCCCTCGGCCGTCTGAGTCTCGCCGGCCAGCGCGTGTGCGTCATCGCCGCGGCCCTCGTGTCGGAGTCGCGGGCAGGCTCGCCGCACCCGAATGAGTTCACGATCGCCGAGCGGGAGCGGTTCACCGATGCCCTCGCGGTGCATCTGTCCGCGGTGCAGCACGGGTCGGCGACGGCGCTCGTCGGAGACACGGCCTACGGCTTGCTCCCGGCCGCCGGAGAAGCCGCGGAGGAGCGGTCGGTGCGCGTCGTCGAAGATTTCCTCGAGCGCGTGGGCAGCCGGATGCCCGCCGTCGTCGCCGTGGGTCCGCCCGCGGACGACATCACCGGAATCGCTCGCTCGCGTGCCGCTGCCCTGCGGGTCTTGCGCGTGCTGCGGGAGCCTGCCCCGACCGCCGGGCGCCGCCGCGTCGCCCGCGCCGCCGATGTGCAGACCGAGTCCCTGCTCCTGGAGCTGCGCGACCTCATCGCCGCTCGCGGCGACGAGTTGAGCGGTCCCGTCGGGCGGCTGGTCGAGCACGATCGCCGCGGGGACGGCCGGCTCGTCGACACCCTGCAGGCCTGGCTCGACAACTTCGGCGACATCGGTGCCGCCGCCGCGGCCTCCTTCGTCCACCCGAACACGTTCCGCTACCGGCTGCGGCGGGCCGCGGAGGTGTCGGGAATCGACCTCGCCGATGCCGACGCACGCTTCTCAGCGATGCTCCACCTCAGGATGCTGGGTCGGCTGCCTCCGCCGCGCGCAAAAGCCGCTCGGTGATACGTTGTGCGCCATGCAGAAGCTGTGGGCGCTCGTGATGATCGCCGGCGGTGTGCTCGTCTTCATCGCCATCGCCATCTGGGTCGACGATGGCGACTGCGGGTCTGACAGAGACTGCGGCTACCTGGTGGGGCTCACCATCTGGTTCTGGACTCTCCTCGTCCTGGGTATCGCGGCCCTCATCGCCGGTTTCATCCTGCAGGCGCGTCACCAGCGCAGACCCGACTGACCGACCGGCCGACGGGGACGAAAGAGCCCGCCCCGGCGGACCGGGACGGGCTCTCTCTGACGTTCTGTGGACTCGATGCTCACCGAGCCACGGATTCGTGCGGGCTTCGGCTAGACGCCGTAGTACAGCTCGAACTCGAACGGGTGCGGGCGAGCAGCCAGCGGCTTGATCTCGTTCTCGATCTTGTACTCGATCCAGGTCTCGATCAGCTCGGGCGTGAAGACGCCGCCCGCGAGCAGGAACTCGTGGTCGGCCGCGAGGGCGTCGAGCGAGTCCTGCAGCGAGTTCGGGACCTGCGGGATGTTCTTGGCCTCCTCGGGGGGAAGCTCGTAGAGGTCCTTGTCCACCGGCTCGTGCGGCTCGATGCGGTTCTTGATGCCGTCGAGGCCCGCCATGAGCTGCGCCGCGAAGGCGAGGTAGGGGTTGCCCGAAGCGTCGGGTGCGCGGAACTCGATGCGCTTCGCCTTCGGGTTGGAGCCCGTGATCGGGATGCGCACGGCCGCCGAGCGGTTGCCGGCCGAGTAGACCAGGTTGACCGGGGCTTCGTAGCCCTTGACCAGACGGCGGTAGCTGTTGAGCGTCGGGTTCGTGAAGGCCAGGACGGCGGGGGCGTGCGCGAGCAGGCCGCCGATGTACCAGCGTGCGACGTCGGACAGACCGCCGTAGCCCTTCTCGTCGTAGAACAGCGGCTCGCCGCCGCGCCAGAGCGACTGGTGCGTGTGCATGCCGGAGCCGTTGTCGCCGAACAGCGGCTTGGGCATGAACGTCGCCGTCTTTCCCCACTGCTCGGCCGTGTTCTTGACGATGTACTTGAACTTCAGGATGTCGTCCGCCGCGTGCACCATGGTGTCGAAGCGGTAGTTGATCTCCGCCTGGCCGCCGGTCCCGACCTCGTGGTGGGCGCGCTCCAGGATGAGTCCGGCCTCGATCAGCTTCAGGCTGATGTCGTCGCGCAGATCGGCCTGCTTGTCGACCGGGCTGACCGGGAAGTAGCCGCCCTTGTAGGGGGTCTTGTTGGCGAGGTTTCCGCCCTCTTCCAAGCGCCCCGTGTTCCAGGCGCCTTCCTCGGAGTCGACGCTGTAGAAGCTCGAGTTCTGCTTCACGTCGTAGCGGACGTCGTCGAAGATGTAGAACTCGGCCTCGGGAGCGAAGAAGGCCGTGTCGGCGATGCCGGTGGACTCGAGGTACTTCTCGGCCTTCTTGGCGACCTGGCGCGGATCCTTCGAGTAGATCTCGCCGTTGCGCGGGTTGTAGATGTCGAAGACCATGATGAGGGTCTTGTGCTCGCGGAACTGGTCGACGTAGGCGGTCGAGACATCCGGGATCAGCTGCATGTCGGACTCGTGGATGTTCGCGAATCCACGGATCGAGGAGCCGTCGAAGAGCTGGCCGACCGTGAAGAACTCCTCGTCAACGGTCGAGGCCGGGATGTTGAAGTGCTGCTGCACACCAGGAAGATCCGTGAAACGGATGTCGAGGAACTTGACGTCCTCGTCCTTGATGAACTTGAGCACCTCGGATGAATCTTTGAACATGAAGGCTCCAGAGGTAGGGCATCGGGAACTGCCGCGCGCGTACGCGCTTGCAGTGGACGCTACCCGTGGGGCATTGCCCGGCAGTGACACCATTGTTTCCGGCATGTTACGAGCGCCTGGATACGCTGGGGAGGTGACCCAGAGCGCGCACGAGTACCCCGGTGAACGACTAGGACTGCCCCGGGAGGGCAGCGGATCCATCGGCCGGCTCGGCCGACGCGTCGGAGCCCTGTTCCTCGACTATGGAGCGGCGTACCTGATCTCCGGGTTCTTCGGGTGGGACCCGCTCGCGATCCTCGCGATCTTCGCGGCGATCCAGATCGTCTTCATCCCTACGCTGCAGGGGAGTCCCGGTCATCGGATCTTCGGACTGCGCCTGGTGCGGGCGGACGGAGCGTGGGTCGGCCTGTGGCGGCCCGTTCTCCGCACACTGCTGCTCATCGTCGTCGTTCCTGCGGCGATCTGGGACGTCGACCAGCGGGGCCTTCATGACAAGGCCGCCGGAACGATCCTCCTCCGCGCCTAGCGCAGCCGTCTCCCGCACGCAGGACGGCGGCCCAGGCGGATCAGCGGGGGCGCGGCGCCCGGACCTTGGTGGGGTCGATGCCCTTCGGGATCGGCATGGACGTCAGCGTCTGCGACACCGACTCGATCCGCTTGATCACGGCGGCCATCGTCGCACGGTCGACGGTCTTGGGAAGGGCCTTGATCGTCGGGGCGAGCTTCGCGATCGACACCTCGCCCTCACCGTGCCCGACGTAGAGCACCGTCACCGGCACGCCTGAGGCGACACGCTGGACCTTGGAGCGCTCGTCGTTGACAAGGCGCGTGAGGCGGCCCCGTGCGCCTTCGCCGACGATGACGACGCCGCCGCGTCCGACCGCGCGGTAGACGGCCTCCTGGGTCTTGGGGTTGACGCCCACCGGCATGTCGGCGGCCTGCCACTTGCGGCCGAGCGACGTCGAGAGCACGTGGCCGGCAGCGCCCGGCATCCCGTCGATCTTCTTGTACATCGCATTGGTCGACAGGCGCGTCATGGTCATGAGCCCGGCCAGGATGCCGAGCATGAGCCCCGTCACACCCCAGAGCACGACGCTCCACGGGGCGACCGGCGGGATGAGGAAGCCCACACCGACGCCGGCGGCGATACCGAGGATCAGCACGCCGACCAGGAGCCATGGCAGCCAGGGGAATGCCTGGTGCGTGAACGTGTAGAGGGTGCGGAGCTGGGAGAAGAACCCGGGGCGCTTCTCGGGTGCGGAAGTGCGAGCGGCCATGGGGTCCAGCCTACCTTTCCGAGGGGCATGACATCCGCTCCTCCCCAGGCGCCGGGGCCGCGATCTCGTGCACCGAATCGTGCAACCTCCGTCGTCGCGATCCCGCTCACGGGACGCTGATGCTGTGACCCGTGACGACGACAGCCTGCGCGCGCCGTACCGTGCGGTGCGTCCCGTCACCGCGCCGACCGATGCGCCGTGGTCGGGCATGCTGACCTGGCGTCCGTCCGGCGAGCGGTGCGTCCTGGTCGACGCGGTGGCGCTGGGCGACACCTGGATCGGGTGGGACGCCGATCACGACGGCCACGTGCTCGCTGCACTCGACGTCGTGCGGCGTGCCGACGGGCACGACGTCGCCCTTCCGGTGTGCCCCGAGCGCGTCGCCGACTTCCTTGCCCGACGCGCGGCCGCGGGCGCGCCCCTGGAGCCGGGGGAATCCATCACGCTCGGTGTGAGCCTGCTGCGCGGCTTCGGGCAGCTCGGCGGCCGTTCTGGCGCGACAGGGGAGTGGTGGCTCACCGACGCAGGACGCCCGGTGCTCGCGACGGATGCCTCGGACCGGACCGCGGTCGATGAGACGGCGTCACTGCTCGCCGCGCTGGCCGCCGACGCGCCGCGGCGTTCGGCCTGGGACGACGCCATCGCGGCCGTCGCATCGCCACGGGTCTCCTCGGCCGACATCGAACGCGCCGAGCACGAGCTGTTCCGCATCTGCGACCCGCTGCCTCTCGCCACATCGGTCAGCGGGTCCCGCACCGCGCGTGAACTGGCGGTGTTCGAACGCTCCGATCCGCCCGAGGCGGAGACCCCGAGCCGCCCGCCGCTCTGGGAGTCGCTCGTACGTCACGTCGACGGCGACCTGGCTGACCTCGTGTCGCGCACCACCACGGCGATCTGGCGCCGTTCGCGCGCCCCGGGGAAGTCCCGCCGCACCCCCTGGCTCGTCGGCGGTGCAACGGCGATCGCGGTGCTGGCCGTCGGCCTGATGTGGCCCGCCGGCGGCGCCGGTGTCGCGACCGCGGACGGCGCCGCGTCCACGGCACCCAGCAGCGACAGCACACCGTCGGCGATCCCGTCGCCGCCCGCACCGGCGCCCACCGCCGAACAGGCCGAGACCGCGGACGTCCCGCCCGGGTCGGATCTCGCTGCGATCACCGCGGACCTGCTCGACCGCCGACGCGCATGCGGTGAGGAACCCCCGTGCGTGGCGGGACTCCTGATCGATCCGGCCACCGCGCTCACGGCAGGCGTGATCGACCTGCCGGCCGAAGCCCGCGCAGTGTCACTGCTCGACGACTTCGGGGGCGTCGCCGTGCTGCGGGTCGACGCCGTCGACGGAGCGGCGGCGTCTCAGCTCGTCATCATCGCGCGCTCAGACGACGCATGGCTGCTGCGCGACGTCCACGACGTCGGGCAGCAGCCATGAGTCGGTGCGTCAGATGCCGAGCTGGCCCTCGAACGCGGCGGTCTCGAGGCGGGTCTTCACCGCTCCGAGGAAGCGTGCCGCGTCTGCGCCGTCGATGACGCGGTGGTCGTACGACAGTGCGAGATAGACGTAGGAGCGGACGGAGATCGCGTCCTTGCCGTCGACCGAGACCACTCCGGGCCGCTTCACCACGACACCGGTGCCGAGGATGGCCGACTGCGGAAGGAACACCACCGGCGTGTCGAAGAGGGCGCCGCGCGAGCCGGTGTTGGTCAGCGTGAAGGTGCCGCCGGCGAGCTCGTCCGGCTTCAGCTTGTTGTCACGGGTGCGAGCCGCCAGGTCGGCGATCTCGTGCGCGATCTGGGCGAGGTTCTTGGCCGCGGCATCCCGGAGCACCGGGGTGAGCAGGCCGCGCTCGGTGTCGACCGCGATCGAGAGGTTCTCGCTCGGCGGGTAGACGATGTCGGTGCCGTCGACCGTCGCGTTGATGACCGGGTACGACTGCAGCGCCTCGGCGGCCGCGAGGGCGAAGAAGGGCAGGAACGACAGCTTGTCGCCCGTCTTCGCCTGGAAGTCGCCCTTCACCTTGTCGCGGAAGTTCGCGAGCTTCGTCACGTCCACCTCGACCACCGTGGTCAGCTGAGCGGTCGACTGCATAGACGCGACCGCACGCTCTGCCAGCACCTTGCGCAGGCGCGACATCGGCTGGGTGGTACCGCGCAGCGGCGAGATCTCGACGGGTGCGGGGGCGGCCGGCGCAGCCGAAGCTGCGGCGGGAGCGGATGCGGCCTCCGCAGCCTTGAGCACGTCTTCCTTGCGGATGCGGCCGCCGACGCCGGTGCCCGTGACCGACGAGAGGTCGACGCCCTGCTGCTGCGCCAGGCGCCGAACGAGCGGGGTCACATAGGAGACGATGTCGGAGTCGTCCGCGGCAGTTGCGGCAGAAGGAGCTGCAGCGGCCGGGGCGGGCGCGGGCGCCGGGGCGGCCGCAGCAGGGGCAGGCTCGGGCGCCGGGGCGGGAGCCGCTGCCGGAGCAGGTGCTGCGGCGGGTGCGGGAGCCGGAGCAGCGGCAGGTGCCGGTGCCGGAGCAGCGGCGGGTGCCGGTGCCGGAGCAGCGGCGGGTGCGGGGGCCTCCTGGGCGGGAGCGGCGGCGGAGTCGCCGATCCGGGCGAGAACCGCACCCACGGCGACGGTCTCGTCCTCCTGGGCGAGGATCTCCTGCAGCTTGCCGGCGAACGGCGACGGGATCTCGGTGTCGACCTTGTCGGTCGAGATCTCGAGGAGCGGCTCATCGACGGCGACGTCATCGCCGACCTGCTTGAGCCAGCGGGTGACCGTGCCCTCGGTGACGCTCTCGCCGAGCTCGGGAAGGACGACGTCCTTGCCACCGGCGGCGGGTGCGGCCTCAGCGGCGGGTGCGGGCTCGGCGGCCGGAGCAGCCTCAGCCGGGGGAGCGGCCTGCTCGGCGGGCGCTGGCTGCTCGGCGGGCGCTGCCTGCTCGGCGGGGGCTGCCTCGGGAGCGGGCGCCGCTTCCTGGGCGGGCTCTGCCGACTCGGGCTGCGGTGCGGCCTCGGGCGAACCCGATCCGTCGCCGATCCTCGCGAGGATGGCGCCGACCTCGATGGTCTCGTCTTCCTGGACCAGGATCTCCTCGATGACACCGCTGACGGGCGACGGGATCTCCGTGTCGACCTTGTCCGTGGAGATCTCGAGCAAACCCTCGTCCGCCTGGACCGTGTCGCCGACCTTCTTGAGCCAGCGGGTCACCGTTCCCTCAGTGACGCTCTCACCGAGAGCGGGGAGGACCACGGAAGTGCTCATGACGATGTCTCCTTAAGAATGGATATCGGATCTAGCTTAGTGATGCCGCGGAGCCCGAGCGTCAGAGCGCGTGGAGCGGCTTGCCGGCCAGCGCGAGGAAGGCTTCGCCCAGCGCCTCGCTCTGCGTCGGATGCGCGTGGATGAAGGGCGCGATGTCTTCGGGGTGTGCTTCCCAGCCGACCGCGAGCTGCCCCTCGGTGATCAGCTCGCCGACGCGGTCGCCGACGAGGTGGACGCCGATGACCGGGCCGTCCTTGACGCGGACGACCTTGACGATGCCCGATGTGCCGAGGATCTCGCTCTTGCCGTTGCCGGCGAGGTTGTACTCGTAGGCGACGATTCCGTCGGCCCCGCGCGCATCTGCTGCCTGGGCCTCAGTGAGGCCCACCGAAGCCACCTCGGGGTGACTGTACGTGACCTTCGGGATGTGCGTGTCGGGGATGACGACGGGCGACAGGCCCGCGATCTCCTCGGCGACGAAGATGCCCTGCTGGAAGCCGCGATGGGCGAGCTGGAGTCCGGGGACGATGTCGCCGACGGCCCACACGTGGTCGACCCCGGTGCGCAGGCGCTCGTCGGTGACGACGAAGCCGCGATCCAGCGTGACGCCGGCCTCTTCGAACCCGAGACCCGCGGTCGCGGGCCCGCGACCGACCGCCACGAGCAGGTAGTCGGCCTCGAACGTCTTGCCGTCCTCGAGGGCCACGGTGACGCCGTCAGCGGTCTGCGTCACGCCCTGGAAGCGCACGCCGAGAGAGGACGCGATCCCACGGCGGCGGAACGCACGCTCGAGCGCCTTGCTGAGCGCGATGTCCTCGTTGGGCACCAGGTGGTCGAGCGCTTCGACGATCGTGACGTCGACGCCGAAGGAGCGCCACACGCTGGCGAACTCCACGCCGATGACGCCGCCTCCGAGGATGACGACGCGAGCCGGGATCTCGTCGAGCTCCAGCGCGTGCTCGCTCGTGAGCACGCGCCCCCCGATCTCGAGGCCGGGGAGGCTCCGGCTGTACGAGCCGGTCGCCAGGACGACATCGGTGCCGCGGTACAGGTCGTCGCCGACGCGGACGGCCGGTCCCGCCTCGAGGCGGCCCTCGCCGGCGACGACGGTGATCCCGCGCGCCTTGACGAGCCCCTCGAGACCCTTGAACTTCTTCGCCACGATGCCCTCGCGGTAGGCGCGCACGCCGGCGGGGTCGACGCCCTCGAACGTCGCACGGATGCCGATGGCCGAGGCATCCCGTGCCGTCTCGGCCACCTCGGCGGCGTGCAGCAGCGCCTTCGTCGGGATGCAGCCGCGGTGGAGGCACGTGCCCCCGACCTTGTCCTTCTCGACGAGGGCCACGGACTTGCCCAGCTCGGCGGCACGCAGGGCGGCGGCGTAGCCACCGCTGCCGCCGCCGAGGACGACGAGATCGAAGGTGTGCTCGGTCATCAGGACTCCTCTGTCGTGACGAGACGGATGAGGCTGCGCACGGTCGCTGCCGTGGGGCCCTTGTCGGTGAAGCCGTAGCCGCCGCCCTTGTTCATGCCGACGCCGGCGATGTCCAGATGGACCCAGGGGATCCGGGGAGCGTCCGGTTCGTCGCCCGTGCGACCGACGAAGTGGCGCAGGAAGAGTCCGGCGAAGAGAGAGCCGCCCGCGGGGTCGCCGATCTTGGCATTCTGAAGGTCGGCGATGGGGCTGTCGAGGTCCTCCACCATGTGGGCCGGGAGCGGGAGCTGCCAGGCGAACTCGCCCTCGGCCTTGGCGGCGGCGAGGTAGGCCGTCACGGCGGCATCGTCGCCCATGACGCCGGCGTACCGGGTGCCGAGGGCGATCGTGATCGCCCCGGTCAGCGTGGCGACGTCGATGAGCAGGTCGGGCCGCTCTCGGCTCGCTGCGACCAGGCCGTCCGCCAGGACGAGGCGGCCCTCCGCGTCGGTGTTGAGCACCTCGACCGTGGTGCCGTCCAGCATCCGCAGCACATCGCCGGGCCGGGTGGCGCGGCCGGACGGCATGTTGTCGGCGACGCAGAGCCAGGCGGTGACCTTGACGGGAGCGCCGATCGTCGCCACGGCGCGGAGGACGGCGAGCGAGGTGGCGGCGCCGCACATGTCGTACTTCATGCCGACCATGGAGGCGGCGGGCTTGAGGGAGAGGCCGCCGGTGTCGAAGGTGATGCCCTTGCCGACGAGCGCGACGTGACGTGACGCCCCTTCGGGTGCGTACTCGAGGCGGATGAGCCGCGGCGGACGGTCGGACCCCTGACCCACTCCGAGGATGCCGCCGAACCCGCCGGCCTGCAGCGCCGTCTCGTCCATCACATCGACGGTGACGGGGAGTCCGGCGACGGATGCGATCGCGCGCTCGGCGAAGTCGGCCGGGCCGAGCCACTCGGCGGGGATGGAGACGAGGTCCTTCACGAGGGCAGCGGCGTCGGCGGCGGCGGTGATCGCGGCGAGCGCGGACTCGTCGGCCGCAACGGACCCGTGGACGACGACGCGCGACGCCCGGGGCTTCGGCGTCTCGGACTTGTACCCGTCGAACCGATAGCCGCCGAGACCCGCGCCCTCGGCGATGGCGGTCCACAGCGAAGCGTCCGCGAAGGGGGCGGCGACCGCGATCGTCTCGAAGCCGGTGAGCGTGCGGATGGCCGAGCCCACCGCGTCGCGCAGGGCCGCGGCATCCGGAGCAGCACCCGTGCCCACGACGGCCAGCGGGAGCGCGGTCGACTCGGGGGCGTAGACACGCTGCAGCGAACCGGAGGATCCGGTGAACCCGGTCGCGGCGAGAGCTTCTCGGAGGCCGGGCCAGTCCGTCAGGTCGGGGGCGGTTTCGCCGTCGAGCGGGGGGAGTGCGATCAGAAGGGCGTCTGCGTCGGACTCTCGGATCGGGGCATCGCTGTACGCGAGGTCGGGAAACGACATGGTCTCCATCCTAGGGAGGTCCAGGTGTTCGCTCTGAGCGGGACGACCGCGACCCGGCGGCGTGGCGGGGCTCGTAGCATGGGGGTATGCCCCTGTCCGGTCCGCTGTTCGAGCGTTCGGCCTCCGCGCCCCCAGTTCCGCGAGGTCTGCCGCTCGTGGTCGCCCTGACCGGATTCACCGACGCGGGGAGCGCCGTGAGCCGCATCGTGGACTACTTCCGCGACGATCTCGTGCCGACCCCGCTCGTGATCTACTCCAATGACGTGCTGCTGGACTACCGCGCTCGTCGCCCCGTCATCTCATTCGATCAGGACCACCTGACCGACTACCGCCCGCCGCGGCTCGAGCTCTCCTTCGCCCACGATGCGCTGGGCCAGCCGTTCCTGCTTCTCGCCGGGTATGAGCCGGACTTCGGGTGGGACGCCTTCACCGCCACGGTCCTCGCCTTCGTCGAGGACTACGGCGTCTCCACCGTCACGTGGGTCCACGCGATCCCCATGCCGGTGCCGCACACCCGCCCGATCGGGACGACGGTCAGCGGCACGCGGTCCGACCTCACCGAGGCGCACTCGGTCTGGCAGCCGCACACCCAGGTGCCGTCGACCGCCGGCCACCTGCTCGAGTACCGCCTGGCCGAGGCCGAGGTTCGGGTCGCCGGCTTCGTGCTGCTGATTCCGCACTATCTGGGCGACACCGAGTACCCGGCGGCGGCCCTCGCAGCTCTCGACAGCCTCACGGTCGCCACCGGACTGGTCTTCACCGGGGAAGAGCTGCGCGAAGAGAACCGCGAGTATCTCGCCAAGGTGCAGGATCAGGTGGCGAACAGCGAGGAGCTCTCTCGCATGGTCCAAGGTCTCGAGGAGCGGTACGACGCCTACATGGCAGGCTCGACGCTCGCGACGCCGATGATCCACACCGGCGATCTGCCGAGTGCCGATGAGCTGGCTGCGGAGCTGGAGCGATTCCTCGCCAGCGGCCCGAGCGCCGACGAGGACAAGCGCGGCTCCTGAGCGGAATTCTGACGCGCTCGCGGACGTTGTCCGTATGAGCGGTGCGACGCGTCGCCAGGCGTGCTGGCACCGCATCCCAAGTATGCGATACTGGATGCTCTGACCCGTTGTCAACTGATTCCGTGGGGCCTTTCCCGCGGAATGAGGACTTGACAAGGGTCTTACTAGTGTCCGAAATCTACCGGGGGCGTGCGGTACGCGCTCTCCTGGTGAAAGGCGAAACGTGACCTCGAGCACGAACACCAAGGCCCGCTCGGCCGCCCAGGACACCGAGGCGGACGAGACCACGACGGCGACGGCCCCGGCGAAGGCGCCCGCGAAGTCCGCGGCCAAGCCCGCTGCGAAGCCCCGCACGGCGACGAAGGCCGCCCCCAAGACGACGAAGGCCGCCCCCAAGGCCGCCCCCAAGGCTTCCGCCAAGAAGACGGCGAAGCCCGCCGGCGACATCGATGACGACGTCGTGGAGCTGGACGAGGACGTCGAGATCGACGTCGAGCTCGACGACGACGCCGACGAGACAGAAGCACCCGCTCGCCCGGCCGCGCGCCGAGGAGCGAAGAAGGCCGCAGAGCCCGTCGAGGAGCCCGAGACGGCCCCCGCCGCCGAGGACGAGGAGGACGAGGAGGCGGAGACCAAGCCGGCCTTCTCCGAGCCGCTGCCCACCGGTGCCATCGTCATCTCCTCGTCGGACGACGAGGATGTGCCGGTCTACTCGACCATGATCACCGGCGCCACGGCCGACCCCGTCAAGGACTACCTGAAGCAGATCGGCAAGGTTCCGCTGCTGAACGCGGCCGAAGAGGTCGAGCTCGCGATGCGCATCGAGGCGGGTCTGTTCGCCGAAGAGAAGCTGTCGCACATGTCTGCGGCGGAGAAGTCCTCGCAGATGGGTCTCGACCTGCAGTGGGTCGCCCGTGACGGTCAGCGCGCCAAGAGCCACCTGCTCGGCGCGAACCTCCGCCTGGTCGTGTCGCTCGCCAAGCGCTACACCGGCCGCGGCATGCAGTTCCTGGACCTCATCCAGGAGGGCAACCTGGGCCTCATCCGCGCGGTCGAGAAGTTCGACTACACCAAGGGCTTCAAGTTCTCGACGTACGCGACGTGGTGGATCCGTCAGGCCATCACCCGCGCCATGGCCGACCAGGCCCGCACCATCCGCATCCCGGTGCACATGGTCGAGGTCATCAACAAGCTCGCGCGCGTCCAGCGTCAGATGCTGCAGGACCTGGGCCGCGAGCCTACGCCCGAGGAGCTCAGCCGCGAGCTCGACATGACGCCCGAGAAGGTCATCGAGGTCCAGAAGTACGGCCGCGAGCCCATCTCGCTCCACACGCCCCTGGGCGAGGACGGCGACAGCGAGTTCGGCGACCTGATCGAGGACACCGAGGCCGTGGTTCCCGCCGACGCCGTGGGCTTCACGATGCTGCAGCGACAGCTCGAGTCACTCCTGGACTCCCTCTCCGAGCGCGAGGCGGGCGTCATCCGCATGCGCTTCGGCCTCGGTGACGGCCAGCCCAAGACGCTCGACCAGATCGGCGACACGTTCGGCGTCACGCGCGAGCGGATCCGTCAGATCGAGTCGAAGACGATGGCGAAGCTGCGCCACCCGAGCCGCTCGCAGTCGCTGCGGGACTACCTCGAGTGAGCGAGGCGAACGCCGGAAAGGCGCTCACCGTCTCGATCGAGGGCTCCTCCTACGCCCGCATCCCGATCCGTACGCGGGTCGTGCTGCCGGGTGACGATCTCGACTCGTTCGTGCGCGAGTACGCCGAGGAGATCGTGCGCCACGGCGACCTGCTCTTCGTGACCGAGAAGATCGTGGCGATCACGCAGGGCCGGTCGTACCCGGTCGACGAGATCAAGCCGCGAAAGCTCGCCTTGTTCCTCTCGAAGTACGTGACGCGGACCCCGTATGGCATCGGACTCGGCATGCCCGAGACGATGGAGATGGCGCTGCGCGAGTGCGGCACGCTCCGCATCCTGTTCGCCGCCTCGGTCGCGGCGGTCACGAAGGCGTTCGGGCGGAAGGGCGACTTCTACCGCATCGCCGGTGACAAGGCGCGGGCGATCGACGGCCCGACGAGCGGCACGATCCCGCCGTACAACAAGGCCGTCGTGCTCGGGCCGGAGCGCCCTCGCGAGGTCGCCGCTCACCTGAAGGCCCTCCTCGGCGGGGTGCCCGAGGTCGCGGTGGTCGACATCAACGACCTCGGCGGCAACATCCTCGGGTCGACGCTCGACAAGGCCGGCGAGAAGCGTCTCGTCGCGATCCTCAAGGACAACCCGCTCGGCCAGGGCCACCAGTCCACGCCGCTCGGCGTGGTCCGCGCGGTCTGATCCGCCTCAGAGAGACGGAAGGGCGGGTTCTCGGAGACGAGAACCCGCCCTTTCCGCGCGGAGTGGGAGCCGCGAGGCTCAGAAGCCGATCGCCGCGCGGTAGCGCGCCTTGTGACCGGTGCGGATGCCGGTCACGCTGGGCTTGTTCTCATAGACACCGGCGCCCCAGTTGCCCTCGACGAGGACCGGACCTTCGGGCGTGACCACGATGTCCCACCCGACGTACTGCACCTGGGGAACGACGCGAGCCACGCGATCGACGAACGCCTTCACCTCGTCGATCAGGGGGAGCTGGAAGTCCGCGATCACGAACCCGCTGTCGGGGTGCCGCTCGTGCACGTGCGCGTGCGAGTCGTAGCCCGGTCCGACCGCGTGGCCGTTCTCGTCGAGCATCGTGTAGAACCCGCCGAACGTCATCTGGTCGCTGACCGCCCCGCGGCCGAACTTCTGGGCCATCGCGAGGATATGGGTCGTCTCACCGTCGAAGAACGCGGTCACGCGTGTGGTGTTGACGGTGCCCGGGCAGACGGCGGCGAGGTCCGCGTGCTGCCGGATGACCTCTTCGATGAGAAGCTCCCCGCGCTCCAGAAGACCACGGTGGAACTCGGCCCAGTCTGCGATCTCCGCCGCGTGGTACCGGTGCACGCCCGTTCCCGCCTGACCGACCGGCTCTTTCGTCACGATGGTGCCGTGCTTCTGCGCGAAGGCGCGAACGGCCTCGGCATTGCCCTCTTCGACGACGAGCCACTCGCGGTGGAGATGCTCGCTGAACACGCGATCGAACTCCACCTTGTCCTGGAAGACATGCCGGAAGTCGGGGTGATCGTACTTCTGCGACAGCTGGTTCGAGACCGGGTGCGTCATGTACGTCGCGCGCTCGTCACGCCGGAGGATCGCGAAGTCGTAGTCGACGTAGTCCTGAAAGCCGACCTGACGGAAGCCGGCGGACCACAGCATGTCGACGAGCACCGCAGGCGTCCATTTGCCGTGCTGCTGGGCGGACTCCTTCGCCCGCTCGAAGACCGAGCCGACGTCGATGCGACGCGCGCGTCCGGCGAGGTAGCGAAGGCGGGGCGCGAGGCCGAGGCCCTGAGAAGGCATGCATACTCCGGGATGGGGGTTCGGGGGACCCCGATAGTCTAGAGGCGTGAGCGCGGCGAACCCTGGGCATGAGGCCCACGAGCCCTCCAGTGCTCCGGTCGCGAGGATCTCGGCATCCGCCATCGCACGCAACGCCTACATCGCGATCGCCTCGCTCCCGGTCGGGACACGCGCGGTCGCGGATCTCCGTGCCGACGCCTGGGGCCACGGTGCGCCGGTGGTGGCCGCAGAGCTCCTGGCTGCCGGGGTGGACCGCCTGCTCGTCGACGATGTTCCGGCGGCGCGCCTGCTGACGGGCGCCGGCGCGCGCGGCGCGACGACCACGGAGCTGCCCGATCTCGACTCCCTGACGCTCTACGGACTTCCCGGCGGCGCGCTGGACGCGACGCCCGCCATGCGGCTGAGCGGCACGGTGCTGAGCGTCAAGCGCCTGCGACGGGGCGAAGGCGTGTCGTACGGCTATACGTTCCGGGCGACGTCGGACACCCGCGTGGCGCTCGTCACCGGCGGCTACGCCCAGGGCGTCGTGCGCGCCCTCGGCAATCGCGTGGATGTCACGATCGCGGGGAGGAGGCATCCGATCGTCGGGCGCGTCGCGATGGACGTCTGCGTCGTCGACATCGACGCCCACGAGGTGCAGCGCGGCGCCGAGGCCGTGTTCTTCGGCGACCCACGGCACGGTGAGCCCTCTGTATCCGAGTGGATGGATGCGTCCGGGCTCGGTGCCGGTGAGCTCGTGACCGCGGTCGGACTCCGGGCGACGCGGGAGCACACGGCATGACCGGCGTCCTCCACGTGGATCTCGACACGATCGCGGCGAACATCGCCCGCGTGCGCACGGTCGTCGGTGCGGCAGAGCTGATGCTCGTCGTGAAGGACGACGCCTACGGCCACGGACTGGACGCCGTCGTGCGGCGCGCCTGGCGCGAGGGCGTCTGCTGGATCGGCGCCTTCGACGTCGCCACCGGGCGCAGGGTGCGCGAGGTGCTCGGCGAGGATGTCCGGATCTTCTCCTGGATCGCGGCGTCCCGCGCAGAGGTCGCCGAGGCCATCGCGTTCGATCTGGACCTGGGTGTCGGCGACGCCGACCTCCTCGAGGACGTCGCGTCCGAGGCGCGCGCGGTGGGAGCCCGCGTGCGCGTGCATCTGAAGGTCGACACAGGGCTGCATCGCAACGGCGTGCGTCCCGAGGACTGGCCGGCGTTCGTCCGGCGCGCCGCCGAGCTCGCGGCCGAGGGCCTGGTCGATGTCGTCGGCGTGTGGAGCCACATCTCCGAGGCGTCGGACGAGGATGACGACGAGGCGCGCGCGCTGTTCGACGCGGCCGTCGACGCGGCCCGAGGTGCCGGCCTCGCGCCCGAGCTGCGCCACCTGTCGGCGAGTGCGGCCTCGTTCGCCCGGCCCGAGTTCCGCTACGACCTGGTGCGGGTGGGGGCCTTCTGCTTCGGCATCCGTCCCGCCGGCGGGCCGGCGTCCGATGCGCTCGGCATCCAGCCGGCTGCGACGCTCGAGGGCCGCGTGATCTCGGTGGCTGCCGGCCGGGTCACGATCGACGTCGGCGCATTGGACGGAGTGCCGTCGAGGCTCGGCGGCCTCGTGTCGGTCGGCACACCCGCCGGCTCACGGCGGCTGCTGACGGTCGGCGCGGTGTCGACCGTGGAGGATTGGCCGGATGCCGCGCCCGGCGACACTGTGACGGTGTACGGACCGGGGCGGCACGGCGAGGGGTCGGCCACCGATCTCGCGGAGGCCATCGAGACGATCGGCGAAGAGATCGCCGTGCGGGTGTCGCCGCTCGTCCCGCGGGTGTACGCGGGGGAGTGAACGGAGCCGGTCAGACGGACTCGGCCAGGCGTGCCGTCTCGTCGTGCCACGAGGTCGCGATCGCGCGGAGCTTCTCTTCGTACTTGCGGCCGTGGTGGGCGCAGAACAGAAGTTCGCTGCCGTTGACCTCGGCGGCGATGTAGGCCTGAGCGCCGCAGGAGTCGCACCTGTCGGTCGCGGTGAGACGGTATTCGAGAAGTGCGCCCGGCTCAGTGGGTGTCGATAGCGTGTTCATCGCGGTGCCTCCTCGTATGCATAGAACTCTCTTGCGGGTCATGAAATACAACCACGCCTTTGTTTCGAGAATGCCGCGAACGGGCTACATTTCGCTGAGCGCGTACGGCGGAAGGCCCGGAGCGTGTCGAGGCCGCGGCGTCGTCGGCCCCGGATACGCTTGAGGATTGTGACAGCCGAGTACTCCGCCCATCATCTTCAGGTGCTCGAAGGGCTCGAAGCGGTCCGCAAGCGACCCGGCATGTACATCGGCTCGACGGACTCCCGCGGGCTCATGCACTGCCTGTGGGAGATCATCGACAACTCGGTCGACGAGGCCCTCGGCGGGCACGGCTCACGCATCGACGTCGTGCTGCACGCAGACGGAAGCGTCGAGGTCCGCGACCGGGCACGCGGCATTCCCGTCGACATCGAACCTCGCACCGGCCTGTCCGGCGTGGAGGTCGTCTTCACCAAGCTTCACGCCGGCGGCAAGTTCGGCGGAGGATCGTACGCGGCCTCGGGTGGCCTCCACGGCGTCGGCGCCTCGGTGGTGAACGCGCTGTCCGAGCGCCTCGACGTGGAGGTGGATCGCGGGGGCAAGACCTGGGCGATGTCCTTCCACCGCGGCGAGCCCGGGGTGTTCGCGAACGGCTCCCCGTCGTCGGCGTTCACGCCGTTCGAGAAGAGCTCCGAGCTGCGAGTGGCCGGCCGCGCCCCGAAGGGCATCACGGGCACCCGCATCCGCTACTGGGCCGACCCGCAGATCTTCACGAAGGATGCCGCGTTCAACCTGACCGAGCTCGAGCAGCGCGTTCGCCAGACCGCGTTCCTCGTGCCGGGACTCGAGATCGTGATCCGGGACGAGCGCCAGGACGCGGCGGTCGAGACGAGCTACCGCTTCGACGGCGGGATCTCGGAGTTCGCCGATTTCCTCGCGCCCGACTCGCCGATCACCGACACCTGGCGGCTGACCGGAACCGGCACGTTCACCGAGACGGTGCCCGTGCTGCAGCCCACCGGCGCGATGGTCCCCACCGAGGTCGAGCGCGAGTGCCAGGTCGACGTCGCCGTGCGCTGGGGCACCGGCTACGAGACCACGTCCCGCTCGTTCGTCAACATCATCTCCACGCCCAAGGGCGGGACGCATCAGCAGGGCTTCGAACTCGCCCTCATGAAAGTCCTCCGGACGCAGGTCGAGCAGAACGGGCGCAAGCTGAAGTTCTCCAGCGGCGACAAGCTCGAGAAGGACGACATCCTGGCCGGGCTCACCGCGGTGCTGACGGTGCGACTGCCCGAGCCCCAGTTCGAGGGTCAGACGAAGGAGGTCCTCGGCACACCCGCGGTGCGCCAGATCGTCGCGAACGTCATCACGAAAGAGCTCACCGCCCGCTTCACCTCGCCCAAGCGGGACGACAAGGCGCAGACGTCCCTCCTCCTCGAGAAGGTCGTCGCCGAGATGAAGGCCCGCGTCTCCGCACGAGCGCACAAGGAGACCCAGCGACGCAAGAACGCGCTCGAGTCCTCCTCGCTCCCGGCGAAGCTCGCCGACTGCCGAACAAACGAGGTCGAGGCGTCCGAGCTGTTCATCGTCGAGGGCGACTCCGCGCTCGGGACGGCGAAGCTCGCGCGCAACAGCGAGTACCAGGCGCTCCTCCCGATCCGCGGCAAGATCCTCAATGTGCAGAAGGCGTCGATCAGCGACATGCTGTCCAACGCCGAGTGCGCGGCGATCATCCAGGTCATCGGCGCGGGCTCCGGCCGCTCGTTCGACCTCGATACCGCCCGCTACGGCAAGGTGATCCTGATGAGCGACGCCGACGTCGACGGCGCGCACATCCGCACGCTGCTGCTGACGCTCTTCTTCCGCTACATGCGTCCCCTCATCGACGACGGCAGGGTCTACGCGGCGGTGCCGCCGCTGCATCGCGTCGTCGTGATGAACCCCGGCACGAAGCCGAACGAGACGATCTACACCTACTCCGAGCAGGAGCTGCACACCCTGCTCGCGAAGCTCACGAAGGCCGGCAAGCGCTGGCAGGAGCCCGTGCAGCGATACAAGGGTCTCGGTGAGATGGACGCCGATCAGCTCGCCACGACGACGATGGACCGCGCCGGCCGCACCCTCCGTCGCGTGCGCATGGCGGATGCCGAGGCCGCGGCATCCGTGTTCGAACTGCTCATGGGCAACGACGTGGCACCGCGCAAGGAGTTCATCATCGACTCGAGCGATCGACTCGGCCGCGAGCGCATCGACGCCTGATCGGCGAAGACGCTCCGGTGCTGGACGATCGCGGCCGACTCAGCGGACGCCGGTGCCGATGGCTCCGATGACACCGTCGAGCGGCGTGCCCGAGGCATCCCGCTTCGCACCGGGCTCGGGCAGCGTGCGCGTGGCGCCGTCCGGCCCGACGGCTCGTGGATCGGAGCCCACCCAGGCGAGCGTCAGGGCATCCTCGCCCTTCAGGAGTCGCTGCGCGCGGACGCCGCCCGTCGCGCGACCCTTGGCCGGGAACTCGCTGAAGACCGAGACCTTGGCGCTTCCGGCATCCGTCCCGGCGAGGGCGGTCGTCGACCCCGCGATCGTCACGACCACGGCGTCGAAGGCCGAGGCACCGACCACGGTGAACGTGATGGCCAGCGCACCCTCGCTGAGGCGGATGCCGGCCATGCCGCCGGCCGCGCGGCCCTGCGGGCGCACGGACGACGCGTCGAAGCGCAGCAGCTGCGCATCCGAGGCGACGAACACCAGCTCGGCCCCGTCGGATGCCGGCGCGGCACCGACGACCCGATCGCCGTCGCGCAACGCGATGATCTCGATGTCGTGCTTGGTTCCGAGTTCGGCGGCCGCCACACGCTTGACGATGCCCTGAGCGGTGCCGACGGCGATCGGCGGGCCGTCGTCGAGCGGGACGATCGCGACCACGTGCTCGCCCGAGCCCAAGCCGAGGTACTGGTCTGCCCGGGTCCCCGCGGCGAGCTGCACCGAGTTGCCCGGCACCGACGGAAGGTCGACGGGGGTGAACCGCACCAGTCGACCGGCGCTCGTGACGGCTCCGACGTCGCCACGTGCGGTGGCATCCACCCACGACCTGATCGCGTCGTGCTTGGAGCGGCGGGCAGGGGGCACGATGCCCCCGTTCGGCGCATCCGCGGTCACCTCGGCGCGCACCATGCGCCCGGTGGCGGAGAGGAAGACGCGGCAGGGGACATCGGCGATCTGAAGATCGACGGCCGCCGCCGCCGCGCGCGAGCGCGGGGCGACCGGTCCGCCGTTGAGGAGCAGCGTGCGCCGGGGTGTGCCGTACGTCTCAGCCGCGGCGTCGAGTTCCCTCGCCACCTGCGCGCGAAGGAGCACCTCGCTGGCCAGCAGCTCTTCGAGCTCGGCGATCTCCGCCTTCAGGCGGTCGCGCTCGGCCTCGAGCTCGATGCGCGAGAAGCGAGTGAGCCGGCGGAGCCGGAGCTCGAGGATGTACTCGGCCTGCGCCTCGGACAGGTCGAAGACGTCCATCAGCCGGGCGCGCGCCTGCTCGCCGTCGTCGGACGTGCGGATGACCTGGATGACCTCGTCGATGTCGAGGATCGCGATGAGCAGACCCTCGACCAGGTGCAGGCGCTCCTTGCGGCGCGCCAGGCGGAAGCGGCTGCGGCGGGTGACGACGCTGATCCGGTGGCCGAGGTAGACGCTCAGCAGCTCCTTCAGCCCGAGCGTCTGCGGCTGGCCTTCGACCAGGGCGACGTTGTTGATGCTGAAGGAGTCCTCGAGCGGGGTGAGCCGGTACAGGTGCTCGAGCACCGCCTGAGGGTCGAAGCCCGTCTTGATGCCGATGACCAGGCGCAAACCGTGGTGGCGGTCGGTCAGGTCGGTGACGTCGGAGATGCCCTGGAGCTTCTTGGCAGTGACCGCATCCTTGATCTTCTCGATGATCCGCTCGGGACCGACGAGATACGGAAGCTCCGTGACGACGATGCCGGTGCGGCGGGGGCCGAGCGACTCGATCGAGACCTTGGCCCGCGTCCGGAAGCTGCCGCGACCCTTCGCGTACGCGTCCTTGATGCCGTCGAGGCCGACGATGATCCCGCCCGAGGGCAGATCCGGCCCGGGGACGAACTCCATGAGCTCCTCCACCGTGGCCTCGGGGTTGTCCAGGAGGTGGATCGCCGCGCCGATGACCTCGATGAGATTGTGCGGGGCCATGTTCGTCGCCATGCCGACCGCGATGCCGGTGGCGCCGTTGACGAGGAGGTTCGGATAGGCCGCCGGGAGCACCTCGGGCTGCTGGAACTGCCCGTCGTAGTTCGGGATGAAGTCGACGACGTCCTCGTCGAGGTTCTCGGTGAGCGCCAGGGCAGGCGGGGCCAGCCGCGCCTCGGTGTAGCGCGGCGCCGCGGGGCCGTCGTCGAGCGACCCGAAGTTGCCGTGCCCGTCCACGAGCGGCACCCGCAGCGAGAAGGGCTGAGCGAGGCGCACGAGCGCGTCGTAGATCGGCGCGTCGCCGTGCGGGTGGAGCTTTCCCATCACTTCGCCGACCACGCGGGCGCTCTTGACGTGCCCGCGGTCGGGCCGAAGACCCATGTCCGCCATCTGGTACAGGATGCGCCGCTGCACGGGCTTGAGCCCGTCGCGGGCGTCGGGAAGCGCGCGGGAGTAGATGACCGAGTAGGCGTACTCCAGGAAGGATCCCTGCATCTCGACCGAGACATCGACGTCTTCGATGCGGCCGTGGTCTACAGGGGATGAGTCTTTGGGGGATGCAGGCATGACGATGAGGCCTCGGGTGACGGCGGAACGGCGGGGGCCATCCGCGGGTGTGCGAGACTGGCCCCGATGTCCCTCAGCCTACCCGCGGACCCGCCGCGCGCCCGGAGCCTCACCGGTGTCGTCCCGCAGATGTCGGCGGCGCTCGAGGGCAGATCCGACTGGTTCGCACCGGCGACGAGTGCCGTCGTCTTCGTGATAGACGGTCTGGGCGCGCACAATCTCGCCGCGCGCTCCGGGCATGCCCGCTTTCTCGCGCAGTCCGGCACCAAGCGGGATGCTGCCCGCACGGTGTTCCCGTCGACGACCGCATCGGCGCTCACGAGTCTCCTGACCGGCACCCTGCCGGGCGCGCACGGCATCGTCGGCTACCGTGCCCGGATCCCCGGGACGGATGACGTCGTCAACCAGCTCCGGGGCTGGGACACCGACGGTCTGCCGCGGGAGTGGCAGCGCTCCACGCCGCTCGCGACGTCGCTCGACCGTCCGTTCTTCGCCGTGTCGAAGCGCGAGTACGCCGGCACCGGGTTCACGGCCGCCACGCTCGAGGGCGCCGAGTTCCACGGGTCCGACGATCTCACCGAGCGGGTCGTGACGGCCGCACGGCTCGCCGCCGACAATCCCGGTTCACTCGTCTATCTGTACGCCCCCGAACTCGACGGCATCGGCCATCGACGCGGGTGGGAGTCCGACGAGTGGCTGGTCGCCCTCGAGAAGATGGATGCCGCGGCCCGCTCGTTCGCCGGGGCCCTCTCGCGCGGCACCGGGGCGGTGGTGACGGCCGACCATGGAATGGTCGACGTGCCTCGACACCGCCAGATCCTCCTGGGGGAGGACGATGAGCTGCTGCAGGACGTGCGGCTCATCGGCGGCGAGCCGCGGATGCTGCATCTCTACGCCGAGCCCGGAGGCGCCGATGGCGTGCTCGCGAGGTGGCGCGCCGCAGAGTCGTCGCGGTCCTGGGTGTGCTCTCGCGACGAGCTCATCGAGTCGGGGCTCGTCGGCACGGTGTCGGCCGAGGTGCGGGAGCGCATCGGCGATGTCGTGGTCGCTGCGCGCGGGGGTGTCGTCTACTACGACGATCGCCTCGACGACAAGCAGTCGCAGAAGATGATCGGGCAGCACGGCTCGCTCACGGACGAAGAGCGCGTGGTGCCGCTGCTGCGGCTCGGCGCTTTCGCCTGAGCCGCGAGGTCAGTCGTCGGTGCGTGCGCCGAAGACGATCTCGTCCCACGACGGCATCGAGGTCCGGCCCTTGCGGCGACCGGCCTCGGCCACCGCGGAGGGCGCCTCGTACGCGGGCTCACCGGGTTCGTCGTCGATCGGCGCCTCGTCGTACCCGGGCTCCAGCGCGTCGAACAGGGCGACGGGCGCGTGCGAGCGCGACACCGCGACCTCGTCGGCTCCGGGAAGGGGCTCGCGCTGACCGCGACGGCGACGCAGGGCCTCAAGGAGATCGGCCGTCTCGGCGGACGTCACGGCGGGCTCATCGGCGCGCTTGATCGCCGCCTGCTGCACGGCCGGCGCGGCCGGAGCAGGGAGGTCGGGCGATTCGAGGTCGGCGTCGGGGAGCTTCCGCGGACCGAACGCGCCGCTGTCGAATCGGGTGTCGTCCTTGGGCTGCACGGTCTCGAGTGCACGCAGCCGCGGGATCAGCCCGTCGGGAAGGGAGCCCTGACGCGACAGCTGGATGGCGTCCGCATTCAGCGGTGAGAGCGTGCTGCGGCGCGGGTCGAAGCCCCACCGCGCGTCGTGGTTCACCTCGTTCGCAGTGAACTCGAGCTTGACCACCCAGCCGGTGGGCTCTTTCCAGCTCGTCCACCGTTCACCCGAGGCGCCGGCCTCGGCGAGCTTGATCCGCACAGCCGAGCCGAAGGTCGGGTGGCCGTCGGCCTCGAAGTCGCCGCCGAGGAGCACCGGCACCGCCAGCGCCTGGCCGACGATGTGCTCGCGCTCGGCCAGAACGGGGCCCTCGAACCGTGCCACGTCCTCGACGCGCGCGCCGAGGAGGCTGGCCACCTCATCGGCGGAGAGCCCGGCGCGGATGTGGGACTGGATCTCGCGGGGGCTGGGGCGGGCCGCCTGCGGCTCGCTCTCGCGGCCCTGCCGCGCCTTGCGCAGCTCGATCCGCAGTACGTCGTCGACATCGAGCGAGAATCTCTCGCCGGACTCGGTCGCCAGGATGAGCTTGTCGTCCTCGGTTCCGATGACCTTCAGCTGTTCCATGCGAACGCCCCTCCGATCCTGCGTGTCCCGCCCATGCTGACACAGCAGTTGTCCAGTCCCGGGAATATCCGGCGCGTGGCGCGAGTTTCACGGGAGCGCATGGCACGGCATCCGGATTTCAGCATTTGCGAAAAAGGATTCGTTCATGCAAACTATCGCCGCCTGAAAGGGCGAGCGCACCCGCGATATTCCGGAAGTTGAGACGTTCACGAATGGCAACCGATTACGACGCCCCCCGCAAGACCGAGGACGACAGCGAGTCGATCGAGGCTCTGAAGGAGCGCGTGCCCGACAAGCTCTCGGGCGCTGTCGATGTAGAGGATGCCGACAACCCGTCAGGATTCGAGCTGCCCGGGGCGGACCTGTCCGACCTCGAGCTCGACGTCGTCGTCCTTCCCCCTCAGGAGGATGAGTTCACGTGCGTGAACTGCTTCCTCGTGAAGCACCGCTCACAGCTGGACCACGAGGCGAAGAGCGGACCTATCTGCTCGGAGTGCGCCGCGTAGCGCCGGCTCGTCGCATCGCGGCCGCCAGCCTGTCCGGCGTCCGCGACGAGATGACCCACGTCGGTGCCGGATCGTCCAGATCCGTCACCGGCACCACGACGACGCCGTCGATGCCGCCTCTGATGAGGTGCCACGACCGCGGGTCGAGGCCGGCGCCACGTGCGTGCCGGGCATCGTCGGCGGTGTGGACCGTCGGCTCGCCGAGAAGGCTCACGTCTATGTGCGCACGCCCGGCGCGAAGCACGCCGTCACGGAGTTCCACGACGGGCGATCCTGCGATCAGCAGGGCGATGATCCCGACCCCCACCGCGGCGCCGATCACGAGCGCCACGGTCGTGTCGATCGGCGTGAAGACCAGGGCCGCCATGGGGGCGGCGACCGCCGCACTCACCAGGGTCCACAGGGACGGGCCGAGCCTCTCTCGATACTCGCCGGCCCCGACATTGCGCGCTGTCTTCTGCATTACCCTCATTGGGTGACTGAAACGGTGGATGTCCCCATTATCGCCCGCGAGGTGCCGGCGTACTCGCACCCGGGCGACGCCGGAGCCGACCTCGTGTCCGCGGAGGCGGTGCGCCTCGAGCCCGGTCAGCGCGCGATCGTGGGAACGGGTGTGCGCATCGCCCTCCCGGAGGGGCATGTCGCCTTCGTCGTGCCACGCAGCGGCCTGGCCGCGAAGCACGGCATCACCGTCGTCAACTCGCCCGGTACGGTCGACTCCGGCTACCGGGGTGAGATCAAGGTCATCCTGCTCAACACCGACGCGGAGACCCCGCACGAGATCGCGGTGGGCGACCGGATCGCCCAGCTGATCGTCATGCCGGTGCCCCGCGCCCGATTCATCCCGGTGGAGTCCCTCCCCGACAGCGCCCGAGGTGAGGGCGGCTTCGGCTCCACCGGCTACCAGAAGGACGGAGTCCTCGCATGACAGACCCCACACCCGCAGACCCCGCGCGCAAGGATGCGCCCGACGACCGCGCCAGCTCCGGCCCGTTCGACGAGTCCGAGGCCAACCCCGTGCGGCCCTACATCGACCTCGGCGGAATCAAGATCCTGCCTCGTGAAGGGCTCAACCTCCGCCTCGAAGTCGAGGAGCAGACCAAGCGCATCGTCGCCGTCGGCCTCGACTACGCCGGATCGACCCTGCAGGTGCAGCCGTTCGCCGCGCCCCGCTCCAACGGGCTGTGGGCCGAGACGCGCGATCAGATCCGCGCTCAGATCCGCCAGCAGGGCGGACGCGTCGAAGAGCGCGAGGGCCCGCTCGGCCCCGAGCTCCTCGCGGAGGTGCCGGTCGTGGCCGGCCCCGACAGCACTGCCGGCAAGCGGCTCGCCCGTTTCGTGGGCGTCGACGGGCCCCGCTGGTTCCTGCGCGGCGTGATCGGCGGGGCGGCGACATCCGATGTCGAGGCGGCCGCGGCCGTGGAAGACCTCTTCCGCTCGATCGTGGTGGTGCGCGGCGGATCGCCGATGCCCCCGCGCGACCTGATCCCTCTCAAGATGCCGGCGACGCCGGGCACCGCGTGAGCGACGAGCGGCGCATCCCCGACCCGACGCCCGGGGCCGACCCGGCACCCGACGCCGTGACAGGCGACGGCTCCCAGCCGAAGGCATCCGACATGCTCGGCGCCGCACTCGGAGACGCCGCGCGCCGCGCAGGGCTCGATCCCTCCGAGGGCAAGTCCACCGGGCATGTCGTGTGGGCCGCCATGGGGGGCTGGCGCGGCATCCTGGAATCGGTTCTCCCCGGCCTCGTCTTCATCGTCGTCTACACGCTCACGATCGACCCCGCGACCGGCGACGGCGACCTGTGGCTCTCTCTGGGCCTGTCCGTCGGGATCGCGGCGATCTTCACCGCGGCGCGCCTCATCGCCCGGCAGCCGGTGACGGCGGCGATCGGCGGCCTCGTCGCCGCCGGCGTCGCGGCGGCCTTCGCTGCGTTCACCGGCGAAGCCAGCAACAACTTCATCCCCGGCTTCATCACGAACGCGCTGTACGGCTCGGCGTTCCTCGTGTCTGCCCTGATCGGATGGTCGCTCATCGGACTCGCTGTCGGATTCCTCATGGGGGAGGGCACCGCCTGGCGCCGCGACAAGCGCAAGCGCCGCGCGTTCTTCTGGCTGGCGATCGCCTGGGCGTCGCTGTTCGCCGCGCGGCTGCTGGTGCAGCTCCCGCTCTACTTCGCCGACAACGTCACCGCACTGGGCACGCTCAAGCTCGTGATGGGCATCCCGCTCTTCGCCCCCATGGTGGCCGTCACGTGGCTGGCGGTGCGCGCGCTCTATCCTCGTGCGCCGAAGTGATACATTTATCTTGATATCAAGATAAATTCATCCCGCTGACGCTTAGGTCACCCTCACTAGCCGAGGGCCTTCTAGCGGGGGAAGATGGGAAAAGCAGGGCCCCGGCCCGCTCCCGCCGCCGACGAAGGAGACAGACGTGTCCACGGTTGACAGCTTCGGTGCCAAGAGCACCCTGACGGTCGGCAGCACCGACTACGAGATCTTCCGCATCGACACCGTCGAGGGCTACGAGAAGCTCCCGTTCAGCCTGAAGGTGCTGCTCGAGAATCTGCTTCGCACCGAGGACGGTGCGAACGTGACGAAGCAGCAGATCCAGGCGCTCGGGTCGTGGGATGCCGCGGCCGAGCCCGACACCGAGATCCAGTTCACGCCGGCTCGCGTGGTCATGCAGGACTTCACCGGCGTGCCCTGCATCGTCGACCTCGCCACCATGCGCGAGGCGATGGAGGCCCTCGGGGGAGACCCCACCAAGATCAACCCCCTCTCGCCGGCCGAGATGGTGATCGACCACTCCGTCATCGCCGACCTCTTCGGCACCGAGAACGCGCTCGAGCGCAACGTCGAGATCGAGTACGAGCGCAACGGCGAGCGGTACCAGTTCCTCCGCTGGGGCCAGACGGCCTTCGACGACTTCAAGGTCGTGCCCCCGGGCACCGGCATCGTCCACCAGGTGAACATCGAGCACCTCGCCAAGGTCATCTACGACCGCTCGGTCGACGGTGTTCTCCGTGCCTACCCCGACACGTGCGTCGGCACCGACTCGCACACCACGATGGTCAATGGCCTGGGCGTGCTCGGCTGGGGCGTCGGGGGCATCGAGGCAGAGGCGGCCATGCTCGGCCAGCCCGTGTCGATGCTCATCCCTCGCGTGGTGGGTTTCAAGCTCACCGGCGCCATCCCCACCGGCGTCACGGCCACCGATGTCGTGCTCACCATCACAGACCTGCTGCGCAAGCACGGCGTGGTCGGCAAGTTCGTCGAGTTCTACGGCGAGGGAGTGGCCTCCGTGCCGCTGGCCAACCGCGCGACGATCGGCAACATGAGCCCCGAGTTCGGCTCGACGGCGGCGATGTTCCCCATCGACTCCGTCACGATCGACTACCTGCGCCTCACCGGTCGCAGCGAGCAGGCGCTCGCCCTCGTCGAGGCGTACGCCAAGGAGCAGCACCTCTGGCACGACCCGAGCCGCGAGCCCGTGTTCAGCGAGTACATGGAGCTGGACCTCGCCACGGTCGTCCCCTCGATCGCCGGTCCGAAGCGTCCCCAGGACCGCATCGAGCTCTCCCGCTCGAAGCAGCAGTTCGAGATCGACCTCAACAACTACGCCGATGTCGACCACGACCTGGTCGATCTGACGATCTCGGAGTCGTTCCCCGCCTCCGACCCGCCGGGATTCTCTCCCGAGGACGAGTCGAACCACCACGAGCACCACCACCACTCGCACGCGCCGGCCACGGTCTCCAAGCCGACGCCGGTCGCGCTCGAGGGCGGCGAGAAGTTCATCCTCGACCACGGCGCGGTGACGATCGCCGCGATCACCTCGTGCACGAACACGTCGAACCCGTCGGTCATGCTCGCCGCGGGCCTGCTCGCCCGCAACGCGGTGCGGAAGGGCCTGAAGGCCAAGCCCTGGGTCAAGACGACCCTGGCGCCCGGCTCGAAGGTGGTCACGGACTACTACGAGAAGGCCGGCCTCACCAAGGATCTCGAGGACCTCGGCTTCTTCACCGTCGGCTACGGCTGCACCACGTGCATCGGAAACTCCGGACCCCTCATCGAGGAGGTCTCGGCGGCCATCCAGGAGAACGACCTGGCCGTGACGGCCGTGCTCTCAGGAAACCGCAACTTCGAGGGGCGCATCAACCCCGACGTGAAGATGAACTACCTCGCGAGCCCTCCGCTCGTGATCGCCTACTCGCTCGCCGGGTCGATGAACTTCGACTTCGAGACCGACCCGCTCGGCAAGGACCAGGCCGGCAACGACGTCTTCCTCAAGGACATCTGGCCGGATGCCGCGGAGGTCCAGGCGACGATCGACTCGTCGATCGACCAGGACATGTTCAACACGCAGTACGCCACGGTGTTCGAGGGCGACGAGCGCTGGCGCAACCTGCCCACGCCGACCGGCGACGTCTTCGAGTGGGACGAGGCGTCGACCTATGTGCGCCGCCCCCCGTACTTCGACGGCATGACGATGGAGCTCACCCCGGTGACCGACATCTCCGGCGCCCGCGTGCTCGCGACGCTCGGCGACTCCGTCACGACCGACCACATCAGCCCGGCCGGCAACATCAAGGCCGACAGCCCGGCCGGTCAGTACCTCGCCGCTCACGGTGTCGACCGCAAGGACTTCAACTCCTACGGCTCGCGCCGCGGCAACCACGAGATCATGATCCGGGGCACGTTCGCCAACATCCGTCTGAAGAACCTGCTCGTCGGCGCCGTGAACGGCGGCGCGGTCGTGGAGGGCGGCTACACCCGCGACTTCACCCAGGAGGGCGGCCCGCAGTCCTACATCTATGACGCGAGCCAGAACTACCAGGCCGACGGCACGCCGCTCGTGATCTTCGGCGGCAAAGAGTACGGCTCCGGCTCGTCGCGCGACTGGGCGGCAAAGGGCACCAGCCTGCTGGGCGTCAAGGCGGTCATCACCGAGAGCTTCGAGCGCATCCACCGCTCCAATCTCATCGGAATGGGCGTCGTCCCGCTGCAGTTCCCGGCGGGCCAGAGCTGGGAGTCGCTCGGACTCGACGGCACCGAGATCGTCTCGATCGCGGGCCTCGAGCAGCTGAACGAGGGCGTCACCCCCAAGACGGTGCGCGTGACCGCTGCCCCGAGCGAGTTCTCGGCCGCAGGCAAGGAGACCGTCGAGTTCGACGCCGTGGTGCGCATCGACACGCCCGGTGAAGCCGACTACTACCGCAACGGCGGCATCCTGCAGTACGTGCTGCGCTCGCTCGTCTGAGCTATGCCACAGGAGGGGCCGGGTGGCAACGCCCGGCCCCTCCGGCATGTCCCGGGTAGACTGACATGGCCCATCGTGGCCCGGAAAGGAGCGAGATGTCGCTGCTGTCGTCCATCGCCGGACCCCGTGATCTCGACTCGCTGAGCACCGAGCAGCTGCAGGAGCTGGCTGACGAGGTCCGTGAGTTCCTGATCGAGAACGTCTCCCGCACCGGCGGCCACCTGGGCCCCAACCTCGGCGTGGTGGAGCTCACCATCGCACTTCACCGGGTGTTCGATTCCCCGGCCGATCCGTTCATCTTCGACACCGGGCACCAGTCCTACGTGCACAAGCTCCTCACCGGACGGCAGGACTTCAGCAGCCTGCGCTCCCGCGGGGGTCTCGCCGGCTACCCGCAGCGCTCCGAGAGCGCCCACGACGTCGTCGAGTCGTCGCACGCGTCGAGCTCGCTGAGTTGGGCCGACGGCGTCTCTCGCGCCCTCACCCGCACGGGCCGCAAGGACCGCCACGTGATCGCGGTCGTGGGCGACGGGTCGCTCACCGGCGGCATGACGTGGGAGGCCCTGAACAACATCTCCGACGACAACGACCGCAACCTCGTGATCGTCGTCAACGACAACGGCCGGTCGTACGCGCCGACCATCGGCGGCATGGCCCGCTACCTCAACCGCGTGCGCACCGCCGACTCCTACCGCACCCTCCACCGCGGGTCGGACTCGCTCTTCCGCCGGCTCGGCCCGGCCGCCCGTGCGGTCTATCGCGGCGTCCGCGGCGGCACCCACGGCTTCCTGTCGCGCTTCACCAACAACGCCGCGCTCTACTCCAACCTCGACATCAAGTACCTCGGTCCCGTCGACGGGCACGACCTGCCGACGCTGATCGAGACGCTCGAGCTGGCGAAGCTGTACGGCGCGCCGGTGATCGTCCACGCCATCACGGAGAAGGGCCGGGGCTATCAGCCAGCACTCGACGACGAAGCCGACCAGTTCCACGCCGTCGGCAAGATCGACCCGCTGACCGGCAAGACCGTCGGCGTCGCGAGCGGCGGTCCCGCCTGGACAGACGTCTTCGCCGAAGAGCTCGTCGCGGTGGGGGAGCAGCGCGACGACATCATCGGCATGACCGCCGCGATGCTCCGACCCACCGGGCTGCTGCCGTTCGCGCAGCGCTTCCCCGACCGCGTCTACGACGTGGGGATCGCGGAGCAGCATGCGGTGGCATCCGCCGCCGGCCTCGCCTTCGGGGGGCTGCACCCGGTCGTGGCCATCTATGCCACGTTCATGAACCGCGCCTTCGACCAGGTGCTCATGGATGTCGCCCTGCATCGTGCCGGAGTCACGTTCGTGCTCGATCGCGCCGGCGTCACCGGTCCCGACGGTCCCAGCCACCACGGGATCTGGGATCTGGCGATGCTGCAGCTGGTGCCGCACATCCGTATCGCCGTGCCGCGCGACGCGGTGCGTCTGCGAGAGGAGCTGCGGGAAGCCGTCGACGTCGACGACGCCCCCACGGTGATCCGCTTCCCGAAGGGCGGAGTGAGCCCCGAGATCCCCGCGCTCGAGCGGCTTGACGACGGCGTCGACGTGCTGGTGCGATCCGACGCCCAGGACGTCCTCATCGTCGGCATCGGGCCGATGGCCCACATCGCCGTCGAGGTCGCCGAGCGCCTCCGGGCGCAGGGAATCGGCTCTACCGTGGTCGACCCGCGGTGGGTCGTCCCGGTGCAGCCGTCGATCGTCGAGCTGGCGGCGACCCATCGACTCGTCATCACGATCGAGGACGGCATCCGGGTCGGAGGAATCGGCACGCGCGTGCGCCAGGTGCTCCGCGAGGCGGGGGTCGACACGGCTGTCGACGAGCTCGGCCTGCCCGACGAGTTCATCGATCACGCCAGCCGAGAGCAGATCCTCGAGGATGCCGGACTCACGCCCGCGAAGATCGCTCAGGATGTCGTCGCCCAGGTGCTCGGCACCCGCATCCCGGTTGCGCGCGGTGCGACGACTGAGATTCCCGTGATCGGGGAGTGGGCGCGCTCCGACGCGCGCGACTAGCGTCACTCATCCGACGGCGCTGAGCCGGCTGGCGACGATGGTCGCCGCAGCCGCGCCGGGGGAGTCCGCGCGAGCGGATGCGGCGGCCAGCGCCTCCGACAGGAGATAGCCGTCGGTGAGGGCGTCTCCGGTCACGGTGACGGCGACGAGCTCGATCCCGCAGCTGGATCGAACACCGTCCGCACAGGCGGCGACGACGATCGGCGACAGCTCGGCGTTCGGAGGGAGCACCGGACCTTCGAGGCGGTGCACGATGTCCCGCAGCGCGGCGCCGACGATGTTCCCCGCGCGTTCGGTCACGTTGACCACGTCGAGTTCGAACACGCGCAGATCGTGTCCGGTGGTCAGCGGCCGCCAGTCGAACGACGCGTGCACGAGGTGCTGATGCCGTTCTGCGCCGGTGAGGTGGCGAACGGGCAGATCATTCGACCGCGCGCGCACGTCGATGAGCCGGTACCAGTAGAAGATCGGGATCGCCCCGTGGGTGCCGGGTCGGAGCACCACCACCTCTCCCCGCGCGTCGCCCGAGCGAGATCCCCTGCGGATGATCGGCTTCCCGTTGCGGGTGCGGATCGCGGCCGACCCTTCGTCGATCGTGACCACGAACAGCTTCATGATCGCCGGGATGACGAGCAGCGTCGTCAGGATCGCACCGCTGGTCCTCAGCAGCGTGTTCATCCCGCTGCCGCTGAACAGTCCCGCGAATGCATCGATCATCTCCATCGCCTCCCTTGAGACTCCGCCGTCGAACGCTCTCAGGATGCCGTGGGCGCAGCCCCGGCCGCGCACGATCGGCCGTCCCGGGGCGAGTGTTCACGGTGCCGTCGGAAGCCGTTGCCCAAGACGAAGGGCCGCCGTTCCCGAGAGAACGGCGGCCCTTCGTCTGCGGGCGGGCGTCAGCCGCCGATGCCCTTGATGATCGGGTGATGGAAGGTGTCGCCGAACACTCGCTCGGAGGCTCCTTCGCGGTCGAGATAGGGCGAGGCTCCGCCGTCGATGAAGGGCCAGCCGGCACCGAGGATGAGGCACAGGTCGATGTCCTCGACCTCGGGCACCACGCCCTCGTCGAGCATGATCCGGATCTCCTTCGCGAGACCGTCCTGAACGCGCTGCAGGATCTCGGCCTCGCTCGAGGGCGTCGATCCGACGGTGCCCTTGAGCACCTTCTCCGCGGCCTTGGTCCACCCGGTCACGCGACCGCTCTTGTCCTTCTCCACGACCTCGGCGAGGTCGGCGAGCCGGTGGAAGTTCTCCGAGGCGTAGAAGCGGTCGGGGAAGGCCTTCACCATGGTGTCCTGCACGTGCGCGGCGACCTTCCAGCCGACCAGGTCGATGAGCTGGAACGGCGTCATCGGCAGCCCGATCGGCGCGAACGCCTTCTCGACGGTCAGCAGGGGAGTGCCTTCGTAGATCGCACGCGCGGCCTCGCCCATGACCTTGGCCAGGAGACGGTTCACCACGAATCCCGGCGCGTCCGCGGTCAGCACCGCGTTCTTGCCCAGGGTCTTGGCCACCACGAACGCCGTCGACAGTGCGGCATCCGAGGTGTGCGGCGTCTTCACGATCTCGATCAGCGGCATGACCGCCACCGGGTTGAAGAAGTGGAAGCCGACGAGACGCTCGGGGTGGGCGAGCTTCGCACCGATCTCCTCGACCGAGAGCGACGAGGTGTTCGTCGCCAGGATGGCGTCCTCGGAGATGTACTGCTCGATCTCGCCGAACACCGTCTGCTTGACGCCCACCTCCTCGAACACCGCCTCGATGACGAAGTCGCAGTCGGCGTACAGGCTCTTGTCGGTCGTACCGGTGACCAGTGCCCTCAGCCTGTTGGCGCTGTCGCCGTCGAGACGGCCCTTCGCCTCGAGCTTGCCGATCTCCTCGTGGATGTAGGCGACGCCCTTGTCGACGCGTGCCTGGTCGAGGTCGGTGATCAGCACGGGCACCTGCAGCTTGCGGACGAAGAGCAGCGCGAACTGGCTCGCCATGAGGCCGGCGCCGATGATGCCGACTTTGGTGACCTTCTTCGCCAGCGCCTTGTCGGGCGCGCCGACCGGCCGCTTGGCACGCTTCTGCACCAGATCGAACGCGTACATGGATGCCGCGAACTGGTCGCCCGTGACGAGCTCGGCGAGGGCGTCGTCCTCACGCGCGAACCCTTCGGCGCGCGTGCCGCCCTTCGCCTTGTCGAGCAGCTCGAGCGCGGCGTACGGGGACTTCGGAACGGTGCCGATCTTCGACTCGAGCATGCCGCGCGCCATCTTGACGGCGATGGGCCACTTGGTGAGTCGCTCGATCTTGCCGGGCTCGTTCTTGCGGACGACCTTGATCGTCCCGCCGAGCACGCCATCGGCCCACTTCAGCGAGTCCTCGAGGTAGTTCGCGGCCGGGAAGATGGCGTCGACCACCCCGTAATCGAACGCCTGCTGGGGCTTGAGCATCCGGTTCTGCTTGAGCGGGTTCGAGATGACGACCTCGAGCGCGTTCTCGATGCCGATGAGGTTCGGCAGCAGGTAGGCGCCGCCCCAGCCGGGGATGATGCCGAGGAAGACCTCGGGCAGCGCGATCGCGGCGGCGGAGGCATCCACCGTCCGATAGCTCGAGTTCAGCGCGATCTCGAGTCCGCCGCCGAGCGCCAGCCCGTTCACGAATGCGAACGAGGGCACGCCGAGGTCGGAGAGCTTGCCGAAGACGTGGTGCCCGAGCTGGGCGATCAGCCGGGCGTTGTCCTTCGACCCGACCTTGGAGATGTCGGACAGATCGGCCCCGGCGGCCAGGATGTACTGCTTGCCGGTCACCGCGACCGCATCGATCTCGCCGGCCGCGGCTCGGGCCTTGAGGGCGTCGAGCGTGGCCCCGAGCTGCGTGAGCGTGGTCGGCCCGAGGGTGTTGGGACGCGTGTGGTCCCGCCCGTTGTCGAGGGTGATGAGCGCGATCACCTTGCCGGAGGGAAGACGGATGTCGCGCGCCCGCGACTGGGTGACGACCTCCCCCTCGGCCAGGGCGTTCAGGGGCGAGAAGTCGATCTCTTCGTAGTTCGTCATCGAGTGGTCCTACTTCTTCTTGCCGTTGTAGTGCGGGTTCTCCCAGATGACCGAGCCGCCCTGCCCGAGACCCACGCACATCGCGGTGAGGCCGTAGCGGACATCGGGGCGCTCGGCGAACTGCGCCGCGAGCTGGATCATCAGGCGAACGCCCGAGGCGGCCAGCGGGTGTCCGAGCGCGATCGCGCCGCCCCACTGGTTGACCCGCGGGTCGTCGTCGGCGATGCCGAAGTGGTCGAGCAGCGAGATGACCTGGATCGCGAAGGCCTCGTTGAGCTCGAAGAGCCCGATGTCGGCGATCGTGAGGCCGGCCTTCTTGAGCGCCTTCTCGGTCGACGGGATGGGGCCGATGCCCATGATCTCGGGCTGCACGCCCGCGAAGGCGAACGAGACGAGCCGCATCTTCGGGGTCAGGCCGAGCTCCTTGACCGCCCCGCCACCGGCGAGCAGCGACATCGTCGCACCGTCGGTGAGCGGCGACGACGTTCCCGCCGAGACGCGTCCGTGCGGGCGGAACGGCGTATTGAGAGCGGCGAGATCCTCCATCGTGGTCTGCGGCCGGCGGCCCTCGTCCTCGGTCGCCAGACCCCACGAGCCCTCGGCGTCCTTGATCGCGACGGGCACCAGATCGGGCTGGAACCTTCCCGCCTCGTACGCCGCCTGCGCCTTGTGCTGGCTCAGCATGCCGTAGCGGTCGGAGCGCTCCTTGGTGAGGTGTGGGAATCGGTCGAAGATGCGCTCGGCGGTGACGCCCATGTTGAGTGCGCCCGGATCCACCATCCGCTCTGCCACGAAGCGCGGGTTGGGATCGGCATTGCCGCCGATCGGGTGGTGTCCCATGTGCTCCACGCCACCGGCGAGGGCGACGTCGTACATGCCCATGCCGATCGATCCGGCCATCGTCGTCACGCTCGTCATCGCGCCGGCGCACATGCGGTCGATCGCGAAGCCGGGCACGGTCTGCGGCAGGCCGGCGAGGATCGCGACGCTGCGGCCGAGGGTGAGGCCCTGGTCGCCCGTCTGCGACGTGGCCGCGATGGCGACATCGTCGATGCGGTCCTTGGGAACGCCGGGGTTCCGCTCCATCAGGCCGATCGTCGCCTTGACGGCGAGATCGTCCGATCGGGTGTTCCAGTACATGCCTTTTTCGCCAGCGCGCCCGAACGGCGTGCGCATGCCGTCGACGAAGAAGACGTCCGAAATCTCGGCCACTCTGCCTCCAATAATAGGGATGCCGCCAGCCTAGGTATCGGCCGTGAGGGGCGGGAAAACGGGTGGGGGAATCCTACGAATCGGTTTCCGGGGCCGCCGTCGGTTCTTGCACGGATCCCACAAAGGCTTCGACGATCAACTGTGCAGTCTGCGCAATCTGCCAGTGGCGGGCCCCCAGGGCGAGGAGCGCGTCGCCCACGGCATCGGCGGTCAGCGGCTCGGGCGGCTGCCAGGCGACCCGGCGGAGCAGCTCGGGCGTCAACAGGTTCTCGGTGGGCATGTGAAGCTCTTCTGCGCGCTGCTCGACAACCGGCCGCACGGCCTTGAGCCGGGCGTCCGCCTCGGGGTTGCGGTCGCTCCAGGCTCGCGGCGGCGGAAGGGTGTCTCCGCCGGTCGCCCTCTCGAGCGGAAGGTCGGTCGACGCCCGGCCCTCCTCGAAGGCGGCCCACCAGCGATCGAGCTGGGACCGGCTGGCCCGCCCGGTGAAGTCCTTCACCGCCGCGAGATCCTGCTTGGTCTGGGGATCGGCCAGCAGCGCGGCGACGAGAGAGCGGTCGGGGACCAGGCGACCGGGTGCGACGTCCTCGTCCCGGGCGTACTCCTCCCGCGAGGTCCACAGCGCGCGCGCGACAGCGAGGGCCTTGCGTCCGCGCACCGTGTGCAGTCCGCTCAGGCGGCGCCACGGCTCGTCCCGCGGCGGCTTCGGCTCGCGCTCGAGCACCGCCTGGAACTCCTCGGCGGCGAACCCCGTCTTCTCCTGCTCCACGAGCTCGGCAACCAGGACGTCGCGCACGTCGACGAGGTGCTCGACATCCAATGCCGCGTACTCGAGCCACGACTGGGGGAGCGGACGCGTGGACCAGTCGGAGGCCGAGTGGGCCTTGGCGAGCGTGATGCCCAGCGTGTCCTCCACCACCGCGCCGAGGCCGACACGCTCGTGCCCGAGCAGCCGTGCTGCGAGCTCGGTGTCGAACATCGACGCCGGTTCGAGGCCCAGTTCGCGCAGCGACGGCAGATCCTGGCTCGCCGCGTGCAGCACCCACTCGGTGTCGCCGATGGCATCCTGCAGCGATCGGAAGTCGCCGATCGGAGGCGGATCGAAGAGGAACACCCCCGCGCCCCGGCGGAAGACCTGGATGAGGTAGGCGCGCTGCGAATAGCGGAAGCCCGAGGCGCGCTCGACGTCGACAGCGACGGGGCCGTGCCCCTCCGCCAGCCGTCGAGAAGCCTCGATCAGTCCATCGAGCCGATCGATGACGACGTATTCAGCCACGCGTCGCCCTGCGAGAACCCAGCATTGCAATCCCTTCCGAGCCCGGGGGAAGCCCCGCGAGCATGCACACAAGCTCTGCCCATGCTTCCACGTGCGGACCGATCGCGCCTTCCGGCGACCACGAAGCCCGCAGCTCGATCTGCGCGCCGTCGCCCTCGGACGCCAGCGACCCAAAGCCCTTCGACAGTGTCTTGGTCGCGGTTCCGGATGCCGAGTGGAAAGGGGCGTTGCGTGATCGGAGCGCGTCGGTCAGCCACGCCCAGGCCACATCGGCAAGAAGCGGGTCGACCCCGATGTCGGGCTCGAGCGGCGCCTGGGCGAAGCACACGATCCGCCACGGCCCGTTCCACTGGGTCGGCTCGTCGGGGTCGTGGAGGAGGATGAAGCGTCCTGTGCCGTAGGGGGAGTCGACGCCTTCGTCCTCCGGACGCACGTCGCCTGCGAGCGCCAGCGCATTCGTCGCGAGACCGGCGGGGGCGGTGATCTCGCGCACCGACAGATCGCCGCGGAATTCGACCGCCCGCACCTCATCGGCCGCGTGCGCGAAGGGCGACGCAGCCGCCGGGGGACGATGCTCAGCCACGCGGACAGACTAGAGTGAGGCCTCGATGGTCGCCTCCAGGCGCGCCGCGTTGCGCGGCGCATCCCCCGCTCTCCTCGTCGGAGTGAGGGCCGCGCTCACTGTTGTCAGCGTGGCTCTCGCCGGCGTGCTCTCCGCGACGGCGGTGGCGTCCATTCACATGGCGCGCCGCATCGTCACTCCCGCTGTGCGGGTGCCCGACACCCGCATCCTCGCCCTGGACACCGCGGCGCAGACGATCACGCTGTCGCGCACCCCCGACACGCAGCTTCCCGGTCGCTACGGACTGTTCACGAGCGGGTCGTCGACCTACGTCAAGCTCGGCTCGGTGCTGTCCGAGGACGAGACCAGCGTGAAGCGCAAGCTCCTCACGCACGTGGCAGGCGACGCCCATCTCTCACCCGATGCCGCGTTCAGCGGGTGGTATTTCGACCGCCCCGAGCAGCTCCATCTGCCGTTCACCCCCGAGCTCATCGGCAGCGCGGTCGGCCCCTGCCCGGCCTGGCTCTTCCCCGCGGGGGAGGGCGACGTGTGGGTCATCCAGATCCACGGCCGCGGCACGAACCGCGCCGAGTGCCTGCGCGCGGTGCCGGTCTTCCATGCCCTCGGCATCACGTCCCTCGTCGTCTCGTACCGCAATGACGGCGAGGCTCCGCGCAGCCGGGCGGGAACCTACTCGCTCGGTGCGACGGAGTGGCGCGACGTCGACGCCGCCGTGGGTTTCGCCCGTCGCCGGGGCGCGCGCCGGATCACCATGATGGGGTGGTCGATGGGCGGCGCGATCGCACTCCAGGTCTCGCTCAACTCCGCGCACGGCGATTCCCTCGCCGGCCTCATCCTGGAGTCGCCGGTCATCGACTGGCGGCTCGTCCTGGAGTATCAGGCGCGGGTCCTGCACGTGCCGCCCACGGTCAGCGGCCTGGCGATCGGCGCACTTCAGAGCGAATGGGCGACCCCCATCACACGCGCGGGCAGCGCCATCCCGTTCGATCGACTCGATGTCGTCGCGCGGGCGGCGGAGCTGCGGCATCCGATGCTCATCCTCCACAGCGACGACGACGGCTTCGTGCCCTCGGACGCCTCGCACGACCTCCTCATGGCGCGGCCCGACCTCGTCGAGCTGCGGGTGTTCGAGGTCGCGCGCCATACGAAGCTGTGGAACTACGACCAGGAGCGATGGAGCGACAGCATCCGCTCCTGGCTCACCGCCCGCGCCCTCCTGGGCGAAGCGGCCGGCAGTCCCGACTGACCCTGGGGAGCGGCCTCACACGCTGCGCTTGACCAGCACCTGCCGTTTGGCGCGCATGAGCATGCCGGTCATCCCCGAGATGCGCAGCGGCGAGACGACCCGCGTCAACCCGATGCTCTGCGGGAAGTCGGCTGGAATGGCGAGCACCTCGTCGGCCGTCAGCCCGGTGATGCCCTGCGCGAGGATGCTCGCGAAGCCTCTGGTGGTCGGCGCCTCCTGCGGCGCGGTCGCGTGCATCGCGACGATCCCGTGCGCATCCACGTCGACCACGATGAACACGGGGGACTGGCACTCCGCCACGCGCTCGTAGAGCTCGGGGTGGTTCTCGTATTCCGCCGGAACGGCCGGAAGCTCCTGCGAGAACTCCAGCAGCAGCTGCAGCCGATCGGACTCGGGCAGCTCGAGGAACTCGTCGCGGATCTCGGCGAGACTCTCGGGCAGGGCGGCTTCGGACATCCCCGCCATCATTTCACGGGATGCCGCGGCTCAGCGCGTCGGCGCCTGGCCCGGCTCGGCGCCCGTCGCGATCGGAACCCGCACCGCGCTGCCCCACTCGGTCCAGGAGCCGTCGTAGTTCCGCACGTCGTCGAAGCCCAGCAGATTCTTGAGCACGAACCAGGTGTGGCTCGACCGCTCGCCGATGCGGCAATACGCCACGATGGAGTCGCCGTCCTGCAGCCCGGCATCGCCGCGGTAGATGGCATCGAGCTCGGCCCGCGTCTTGAAGCCGCCGTCCGCGGCCACGGCCCGTGCCCACGGCACGCTCTGAGCGGTCGGGATGTGGCCCGCACGCAGCGCGCCCTCCTCGGGGTAGGCCGGCGCCGACGTGCGCGAACCGTCGTACTCCTCGGGAGAGCGCACGTCGATGAGGGGATTGCCGAGGTGGGCGAGCACATCCTCCTTGTACGCGCGCAGCAGCGAGTCGTCGCGCTCGACGACCGGGTAGTCGGAGGGGGCGCGGTTCGTCGGGTCCGTGATGATCGGACGACCCTCCGCGATCCACTTGTCACGGCCGCCGTCGAGCAGGCGCACGTCCTCGTGGCCGAACAGCGAGAACACCCAGAGGGCGTAGGCCGCCCACCAGTTGTTCTTGTCGCCGTAGATGACGACGGTGTCGTCGCGGCCGATGCCCTTGCGGCTGAGGAGCTCGGCGAAACCGGCGCCGTCGACGTAGTCGCGCACGACGGGGTCGTTCAGCTCGGTGTGCCAGTCGACCTTCACCGCGCCCGGGATATGCCCGACCTCGTAGAGCAGCACGTCCTCGTCCGACTCGACCACGACGAGTCCCGGCTCACCGAGTCGCTCCTGCAGCCAGTCGCCCGTGACGAGGCGGCCGGGCTCGGCGTACTCGGCGAACTTGGCGGACGACGTGTCGGTCTCGACGGTCATGGGTGCTCCTCGGGTCAGGGCGGAAAATTGTGGCGACTAGGGTGGGAACCGCCCTTTCCGACCCTAGATTCCCAGCCGGGCCGACCGCTCGCTTCCGTAAGACTCCGACACAGGATCCGCATGACCGCCTCCGTCTCCCGCCCCGGCATCGTCCACCTCGTGGAGCGCACTCCGCAGCTCGCGGGAGCCGAGATGGTCGCCGCCCTGGTCCCGCCCCCGCAGTTCGCCGACGCGACGTTCGACACCTATCGCGCCGACCCCGCGTACCCGTCGCAGCAGGAGGGCAAGGACCTCCTGCTGGCATTCTGCGGCGCCGGCGAGCCGGTCAAGGGCGGTTTCTTCCGCAAGGCCAAGCGTCCCGAGGTCAAGCCCGGCGTCTACCTCGACGGCGGGTTCGGCGTGGGCAAGACCCACCTGCTGGCGTCGGTCTACCACGCGATGCCCGCCCGCCGGAAGTACTTCGGCTCGTTCATCGAGTACACCGCCCTGGTCGGTGCGCTGGGCTACAAGAACACCGTCGAGCTCTTCCGCGGGTCGGACCTGCTGTGCATCGACGAGTTCGAGCTCGACGATCCGGGCGACACCATGGTGATGACCCGACTGCTCGCGGAGCTCGTCTCGACGGGCACCCGGCTGGCTGCGACATCCAACACTCCTCCCAACGCCCTGGGCGAGGGCCGGTTCGCCGCGCAGGACTTTCTGCGCGAGATCCATGCGATGTCGGCGAGCTTCCAGACCATCCGAATCGACGGCACCGACTACCGCCATCGGACGCTCGACGGACACGCCACCACACTCACGGACACCGAGTACGAGAACGCGATCGCGGATGCCGCGGCCTCCGGCCCCGCATCGGACGACGCGTTCCGCGACCTCATCGCCCACCTGGCGCGCGTGCACCCGTCGCGCTACATCCGTCTGATCGAGGGACTGTCGGTCATCGGCCTGCGCGACGTCGAGGTGTTCACCGACCAGTCGGCCGCACTGCGCTTCGTGGCCTTCATCGACCGCGTATACGACGCCGAGCTTCCGATCCGCGCGACCGGCGTCACGCTGGACCTCGTCTTCCCCGAGGAGATGCTCGCCGGGGGCTATCGAAAGAAGTATCTGCGGGCGATCTCGCGGCTCGTGGCGTCGACGCTGAGCTGATTCACGGCGCGTTTCGACCCCCGCGAAACACGATGTTTACGCACAGGGGCATCGCGTAACGCGCGAGAAACACAGGGTGAACCGCGGCGGAAACCGACCGTGGCGACACTGGGGGGACCCGACGCTATACCTGCGTCCCTGCAGAGAGGTTCCCCCTGAGATGGATCAAGGCAACACCGCATTCATCCTGATATGCGCCGCGCTCGTCCTGTTGATGACGCCCGGACTCGCGTTCTTCTACGGCGGACTCGTCAAGGCGAAGAGCGTCATCAGCATGATGATGCTCAGCTTCGGCGCCCTCGGTCTGATCGGCGTCCTGTGGGTCGTCTACGGCTACGCGATCGCGTTCCCCGGCTCTGAGGGCCTCGTCGCCCCCTGGTCGATCGACTGGTCCGCCATCGGCCTCACGAGCCTGATCGAGGTCCCCGAAGGCGCCGCGTACCCGCCGCTCGCCTTCGTCGCCTTCCAGGCCACCTTCGCGATCCTCACCGTCGCACTCGTCTCCGGCGCCATCGCCGACCGCGCGAAGTTCGGCTCCTGGCTGATCTTCGCCGCGATCTGGGCGACGATCGTCTACTTCCCGGTCGCCAGCTGGGTGTTCAACTTCGGCCTCGCCGAGGACGGCAGCTTCGCCTACGGCGGCTGGATCACCTACGGCATGCAGGAGTGGTTCGGCCTCGGCGCGATCGACTTCGCCGGTGGGACGGCCGTCCACATCAACGCCGGTGCCGCAGCGCTGGCCCTGGCCCTGGTCCTCGGCAAGCGCGTCGGATTCCAGAAGGGCGTCCACGTCCCGCACAACCCGCCGTTCGTGCTGCTCGGCGCCGGCCTCCTGTGGTTCGGCTGGTTCGGCTTCAACGCCGGCTCGGAGCTCGCCGCCGACGGCACCGCCGCGCTGGCCTTCGTCAACACGATCGCCGCCCCGGCTGCAGCACTCCTGGCCTGGCTCGTCGTGGAGAAGCTCAAGGACGGCAAGCCCACCTCGGTCGGCGCCGCCTCCGGTGCCGTGGCGGGTCTCGTCGCGATCACCCCGGCGTGCGCATCGCTGACGCCCGGCTGGGCCATCCTGCTCGGCTTCATCGCCGGTGCGGTCTGCGCCCTCGCGATCGAGCTGAAGTTCAAGTGGGGCTTCGACGACTCCCTCGACGTGGTGGGCATCCACCTCGTCGGCGGTCTGATCGGAACGCTGTTCCTGGGCTTCTTCGCGACCAACACCGGCCTGTTCACCGGTGGCGACGGCACGCAGCTGCTCGTCCAGGCGATCGCGGCGGTCTCCGTGCTCGTCTACTCGTTCGTCCTGGCCTTCATCATCGGCCTCGCGATCGAGAAGACGATCGGCTTCCGCGTCAAGAACGAGGACGAGGTCGCCGGAATCGACACCGTCGTCCACGGCGAAGAGGGTTACGTGCTCGAGAGCTCACGCGCCTGACTTATCGCATCACAGCCTGAGGGGGCGCCGCGGATCATCCGCGGCGCCCCTTCTGCCTGCGCCGCTAAGGTGTCGACGTGACCAACCGTGCGGGCCTCCTCGGCACCCTCCGGCGACTCTTCCGGCCCGCGGGCCGGACAGCGGCGCAGGGGAGCCCGGAAGCGGTCCCCCTCTCCGCCGGCCTGGAGCCCGGACGCGGCGGACCGAACGCGACCGTGGAGATCGTCCCGCCACCGCCCGACGGGCTGCAGCTCTCCTACGCGCCCGAGGTGGACGGCGATCCTGACGCGGGCGAGATCATCTGGACATGGGTCCCCTACGACGAGAACGACGGGCGAGGCAAGGACCGGCCGGTCCTCATCGTCGGACGTCAGGACGAGGAGTGGGTCTACGGCGTGCGGCTGACCAGCAAGTCGCACGACGGCGACCGCGACTTCTTCGCCATCGGGACGGGTCGCTGGGACGCGCAGGCCCGGCCGTCGTGGGTCGACGTCGAGCAGCTCTACCGTGTGCATCACTCGGGCATGCGGCGCGAGGCATCCGTTCTCGACCTGGATCGATTCGTGCGCGTCGCCGACGTGCTGCACCGCCGGTACGGCTGGGCCGTGACCGGACCACGCGACTCGCGGGCATGAAGAACCCCGGAGGACCAGGTCTTCCGGGGTGAGATGGTGGGCGATACCAGACTCGAACTGATGACCTCTTCCGTGTGAAGGAAGCGCGCTACCAACTGCGCCAATCGCCCTTGGCCCGTAGGGGCCGAGACTCGATACTACCCGACGAGCGCCGCGGTCTCGAACCACTCCGGACAGACACGCGCGGGCCGCGTCCGGTTTTGCGGGACGCGATTCGTGGGCTAAAGTCTTACGAGTGCCCGGGTGCGAATCCGGGAACGAAATGCGGATGTAGCGCAGTTGGTAGCGCACAACCTTGCCAAGGTTGGGGTCGCGAGTTCGAGTCTCGTCATCCGCTCGAGTGCAGGGACTTTCCTCCCGGGGAGAGTCACGGCACGTGGGGTCAAACCACACGGTGGCGTGGCCGAGCGGCTAGGCACCGGCCTGCAAAGCCGTTTACACGGGTTCGAATCCCGTCGCCACCTCCACTCAGCAACTCAAGAGCCCTGACGGGCGCGATTGGCGCAGCGGTAGCGCGCTTCCCTGACACGGAAGAGGTCACTGGTTCGATCCCAGTATCGCGCACCACCTGAAACCCCCGCTTCGGCGGGGGTTTTTCTTTTGCTGCTCACCTCTCGTGGCGCTCGGGATAGATGCCCCGGATGTGCTCGCCGAAGTAGCGGCCGATGCTCTCGGCTTCGAGAAGACCGCGATGCACCGACGGCGGCACGGCGTAGTACCGGTAGACCTCGCCCGAGGTGAACACGAGCTCGAGCACGGCCATGTCCGAGTCGTAGCCCACGGAGGAGACTGCGCGGGAGTCGACACGGACGCGCTTCACCGTGCCGACGCTACGCGGGAGGCGCGAATCCGTCGAGCCCCGCCCGGCCGCCGAGCGCGCGTCTGGATAGACTCGGACGCATGGAACTCGTCGGGTCGGTGATCGCGGCTCCGGCCGTGCGGCCCGGAACGCGAACGCTCGGCGCCTGAGCGGGCAGGACGGGTCGCTCGTCCGAAGCTGAGTAGCCTTGATCCGAGCCACTTCCAGGAGAGTTTCCGTGACTGACGCCGTGCCATATCCCGCTGACGGGTTCGCCCTCTTCCCCGACCGCTCCGTGGTCGCCCTCCGTGTCAACGGCGAGCTGAAAGACCTCGCGACGCGCGTGGAGGAGACGGATGCCGTCGAGCCCGTCACGATCGACAGCCCCGACGGCCTCGGCATCCTGCGCCATTCTGCGGCGCACGTGCTGGCGCAGGCGGTGCAGCGCATCAACCCGCAGGCCAACCTGGGCATCGGCCCGCCGATCACGGACGGCTTCTACTACGACTTCGGGGTCGAGCATCCGTTCACGCCCGAGGACGTCAAGGCGATCGACAAGGAGATGCAGCGCATCGTCCGCGAGGGCCAGCGGTTCGTCCGTCGGGTCGTCACCGACGAAGAGGCACGCGTCGAGCTCGTCGACGAGCCCTTCAAGCTCGAGCTGATCGGACTCAAGGGCGGCTCCAAAGAGGCGGCCGAGGGTGCGTCCGTCGAGGTCGGCGCCGGCGAGCTGACGATCTACGACAACGTCGATCGCGATGGCCAGACGGTCTGGAAGGACCTCTGCCGCGGACCGCACCTGCCCAGCACCCGCATGATCGGCAACGGCTGGGCACTGCAGCGGATCGCCGGCGCGTACTGGCGGGGCAGCGAGAAGAACCCGCAGCTGCAGCGCATCTACGGGACGGCGTGGCCGACCAAGGACGAGCTGCGCGCGTACCAGCAGCGTCTCGAGGAGGCGGCGAAGCGCGACCACCGCAAACTGGGCAAGGAGCTCGACCTCTTCTCGTTCCCCGACGAGATCGGCTCAGGCCTCTCGGTGTGGCACCCCCGCGGCGGCATCATCCGCCAGGAGATGGAGCAGCACGCGCTGCGCCGGCACCGCGCCGCCGGATACACCTACGTCTACACGCCTCACATCTCGAAGCAGGACCTGTTCCTGCAGTCGAACCACCTCGTGACGTACAAGGAGGGCATGTTCCCTCCGATCCACCTCGACGAGGAGCGCGACGAGCACGGCGAGATCACCAAGGCCGGCATCGACTACTACCTGAAGCCGATGAACTGTCCGATGCACATCCTCATCTTCAAGGAGCGTGCTCGGAGCTACCGCGACCTTCCCATGAGGCTGGCTGAGAACGGCACCGTCTACCGCAACGAGCTCTCCGGGGCACTGCACGGCCTGACCCGTGTGCGCGGCTTCACCCAGGATGACTCGCACCTGTTCGTCACCCCCGAGCAGCTGGAGGCCGAGACCACGAAGGTCCTCGACTTCGTCATCTCGATGCTCCGCGACTTCGGGCTGAGCGAGTTCGAGCTCGAACTCTCCATGCGCGACGACGAGAAGTCGAAGTGGATCGGCACCGACGAGTTCTGGGAGTACTCGACGAATGCCCTCCGCAACGTCGCCCTCGCCAGCGGACTCAAGCTCACCGAGGTTCCGGGCGAGGCCGCGTTCTACGGCCCCAAGATCGACCTCAAGACGAAGGATGCGATCGGCCGGATCTGGCAGCTCTCCACCGTGCAGGTCGACCCGAACCTGCCCGAGCGGTTCGAGCTCGAGTACACCGATCGCGACGGCCAGAAGAAGCGGCCGATCATGATCCATCGTGCGCTCTTCGGCTCGATCGAGCGGTTCTTCGCCATCCTGCTCGAGCACTACGCGGGCGCATTCCCGGTGTGGCTGGCTCCCGTCCAGGTCGTCGGCATCCCGGTCGCCGAGGAGTACGCGGACTATCTCTCCGAGGTCGTCGCGCAGCTCGCCGCCGACGGCGTGCGGGCCGAGCTCGACCACAGCGACGACCGCATGCAGAAGAAGATCCGCACGCACACCACCCAGAAGGTGCCGCTCATGCTGATCGCGGGGGAGCAGGACCGTGCCGGCGGCACGGTGTCGTTCCGCTTCCGCGACGGATCGCAGGAGAACGGCGTGCCGATCGCCGACGCGGTGCGCCGCATCCATGAGTCGATCGCCTCCCACGCCCTGGTGAACACGGCGGAGGACTTCGCGTGAGTGACGCGACGTCGGCGGGCGGTGCGGCGCACGCCGAGACTTCGCCCGCCGACGTCGCGGGACTGGAGGACGCCGCTGCCTTCGCCGGCGTGCCGGACGAGTTCCAGCGGCTGTGGACGCCGCACCGGATGGCGTACATCCAGGCGGGACCGGACCCGCTGCGCGCGGTGTGCCCCTTCTGCGCCGCGCCCGACAAGTCGGACGAGGACGGGCTGATCGTCGCGCGGGGCCGCACCGCCTATGTACTGCTGAACCTGTTCCCGTACAACTCCGGGCACCTGCTGGTCTGCCCGTACCGGCACATCGCGACGTACGACCAGGCGACCGAGGAGGAGGTCGCCGAGATCGGCGCCCTCACGCAGCAGGGCATGCGCGTGCTGCGGACGGTCTCGCGGTGCGACGGCTTCAACATCGGGATGAATCAGGGGGCCGTGGCGGGCGCAGGCGTCGACGAGCACCTGCACCAGCACATCGTTCCGCGGTGGGCGTCCGACGCGAACTTCTTCCCGATCATCGCCAAGACCAAGGCGCTGCCGCAGCTGCTCGGTGACGTGCGACGTGCCGTCGCCGACGCCTGGCCCACCTGACGACACACCGCCGCGGTCCGCGCGGGACGGGGCATCCGTCCTCTCACACGACGCGGGTGACCTCGAACTGCAGACGCGGATGGGCGTAGGCCTCCTGCGACTCGACGAGCTGAAGCTCGCGTTCGCCCGAGGCGTGGGTGCGCTCGAGCAGGTCGAACACGCTCGAGGTGGTGCGCGCGAGGGCATCGGCCGCATCGCCGGTGCGGCGGTAGTGCGCGGTGAACAGGGCGGCGGTCACGTCGCCCGAGCCGTTCGCCTTCATCGGGATCCGCGGCGTCCGCACGATCCAGGCGCCCTGATCGTCGACCGCGAGCATCTCGATGGTCTCCTCGGGCCGGTCCGGCCGCTCGACGCTCGTGACGAGCACCGTGCGCGGACCCGTCGCGCGGATCAGCTCGACCGAGGCCAGTGTCGACTCCAGGGTGTCGGGCTCGGTGCCGGTGAGGAATCCCAGCTCGAACTGGTTCGGCGTGATGATGTCGGCCGCCGGGACCACGCGATCGCGCAGCAGGATCGGGATCGCCGGAGCGACGAAGCAGCCGGACGCGGCATTGCCCATGACCGGATCGCACGAGTAGACGGCGTCCGGGTTGACGGCCTTGATGCGGGCGACCGCGTCGAGGATCACGTCGGCGATGCCCTCGCCTCCCTGGTAGCCCGACAGCACCACATCGATCCCGGGGAACGCCCCGCGCTCCTCGATCCCGAGGATCACGTCTCGCACGTCGTCGGGGCTGATGAGCGGACCGCGCCACGCTCCGTACCCGGTGTGGTTCGAGAAGTTCACGGTGTAGACCGGAAGCACCTCGACGCCGATGCGCTGGAGGGGGAACACGGCTGCGGAGTTGCCGACGTGCCCGTAGGCGACGGCCGACTGGATCGACAGGATCTTCACCGCTCGATCATCCCACCTCGGCGAACGGCGTCCGGTCCCGTACCGCCCGGACGGCGCCCCCGATGTCGGCCGCCAGCTGCTCGGCGTCGGCGTCGTCGAGCTGGTGGACCGTGAGGCGCAGGCGGTGCGGCGGGGTGCCGTCTGCGAGCGCGAAGTCGTCGCCGCTGCGGGCGAGCCACCCGCGCCGCATCAGCTGCTCGGACACCGGGCGCGCCGGGACCGGGAGCGGCACCCACAGGTTGAGGCCGTCGCCGACGGCGGTATCCACGCCGTGCGAGGTCAGGCGACGCGCGAAGGCTTCGTTGCGCTCCGCGTAGTGCGCGCCGGCGGTCTCGATCGCCGCGCCGACCTCGGGGTCGGTCACGAGTGCGTGCGTGAGCCGCTGCAGCAGGTGGCTCACCCACGTCGTGCCGGGGGTCAGCCGCATGGCGAGGCGCTCGGCGGTCTCGGGGTCGGAGGCCGTCACGGCCAGGCACATGTCGGGCCCGAGGAACTTCGACACGGACCTGATCAGGGCCCAGCGCCGGTGCTCGGCGCCGATGAGCGAGTGGAAGGGCCGGCGCGAGAGCATCGAGAAGTGGTCGTCCTCGATCACGAGGACGTAGGGGTGCTCGCTCAGCAGCGCGCGCAGCTCGCCCGCGCGGCGCTCTGACAGGCTGGCGCCGGTGGGGTTCTGCGCGCGGGGGGTGCAGATCACCGCCCGCACGCCCTGCTCGAGCGCGTCCCGCAGTCCGGCGACCGTCATGCCCTCGTCGTCGACGGGCACGGCGACGGGGCGGTAGCCGCCGAGACGCACCGTGTGGATGCTGGTGAGGAAGCAGGGGTCCTCGAGGGCGACGGCATCGTCGCGGGTGAGCGCCTGGGCGAGCAGACGCTCGACCGCATCGGCCGCGCCGCTCGTGATGGTGAGGCGAGCGGATTCCGCGGGCGCCAGGCCGTCGCTCATCCATGCACGCGCCCAACGCTCGAGATCGGGATCGATGACCGGCTCGCCGTAGAGCACCGGGCGCCCGGCCATGCCGGCCAGCGCGCGCGAGGGGTCGGGGATGAGATCGGGATCCGGGTTGCCCGTGCCCACGTCGCGCAGCACGCTGTCGGCCGCGAAGCCCTCCTGGGCGACGCGGGAGAGGTCGGCGACGTGCGTCCCGCCGCGGCCGCTGGTGACGATCACGCCGGCCTGCGCGAGCTGCCGGTAGGCGGCGACCACGGTGTTGCGATTGACGCCGAGGCTGTCCGCGAGCACGCGTACTGGGGGGAGCGCATCACCGGGGCGGAGTGCCCCTCGCTGCAGCAGCCCCCGCAGGCTGTCGGCGATCTCCGAGGCCGATCGCCCGCTGATCTCGAGGTTCATGGTCACCGTCTCTGCTCGCCTGATCACTGATCGCGGTCCATGCTATCTTTTGGCATAGGTCAATGGCTGGCATTGGCTCGATCCGCCCCGCGCAGCACGCGCGTTCCCCCGAAGGAAGCCCCCCGTGACCACAGTCGCCACCGGGTCCAGCCGCGTCAAGCGCGGTCTCGCCGAAATGCTGAAGGGCGGCGTCATCATGGACGTCGTCACCGTCGAGCAGGCCAAGATCGCCGAGGACGCCGGCGCCGTCGCCGTCATGGCGCTCGAACGCGTGCCCGCGGACATCCGCGCGCAGGGCGGCGTCTCGCGTATGAGCGACCCCGACATGATCGACGGCATCATCGAGGCCGTCTCCATCCCGGTCATGGCGAAGGCCCGCATCGGCCACTTCGTCGAAGCCCAGGTGCTGCAGGAGCTCGGCGTCGACTACATCGACGAGTCCGAGGTGCTCTCGCCGGCCGACTACGTCAACCACATCGACAAGTGGGGCTTCACGGTTCCCTTCGTCTGCGGCGCGACGAACCTCGGTGAGGCGCTCCGCCGCATCAACGAGGGTGCCGCGATGATCCGCTCGAAGGGCGAGGCCGGCACCGGCGACGTGTCCGAGGCCACCAAGCACATCCGCAAGATCAAGAGCGAGATCAACGTCCTGCGCTCGATGACCAAGGACGAGCTCTACGTCGCCGCGAAGGAGCTGCAGGCGCCGTACGACCTCGTGGCCGAGATCGCCGAGACCGGAGCGCTTCCCGTGGTGCTGTTCGTCGCCGGCGGTGTGGCCACGCCTGCCGACGCCGCGATGATGATGCAGCTCGGCGCCGACGGAGTGTTCGTCGGCTCGGGCATCTTCAAGTCGGGCAACCCGGCCGAGCGCGCCGCGGCGATCGTCAAGGCGACGACCTTCTTCGACGACGCCAAGGTCGTCGCGGAGGCCTCGCGGGGTCTCGGCGAGGCCATGGTGGGCATCAACGTCTCCGACCTTCCCGCCCCGCACCGCCTCGCCGAGCGCGGCTGGTAGTCCGACCGCCACGTGTCGAACCCCCGTCCCCACGTCGGCGTCCTCGCTCTGCAGGGCGACGTCCGTGAGCACGCCCGCGTGCTGACCGAGCTCGGCGCCGACGTGGCGCTCGTGCGGCGTCCGAGCGAGCTCGAGCAGGTAGACGGTCTCGTCATCCCGGGCGGCGAGTCCAGCGTGATCGACAAGCTGTCGCGCGCGTTCGGCATGCGCGGGCCGGTGCGCGACGCCGTCGCGGCGGGCCTGCCCGTGTACGGGACCTGCGCCGGGATGATCCTCCTCGCCGATCGCATCACCGACGGCATCGAGGGCCAGCAGACCTTCGGCGGCCTCGACGTGACGGTCCGACGGAACGCCTTCGGCAGCCAGGCGGATTCGTTCGAGGTCGATCTGGATGTCCCTGTGCTCGGCGACGAGCCCGTCCACGCCGTGTTCATCAGGGCCCCGCTCGTCGAATCCGCCGGCGACGGCGTGGAGCGGCTGGCGCAGCTCGACGACGGCCGGATCGTGGCCGTGCGGCAGGGCGCCCTGCTCGCCACCGCCTTCCACCCGGAGGTCACGGGTGAGCACCGATTCCACCGCCTGTTCCTCGACACCGTGCGTTCACGCTGACGGCCGGCGCGCGAGCGGTTAGATTCTCATCCATGACGATCAACGACTGGTGGAACGACCATCCCGAGGAGCGTTACTGGATGATCGCGCCGTCGAAGGGGATCGTGGGCGACGCCCTGTCCGCGCCCAAGTCGTCGGACGATCGCCGATTCGAATGGTCGCATGAGCTGGTCGGCTTCACCGAGCCCGGTGACACGCTCTTCGTCTGGGACCGCACGCTGCCGGTTCCGGGCATCGCCGCATGGGGCCGCGTCCTCGGTCCGCTCGGCGAGGAGACTCGGGCGCGCCGCGGCGACGACCTCCCGCACTGGCGCATGCCCGTGAGCGACACCCTGCGCCTCGCCAGCCCGATCACCCTGACAGGACTGCGCCGGGTCGGCGGCGAGATCGTCGCGGTGCGCGACCAGGTCGAGGCACTGACGGACGGCCCGGTGTACTTCCCGTTCATCGGCTCGCCCGACACGCTGGCGCCCGCGCCGGCGTACCTGACAAAGGTTCCGCGCAACCTGGTGGCGCTGCTCTCGTCGCGCTTCGGGTTCGAGTTCGCCCTCTGAGCCGATGACGGCCTGGGTGGCGCTCTTGCGCGGCGTGAACGTGGGCGGGATCACGATCCGCAGCGCCGACCTCGCCGAGCTCTTCACCGGTCTCGGCTTCGCCGCGGTGCGCACGGTGCTGGCGAGCGGCAATGTCGTCTTCGAAGCGGAAGCCGCGGCATCCGCTCGGGCGAAGCTCAAGGCGCGGATCGAGCAGGCACTGAGGGACCGGTTCGGCTACGACGCGTGGATCGTGCTGGTGACCGCCGACGAGCTCGCGGCCGCGGCGGACGCGTTCCCGTTCGACGAGACGGATGCCGCGCGACAGCCGTGGGTGGTCTTCTGCGTCGACTCCGCCACCCGTGACGAGCTCACGACGGCTGCAGAGGGGATGGATGCCGACGCCGACCCGGTCGCGGCCGGCCCTGGTGTCGTCTACTGGAGTCCGGTGAAGGGCACCACCGTCGATACTCCCTTCGGAAAGCTCCTCGGCAAGACGACGTACAAGCCCCGCACGACGAACCGCAATCTGCGCACGCTGCGCAAGATCCTCGGCTGAGCCGCCACCCGGTTCGGGCCGCGGCACACGTCCGGGTCAGGTTTAGAATGGTCAGCCGGCGGACGAAGCGCCGACGAGCTATTCAGGAGGACCATGTCCGGGCATTCCAAGTGGGCGACGACGAAGCATAAGAAGGCCGTCATCGACAGCCGCCGCGCCAAGTCGTTCGCCAAGCTCATCAAGAACATCGAAGTGGCCGCCAAGCTCGGCGGCGCCGACCTCTCGGGCAACCCCACTCTGTACGACGCCGTGCAGAAGGCGAAGAAGACCTCGGTCCCCAACGACAACATCGACCGCGCCATCAAGCGCGGCGCCGGGATCGGCGGCGAAGCCGTCGAGTACACCTCGATCGTGTACGAAGGCTACGGCCCGAACGGCGTGGCGCTCATGATCGAGTGCCTGACCGACAACAAGAACCGCGCGGCCGCCGAGGTGCGCACGGCCCTCAGCCGCAACGGAGGCACCCTGGCCGATCCCGGCAGCGTCGCCTACAACTTCTCGCGCAAGGGCGTCATCATCGTCTCCGGCGAGGGCACCACCGAGGACGACGTGATGCTTGCCGTGCTCGAGGCGGGCGCCGAGGAGATCGAGCCGCACCCGCAAGGGTTCGAGGTGGTGACCGAGGCGTCCGACCTCGTGACCGTCCGCACCGCGCTTCAGGACGCCGGCATCGACTACGAGTCGGCCGATGTGGAGTTCGTGCCCAACCTCAAGGTCGAGATCGACGTCGACACGGCGCGCAAGATCTTCCGCCTCATCGATTCGCTCGAGGACAGCGACGATGTGCAGAACGTCTTCAGCAACTTCGACCTCAGCGCCGACGTGCAGGCGCAGCTCGAAGAGGACGAGTAGCGCCGGGTCCGACGTGGCGCGCCTGGGTCGGGTCGCCGTGATGCTCGCCTAGCGTGGAGTCGTGACACCCCCACCTGCGCGCGGCGCGCTCCGAGTCCTGGGCATCGACCCCGGGCTCACCCGCTGCGGTGTGGGCGTGGTCGACGTGGCACCGGACCGCTCGGCACGGCTGGTGCACGTGGGCGTCGTGCGGTCCGACCCAGGTGCCCCCATCGAAGAGCGACTCGCGGTCATCGCCGCGGGACTGCGTGCGGTGATCGACGAGCACGGCCCGGCGGTCGTCGCTGTGGAGCGGGTGTTCGCGCAGCACAACCGCCACACGGTCATGGGCACCGCGCAGGCCAGCGGCATCGCGCTGCTGGTCGCGGGGGAGCGCGGGCTTCCCGCTGCCACCCACACGCCGTCCGAGGTGAAGGCGGCCGTGACGGGCTACGGCTCCGCCGACAAGCTCCAGGTGCAGACGATGGTGGCACGCGTGCTGCGCCTGGACGCGCTGCCGCAGCCGGCCGACGCCGCCGACGCGCTGGCCCTCGCCCTCTGCCACGCCTGGCGCGGCGGGGCGGCGTCCGCGCCATCCGGTCCTCTCACGCCCGCTCAGCGGGCGTGGGCCGACGCCGAGCGGCTCTCGCGGCGCTGATAGGCCGCGCGCTGAGCGTGTCGCTCGAACAAACGTCCGAACGCCGCCGTAGGCTCGGACCATGATCTCGTCAGTCCGTGGCACCGTCGTGCACATCGAGCAGGATGCGGTGGTCGTCGAGGTCGGGGGAGTCGGACTCCATGTCGCCGTCACCCCTCAGGTCGCCCGTTCGGCGCACCTCGGCGAGGCCCTGATGCTCCACACCGCCCTGATCGTCCGGGAGGACGCCCTCTCGCTGTTCGGGTTCGAGGAGCGGGACGAGCTCGTCGTCTTCACCCAGCTCCTCGGAGTGACCGGTGTGGGGCCGAAATCCGCGCTGGGCGTGCTCGCGACCCTCACCGTTCCCCAGATCGCCGACGCCGTGGGCGCCGACGACGACGCACCCTTCCGTCGCGTCTCCGGCATCGGTCCCAAGACGGCCAAGCTGATCGTCCTGCAGCTCGCGGGCAAGATCGTGGCGACCCGCGCCTCCGCGCCGGGGCGAACGGATGCCGCGACCGCCGTGCCCGCGCAGGTCGTCCAGGCTCTCATCGGTCTGGGGTGGTCCGAGCGGATCGCGTCCGAGGCGGTCGAGGCGGTGGCAGGCGATGCCGCCGAGTCCGAACGGACCTCTGTGCCGGCGCTCCTGCGGCTGACGCTGTCGGTGCTCGGCCCGGCGCGGAAGGAGACCGTCGGTGGATGAGGTCCGAGACGCGGACGAGCCCGTCGACGAGACGGAGCTCGCGATCGAAGGCGCCCTGCGGCCGACGTCGCTGGCGGAGTTCGTCGGACAGCACAAGGTGCGCGGGCAGCTGCAGCTGCTGCTCGACGCCGCCCGCATCCAGCAGCGCCCGCCGGACCACATCCTGCTGTCCGGTCCTCCGGGCCTCGGCAAGACCACCCTTGCGATGATCGTCGCCTACGAGAGCGGCCGGCCGCTGCGGCTCTCGAGCGGTCCCGCGATCCAGCACGCGGGGGATCTCGCCGCACTCCTGTCGAGCCTCACCCCGGGCGAGGTGCTCTTCATCGACGAGATCCACCGCATGGCACGGTCGGCGGAAGAGATGCTCTATCTCGCGATGGAGGACTTCCGCATCGACATCATGGTGGGCAAGGGTGCCGGAGCCACCAGCATCCCGCTCGATCTCGCCCCCTTCACCCTTGTCGGCGCCACCACGCGATCCGGACTCCTTCCCAACCCGCTCCGTGATCGCTTCGGATTCACGGCGCACCTCGAGTACTACGAGCCCGAGGAGCTGGAGCGGGTCATCCAGCGGTCCGCGGCCATGCTCGGAGTATCGGTGCCGCCGATCGCGCGAGCCGAGATCGCGCGCCGGTCGCGGGGGACGCCTCGCATCGCGAACCGGCTGCTCCGCCGCGTGCGGGACTATCTCATCGTCTACGGCGACGGACAGGCGGCGGATACCGCGATCGTCGACGCGGCACTCGACCTCTACGACGTCGACTCGATCGGCCTCGACCGGCTCGACCGTGCGGTGCTCGACGCCGTCGTCCGTCGGTTCCGGGGCGGACCCGTCGGGCTGAGCACGCTCGCAGTGACGGTGGGCGAAGAGGCGGAGACGATCGAGTCGGTGGTGGAGCCGTACCTGGTGCGCATCGGCTTCATGGGGCGCACACCGCGGGGGCGCATCGCGACGCCGGAGGCGTACGCCCACCTGGGCGCGCGCCCCGCAGAATCGGCGCTCCGATTCGATGACCTATAATCACTGAAGGCTTTCGCCCACCCCCCTCTCACAGGCAGCGCCGCCCTGGTGCGCGCCTGACCCGAAAGGTCATCTCTTCTTCATGAGCGACTTCTTTGCCAACTACGGCCTCATCATCCTGCTGGTCGTGCTCCTCGTCTTCATGTTCTGGAGCTCGCGCCGCCGGATGGCCAAGCAGAAGCTCGAGCAGGAGCAGCGTGCGCGCCAGACGGTCCCCGGTGCCGAGGTGATGCTGCAGGGCGGCCTGTACGGCACGATCGTCTCTTACGACCCCGACAACCTCGACCAGCCCGCGATCGTGGAGCTGGCTCCCGGCGTGGAGATCAAGGTCCACAGCCAGGCGATCCTGCGCGTCGTGGCCCCCACCGACGACGTCGTGGTGACCGAGGACGACTACCTCCCCGAGACCACCGCGCCGGCCGACGACGTCGTCGTCGTCGAGGAGATCTCCCCGGTCGTCGATGACACGCGCACGACGGGCGACACCGTCGATCCGGGCACCGAGCCCGGCACCAAGCCCCAGGCCTGACCGACCTGCCCGTTCGGGCTTCTCCAGAAAGCGGAATCCGTGGCGACTTCCACCCCTGTCCGGCATGCGTGGCGCGCGCTGATCGGTCTCCTCGTGATCACGGCCATCCTGGCCGGGATCAACGCGCTCGGCGTGTACGTGTTCAAAGAGAGCTCGTGGACGCCCGAGCTGGCGCTCGACCTCCAGGGCGGCACGCAGATCGTGCTCGAGGCTCAGACCTCCGAGGGCGCTGATCCGACGACGGAGCAGATGGACCAGGCGGTCACGATCATCCGCCAGCGCGTCGACGCCTCCGGTGTCGGCGAGGCGGACGTCACCACCCAGTCGGGCAACCAGATCGTCGTCCAGATCCCGGGTCAGGCCGACGAGGAGACCCGGAACCGGATCGAGGCCTCCGCACAGCTCCAGCTGCGCGCGGTGCTCTACACGGGCTCGCCGGTGACCTCGTTCGTCGGCGATGACGGCAAGGAGACGCCGTTCCCGACGCCCGACCCCACGCTGCAGGCGACTCCGACGGCCGAGCCGACGGACGGCAGCGACCAGTCGTGGATCACGCCGAAGCTCCAGGCGGAGTTCCTGGCGTACGACTGCGCCAACCCGACGAACGACCCCGCCAGCGCGCCGGCCGACCAGCCGCTCATCACGTGCGACCCCGACGGGACCTCCAAGTACATCCTCGGCCCCGTCGAGCTCGACGGCTCGTCCATCGATGACGCGACCTTCGGTCTGCAGCAGCAGAACAGCCAGTGGGCGGTCAACCTGCGCTTCGACGAAGAGGGCACCAAGACCTTCGGCGAGATCAGCCAGCGGCTGTACGGCGCCGACCCGCCGCTGAACCAGTTCGCGTTCGTCCTCGACGGGTACGTGCTCTCGGCGCCGTCGATGAACGCGGTCATCCTGGGCGGCGACCCGAGCATCACCGGCAGCTTCACGCAGGAGTCGTCCAAGGTCCTCGCCGACCAGCTGAAGTACGGCGCACTGCCGCTCAGCTTCACCGTCGAGAGCTCGAACTCGATCTCCGCCACGCTCGGCTCCCAGCAGCTGCAGATCGGCCTCATCGCCGGCCTCATCGGCCTGCTGCTCGTCGCGCTGTACTCGCTGATCGTCTACCGGGCGCTGGGCTTCGTGATCATCGCGTCGCTCATCGTCATGGGAGTGCTCACCTATCTGACGCTCTGCATCCTCGCCTGGCGCATGGGCTTCCGCCTGTCGCTGGCCGGTGTCGCGGGTCTGATCGTGACGATCGGCTTCACGGCCGACTCGTTCATCGTCTACTTCGAACGCATCCGAGACGAGCTGCGCGACGGGAAGTCGATCACGAGCGCCGTCGAGGACGGCTGGGATCGCGCCAAGCGCACGATCTACATCTCGAAGTCGATCAACATCCTCGCCGCCGTGGTGCTCTACATCCTGGCCGACGCCACGGTGAAGGGCTTCGCATTCACGCTCGGGCTCACGACCGCGATCGACGTGCTGATCTTCATCCTGTTCACCCACCCGGTGATGCAGCTGCTGGCGCGCACCAGGTTCTTCGGCAGCGGTCACCCGCTCTCGGGCCTCGACCCCACCGCGCTCGGCGCCGTCTACCGAGGGCGCGCGCAGTTCCGCGAGCCGGTTCCGGTGTCCTCGACCACGGCTGCGGGCCGTCGCGCCACCAAGTCGCGCGGCGAGGCCGTCCGACGCCAGACCATCGCAGAGCGCAAGCAGGCTGAGCTCACCGGCGCCGCGTCCGACACCTCGAAACCCGGCACGAACGCCAAGGAGGGAGACGTCTGATGCGCTCCATGAGCCAACTCGGCAACGACCTCTACACCGGCAAGACCTCGTTCCCCTTCATCGGACGACGTCGCCTGTGGTTCCTCATCGCGGCGATCCTCGTGATCGGCTCCGCCATGGTGCCGCTGTTCCGGCCCATCGAGTTCTCGATCGAGTTCACCGGCGGGTCGCAGTTCACCGTGAACAACGTCGAGAGCCCCGACCAGACGCTGGCCACCGACGCGGTCCACTCCGTGGTCCCTGACGCGACGACGAAGGTGGTCACCCTCGGTGACGACGCCGTCCGCGTCCAGACCGGGCAGATGACGGATGCCGAGAGCCGCGAGGTCTCCGAAGCACTGGCCGAGGCGTACGACGTCCCGGTCTCCGAGGTGAGCTACTCGTTCATCGGGCCCAGCTGGGGAGCCGACGTCACGCGCCAGTCGCTGTGGGGCCTCGCGATCTTCCTCGCCCTGACCTTCCTGATCCTGGCGCTCTACTTCCGCACCTGGAAGATGTCGGTCTCCGCCATCATCGGCCTGGTCGACGTGCTCGTGATCACCGTGGGCGTCTACGCGCTCTTCGGCTTCGAGATCTCACCCGCCGCCGTCATCGGATTCCTCACGATCCTCTCGTACGCGCTGTACGACACGACGGTCGTGTTCGACAAGATCAGGGAGAACACGAGCGAGGACGGCGAGGTGTCGGGCCGCAGGTTCGGCGAGTCGGTGAACCTCGCGGTGAACCAGACGCTGGTGCGGTCGATCAACACCACCGTGGTGGCGATCCTGCCGACCGGCGCCATCCTGATCATCGGCTGGCTCTGGCAGGGCGCGCAGACGCTCACCGACCTGTCGCTCGCGATCTTCGTGGGCACGATCGTGGCGGCGTACTCGACGATCTTCGTGGCGGCGCCGCTGTACTCGCTGCTGCGCGAGAATGAGCCGGCGATCAAGGCGCGCGACGAGCGGGTCACTGCGGCCCGCGAGCTCGCGGGCACCCCGGCCTGAGGCGCGCCCACGCGGGCATAGGATTGTGAGGTCCAGCGGAGGGGAGGCGATCGGATGACCGAGACCGTCCCCCCCGCGCAGACTTCGTCGCTCCGACGCCTGGTTCCGCGCATCTTCTCGCGCTCGGCCCGTCGTGACGACGTCGAGCAGCTGCTGCGGACGGTGCGCACGCACCACCCCAAAGGCGACCTCTCGATCATCGAGCGCGCCTATGCCGTCGCCGACACCGCTCACTCGGGCCAGACCCGGCAGAGCGGCGAGCCGTACATCACCCACCCGCTGGCCGTCGCCCAGATCCTGGCCGACCTCGGCCTCGGGCCGAAGGCCATCGCCGCGGCCCTGCTGCACGACACCGTCGAGGACACCGGCTACGCGCTCGACACGCTGACCGCGGAGTTCGGCGACGAAGTGGCGATGCTCGTCGACGGCGTCACCAAGCTCGACAAGGTCAAGTACGGCGAAAGCGCCCAGGCCGAGACGGTCCGCAAGATGATCGTCGCCATGTCGCGCGACATCCGGGTGCTCCTGATCAAGCTCGCCGACCGGCTGCACAACGCGCGCACATGGGGCTTCGTCCCGCCCGAGAAGGCGCGCAAGAAGGCGACCGAGACCCTCGAGATCTACGCCCCGCTGGCCCATCGCCTCGGCATCCAGGCGATCAAGTCCGAACTCGAAGACCTCTCGTTCGCCGTGCTGCACCCCAAGCTCTACGCCGAGATCGAAAGCCTCGTGAAGCAGCGCACACCGCAGCGCGAGCAGTACGTGCAGAACGTGATCGACGCCGTCGACACCGATCTGCGCGAGCTCCGCATCCGCGGGCGGGTCATGGGCCGGCCCAAGCAGCTCTACTCCGTCTACCAGAAGATGGTGGTGCGCGGCCGCGAGTTCGACGACATCTACGACCTCATCGGCATCCGCATCCTGGTCGGCAGCGTCCGTGACTGCTACGCCGTGCTCGGTGCGATCCATGCGCGCTGGACGCCGCTGCCCGGCCGGTTCAAGGACTACGTCGCAACGCCGAAGTTCAACCTGTACCAGTCGCTGCACACGACGGTGATCGGACCGGGCGGACGGACCGTCGAGATCCAGATCCGCACCAACGAGATGCACCAGCAGGCCGAATTCGGCGTGGCGGCGCACTGGAAGTACAAAGAGCGCATGAACGGCGCCAAGCCCGACGCCAAGTCGCTCGACACTGACATGGCGTGGCTCGCGCACATCTCCGACTGGCAGGCCGAGACCGCCGACCCGGGCGAGTTCCTCGACTCGCTCCGCTTCGAGATCGGCGCCAAGGAGGTCTACGTCTTCACCCCCAAGGGCCGGGTGATCGGGCTTCCGGCGGGTGCGACCCCCGTCGACTTCGGCTACGCCGTGCACACCGAGGTGGGCCACCGCACCATGGGTGCCAAGGTCAACGGCCGGCTCGTTCCGCTGGAGTCCGAGTTGAAGAGCGGCGATGTCGTCGAGGTCTTCACCTCGAAGAATCCGGATGCCGGCCCCAGCCAGGACTGGCTCACCTTCGTCAAGAGCACGCGGGCCCGCAACAAGATCCGCGGCTGGTTCACGAAGGAGCGCCGCGAGGAGGCCATCGAACAGGGCAAGGAAGCCATCGCGCGTGCGATGCGCCGACAGAACCTCCCGCTGCAGCGGCTGATGAGCCAGGACTCCTTCACCGAGGTCGCACACCAGCTTCGCTATGAAGACGTCTCGTCGCTATACGCCGCGGTGGGCGAGGGGCACGTCTCGACGCAGTCCGTCATCGAGAAGGTCACGGCGCTCGTCAGCGCGAACGACACGACCACAGGCCCCATCGAGCTCCCCGGTCTCGGAAAGCCCCGTCAGCCGCGGGGCGGCGACTCCGGAATCCTCGTGCGCGGGGCACCCGACATCCTGGTGAAGCTCGCCAAGTGCTGCACCCCCGTGCCGGGCGACCAGATCATGGGCTTCGTGACCCGCGGCAGCGGCGTCTCGGTCCACCGCACCGACTGCACCAATGTCAAGTCGCTGATGGACGACACCGAGCGACTGATCGAGGTCGAGTGGGCGCCGACCACCAAGAGCGTCTTCCTCGTGCAAATCCAGGTGGAGGCACTCGACCGCTCGGGCCTGCTGAGCGACGTGACACGGGTGCTGAGCGAGCACCACGTGAACATCCTTTCGGCCTCGGTGTCGACATCCAGCGACCGCCTGGCACTCAGCCGCTTCGTGTTCGAGATGGGCGACATCGTGCACCTCGACCGCGTGCTGAATGCGGTCCGGCGCATCGATGCCGTGTACGACGTCTACCGCGTCACGTCGTCCTGAGCGTCGTCTCGCTCCAGCCCTCGCAGCAGCGCGATCGCGGCCCGCTTGTGGGGGAGTGACGCCTGCTCCAGCCGGGCGATCGCCTCGTCGCGCAGGCCCGCCCGATCTTCGGACAGCAGGCGCGCCGCGCGTGCATGGGCATCGTCGCCGACGCGGGCGAGGTCCGCGAGAGTGCGGACGGCGGATGTCACCCGAACGCCGCCGATCAGCTCGAGGTCTGCCGGATGCACGGCGAGATCGCGATAGACGAGGTGGCCGACCGGCACGCGGTGGAGGCGTCTGTCGACCGCCCGCTGAACGGTGTGGCGCACCGGGGGTTCAGGAAGCGCCCCGTGGATCCAGGCGGCCGTCAGGTGGGTCGCCGCGAGTGTCTCACCGAGGATGCCGGTGAGGGAGCCGGCACGCAGGGCACGCGTCTCGACGGCGTCGGCCGGGATGTAGGCGTCGCCGAGCTCGACCACATCGCCGTCGAGTCGTGCGGCCGTCAGCTCGGCGAGCGACAGCCGGTCATCGGCGAAGTACAGGAACGGTGACGCCATACCCGCAGTGTGCCCCACACCGGCAGGCGACGGATGCCGCGTCCCTCACGCTGTGGACAACGTCGCCGCCCGCCGGACGAAGGAGGAGACGGGCGTCAGCCGCCGAGCGCCTTGAGCCACGCCCGACGAGCCTCGAGGGCGTCGGTCGCGTTCGCGATCGCCTTCTTGTCGCCGGACTTCTCGGCGGCAGCCAGTTCGTCCTCCAGCTTCTCGATGGCGTCGGTCAGCTGGCGCGTCATGTCGTTGGCGCGCGCCTTGGTCTCGGGGTTGTTGCGCTTCCAGTCCGTCTCTTCACGCGACTTCACACCCTGCTCGAGCTTGCGCAGCTCGTCGTCGAGCGTGCGCTCGGCGTCTCGGGGGAAGATGCGCCCGATGTCGTCCCAGCGACGCTGCACGCTGGTGAGGAGCGACCGCGCCTTGGCGAGGTCGCGCTCGTCGGCGACCGCCTTGGCCTCTTCGAGGAGAGCGCGCTTGGCCTCGATCTTCTCGCGCGAGGCCTCCGCATCCGCCGACTCCCGCTCGATGCGCGCACTGTACAGGGCATCGCCCGCGGCCTTGAACCGCGCCCACAGCGCGTCGTCGACCTTCTTGCCCGCGCGACCGGCGGTCTTCCACTGGTCGAGCAGCTCCCGGTAGGCGGGGATGCCGTCCTCGCCCTTGGGTGCGAGCGCCTCCGCTTTCTCGACGAGCTTCGTCTTGCTCTCGCGGACGCCCTTGTGGGTCTCGTCGAGCTCGGCGTAGAACTCGCGGCGGTGCTTGTCGACGGTCGAACGGGCATCGCGGAATCGCTTCCAGAGCTGCTGCGCGGCGGCCTTGGGCAGGCGAGGGCCGTTCTGCTGCTGCGACTGCCATTGGTCGAACAGCTCGGTGAGCTCGGCCGTCGCCTGCTTCCACTGCACCGACCGGGGGTCGCGTGCGGCGAGGGCTTCGGCCTTCTCGACCAGCGCCGTGCGCTCACGCACCGCTTCGCCCACGGCTTCGCGCGCGGCTGCCGCTTCGGTCTCGGATGCCGCGGCGAGGGTCGCGTTGAGAGCGGCGACCCGCGCCTCGAGGGCGGCGAGATCGCCGACGGCGGCGGCGCCTTCGAGCTTGGCCGAGACGGCGCGCGCCGCGCTGCGCAGGTCGGAGGCGGATGCCCCGCCACGACGGTGGCGCACTTCGAGGAGTCCGACCTCGCTGGCGAGATCCGCGTACTTGCGCTCGAAGTAGGCGAGAGCTTCGTCGGGCGTGCCGTCGGGGAACTGACCGACGACCCGCCAGCCGTCCGCCTCACGAACCGACACGGTGCCGTCATCCTCGACGCGCCCCCAGGGCTCGCCGGAACCTGCGTCGGCGACGGCCGCTGCGGCGGCCGTGGTCGTGGACCGGGGCTTCGGCCTCGGCATGGGCGCGGGCGCGGGAACGGCGTTCACCGCGGGCGCGGCGGCTTCGGCGGCGGCGGTCTCCTCGACCGGAGCGGCCTCGGGTTCAGCGGCCCCGGGTTCAGCGGCCTCAGGCTCAGCGAGCTCGGCGGTGTCGGCCGCGGGCTCAGCCGCCTCGGGCTCAGCGAACTCCGCCTCAGCGGGCTCGGCGCTGTCGGGCGCGGGCTCAGCGGCCGCGGGCTCAGCGACCTCGGGCTCAGCCGCCTCGGGCTCGGCGGTCTCGGGCGCGGGCTCCGGCGTGTCCGCGGGGGCCGCCTCGGGCGACTCCACCTCGGCAGACTCCGGCGACGGATCGACCGATCCGGTGTCGTTGCCGTCGGCCTCGACGGACTCCGTCCCGTGCTCGGCGGGCTCGACGTTCTCGGCGTCGGGCTCGGTGGATTCGGGAGTGGACTCTGCTGCAGCAGTCACGGGATGCACCTCATCGCGGCTCTCGCCGCCTGTGGGGGATGGACGGCTCCCCAGCCTAGTACGGGCGAGCGCGATCGCTCAGTTGCTCAGCGCGTCACGGGGTGGGGGTCGGCGTCACGCTCGGCATCGGACTGGTCACGCTCGGCGTCGGAGTCGGGGTACCGGTCGGGCCGGGCGTCACTCCCGGTGTCGAGGTCGACGTCGGCGTCGGCTCGGGCGCACCGGGTCCGGCGACGAAGTACGCGGTCTGAACGGCGAGGACGCCCACGATCAGCACCCCGCCCGCGATGCCGGCGATGAGGTTGTCGCGCGTGCGTCGGCGGGCCCTGTCGCGGTGGAACTCCTGGCGCGCCTGATACAGACGTGCGCGCTCGCGTGCTTCGCGCGCTTCGCGATCCTTGCCTCCGGTCGCCACGGAACCTCCCTCGCTCCGGGTCGACGCCCGGGCCGGGTTGATCCTACGGGGCGCTCTCACCGGCGGCCAAACCGCTTCGCGCCGCGCGTCGCAGGTGCGGGCTAGCCTGGAACGGTGACGATCCCGACCGCGCTCTTCCAGGGGCAGACGCCCCTCGCGGTGCGCATGCGGCCGGTCACGCTCGAAGAGATCGCGGGGCAGAGCCACCTGCTGCGACCCGGCTCGCCCCTCGTCACGCTCGCGAATCCGGATGCCGCGGCCCGCGCCGCCACATCGGTCATCCTCTGGGGGCCGCCGGGCACGGGCAAGACCACGCTCGCGCAGGCGATCGCCCGCACGTCGGGGCGACGCTTCGTCGAGCTCTCCGCGGTCACGGCGGGCGTCAAGGACGTCCGGGAGGTCATGCAGGAGGCGCTCACCCAGCGCGACCTCTACGGTCAGTCGACGATCCTCTTCCTCGATGAGATCCACCGGTTCACGAAGGCCCAGCAGGATGCGCTCCTGCCGGGCGTGGAGAACGGGTGGGTGGTGCTCATCGCCGCGACAACCGAGAATCCTTCCTTCTCGGTGATCTCGCCGCTCCTGTCCCGCTCGCTCCTGCTTACGCTGAAGCCGCTGACCGACGACGACCTCCGGCTGCTGATCGACCGTGCGGTCTCAGACGCCCGAGGTCTCGCCGGAGAGGTGGTCCTCGGCGACGACGCGCGCGATGCCCTCGTGCAGCTCTCGTCGGGCGACGCGCGTCGCGCGCTCACGGCCCTGGAGGCCGCGGCCTCCCTGGCGGAGCCGGGCGACGACGGCGACAGCCCACCCGCCATCACCTCCGAGCACGTGTCGCAGGCGGTCGACCGGGCGCTCCTGCGCTACGACCGGCAGGGCGACGAGCACTACGACGTCATCAGCGCGTTCATCAAGTCCATCCGCGGGTCCGACGTGGATGCCGCGATGCACTACCTGGCGCGCATGATCGAAGCGGGCGAGGATCCCCGGTTCATCGCCCGGCGCCTGATCATCTCGGCGGCGGAGGACATCGGCCTCGCCGACCCCCACGCCCTCCCGCTCGCCGTCGCGGCCGCCGACGCCGTGCAGCTCATCGGCATGCCGGAGGGCCGCATCCCGCTCGCGGAGGCGACCGCGTATCTGGCGACCACCGCGAAGTCGAACGCGGCATACCTCGCTGTCAATGCGGCCATCGCCGACGTGCGCGCAGGCGGATTCGGGCGCGTGCCGGTGCACCTGCGCGACGCCCACTACCCCGGGGCCAAGCGCCTCGGTCACGGCAAGGGCTACGTCTACCCTCACGACTCCGACGTCGGGGTGGCCGCCCAGCAGTACCTCCCCGACGAGCTTCGCGGGCGCCGCTATTACGAGCCGACCAACCACGGCCAGGAGCGAGACGTCCAGGCCCGGCTCGAGAAGATCCGGCGCATCCTGGCCGGCGACTGAGCGGTCGAACCCGGACGCCCCGCGCGAGCGTCGGCCGAAGGCAGCCGTCGGCGAGGACGGAACGCGCCGTCTGTTAGACTTGACCGGCTCGAAACACAGTTTTCGGGCATCCCCACCACCCTTCACAGCCTCCGGGTCGCCCCGACGTGCGTCCCGACAGGCGGGTTCCGGGATACGTCCGTGAGCTGCGAAAGACGCGGCCACGTCATCGGAAGGAATCCTTCGTGCCTACGAAGTCCCAGGACCGCCGCAAGGTCCGCCTGTCCCGCGCACTCGGTATCGCGCTGACCCCCAAGGCAGCCAAGTACCTCGAGAAGCGCCCCTACGCGCCCGGCGAGCACGGCCGCACCAAGCGCAAGCAGGACAGCGACTACGCCGTCCGCCTCCGCGAGAAGCAGCGTCTCCGCGAGCAGTACGGCATCCGCGAGAAGCAGATGCGCAACACCTTCAACGAGGCCCGTCGCACCCAGGGTCTGACCGGTGAGAACCTCGTCGAGCTGCTCGAGATGCGTCTCGACGCCCTCGTGCTGCGCGCCGGCTTCGCCCGCACCACTGCCCAGGCGCGCCAGATGGTCGTGCACCGCCACATCCTCGTCGACGGCCAGCTCGTCGACCGCCCGTCGTTCCGCGTGAAGCCGGGTCAGCTCATCCACGTCAAGGCCAAGAGCGAGGGCACCGAGCCCTTCCAGGTCGCAGCCGCCGGTGGTCACGCCGACGTCCTGCCGCCCGTGCCCGCCTACGTCGAGGTCGAGCTCGACAAGCTCCAGGCCCGCCTCCTCCGCCGCCCCAAGCGCGCCGAGGTTCCCGTGGTCTGCGAAGTCCAGCTCGTCGTCGAGTACTACGCCGCTCGCTGATCTCAGCTCGCGAACTGGTTTCGCACGAAGGGCGCCGGGGAGACCCGGCGCCCTTCGTCGTTTCCGCCTACGATGGGGTGGTGCCGCGCCCGGCGGCCACCGAGGAAGTGGTGAAATGAAGACCCTGCTGTGGTTCCTGGTCGGCATCGCCGGAGGTTTCGTCATCGCGCACCTCGTGAACAAGGATCCCCGTGGCCACGAGGTCCTCGCCGAGGTGGACGCGCGCATCACCGAGTTCACCGACCGGATCGGCGACGCGTACCGCGAGCAGGAGGCCCGCATCTCGGGCCTCGTCGACGACGTCAAGGACGCCGCCGCCGAAGCCGCCGAGGCGGCGCGTGCCGTGGCATCCGACGCCCTCGACACCGCGGCCGACGTCGCCAAGAAGCTCACCGACTGACCAGCGGCCATCCAGCCCCGTCCGCGGGGCGATGGACCGCGCGCACTTGCGAGGACCACGAATGAAGACCGCCGAGATCGCGCAGCGCTTCCTGGACTACTTCGAGAAGAACGACCACGTCATCGTGCCGTCGGCATCGCTGGTGACCGACGACCCTGCCCTGCTGTTCACCGTCGCGGGCATGGTGCCGTTCATCCCGTATCTGAGCGGCGATGTCCCCGCGCCGTACCAGCGGGCTGCGGACGTGCAGAAATGCCTGCGGACGAACGACATCGAAGAGGTGGGCAAGACGCCCCGCCACGGCACGTTCTTCCAGATGATGGGCAACTGGTCGTTCGGCGACTACTTCAAGGACGGCGCGATCCGCTTCGCGTGGGAGCTGCTGACGTCGGCGGAGTCCGACGGCGGCCTCGGATTCGACCCGAAGGACCTGTGGGTCACCGTCTACGAAGAGGACGACGAGGCCTTCGGCCTGTGGCAGGAGATCGCCGGGTTCCCCGAGGAGCGCATCCAGCGGCTCGGCAAGGACACGAACTACTGGAGCACGGGTCTGCCCGGCCCGGCGGGTCCCTGCTCGGAGATCTTCTTCGACCGTGGGCCGGAGTACGGGATCGACGGCGGCCCCGCCACCGACGACGACCGCTACGTCGAGATCTGGAACCTCGTGTTCATGCAGTACGAGATCACGAACGTGCAGTCCAAGTACGACTTCGACATCGTCGGCGAGCTGCCGGCCAAGAACATCGACACCGGCATGGGCCTGGAGCGCATCGCGTTCATCAAGCAGGGCGTCGACAACATGTACGAGACGGATCAGGTGCGCCCCGTGCTCGACAAAGCCGTCGAGCTGAGCGGCCGCACCTACGGCGCGGACCACCAGGACGACGTGCGCTTCCGCGTGATCGCCGACCACGTGCGGTCCTCGCTCATGCTCCTCTCCGACGGCGTCACGCCCGCCAACGACGGCCGCGGCTACATCCTGCGTCGGCTCATGCGGCGCGCGATCCGCTCGATGCGCCTCCTCGGCGTCGACGGCCCCGTCTTCGCCGACCTCTTCGCGGCCTCGCGAGACGCGATGAAGGACGCCTACCCGGTCGTCGAGGCCGACTACGCGCGCATCTCGCAGTACGCACTGGCCGAGGAGGAGACCTTCCTCCGCACGCTCGCCGCGGGGTCCACGATCCTCGACGAGTCCGTCGCCCAGACGAAGCGCGGAGGCGGCAGCGCCCTCGCGGGCGCCGAGGCGTTCCTGCTCCACGACACCTACGGCTTCCCGATCGACCTCACGCTCGAGATCGCCGAGGAGGCCGGGCTCTCGGTCGACCGCGCCGCGTTCGACACGCTGATGCAGGAGCAGCGCGCCCGCGCCAAGGCCGATGCGAAGTCGCGCAAGCGCCAGCTCGCCGACACCAGCGTCTACCGCGACTTCCGCGCGCTCGGCGAGACCACCTTCACGGGCTACACCGACCTCGAGACCGAGTCGCGGGTGCTGGGCATCCTCGTGGACGGCCTCTCGGTCGACCGCATCGGGACGGGGCAGATCGCCGAGGTCATCCTCGCCGACACCGCCCTCTACGCCGAGTCGGGGGGGCAGGTCGCCGACAAGGGCGTGATCGTCGGCCCCGGCTACGAGCTCGAGGTCATCGACGTCCAGAAGCCCGTCGCCGGCCTGATCAGCCACACCGTCGAAGTGACGACCGGCGAGGTCGGCGTCGGCCAGCCCGCGACGACGATCGTGGACGCCGCGAACCGCCGCGCCGCGCGCCAGGCGCACTCGGCGACGCACCTCGTGCACGCCGCGCTGCGCGACACGCTCGGACGCACGGCCACGCAGGCCGGGTCGCTCAATCGCGCGGGCTACATGCGCTTCGACTTCACCTGGGGCCAGTCTCTCTCCGACGCGACGAGGACCGAGATCGAGGAGATCGCCAACAACGCCGTGCGCGACAACCTCGAGGTGACCACGCGCGTGCTCGCCCTCGACGACGCCAAGGCGCTCGGCGCGATGGCCCTGTTCGGCGAGAAGTACGGCGACACCGTCCGCATGGTCGACATCGGCGGCCCGTGGTCGCGTGAGCTGTGCGCGGGGACCCACGTGTCGACGAGCTCGGAGGTCGGTCTCATCAACCTCGTCGGCGAGTCGTCGGTGGGCGCCTCGAACCGCCGCGTCGAGGCCCTCGTCGGACTCGACGCGTTCCGGTCGCTCGCGGCGGAGCGTGCGATCGTCTCCCAGCTCACCTCGACGCTGAAGACGCCGCGCGAGCAGCTGGGCGCTCGCATCGCCGAGCTCACCGCAAGCCTCAAGGCGGCGGAGAAGAAGATCGCCGCGTTCGAGTCCAAGGCGCTCGGCGACCGCCTGCCCGCGCTGACGGCAACGGCCGTGCAGGTCGGCGGCCAGCTCGTCGTCGCCGAGACCCTCGGCGGTGCGGCGTCCGCGGACGACGTGCGCTCGCTCGCCCTGCAGGTGCGCGAGCGACTGGGCTCCCAGGCCGCGGTGGTCGCGCTCGGCGCCGAGGTCGGCGGTCGCCCCGTCGTGATCGTGGCCACCAACGACGCCGCGCGCGCCGCCGGCGCCAAGGCCGGTGTGCTGGCGAAGGCCGCCGCGGCGGCGCTCGGCGGCGGCGGCGGCGGTCGCGACGACGTGGCTCAGGGGGGCGGGACGGATGCCTCGGCACTGCCGGCCGCGCTGGCCGCGGTGAAGGGCGCACTCGGCGCGTGAGCGGCTTCCGTCGCGGGGTGCGACTCGGCATCGACGTGGGTCGGGCCCGGGTCGGGGTCGCGCGCTGCGATCCCGACGGCATGCTCGCGACGCCCGTGGAGACGGTCAAGCGCGACGAGGACGCTGTTTCGCGCATCGTCGCGCTCGTGGCGGAGCACTCGGCGGTCGAGCTGCTCGTCGGGCTCCCGCTCAACATGCGAGGCGAGGACACCGCGTCGACGGCGGACGCGCGCCAGTTCGCGGGGGAGCTGGCGTCGGCATCCGCTCTGCCGGTCAGGCTGGTCGACGAGCGCCTCTCGACGGTCTCGGCACATGCCGCCCTGCGTCAGTCGGGCAGATCTCAGCGTTCTTCTCGTAACATTGTCGACCAGGTAGCCGCGGTCGTGCTGCTTCAGCAAGCTCTCGACGTCGAGAAGAGCACCGGTCGCCCCCCCGGCACCCCCGTTTCCCAGGAGCCCGCCTGACATGCCCCACTCAACGCCCGACGATCCGTTCGCGGATCTGTTCGGCAATCTCCCCGATCCCCGCGGGCACGATCTGCGATCGAACCGTGAGGACTCGGGCTACGGCGCCGCGCCCGCGCCGGGCGGCGCAGGCGCCTCGCAGAACGCGGACGGGGCACCCCTCTCTCGGCGCGAAGCGCGCGAGGCGGCGGCCCGTCAATCCACCGGGGGAGTGGCGGTCGGATCTCTTCCGTCGCCCGCTGCGCCGGTCGATCCGTCTCCCGCAGTCCCCGAGAGCGGACCGCCGCTCGACGAGTCGGGCATGCTGGCACAGCCCCGGGCCTACGCCGGAGCCCCGACCCCGACCGATGCGGATGCCGATGAGGATGATTCGTGGCCGATTGCGGACGGATCGGCGCCCGCGCTGCCGTACAGCCGCACCGGCTCGACCCCGCAGGTGGCCGCGGCCGTAGCAGTGACCCCGTCGGAGGCCGTCGCCGGTCGGTCCGAGCGCAGGGCGGCCGCGCCGTCGAGCTCGGCTCCGGCGGAGCCCGAACGCGTCGCGCCGGACCGGGTCGCGCCGACCGCGACCCTCGAGGACCTGTTCACGGGCTCGCGGTCCACCGACGACCTCGGCTCCACGCCGCCGCCCAAGAACAAGCGACGTCGACGCATCGGCGGCTGGATCGCGCTCGGTGTGATCCTCGCGATCCTCGGCGGCATCGCCGGGGGCGCCTGGTACGTCTGGACGACGTACGAGGAGCAGATCCGCGAGGTCATGGGCTGGGAGGAGCCCCAGGACTACGAAGAGGGCATGGCGAACGGTGAGGCGTACGTCACCGTCGCGTCAGGCGACACCGGCTCGCCGATCTCCCAGAGCCTGTACGACGCTGGAGTCACCAAGACCCCCGACGCCTTCTACGACTACCTGATCGAAAGCGGTCAGAACCCGCCGTTCGTTCCGGGCGTCTTCAAGCTGCAGAAGCAGATGACGTCGGAGGCCGCACTGGCAGCTCTCCTCGAGCCGGCGAACAAGATGGAGAACACCGCGCAGCTGCGCGAGGGCCTCACCGTCGAGCAATCGCTCCCGCTACTCGCCGAAGGCACCGGCATCCCGCTGGAGGAGTTCGAGGCGGCCGTCGCCGATCCTTCCGCCTACGACGTGAGCGCGGACTCGCTCGAAGGTTGGCTGTTCCCCGCCACGTACACGTTCGACCCGGACGTGACCGCCGAGGGGATCATCCAGACATTGGTGGACCGCACGGTGAAGTCGCTGGACACGGCCGGGGTTCCCGTGGATCAGCGTCAGGAGATCCTGACGATCGCGTCCATCATCCAGCGCGAGGCGCGCTACGAGGCGGACATGCAGAAAGTGTCGCGGGTGATCCAGAATCGCCTCGACCCTTCGAATCAGGAGACGTTCGGCAAACTGCAGATGGACTCGACCGCGCAGTTCGGCTTCGGCGAGTTGCACGACGGCTCCGCGAGCTCCTCGGAGGAAGCGCTCAAGGACCCGAACCCGTGGAACACGTATGTGCACCCGGGCCTGCCGGTCGGACCGATCGCCAATCCCGGCGACGTCGCGATCGACGCGGCGATGCACCCGGCCGACGGGTCGTACCTGTACTTCGTCACGGTGAACATGGACACCGGAGAGACGGTGTTCACCGACACCTACTCCGAGCATCTGCGCTACGTCGACCAGATGCTGGCCTGGTGCTCGGAGCACCCGGACTCCGGGTGCTGAACGCCGACGCGTCCCGCCTCGAAGTCTGGGGCGACCCCATCTCGCACAGCAGGTCGCCGCAGCTTCATGCGGCCGCCTACGGGGCGCTCGGGCTCGACTGGACGTACGGGCGCCGTCGGGTGAACGAGACGGAATTCGCCGGCGAGCTCGCCGGCCTCGACGATCGCTGGCGCGGCCTCTCGCTCACGATGCCGCTCAAGGGTGCGGCGTTCGCGGCGACCCGCACGCGAGATCGTCCTGCCGAGCTCACCGGCGCCGTGAACACGCTGCTGCGCGGATCCGACGGCCCGCGCGGGTTCAATACCGACGTCGGCGGCATCGTGCGCTCGCTCGCCGAGCAGGGAGTGACCGCGGTCGGCGGCGCGCGGCTCGTCGGCGCCGGTGCGACCGCCACCTCGGCGCTCGTCGCCCTGGCCGAGATGGGCGCGCGCAGCGTCGATGTGGTCGCCCGCAGACCCGCCGCCGTTCGGCCGTTGGCGGCGCTCGGCACGCGACTCGGCATCGAAGTCACCGCGACGCCGTTCGAGGCATCCGCTCTCCACGACGTACCCGTCACGATCGCGACGCTTCCGGGCGATGCACCCGTCACGGATGCCGTGGCCCACGCACTCGCCCGGTCGGGCGGGCTGCTGCTCGACGTCGTCTACGGGCACTGGCCGACCGTCCTGGCCGCCGCGTGGGAGCGCGCCGACCGCCCCGCCGTCTCGGGGCTCGGGATGCTGCTGCACCAGGCCCTGCTCCAGGTGCGCATCTTCGCGACCGGCGATGCCGGCACGCCGCTCGCGGCCGAAGACGACGTGCTCGCGGCGATGCGGGAAGCGCTGGCCCGACCACTGACGTAACCGGCCACGCGCACGTGGGAGACTGGACCAATGCTCCGCGTGCTCACGGCCGGCGAATCGCACGGCCCCGAACTCGTCGCCATCATGGAGGGTCTGCCTTCGGGTGTCCCCATCTCCCGCGCCGAGATCCAAGCCGACCTCGCCCGCCGCAAGCTGGGCTACGGCCGCGGCTCGCGCATGAAGTTCGAAGAGGACGAGCTGAGCATCTCCTCGGGGGTCGTCCACGGCTTCTCGCTCGGCAGCCCCATCGCGCTGCGCATCGGCAACACCGAGTGGCCGAAGTGGGTCGAGGTCATGAGCCCCGATCCGGTCGAGCTCACCGACAAGTCCCGCGGACGCGGCGCCGCGCTCACCCGTCCCCGCCCCGGCCATGCAGACCTCGTCGGGATGCAGAAGTACGACTTCGACGAGGCGCGGCCGATCCTCGAGCGTGCGAGCGCCCGCGAGACCGCCGCCCGTGTGGCCCTCGGCACCCTCGCGCGCTCGTTCCTGTCCGAGCTCGGCATCCGTCTGGTGAGCCACACGTTGTCGATCGGCCCCGTGCGGGTGCCCGACGACGCGCCACTGCCGGCGCCGGATGACGTGGCGACGCTGGACGCCGACCCCCTGCGCTGCTTCGACCCCGCGACCAGCGAGCGGATGGTGGCCGAGGTCGACGACGCCCGCAAGGACGGCGACACCCTCGGCGGCGTCGTGGAAGTGCTCGCCTACGGGCTGCCCCCCGGGCTGGGCTCGCACGTGCACTGGGACCGCCGACTCGACGGCAAGCTCGCGCAGGCTCTCATGAGCATCCAGGCGATCAAGGGCGTCGAGGTCGGAGACGGCTTCCTCACCACCACGCGCCGCGGGTCGCAGGCCCACGACGAGCTGCACGCGACCGACGGCGGCATCACCCGCTCGAGCGACAAGGCCGGCGGCACCGAGGGCGGCATGTCGACAGGCACCGTGCTGCGCGTCCGCGCCGGGATGAAGCCGATCGCGACGGTGCCGAAGGCGCTGCGCACCGTGGATGTCTCGACCGGTGACACCGCGGCGGCGCACCACCAGCGCTCCGACGTGTGCGCCGTGCCGGCCGCCGGCGTCGTCGCCGAGGCGATGGTCGCGATCGTGCTCGCCGAGGTCGTGCTGGAGAAGTTCGGCGGCGACAGCGTCGGTGAGACGCGCCGCAACCTCGAAGGCTATCTCGCCGCGATCCCCGAGACACTGCGCACCGCGACCGCCAGCGACACGGCGCTCGCCCAGCATGACCTCGCCCGCTAGCGCCGTCGTCCTCATCGGGCCGATGGGCGCCGGCAAGACGAGCGTCGGCAAGCGGGTCGCGCGTGCGCTCGAACGGCCGTTCTTCGACACCGACGCCGCCGTCGCGCGTGAGCACGGCCCGATCGAGCAGCTCTTCGTCGAACACGGCGAGCCGCACTTCCGGGCGCTCGAGCGTGCGGCCGTCGTCGAAGGGCTCGCGAACGGCGGCATCGTCTCGCTCGGTGGGGGAGCGGTGCTCCAGGCCGACACCCGAGCGGACCTCGCGGCGCACCGAGTGGTGCTCCTGACCGTCGCGCCGCGCGTGGTCGCGACGCGCGTGCGCGGATCGAGTCGCCCGCTGCTCCAGGGCGACGACGCCCTCGAGCGCTGGTCAGCGATCTTCGAGCAGCGGCGACCCGTCTACGAGGAGCTCGCCGACATCCGTTTCGACACATCCAACGGTCCGCTGCAGAACGTCGTCGACCAGATAGTGACGTGGATCCGCGGCACCGAGAACGAGGGAGAGGCATGAGCGACGCGACGACCATCACGGTGAGCGGCGATGCGAGCTACGGCATCACGGTGGGCCGCGGCATCCTGTCGGGGCTGGGCGAGGCACTGCCCCCCGCCGCCCGCAAGGTGCTCGTGATCCACCCGCCCACGCTGGCGGCGCAGGCCGAGGCGCTGCGCGCCGCGCTGACCGGCGACCGCGAGGTGCTCCTCGCCGAGATTCCGGACGCCGAGCAGGGGAAGCGGATCGAGGTCGCCGCATTCTGCTGGCAGGTCATGGGCAAGGCCGACTTCACCCGCACCGACGCCGTGGTCGGCTTCGGCGGAGGCGCGGTGACCGACCTCGCCGGGTTCGTGGCGGCGACGTGGCTGCGCGGCGTCGAGGTCGTGCACGTGCCGACCACCGTGCTGGGCATGGTCGACGCCGCCGTCGGAGGCAAGACGGGCGTCAACACGGCCGAGGGCAAGAACCTCGTCGGAGCGTTCTGGGCGCCGCGCGCGGTGCTGTGCGACCTCGACCTGCTCGACTCCCTGTCGCGCAACGAGCTGGTCGCCGGCTACGCCGAGGTGATCAAGGCCGGCTTCATCTGGGCGCCCGAGATCCTCGACCTCGTCGAGGCGGACCCCGAGAATGCGGTCGACCCGCGCAGCGAGGCCTTCCGTCGCACGATCGAGCTCGCCATCGACATGAAGGCCCGCGTCGTGGGCCAGGACCTCCGCGAGGCGGGCCTGCGCGAGATCCTCAACTACGGCCACACCCTCGGCCACGCCATCGAGCACGCCGAGCGCTACCGGTGGCGCCACGGCGCGGCGATCTCGGTGGGCATGGTCTTCGCGGCCGAGCTCTCCCGCCTCGCGGGACGGCTTCCGGATGCCGCGGCCCAGCGCCACCGCGACATCCTGTCGTCGCTCGGCCTGCCGACGACGTACCGGGCGGGAGCGTGGCCCACCCTCCAGGCGTCGATGCAGCGCGACAAGAAGAGCCGCGGCGGATTGCTGCGGTTCATCGTGCTCGACGACATCGCCAAGCCCACCGTGCTTCAGGCTCCGGACGAATCGCTGCTGTTCGCCGCCTACCAGGAGGTCGCCGGCTGACGCCGGCGAGAAATCACCCGCCGAGTGCGACGGACCTTCCGGCAGGATGAGCACACCGGCCGACTCCGCCGGTGCCGACGGAAACGGAGCGCGAACCGATGAGCCTTGCCTCAACGCCGGACGAGGGCGGCGCCTCGCCCCGCCAGATGCTGGTGCTGGCGATCCCGGCGATCATCCTCGGGGCGTTCGCCGCGCTGCTGCTGTGGACGCTCGAGCAGCTGGCGGACCTCCTGAGCGGTGTGCTGTGGACGACCCTCCCGGGCGCCCTGGGCGTCGATCCGAGCGGCTGGTGGATCGTGCTCGTCCTCACGCTCACCGGACTCGCGGTCGGGCTCGGGCTGCAGTTCCTTCCCGGACACGGCGGTCCGGACTCCGCGACCACCGAGCTCATCGAGCCGCCGCTGAAGCTGCGAGTGCTCCCGGGCCTCGCAATCGTCACCGTGCTGAGCCTCGCGGGCGGAGTGAGCCTGGGTCCCGAGAACCCGATCATCGCCATCAACATCGGCATCATCGTCGCCGTGTTCGCCCGATTCCTGCCGAAGGTGCCGGCACAGGTCGCGGTCCTGATCGCAGGGGCGGCGACCGTGGGCGCGCTGTTCGGAACCCCCGTCGCGGCCGCGCTGCTGTTCACCGGCATCGTGGCCGCCGTCAAGGGCGGCGGCTCGCTCTGGGACAAGCTGTTCCTCCCCGTCGTGGCAGCGGGCGCCGGCGCGATCACCATGCATCTCCTCGGCTCGCCGCCGCTGTCGTTCGATCTGCCCGCGTATGGCAGCCCTCAGGCCATCGACCTGCTCACCGGCGCGCTCGTCGCCTGTGGCGCCGTGGCGATCGCACTGGTCGCCCTCGTGCTCTTCCCCCTCTGCTGGCGGGCGCTGCACGCGCTGCGGCACCCGATCCTCATCCCGCTCGTCGGCGGCTTCCTCCTCGGCATCCTGGGACTCATCGGCGGCCCCATCACGATGTTCAAGGGCCTGACGCAGATCGGCGATCTGCTGTCGGATCCGGGCGCCTACGACGGCACCCAGCTCGCGGTGATCGCGGGCATCAAGATCCTCGCCCTCGTCATCGCCGCCAGCGCGCTCTTCCGCGGCGGCCGCATCTTCCCGGCGACGTTCATCGGCGTCGCGCTGGGCATGCTCGGGCACGTGCTGATCCCCGGGCTCCCACTCGGGCTGGCCGTCGCCTGCGGGATCGTGGGCGTCATCCTCGTCGTCGCCCGCGACGGCTGGCTGGCGATCTTCCTCGGCGTCGCCATCCCCGCCGACATCACGCTCCTGCCGATGCTGTGCGTGATCGTCCTGCCGGCGTGGCTGATCGTCTCTCGGGCGCCGCTGTTCCGGATCATTCCCCCGACGCCCGCGCCGGCACCCGCTGATAGCGTGGCCAAGTGACCGCTCCCCGTCGCCTGCTTCTCGTCAACGGTCCGAATCTCAACCTGCTCGGCGCGCGCGAGCCGACCGTCTACGGCACGGCGACGCTTCACGACGTCGAAGCGCTGGCGGTCGAGACCGCGGCCGCACACGGGTTCGAGGTGCGCGCGGTGCAGAGCAACCACGAAGGAGTGCTCCTCGACGCCATCCACGCCGCGGGCGAGGACTGCGCCGGCATCGTGATCAATCCGGGCGGGCTGACGCACACGTCGATCGTGCTCCGCGACGCGCTGTCGGGGGTCGCGCTGCCCGTGGCCGAGGTGCACATCTCCGACATCGCGCAGCGCGAGTCGTTCCGCCAGCACTCGTACGTCGCAGACGTGGCCGTGGTCCACGTCGTGGGCGAGGGGGTCGCCGGTTACGCGACGGCCATCGATCGTCTCATCGCGGTGATCACCGGCCAGGCGTTCGGCTGACCGCCCTCGCTGAAAGCCTCGGCCGAGGCATCCCGTAGAATGCACTGTCGGGCCGTGATCGGCCACTTCTCCTCACGAACGGAAACTCCATACCCATGGCATCCACCGCAGACATCAAGAACGGCGTCGTCCTGAACATCGACGGGCAGCTCTGGAGCGTCGTGGAGTTCCAGCACGTGAAGCCCGGCAAGGGCGGCGCCTTCGTGCGGACCAAGCTCAAGAACGTGATGTCGGGCAAGGTCGTCGACCGGACGTTCAACGCCGGCGCGAAGATCGAGACGGAGAACGTCGATCGTCGCGACTTCACGTACCTGTACAACGACGGCGAGGGCTTCGTGTTCATGGACGTCGCGGACTACGACCAGATCACCTTGACCGCCGCGACCGTCGGCGATTCCGCGAACTTCCTGCTCGAGAACCAGCAGGTGCAGATCGCGCTCAACAACGGCAACCCGCTGTACGTCGAGCTCCCCGCCTCGGTCATCCTGGAGATCACGTACACCGAGCCGGGCCTGCAGGGCGACCGCTCGTCGGCGGGAACGAAGTCGGCCACCGTGGAGACGGGCTACGAGATCCAGGTGCCGCTCTTCCTCGAGACCGGCACCAAGGTCAAGGTCGACACGCGCACCGGGGACTACCTCGGCCGCGTGAGCTGACCTTGAGCGCTCGGAGCAAGGCGCGCAAGCGCGCCCTCGACATCCTCTTCCAGGCCGACGTCCGCGGTGAGGAGCCCGCCGCCGTGCTCGCGGCAGAGGCGAAGCGCGCGGCCAACGAGCCGGCCCGCGAGACCTCATGGCTCTACGCGCGCGAGATCGTGGACGGTGTCATCGACAATCGGGACGCGATCGACGAGCAGATCACCACGTTCGCCAAAGACTGGTCGCTCGCCCGCATGCCGGCCGTCGACCGCGCCGTCCTGCGCATCGGCGTGTGGGAGGTCCTCTACAACGACGAGGTGCCCGTCGCCGTCGCGATCGACGAGGCGGTCGAGCTCGCCAAGGAGTTCTCGACCGACGACTCGGGATCGTTCGTCCACGGCGTTCTGGCGCGGATCGCGCGCTCGTCCTGACCGCGGTCCGCTCCGGCGCCCAGGTGACACCGCCGCCATGAGAGGCGGCTGTCCCCGGCAGGAGCGAGGATGGACGCCGTGACCCCGCCCGCCGACGACGCCGCAGCACCGCGGCAACCGGGCGACGACCCGCACGGTGAGGCGAAGCACGAATTCGCGACACCCGCGTCCGCGCCGGACTGGCGTCGCGTCCTGGCGGCTCATGCTCCGGCGCAGCCGTCCCGCCCGGCTCTGGCGCTCGGCGTCGAGCTGCGCCAGCGGGTGCGGCGCACACCGTCGTCGTGGTCGCCGGTGCGCGTCGAGACGGCCACCCCGCGGAGTCTGCACGATGCGGGAGCCGACGTGCTGGTCGGCCTCCGCCCGCTCGAGCGAAGCGCGCGCACCGGGTCCTGGGTCAAGGGGGATGTGTCGTGGGACGCGCTGCGGCGGCCCGGGCACGGCTACGACGCGGCGCAGGCGCGCTGGTTCGTCGAGCTGCACAGCATCGCGCGCGACATGCGCACGCTCGGCACCTTCTCCGACGTCTCGGAGTGGCTGACGCTCGACGACATTCAGTCCAGCCTGTTCTGGGGACACCTGGCCTCGGCATCGGACCACCGCGTCGACCTCGTCCCGACGCAGAAGCGGACGACCGTGTCGATCGCCGGCGAGGCCACGATCGCGGTGCGAGCCGTGGCGTCGGGTGGAGGGCTCGAGCTGGCGCCGCAGGTCACGCTCGACGGCGAGGAGGTCGACGCGGCATCGGTTCGCCCGATCGGCCGCCTCGGCGTCTATCGATTCCAGGTGCGGCGAGAAGGGCTCGCCCTCACCCTGGCCTCGGTCGCCCTGCCCGAGCCGGCGCGCGCCCTCCTGGACTCCTCCGCCGCCGTGCACGTCCCGCCGGCGGAGGTGGACGAGTTCCTGCGCGAGCATCTCCCGGCGCTGCAGCGCCGCGTGCGCGTCGAAGCACCCGGGATGCGGCTCCCGCCGCCCGCACCTCCGAGCCTCGTGCTCGCGATCGTGTTCGCGCCGTCGCACCGCATCGACTTCTCCTGGGCGTGGCAGCACCCGGGCGGGCCGGCGGTGGGGATCGATGCCGCCGAGCCCGAAGACGACGTCCAGAGTGCGCTGCGCGCGCACGTCGAGCAGCTCTGGCACGACACGGCGCCGATCGAGTTCGCGGCGCGGGGATCGATCACCGGCATCGAGGCCGCCGAGTTCGCGACGCGGCTGCTGCCGGCGCTGGAGGCCGTCGATGGAGTTCGCGTCGAGCTCGGAGGAACGCGGCCCCGCTACCGCGAGCTCACGGCCGACCCGCGGGTCACCGTGTCGACGGTCGAGACGACGGATCCGGACTGGTTCGATCTGGGGGTCATCGTCACGATCGACGGCCGCACGGTGCCGTTCGCCCCGCTGTTCTCGGCGCTCGTCCGGGGGCGGCGGAAGCTGCTGCTCAGCGACGGTGCGTACTTCTCATTGGCGCATCCGTCGCTGCAGCGGCTGCGCGACCTCATCGACGAGTCGGGCGAGCTGGAGGAATGGGAGACCGGCCCACGGATCAGCCGTCACCAGACCGATCTGTGGGCGGACTTCGAGGATCTCGCCGACGAATCCGCCCCCGCGGTGTCGTGGCGCGAGACCGCACAGGGGCTGCGCGATGCCGACAGCGTCCCGAGGACACCCCTCCCGGCGGGACTGCGCGCCGAGCTGCGGCCCTACCAGCGGGCGGGATTCGACTGGCTGGCGTTCCTGTGGGCGCACCGGCTCGGCGGCATCCTCGCCGACGACATGGGGCTCGGCAAGACGTTGCAGGCGCTCGCCCTGATCGCCCACACGCGCGAGCAGGGCGAGCGGCGTCCCTTCCTCGTCGTGGCCCCGACCTCGGTGCTCTCCACCTGGCGCACCGAGGCGGCGACCTTCACGCCCGGCCTCCGGGTCGCGCTCGTCGACGCGTCGAGTGCGAAGCGCGGCCGAACGGTGACGGATGCCGCGGCATCCGCCGATCTCGTCGTCACGTCGTACGCGCTGCTGCGGCTGAACGAGACGGAGTTCGCCGCCGTCGAGTGGGCGGGGCTGCTCCTCGACGAGGCTCAGTTCGTCAAGAACGCGCAGACGAAGGCCTACCGGGCCGCCCTGGCGATGCGCGCCGATGTCACGTTCGCGATCACCGGAACCCCGCTCGAGAACAGCCTCACCGAGCTCTGGGCGCTGCTGTCGCTCACCGCTCCCGGCCTGTTCGCATCGGCGCGACGCTTCCGCGAGCAGTACGTCGGACCCATCGAGCAGGGCAAGGTTCCGGAGAACCATGAGGGCGGCGAGTACCGGGCGCAGCGGCTGGCAAGACTGCGCCGTCGCATCCGCCCTCTGGTGCTGCGTCGCACCAAGGAGCTCGTGGCCGCGGACCTGCCGCCGAAGCAGGAGCAGGAGGTGCGGATCGAGCTGAGCGCTGCTCACCGGGCGCTCTACGACGTCGTGCTGCAGCGGGAGCGGCAGAAGGTGCTCGGCCTGCTCGACGACCTCGATCGCAACCGCTTCATCGTGTTCCGGTCGCTCACCCTGCTGCGGATCCTGAGTCTTGCGCCCGAGCTCATCGACCCCTCCCATGCGGACATCGCCCCGAGCAAGCTCACCGCTCTCTTCGAACAGCTCGATGAGGTGCTCGCCGAGGGGCACCGCGCGCTGGTGTTCAGCCAGTTCACCTCGTTCCTCGGACTCGTCGCCGCACAGCTCGAGGAACGCGGCATCCCGTTCGCGTATCTGGACGGCTCCACCCGAGACCGCGACGCGGCCATCGCGGCGTTCCGCGGGGGAGAGGCCCCGGTGTTCCTCGTGAGCCTCAAGGCCGGCGGGTTCGGACTGACGCTGACCGAGGCCGACTACGTGTTCCTCCTCGACCCGTGGTGGAACCCCGCCGCCGAATCGCAGGCCGTCGATCGCGCGCACCGGATCGGACAGACGCGGACCGTCATGGTCTACCGCCTCATCGCCGAGGGAACGATCGAGGAGAAGGTGATGGCCCTGCAGCAGCGCAAGGCCCGCCTGTTCCGCTCGGTCATGGACGACGACGCCCTGTTCGGCCAGGAGCTCTCGGCAGACGACATCCGTGGCCTCTTCGACGACTGAGCGCGCCTGGCGCGCGTCCGAGGCGGGGCGGCCCCCTCTCGTAGACTTGTCGAGGAAGGAGCGAGCATGCGCATCACTGGCCTCGGCCACGCCGGAATGTTCATCGAGACGGCGGGAGGGAGCATCCTCTGCGACCCTGTCATCGGTCCGACGTTCTTCGGATCCTGGTTCCCGTTCCCCGACAACCGGGCGCTCGACTGGGCGAAGTACGGCAACGCCGACTTCCTCTACATCTCGCACCGCCACCGCGACCACTTCGATCCGGCGCTCATGCAGCGTCACATCCCGAAGTCCATCAGGGTGCTGCTGCCGGATTATCCGACCGACGACCTCGAGCAGGATCTGCGGCGGCTCGGGTACGAGAACATCATCTACACGCAGGCGGGCGTAGCGCTCGAGTTCGGTGACCTGAAGATCATGGTGACCCCGTTGCGCGCGCCGAGCGACGGCCCGATCGGCGACTCGTCGCTGAGCGTCGACGACGGCACGGCCAGCATCCTCAACCAGAACGACTCCCACCCGCTCGACCTCGACAAGCTGATGTCGTTCTCGAAGCCCGAGGCCTACTTCACGCAGGTGTCCGGCGCCATCTGGTGGCCCATGGTCTACGACCTGCCGCAGGACGCCAAGCAGAACTTCGCCAAGCTCAAGCGCGACGCGCAGAACAAGCGCGCGATGTACTACATCGAGAAGGTGGACTCCGAGCACGTCTTCCCGATGGCCGGTCCGCCGATGTTCCTGCGTGAAGAGCTCTTCAAGTACAACGGCTACGGCATCGAGGGCGACTCGATCTTCACCGATCAGCGCCAGTTCCTGGCACACATGGCCGTGCAGCGCCCTGCGCAGAAGGGTTATGAGTTCGTGCCCGGCACGGTGGTCGAGCTGAACGGCGGCGAGCTGTCGGTGACTCAGACGCTCTACACCGACGCCGAGATCGACCGCATCTTCGACGACAAGTGGGCCTACCTCGCCGAGCAGCGCGATACGCGCCAGGACGAGGTGCGGGCGGAGGAGGCCTCGCGCGCCCCCGTGCTGCCGCCCGACGAGATGCTCGCCGCCATCAAGGAGTGGTGGGAGCCGCTCCTGCGCCGCGCGCGCACGATCCGCAACGGAGTCGGCGGCAACGTCCGCTTCCGCATCGGAGACCTCGACATGGTCGTGGACTTCCCGAAAGCCAAGGTGCGTGAGTACGCGGGGGAGGACTGCATCTACTGGTACACGATCCCCGCGGATCTCGTCTCGACGAACATCGCCGACCACGAGATCGACTGGTCGAACTCGATCTTCCTGTCAATGCAATTCTCGGTCGGGCGCAGCGGCAAGTTCAACGAGTTCCTGACCACGTTCCTGAAGTGCCTCTCGCGCGACCGCATCGAGTACGTCGAGAACTGGTACGCGGAGCAGACGGACCAGACCGAGGACGCGCAGCTGGGCGACTGGGTCGTGCAGCGGCGCTGCCCGCACCTGCGCGCAGACCTCACCAAGACCGGCAAGATCGAGGACGGCGTGCTCACCTGCTCACTGCACGACTGGAAGTGGGATCTCGCCAGCGGCAAGTGCCTCACCAGCCAGGGACACCCGATCCGTGCCAGCCAGGTCGGCGCCGAGGCGCCTGCGGCCTGACGGCGCCGGTCACACCGGGGTGAGCCCCAGGTTGCGCGCCCCCACGGATCGCGCCGCGGCATGCCGGACCTCTTCGTACCAGTTGAAGAACGGACGCCGCTCGCCCAGGATCCGGTCGCGCACCGCGGCGCACAGCTCGATGAACGGTCGCTCGTCCCACCCGCGTGCGAGATCGGCGAGCGAACCATCTGGGAGCGATCCGAGCGCGAATCGCCGCGCGAAGCCGTAGGTCATCGGCACGACCGTGCCGTCGGTCTCGATGACGAGCGGCGAGAGCCAGTCCCCGAGTCGCCCTCGCTCGGCACCCGCCGCAGGCATCGCAAGTGCAGCGATGTCGCCGGCGCGCGCGACGTCGACGTGCACCTTCACGCCATCCTGCATGGCCGACTGCATGAGCCCCTCGAACATCGCGAATCCGAGTTCCTGCTCGTCGGGAACCGAGCCTGCGAGATTGTGCCGTGCGGCGCCGACCGGCTCGAGCGGATGTACCTGCACGAGCGCGGCACCGAAACGGGCTGCGAGGCCGACGACGAACTCCACCTCGTCCACATTCGTCTGCGTGAGCGTCGTGATGAATCCGAACGGGATGCCCGAGCGCGCCACGTGCGGGAGGCGGGCCTCGAGCTTCGCGAAGGCCCCCGCGCTGTTGCGCATGACGTCGTGCGTCTCGGGCCGCCCGTCCACCGAGATCGCCATCACGTCGACACGACCGGCGAGCTCGGCGAGTCGTCGCTCCGAGAGGAGGAGACCGTTGGTGGTGACCGTCGTGCGCATCCCGAGGGAACGCGCGTGGTCGAGGAGCTCGAGCAGCGGGCGGTAGAGCAGAGGCTCTCCGCCCGACACGCTGAGCACGCTGTAGCCGAGGGCGGCGGCATCGTCGAGCGCCCCTGCGAGCTGCTCGATGGGCGTCGTGGCGTCGATGCGCGGGCCGGACGACGAGTAGCAGTGCAGGCACGTCAGGTTGCATCGCCGTGTCGGGTGCACCTGAACGATGCCCCGGTCCGCTGTCAATCGCATGATGACCGCCGCCCTCGGATACTCAGCGCTGCCCGACGACGATCTCGACGTTGAAGATCTCCGGCCACGGAATCCCCTTCGGGAAGAGCCGGATCTGCGAGAGGGGGACCTCCTTGAGCGTGCCCAGCACCCGCACCACGGCCTTCGCAGCCTCGTCCTCGCCGCTGACGGAGAACCCTGCGCGAAGGTAATCCGGATGCACGATGCCCTTGATGAACACGTCGTGGATGTCGAACGGCTCGAGCGAGTCGGACAGGCGGCTCACCAGCTCGTCGCCGAACTCCATTCCGCGGTTCTTGTATGCGTCGATCAGCCGCGCCGATCCACGCTCGGATGAATAGTCCATGTCCTGCACCTTTCCCCGTGTGATGCCCATGCGGGCCTTGCCGCTATCGAGGGAGGAGCCCCCTCACCTGATACCGGCGTGCGCGACTGCTAGGCTGTCGGGGAACCACAGCAACCTTTAACACCGTCCCGTGAGGCGGAGAAGGGAGCGGCGGATGAGCACGCGAACCGTGCTGCACGAGGCCGACATCGCCCGGGCTTTGACTCGGATCTCCCACGAGATCCTGGAGTCCAACAGAGGCCCAGAGAATCTCGTCCTCCTCGGCATCCCCACTCGAGGAGTCACCCTCGCGCACCGCATCGCGGCGCTCGTCGCCGAGTTCGGCGGAGCACGCGTGCCGGTCGGCGCGCTCGACGTCACGATGTACCGCGACGACCTGCACCGCAATCCGACGCGCGCCCCGCAGCCGACCGCCATCCCGCCGGGCGGCATCGACGGCAAGACCGTCGTCCTCGTCGACGATGTCCTGTTCTCGGGACGCAGCATCCGGGCCGCGCTCGACGCCCTGCAGGACATCGGGCGCCCCGCGGCGGTGCGGCTCGCGACGCTCGTCGATCGAGGCCATCGCGAGCTGCCGATCCGGCCCGACTTCGTGGGCAAGAACCTTCCGAGCTCGCGGGACGAGCGCGTCAACGTGCGGCTGTCGGAGACCGACGGCCGCGAGGAGGTGACGATCGAGTCATGAGGCACCTCCTCGACACCAAGACCCTCTCGCGCAGCGATGCGCTGCGCATCCTCGACGTCGCCGAGGACATGGCCGACACCCAGCAGCGCGAGGTCAGGAAGCTGCCCACGCTGCGCGGCAAGACGGTCGTGAACCTCTTCTTCGAGGACTCCACGCGCACCCGCATCTCGTTCGAGGCCGCGGCCAAGCGACTCTCGGCCGACGTCATCAACTTCTCCGCCAAGGGCTCGAGCGTCTCCAAGGGCGAGTCGCTCCAGGACACCGCGCAGACCTTGCAGGCGATGGGTGCGGATGCCGTGGTCATCCGCCACGGAGCGTCCGGGGCGCCCCGCACCCTGGCCACGAGCGGCTGGATCACCGCCGGCGTCGTGAACGCGGGAGACGGCACCCACGAGCATCCGACGCAGGCCCTGCTCGACGCCTACACGATCCGCAAGCGCCGGTTCGGCGCCGACAGCCGAGGCCGTGATCTGGCGGGGGTCAAAGTCACGATCGTCGGTGACATCCTGCACTCGCGCGTCGCCCGCTCGAACGTGTGGCTCCTCGACACGCTGGGCGCGCAGGTGACGCTGGTCGCGCCGCCGACGCTCGTGCCGCAGGATGTCTCGGCCTGGCCCGCCCGCATCTCGTACGACCTCGACGAGACGATCGCCGCAGGACCGGACGCGCTGATGATGCTCCGCATCCAGCTCGAGCGCATGAACGCCGCGTATTTCCCGACTGAACGGGAGTATTCCCGACGCTGGGGGCTCGACGCCGGGCGGCTGGCCGCTCTCGGGGCCGATAGCATTGTCATGCACCCCGGCCCCATGAACCGGGGCCTCGAGATCTCCGCAGAGGCCGCGGACTCGCCCCGCTCGACCGTGCTCGAGCAGGTCGCGAACGGCGTCTCGGTGCGCATGGCCGCGCTCTACCTGCTTCTGGCAGGCGCGGAGCGCGACACCGATACCACGACGGACTCCGAGAAGGGCCAGACACCATGAGCGGACGGGGATACGCCGGCGGCGGCTCGGCGACCGAGACCCTCCTCTTCCGCGGGGCCCGGGTCGAGGGATCCGCCACCGCCGACGTGATCGTCGCGGACGGCCGGATCGCGGAGATCGGCCCGGGCCTCAGCCGGGCCGGCGCGACGGTGGTCGACGCCGAAGGACTTGTGCTGCTGCCCGGCCTGGTGGACCTGCACACGCACCTGCGCGAACCCGGGTACGAGGCATCCGAGACGATCCTGACCGGATCGCGCGCGGCCGCAGCGGGCGGGTACACCGCGGTGTTCGCGATGCCGAACACCTCGCCCGTCGCCGACACCGCCGGGGTCGTCGAGCAGGAGCTCGCGCTCGGCGAGGCGGCGGGCTTCGTCACGCTGCAGCCGATCGGCGCCGTCACGGTCGGGCAGAAGGGCGAACGGCTCGCGGAACTCGGCGCCATGGCCGACTCCCGCGCCCGGGTTCGCGTCTTCAGCGACGACGGCTTCTGCGTGTGGGACCCGCTGATCATGCGCCGCGCGCTCGAGTACGTGAAGGCGTTCGACGGCGTCATCGCCCAGCACGCGCAGGATCCCCGACTCACCGAGGGCGCCCAGATGAACGAGGGCGCCGTCTCGGCCGAGCTCGGTCTCGCCGGCTGGCCCGCGGTCGCCGAGGAGTCGATCATCGCGCGCGACGTGCTGCTCGCCGAGCATGTCGGCTCGCGCCTGCACGTCTGCCACCTGTCGACGGCAGGGTCGGTCGACATCATCCGCTGGGCCAAGAAGCGCGGCGTCGACGTCACCGCCGAGGTGACGCCGCACCACCTCCTCCTCACCGACGAGCTCGTCCGCGATTATGACGCGCGCTTCAAGGTGAATCCGCCGCTGCGGCGCGAAGAGGATGTGCTCGCGGTCCGCGAGGGCCTCGCCGACGGCACGATCGACATCGTCGCGACCGATCACGCGCCGCATCCCGCCGAGTCCAAGGCGTGCGAGTGGCACGCGGCCGCGAACGGCATGGTCGGCCTCGAGAGCGCGCTGAGGGTCGTTCAGCAGGCCATGGTCGACACGGGCCTCCTGACCTGGGGCGACGTGGCACGCGTGATGTCGCGCGAGCCGGCTCGCATCGGACGTCTCCGAGGACACGGCACGCCGCTGACCGAGGGCCAGCCCGCCTCCCTCTCCTTCTACGACCCGTCGCCGGTGCGCACCTTCACGAAGGACGACCTCCGCGGTCGGAGCATCAACTCGCCCTACCTCGGGCGCGAGCTGCCCGGCGAGGTGCGCTGGACGCTGCACGCCGGCACCGTGACGGTCGCCGACGGCGCGCTGCTCGACGCGCCGGGGGTCCGCGCATGACCCGCGAAGGCGCCCTCACCGTCATCGTGGCGGTCGTCGTGGTGCTCATCGGGCTCGGCGTCTGGGCCTGGCGCCGCCGCACCCGCCGCGATGCCGCTCCGCTGATCCAGCCCGGCGAGCTGCCGGCGGATGCCGCGATCGTGGCCACCTTCGACGCGCTCTACGTCGCGACGACGAAGCACGACACGCCTCTCGAGCGGATCGCCGCGCCCGGCCTCGGGTTCCGCAGCAAGGCCGGCGTCACCGTGGCCGACGCCGGTGTGGCGATCGATCTGACCGGCCAGGACCGCTTCGTCCTCACGACGGACCGGATCGTGGACGCCGGCCAGTCCACCGTCGCGATCGACCGGGTCGTCGAACCCGGCGGCCTCGTACGCATCGCCTGGCGCACCGACGCCCACACGGTCGTCGACTCCTACTTCCGCCCGCAGGATGCCCCGGCCCGCGCCCTCGCCGACGCGGTGTCCGGCATCCTGACCTCCACCCAGACGGGAACCGACGAATGACCTCCCTGTTCCAGTCCGACCCGGCCCTGCTCGTCCTGGAGGACGGCACGCGCCATGTCGGCCGCGCCTACGGCGCCCTCGGCACGACGCTCGGCGAAGTGGTCTTCGCCACCGGGATGACCGGCTACCAGGAGACCCTCACCGACCCCTCCTACGCCGGGCAGATCGTCCTGCAGACGGCGCCCCACATCGGCAACACCGGCATGAACGGCGAAGACCACGAGTCGCGCCGCATCTGGGTGTCGGGCTACATCGTGCGCGACCCGTCCCGCGTGGTGTCCAACTGGCGCGCCGACGAATCGCTCGACGCCGCCCTCGTCAGCGACGGCGTCATCGGCATCAGCGGCATCGACACCCGCGCGGTCACCCGTCACATCCGCTCAGCGGGCAGCATGCGCGGCGGCATCTTCTCGGGAGACGCGGCCGCGCTCGACGCGGATCAGCAGCTGGCCCTCGTGCGCGAGGCGCCCGCGATGACCGGTCAGAACCTGTCGGCGTCGGTCTCGGTCTCCGTGGCGGAGATCACCCGCGCGACCGTCGAACGCGTCGGCAACCTCGCCGTCCTCGATCTCGGCGTCAAGCAGGCGACCATCAACAACCTCGCGGCGCGCGGCTTCGACGTGCACGTCCTGCCGCAGGACGCGACGATCGACGACATCCGCGCCATCGACCCGGTCGCGGTGTTCTACTCCAACGGCCCCGGCGACCCGGCGGCCTCGGACGACCACGTCGAGCTCCTCCGTGCGGTGCTCGATGACGGACTGCCGTTCTTCGGCATCTGCTTCGGCAACCAGCTGCTCGGCCGCGCGCTCGGTCTCGGAACCTTCAAACTGCCTTTCGGACACCGCGGCATCAACCAGCCGGTGCTCGACAAGACGACCGGCCGCGTGGAGATCACGGCGCACAACCACGGGTTCGCCGTCGATGCGCCGATCGAGGGCGAGTTCGACAGCCCGAACGGCTACGGCCGCGTCGAGGTCAGCCATGTGGGCCTCAACGACGACGTGGTGGAAGGGCTCCGCGCCCTGGACATCCCCGCGTTCTCCGTGCAGTACCACCCCGAGGCGGCCGCCGGCCCGCATGACGCCAACTACCTCTTCGATCGCTTCCGTGACCTCGTGGTCACGACCCAGAAGGACAAGAATGCCTAAGCGCGACGACATCAACTCGGTCCTCGTGATCGGATCCGGCCCCATCGTCATCGGCCAGGCGTGCGAGTTCGACTACTCCGGCACGCAGGCCTGCCGGGTGCTGCGCGAGGAGGGCGTGCGCGTCATCCTGGTCAACTCGAACCCGGCCACGATCATGACCGACCCCGACTTCGCCGATGCGACCTACATCGAGCCGATCACGTGGCAGGTCATCGAGACGATCATCGCCAAGGAGAAGCCCGATGCCATCCTGCCGACCCTCGGCGGCCAGACGGCACTGAACGCCGCGATCGACCTGCACAACAACGGGATACTCGAGAAGTACGACGTCGAGCTGATCGGGGCGAACTTCGAGGCGATCAACAAGGGCGAAGACCGTCAGATCTTCAAGCAGCTGGTGCTCGACGCCGGCGCCGACGTCGCCCGCAGCCACATCGCCCACACGATGGACGAGGTGCTCGCGGGGGCAGCCGACCTCGGCTACCCGCTCGTGGTGCGACCCAGCTTCACGATGGGCGGCCTCGGCTCGGGCTTCGCCTACGACGAGAACGATCTGCGGCGCATCGCCGGCGCGGGCCTCCGTGATTCGCCGACCACCGAGGTCCTGCTCGAGGAGTCGATCCTCGGGTGGAAGGAGTACGAGCTCGAGCTCATGCGCGACACCGCCGACAACACGGTGGTCGTCTGCTCGATCGAGAACGTCGACCCGGTGGGCGTGCACACCGGCGACTCCATCACCGTCGCACCGGCGCTGACCCTCACCGACCGGGAGTACCAGAAGCTCCGCGACATCGGCATCGACATCATCCGCGCGGTGGGCGTCGACACGGGCGGCTGCAACATCCAGTTCGCGATCGATCCCGCGGACGGCCGCATCATCGTCATCGAGATGAATCCCCGGGTGTCACGGTCCTCGGCGCTGGCCTCCAAGGCCACCGGCTTCCCGATCGCGAAGATCGCCGCCAAGCTCGCCATCGGCTACCGCCTCGACGAGATCCCGAACGACATCACGAAGGTGACGCCCGCCAGCTTCGAGCCGACGCTCGACTACGTCGTGGTCAAGGTCCCGCGCTTCAACTTCGAGAAGTTCCCCGCGGCGGACACGACCCTGACCACCACCATGAAGTCGGTGGGCGAGGCGATGGCGATCGGACGCAACTACGCCACGGCCCTGCAGAAGGCGCTGCGCTCCCTCGAGAAGCGCGGCTCGAGCTTCCACTGGGGCCCCCAGCCGCGCTCGGCGGAAGAGCTGCTGGAGATCTCGAAGAAGCCCACGGACGGGCGCATCGTCGTGCTCCAGCAGGCGCTGCGCCAGGGCGCGACCGTCGAGCAGGCATTCGAGGCCACCAAGATCGATCCGTGGTTCCTCGACCAGATCGTGCTGATCAACGAGGTCGCCGAGTTCGTGCGACAGGCCGGCGAGCTGGATGCGGCGACCCTCCGCATCGCCAAGGAGCACGGCTTCAGCGACGCCCAGCTCGCGCAGCTCCGCGGCATCGGCGAGGCCGAGGTCCGCGGCATCCGTCACGGGCTCGGCCTGCGCCCCGTCTACAAGACGGTGGACACCTGCGCGGGGGAGTTCCCCGCGCTCACCCCGTACCACTACTCCAGCTACGACTTCGAGACCGAGGTCTCGCCCTCGGACCGCACCAAGATCGTGATCATCGGCTCGGGCCCCAACCGCATCGGGCAGGGCGTCGAGTTCGACTACTCGTGCGTGCATGCCTCGTTCGCCCTCTCCGACGCCGGGTACGAGACCGTCATGGTCAACTGCAACCCCGAGACGGTGTCGACGGACTACGACACGTCGGACCGCCTCTACTTCGAGCCGCTGACGCTCGAGGACGTCCTCGAGGTGCTCCACGCCGAATCGCGCTCGGGGACGATCCTCGGCGTCATCTGCCAGCTCGGAGGCCAGACGCCGCTCGGACTCGCGAAGGGCATCGAGGACGCCGGCTACAACATCCTCGGCACGAAGCCCGCCGCGATCGACCTCGCCGAAGAGCGCGAGCTGTTCTCGCGGCTGCTCGACGACGCGGGCCTCGTCGCGCCCCGGCACGGCACGGCCGTGGACGTGGATGGCGCGGTGACGATCGCCGAGGAGATCGGCTACCCCGTGCTCGTGCGCCCCAGCTTCGTGCTCGGCGGCCGCGGCATGGAGATCGTCTACGACACCGTGAGCCTGCGCGATTACTTCGTCCGCACCGCCGGCGAGGTCATCGTCGAGCCGGGCAAGCCACTGCTGGTCGACCGCTTCCTCGACGACGCGATCGAGATCGACGTGGACGCCCTGTTCGACGGCACCGAGCTGTACATCGGCGGCGTCATGGAGCACCTCGAAGAGGCCGGCATCCACTCGGGCGACTCGAGCTGCACGCTGCCGCCGGTGAGTCTGGGCCGCACCGACATCGACCGCGTGCGGGTCGCCACGCACGCCATCGCCGAGGGCGTCGGGGTGATGGGGCTGCTGAACGTGCAGTTCGCGATCTCGGCCGGGGTGCTCTACGTCATCGAGGCGAACCCGCGGGCGAGCCGCACGGTGCCGTTCGTGTCGAAGGCGCTCGGCATCCCGCTCGCGAAGGCCGCCAGCCGCATCATGGCCGGGTCGACCATCGCCGAGCTGAAGGCCGAGGGCCTGCTGCCCGCCCAGGACGGATCGCGGGTGCCGCTCGACGCTCCGGTCGCCGTCAAGGAGGCCGTGCTGCCCTTCAAGCGGTTCCGCACTGCCGACGGCCAGACGGTGGATTCGGTGCTCGGTCCGGAGATGCGCTCGACCGGCGAGGTCATGGGCATCGACCGCGATTTCCCGACGGCGTTCGCCAAGTCGCAGGAGGCCGCGTACGGCGGCATGCCGCTCGAGGGCACCGTCTTCATCTCCGTCGCCGACAGCGACAAGCGCGCCGTCATCCTCCCCGCCCACCGGCTGCAGGAGCTCGGCTTCGAGATCCTCGCCACCGAGGGCACCGCCGAGATCCTCGCGCGCAACGGCATCGCGGTGCGCGTGGTGAACAAGTACTCCGAGACCCAGGAGTCGGGCGCGACCAACATCGTCGATCTGATCAACGCCGGCGAGATCGACATGGTGGTCAACACCCCGAGCGGCGGCAGCGCGCGCGCCGACGGCTACGAGATCCGCGCAGCCGCCGTGGCCGGCGACAAGGCGCTGTTCACGACGATGGCCGTGCTCGGCGCCGCCGTGAGCGCCCTCCCGGTGCTGCGCGAGGGCTTCGCGGTGAGAAGCCTCCAGGAGTACGCGGCCGATCGGGCGGTGCGCGCGTGACGTCGTTCGGCGAGCGCCTGCGCGACACCCTCGACGCGCGGGGCCCCTTGTGCGTGGGGATCGATCCGCACGAGCATCTGCTCGCCGAGTGGGGTCTGGATGCCTCGGCCACCGGCGTGCGGGAGTTCGGGCTGCGCGTCGTCGAAGCCGCCGCCGGGCGTGTCGGCATCGTCAAGCCGCAGGTGGCGTTCTTCGAGCGCTTCGGCTCGAAGGGCTTCGCCGCACTCGAGGACGTCATGGCCGCAGCCCGCGACGCCGGGCTCATCCTGATCGCCGACGCCAAGCGCGGCGACATCGGTTCGACGATGGACGGATACGCCGCGGCGTGGCTGACCGCGGGCTCGCCGCTCGAAGCCGATGCCCTGACCCTCAGCCCTTACCTCGGCCCGGAGTCGCTGCGCACGACCCTGACCACGGCGGTGCGCGCCGACAAGGGCGCATTCGTGCTCGCGGCGACGAGCAACCCCGAGGCCTACGCGATCCAGAGCGCCCGCACGATCGACGTCGCCGCGACCGACGACGAGTCGGTCGCGGAACGGGTCGCACGCGACGTCGGCTGGATCAACGGCTCCGGCGCGTTCTCGGGCGGTCTCGGGCCGATCGGGCTCGTGGTCGGAGCGACGGTCGACCGCACCGTGATCGGGCTCCCCGACGAGGCCCTGCTCGGTGCACCCCTGCTCGTGCCCGGATTCGGCGCCCAGGGTGCGCTTCCGGCCGACCTGCCGACGCTGTTCGGGGCGCTCGCACCCAACGTCATCGCGTCCGAGAGTCGCAGCATCCTCGGCGCGGGACCCGACGGCCTCGCCGGCAGGATCGAGGAACGCGCGGCGCTGTACACCGGAGGTGCCCGTGGCTGACGCCCGCACCCCTCCCGACGTCGACCGGGTCGCGGCATCCCGTCGCGCCGTCGCCGCGCGCCGAGAGCGCGCCGCACTGAAGAAGGACGTCGCCATGCGCGTCATCACGCCGCAGGAGCTGCTGCGTCGTGCGCTGGCCGAGCCGGAGTCGCCGGCCGGGGCCATGCGCGTGACGGAGTTCCTGACGGCGATCCCGGCCATCGGCGAAGGCAAGCGGGACCGTATTCTCGCGGAGCTCGCGATCTCGCCGGTCAAGCGGCTGGGCGGCCTCGGCACGCGGCAGCGCGACCAGCTCCGGCGCTTCCTCGATGAGCGGTGGCCCGAGCTCGCGCCCCGCGGCGGCCGCAGCCGGCTGGTCGTCCTCGCCGGCCCGACCGCCGTCGGCAAAGGCACCGTCGCGGCGCACATCAAGGACCACCACCCCGAGATCCACCTGTCCGTCTCAGCCACGACGCGCGCCGCGCGCCCCGGCGAGGTGGACGGCGAGCACTACTTCTTCGTCGACGACGCCGAGTTCGATCGGCTGGTCGCGGCGGGGGAGCTGCTGGAGTACGCGACCGTGCACAACGCCCACCGCTACGGCACGCCACGAGCGCCGATCGAGAAGGTGCTCGCCGACGGCCGAACGGCACTCCTCGAGATCGACCTGCAGGGAGCACGCCAGGTACGCGCCGCTGATCCGTCCGCGACGCTGGTGTTCCTGCTGCCACCCAGCTGGGACGAGCTCGTCCAGCGCCTGGTCGGGCGGGGCACCGAAGACGACGAGGAGCGCGCCCGCCGCCTCCGCACCGCCAAGACCGAGCTGGCCTCCCAGGGCGAGTTCGATTTCCGCGTCGTGAACGACGACGTGGCGCGTGCGGCGGACGAGGTGGCACGCCTTGCGCGCTGATTCGCAGCCGCTGGCGTAGAATGGCAGGATGCCTCGGCGCGTCCGAGGCCTCAGACCTTTCCACCCGTCATCCGATCCAGGAGGATTCCCATGGCAGGAACGAACCAGGGCATCATCGAGCCCCCCATCGACAGCCTTCTCGAGAAGGTCGACTCGAAGTACCAGCTGGTGATCTTCGCGTCCAAGCGCGCCCGTCAGATCAACGACTACTACTCCGACCTGCACGAGGGCAACCTCTTCGACAACGTCGGCCCGCTGGTGGACTCCACCGTCGAGGACAAGCCGCTGACGATCGCGATGCACGAGATCCACGAAGACAAGCTGCGCCTGCGTCACATCGAATAGGCGTATGACCTTCTGATGCCCCCGGGGCGGCGCTGTCCGCCTCCGGGGGCATACTGGTGCCTGCACTCTTCCGATCTGGAGCATCGATGACCGAACTGCGTCTGTTCACGTCCGAATCCGTCACCGAGGGGCACCCCGACAAGATCTGCGACCAGATCTCGGACAGCATCCTCGACGCGATCCTCACCGCCGATCCGCGCGGCCGCGTCGCCGTCGAGACCCTCGTCACGACGGGTCTGGTCCACGTCGCCGGCGAGGTCTCCACCTCGGCCTACGTCGAGATCCCGGCGATCGTGCGCGGAGTGGTGAACCGCATCGGCTACACCTCGAGCGAGACCGGCTTCGACGGCGACTCCTGCGGCGTGAGCGTCTCGATCGGCGCACAGTCCTCCGACATCGCCGCCGGCGTCGACAAGGCCTTCGAGCGCCGCGAGGACGGGTCGGAGGACCCGCACGACCTGCAGGGCGCCGGCGACCAGGGCATCATGTTCGGCTACGCGACCACCGAGACGCCGCAGCTCATGCCCATGGCGGCATGGACCGCGCACCGGATGGCGGAGCGCCTTGCCGACGTCCGCCGCTCCGGCGAGCTGCCGTTCCTGCGCCCCGACGGCAAGACCCAGGTCACCCTCGGCTACGACGGCGACACCCCGCGCACGGTCGACTCGATCGTGCTGTCGACCCAGCATCAGCCCGACATCTCGCAGAAGGCGCTGCGCGCCGCCGTGCGGGCCGAGGTCATCGACCCCGTGCTCGAGGCGACCGGGCTCGACGCCTCCGGCGTGAAGTACTACATCAACCCTGCCGGTCCCTTCGTCATCGGCGGCCCCAAGGGCGACGCGGGCCTCACCGGCCGCAAGATCATCATCGACACGTACGGCGGCGCCTCCCGGCACGGCGGCGGGGCGTTCAGCGGCAAGGACCCGTCGAAGGTCGACCGCTCGGCCGCCTACGCGATGCGGTGGGTCGCGAAGAACGCCGTCGCCGCCGGACTCGCCGACCGACTCGAGGTGCAGGTCGCCTACGCGATCGGCAAGGCCAAGCCGGTCGGGCTCTACGTCGAGACGTTCGGCACCGGCCGGGTCTCCGACGAGGCGATCACCCGGGCGATCCTCGACGTGTTCGACCTCCGGCCGAAGGCGATCATCGACCAGCTCGACCTGCTGCGCCCGATCTACGCGAAGACGGCGGCCTACGGGCACTTCGGGCGCGAGCTGCCCGAGTTCACCTGGGAGCGCACCGACCGCGCAGACGACCTCCGCGCCGCCGCCGGACTCTGACGTGAGGCCGGGGGCCGCCGGAGGTCTGGCATGACCGCGCGGCGGGTGGCGCGCGTCCTCATCGACTCGCCGCTGCCGCAGCTCGACCGCCTGTTCGACTACGCGATCCCCGCCGAGCTCGAGAGCGCCGCGGTCCCGGGGGTGCGCGTGCGCGTGCCGCTGCGCACCGCGGGACGCGTGGTCGACGGGTACCTCGTGGAGGTGGGGGAGCCGGATGCCTCCGACCGCCCGCTGTCCGAGCTCGACGCCGTCGTCTCGCCCGTCCGCGTCCTGACGCCGCGGCTCTACGCCCTGGCGCGGCGCTGCGCCGACCGCGCCGCGGGCTCGGCGGGCGACATCCTGCGCCTGGCAATCCCCAAGCGCATGGTGCGTGCCGAGAAGGCCTGGCTCGCCGCCGACGCTCCGCAGCCCCCGCGGGTCGACGATCGCGTCCGGTCATGGTCGGAGTCCGTGCTCGGGACCTACCCCGGTTTCGGCGACGCCATCGATGCCGCCGCACGGCTCGCGGTCGACGCACCGCCGACCACCGACGACCTCCCCGGGGGCGAGGCCGTGGGTTCGTGGGCGGTGCTGCTCGTCGCCGCCGCGGTGCGCGCCCTCGCCTCTGGGCGCAGCGCGATCCTGGTGGTGCCCGACCATCGCGACCGGGCGCAGCTCGAGGCGGTGCTGGCGGGGCGCGTCCCGCCGGAGGCCGTCGTGCGCCACGATGCCCAGCAGAGCTCGCCGGTGCGGTATGCCGCGTTCCTGCGCACCCTCGCGGAGGTGCCGTGCATCGTCATCGGCAATCGCTCGGCCGTGTATGCCCCGGTCCACGATCTCGGCCTCGTCGCGCTGTGGGACGACGGCGATCCGCTGCTCGCCGAGCAGCTGAGCCCCGGCGTGCACGCACGCGACGCCGCGCTGCTCCGCCAGGAGCTCGACGGCGGCGCCCTGGTCTTCGCCGGACACACCCGCACCACCGACGTCGAGCGGCTCGTCGCGCTGGGCTGGGTGCGCGATCTCCCCGCCACCCGGCGTCCGAGCCCGCGGGTCGTGCTGAGCGCCACGCGCGAGGGCGAGGCCCGCGGATCCCGCGTGCCCTCGGCCGCGTTCGCGGCCGCGAGGGAGGCGCTCGCGCACGGTCCCGTGCTCGTGCAGGTCTCAAGGCCCGGCTACGCGCCCGTGCTGGTGTGCGCCGAGTGCCGGCATCCGGCCCGCTGCACCCACTGCGGCGGCCCGCTGCACGCCGCCCGACAGGGGGCGGTGCCGACGTGCACGTGGTGCGGCCGTGCGGCCGGCGGCTGGACGTGCCCGGACTGCCCGTCCACCCGGGTGCGCATGGCGTCGTCGGGCAGCGAGCGCACGGCCGACGAGCTCGGTCGCGCGTTTCCCGGAGTGAGGGTCATCGTCGCCGACGGCGATCACCCGGTGACCCACGTCGACGCCCGACCGGCGCTCGTGGTGTCGACCCGGGGCGCTGAGCCGCTCGCCTCCGGGGGGTACCGCGCCGTGATCCTCCTCGACGGCGACCGGATGCTGCTCGCCGACGACCTGCGGATCGGCGAGTCCTGCCTGCGCTGGTGGTCCAACGCCGCGGCCCTGGCGGCACCGGGTGCGCCCGTGCACCTGGTGGGCGTCACCGGAGCGGTGGCGCGTGCCCTCGCGACGTGGACGCACGCGGCCTACGCGCGCGCCGAGCTCGCCGATCGCGCACCCCTGCGCATGCCGCCCACGGTCCGCGTCGCGGCGCTCGACGGCACGCTGCCGGTCATCGACGCCGCGATCGCCGCGCTGCGTGCCGCGGTGCCCGAGCTCGACGGCGACGCCGTGCTCGGACCGCTGGCCCACGATGACTCCATGCGAGCGCTGGTGCGGTTCGACTACGCGCTCGGCGCGCGGGTCGCCGAGAGTCTCCGTGCCTCCGTCGTCAGCCAGGCGATCGCCTCCCGCCGTCCGGTGAAGGGGCGCACACCCGGTCCCCGCAATACACTCAGAGTCCGGGTCGACGTGCCCGATCTCGATCTGTGAGGAACCCCCCATGCGCCTCGTCTTCGCCGGCACGCCCGAACCGGCGGTCCCGTCTCTGCGCCGGCTCGCGGCATCCGATCACGACATCGCCGCGGTGATCACACGCCGCGATGCGCCCCTCGGCCGCAAGCGCGTCCTGACCCCGTCGCCCGTCGCGGCGGCTGCGGCGGATCTGGGCCTCGGTGTGATCCGCGCCGACCGGCTCGATGCCGACGTCAGCGGGCGGATCGCGGCGCTCGCTCCGGATCTCGGGGTGATCGTGGCCTACGGCGGGCTCGTCCGAGAGCCGCTGCTTTCCACGCCGGCCCACGGGTGGATCAACCTGCACTTCTCGCTCCTGCCGCGGTGGCGCGGAGCGGCGCCCGTGCAGCATGCCCTCATCGCCGGCGACGAGCGGACGGGTGCAAGCGTCTTCCAGCTCGTCCCCGAGCTCGATGCCGGGGCCGTGTTCGCGGAGCGTGCGGACGAGGTGCCCTCCGACGCCACCGCCGGCGCTCTGCTCGCCTCGCTGGCGCACAGCGGCGCCGACCTGCTGCTCGAGGTCATCGACGCGATCGCGGCGGGAACCGCCGTCGCCACGCCGCAGACCGGCGAGCCGACGTACGCCTCCAAGCTCGGCGACGCCGACGGCGCCGTGCGGTGGTCGGAGCCCCGGGCGTCGGTGCTCGGACGCATCCGCGGCGTCACGCCCGAGCCCGGAGCCCACACCACCGTCGACGGCGCGCGGCTGAAGATCCTGGCCGCCCGGCCCGCCTCGCCGGACGCGCCGACCCTGGCTCCCGGCGCGATGGCCCTCCACGAGCGCCACGTCCTGGTGGGCACGGGCAGCGAGCCGATCGCGCTCGACTCCGTGCAGCCCGCCGGCAAGGGCGCCATGCGCGCCGCGGACTGGTGGCGCGGCCGGCGCGCGGCCGACCCGGTGGCCGGCCTGTGAGCGCCGTCGCCGACTCCCGCCGGGTCGCGTACGACACGATCCGCGCCGTCCACGAGTCCGACGCGTACGCCAACCTCCTCCTGCCGACGCTCATCGGCCGTGCCGGCCTCGCGACGGCCGACGCCGCCCTCGCCACGGAGCTGACCTACGGCACGCTCCGGAGGCAGGGCACCTACGACGCCGTCATCGCGATCGCGGCGGACCGCGACGTCGCCGAGATCGATCCGGCGGTGCTCGACGCGCTCCGCCTCGGGGTGCACCAGCTGCTGTCGACGCGCGTCGCCTCTCACGCGGCCGTCAACGAGTCCGTCGAGCTGGCGCGCTCCGCGGGCAGCCGCGGAGCGGCGGGCTTCACGAACGCCGTGCTCCGGCGAGTCTCGCGGGACACACCCGGAGACTGGATGACGCGCATCGCCGCGGGCGCCCGCTCCGACGACGAGAAGCTCGGCCTGCTGTTCTCCCACCCGGTCTGGGTGGTGCGGGCGTTCCGCCGTGCACTGGCCGCCGAGGGGCGCGCGGACGAGCTCGAGGCGCTGCTCACGGCCGACAACGCCGCGCCGCGCGTCACGATGGTGGCACTCCCCGGCATCGCCGAAGTTCCCGAGGACGCGCGACGCACGCCGTTCTCCCCGTTCGGCTTCCGGCTCTCCGGCGGTGACCCCGAGGCCGTCATCCGCGGCTCCGAAGGGCGCACGCGCGTCCAGGACGAGGGCTCGCAGCTGGCGGCGCTCGCGCTCAGCCGGGCGCTGCCCGTGCGACCGGGTGAGCGGTGGCTCGACCTGTGCGCCGGACCCGGAGGCAAGACCGCCCTTCTGGCCGCCGAGGCGCTCGCGCACGGAGCGACGCTCGAGGCGAACGAGATCTCGCCGTCTCGTGCCGGCCTCGTGCGGCGGGCGCTGGAAGGCGTGCCGCTCGAGGTGCCGGTGTCGGAGGAGGACGGACGGGAACGTGCCGGGGAGGCGCCGGACACCTACGACCGCATCCTCGTGGACGCCCCGTGCACCGGGCTCGGCGCGCTCCGCAGGCGGCCCGAGGCCCGCTGGCGCAAGTCTCCGGGCGACGTGCCCGAGCTCACCGAGCTGCAGCGGGACCTCCTGAATGCGGCCGTGGGTGCGCTCAGACCCGGGGGAGTGGTCGCCTACGTCACGTGCTCGCCCCACCTCGCCGAGACCGCCGGGGTCGTCGCCGAGGTGCGACGCGAATGGGGCGCCGCCCTGGAGGAGCTGTCCGCACGCGACGTGCTGATCGCCATCTCGGATGCCGATCCCGACCTTCCCGTCCCGAACGACGGCTCCGGGCGCGCTCAGCTGTGGCCGCACCGCCACAACACCGACGCGATGTCGATCTCGCTGCTGCGCCGGGTCTGACGCACCCGGGCGTTCCGGCCCCTGGTCACTGCTCGATCACGAAGCCGAGGGGAAGTCCGTCGAACTCGGTCTGGAGGGCGGCCATCGCTCCGGGGTGTGCGCGCGCCACCTCCCGCGCGTCGAGCGTCACCGTCGACCCGGCAGGCAGACCGGTGGCGAGCTCTCGCAGCACGGCGAAGACGCGCTCGGCGCCCGCGTAGCCGAGCTCTCCGCTCAGCCGCACGACGGGCCCCGTCTCGCCGGGATGCACGGCGACCACCGGAACAGCGATGCTCTCGTGCGGCTCCAGAAGGTGCATCCCGAGCTGATCGGAGAGTCCCTCGACGACGGCCACGGCCCGCACGCTGTTGCCGTGCCGGTCCAGGCGTGGGCTGAACGCCGCGACGCCGAACTGCGAGGGCGCGACCGCGAGGAGACCACCGCTCACCCCGCTCTTCGCCGGCAGGCCGACGCGCAGCAGCCACTCGCCGGAGAAGTCGTACATGCCGCAGCTGGCCATGATCGACAGCACGTCGCGCGCGACCCGCTCCTCGACCACTTGGACCTTCGTCGTCGGGTTGAAGCCGCCGAAGGCGAGAGTGGCGGCCATCGCGGCGAGGTCCCGGACGGTGACGAGCAGCGAGCACTGGCGGAAGTACGACTCGACGGCGAGGTCGACGGACGCGTCGATCACGTCGTAGGACTTCAGCAGGTGCGCGAGCGCCCGGTTGCGGTCGCCGGTGGCGGACTCGGACGCGTAGACCGCCTCGTCCACGCGCAGCTCACGTCCGGCGAACCCCGACAGCAGGTCGATGATCCGGGCGGTGCGCGCCTCGATCGTGTCGCCGCCGATCAGCGAGGTCGTGGCGATCGCCCCCGCGTTGATCATCGGATTGGCCGGCCGGCCGGTGCCGGCCTCGAGACTGATGGCGTTGAACGGCTCGCCGCTGGGCTCGGCGCCCACCTTCGCCATGACGGCGTCCAGTCCGTGCTCCACGAGGGCGAGGGCCAGCACGAACGGTTTCGACATCGACTGGATCGTGAACTCGACGTCGTCGTCGCCGGCAGACCACACGCGGCCGCGCGGTCCGACGGCGGCAAGCGCCAGATGCTCCGGATCGACATCCGCGAGCTCGGGGATGTACGAGGCCGGGGCCCCGCCGGAAAGAGGCCTGACCTCTTCGATCGCACCGCTGAGCAGCGCCGTGATGGAGTCCACGGCTCGACCATAATGGACGCGTGCCCCTCCGCGACGAGAACGGCCGCGACGGCGGCATCCGCATCAACCCGAGCATCCTGGCGGCCGACTTCGTCAACATGCAGGCCGAGCTCGCCCGCATCGCCGCGGCGGATTACGTCCACGTCGACGTCATGGACAACCACTTCGTCCCCAACCTCACGTTCGGGCCTCAGATGGTCGAGCGCATCCAGGCGACGAGCCCGATTCCGCTCGACGTGCACCTGATGATCGCCGACCCCGACCGCTGGGCGCCGCAGTACGCCGAGCTGGGTGCGGCCTCGGTCACGTTCCACCTCGAGGCCGCGACCGAGCCCGTGGCTCTCGCCCGGCGCCTGCGAGAAATGGGTGCGCGCGCGGGCGTCGCCATCAAACCCGCCACCGCCGTCGAGAGCCTGTTCGATCTGCTCAACGACTTCGACCAGATCCTCGTGATGACCGTCGAGCCGGGCTTCGGCGGCCAGTCGTTCATGCCCGAGACGATGCCGAAGCTGCGCCGGCTCGCCGACGAGGCGCGGCGCCGGGGGTCAGCGGTGTGGCTGCAGGTGGACGGCGGGATCGGCGAGGCGACGATCGCGGAGGCCGCCGAAGCGGGCGCCGACACCTTCGTGGCAGGATCCGCCGTCTTCGGGGCGAGCGACCCCGAGGCCGCCATCGCCGGGCTCCGGGCCTCCGCGGCCCGCCACGCGCACTGACGGGTCGATCGCGTCACGCGGCGCCGCGGCATCCGTCCGGTTCGATACCCTGGCATGGTGAAGACGTTCGACACGCTGTACGCCGAGCTCGCCGCGAAAGCGGCTGAGCGCCCCGAGGGATCGGGCACCGTCGCGCAGCTGGACGCGGGCGTCCACGCGATCGGCAAGAAGATCGTGGAGGAGGCCGCCGAGGTCTGGATGGCGGCCGAGTACGAGTCGACGGATGCCGCGGCCGAGGAGATCTCGCAGCTGCTGTACCACCTGCAGGTGCTGATGCTCGCGAAGGGGCTGAGCCTCGAAGACGTCTACCGACATCTCTGAGCGCGCCCCCTTCCTCCTCCCTCGAACCGAAAGCCCCGCTGCCATGCTGCGAATCGCCGTGCCGAACAAGGGCTCGCTCGCCGAGACCGCCTCCGAGATGCTCCACGAGGCGGGCTACACCGGTCGACGCGACCCGAAGGACCTGCACGTCATCGACCCTCAGAACGAGGTCGAGTTCTTCTACCTCCGCCCGAAGGACATCGCGACGTACGTCGGGTCCGGCGCCCTCGACGTCGGCATCACCGGCCGCGACCTGCTGCTCGACGCGCGGATGCCGGGCGCCCGCGAGATCGAGGCCCTCGGCTTCGGCGGCTCCACGTTCCGCTTCGCGGGCCCCCCTGGCCGGTTCGCCGACGTGACGGACCTCGAGGGGATGCGCGTCGCCACGGCCTATCCGGGGCTCGTGGACGGGTTCCTCGACGACCACGGCGTCGCCGTCGACCTGGTGCCTCTCGATGGCGCCGTGGAGTCGGCCGTGCGCCTGGGAGTGGCGGATGCCGTCGCCGACGTCGTCTCGACCGGAACGACGCTGCGCCAGGCCGGTCTGGAGATCTTCGGCCCGGTGATCCTCGAGTCGGACGCCGTGCTGATCAGCGGGCCCACCGAGGCCGAGGGCACCGAGACGCTGCTGCGGCGCCTGCGCGGCGTCATGGTCGCCCGCCGCTACGTGCTCATCGATTACGACCTGCCGGCCAGGCTCGTCGACGAGGCGGCCAAGCTCGCTCCCGGCATCGAGTCGCCCACCATCTCGCCCCTGCGCGACCCGGAGTGGGTGGCCGTGCGGGTCATGAGCCCGCGCAAGGACGCCAACCAGGTGATGGACGCGCTCTATGCGCTCGGCGCGCGCGCGATCCTCGTGACGGCGATCCACAACGCGAGGCTGTGATGAGCCTCGTCTGCCGCGTCATCCCGTGTCTCGACGTCGCCGCCGGACGCGTCGTCAAAGGGGTCAACTTCGACAATCTCCGCGACATGGGCGATCCCGTCGAACTCGCCCGGGAGTACTTCCGTCAGGGCGCCGACGAGCTGACGTTCCTCGATGTCACCGCGACCGTCGACGAGCGCGCCACGACCTACGACGTCGTGCGCCGCACCGCCGAGGAGGTCTTCATCCCTCTGACGGTGGGCGGGGGAGTGCGCTCCACCGACGATGTGGCACGGCTCCTGGCGGTCGGCGCGGACAAGATCGGCGTCAACTCCGCCGCGATCGCGCGACCCGACCTGCTCGACGAGATCGCCGATCGCTTCGGGGCCCAGGTGCTCGTGCTATCGCTCGATGTGAAGCGGGCGCCGACGACCGAGTCGGGTTTCGTCGTGACGACCCACGGCGGTCGCACCGAGACCACGCTCGACGCGCTCGAGTGGGCGCGCGAGGCGATCGAACGGGGCGCGGGCGAGCTCCTCGTGAACTCCATCGACGCCGACGGCACGCGCGAGGGGTTCGATCTGGAGCTGGTGGCCCTGATGCGCGAGGTCTCGAGCGTCCCCGTCATCGCCTCCGGCGGCGCCGGGCGGGCCGAGGACTTCGGTCCCGCCATCGAGGCGGGCGCCAACGCCGTGCTCGCGGCATCCGTCTTCCACTCCGGCCAGCTCACCGTCGGCGATGTGAAGAGGGCGATGACCGCGGACGGCATCGCGGTGCGGGAGGTGCGCGCGTGAGCGAGACGGTGCAGGACCGCATCGATCGGGTGGCGTTCAACCCGGACGGCCTGGTCGCGGCCATCGTCCAGCAGTGGGACACGCGCGAGGTCCTGATGCTCGGGTGGATGGATGCCGAAGCCCTCCGACGCACGCTCACCACCGGCCGGGTCACGTTCTGGTCGCGCTCGCGCCAGGAGTACTGGCGCAAGGGCGACACGTCCGGGCACATCCAGCTCGTGCGCGGCGCACGCCTCGACTGCGACGGCGACGCCATCCTGCTCGAGGTCGATCAGGTGGGCCCCGCCTGCCACACCGGCACGCGCACCTGCTTCGACGCGGACGACCTCGACCCCGTCGCCGGGCCGGAGCGCCCCGCGTGATCCGTCGCGCCCGGCTGCTCGCGGTGGTCCTGATCGTGGCCTGCGGCGCGATCGGGGTGATCTCGTCGACGCAGACGTGGCTCACCGTCGTGCTGGACGACGGCGCGGAGCGAGGGCTCGCCGTTCCCGGCGCCTCAGCCATCCCGGTGCTGGCACCCCTCAGTCTCGCCGTCCTCGCGCTCGGCGGTGCGCTGTCGATCGTCGGCCTCGTGCTGCGGTACGTCTTCGGCGCGCTCACCGCGGTCATCGGGGCGCTGCTCGCCTGGCTCACCGCCCAGGTCGCCTTCAGCCACCCCACGACGGCGGTGGCGGCCACGGTGACAGAGGCCACGGGCATCACCGGCGAGGCGGCGGTCGCTGCCCTCGTGGCGTCCATCACGGCGACCGCCTGGCCCGTGGTGACCCTCGTCGCCTGGATCGTGCTGCTGGCCGCCGGGGTGTTCGCGGTCGTGACCGCCGCGCGATGGAAGGCCGGCGATCGCCGCTATCGCACCGACGAGACGGCGACCACGGCCCACGCTGCGGGGTCACGACCGCCCGACGCGATCGACTCGTGGGACGACCTCTCGCGTGGCGATGATCCCACTGACCGCCCGCTAGACTGACGACATCCGCGCCAACACTGGAGGAGAACCATGAGCAACCACATCGGCGACCCCGGCCACGGACACTCGCCCGCCGCCTGGACGGCGGTCGTGATCATGCTCGTGGCGGTCACCCTCGGCACGTTCTTCTACTGGTTCGACATGCCGGTGCTCGTCTGGGCGTCGGCCGGACTGCTCCTCGTCGGCGCGATCGTCGGCTGGGCGATGGCCAAGGCCGGCTACGGCGCCAACGGTCCGAAGTACGCCTCGAAAGAGCACTGACGTGCTCGCCGACCTCACGGCCGGCGCGGTTCAGGATGCCGAGGCCCGCGCCTCGGAGCGGCCCCTCGCGGCCGTCGAGTCAGCCGCTCTGGCCCAGGCTCCCGCGCGCGACGCCCTGACCGTCCTCGCCCCCGCCGATCGCGTCAAGATCATCGCCGAGGTGAAGCGCGCGAGCCCGTCGCGCGGCGACCTCGCCGACATCCCCGACCCCGCGCTCCAGGCGCGGCGGTACGAGGAGGGCGGCGCCTCGGCGATCTCCGTCCTCACCGAGGGCCGCAGGTTCAAGGGCAGCCTCGCCGACCTCGAGGCCGTGAAGGGCGCCGTCGGGCTTCCGGTCCTGCGCAAGGACTTCATCGCCATGGAGTACCAGGTGCTCGAGGCCCGCGCGTCGGGCGCCGACCTCGTGCTGCTCATCGTCGCCGCCCTCGAGCAGGATGTGCTCGCCCGGCTCCACGCGCTGGTCCTCGAACTCGGGATGACGCCGCTGGTCGAGACGCATTCCGCCGACGAGGTCGAGCGCGCCGCCCAGCTCGGGGCTCGCCTCATCGGGGTCAACGCCCGCAACCTCTCCACCTTCGAGCTCGACCGCGACCTGTTCGGCCGGCTCGCGGACCGCATCCCGGCCGACGCGATCAAGATCGCGGAGTCCGCTGTCCTCGCCCCCGCCGACGTCGCGCACTACCGCGCTGCCGGCGCCGACGTGGTGCTGGTGGGCGAGGCCCTCGTGACGAACGACCCGGTGTCCACCCTGCACGCGTTCCTGGAGGCCGGCGCATGAGTCTTCGCGAGGCATCCGGCCCCTTCTTCGGAGAATTCGGCGGGCGCTACATGCCCGAGTCGCTCATCGCTGCCATCGATGAGCTCACCGCCGAGTACGAGGCTGCCAAGGCCGACCCGGCGTTCCAAGCCGAGTTCGTGCGACTGCTGCACTCCTACGCCGGCCGTCCGTCGCCGATCACCGAGGTCGAGCGCTTCGCCGCTCACGCCGGCGGCGCGCGGGTGTTCCTCAAGCGCGAGGACCTCAACCACACGGGCTCGCACAAGATCAACAACGTCCTGGGCCAGGCGCTGCTCACCCAGCGGCTCGGCAAGACGCGTGTCATCGCCGAGACCGGCGCCGGCCAGCACGGCGTCGCGACCGCCACCGCGGCGGCGCTGTTCGGCCTCGACTGCACGATCTACATGGGCGAGGTCGACACCGAGCGACAAGCGCTCAACGTCGCCCGTATGCGCCTGCTCGGCGCCGAGGTCGTGCCCGTCACGACCGGGTCGCGCACCCTGAAGGACGCGATCAACGACGCGTACCGCGACTGGGTCGCGACAGTCGAGACCACGAACTACATCTTCGGCACCGCGGCGGGCCCGCATCCGTTCCCTGCCATGGTGCGCGACTTCCAGAAGGTCATCAGCGAAGAGGCGCGCGCCCAGCTGCTCGATGAGGCGGGCCGGCTGCCGGATGCCGTCATCGCGTGCGTCGGCGGAGGCTCGAACGCGATCGGCATGTTCGACGCCTTCCTCGACGACGAGGGCGTGAGGCTGTACGGGGTCGAGGCGGCCGGCGACGGCGTCGACACGCCCCGTCACGCCGCGTCGATCGAGCGCGGCCGCCCCGGCGTACTGCACGGCGCGAAGACCTTCGTGCTGCAGGACGAGGACGGCCAGACGATCGAGTCGCACTCGATCTCGGCCGGGCTGGACTATCCCGGCGTCGGGCCGGAGCACGCCTGGCTCGCATCGATCGGCCGCGCGGAGTACATTCCCGCGACCGACGACGAGGCGATGCAGGCGCTGCGACTCCTCTCGGAGACCGAGGGGATCATCCCCGCGATCGAGTCGGCGCACGCCCTGGCCGGCGCGCTGCGCATCGGCCGCGAGCTCGGACCCGACGCGATCCTCGCGGTGTGCCTGTCGGGGCGCGGCGACAAGGACATGGACACCGCGGCCCGCTATTTCGCGCTCTACGACGACGCCGCTGCCGCAGCGGCGCCCGTGGCGCCCGCCCCTCCGGCGGCGGAGGCCAAGGGCGAGGGGACGAAGCTGTGACCTCTCGCGTCGCCGCGGCGATCGAGTCCGCGCACGCCGCCGGGCGCGGTGCGCTCATCGGCTACCTCCCGCTCGGCTTCCCCGACCTGCAGACGAGCATCGACGCGGCGGTGACCCTCGCCGAGAACGGCGCCGACGTCCTCGAGCTCGGCCCGCCGTACTCGGATCCCGTCATGGACGGCACCGTCATCCAGGAGGCGACTCAGGCCGCCCTCGCGGGCGGGTTCCGGCTGCGCGACACCTTCACGGCCGTCGCCGAGATCACCCGTCGTGTCGACGTGCCGGTGCTCGTGATGACGTACTGGAATCCGGTGCTGCAGTACGGGGTCGACCGATATGCCGACGATCTCGCCGCGGCCGGCGGCGCCGGACTCATCACCCCCGACATCACGCCCGAGTCCGCGGCCGAGTGGCTCGCGGCGAGCGAGCGCACGGGTCTCGACCGCGTCTTCCTCGCCGCCCCGACCTCCACCGACGAGCGCCTGGACCTGATCGTCGCCAACTCGACGGGCTTCATCTACACGGTCTCGACGATGGGCATCACGGGCGAGAGGGCGCAGCTGGATGCCGCCGCCCGCACCCTCGTCGGCCGCCTGCGCGAGCGCGGCGCCGAACACGCCTGCGTCGGGATCGGGATCTCGAACGCCGACCAGGTCTCGAGCGTGCTCGACTACGCCGACGGCGCCATCGTCGGCACCGCCCTCGTCCGCGCCCTGCGCGACGGCGGGCTCGACGGGCTCGCCGCGGCGACCCGCGCCCTCGCCGATGGCACCGTGCGCGTCGCGAATTAGACTTCTCAGGTCGGCCCGCCGCCGGCGCCCCCATCAGCAAGGAATCGATCGCCCATGATCAACGCTGCACAGACCCTCACGCAGAGTGTGGTCGCCAGCATCCCGAGCCCGTCGGTCAGCTCGTTCCAGCTCGGCCCGCTCACGATCCACTTCTACGCGCTGTGCATCATCGCGGGCATCGTCCTCGCGGTGCTGCTGACGAACCACCGTCTCACCAAGCGAGGCGCCGAGCCGTGGGTCGTCATCGACATCGCGCTGCTCGCGGTGCCGATCGCCATCATCGGCGCGCGGTTCTACCACGTCCTCACCCACTGGGACTTCTACTTCGGCGAGGGTGCCAACCCGCTCTCGGCGCTGTTCATCTGGGAGGGCGGCATCGCGATCTACGGCGCGCTCATCGCGGGCGCGTTCGGTGCGTGGCTCGGCTGCCGGTGGACCGGCATCCGGTTCTGGACGTTCGCGGACGCCCTCGCCCCGGGACTTCTGCTCGCCCAGGCGATCGGCCGGTTCGGGAACTGGTTCAACCAGGAGCTCTACGGCCTTCCCACGGATGCGCCGTGGGGCCTCGAGATCGACTATCCGAACGCCGCGTGGCCCGTCGGCCTGCCCGAGGGCACGCTGTTCCACCCGACCTTCCTCTACGAAGTGCTCTGGAACGGCCTCGGCGTGATCGTGCTGCTGTGGGTCGGTCACAAGTTCCGCCTGCAGTGGGGCCGCCTCTTCGCCCTGTACCTCGTCTGGTACAGCAGCGGGCGCATCGTCTGGGAGTCGATCCGCATCGACCCGAGCGAGATCATCCTCGGCCTGCGCACCAACGTCTGGGCCGCCATCCTCGGCGTGATCCTCGGTCTCGTGATCTTCTTCGTGCAGAAGCGGCGTCATCCCGGGTACGAGCCGTCGCCGTACGTGCCCGGCCGCGAGTGGCACCCCGAAGGCACGGTACAATCTCAGAACACCGACGACTTCGTCGACGTCACCGAACCCCCGACGTCCGCAGTCGAGGAGGCCAGCGCCACAAGCACTCCTGCCACGAAGTAACGCACGCTCCGAGGAGCACGGGCCGACGTCGTCCCATTTTGAGCATCAACGTGAGGACGGTCGGTATGGCTTCGAGCCCCCGTCACGTCGCCTCCCCCGAGGCGAACACCCCTGGACAGCGCGGCCTGTCGGGCTTCCCCGAGAAGCAGGGGATGTACAACCCTGCCTTCGAGAAGGACGCCTGCGGACTGGCGATGGTCGCCACCCTGCGTGGCGAGGCCGGGCACGACATCATCGATCTGGCGCTGACGGCGCTGCGCAATCTCGAGCACCGCGGTGCGATCGGGTCGGACGCCGGCACGGGCGACGGCGCAGGCATCCTGACGCAGATGCCCGACGCGTTCCTGCGGGCCGTGGTCGACTTCGACCTGCCCCCGGTGGGGGAGTACGCGGCGGGAATGGTCTTCCTGCCCCGCGACGACGAGGCGCGTGCTGCCCAGAAGGACGGGATCGAGCGGATCGCGGCGTCCGAGAATCTGACCGTCCTCGGCTGGCGCGAGGTTCCGACCGTCGACGAGAACCTCGGCAAGCTCGCGTTCGCGGCGCGCCCGGTCTTCGAGCAGCTGTTCGTCTCGCACCCCGCCGTCGGCGGCACCCCCGCTCTGTCCGGCATCGCGCTGGACCGTCGCACCTTCCGCCTGCGCAAGCGCGCGCGCACCGAGTTCGACGCGTACTTCGTGTCGCTGTCGGCGCGCACGCTCGGCTACAAGGGCATGGTCACGACGCTCCAGCTCGAGCCGTTCTATCCCGACCTGCAGGACGAGCGCTTCGCCTCCGAGCTCGCGGTCGTGCACTCGCGGTACTCCACCAACACCTTCCCGTCGTGGCCGCTCGCGCAGCCGCTGCGGATGCTCGCCCACAACGGCGAGATCAACACCGTCAACGGCAACCGCAACTGGATGCGCGCGCGCCAGTCCCAGCTCGAGTCCGAGCTGCTCGGCGACATCCGCCCGCTCCTGCCGATCTGCACCAAGGGTGCGAGCGACTCGGCGTCGTTCGACGAGGTGCTGGAGCTGCTCACGCTGACGGGCCGCAGCCTGCCGCACGCCATCATGATGATGGTCCCCGAGGCGTACGAGAAGCAGGCCGACCTCGACCCCAAGCTGCGCTCGTTCTACGAGTTCCACTCCATGCAGATGGAGCCCTGGGACGGCCCGGCCGCGCTCATCTTCACGGACGGCACGCTGGTCGGCGCCACGCTCGACCGCAACGGCCTTCGCCCGGGTCGCTGGACCGAGACCACCGACGGCCTCATCGTCATCGGCAGCGAGACGGGCGTGCTGGACTTCGCCCCCGAGCGCATCAAGCGCCGCGGGCGCCTTCGGCCCGGCCGCATGTTCCTCGTCGACACCGCGCAGCGGCGCATCGTCGAGGACGACGAGATCAAGACCCAGCTCGCCGAGCTCGCCCCATGGCAGGAGTGGCTCGACAACGGCCGCGTACGCCTGGCCGACCTGCCCGAGCGCGAGCACATCGTTCACCCGATCGCGTCGATCACCCGCCGCCAGCGCACCTTCGGCTACACCGAGGAGGAGGTGCGGATCCTGCTCACCCCGATGGGCCAGAACGGCGCCGAGCCCCTCGGTGCGATGGGCAGCGACACGCCCGTCGCCGTGCTCAGCGAGCGCCCGCGCCTGCTGTTCGATTACTTCACGCAGCAGTTCGCCCAGGTCACCAACCCGCCGCTGGACTCGATCCGCGAAGAGGTCGTCACGTCGCTGTCGCTCGGGCTCGGCCCGGAGCGCAACCTCCTCGAGTGGGGCGCCGAGCACACGCGCGTCGTGACGCTCGACTTCCCCGTCATCGACAACGACGAGCTGGCGAAGATCCAGCACATCGACACCGCCCTTCCCGGCCGCACCTCCGTCACGATCCGCGGGCTGTACCGCGTCGAGGCAGGCCACAAGGGCATGCAGAAGCGACTGGCGCAGATGTGCGCCGAGGTCGACCAGGCCATCGAGGACGGCGCCGAGTTCATCGTGCTGTCCGACCGCGACTCCAACAAGGACCTCGCGCCGATCCCGTCGCTGCTGATGCTCGCCGCCGTGCACCACCACCTCATCCGCAAGGAGACGCGCATGAAGTGCGGTCTCGTGGTCGAGGCCGGCGATGTGCGCGAGGTGCACCATGTCGCCACGCTCATCGGGTACGGGGCATCCGCCGTCAATCCGTACCTCGCCATGGAGACGGTCGAGTACCTCGTCCGCGCCGGGTACATCACCGGCATCACGCCGGAGAAGGCCGTCAAGAACCTGATCTACGCGCTCGGCAAGGGCGTGCTGAAGATCATGTCCAAGATGGGCATCTCCACGGTGTCCTCCTACGCCGGCGCTCAGGTCTTCGAGGCCATCGGCCTGTCGGACGAGTTCATCTCGTCGTACTTCACCGGCACCGAATCCAAGCTCGGCGGCGTGGGACTCGACGTCATCGCCGAGGAGAACGCGGCGCGGCACTCGTACGCCTACCCGCAGGATGCCGCGGTCCGCGCCCACGAGCGCCTCTGGACCGGCGGCGAGTACCAGTGGCGCCGCGACGGATCGCCCCACCTCTTCAACCCCGACACGGTGTTCCGGCTGCAGCATGCGACCCGCACGCGCCGCTACGACATCTTCCGCGAGTACACCAAGCTCGTCGACGACCAGGCGAGCGAGCTGAAGACCCTCCGCGGGCTCTTCTCGTTCAAGACCGCGGGCCGCACACCGCTGCCCATCGACGAGGTCGAGCCGGTGTCGTCGATCGTGAAGCGCTTCTCGACCGGGGCGATGAGCTACGGCTCCATCTCCCAAGAGGCGCACGAGACGCTCGCGATCGCGATGAACCGGCTGGGCGGAAAGTCCAACACCGGCGAGGGCGGCGAGGACGTCGACCGTCTGCTCGACCCCGAGCGTCGCAGCGCGATCAAGCAGGTGGCCTCCGGGCGCTTCGGCGTGACGAGCCTCTACCTCACCGAGGCCGAGGACATCCAGATCAAGCTCGCGCAAGGCGCCAAACCGGGCGAGGGCGGGCAGCTGCCGCCGACCAAGGTGTATCCCTGGGTCGCCCGCACGCGTCACGCGACCGCGGGCGTCGGCCTCATCTCGCCGCCGCCGCACCACGACATCTACTCGATCGAAGACCTCAAGCAGCTGATCTTCGACCTCAAGCGGGCCAACCCGACCGCTCGAGTGCACGTGAAGCTCGTCAGCCAGTCCGGGATCGGCGCCGTCGCGGCGGGAACGGCGAAGGCACTGGCCGACGTCATCCTGGTCTCGGGGCACGACGGCGGTACCGGCGCGAGCCCGCTCAATTCGCTCAAGCACGCGGGCACCCCGTGGGAGCTCGGCCTCGCCGAGACGCAGCAGACGCTCATGCTCAACGGCATGCGCGACCGCGTCGTCGTGCAGGTGGACGGGCAGCTCAAGACCGGCCGCGACGTCGTCATCGGCGCGCTGCTCGGCGCCGAGGAGTTCGGGTTCGCGACCGCGCCGCTCGTGGTGTCGGGCTGCATCATGATGCGGGTCTGCCACCTCGACACCTGCCCGGTCGGTGTCGCGACCCAGAACCCCGTGCTGCGTGCGCGCTTCAACGGCAAGCCGGAGTTCGTCGTCAACTTCATGGAGTTCATCGCCCAGGAGGTGCGCGAGTACCTTGCCGCGCTCGGCTTCCGCACGCTCGACGAGGCCATCGGCCGCAGCGAGCTGCTCGACGTCGACGGCGCGGTGGAGCACTGGAAGGCGAGCGGTCTGAACCTGGCGCCGGTGCTCGAGGGCCCGGCGTTCGCCGACGACGAGCCGCGCCGCAACCTCACGAGCCAGCTGCACGAGCTCGACGAGCATTTCGACGTCGGACTCATCGAGCGCGCCCAGGACGTCATCGCGAACGGCGGGCAGATCACGATCGACCTGCCGATCCGCAACACGGAGCGCGCCGTCGGCACGCTGCTCGGCCACCACGTCACGCGGGCGCACGGCGAGAACGGGCTGCCTTCGGGGAGCATCGTGGTGAACCTGACCGGATCGGCCGGGCAGTCGTTCGGCGCGTTCATGCCGGCCGGCATCACGCTCCGGCTCGAGGGCGACTCCAACGACTACGTGGGCAAGGGACTGTCGGGCGGACAGATCGTCGTGCGACCTCCGCGCCAGGCGACCTTCGACGCGTCCAAGAACGTGATCGCCGGCAACGTCATCGGCTACGGCGCCACCCAGGGCACGCTGTTCCTCCGCGGAGTCGTGGGGGAGCGGTTCTTCGTCCGCAACTCCGGCGCGACCGCCGTCGTCGAAGGCGTGGGAGACCACGCGCTCGAGTACATGACCGGCGGGCTCGCGGTGATCCTCGGCGCGACCGGCCGCAATCTCGGCGCGGGGATGTCCGGCGGCACCGCCTACATCTACAAGCTCGACCGCAAGCTCGTGAACCGCGAGGCTCTCGCGACCGGCGAGCTCGAACTCGGCGAGCTCGGATCCGGCGACGCCGAGATCCTGCGCGACCTGCTGGAGCAGCACGTCGCCGAAACCGACTCGACGCTCGGGGCGGCACTGCTGGCCGACTTCGACTCCGAGCTCGACAACTTCGTCCGCGTCCTGCCCCGCGACTACGCCGCGGTGCTCGAGACGCGCCAGAGCGCCGTCGCGGAGGGGCTCGACCCCGATGGCGACGTCGTCTGGAACCGCATCCTGGAGGTGACGGGTGGCTGACCCGAAAGGCTTTCTGAAGGTCACCGAGCGCGAGCTGCCCCCGCGGCGGCCGGTGCCGGTGCGCATCATGGACTGGAAAGAGGTCTACGAGCCGGGTGACTCCGCGGTCCTGCGCCGTCAGGCCGGCCGCTGCATGGACTGCGGCGTGCCGTTCTGTCACCAGGGCTGCCCGCTCGGCAACCTCATCCCCGAGTGGAACGACCTCACCTGGCGCGGCGAGGGCCGCTCCGCGATCGAGCGCCTCCACGCCACGAACAACTTCCCGGAGTTCACGGGGCGCCTGTGCCCGGCTCCGTGCGAGAGCTCGTGCGTGCTCGGCATCAATCAGCCCCCGGTGACGATCAAGCAGATCGAAGTCTCGATCATCGACGAGGCCTTCGCGAACGGCTGGGTCGAGGCCGAGCCGCCCGGACGCCTGACCGGCAAGACCGTCGCCGTCGTCGGCTCCGGGCCCGCAGGCCTCGCCGCCGCTCAGCAGCTCACCCGCGCCGGCCACACCGTCGCCGTGTTCGAGCGCGACGACCGCATCGGCGGGCTCATGCGCTACGGCATCCCGGACTTCAAGATGGAGAAGAAGCACCTCGAGTCGCGCATCCGCCAGATGCAGGACGAGGGCACCCGCTTCCGCGCCGGCGTCGAGATCGGCAAGGACATCTCCTGGAACGACCTCCGCGCGCGCTACGACGCCGTCGTGGTCGCCACCGGGGCGACCCTCCCTCGCGAGCTCGCGATCCCCGGCCGGGATCTGGCCGGTGTGCACTTCGCCATGGAGTACCTGATCGAGTCGAACAAGGCCACGGCCGGCGACTCGGTGCCCAACCAGATCTCCGCGGAGGGCAAGCACGTCGTCGTCATCGGCGGCGGCGACACGGGAGCCGACTGCATCGGCACGGCCCACCGGCACGGCGCGCTGAGCGTGACGAATCTCGCGATCGGACGGCGTCCTCCGGGCGAGCGTCCCGACCACCAGCCGTGGCCGATGGCCCCGCTCGTGTTCGAGGTCTCCTCGGCGCACGAAGAGGGCGGTGAGCGGTCCTACCTCGCCTCGACGGTCGAGTTCCTGGGGAACGGCGCGGGGGAGGTGCGCGCGCTCCGCGTCGCCGAGACCGAGTTCGTCGACGGCCGCCGGGTGCCCAAGAGCGGCACCGAGCGCGAGATCCCCGCCGACCTCGTCCTCATCGCGATGGGCTTCACCGGTCCCGAGCGCGCCCTCCTCGAGGAGCAGCTCGGCGCCCAGTTCACCGACCGCGGCAACGTCCGCCGCGAGGACGACTACCAGACCACCGCCCCCGGAGTGTTCGCAGCCGGCGACGCCGGCCGCGGTCAGTCCCTCATCGTGTGGGCGATCGCAGAGGGCCGTGCGGCCGCTGCGAGCGTCGACCGCTACCTCATGGGGGAGACCGAACTGCCCGCCCCCGTCCGCCCCACCGATGTCGCGATCGGCCTGCAGCCCGCGTAGGCTGGCCCACGGCATTCGCCCTCGAAAAAACCCGGAGAACACACACGGATGAGACGCGCCAAGATCGTCGCAACCCTCGGCCCCGCCACGTCGACCTATGAGAGCGTTCGCGCGATCATCGACGCCGGCGTGGATGTCGCCCGCTTCAACCTGAGCCACGGCGACTACGCGGTTCACGACAACAACTTCGCCAATGTGCGCAAAGCAGCCGACGACTCGGGCCGCCCCGTCGCCGTCCTGGTCGACCTTCAGGGTCCGAAGATCCGTCTCGGCAAGTTCGAGAACGGCCCTCACGAGCTCGCCGAGGGCGACATCTTCAAGATCACCGTCGACGACATCCTCGGCACCAAGGAGATCGTCTCGACGACCTTCAAGGGACTGCCGCAGGACGTCAAGGCGGGCGACTTCCTGCTGATCGACGACGGAAAGGTGCGCGTCGAGGTCGTCGATACCGACGGCACCGTCGTCACGACGAAGGTCATCGTCGGCGGGCCGGTGTCCAACAACAAGGGCATCAACCTGCCGGGTGTCGCCGTCAACGTGCCGGCACTGTCCGACAAGGACGAGGCCGACCTCCGCTGGGGCCTGCGCGCCGGCGCCGACATCATCGCGCTGTCGTTCGTCCGCAGCGCGAAGGACGTCCAGCGGGTCCACGTGATCATGGCCGAAGAGGGACGCCACATCCCGGTCATCGCCAAGATCGAGAAGCCGCAGGCCGTCGACAACCTCGAGGAGATCATCGACGCCTTCGACGGCATCATGGTCGCCCGCGGCGACCTCGGCGTCGAGCTTCCCCTCGAGGCGGTGCCGATCGTGCAGAAGCGCGCGGTCGAGCTGTGCCGTCGCATGGCCAAGCCGGTCATCGTCGCGACGCAGATGCTCGAGTCGATGATCGAGAACCCGGTCCCGACGCGCGCCGAGACGAGCGACGTCGCCAACGCCGTCCTCGACGGCGCGGACGCGGTCATGCTCTCGGGCGAGACCAGCGTGGGCAAGTACCCGGTCGTCGTCGTCGAGACCATGGCGCGCATCGTGGACTCGACCGAGGAGCACGGCCTGGAGCGCATCCAGCCGCTCACGACCAAGCCCCGCACGCAGGGTGGCGCGATCACGCTCGCGGCGCTCGAGGTCGCGGAGTTCGTGGACGCGAAGTTCCTCTGCATCTTCACCGAGTCGGGCGACACCGCCCGTCGCATGTCGCGCCTGCGCCCGCGCATCCCCATGATCGGATTCACCCCCGAGCCGGCGATCCGTCGCCGCATGGCGCTCACGTGGGGCGTGAAGTCGGCGCTCGTCGAGCACGTCGCCCACACCGACCGCATGTTCATCCAGGTCGACGACTACTTCCTGGCCAACGACCTCGCGAAGGTCGGCGACAAGGTCGTGGTGATCTCGGGTTCCCCTCCCGGAATCATCGGCTCGACCAACGACATCCGGATCCACAAGATCGGCGACGCCGTCCACGGCAAGGCGCCCATCTACAAGTCCGGCGAGTTGTAAGCCCAAGAGGGTCTACGGAACGGTCGCGCTCACTATGCTGAGCGCGACCGTTCTCTTTCTCCGACCCGGAGGTACCTCGCATGGACTTCTTCTGGTGGCTGCTGTGGATCTTCTACTTCACGGCCTACATCTACGTCGTCATCCTCGTCATCACCGATCTCTTCCGTGATGAAACGCTCAACGGCTGGCTCAAGGCGCTGTGGATCATCGCCCTCGTGTTCGTGCCGTTCCTCACCGCCCTGGTGTACGTGATCGCCCGCGGCAACGGCATGGCGGCTCGCGCCGGCGCGCGCTACGCCGGCGTATCGGAGTCCGACGATTACAAGCCGTCCGCCTCCACGAGCCCCGCCGACGACATCGCCAAGGCCAAGGCCCTCCTCGACGCCGGCACGATCTCACAGGGCGAGTTCGACGCCCTCAAGAGCAAGGCGCTCGGGAACCAGTACTTCGGCGCGTAGCCGGAAGAGCGGAGCTGAGCGGATGCCCCGGGCCGGGGCATCCGCTCAGCTGTCGGCCCTGCGCGCTCTCACAGAGTGAGGCCCACGTACAGGAACCCGATGAAGACCCAGGCAGCCATCACCCCGAAGACGAGGAATGAGACAGTTGCGGAGCTGAGCGCGACGATCGCGGGCCAGCGGGGCCTCGAGCGCTTCACCAGTGCCACGATGGCGAGCACGAAGCCTGCGGGCACGGCGAGCAGCTGCAGCGTGCCGGGGCCGGTGAGTGCGCCGCTCACGATGTCGGTCACGATGATCGGCAGGAGTCCCGCTGCGACGAGGCCCAGGCTCAGCCAGCTCCACAGCGGCCGCTCCGTCGTCGAAGCTCCGGGTGAGCCCGACGGCGGCACGGCCTGCGGGCGCGCCTCGTATTCGGGCTTCCGCACTGCAGGGATGTCATTGCCGGCCATGTACCGGTGGTGGGACTCGAACCCACACGCCCTCTCGGGCAACCGATTTTGAGTCGGTCGCGTCTGCCATTCCGCCACACCGGCCCGCGGTCCGCCGCGTCCGCGATTGACCATACCGTAGGATTCAATGGTGACTGAGCAGGAGCTGACCCCCGGAGCGCAGACCTCCACCCCCCGTCGTGTCGTGGTGGCGGAGGACGAGTCGTTGATCCGACTCGACATCGTCGAGATCCTCCGCGACAACGGCTTCGACGTCGTCGGAGAGGCGGGCGACGGCGAGACTGCGGTGCAGCTGGCCACCGATCTCCGTCCTGACCTGGTGATCATGGATGTAAAGATGCCTCAGCTCGACGGCATCTCCGCCGCTGAGAAGCTCAGCAAGAACCACATCGCCCCGGTGGTGCTCCTGACGGCGTTCAGCCAGAAGGAGCTCGTCGAGAGGGCGAGCGAGGCCGGCGCCCTGGCCTACGTCGTGAAGCCGTTCACGCCGAACGACCTGCTGCCGGCGATCGAGATCGCCCTCGCGCGCTACGAGCAGATCATCACGCTCGAGGCCGAGGTCGCCGACATGGTCGAGCGCTTCGAGACCCGCAAGCTCGTCGACCGTGCCAAGGGCCTCCTCAACGAGAAGATGGGCCTGTCCGAGCCCGAGGCGTTCCGCTGGATCCAGAAGGCGTCGATGGATCGGCGTCTCACCATGCAGGACGTCGCCAAGGCGATCATCGAGCAGCTCGCGCCCAAGAAGGCCTGAGAAACGACGAATCGGCCGGAACACGGGGCGCCGCCCCGTTTCCCGGCCGTTTTCTCGTTTCCGAGCGGCGTCGGCCGGTCCCGCTGCGCGGGCTAAGCCCGCGCGGCCGTGATGTGGTTCGTGATGCGGATGGTCGAGCAGCGCCGGCCCTGATCGTCCGTGACGACGATCTCGTGCACCGTGATGCTGCGGCCGAGGTGCACGGGGGTGCAGACACCGGTGACGACCCCGGACGTCGCGGACCTGGTGTGGGTCGCGTTGATGTCGACGCCGACGGCCAGGCGGTCCGGCCCGGCGTGGAGGTTCGCGGCCATCGACCCGAGCGACTCGCCGAGCACGACGTACGCCCCGCCGTGGAGGAGCCCGACCGGCTGCGTGTTGCCCTCCACAGGCATGGTCGCGACGCAGCGCTCGACGGTGAACTCGGTGAACCGGAGTCCCATCTTCTCGGCCAGTGCGCCCATGCCGCGGGTCGCCGCCCACTCGAGTCCGTCGACGTCCGCGGGGGAGTGCTCGGTCATCGCTCGCCTTCGGATTCGTGCGCCAGGGGGTGTCCTCCGCCCTGACTAGGCTTGCAGGGTGATGGACTCCGCAAAGCCTACCCTTCTCGTCGTGGACGGCCATTCGCTGGCATATCGGGCGTTCTACGCCCTTCCCGTCGACAACTTCTCGACGAAGGACGGCCAGCACACCAACGGGATCTACGGGTTCCTGGCGATGCTGATCAACCTGATCAAGGCAGAGAAGCCCACCCACCTGGCGGTCGCCTTCGACACCTCGCGACAGTCTTTCCGCACTCGCGAGTACCCCGAGTACAAGGCGAACCGCTCCGAGACCCCCTCCGAGTTCAAGGGGCAGATCCCGATCCTCCAGGACTGCCTCGCCGCGATGAGCATCCAGGTCCTTCAGAAGGAAGACATCGAGGCCGACGACATCCTGGCCACGCTGGCCACTCAGGGCGCCGAGCAGGGTTTCGACGTGCTCGTCTGCTCCGGCGATCGCGACACCATCCAGCTCGTGACCGAGGACGTCACGCTCCTCTATCCCAACGTGCAGGGCGTCTCCCAGCTCAAGCGCTACGACCGCCAGGCCGTGATCGACCGCTACGGCGTGCCCCCCGAGCAGTACCCCGACATCGCGGCGCTCGTCGGCGAGACGAGCGACAACCTTCCGGGTGTCCCGAAGGTCGGGGAGAAGACCGCCGTCAAGTGGCTCACCCAGTTCGGCTCGCTCGACGAGCTCCTCGCCAACGCCGACAAGGTGACCGGAGTGGTCGGCGGCAACCTGCGCGAGAACCTCGACGCCGTGCGCCGCAATCGCGCGCTGAACCGCCTGCTGACCGACATCGAGCTGCCCGCGACGATCGCAGATCTCGAGGTGCGCCCGATGGACGCTCAGGCGGTGCGCGACATCTTCGCCCGCCTCGAGTTCAAGTCGCTCATCCCGCGGGTCGCGGAGCTCGCCGGCATCGAGCAGCAGATGGCGGCGGTGACCTCCGCGGCGGCCGTGCCCATGCCCGCGCCGCTCGAGCCCTCCGCCGCCGATCTGCGCGCGTGGCTCGACGCCGCCGACACCGAGGTGGGCGTGACGGTCGTCGTCGAGGCCGGTCTGCCGTCCCGCATCGGCTTCGCCACGGCGGATGCCGCCGCCGAGGCGTCGTGGACGCCCGAGGTCGTCGACGCCGTCGGCGAGTGGCTCGCGGGCGATGCGCCCAAGGTCCTGAGCGACGCGAAGCCGCAGGTGAAGGCCCTGCGCCGGGCCGGGGTCCGTCTGGGCGGCCTCGCCTTCGACACCGTCGTGGCCGGGTGGCTCCTCCGCCCGAGCTTCCCCGACAAGTCGCTGGCAGACCTGGTCGACCGCTACCTCGACGAGAAGCTGCCCGTGGCCGATCCCACCCAGCTGGTGCCCGAGACCGAAGGTGCGACTCCGGGCCAGCTCTCGTGGTTCGGGCTCCGGGTGACCGAGGCGCTGCGCGCCGAGCTCCCGGCGAGCGTCGCGGCCGTGCTCACCGACATCGAGCTGCCGTCGCTGCTCACACTCGCCGACATGGAGCTCGCGGGCGTCGCGGTCTCGCACGACAAGCTGTCGTCGTTCTCGGCCGAGCTGGGGGAGCGCGCCGATGCGATCGCACAGCAGGCGTTCCTCGCGATCGGCCATGAGGTCAACCTCGGCTCGCCCAAGCAGCTGCAGGAGGTGCTGTTCGACGAACTGCAGCTCCCGAAGACCCGCAAGACCAAGACCGGCTACTCGACGGATGCTGCGGTCCTCGCCGACCTGCAGGAGTCCCACCCGCACCCGTTCCTCGACCTGCTGCTCCAGCACCGCGAGGCGACGAAGCTCCGGCAGATCATCGAGTCGCTCGACACCGCGATCGCGGCCGACGGGCGCATCCGCACCACGTACGTGCAGACCGGCAGCCAGACCGGGCGCCTCTCCAGCACCGACCCGAATCTGCAGAACATCCCCGTGCGCACGGAGGAGAGCCGCCGCATCCGCTCGGCGTTCGAGGTCGGAACAGGATACGAGACGCTCCTCACCGCCGACTACTCGCAGATCGAGATGCGCATCATGGCGCACCTCTCCGAAGACCCGGGCCTCGTGGAGGCGTTCAACTCGGGCGAGGATCTCCACCGTTTCGTCGGCGCCCGCGTGTTCGGGGTGGAGCCGGCGGATGTGACGCCGGCCATGCGCACCAAGGTGAAGGCCATGTCGTACGGGCTCGTCTACGGCCTGTCGGCGTTCGGGCTCTCCAAGCAGCTGCGCATCGAGCAGACCGAGGCCAAGCAGCTCATGATGGAGTACTTCGCGCGGTTCGGCGCGGTGCGCGACTACCTGCGATCGTCCGTGGAGCAGGCGCGCATCGACGGCTACACCGAGACCATCTTCGGGCGCCGCCGGCCCTTCCCCGATCTGGCCAGCCCCAACCGCGTGCTCCGCGAGAACGCCGAACGCGCCGCGCTCAACGCCCCCATCCAGGGGAGCGCCGCCGACATCATGAAGATCGCGCTGTTCCACATCCACGACGACTTCGCAGCGCACGAGCTGCGTTCCCGTGTGCTCATGCAGATCCACGACGAACTGGTCGTCGAGATCGCGCCGGGGGAGTGGGACGCCGCGGAACGCATCGTCCGCGAGCGCATGGGCGACGCTGCCGACCTCACGGTGCCGCTCGACGTGCAGATCGGGCGCGGCGGCGACTGGAACGAGGCGGGGCACTGATCGAGTCGTTTGGCGCGTCGCGCGTGCACTCCTAGGCTCGATGCCATGACTGACGAAACACGCACGCCCACGCAGATCGACACGATCGCTGATGCCTGGGTCGACACGCTCGCGGAGTTGGAACCGACCCTCGCGACGTACATCGGGCGCTCCGAGTTCAACGACCGCTACGGCGATTACAGCCCGGCCGGACAGGAGCGCCTCATCGAAGAGGGCCGCAAGACCCTGGCCGCCCTCGCGGCCGCGACTCCCGTCGACGACATCGATGCCGTCACGCAGGAGGATCTCGCCCGCGAGATCGGCCTCGGGATCGAGCTGCACGAAGCGCGGTGGAACCTACGCGATCTGAACGTGATCGCCTCGCCGGCCCAGGACATCCGCTCGGCGCTCGACCTCATGCCGACGGCCACCACCGACGACTGGTCGGTCATCGCCACCCGCCTGAAGGCCGTGCCGGCGGCGATCGACGGCTACCTCACCACGCTCCGCGAGGGAATCGCGCAGGGGGTCGTGCCCGCCCGCCGACAGGTGGTCGAAGTCGCCTCGCAGATCGTGCGCTACACCGAGGACGGCGGCTTCTTCGCCACCTTCGCCGCCGAGGCGGCGCCCGAGGAGGGCCAGCTGCCGGCCTCCCTCGCCCGCGACCTCGCCGACAGCGCCAACGCGGCACGCGTCGCGTACGACGAGCTGGCGCAGTTCCTCAACACGGAGGGTGGCGCCGCCGCCTCGGAAGAGGATGCGGTGGGGCGCGAGCTCTACGCGCTGCACTCCCGTCGCTTCCTCGGGGCGACCGTCGACCTCGACGAGACCTACGAGTGGGGCGTCGAGGAGCTCGCCCGCATGGTGGCCGAACAGGAGTCCATCGCCCACGAGATCAAGGCCGGCGCCACCGTCGAAGAGGCCGTCGCGTTCCTCGAGCAGGACCCGGCGCGCAAGCTGTACGGCACGGCCGCGCTGCAGGCCTGGATGCAGGAGACGAGCGACCGTGCCGTCACCGAGCTGGGCCGGACCCACTTCGACATTCCCGAGCCGATCCGCAAGCTCGAGTGCATGATCGCGCCCACCAAGGAGGGCGGGATCTACTACACCGGCCCGACCGACGACTTCTCGCGTCCCGGACGCATGTGGTGGTCGGTGCCCGAGGGCGTCAACGAGTTCGACACCTGGCGTGAGCTCACCACGGTCTACCACGAGGGCGTCCCCGGCCATCACCTTCAGATCGCCCAGGCGGTGTACAACCGGGCGCAGCTGAACTCGTACCGCCGCCTGCTCGGCGGCACCTCCGGTCACGCCGAGGGGTGGGCGCTGTACGCCGAGCGGCTCATGGAGCAGCTCGGCTACCTCGACGACCCGGCCGATCGACTCGGCATGCTCGACGGACAGCGGATGCGCGCCGCTCGCGTGGTGCTCGACATCGGCGTGCACCTCGGCAAGCAGCGTCCCGACGGCCAGGGCACCTGGGACGCCGACTTCGCGCTCGACTTCATGCGGCACAACGTCAACATGTCCGACGAGTTCGTGAAGTTCGAGGTGAACCGCTACCTCGGCTGGCCCGGCCAGGCGCCGTCCTACAAGGTCGGCCAGCGCATCTGGGAGCAGCTGCGCGATGAGGTGGCTGAGCGCGAAGGCGCCGACTTCTCGATCAAGCAGTTCCACAAGCGCGCGCTCGACATCGGCGGCGTCGGCCTCGACACGCTGCGCACGGCGCTCTCGCGCTGACCAGCGCGGCGGGCTCAGCGGCCGGGATCGGTGGCTGAGCCCGTCGCACCGGCGCGCAGCAGTGCGATCACCTCGGCGTCGCCGGTCTGCGTGAAGTCGTCGTAGTACTCCCCGACGGCCCAGAAGCTCCGCGCCGGGTGCGGGCACACGAAGTCGTCGATCGCCCCCGGGTCGGGCCGCCATGTCGACGGAGCGACCGGCGCCGCCAGCACGATGTGCGCAGCGCCGTGGGCGCGCAGCGACAGACACGCCGCGGTCGCCGTCGCTCCGGTTGCGACGCCGTCGTCGACGACGATCGCCGTCCGGCCCGCGATGCCGTCGACCGAGGACCCGAACAGCGCGGTGCGACGGCGCAGCTCCTCGCGTTCGACGTCCTCGACGGAGGAGAGCTCCTCCGGCGTGACGTACCCCGTCCGCAGCGCGTCATCGTGGACCACGCGGACGTCATCGGCGATGGCGCCGACCGCGAACTCCTCGTGAGCGGGTGCCCCGAGTTTGCGAACGACCACCGCGGCGAGCGGCAGGCCCAGCGCCTCCGCCACCTCGGCGGCGACCACGACGCCGCCCCGCGGAATGCCGAAGACGATCGCCGCGCTGCTCCGCCACTGCGTCAGATGGGCGGCGAGCTCCCGCCCCGCATCGGCGCGGTCGGCGAAGATGGCCATGCCGCCACGCTACGCCCGCGGCATCCGCTTGTCTCGGGAATGCGCGGCCGGCCGGCACGGTTCTCCTGGGCGAGCGTTTTATGCGCACGAATGGAAAGGGCTCTCATGACCGACCTCGCCGCGATCGAACTCGGACTGGACACGTTCGGAGATGTCACCCGCGATGAGTCCGGCGAACTGATCAGCGAGGCCCAGACGATTCGGGATGTCGTCGACCAGGCCGTGCTCGCCGACGAGGTGGGCCTGTCGTTCTTCGGAGTGGGGGAGCATCACCGGCCGGAGTTCGCCGTGTCGAGCCCCGAGATCGTGCTCGCTGCGGCCGCCGCGCGCACCGAGCGTATCCACCTCGGCACCGCCGTGACCGTACTCTCCAGCGACGATCCGGTGCGCGTGTACGAGCGCTTCGCGACCCTCGACGCCATCTCGAGCGGTCGAGCCGAGGTCATCCTCGGTCGCGGGTCGTTCATCGAGTCGTTCCCGCTCTTCGGCTACGACCTCCGCGACTACGAGACGCTGTTCGAGGAGAAGCTCGACCTCTTCTCGCGCCTGCTCGAGGAGAAGCCGGTCACGTGGCAGGGATCGCTGCGCGCACCTCTCACGGACGCCGACGTCTTCCCGAAGACGGAGAACGGCCTGCGGGCGTGGGTCGGCGTCGGCGGCACACCCGAGTCCGTCGTGCGCGCGGCGCGCTACGGATTCGGCTTGATGCTCGCGATCATCGGCGGACCGGCCGACCGGTTCCGGCCCTTCGCCGATCTCTATCGCCGTTCGCTCGTCACGTTCGAGCGCGAGCCGCTGCCCATCGGCGTGCACTCGCCCGGACACGTCGCCGACACCGACCAGCAGGCCTGGGACGAGGCCTACGCGGGGTTCGAGGCGATGAACAACACCATCGGCCGCGAGCGCGGGTGGCCGCCCTACAGCCGGATGCGCTTCCAGCGCGATGTCGGACCGGAGGGTGCGCTGTACGTCGGCTCACCCGAGACTGTCGCGCGCAAGATCGCCGAGACGGTCCGGGCGCTCGGCATCGAGAGGTTCGACATGAAGTTCTCGACGGGCACCCTGTCGCACGCGCACATGATGCGGTCCATCGAGCTCTACGGCACGAAGGTGGCCCCGCTCGTCCGGGACATGCTCTCGTGAGTGACGCCAGGGTCGCGGCATCCGTAGCATGACGCTATGACGGATGCCGAAACCCGCACGGCCGGCACGCTCTCGGAGCGCCTCGACCGGCTGCCGTTCACCCGAAGGCATCTGAGGGTCCTGACCGGCTCGGGGCTCGGATGGGCGCTGGACGCGATGGACGTCGGGCTGATCTCGTTCGTGATCGCGGCGCTCGCGGCGCAGTGGGGCCTTCAGCCGTCCGAGACCGCGTGGATCGCCTCCGTCGGGTTCATCGGCATGGCCATCGGTGCGAGCGTCGGCGGCCTGCTGGCCGACCGGTTCGGGCGGCGCTCGGTGTTCGCGCTGACGCTGCTGGTCTACGGCCTGGCCACGGGTGCGAGCGCCTTGGTCGGCGGCCTCGTCGCCCTCCTGGTGCTGCGGTTCGTCGTGGGTCTCGGACTCGGCGCCGAGCTGCCGGTCGCCTCGACGTACGTGAGCGAGTTCGCTCCGGCCCGCATCCGCGGTCGCCTCATCGTCATCCTCGAGGCCTTCTGGGCGATCGGGTGGACGGCCGCCGCCCTCATCGGGTTCCTCGTGATCCCCAGCTCGGAGAACGGCTGGCGCTGGGCCTTCGCGCTCGGGATGATCCCCGCCGCGTACGCCCTCATCGTGCGCTGGGGGCTCCCGGAATCACCGCGCTGGCTCGACCGACGCGGACGGCACGCCGAGGCCGAGGCGGTCGTCCAGTCATTCGAGGCTTCCGCAGGGGCGAGTGTCACCTCGACAGCGCCGACCGACGGGACTGCACCGGCACCGGCCGCTGCCGCCACCGTCGGCGCGCGCCTCGGAGCGCTGTGGTCGTCGGAGTTCCGCGTCCGCACCGCGTGCCTCTGGCTCGTGTGGTTCTGCGTGAACTTCTCGTATTACGGGGCCTTCATCTGGATCCCCTCGATCCTCGTGGCACAGGGGTACGACCTCGTGCGCTCGTTCGGCTTCACGCTCATCATCACGCTCGCGCAGCTTCCGGGGTACGCGATGGCCGCCTGGCTCATCGAGGTCTGGGGCCGGCGCGCCACGCTCTCGGTGTTCCTCGTCGGGTCCGCGGCATCCGCCGTCGTCTTCGGCACGGCGGGCAGTCCCGGCGCGGTCATCGCGGCGGGGATGGCGCTGTCCTTCTTCAACCTCGGGGCGTGGGGCGCGCTGTATGCCGTGACCCCGGAGATGTATCCGACCTCGCTGCGCGCCACGGGGTCGGGCTGGGCGGCGGGTGCGGGGCGCATCGCGTCGATCATCGCTCCGCTGATGGTGCCGGTGCTGCTCGTGGCCGGCGGAGCCCCCGCCCTGTTCACGGTGTTCGCGGCCTTCTTCGTCGTCGCCGCGTTGGCCGCCTGGGGTCTGGTGGACCGACGGGGGATGGCACTCGACGAGCGCTGAGCGGTCCTAGGCTGGGACGATGTCATCCGTGCGTTACGTCGCGATCGGCGACTCGTTCACCGAGGGCGTCGGAGACGAACTGCCCGACGGCCATGTGCGCGGGTGGGCCGATCTCGTGGCGCAGGGCTGGGCCGATGCCTCCGGCCAGCCCGTCGAGTACGCCAACTTCGCGATCCGCGGCAGGCTCGTCGCGCCGATCGTCGAGGAGCAGCTCGAACCGGCTCTCGCCCTGAAGCCGACGCACCTGTCGTTCAACGGCGGAGGCAACGACATGCTGCGTCCTCGCACGAGCGTGTCGCGGGTCGTCGGGGCCTTCGAGCATGTGCTCGAGCGCTGCGACGAGGAAGGGGTGAGGCTCATCCTGCTGTCGGGTGCCAACCCGTCCGGACAGCTCCCGCTGAGCCGGGTGATCCAGCGGCGTGGCGACCTGCTCTCGGCAGCGGTCTCCTCGCGCTTCGCGGAGCGGACCGACATCGTCCGTGCCTTCAACTGGCCGGACCGTGAGCTGTCGAGCCCGCCCTACTGGTCGGAGGACCGGCTCCACATGAATTCCCGCGGCCACCACCGCGTGGCGGCGCGCGTGCTGACGGCCCTCGGCCTCGAGCCGCCGCCCGCGTGGTGGTCGCTCCCGCCGCTGCCGCCCGCAGCGGCACGCGGAGCGGCGTACTACCGCGAGCACGTCGGTCCGTGGGTGCGGAGGCGGCTGACCGGCACGTCGTCCGGCGACGGGCGGGAGCCCAAGTACGGCGCGTGGACCGTGTTCGAGCCGCGCTCCGGCTGACAGGCATCGGCGACGGTGGTGTCAGCCGCTGTCGCCCACGAGGGCGTACTCCGACCCGGAAGGCGTCCGCTCGAGGAGAGCGGCGTCCACGAGGTGACGCCGGAGCGCCGCGGCATCGCCGGTGAAGACGGCGAGCCGCTCGTTCACGGCGCGCTCGTCGAGTGTCTCGCCGACGCGGAACGCACGGGCGGCCACCCATTCCAGCAGCTCCCTGCGGTCGGTCTCCCGGACCGGCATGCGGTCGATGCGGCCCTGGCCGTCGAGGTACCGCGCGGCCGCCCCCGCGGGCTTCACGACGGGAGTCTCGTTCAGGATGCCGCGCACCGCGGCCTCGTCGAACCGCAGGACGTCGCCGTCGAGCCGGACCAGCCCGAGTTCCTGCAGGCGGTCGATGGCGCGGCCGCGCCGCGCGGCCGTGAGCGGCGTCGGCGCAGGATCATCGCTCATGGCCTCGGCGAGCACCGCTCGCAGGTCGGGGTTCAGGAGCGCGGCGAGCACGCCCCGCCAGCGATCGCTCATGCCGGCCGCACGGAGTAGACCAGCTCGGCGAACTGTCCGGCCTGAGTGACCTTCTCCAGGCGAAGGCGGTCGCTCTCGAGTCGCCGGGGCAGCAGCGGGCGGCCGGCCTCGAGGGTCACCGGGGCGACAGATACGCGGATCTCATCGAGGAGTCCGGCGTCGGCGAACTGGCCGACGAGATCTCCGCCGCCGACCAGCCAGATGTCCTGATTGCCGGCGGCGTCGCGCAGCTCGTCCCAGACGCCGCGCACGTCGCCGGAGCGGAAGCGCACATCCGCGCCCGCGACGGCCGGCAGGGAGCGCGAACTGAGCACGAAGGACGCCTTGCCGGCGTAGGGCCACTTCTCGGGGTGATCGAGCAGCTTCTCGTGCTCGACGATCCACTCGTACGTCGTCGAGCCCATGATCAGGGCGCCGACGCCTTCGAGGAACCGACCGAAGTCGTTCTCGGCGCCTTCGGCGCCCGGGACCACGAAGAGCCACGAGAGCGAGTCCTCGGTGTCTGCCAGGAATCCGTTGAGTGTGGTGGCGGTGTTGAAGATGACGCGTGGCATGACGCTCACCGTACAACCGGCTGCCGACATGGGCTTGATCGTTATTCAACCACCTGGTACTGTACCTATCAGTTGAATACGAAGGGAGCACCGGGATGTCGACCGACCGGCTCAGCCGCACATTCTCCGCTCTGGCCGATCCCACCCGCCGGGCGATCCTCACGCGCCTCAGCGGGGGAGAGGCGACGGTCGGCGAGCTCGCCGCACCCTTCGATATGACCTTCGCCGCCGTCTCGAAGCACCTCCGGGTGCTCGAACGGGCAGGGCTCATCACCCGCGGCAAGGACGCGCAATACCGCCCGGCCCGGCTGGACGCTCGGCCGCTGGCCGCGGCATCCCGCTGGATCGGCGACTACGCGCAGTTCTGGGAGGACAGCGCCGACGCCCTCGATCACTACCTCTCCGTGCTGCAGCAGTTCAGCGAACCCACCCCCACCGACAAGGAGACCCACCATGACTGACTACTTCACCGTCACCCGCACGCTCCGGGCCCCGCGCTCGCTCGTCTTCGAGGCCATCACCAAGCCCGAGCACTTCGCCGTGTGGTTCGGCACCGCCGCGGTGGAGGTGCCGCAGGAGTCCCTCACGATGGACGTGCGCCCGGGCGGCGCGTTCCGTGCCGTGATGCTGCTGCCCGACGGCAACCGGATCGACTGGTCGGGGGAGTACCAGGTGGTCGACCCGCCGTCGCACCTCGCCATGACCCTGAGCGACCAGCCGGGCGACGACAGGGGTCTCCCTGTGCTGTTCGATCTGGAGGAGATCGACGAAGGTACCCGGCTCACCATCAGCCAGGACCGCTCCGACTTCAGCGACGAGCAGGTCGCGGCCACGATCGCGGGCTACAACGCGTTCGTCGACGACATCGAGCGGGTGCTCGCGAAGCTGCAGTCCGTCTGATCCCTCAGAGGGCGCCCGCGCGGCGCAGTGCGCTCATCGCGAGCTCGCTGCCGGCGTGGGCGCTCTGCTGCGGGTCGGCTCCGCCGAGGGCCGCCGTGATGTAGCCGGCGGCGAACGCATCGCCCGCCCCGGTCGAGTCGAGAACGTCGTCGACGCGCTGCACCGCCACCTCCCGGGTTACGCCGCCGGACGTCACGAGCACCGCCTCGCCACCTCGCTTCACGACGTAGACGGACCCGCTCACATCGAGATCGAGCTCGTTCGCGACCCGGGCCTCATCCTCGTTGGCGAAGACCACGGCGGGCGCCACGCTGCGAACGAGCGCCGCGAGCCGCTCCGCACCCAGCGCGCGCAGTGTCGCGACGCTCGAGAGGTCGAGGCTCACCGGCGCCCCGGCCCGGGTGACGGCGGCCGCGGCATCCGTCACGGCTTCCCCGGATGCCGGCGTCGCAAAGCCGTAGAGCGGCAGGTGCAGCCAGCGCGCCGTCGAGAGCCACGCGGCGTCGATCCCCTCGAGCTCGGCCGCAGCACCCCGGTCGGTGATCATCGTCCGTTCGCCCACCGCGTCCACGAGCACCACGATCGCGCCGGTCCGGCCGCCCCGCTGCACCTTCACGTCGACGCCCGCAGCCTCGAGCTCGCCGACGAGCGCGCGGCCGATGGTGTCGTCTCCGACCCGACCGATGAAGCGGACCGGATGCCTCGGTGCCGCCGCCACCGCGACGTTCGCCGCACTTCCCCCTCGCGTGAGGCGCACCTCGGCCGGGTTGTCGGTGCCGCGCTCGAGCGCCGCGCCGCCGAGCACGATCAGGTCGGCGACGAGGTCGCCGATCACGACGAGCATCAGGCGAGGTCCGCGAGGGCCAGGGCGATCCGTGCGCCGAGCGCGACGTTGCCGCGATAGACCTCGACGTTCACATCCAGGCTGCGGCCCCCGGTCTCACGCTGCATGAAGTCGAGCAGGAAGGGCGTGGTGTCGTGCCCCGAGATCCCGGCCCGAGCGGCGGCGGCGAGGGCGCGTGCGAGCACGTCGGCGTGCAGCCCGGGATCGAGCTCGCTGCCCGCGGCGACCGGATTGGCGACCAGGAGAGTGGAGGAGATGCCGAGGGCGTCCCGCGCGGCCGCGATGCGCGCGATCTCGGCGGGGGAGTCCACCGCGTACTCGATGTCGTGGCCAGAGTCGGCGATGTAGAACCCGGGGTAGTCGGTGGTGCGATAACCCACCACAGCGAGGCTGAGCGTCTCGAGACGTTCGAGGGTGAGCGGGATGTCGAGGATCGACTTCACGCCCGCACTGACCACGACGAGCGGAAGCGCGGCCAGCGTGCCGAGGTCGGCGGACTCGTCGAACGTCTGCTGCGCGTCCCGGTGCACGCCGCCGAGGCCGCCGGTGGAGAACACGCGCACGCCGGCATGGTGCGCGAGATGCGCGGTGGCTGCCACCGTGGTGCCCGCGCTCAGCCCTTTCGCGGCGATGACGGGCACGTCCCGCAGACTCGCCTTCACCACGCCGTCCGACTGCGACAGCTGCTCGATCTCATCGGCGCTCAGCCCGACCGTCGGCCGGCCGTCCACCACGCCGATCGTCGCCGGCGTGACACCGAGCTCGCGCACGCGGGCTTCTGCCTCCAGGGCCACCGCGAGGTTGCGCGGCCGGGGGAGTCCGTGGGTGAAGATGGTCGACTCCAGCGCCAGCACCGGTGTGCCGGCTGCCACCGCCGAGCGCACCTCGTCGGAGATCCGGATCAGCTCTGCCATCGGCATCCTCTCGTTCCTGGCGCCACACTACGCACCGCGAGACCATCCGGCCCATCTCCACGAGAGATCGCGGCCGGAATACGCTTACCACTCATCCGGGGGATCGATCGCCCATTGTCAAGCCCCTTCACCCTGAGCGAGGGGCACGACAGCCTATGTACCGGGACGACTGCGTCCCGCACACAGGGGAGGGCCGATCGTCGCGCCCCGGAAAGGAACCTCGCATGAGTATCGGAGCAGGTATCGCGCTATTCGCGATCGGAGCCATTCTCGCTTTCGCCGTCAACGTCGAGGTCGAGTGGGTCAACCTCAACATGATCGGCTACATCCTGATGGGCGCCGGAGCCGTCATCTTCATCATCGGCCTCGTGCTCATGGCACGTCGCCGCCGTTCGGACACGGTCACGCGGAGTGCAGTCGACCCCGCGATGAACGAGCGCGTCACGCGCCAGAGCACCAGCTCGACGGACGACACCGTCGGACTCTGACGACACACAGACACACAGACAGCGAGGCGGGGCCACGGCGGCCCCGCCTCGTTCTGCTCGGACGGTCAACCTGCCGCCAGCTGACTCCGGAGCCGGTCGATGCCGGCGAGTTGCACAGGGGCTTCCAGCACGCCGGCGTGAGCATCGCGGAGAGTGAGCCACCTCGCCCGGTCCATCCGATAGTTGTGGTGGAGCTGACCAACGCCCTCTCGGGCCACCTGCACCGATCCGTTCGACTCGTACCCGAGTCGCCGGGAGACGGCGTTCGAGGCCGGGTTGTCGGCGAACGCCCCCGACGTGGCCTCCCTAGCGCCGAGCCCCTCGAAGGCCAGGTGAAGGGCGAGCGCACGCATCCGGCGGCCGATGCCGACTCCCTGATGGGCCCGGCCCAGCCAGGACCCCGTCTGCACACTCTGCAGCACCTGCCAGTCCTCGGCGACGAGCCCCTGGATGCCGACCGGCACGCCAGCCACGAGCACGCCGAGCTCGAGCACGAACCGCGTGGGCGACACCTGCGGCCGAGCGTTCCACTGGTAGGACAGCACGCTCCGGGCGACCTCGTCGGGGGTCCCGCGTGTCCACGGGTGCTCGAACGGCATGGCGTCCGGCTCATGGATGCCGCGCGCCGCCAGCGCGGCGAGGTCGACGAGCAGGTCATCGTCGATCCATCGCAGTTCGAGGTCTCCGGCGCGAACCCGCAGAGCGGCCGCCGGCCAGTAGGTCTCGAGGGCGGGGGAGCGCGGCATCCCGGCAGTCTGCCAGAGACAGAGGATGCCGCACGAGGGGCGTTCCCGGCGGCTCCGGGGTCAGAAGCTCGCGATGCCCTTGCCGATGACGGCGACGCCGATCACCAGGAGGAGGACGGCCATGACCGTGGCGTTGTTGTGGACCAGCCAGCCTCGCAGCCGCTCCAGGGGCGCCGCCAGCCGGCGGGATGCCACGAGATAGCCCAGGACGGGGATCAGCACCGTGCTCGCCGCGATGAGCACGTAGACGGCGAGTGTGAGGGTGATCTCACCGGCGGTCAGCCCCGCGGTTCCGACGATCACGCCGGCCGACGCGGCCATCAGCAGGTTCTTGGGATTCACCGCCGACAGCAGGAACCCCAGCCCGACCGCGCGGACGGCGGTCAGCGAGTCGATCGCGGCCATCCACTTCGGAAGGGCAGGCTCCTCGTCGCCGTGGGGGCGGCCGCGCCACTGCTTCACCGCCAGCAGGAGCAGGAGCACACCGAGCGCGATCTTGACGACACCGGCGACAGGTGCGGAGTCATTCGGGTCCGACGGCGGGATCACCGTGGCCAGAAGCGTGAAGAGCACGACCGCGACGACGATGCCAAGCACCCAGCCGACGAGGAATCCGACCGACCGGCCCCGCGCACCGGGGGCCAGGAGCATCAGGATGGCGGCGATGATCGGGATGGGGCTGATCGCCACGCCGAGCGCGAGGGGGAGCACTTCGCCGATTGCCGTTTCCACGTCTTCTCCGGATCCGCCGGCGTGTCGGACCGGCTCGGCTACCCTCTCACGACCGCCGGGCACTCCTGCGGATTCACCACGGCGCGACCCTCGGCCTTGTGGGGTGTCGGAGCCACTGGGCAGACTGGCATCTCCGACGCGAGGAGTCTGCTGTGGCCGATCAGGACGATCCGACCCGCGTCGGTCTGGCGACGTCGCACGTGATCAGGCCGCTCACGCCGGAGACGTTCCCGGCGTGGCTGGCGCTCGCCCAGAAGCACAACGGCGTCTGGGGCGGCTGCTACTGCTCGTACTTCCACGACGACACGGAGCACACCGTCAAGAGCGAGTACGACCGGGCGACGTTCAAGCAGCGACTCGTGGACGAAGGCGTCGCGCACGCTGCGCTCGTCTTCGACGGCGACGACGCGATCGCGTGGTGCGAGTACGGGAGCCCGGCCGAGCTGCCGGGGATCTACCACCGCAAGCAATACGACGCGGGCGAGGCCAATCCGGCACCGTGGCGCATCACCTGCTTCTTCGTCGATCGCGACCACCGTCGTTCGGGAGTGGCACGGGAGGCCCTGGACGGCGCGCTCGAGCTGATCGCCGCGGCCGGTGGCGGCGAGGTGGTCTCGTTCCCGAACGAGCTCGTGCCCGGCAAGAAGACGTCGTCGTCATTCCTTCACAACGGCACGAGGGCGATGTTCGAGAAGGCCGGGTTCACATTCGAGCGACACATCGGCAAGAGCAAGACCGTGATGCGCAAGACGGTTCCGCCGGCGGGCAGCTGACGACCGGTTCGGCCGGCGGCGAGCCGTCAGCGGGGAAGGGGAGATCGTGGCGCCGCCACGGCCCTTCTCGATTCGAGCTGACATAATGTGCATTATCGGCTATTACCGATGCGCCGCCCTCTGGCGAAGGTGTGCGGCATTCCGGTCGTACATGTCGGCGTGATCGAGGAAGTCGCGGCGTCCGGTGTCGGCAGCGCGACCACGGGTGAACTCCGCCAGGTCGTCGAGCCGGTCGGCCGCGACGGCCAGCACGTCCTGCGGTGCGTACGCGACGCCGTAGGCATCGATGAGCGCCTGCAGTCGATGGCCGCGATCGAGCGCCACGGCATCGGCCGCGTCTTCGGCGAACGGCACCAGCCGGTACGCGAGGTACGCCAGATCCCACACCCGCGACCCGGGCCCGGCGAAGTCGAAGTCGATGACGCCGACGAGCACGCCGTCGCGGACGATGAGGTTGTAGTTCGCGAAGTCGTTGTGGCAGATGACCTCTGCGGGCTCACGACGAGGCGATCGCCACGCCAGGTCTCCGGCACCCACCAGCTCGACGCTCGCGTCGTGGATGCGTCGAAGCAGCCTGCCGGCGTCGTGCAGGGCGTTCTCGGACCACTGGACGTCCGGAGGCGCATCGGCGAGGACATCCCCCGGCAGATAGGTCAGCACCTCGCGGCCACGTTCGTCGAGCCCCAGGGCACGCGGTGCCCCGGCGACACCGGACGCCTGCAGCACGTCGAGCAGGGCGTGAACGGCCTCGGTCCAGGGGCCCGCGACGCGCCGAACAGTGTCCCCCGACCGCACGACCGGGTCCATGTTGCCGCCGCTGAGCGCCTCTTCCACGCCTCACATCCTGCCGCACGGCCACTCCGGCACCGGCGCCAGTCTCGCTCGGCCCGTTCGGCCGCATGACGTCGGAATACCAGGCTGGAATCGGATGCCTCGGCCCGCGGCATCCGAATCCGTCCTTCCAGTCCGAATCCAGCAGCACTCCCCGAGCGGCAGGCGACCGACCACGCGCGTTCCATCGAGTGAGTCGGACGAACACGCGCGATTGGAGCCCGCCGCCCGACGTCCCTAGGCTCGAACAATGCTGGAGTCGCTCACCGGGTTCGTCGTGGTGGGCGTTGCGATCATCGTGGGCTGGATCATCGGCCGCATCGATCTGCTGGGCGAGCACGGCCGGCCGGTGCTGGCGCGACTGACGTTCTTCGTCCTCTCGCCGTTCCTGCTGTTCGTCGTGCTGGCGCAGGCCGACGTGCGCACGCTCTTCTCGGCCCTCCTGCCGGTCTCGGCGATCGCCGCCGTGGCGATCATCGGCGGGTACGCCCTCATCGCCCGGTTCGCGTGGAAACGCTCGACCGGCGAGACCGTGATCGGCGCCCTGAGCGCCGGGCAGGTCAACTCCAACAACATCGGCATCCCGCTGTCGCTCTACCTGCTGGGAAGCGCCGCGTACCCCGCCCCGGTGATCCTGCTCCAGCTCCTGGTGTTCACACCCATCACCATGGCGATCCTGGATGCCGTGACCTTCGGCCGCGCGACGCTCTGGCGCTCGATCGTCCGTACCGCGACGAACCCCATCGTGCTCGGCTCGGTGCTCGGCACGATCGTCTCGGTGACCGGGCTCGAGCTGCCTCCCGTCGTGATGGAGCCCGCGGTGCTCCTCGCGAACGCCTGTGTGCCGGTGCTGCTGATCAGCTACGGGATGTCGCTGGTGGGACAGCGGGTACTCGCACCGTCCGGCCGTCGCCGCGATGTGCTCCTCGCTACGGCCCTGAAGCTCTTCGTCATGCCGCTCATCGCCTGGACGGTCGCGGAGTTCGTGTTCGGACTGAGCGAGAAGGACGTGCTCATCGTCGTCGTGCTGGCGGCGCTTCCCACCGCGCAGAACGTCTTCAACTACTCGCAGCGCTACGACGTCGGCGAGACCATCTCGCGCGATACGGTGTTCCTCACCACGATCGGCTGCCTCCCGGTGCTCATCGCGATCACCCTGCTGCTGGGCTGAGACGCGACTCAGGACGAGCGCAGCTCCCGGAGCATCGCGAACACGACACGGACACCACTGTCGTCGCGCAGCACCGTGAACAGGGTGTGCGTGCAGGATCGGCACCGCACGATCGCCGCCGTGTCGTCGAGCTCGACCACGGTCTCCGCGAGCGGGGCGGACGAACCGCAGCCCCCGCACACGCCGACGAGCAGGGTGCTCTCCCCCGCGAAGGCGTCCGACAGCAGACCGGCCAAGGCGTTGCCGTCGACCGTCGCCGACGCGTTCTCTGCGCGCATCATGCCCCTCCGAATCGTTCGGTCCTGATCCGCTGCGGCGGATGTCCGAGCCGCACCAGCGCGTCCGCGACGTGCTCCACGAAGCCTGTCGGCCCGCACACGTAGACGGTGGGCTCGCGCTCGGGCTCCCAGACCGCCGCGCGGATGGCATCCTCATCGAGCCGTCCGACTCCCCCCGACCAGCCCTGCGGGGCGTGCCGCGTATAGGCCCACGTGACGGCCACTCCCCCGTCGGCGCCCGTGCGCGCGAGCTCATCGCGATATATCGCGTTCTCGGGTGTCCTGACCGAATAGAGGAGCCGAACGGATGCCGCGGCCGAGGCATCCGTCGCCGCTCGCACCATGGCCATCAGCGGCACGATCCCCGACCCGCCCGCGACGAGCTGCACGGGCCCCTCTCCCCCGGGGCGCCAGACGAAGTAGCCGCCCAGCGGACCCTTCACCTCGAGCTCGTCGCCCGGGAGGACGTCGTGCACGAGGTAGGGCGACACCTCGCCCTCGGGGATCTCATCGACGGCGAGCTCGATGGTCTCCCCGGGCCCGTACGAGCCCAGCGAGTACGACCGCTCCGCCTGGTAGCCGTCCTCGGCGGTCAGGCGCACATCGACGTGCTGCCCCGCATCGTTCCCCGGCCACCCGGGGACGGCGAGGTGCAGCACCCGAGCGGTCGGCGTCGCCTCGGCGACCGCCGCGACGCGGGCGGGCCGCCATCCGCCCACGGTCACCAATACCGCTCCTCGGTCCACGGGTCGCCGTGCATGTTGTAGCCGTTCTGCTCCCAGAACCCGGGCTCGTCCTCGTTCATCAGGGTGAGGCCGTGCACCCACTTGGCGCTCTTCCAGAAGTACAGGTGCGGGACCAGCAGCCGTGCAGGCCCGCCGTGCTCGGGATCGAGCGGCTCGCCGTCGAACTCGAACGCGACCCAGGCCTTGCCGCCCAGGAGGTCCTCCATCGGGATGTTCGTGGTGTAGCCGCCGTACGAATGAGCCATCGCGAACTCGGCGTCCGCTTCGACGTGATCGAACACGGTGTCCAGCGATACTCCTCGCCACGACGTGCCGAGCTTCGACCACCGCGTCACGCAGTGGATGTCGGTCGTGACGTCCTCGATCGGGAGGGCCAGGAACTCGTCCCACGTCCACGACGTGAGTTCGCCCGTCTGGGTCCGCACCTCGAACGACCACTCCCCCGTGTCGATGCGGGGCGTCGGGCCCGCTGACAGGACAGGGAAGTCGTCGGTGAGGTACTGCCCCGGAGGGACATCGGGGTTGGTCTCGCGGCGCCGAGCGCCGAAGCCTCTGGAGAAGACTGCCATCGTGTGCCTCCCACGGTCGGACTCGGGCACGCTCACCGTAACGCGCCGCCGCCCTCCGACGCGAGTCCGCAGCGCGCCCCCGTGCGGCCAGTCTCGCGACACACGCTGTTCAGTACGCCGAAGTTCCCGTTCGGGTCTAGTCTTTACCCGCACCTTTACAGGAAACTCCCAGAAAGGACATTCGCATGTCCACAGCATCCCCGGCCGAGAAGTCGGCCATCAACGGCATCCGCACCGCGCTCGGCATCGGCGGCGTGCTCGCCGTCATCGCCGGCCTTTTCGTGGTCTTCCAGCCGCAGGAGGCCGCGTTCGTCGTCACCGTCATCATCGCGATCTACGCGATCGCGGCGGGACTGGTGTACGCCGGCCTCGGCATCTTCTCGAAGGACAAGGGAGGCTGGGCCCGACTCGGCCACATCGCCCTCGGAATCCTTTTCGTCATCGCCGGAATCGTCGCCCTGGTCAACCTCCAGCAGGCGACCGCGTGGCTCGCGATCTTCGTCGCCATCCTCGTCGGCATCATGTGGATCGTCGAGGGAATCGTCGCACTGTCGACCCTCGGTGACGCCGCGTCGAAGGGGTGGTCGATCTTCTTCGCGATCATCAGCATCATCGCCGGTCTGTACCTCGTGTTCTCCCCGCTGTGGGGAGCCGTCGTGCTCTGGTGGCTGCTCGGCATCGCACTCGTCGTGCTCGGCATCATCAACATCGTGCGCGCCTTCACGTTCGGCAAGAAGGACCTCTGAACGCGTAGCGCATGACAGAAAGGGCCCCGGGATCTCCCGGGGCCCTTTCTCGTGCGTTCCCTCGGGTCAGCCGACGGGCAGCTTGCGGCTCCACCAGTCCAGCGCCGCCTCGAAGCGCTGCACGCGGTGGCGGGGCTGCCCGGAGCGGGTGAGCTCATGGTTCTCGCCCGGGAAGACGAGCATCTCCGCCTCGGTCCCGTTCCGCTTGAGCGCCGCGTAGTAGCGGGTCGCCTGCTCCAGCGGACACCGGAAGTCGAGCTCGGAGTGGATCACCAGGGTGGGAGTGGTCACCTGCCCGGCCACGGCGAGAGGACTCTGACGCGCGATGTCGTCGGGTGAGATCCCCACGTACTCGTCCCCGAAGAAGGTGCCGATATCGCTCGTGCCCTGGAAGGAGACCGGGTCGAGGAACCCGCGCTCGACGATCGCGCCGGCGAACCGGTGGTCATGCGCGATGACCCACGCCGTGAGGTATCCCCCGTACGACCCGCCCATGACGCCCACCCGATCGCCGTCCAGGCGGGCGTCGGAGGCGATCGCGCCCTCGAAGAAGTCGATGACGTCGGCGAAATCGACCGTCCCCATCGCCTGACGGATGCTGCGACCGTGCGCCCGCCCGTACCCCGCAGAACCGCGCGGGTTGCTGTAGACGACCGCGTAGCCGGCGTCGACGAGCACCTGCGTCTCGTCGAAGAGGTGGATGCCGTAGGAGGCGTACGGTCCGCCGTGGATCTGCAGGATGACGGGGAACGGACCCTCGCCCTCCGGCGTCGCGAGCCACCCGTGCACGGGGTACCCGTCGCGTCCGTCGACCGTGAGCTCTCGGGGAAGGGCGATGCCGGATGCCGCGGCCGCCGAGCCGAATGCCGTCAGCTCGCGCGACGCTCCGTCCTCGATCACCACGAGTTCGCCGAACGATTCGGCCTTCGCGATCGACGCGACGATGCGGCCACCGGCGGCGTCGTGGCCCGACACCTCGACGTCGCCGCCGAGCACCTCGGTCAGCTCGCCGGACCGCGAGACGCGCAGCAGCCGGGAACGCCCGCGGGTCAGGTCCTGGACGAGGAAATCGTCGCCCACGGGGGTGATGTGGCCCTCGCCGAACTGGATGCTCTCCGCATCGGTGAGGCGGCGAGGGCCGTCGGCTTCGAGCAGCCAGAGGCCCACGCCGGGAGCGACGAAGTCCACTCCGTCCGGGCCCACCTCGTGCGCCAGGACGGCGATCGTGCCGTCGTCGGCGACCTCCAGGCCGGACAGGGCCAGCGCCGCGTCACGTGCGAGCACGTCGCGCTCCCCCGACCCGTCGGCGGCCACGGCCACCAGCCGAGAGCGCAGGTCGCGGCGATCCGACTCGAGCTCGTCGACGACCGTGAGGATCTCGGTGCCGTCGGCGGTGAACACCAGGCCGCCGTGCGAGGCCTCGCCCTCGGTGAGCTGTCGGGCTTCCGCCGCGATCAGGGTCTTCTTCGGCGGCGTCTCGCCGTCGGGGCGCACCGCGGGGGCCGGCTCGTAGAACGGCTCCGCCTCCGTGGACGGCGCCGCGATCACGAAGAGGTGGGCGGGTCGGTCGCCGACGTACCCGAGGCCGTTGGCGTGCCAGCGGATCCCGGTGATGTGCCGCGGCGCCTCGGCCGCCGCATCCAGTCCCTCGACGCTGCCGTAGCGGCCGCTCTCGGGCACGCGAGCGAGGTAGCCGATGGATGCCGCGTCCGGCGACCACGCGAAGCCCTCGACGCCGAGCGGCGCATCGGTCGCCTGAGTCGGCTCACCGCCCGTGGCCGGGACCACCCAGACCTGCGGCCGGCCCTTGGCGTCGCCGCGGAGGAAGGCGAGGGTCCCGCCGTCCGATGCCAGGCGGGGCGATGTGTCGGCGGTGCCGCGCGTGAGGCGGCGCGGCGTGCCGTCGGGAAGGTCGACGCGCCAGAGCTGGCCGACTGCCCGGTTCGCCGCGAGGTCGGGGCGCGAGGTCGCGAAGACGGCGAAGGAGCCGTCGGGCGCGATGGTGGGGCGCCCCACCGAGACGAGCTTCTCGATGTCGTGTGCGCGCACCGTCATTCCCCCGCGAAGGAGCCCGTGTCGCCGACCAGCCGCGTGTTGTCGGCGGGCACCGGCTCGAGAGCCGCTGCGGCCACCTCGGCGGCGAACTCGGACACGTTGTAGAGCTTTCCGGCCGACTCGCGGCGCGTGGCGATCGCACCTGGATTGGCGCGCTCGAGCAGCGTGGCCGTGATGGTGCCCTCGATCATGTCGCCCGACACGACCACGAAGTCGATCCCCCGCTCTGCGAGGACGGGGATGCGCTCGCGAAGAGCGTCCTCGCCCGCGCGCTTGGACAGCGCCACCGGCTCGTACTCGGGCATGGTCGGCGTCGTGCGGATGAAGTGCGCCTGATGGCTGGTGACGAACACCACGCGCGATCCCTCGCCGAGCAGCGGAAGCGCCGTCTCCAGCACCCGCACCTGCGCGTCGCGGTTCAGCTGCAGCGCGTAGTCGGCCGCCATGCCGGACTCCATGCCGCCCGAGGCGTTGAGGACGAGGATGTCGAGCCCGCCGAAGGTGCGCTCCACCTCGTCGAACAGCGCCTGCACCGACTCGGCGTCCGTCAGATCGGCCCCGACGACGAGCGCCTCGACACCCAGTTCGCGCAGCTCCGCGCCCAGCTTCTCGGCACGCGGCGCCTTGTTGCGGAAGTTGATGACGACGTTCGCGCCGGCCTCGGCGAGATACCGCACGGTGTCTGCGCCGATGCCGCGCGAGGAGCCTGTCACGAGGGCGGTCTTGCCGCTCAGCGAGCCGGTGGGAAGCGGGGAGGATGTCTCGTTCACGCCTCGACCCTACCTGCTAGGTTCGAAGGAAAAGGAGGCGCAACGTGGAGCTCATCCAGACCATCGAGCAGTGGGCGTGGATCGGATGGCTCGTCCTCATCCTCGCCTTTCTCGTCATCGAGATGCTCACCCTCGACTTCACCTTTCTCATGCTGAGCATCGGCGGCCTCGCGGGCCTCGGCTCCAGCATCCTCGGTGCGCCGCTCTGGCTCCAGGTCATCATCGCGGGCGTCGTCGCGGCCGTGCTCGTCCTTCTTCTCCGCCCGCCGCTGCTGCGCCGACTGCGACGAGGAGAGGACACCACGCCGTCCAACGTCGAGGCTCTGATCGCGATCAACGGGCGCGTCGTCTCCACCGTCGATGCGCATGGCGGTCAGGTCAAGCTCGCGAACGGCGACACCTGGACCGCCCGCACCGACGTCGGCGTGCTGCAGCCCGGCACGCTCGTCAACGTCAGCCGCATCGACGGCGCGACCGCGGTGGTGCGCCCGACAGACCCGACCACCGCCCCGACGGAGGAACCCCGCCCGTGAACGACATCGACGCCATCATCCCCACGACCATCGCGTGGCTTCTCGCCCTCGCGGTCTTCATCTTCGTCCTGGTGGTGATCGTCCGGTCCATCCGGATCATCCCGCAGGCGAGCGCCGGCGTCGTCGAGCGCCTCGGCCGCTATCACAAGACCCTCTCGCCGGGCCTCAACCTCCTGGTCCCCTTCGTCGACCGCCTGCGGCCGCTCATCGACATGCGCGAGCAGGTCGTCTCCTTCCCGCCGCAGCCCGTCATCACCGAGGACAACCTCGTGGTGTCGATCGACACGGTCGTGTACTTCCAGGTCACCGACGCCCGCGCCGCGACCTATGAGATCGCGAACTACCTCGGCGCGGTCGAGCAGCTCACCACCACGACGCTCCGCAACGTCGTCGGCGGCCTGAACCTCGAAGAGGCGCTGACGAGCCGCGACAACATCAACGGGCAGCTCCGCCTGGTCCTCGACGAGGCAACGGGCAAATGGGGCATCCGCGTCGGACGCGTCGAGCTCAAGGCGATCGACCCGCCCCACAGCATCCAGGACTCCATGGAGAAGCAGATGCGCGCCGAGCGCGACCGCCGCGCGCTCATCCTGACGGCGGAGGGCACGAAGCAGTCCGCGATCCTCACCGCCGAGGGTCAGCGCCAGGCCGAGATCCTCAAGGCCGAGGGCGACAAGCAGGCCGCCGTCCTCCGCGCACAGGGCGAGGCCGAGGCGATCGCGACGGTGTTCCAGGCCATTCACGCCGGCGACGCCGACGACAAGCTGCTCGCGTACCAGTACCTGCAGACCCTGCCGAAGATCGCCGACAGCGCGTCGAGCAAGCTCTGGATCATCCCGACCGAGTTCACCGAGGCGCTCAAAGGCCTCAGCGGATCGTTCCTCGGCGGCGCCGTCGACGGGGCCGCTCCTGCGGCTCGCACCGTGGAGCCGCGCGCCGGCGCAGAGCCGTCCGCTTCGTGACGCATCCGTGGTTCGAGGGCGCGCGCACTCCGCGCGTCCTCGCACACCGGGGCCTTGTGACGCCCGAAGATGCCGCGCACGGCGTCGTGGAGAACTCCTTCGCCGCCGTGGCGGCCGCCCACTCCGCCGGCGCCGAGTACGTCGAGTCGGACTGCCATCTGACCTCCGACGGGGTGGTGGTGCTCTTCCATGACGACGATCTGTCGCGTGTCACCGGCGATCCTCGGCCCGTGGCGTCGGTCAGCGCGGCCGAGTTGGCGGAGCTCATGTCGGACCGGGGCGGGCTCATCACGCTCGAGCAGGCGCTCGACGCGTTCTCGACGATGCGATTCAACTTCGATGTGAAGGCCCCGGGAGCGGCGTCCGCCGTCGGAACGACGGTCGCGCCCCACGGCGCCCGGGTGCTGCTCACCAGCTTCTCGGATGAGCGCCGGCTGGCGGCGCTGGAGGCGGCTGCGTCGGCCGGGCGCGGCATCCGTCCTGCCACCTCCGCGGGAACCAGGACGATCGCGCGCCTGCTCACGGCGCTGGCGGTGCGGTCGGATCGTCTCGTCCGGCGGGCTCTCGAGGGGGTCGACGCGCTCCAGGTGCCCGAGCGCCACGGCCGACTGCGGATCGTCACGAGGCGCCTGATCGACGCCGCACACCGGCACGGCGTCGAGGTCCACGTGTGGACGGTGAACGATCCTTCGGACATGCGCCGGATCGTCGCTCTCGGGGCCGACGGGATCGTAACGGACCGCGCCGACATCGCGCGGCGCACCGTGCAGTGAACAGCACTCACCCGCGCGCACGCGGGTACGTCAAGCCCCCTGTGCATCCACTGTGAATGGTGCCAGAGTGAGGCCGGTTCGGATGATCCGCCCAGGTGGCTTCGTTATACCTATACAGCGACGAGAGGACCACAAAATGGCAGACCGCAGCTTGCGCGGCATCCGGCTCGGCGCCCAGAGCCTACAGAGCGAAGAGGGCGTCGTTTTCCATGAGCGTGCACAGCACATCTATTCCTGCACGTCCTGCGGACGTGACACGAACCTGACCTTCGCGGCCGACGCCGAGGTTCCCCCGGCGTGGGAGTGCCGCACCTGTGGTGCAGAGGCTCTCCTCCGTGTCGGCGAGGGCACCGCGACCGTCGACCACTCGGGCGACAAGGTCCCCCGCAGTCACTGGGACATGCTGCTCGAGCGCCGCACCCTTCCCGAGCTCGAAGAGCTCCTCGAAGAGCGTCTCGCCTACGTCCGCGCCCGTCGCGGCGCCGGCGAAGATGTCGTGGTCGACAAGATCAGCGCCTGACGCTCATCCATTCAGCGCGACGCCGGTCCCCGCGGGGGCCGGCGTTTTCGCGTCCCGGCGCGTGGCCACGGTCACACCGACACCGAGCGCGACGACGGCTGCCAGGCTCCCCCAGCCGAGCAGAATCTTGATCCAGGGTCCGAGGAGCACCGCGGGCGTCAGCCCGGTGCGCAGGGGCACCTCCGTGAGCATGTGCCCGGGCTCGCCCTCGGGGAGACCGTCGATCATCGTCCCGTCGGGGGCCAGCACCTGACTGGTGCCGACGGTCGACAGGTTGACGACCGACCGGCCCGTCTCGATGGCCCGCATGCGGGCGAACGCGAGCTGCTGCAGGTTCTCGTCGGTGTCGCGGAAGTCGGCGTTGTTGGTCTGGAACATGTAGACCTGCGCGCCGTCCTCGGCGCCGCGCCAGATGACCTCGTCGTAGATGACGTCGAAGCAGATCGCGAGGCCGACGCCGACGCCGTTGAGATCGAAGAACGGCGGATTCGTCCCCGGCGTGTACTCGCGCTGGATGAGTCCGATGAGATCGGGCGCCAGTGGCTCGAAGAACCACCGGTCGGGGACGTACTCCCCCATCGGCACGGGGTTGGTCTTGTCGTGCAGCTGCACCGCTCCCTCGCCGGCGACCCAGAGCATCGAGGTGTTGAAGGTGTCGTCGCCGCGCGTCGTCGCCGCGTTGACGATCAGCGGAGCCTCGACGCGCTCTGAGAGGGCGTCGAGCACGGCGGCGGTGCTCTCGTTCGTCAGCGGGTCGGAGTCGATGCCCCCCTCCGGCCACAGCAGGACGTCGAGGTCCTCCCCGAAGAGCGGAGCGGATGCCTCCAGCTGGGCGTTGAGCACCGCGTTGCGGGTGCGTTCGTCGAAGTACCCGGACGGGCCGTTGCCCTGTGCGCTGCCGACGCGCAGCGTCCCGGAGGGCGTCGTCGGGAACGCGGGGACGAGGAGCAGGAGCGCCGCCATGCCGACCGCCGGCAGTGCCGTGCGAAGGTCGCGGAACCGGGCGACGCGCGCCCACTCGATGACGGCCGCCGTGAACGCCACCATGAGGAACGTGAGCCCGGCGACGCCGGTCCACGAGGCGATGTGCGCCAGCGGGCTCTCGGACTGGCTCATCCCGATCCGAGCCCAGGGGAACCCGGTGTAGGGCCAGGAACCCATGAACAGCTCACGCGCCGTCCACACGCCGCCCACGAGCAGCGGGAGCGCGATCAGGCTCGCCCACCGTGACGGGAAGAGCCGGGGCATCCACCGGTACGCCAACGCCAGCGGGATGGACCCCACGGCCATGAAGACCGTCTCCAGGCCGGCGAGGGCGAACCACGGCACCTCGCCCAGGTACCGGGTGATCCACATGATGTGGATGAGATAGAACGTGGCCCCGAACACGGCGCCGACCAGGAGCGCTCCCCACACCGAGCGGCCGATGAGTGACACGAGAGCGAGCGCAACCCCCACGAACGCCAGCGGCCACCATCCCACCGAGGGGTATGCGAGGTCGAGGACGGCCCCGCCGAGGACGGCGGCGAGGACGGCTGCCCACAGTGGAAGCAGCGGACGCGGCGCAGCAGCGAGAGGCACGAGACAACCCTAGATGTCGGGAACTGGGCGGCGGCTGTCAGACGGCCGAGTACGCCACGATGCCGCGGCGGACCGCTTCGAGCGCCTTGCGGGCCGTCGAGGCGACAGGGGCGTCCGCGACGATCGACAGCTGATCCAGCAGATCGATCGTCTGCTTGGACCACCGCACGAAGTCGCCCGCGGCCATGTCCGCCTCGTCGAGCACACGGTCGAGCGTCGCTCCCCGCGCCCACGAGCTCATCGCCTGCGCGAGGCCGGCCGCCACCGGCTCGGAACCGGGCAGGTGATGTGCGCGCTCGAGGTCGTCGAGGCGCTGCCACAGCTCCAGGGTGTCGGAGAACGCGGTGCGGAAAGCGCCGCGCGGAAGGTTCCGCTCGCTCGGGCCGCCATCGTCGCGGCGGGGCTCGTAGACGATGCAGCAGGCGAGCGCCGCCAGCGACGCGGCATCCAGGTCCTTCCAGAGCTCGCGGCGCAGCGACTCGGCGACGAGCAGGTCGCGCTCGCCGTAGATCCGGCGCATCGTGCGCCCGGCAGGGGTCAGCGTCGTCGCGCCGTCCTCGTCCACGCGGACGTAGTCGAGCTCGGTGAGCACATCCACGACGCGGTCGAAGATGCGGGCCACGGTCCCGGTGCGGGCCTCGATCTGCTGGCGCATCTTGTCGATGGTGCGCTTGAGCCTCCAGTAGCGCTCGGCCCACCGGGCGTGGTTCTCCCGGTCGGGGCACTGATGACACGGATGCCGCAGCATCCGTCGCCGCAGGGCGTCGATCTCGCGGTGTCGCTTGTCCCGTGTCGACCGTGAGGCGTTCGCATCCTTGCGGTTGAGCTTCTCGAGATCACTGAGGTCGCGGCGGATCGCCGAGTACTCCGTGAAGTCGCCGCGGTCGCACGTCATGGCCTTCTCGTAGCCCGACAGCGACTCCTCCTGCTCGCGCACCTGGCGGGCGAGCCCGACGACGGAGCGGTCGGCCTGGAACTGCGCGAACGACGACTCCAGGATCTGGCGGGACCGCGGGCGGCCGAACTGGTCGATCAGGTTCACGGCCATGTTGTACGTCGGCCGGAAGCTGGAGTTCAGCGGGTAGGTGCGTCGCGAGGCGAGGGCCGCGACGGCCTGGGGATCGAGCCCCTCGGTCCACTGGATGACGGCGTGACCCTCGACGTCGATCCCGCGCCGTCCGGCTCGTCCGGTCAGCTGGGTGTACTCCCCCGAGGTGATGGCGACGCGCGCCTCGCCGTTGAACTTCTCGAGCTTCTCGAGCACGACGGTGCGGGCCGGCATGTTGATCCCGAGTGCGAGGGTCTCGGTGGCGAACACCGCCTTCACGAGCTTGCGCTGGAACAGCTCCTCGACGACCTCCTTGAATGCGGGAAGCAGCCCGGCGTGGTGGGACGCGACGCCCCGCTCGAGGTTCTCGAGCCAGTCCCAGTAGCCGAGCACCGCGAGGTCCTCGTCCATGAGCGTCCGGGTGCGGTGCTCGACGATCGCGCGGATCTCGAGCCGCTCCTCCTGCGAGGTGAGGCGCACGCCCGCCCGGCGCACCTGCTGCACGGCGGCGTCGCAGCCGACGCGGCTGAAGATGAAGAAGATCGCGGGCAGCAGGTTGGCCCGTGCCAGCAGCTCGACGACATCGGGGCGGTCCAAGCGCTCGATCCGCTGCACGTTCGCCGAGCGCACCGGGCGCTTGCCTCCCCGGTTCGGGCGGCGACGGGGTGCCTCGTACCCGCGGTTGCGCGCACTGCTCATCTCCTGTGCGCGGCGGTTGTTCTCGAAGTTCGGGCCCTTGACCGACCGGATGCGCATGAGCTCCTGGTTGACCTGCGCGGTCGCGATGCCGGCCCGGTCGTCGAAGAGCGGGAGCAGGTCGCCGCGCACCAGGACATGCTGCTCGAGCGGGACCGGCCGGGTCTCCGACACGATCACCTCGGTGTCGCCCCGCACGGTGTCGAGCCAATCGCCGAACTCCTCGGCATTGGACACGGTCGCCGACAGCGAGATCAGCTTCACGCTCGGCGGCAGGTGGATGATGATCTCCTCCCACACCGCCCCGCGGAAGCGGTCGGCGAGGTAGTGGACCTCGTCCATCACGACGTACCTCAGACCGCGCAGCGCCGGAGAATCGGCGTAGAGCATGTTGCGGAGCACCTCGGTGGTCATCACGACGATGCGCGCATTGCCGTTGATGTTCGTGTCACCGGTGAGCAGCCCCACCTCGTCGACGCCGTAGACGTCCTGCAGCTCGCGGAACTTCTGGTTCGACAGCGCCTTGATCGGTGTCGTGTAGAACGCCTTGTCGCTCGGCTCCCGCATCGCGAGGTGGACTGCGAACTCCCCGACGATGGTCTTGCCTGCACCCGTCGGGGCGGCGACCAGGACGCTCCGGCCCTCCTCGAGGGCGCGGCATCCGGCCAGCTGGAAGGGGTCGAGCGTGAACCGCTGCGACGCGGCGAACGACGCCGTGATCGGGTGGCTCCGGTCGAGCTCCGCGGACTCGCGCGCTCGCGCGTACCGCTCGGCCGGAGCGGGGTCGCTCATGCGCTCGCTTCGGGCGGGAGGATGATCGATGCTCGCTTGGCCTTCCGGCGATCGAACAGCAGTGACAGCCCGGCAGCGGCGAAGAAGAGGACGATCAGGATCCCGGCCAGCATGAGCATGCTCACGACGTCGGCCGCGGGCGTCGCGAGACCCGCGAACACCGTGGCGACGAGCACCGCGACGCGCCAGCCCTTCAGGATGGCCATCCCCGACATGATGCCCGCGAGGTTCATCGCGACGAGGAAGACCGGAAGGACGAACGCGACGCCGATCACGATCATGAGCTTGAAGACGAAGTCGTAGTAGTAGCCGGCCTCGAAGAACGACGCCCCGCCCTCCGGGACGAACGACGCCATGATCTCGACGACGTGAGGCATGACGACGAGACCCACGTAGCAGCCGGCGAAGAAGAGCGGGATCGCGGCCGCCAGGAAGCCGAAGGTGTAGCGCACCTCCTTGCGGGTGAGCCCGGGCATGATGAACGCCCAGATCTGCCACAGCCAGATCGGCGCGGAGATCAGCAGGCCGATCGCGAACGACATCCGGATCCGGAGATCGAATGCCGACGTGACCGTGCTGAACATCAGCTCGACCTTGGCTCTCTCGCCCTCGGTCTCGGCGATCACCCGCAACGGCTCGGTGATCAGCCAGATCACCCAGTCCGTGACGAAGAACGCCACCACCATGCCGACGACGAGCGCGATGGCGGCGATTACCAGACGCTTGCGCAGCTCGACCAGGTGCTGGCCGAGCGACATGCGCTTCTCGCGCCGCGGACGGTCGGCTTCTCCGGTCAGCGGCGGGTCGGTCGTCACCACGACCGCTACGGCTTCGGGTCGGAGGCTCCGCCCGGACCCGCGGACGGATCCGACGGGGTCACGACGTCGGCCGTCGGAGCGACGGACTGCACCGTGGTCTCGGCGGGCTTGTCCTCATCCTTCATGGCCTTCATCTCGCCCTTGAACACGCGGGCAGACTGCCCCATGCTCTTCGCCAGCGCCGGCAGCTTCGCCGCACCGAACAGAAGCAGGATGACGGCGAGGATGATCAGCAGGTGCCATCCCTGTAGGTTGCCCATAACATTCTCCTCGTCGTTCGGGTCCGGTCCCATACTAACCCTCACGCGCGTCGCGCGAGCTCCGCGCGGGATGCCGAGAGGCGGGTCGTGTCAGCGGTACTGCGCGAGGCCGGCGTCGGCCCACTCGGCGGCGGCGCGGCGGGCGGCTGCGGGCTCGAGGATCTCCACCTCGCCGCCGCGGCGGGCCGCCAGGCGGCGCAGGTTGACCTCGTCGGGAACCCGCATCGTGGCCACCGTGACCCCGTTCACCGTCTCGAGCGCCGCACGGTCGAGGTAGTCGCCGAGAAGCGGGGCGACGGTCTCGGGGAAGCGGATACGGGCGACCAGATCGGCGTCGTCGGGTTCGAACCAGTTCGGCGCCGGCTCGCCCGCGTGGGTGATCGCGATGTCCGTCAGCTCCAAGTCGCTGACCCGGTCGAGGTGGAAGGTGCGCATCGCCTCGCGCAGGTGGCACCACCCCTGCAGGTACCACTGGCCGTCGGCGATGTGCACCTTGACCGGGTCGACCGTGCGCGTCGTAGGTGGGGCATCGGGTGCCTTGTACGTGAACGAGACCGCGACACGACGCCGGAGCGCCGCAGCGACGGCATCGCGCACCGTGTCGACCGGCCCCGGGGCGACGATGACCTCGGCGGGCGTGCTGGAGGCTCCGCGAGAGAGCTTCGCGAGCAGCCCGGCGAACAGCTCGGTGTCGCCCACACCGGGGATGGTGCGCGCCAGCTGCAGACCGGCGAGCAGCGCCGCCGCCTCGCGCGCGGTCAGCTTGGGCGAGCGCTCGAGGCCCACGGTGTTCGTGATGACGATGAGCTCCTGCTGGTCGAGCAGGTCCCAGTCGATGTCGAACAGGTCGTTGGCCATCTGCCAGTACCCGCCGTCTCCGGGCAGGCCGATGACGGTGAGCCGCTCGACCATCGCGCGCATCTGAGCCGGGGTCACGTCGAACTCGTCCGCGGCTTCGGCGATCGAGACCTCGCCCTTGCCGATGAGGTACGGCACGAGCTGGAGCATGAGCGCCGCGCGGTCGGTCGCGACGAGGGAGCGCCGGGCGGTCATGAGCCTGCTCCGTTCAGGTCGCGGGCGGCGGCCAGCCGGGCGATCACCTGGTCGCGGAGCTCGGCCGGCTCCACCACGCGGACCTCCGGACCGTAGGACGCGAGCTCCTCGGCGAACACGTGGATGTCGACGTACGGCACGCGGATGCCCTGCTCCGCGGGAGTCGCGCGGCGGGCGAGGCGCAGGGCGGCCTCCGTGCCGGGATTCACCTCGAGCAGGGAGGAGTGGTGCGCGGCGACGTCCTCGAGTCCGCGGAGCGCGCGATCGCCGGCGCCCTCCCGCAGTGCCGGGTCGAACGACTCGCGTGTGACAGTCACGGGCCCGACGATCCGGGTGAGGAGGAACGTCCGATCACCCGCGGCGTCGACGTCGATTCCGAAGACGTGCCAGCGGGCCTCGTACTCCACCAGGGCCAGCGGCCGCACCCGACGCGTGCGAGGGGACTCCTCCCCCGGCTTCAGGTAGGAGAACGTCACGACCCTGCTCTGCTCGATCGCCTGCTGGAGGAGCGGGAACGAGGGGTCGCGCAGGCTGATGCGTGGCGAGTAGCCGATGATCGGCTCATCGACCGGGATGCCGAGCGCCTTGATCTTGCGCAGTCCGCTGCGGGCGTCGTCCGACATCGAGCTCTCGCTCCACACCCCGCCCGCGAGGTTCAGCAGCGCCAGCTCGGCCGGCGTGAACTCGATGTCCTCGGGGAGCTCGTACTCCGTGGTGGGCACGCGGTAGCGGGCTTCACGCAGGTCGTCGGGGTCGGCCCAGTCGCCGATCGTCTCGATCGGCACCCCGAGGCCCCGGAGGCTCTCCTTGTCGCGCTCGAACATCTTCTCGAGCGCGTCCTTGGAGGCACCGGCCGCACCCTGCTCGCGGTATCCGGCGACCGAGGTGAGGATGGTGTCCTTCGTCAGGCCCTGGTCGGTCGCCATGAGGGCGACGACCAGATTGACCAGTCGCTCCTCAGGCGGGTTCTTCGCAGGGGCGTTCGCAGGCACTCCCTCATCCTAGGGTCGCCAGGACGGCGTGTCCGCGCTCCCGGAGACCTCTCTACTGCGTGGCAGCCGGGTCGAGGCCCAGGAGGTCGAACACGAACACCGTGGCCTGATCCGTGCCGCCCTGATCGGCCGGCACGACGACCATGACCTGCGATCCGACGGTCTGTCCCACGAGCGCCTCGGCGAGGACGGGGTCGCCCGCGAGCGGCAGGGACTCGGGCTGCGTGTCCCACGTCGTCTTGACCTGCTCCTTGTCGTCCCAGGACACAGCGAGCATGTGGGCGCGCACGGGCACGTCGCCCGTGATCTCGGGACCGTCGCCCTTCTTGATGGTCTCGACGACGATCTCCTCCGGCGCAGAGCCGTCGGGAACGATCAGGCCGGGGCGCCCGTCGGGGGCGCGCACGACGGTGGGAAGGCCGTTGCCGCTGTTGAACTGGTTGGTGCCATCAGCCGCGGCGAGGTAGACCTTGCGCACATCGACGACGGCGATCGCGGACTCGTCCTCCGCCAGCCCGAGGCTGGCGGCCGTCTCGGGTTCGACGTCGCCCGGGGCGAGCGCGATGACGACGCGCGAGCCCTCGGCGGTGCAGTCGAGGGCCTCGGCGAAGGAGGGGAACGTCTGCGTCCACTGCGACAGCGGGTAGGCGCGCGTCAGGTCGCCGTCGTAGGGGGTGGCGACCAGGGTCTCGCCGGTCTCGCCCGAGACGAGCGTGACGTCCACGACGACGAGCTGGTCGTCGGAGGTGATCACGACGCCGTCGCCCTGCTCGACGTCGCCGAAGGCGGCGGAGTCGGTGTGGAACGGGGTGTACACCTCGACGTCGGGCGCGGCATCCGTCGATCCGGTGACCTCGACGAGGCTCAGAACCTCGTCGTCGGAGGCGGAGCGGGGGCAGTCGGAGGAGGAGCCGGGAAGCGAGCAGCCGGCGAGGCCGACGGTCGCGAGTCCGAGGATCGCGAGGGCAGCGGGGATCTTGCGCACCGCAACAGTCTAGGCGGAAGCACCGGCCTCGCCCGTCGCGCCCGATGCCTGACGGGCGCCCTCGGCGGCGCGCTGGGCCTCTCGGACGCGCTTGCGCAGGTTCTTGTCGGTGATCTCCCGGTCGCCGACCGCGCCGGGCGTCCACAGCTCGACGTCCTCGTCGCCGTAGCTCGACTTCGAGGCGCGGCGCTTGACCTCGGGCGGCACCGCTCCCGGTGCGAGGCGCCGGGCCCACAGCAGGAAGCCGGTGTGGGCGACCATCCGGTGGTCGGGCCGCACCGAGAGCCCCTCGACGTGCCACCCGCGCACCATGGTCTCGCTGGCCTCCGGCTCGGTGAACAGCCCCGTGACGCGGATGTACTCGGCGACGCGGCTGAGCTGCGTGGCCGTGGCGATGTAGCAGAGCACCACGCCGCCGGGCGTGAGCGCGTCGGCCACGACGTCGATGCACTCCCAGGGCGCCAGCATGTCGAGCACGACGCGATCGACGGATGCCGGAGCCACCGTCTCCGGGAGTGCCTCCACGAGATCGCCGACGACGACGCTCCAGTTCGCGGGTGCTTCGCCGAGGTACGTCTCGACGTTGGCCCGGGCGACCTCGGCGAACTCCGCGCGACGCTCGAACGAGACCAGGCGCCCCTCCGCGCCCATCGCGCGCAGCAGCCACAGCGACAGGGCTCCGGACCCGACGCCGGCCTCGACCACGACCGACCCGGGGAAGACGTCCGCCTCGGCGATGATCTGCGCGGCGTCCTTGGGGTAGATGATGGCCGCGCCGCGCGGCATCGACATCACGAAGTCGCGCAGCAGCGGGCGCAGGGCGAGGTACTCGTGGCCGCCGCTGTTGGCGAGCACCGAGCCGTCGGGCTGGCCGACGAGCGCCGAGTGCTTCAGCACGCCGTGGTGGGTGTGCAGCTCGCCGTCCTCGCGGAGGGTGATGGTGTGCATCCGGCCCTTGGGGCCGGTCAGCTGCACCCGGTCTCCGAGGCGGAACGGTCCGCTGGGTCGCTCGGTCATCGGGTGGCCTCCTTGGCACGGTGTTCGGCGTGGAAGGACGCCACGTCCTGGGCGGTGCGCCCTTCGAGGGTCGGCCACACCGCGTGCGCACCCGCACCGGCGATCGAGACCATGAGCGGCACGCCGATCACCGCGGCGCCCGAGGCGACCGCGGAGCGCAGCCCGTTGGGCGAGTCCTCGATGGCGACGGTCTCGGCGGGGGTCACTCCGAGCGCCTCGCACGCCTGGAGGTACGGGTCGGGGAACGGCTTGGGCCGGGTGGACTCGTCGCCGGCGATCACGACGTCGAACGCCGGGAAGTCGATGAGGTCGACCACCGTGTCGGCCATCCGGCGCAGCGACATCGTGACGAGCCCGGTCTTGATGCCGGCCTCACGGAGGCTCGCGAGGAGTTCGCGGGCGCCGGGGCGGAAAGGGACCCCGGTCGTCGCCAGCTGGCGCATGACGTCGTCCGTGAGGTGGTCGATGATGTCGTGGACGCCCATTCTCACGCCGGCCGCCTGGAAGATGCGGGCGGAGTCCTCGAGCCCCATGCCGACGAGCCCGAGCGCCTGCTCGTGCGACCAGGTTCCGCCGAAGCGCTCGACCAGCGGGGTCTCGGCGGCCATCCAGTACGGCTCGGTGTCGACGAGGGTTCCGTCCATGTCCCACAGGACGGCGGAAAGTGCAGGGGCGCTCACTGCTCCATGCTACCGAGCGGGCGGCCGCGCCCCCGCCGCGCGGCGAGCGGTGCGGTGGCGCGCGCACGCGGCTCGACCCTCATCGCCGCGCCGGGCATATCCTGGAGGGAACCCGCACACCGGGTGGAGGAGGTCTCGTGGACGGACTGGGACGCCGGGTGCTCGTCGCCGCATTCGACGGGTGGAACGATGCCGGGGAAGCCGCGTCGTCGGCTGTCGCGCAGCTGCGCGAGGGCGGCGCGTACGAAAGCGTGTTCTCCGTCGACCCCGAGCTGTACTTCGACTATCAGTACACGCGCCCGCAGATCGAGACCGACGGCGAGGGCGCGCGGACGCTGAAGTGGCCCGAGGCCGCGCTCCTGCGTCCCACGAAGACCACCCGGGGCGGGACCCAGCTGTGGCTGCTGACCGGCGTCGAGCCCGCACGGGCGTGGAAGGCGTTCGCGGCCGAGTTCATCGACATCGCGCTGCGCGAGGACATCACGGGCTTCATCTCGATGGGCTCGATGATGTCGGATGTGCCGCACACCCGGCCGATCTCCGTGTTCGCCGGCAGTGACAGCGACTATCTGCGCACCGCCCTCGAACTCGAGCGCAGCACGTACGAGGGTCCCGTCGGCATCCTGAGCGTGCTCGGTCACGCGGCCGACGCCGCCGGCATCCCGTCCGCGAGCCTGTGGGCCAGCGTGCCGCACTACGTCGCCGGCCACACCCCCTCGCCCAAAGCGACCCTCGCACTGCTCGACCGTCTCGAGGACCTCACCGGCGCAGCCGTGCCCCGCGGCGATCTGGCCACCGAGGCCGCGGCGTGGGAGGCGTCGATCGACGCTGCCGCGGCGGATGACGAGGAGATGACGGAGTACATCCGCCAGCTCGAGCGCACGCGCGACACGTGGGACTCCCCCGAGGCCTCGGGAGACGCCATCGCACAGGAGTTCGAGCGCTACCTCCGCCGGCGCGGCGACGGCCCGACCAAGCCGGGCCGCGACGACCCGCGCCGCTGAGCCGCCACTGCCGCTACGCGGTGATGACGCCCGTGCTCAGCAGCACCAGCAGCGTCGTGCCGAGCGCCACGCGGTACAGCACGAACGGCAGGAAGCTGTGCTTGGAGATCCAGTTCATGAAGAACGCGATCACTCCGAGGGCGACGAAGAACGCGACGATCGTGGCGACCGCCGTCTCCCCGAGCGTGAACACGCCGGGCTCGTCCCAGCTCTTGAAGAGCTGGTAGAAGCCGCTGCCGAACACGGCCGGGATCGCCAGGAGGAACGCGTAGCGCGCAGCCGCCGACCGCTCGTAGCCCATGAAGAGACCGGCGGTGATGGTGCCGCCCGACCGTGACACGCCGGGGATCAGGGCGAGCGCCTGCGCGAAGCCGTAGATCACGCCGTGCCCGATCGTGAGGTCCTTGAGCTGACGCTTCTTGGCGCCGACATGGTCGGCGATGCCGAGCAGCACGCCGAAGAAGATGAGCATCCCGGCGATGAGCCACAGCGACCGGAACGTCGTCTCGATCTGATCCTGGAACAGCAGTCCCAGCACCACGATCGGGATGCTGCCGACGATGATCAGCCAGCCCATCTTCGCGTCGGGGTCGTTGCGCGGGATGCGACCCGCCAGGGCGCGGAACCAGTTGCCGATGATCCTCACGATGTCGCGCCAGAAGAACAGCACGACGGCCGCCTCGGTGCCGATCTGGGTGATCGCGGTGAACGCCGCTCCCGGATCCTGCGCCGACGGCAGGAGCTCACCCAGGATGCGCAGGTGCGCGCTGGAGGAGATGGGCAGGAACTCGGTCAGTCCCTGGACGAAGCCGAGGATGATCGCCTCGAGGAGCATGGGCGCCTTTCAGTGCGGGATGCCGGGCGCGGCATCCGCTGGTCTTCAGTAGGTGCGGAGGAGATCGGTGAGGACGCGCTGCCCGAACACCAGGGCGTCGATCGGCACTCGCTCGTCGACCCCGTGGAACATGCCCGTGAAATCGAGATCGGCGGGCAGTCGCAGCGGGGCGAACCCGTAGCCGGCGATCCCGAGCGAGGCGAGCGCCTTGTTGTCGGTGCCTCCGCCCAGCAGGTACGGGATGACGGGGATGCCCGGGTCGTGGCGGCCGAGCGCCGCCACCATGGCGTCGACGAGGTCTCCGCCGAACGGCACCTCGAGGCCGATGTCCTGGTGGACGATCTCGACGTCGACGTCGTCGCCGACGATGCGGCGGATGTCGGCGAGGGCCGCGTCCTCCGTGCCGGGCAGCACGCGCACGTCGATGAGCGCTTCGGCGCGGTCGGGGATGACGTTGTGCTTGTAGCCCGCTGTGAGTCCCGTGGGGTTCGTGGTCGTCCGCAGCGTGGAGCGGAGGAATCCGGATGCCGCACCCGTCGCCGCGGCGATGGCGTCGGGGTCGTCGCCGCCCGCACCGGTCAGGTCGGCGAGCCGTGCCGCCATCTCCCGCGTGGTGTCGGTGAGCGTGATCGGCCAGTCGGTGCGCCCGAGCGCGGCGACGGCCCCTGCGAGCTTTGTGACGGCGTTGTCGGCGTGATGGCTCGAGCCGTGGGCCGCGCGCCCGCGCGCGACCAGGCGGATCCAGATCAGCGCCTTCTCCCCGACCTGCAGCAGGTATGCCCGGCGGTCGCCGACGGCGATGGAGTAGCCGCCGACCTCGCTGATCGCCTCGGTCGCGCCGTCGAACCATTCCGGCTTGTCCTGCACCACGAGGGCCGAGCCCTCGACGCCGCCGTTCTCCTCGTCCGCGAAGAACGCGAGGATCAGGTCCCGCTCGGGCTGCTCGCCCCCGCGCAGGATGTCGGCCACGGAGGTGAGGATCATGGCGTCCATGTCCTTCATGTCGACCGCGCCACGGCCCCACAGCATGCCGTCGCGGACGACGCCCTCGAAGGGGTCGACGGTCCAGTCCGCCGCGATCGCGGGCACGACGTCGAGGTGTCCGTGCAGCACCAGGGCCGGCTTGTCGCGGTTCCGTCCCGGGACGCGCGCCATCACGTTGGTGCGGCGCGGAATCGGCTCGTGATACTCGGGCGACAGGCCCAGTCCGGCCAGGTAGGCGCCGACGTACTCGGCCGCCTCCCTCTCCCCCGCGGCTCGCCCTCCGCCGTGATTGGTGGTGTCGAACCTGATCAGATCTCGGGCGACGGCGGCGACTTCCGGCAGCGCGGCATCGGGAGAAGGCATGCGGACCAACCTATCGTCTCAACGAAGAAGGCCCCCTTTCGGGGGCCTTCTTCGTACTGTGCGCGAGGGGGGACTTGAACCCCCACGCCCGTTAAAGGGCACTAGCACCTCAAGCTAGCGCGTCTACCTATTCCGCCACCCGCGCAGGTGGATTTCGGTTTCGCAACCGAGGAACGACATTACCATGCTCCGGGCGTCACCTCGAACCGAGGCCTCACCCGATCGACACTCCGAACAGCAGTCCCAGCGCATATGTGATGAGCGCGGCACCGTAGCCGATCGCGAGCTGACGCAGGGCCCGGCGGAGCGGCGGACCCCCGGAGAGGAGGCCGACGGCGGCGCCGGTCGCGAGCAGGGCGAGGCCCACGAGCACGAGAGCGACCAGGACCGCGGTGAGGCCCGAGAGGCCGAAGATCCAGGGCAGCACCGGGATGATCGCGCCCGACGCGAAGAACAGGAAGCTCGAGAGCGCGGCGCCCCACGCTCCGCCGACGACCTCGTGCTCGTTCGACGCCTCGACGGGCGCCCGGTACGGCTCGGCCGGGTCGGCCGCCTGGGCCGCCGCCACGATCCGGCGGGCCCGTGCGAGCGCGTCGGCCTCCGGCATCCCGCGCGTGCGATAGACCAGGGCGAGCTCGTTCGCGTCGAGGTCGAGGTTATGCAGGACGTGATCGGCATAGTCGCTCGGCTCGGTCGCCGCGAGCAGTTCGCGCTGCGACCGCACCGAGACGAACTCGCCCGCGCCCATCGAGAGCGCCCCGGCGAGGAGCCCCGCGATGCCGCTGAAAAGCACGAACTGCGACGAGACGCCGGTCGCGCCCACGCCGAGAACCAGCGCGAGGTTCGAGACCAGGCCGTCGTTCGCGCCGAACACCGCCGCGCGGAACGTTCCCGACAGGCGCCGGCGTCCCCGCGCCGCCAAGCCCCGGACGACCTCGTGGTGGACCTTCTCGTCGGCGGCCATGGCCGGGGTGGCGAAGGGCTCGTCGTCGTACGGGGAACGCGCCTCGGCCTTCTGCGCGAGCGCAAGCACGAAGATCGAGCCGAAGCGCTTCGCCATCGAGCCGAGCAGCACAGTGCGGGTGTCGGGGCGCGGAAGCCGCCCGGGCTCTCCGCCCAGCAGTGCCAGCCAGTGCTCTTCGTGGCGGCCCTCGGCCTCGGCGAGGGCGAGCAGGATCTCGCGCTCCTCCCCGTCTCGGCGGGCGGCGAGCTCGCGGTACACCCGCGCCTCCGCGCGCTCGTTGACGAGATAGCGCCCCCAGCGACGTCGGTCGCGGGCGGTCGGGGCGGCGGGCACGCTCACAGAAGGCCTCCGGGCGGGGGTTCAGGGGACCTCTCCACGGTAGCCACCGCCGCACGCCCGGCCGCCCGGAAATCGCGCATTGACAGCATTTCGGCGTTCCGAACCGGTCAGCCCGGCCGCGCCTCCAGGGCCGCCCGCATCCCTCGCTCGCCGTCGTGCATCACGCGGGCGTGCGCGCGTTCGAAGACCGGCCGGAGCAGCCACGCCGTGGCGTTCATCCACGGCCTCCGGGTCGCGACATCCCAGTGGAAGGTGACCACGGATGCCGCGTCCCCGACCGGGTCGACCACGATCCGCCCGCTCCCCCGCAGGTCACCGTCGCTCCGCGCGCTGAGCGCTCGTCCGGGCTCGACGCCGTCGACGGTGAGCCGGACGCGCAGCCGATAGCCGAGCGGACTGCGCACGACGAGGTCGAGACGCCCACCGGCGTCCAGGGCCGCGAGGGGCACGGCGATCGTGACGGCGGGCCACCACGTCGTGGCAGCGACCCGAGCGGACGTCGGTTCGGGTGCCCCCGCCGTGATCATCCGCTCGATCTCCGCCCACGCCCGGCCGGAGGCCACGGGCAGCTGCCACCGCGACACGAAGGAGTACTCGGCGAGCATGCCCGGAGTCTAGGTCGTGGCTCGTCTGGCCAGGGGTCAGGAGTGGACGCGCTTGCGCAGCACGTCGATGCGCGACTGCAGCTGGGCGACCGTCGCATGCGACACCGCCGGACCGCCGCAGATGCGCCGGAGCTCGGCGTGCACCTGGCCGTGCGCCTCACCAGACTGCCGAGCGTAGAGTCCCACCAGGCTGTTGAGCAGCTGCCGCTGCTCCTTCAGCGACCGATGCAGCGCCTGCGGCAGCGCGCGTTCCGCGCCCTCACCCGGCGGGCTCTGCGCCTCGCGGGCTTCGCGGACGTTCCGGTGGCGTCCTTGCCGCGCCTGACGCTGCATCAGCAGCTCGTGCACGTGCTCCGGCTCGAGCAACCCGGGCAGCCCCAGGAACTCCTCCTCCTCGGGCGTTCCCGGCACCGCGAGCTGGCCGAACTCCTTGCCGTCGAACAGCACCCGGTCGAAGTGCGCGAGCGAGCCGAGCGCCTGGTACTCGAACTCCTCGGTGAGCGCGTCGGATGCCTTGTCCTCACGCTCCGCGGCATCCATCAGGTCTTCCTCGGCGTCCCACTCGTCACCGTCGCCGTCTCGATCCAGCGCGTGGTCGCGCTGCCGCTCCATCTCGTTGGCGAGGGCGAGCAGCTGCGGAACGTTCGGGAGGAACACGCTGGCGGTCTCGCCGCGACGGCGCGCACGCACGAAGCGGCCGATCGCCTGAGCGAAGAACAGGGGCGTCGAGGCCGAGGTCGCGTACACGCCGACGGCGAGCCGCGGCACGTCGACCCCCTCTGACACCATGCGGACGGCGACCATCCAGCGGCTCGAGTCGCCGGAGAACCGCTCGATGCGCGACGAGGCCTCGGTCTCGTCGGACAGCACCACCGTGGGCGCCTCGCCGGTGATCTCGCGGAGGATGTCGGCATAGGCGCGTGCGGCGGTCTGGTCCGTCGCGATCACCAGGCCGCCGGCATCGGGGACCTGCTCGCGGACCTCGGTCAGGCGCCGGTCGGCCGACCGGAGGACCGCCGGGATCCACTCCCCGGCCGGGTCGAGAGCGGTGCGCCAGGCCTGCGAGGTGATGTCCTTCGTGTTGTCCTGGCCGAGCTGGGCCTCCATCTCGTCGCCGGTCTTCGTGCGCCATCGCATCTGCCCGGCGTAGACCATGAAGATCACGGGGCGCACGACGCCGTCCTCGAGCGCGCGACGGTAGCCGTACGCGTAGTCGGTGCGCGAGAGGCGGATGCCGTTGCGGTCGGGGTGGTATTCCACGAACGGGATGGGCGCGGTGTCGCTGCGGAACGGCGTGCCCGACAGCAGCAGGCGCCGGGTGGCCCGCGCGTACGCCTCGCGCAGCGCGTCGCCCCAGCTCAGCGCGTCCCCGCCGTGGTGGACTTCGTCGAGGATCACCAGGGTGCGGGCATCCATGACGAGCCGCTGATGGACGGATGCCTTGACCGCGACCTGCGCGTAGGTCACCGCCACTCCGTGGTAGTGCCGTGCCGGTGCCACGTGCCGGTTGCTGAAGGCGGGATCGAGGCGGATCGACACGCGGGCCGCGGCATCCGCCCACTGCGTCTTGAGGTGCTCCGTGGGGGCGACCACCACGATCCGGTCGATGATCCGACGCCGCAGCAGCTCACTGGCGAGCCGCAGCGCGAACGTCGTCTTGCCGGCGCCGGGGGTCGCCGCCGCGAGGAAGTCCCGCGGACCGCCGCCCGGGCCGTCCGGACCGTCGAGCTCGAAGTACTGGTCGAGCGCCTCGGCCTGCCACGCGCGCAGGCGCTGAGCCGTTCCCCAGGGCGCTCGCTGCGGGTACGACGGCGACAGGTGCTCGGCCGCGAAGCTGCCGATGTGCGCCGCCTCACGGGCCGTGTCGAGGACCAACTCGTCGTCCATCGCACCTCCCCGACTGCCGCGAACAACGAGTCACCACCCTAAACGAGCGCGGCGACACCAAGGTGCTCGGGGGTCGGATCGGCCGTATCCGTGGGTGTCCCGGCGCCGCGATACCCTGACTCTGGCCACGAACCGAGGAAGCCATGACGACGAGCGACGACCATCGCACCCCTTACATCCCCAACGCGCAGCCGCACCCCTGGCGGCGCTATGTCGCCATCGGCGACTCCTTCACCGAGGGCATCGGAGATCCCGACCCGTCGACGCCCGGTCGCCACCGCGGCTGGGCCGACCGCGTCGCGCAGGTGCTGTCGGAGCAGGTGGACGACTTCGCCTACGCGAACCTGGCGATCCGCGGCCGGCTGATCGCTCAGATCGTCGAGGAGCAGGTCGAGCCCGCGCTCGCGCTCAAGCCCGACCTCGTCACGTTCTCCGCCGGCGGCAACGACGTGATCCGTCCGGGGGCCGACCCCGATGCCGTCGCGCAGCGCTTCGAAGACGCCGTGGTGCGCCTCGCAAGCGACGGCGCCACCGTGGTGGTCTTCACCGGGATCGACACGAACTTCACGCCGGTGTTCCGCGGCATCCGCGGCAAGATCGCGATCTACAACGAGAACATCCGCGCGATCGCCGACCGGTACGACCTCCTCGTCGCCGACCAGTGGGCGCTCAAAGAGATCCAGGACCTCCGGTTCTTCGACGACGATCGCCTCCACATGAACGCGCTCGGCCACCACGAGGTCGCCCGCATGGTGCTGCGCACGCTCAACGTCCCCAACGACCTCCTGCCGATGCAGCCGGATCCCTTCCCCACGCGCACCTGGCGCGAGGCACGAACCGTCGACCTGGTGTGGGCGCGCGAGCACCTGGTGCCCTGGGTGCTGCGACGTCTGCGGCATCAGTCGTCGGGCGACCAGGTCACCGCCAAGCGCCCCGAGGTCCTCCCGATGCTGAGGTGGACTCCCGAGGCGGATGCCCCGGACACGCCGGGCACCGACGGCTGAGCTCAGGCCACCGCCGGGCGCCGGAGCTCCCACAGGGCCACGGCGCTGGCGGCGGCGACGTTGAGCGAGTCGACGCGCCCGGCCATCGGAATCGTGATCACGGTGTCGGAGGCGTCCAGGGCGGCACGGCTGAGTCCATCACCTTCGGCGCCGAGAAGGAGCGCGACCCGCGGGTGGCCGATCGCCCGGAAGTCATCGAGCGGCACCGCGTCGTCCGAGAGGGCGAGTGCCGCGAGATGGAACGACGCATCGTGCAGGATGCCCCGTGCCGCCGGCCAGGCCGGCAGGCGTGTCCACGGCACCTGGAAGACCGTGCCCATGCTCACCCGCACGCTCCGGCGGTACAGCGGGTCGGCGCATCGCCGGCTGACGAGCACCGCATCGGCGCCGAGCCCCGCTGCGGCCCGGAAGATCGCGCCGACGTTGGTGTGATCCACGATGTCCTCGAGCACGACGAGCAGCCGGGCGTCGGCGATCACCTCCTCGATGGAGGGAAGGTCGGGGCGGTGCATGGCCGCCAGCGCCCCGCGATGCACGGCGTACCCCGTGAGCTGCTCCGCGACCTCGGCGTCGACGACGAGCACCGGCGTGTCGGGGTGCTCCGCCAGGAGCGGCTCCAGGTCGGGCAGCCACTTCTCCTGCACCAGCACCGAGCGCGGCCGGTGACCGGCGGCCACCGCACGGGCGATCACCTTCGCGGACTCCGCGATGTAGAGGCCGCCGGCAGGCTCCAGCACACGCCGCAGCGCGACGTCGGTGAGGTCGCGGTAATCGGCAAGGCGTGGGTCGTCCGCCGACGTGATCCGCTCGATAGGCACCGGTCCACTCTCGCAGAGTCGGAAACATGCCGGTAAACCGGGACGCCTACACTGGGCGCGTGACGACGGTGGCCGAACTCGACGCCGCGACGGCGACTGCCGTCTCGGAGGCCGTCGCAGCGCTGGCCGGACGCCGCATCGCGGTGCTCACCGGCGCCGGCGTCTCGACCGACTCCGGCATCCCCGACTACCGCGGCAAGGGCGCTCCGGTGCGCACGCCGATGACCGTCGAGCAGTTCCTCGCGAACGACGACGCCCGTCGCCGGTACTGGGTCGGCAGTCACCTGGGCTGGCAGGCGTTCGCCGCCGCCCAGCCGAACGCCGGCCACCGCGCTCTCGCGGACCTCGAGCAGCGCGGGATCGCGACGGGGGTGATCACCCAGAACGTCGACGGGCTCCACGTCCGCGCCGGGAGCCGCCGGGTGGTCGAGCTGCACGGCACCATGCGCCGGGTCTTCTGCACCCACTGCGGACAGGTGTTCGATCGGCGTGACCTCGCCCGGCGCGTCGAGCACGACAACCCCTGGATCACCGTTCCCGAGAACGTCGCCCTCGGACCCGACGGCGACGTGCTTCCCGAGAGCACGACGGGCTTCGTCATCCCCGAATGCACGGTCTGCGGCGGGATGCTGAAACCCGATGTCGTCTTCTTCGGGGAGTTCATCCCGACCGAGAAGTTCCGCGAGGCGGAGCAGCTGGTGCACACCAGCCAGGGGCTCGTGATCGCCGGCTCCTCACTCGTGGTCAACTCCGGCATCCGTCTGCTGGAGCGTGCCCGGCGGCGGCGACTGCCGGTCGTCATCGTCAACCGTGGCGAGACCCGTGCCGACGCCCGCGCGACCGTCAAGATCGACGGCGGCACCAGCGAAGTGCTGCGCGCACTCGCCGACGCCCTTCCCACAGCCGGCTGACAGCGCGACCCCCGTAGGCTCGACGGGTGACTGCGCTGACCCTGATCCGCCACGGCGAGACCGACTGGAACCGCGATCGACGGATCCAGGGGTCGACAGACATCCCCCTCAACGACACCGGCCGCGAGCAGGCACGCGAAGCCGGCAGGCTCCTGCGCGAGCGCCTCGACGCCGCGACTCCGGTCACCGTCGCCGCGAGCGATCTGTCCCGCGCCCGCGAGACCGCCGAGATCATCGCCGCCGCGCTCGGCGCGGACGCCCCGCGCCTCTATCCCGGTCTGCGCGAGCGCGCATACGGAGAGGCCGAGGGAGTCGAGGCCGACGAGTTCTTCCGGCGCTGGGGCGACTGGCACAGCGCCGACGTTCCCGGCGCCGAGCCCCGCCCGGTCCTCCGTGAGCGTGCGCTCGGCGCGCTCCGCCAGGCGGTGCGGGACCACCGTCGGGCGACCGGGCCGGGCGAAGCGACCCTGATCGTCGTCGCGCACGGCGCGCTCATCCGCGAGCTGATCGGCCACGCCTCCGGCGGCGAGCTCCCCGGAGTCGGCGTCCGCCTCGTGAACGGATCGGCGCACGACCTGCTCTTCGAACGCGACCGCATCCGCCTGGTGTCCTCGGCCGTTTCCGTGGCATAGGCTCGGCGCCATGCCGAGTGCCGCCACCGTCGACGAGTACATCGCGGGGTTTCCGCCCGAGGTCGCCGAACGATTGACCCGCATCAGGACCGAGATCGTCGGCGCGGTCGCCGATGTCTCCGGGCAGCAGCCTGAGGAGAAGATGCGCTACGGCATCGCCGCCGTCATGCTGGGCGGGCGCTACGCGCTGCACTTCGCGGGGTGGAAGAAGCACATCGGGCTCTACCCGGTGCCCTCGCTCCCCCGGCCGCTCGAGGACGAGGTCGCGCCCTTCCGAGCGGAGAAGGACTCCGTCGTGTTCCCCCACGCCGAGCCGGTGCCGTACGAGCTCATCGGGCGCCTGGCGCGGGAGATCTCGGCTCAGCGGGCGGCGGCGAACGACTGACCCCGCGCGGCGAGCTCCTCGGCGAGGATCTGCACCGCCTTGGGTCCGACGCCGTGGATGGCGAGCAGCTCCTTCTCGGTGCGCGCCGTCAGCTGCTCGTAGGTCGTGAGACCGTGCCCCGCGAGCTCGCGCGCCGCGACCTTGCCGATGCGGGGCGTGAACCCCTGGGCGCCGGTCATCGCTCCGCGCGGCGCAGGACGGCGCGCGCGTGGCGGAGCACGGGCTCGTCGACCATCCGGCCGTCGAAGGTGAAGACGCCTCGCTCGCTCTTCGCAGCCTCGAGGACACCCTCGGCCCAGGCGAGCACCTTGGCACTCGGGCGATACGCGTCGCGGATGACCGCGACCTGGCTCGGGTGGATGCAGGCGGTGGCCGCGAAGCCGGATGCCGCGGCATCCGCCGCCTCGATCGACAGGCGCTTGGTGTCGTCGATGTCGAGATGGACGGCGTCGATGGCGGCCTTGCCGCGCGCCCCCGCAGCGAGCAGCACCCGGGCCCGCGCGTAGCGCGCGATGTCGCGGTACCGGCCGTTCGGCTTGCGGCTCGACGTTCCGCCGATGCTCGCGACGAGGTCCTCGGCCCCCCACATCAAGGCGCTCACGTTCCCGAGCGCCGCGATGCGGTCGGCCTGCGCGACGCCCTTGGCCGTCTCGCACAGGGCGATGATCTCGAAGCGCGGATCGAGCTTCTGCAGCCGCTTGACCGACTCCGACTTGGCGACCACGATCCGGCGGTAGTCCGTCTGCGACAGCGTCGCGAGGTCCGACGCGAAGTCGGTGGTCCCGGGAGGGTTGACCCGCACGATGACGCGGGTGGGGTCGAGCTCGGACTCGATCAGCGCGCCGCGCGCGGCCGCCTTCGCCGCCGGGGCGACGGCGTCCTCGAGATCGATGATGACGGCGTCGGCGCGCTCGAACGCCTTCGCGAAGCGCTCGGGCCGGTCAGCCGGGCAGAACAGCAGCGCGGGGCCGAGCCGGAACCTGTCGCGGGACGTGGTCATGACTCTCCTTCGACGGCGGGTGCGGCATCCGGAGCATGCTCGTCCTCGGGAGCGCACCACAGGAGGGCGACCCGGGTCGCAGTGGCGACGACCTCGCCGCGCTGGTTGCGACCGGTGTGCCGCAGGGTCACGATTCCCTGACCGGGTCGCGACGACGACAGTCGCTTGTCGACGACCTCGGTCTCGGTGTACAGCGTGTCGCCGTGGAAGAGCGGTGCCGGGAAGCCGATGTCGCTGAGGCCGAGCTGCGCGACGAGGGTGCCCTGGGTGAGCTGGCCGACGGATGCCCCGACCATCGTCGCCAGCGTCCACATGGAGTTCATGAGACGCTGGCCGAAGGGCTGGCTCGCGGCGAACGCCGCATCGAGGTGCAGCGCCTGGGTGTTCATCGTGAGCGACGAGAAGAGGACGTTGTCCGCCTCGGTGGCGGTGCGGCCGGGGCGATGCAGATACCGCGCGCCGACCGCGAGCTCGTCGTAGTACAGCCCGCGCTGCACGATCGCCTTCGCTCCGCCGGTGTCTTCCACGTGTGTCACGCTACCCCGAGGGATCGAGCGATGACGAGCAGCTGCACCTCGTTCGTGCCCTCGCCGATCTCGAGGATCTTCGAGTCGCGGTAGTGGCGCGCGACCGGGTATTCGTTCATGAATCCGTTGCCGCCGAACACCTGCGTCGCGTCCCGGGCGTTGTCCATCGCCGCATCGCTGGCCGTGAGCTTCGCGATCGCGGCCTCGGTCTTGAACGGCTTGCCGGCGTCGCGCAGCCGCGCCGCGTGATGCCACGCCAGGCGGGCGTTGTGGACGCGCAGCTGCATGCGGGCGAGCAGGAACTGGATCCCCTGACGCGTGGAGAGCGCATCGCCGAACACGGTCCGCTTCTTCGCGTAGTCGACGGCGGCCTCGAGGCAGCCCTCGGCGGCGCCGGTCGACAGCGCCGCGATGGCGATGCGGCCCTCGTCGAGGATGTGCAGGAAGTTCGCGAACCCGCGACCCTGCTCGCCGAGAAGGTTCGCCTCGGGCACGCGGGCGTCCTGGAACGTCAGCGGGTGGGTGTCGGAGGCGTGCCAGCCCACCTTGTCGTAGCCGGGCTCGACGGTGAACCCCGGGGTGCCGTGCGGCACGATGATCGTCGAGATCTGCTTGCGGCCGTCCTGCTCGCCGGTGACGGCCGTGACGGTCACGAACCGGGTGATGTCGGTGCCCGAGTTGGTGATGAACTGCTTCGACCCGTTGATGACCCATTCGCCGCCGTCGAGCCGGGCGGTGGTGCGGGTGGCGCCCGCATCGGAGCCGGCTTCGGGCTCCGTCAGGCCGAAGCCGGCGAGGGCGCGGCCCGCGAGGAGGTCGGGAAGCAGCTCCTGCTTCTGCGCCTCGGTTCCGAAGCGGAACACCGGCATGGCGCCGAGGCTGACACCGGCCTCGAGGGTGATCGCGATCGACTGATCGACGCGTCCGAGACCCTCGATCGCCAGGCACAGCGCGAAGTAGTCGCCGCCCTGCCCGCCGTACTCCTCGGGGAACGGCAGCCCGAACAGCCCGAGCTCTCCCATCTGCGCGACGACATCCATCGGCAGGGTCTTGGTGCGGTCGGCCTCGTACGAGCGCGGGGCGACGACCTCGTCGGCGAACTCGCGCACCATCCGGGCGAGCTCACGCTCGTCCTCGGTCAGGTTGAAGTGGTCCATGTCTCTCCTCGGGGTGGTCAGGAGCGGGTTTCGGATGTTCCGGATGCCTCGTGGGCGGGTTCTGCGTCGGCCGCGACGTGGGCGAGCACCTGGTCGCGACGCACCTGGTCGCCCACGGTGACGTCGAGCCGCACCACCCCGCCGTGCGGGGCGACGACGGGGTGCTCCATCTTCATGGCCTCGATCGTGACGATGCGGTCGCCGGTGGCCACCGCCGCGCCGTCGACGACGTGCAGGGCCACGACCGCGCCGGGCATCGGCGCGCGCAGCTCGGGATCGGTCGCGGCGGCGTCGCGCTCGCGAGCCGCCAGGCGCCTCTCCATCGCCGCGCGACGCGTGAGCGGGCGCAGCCGATGCGTCGCCCCGTCGGCGTGGACCCAGAGCCAGCCGTCGCCGTCCTCCGCGACGGTGACGCCCGCCCTCAGGCTGCGACCGAGCGCTCGGGCGCTGCGGGGACGGGCCCCGGCGGAGACGACGGGCAGCGCCGAGAGCTGGGGAGCCGGGACCGTGACGACCTCGCCGCCCTCGGCCTCGATGGCGATGCCCGGCGCCACCGGCGCGGAGCCGGCGCGCCAGCCCGAGCGGGCGGTCCAGAGAGCGCCGGCCCCGGCGCCGGCGTCGCGCGTCGCCGAGGCGAGGAGCTCGTCCGACTGCCGGCGGAGCGCCGCGACGGCGCCGAGGGCGGCCGTGCCCGCCGGTGAAGCGACGAACGGCGGCATCCGGTCGATGAGTCCGGTGTCCATCGCTCCGGCGCGCACACCCGGGTCGGCCAGGAGCGTCCGCAGGAACGCGATGTTGGTGTCGACGCCGAACAGCACGGTCTGCGCCAGGGCCGCATCGAGACGCTCGATCGCCTCCGCGCGATCGGCGCCGTGAGCGATGACCTTCGCGATCATCGGGTCGTAATCCGCCGTGACGACGCTGCCGGTCTCGACCGCCGCATCCGTCCGGGCGGCCGACGCAGGAGTCCAGCGGAGCACTTCGCCCGTCGCCGGCAGGAATCCGCGCTCCGGGCTCTCGGCGTAGACCCGCGCCTCGATCGCGTGGCCCTCGAGCCGGATGTCGTCCTGCGACAGCGCCAGCGGCCGTCCTGCCGCGACGAGCAGCTGCTGCTCGACGAGGTCGACGCCCGTGACGAGCTCGGTGACGGGATGCTCGACCTGCAGTCGCGTGTTCATCTCGATGAAGAAGAACTCGTCGGGACGATCGCCCGCCACGAGGAACTCGACGGTGCCGGCGCCGCGGTAGTCGACACTCGCGGCGGCGGCGCAGGCCGCGGCTCCGAGACGGGCACGGGTCGCGGCATCCACGACCGGCGACGGCGCCTCCTCGACGACCTTCTGGTGGCGGCGCTGCAGCGTGCACTCGCGCTCGCCGAGGTGGATCACGGCGCCGTGCGCATCGGCGAGGATCTGCACCTCGATGTGACGGGGGCGTTCGATCAGCCGCTCGAGGAGGAGCGTGTCGTCGCCGAACGCGGCGGCCGCGACGCGCCGCGCCGTCGCGAGCGCCTCGGGCAGCTCCGCGGCGCCGCGGACGATCTGCATGCCCTTGCCGCCGCCGCCGGCCGAGGGCTTGACCAGGAGCGGGTAGCCGGTCTCCTCCGCGGCCAGGGCGATCGCGGCATCCGTCATGCCCGCCGCGCTGAAGCCGGGGACCGTCGGGACACCGTGGGCGGTGACCTGGACCTTGGACCGGATCTTGTCGCCCATGACGTCCAGCGCGCGCTCCCCGGGCCCGATGAACACGACTCCCGCCGCGGCGCAGGCCCGGGCGAACTCGACGTTCTCCGAGAGGAAGCCGTAGCCGGGGTGAACGGCCTCGGCACCGGTCTCGCGCGCCGCCGCGATCACTGCTTCGATGTCGAGATACGACGCGGATGCCGCGGCGGGCCCGATCCGCACCGCCTCGTCGGCCTCGTGCACGTGCGGTGCGTCGGCATCGGCATCGCTGTAGACGGCGACGGAGCGGATGCCGAGGCGCCGGAGCGTCCGGATCACGCGGCGCGCGATCTCGCCGCGGTTAGCGACGAGCACGGTCGTGAACGGCGGTGTCTGAGGGTCGGTCATGGCGGTCACATCCGGAAGACGCCGAAGCGAGGTTCGGGGAGGGGTGTGCGGGAGACGACGTCGAGCGCCAGCCCGAGCAGGTCGCGGGTGTCGAGCGGGTCGACGATCCCGTCGTCCCAGAGTCGCGCGGTGGCGTAGTAAGGACTGCCCTGCTCGTCGTACTGGGCTCGGATCGGCGCTTCGAAGGCCGCCTGCTCGTCGGCGGTCCACTCGTCGCCCCGAGCCTCGAGCTGATCGCGCTTCACCGTGGAGAGCACGGATGCAGCCTGCGGTCCGCCCATGACCGAGATGCGGCTCGCGGGCCACGACCACAGGAACCGCGGCGAGTAGGCGCGCCCGCACATCGAGTAGTTGCCGGCGCCGAAGGACCCGCCGATCACGACGGTGAGCTTCGGCACACGAGTGGTCGCGACGGCGGTGACCATCTTGGCGCCGTCCTTCGCGATGCCGCCCGCTTCAGCGTCGCGTCCGACCATGAACCCGGAGATGTTCTGGAGGAAGAGCAGAGGAGTGCCGCGCTGGTCGCACAGCTCGATGAAGTGGGCGCCCTTCTGGGCCGACTCGCTGAACAGCACGCCGTTGTTGGCGACGATGCCGACGGGGTGACCGTGGATACGGGCGAAGCCGGTGACGAGCGTGTCGCCGTACTCGCGCTTGAACTCGTGGAACTCGCTGGCGTCGACGAGCCGCGCGATCACCTCGCGCACGTCGTACGGCTGGTTCACGTCGACCGGCACCACACCGTAGAGGTCGGAAGGATCGACGGCGGGCGGCACCGCCGGGGCGACACCCCACGCGGGGGCCGCGGGCGCCGGCAGGGTCGCCACGATGTCGCGGACGATCTCGAGCGCGTGCTCGTCGTCTTCGGCGAGGTGGTCGACGACGCCCGAACGGCGAGCGTGCAGCTCTCCCCCGCCCAGTTCCTCGGCCGTCACGATCTCGCCGATGGCGGCCTTCACGAGCGGAGGACCGCCCAGGAAGATCGTTCCCTGGTTGCGGACGATGACCGTCTCATCGCTCATCGCCGGCACGTAGGCGCCGCCCGCGGTGCACGAGCCGAGGACGGCCGCGATCTGCGGGATCCCGGCAGCCGAGAGCCGGGCCTGGTTGAAGAAGATGCGGCCGAAGTGGTCGCGGTCCGGGAACACCTCGTCCTGCATCGGCAGGAACGCGCCGCCGGAGTCGACCAGGTAGACGCAGGGCAGCCGGTTCTCGACCGCGATCTCCTGCGCGCGCAGATGCTTCTTCACGGTGAGGGGATAGTAGGTGCCGCCCTTGACCGTCGCGTCGTTGCACACGACCATCACCTGGCGGCCGTGGACCAGTCCGATGCCGGCGATCACGCCGGCGGCGGGAGCGTCCCCGCCGTACAGCCCTTCCGCGGCCAGCGGCGCCACCTCGAGGAACGGACTTCCCTCGTCGAGCAGCCGCGCGACGCGATCCCTCGGGAGCAGCTTGCCGCGGGCGACGTGCCGTGCGCGCGACGCCTCGGGACCGCCCAGCGCGACCACGGCCAGTCGCTCCCTCAACTGTGCGGCGAGGCCTGCTTGCGTGTCCTGAGTGCGGGCGAACGACTCGTCACGCGCGACGGCGGTCGTCAGTGCACCCATGTCATCTCCATCGACGTCACGATCGGGTCACATCCGTTGTCCGGACGCGAGCGAATTGGTTAGTGTTCACTAACTGGGGACCAGGTTAGCGAGGATTAACTGAAATGACAACCGGTGTCACGGAGCGCGACCGCGCGAAGGCGGACCGTCAGGCCGCCATCCTCCACGAGGCGGCCCGCCTCTTCGCCGAGCGGGGCTTCAGCGGCGTCAGCCTGGAGGACCTCGGTGGCGCCGTGGGCGTGAGCGGCCCGGCGCTGTACCGGCACTTCGCCAACAAGCAGGCCCTGCTCGGCGCGATCCTGATCGGGGTCAGCGAGCGTCTGCTCGCCGGCGGCCGGCGCGTCATCGCCGACGGCGGCACCCCCGTCGAGCAGCTCGAGGCGATCATCGCCTTCCACGTCGATTTCGCGCTCAGCGACGCCGATGTGATCCGCGTGCAGGACCGCGACCTGGCCAGCCTGGCCGACGACGACCGGCACACCGTCCGCCGCCTGCAGCGCGAGTACGTGGAGGTGTGGATCGGGATCCTCTCCGCCGTGCATCCCGACCGCGCCGAGACCGAGCTGCGTGTGCGCGCGCATGCCTGCTTCGGCCTGATCAACTCCACCCCGCACAGCGTCCGCGCTCTGCGCGCGCATCCGAGCGACGGCACCGTCCGGAGCATCCTCGAGTCGATGGCGCTGGCGGCCCTGACCGACTGAACGGCGCGGCGCCCGGAACGCGAGGACGCCGTCCTCACGCGCCCCGGGCGCCGGTGCACAGCCGTTCAGCGGAGGAGCATCGCCCGTCCGGGCTCACGCAGGATGTCGGCGACGTCCACCAGGAACCGCGACCCCTGCTCGCCGTCGACGAGTCGGTGATCGAACGACAGGGCGAGCGTCATGACGTCGCGGAGGGCGATCTCGCCGCGGTGCTCCCACGGCTGGCGACGCACGGCCCCGAGTGCGAGGATGCCGGCTTCGCCGGGGTTCAGGATCGGCGTGCCCGCATCGACGCCGAAGACGCCGACGTTCGTGATCGAGAATGTGCCGCCCATCATCTCGGCGGGCGACGTCTTTCCCGAGCGCGCCGTCTCGGCGAGGCCGCGAATGGCGTCCGCCAGCTCGACGAGCGTGAGATCCTGCGCATCGCGGATGTTCGGCACCACCAGCCCGCGCCCGGTCGCCGCGGCGATCCCGAGGTTGACGTAGTGGTGCTCCACGATCTCGCCGGCGGCGTCGTCCCAGCGCGAGTTGAGTCCGGTGTGCCGGGCGAGCGCGAGGCACACGGCTTTGGCCGCGACCGCCATCACGCCGATCTTGTGCTCCTGCAGCGAGCGGTCCGCCTTCAACGACGCGATCAGCTCGGTCGTCGCGGTGACGTCGACGGTCAGGAACGTCGTCACGTGCGGGGCTGTGAAGGCGCTGCGGACCATCGCCTCGGCCGTGTGCTTGCGCACACCGCGGATCGGCGTGCGTGTGGTGCGCTCCCCCTGGGCGGCCGAGGGCGGGAAGTCGCTCACGGTCTCGCGGACAGGCGGAGTCGGCGTCGTCGACGTCTTCGTGGCCCCGACGCGTTCGGCATAGGCCTCGACGTCGGCACGCGTGATCACGCCGGACGCGCCGGTCGCCTCGACCAGGGCCAGGTCCACACCGAGCTGCTTCGCGAACAGCCGCACCGGGGGCGTGGACCGCGGACGCTCCGTCGGCCGCTCGACGACCTCGCTGGCGTGGATGACGTCGTGCGGAGCCGCCTCGAGCACGGCGGTGTCGGACACGGCCGGACGACCGCCGGCTGACCGGGTGCGACGCTGAGGCCGCGCGCTGCCGCGCGGCGCGGCACCGTAGCCGACGAGGTTGGGCTCGGCCTTGGCCGGCTCCTCGACGCTCTGAGCTGCCGGAGCGGGCGCCTCGGCGGGCGCGGCGTCGCCGCCGAGGTCGTAGGAGATGAGCACGGAGCCCACCGCCACGACGTCTCCCGCGGCGGCGTGGAGCGCAGAGATCCTTCCCGCGTACGGGGACGGGAGCTCCACCACGGCCTTGGCGGTCTCCACTTCCGCGATCGTCTGGTTCAGGGTGACCGTGTCGCCCTCGGCGACCATCCACTGCACCAGTTCGGCCTCGGGAAGGCCCTCACCCAGGTCGGGCAGCGTGAAGTCCTGGATCACAGCTCCACTCCCGTCAGGCTGTTCGGCCGGTCCATGACGCGGTCCACGGCGTCCAGGATCCGGTCGAGGTCGGGCAGGTGGTGCTTCTCGAGCTTGGCCGGCGGGTACGGGATGTCGTGGCCGGTGACCCGCTGCGGCGCCGACTCGAGGTAGTTGAAGCAGCGCTCGGTGACGCTCGCGATGAGCTCGGCCCCCACTCCCGCCTCGCGCGCGGCTTCATGCGTCACGACGACGCGTCCCGTCTTGCGGACGGAGGCGGTCACGGTGCGGTAGTCCACCGGCGAGATCGAGCGCAGGTCGATGACCTCGATCGAGACGCCGTCGTCCTCGGCGGCGGTCGCGGCATCCAACGCCGTCATCACCTGCGAGCCGTACGTGAGCAGAGTGACATCGCTGCCCTCCCGCGCGACGCGGGCCAGGCCCATCGGCGGCGCGTCGGCCAGGTCGACGTCCAGGTCGACCTCGCCCTTGGAGTGATAGAGCTTCTTCGGCTCGAAGAAGACCACGGGGTCGTTCGACGCGATGGCCTGACGCAGCATGACGTACGCGTCCTGCGGGTTCGACACCGCGACCACGCGCAGCCCGGACGTATGCACGAAGTAGGCCTCGGGCGACTCGGAGTGGTGCTCGGCCGCCCCGACGCCGCCGGCCCAGGGAATGCGGATCGTGATGGGCATCGTCACGTTGCCGCGCGTGCGGTAGTGGAGCTTGGCGACCTGGCACACGATCTGGTCGAACGCGGGGTAGACGAACCCGTCGAACTGGATCTCCACCACGGGGCGATAGCCGCGGAACGCGAGCCCGACGGCGGCGCCCATGATGCCCGCCTCGGCGAGCGGGGTATCGACCACGCGCTGCGCGCCGAACTGGTCGAGCAGGCCGTCGGTGATGCGGAAGACGCCGCCGAGCTTGCCGATGTCCTCGCCCATGAGGAGCACCTTGGGGTCGTCCGCCATCGCGCGGCGGAGTCCCTCGTTGATGGCCTTCGCCATGGTGAGCTGCGTCATCGTCCGGCCTCCTCGCCCGAGGAGAAGCCGTCGAGGTAGGCGCCGAACCAGGCACGCTGCTCCTCGAGCCCCGAGTGCGGCTCGGCGTACACGTGATCGAGCACGCCGATCGGCTCCCGGCTGGTCGCCCCCAGTGCGGCGGCGCGGACCTGTGCGCCGAGCTCGTCTGCGTCGGCGGCCACCTGGGCGGCGAACTCGTCCGTGAACGCATCCTCCGTGCGCAGGAGCGCCTCGACGCGAGCGATGGGGTCGCGGCCCTTCCAGAGCTCGACCTCCTCCTTGTCGCGGTAGCGGGTCGGGTCGTCCGACGTGGTGTGCGGGCCCATCCGGTAGGTCACGGCCTCGATGAAGGCCGGCCCTTTCCCGGTGCGGGCGATGTCGAGCGCCCAGCGCATGGCGGCGAGGCACGCGAGCACATCGTTGCCGTCCACGCGCATGCTCGGGATGCCGAAGCCCGGCGCGCGCCCGGCGATCGGGAACTTCGCCTGCACCGTCACCGGCTCCGAGATCGCCCACTGGTTGTTGGTGCACACGAACACGACGGGCGAGCGGAACGAGGATGCGAAGACCATCGCCTCGTTCACGTCGCCCTGGCTCGACGCCCCGTCGCCGAAGTAGGCCGCGGACGCCTGGTCAGTGCCGTCGCGCTGGATGCCCATCGCGTAGCCGACTGCGTGCAGCGCCTGCGCGCCGATGATGATCTGCGGCGTGGCCGTGTTGATGTCGTACGGGTTGTAGGTGGAGTGCTCCTCGCCCCGCCAGGCGATGACGAAGTCGGCGGGCTTGGCGCCGCGCACGTAGTTGACGCCGATCTCGCGGTAGCTGGGGAAGACGAAGTCGTCGGCGCGGAAGGCCCGAGCGGTGCCCACCTGCACACCCTCCTGGCCCTGACAGGGCGCCCACAGGCCGAGCTGGCCCTGACGCTGCAGGGCGACGCCCTCGATGTCGATGCGGCGGACCAGCATCATGTCGCGGTACAGGCTCTGCAGGGTGGCGGTGTCGATGTCCGCGACCCATCGGTCGAGCTCGGGATCGGAGATCCGCCGGCCGTCCGGCGTCAGCAGCCGTGCGACGTCGTCGGTGTCTGCGGCCAGTTCGGCCGTCGGTGTCAGGGTGTGCGTCATTGTCATCACTCCTCGGTGCAACCCTCCCTCGTGAGGAGGGGCGTCGTGGCATACCGGCAGCGTCGCCGGTATGGGCCGAGGATACGTCTGTATCGCACCTCGCTCAACCATCTGCAGTCCTCTTGAGCATGTTGACAACCGAAGGCCGGGCAGACCGTGCTAACGTTTCGCATTATGAGTGCCCTCGATCACGTCGACCTCGAGCTCCTGGCAGCCCTCTCCGCCGATCCCCGCGCGACCGTCGTCGCCCTCGCCGAGAGGCTCGGACTGTCGCGCAACACGGTGCAGGCGCGCATGGCCCGCCTGGAGCGCTCGGGGGTCTTCCTGTCGTACGAGCGGGCGATCTCGTCCTCGTCGCTCGGCTACCCGATCGAGGCGTTCATCAGCGTCATCGTGCGCCAGGCGGATCTGCCGCGGATCACGGTCGAGCTGGCCCGCGTCCCCGAGATCGTGCAGGCCCACGGGCTGTCCGGCCAGGTCGATCTGCTCGTGCGCGTGGCGTGTCGCGACACGCAGCACCTCTTCGACACCGATGCCCGCATCCTGGCGATCGAGGGCGTCGAGCGCACCGAGACCTCGCTCGTCATGGGAGAGGTCATCCCCCACCGCGTCATGCCGCTCATGGAGCTGGCGCGACGGGACTCCTGACGGGCTCGCCCACCGCAATCGCGTCCGGAACCACGACGGTGAGCGCCGGGACGGAGCCTCGGCGCAGGTCGTCCACCTTGACGAGCACGACGCCGGCGAGGATCAGCGCTCCGCCGACGAACTGGATCGGGGCGGGCACCTCCGCCAGGAAGACCCAGGCGAACCCGAGGGCGAAGAGCACCTCGGACAGCCCCACGAACGAGGCGACCCGGGAGCCGATGCGCGGCACGGCCATGACGCCGAAGGCGTATCCGAGCGTGGTCGCGATGGCGGCGACCCAGATGAGCGGGACGAACCACGGCACGGCGGCTCCGGCGAGCACGACCGTCACCGCGGGCGCCTCGAACGGCATGATGCCGCTGACGCACAGGATGGCCATCATGATCGCCCCGGCCAGCAGTCCGCTCGCCGCGAGGGCGAGCGGGGGCAGGTCGTCGCCGGCGCGCTCCGAGATGACGAAATACGCGCACACGCACACGGCGGCGGCGAGGGCGAGCAGGGTGCCGATCAGGTCGAACGATGCGCCCGAGATGTCGACGACGAGGATCAGGCCGACGACCGCGACCGCAGACCCCCACAGCACGAGCGCCGAGGGTGCCCGTCGGGTGCGGAGCCAGACGAAACCGACCAGCATGACGGGAGCGAGGTACTGGATGAGCAGCGCCACGGCCACCGGCATCCGCTGCATCGCGGAGAAGAAGAAGAGCTGGCACCCGAGCACCGGCATGAGTCCGAAGCCGAGGATCAGCCGCCAGTGCCGGCGGAGGAAGCCTCGCTGCCGCCGGATCGCGAGGAACAGGGCGGGCGAGAGGATCAGCCCCGCGATCCCCATGCGCACGAGGAGTGCGGCGCCGAGCGACCAGCCCGCCTCGAGGAGCGGCTTGATGAACGGCCCGCTCGAGGAGAACGCCAGGGCGGATCCCACCGCCATCAGCAGACCCGTGGTCCGCAGTCGCGAGGATGCCGCGAGCGGGCCGACGACCGGGAGGGACGCGGTGGGAACGGTCATGGGCGACATCCGACTGTCAGGGGTGAAGTGTGCTTACACTGGTGACGCTATCGAACGGAATGTCAGGAGTCAACATGGTCTTCATCCATGACACGAAACGCACCCTGATGATGGTGGTGGATCTGGTCAACACCCTCCAGGGCTATGACGGCGAGGACACGCTCCAGACTCCGGACGACCTGGCGCGATTCCTGGTCACGAACCCCTACACCGGCACGATCCGGTGCGATCTCGAGGAGGTCGCCGCGGTGCGAGACGTGCGTGGGCGTCTTCGCGAGCTGTGGCAGGTGGACCGCGCCGGAGCCGTGCCGATCGTCAACCGGATGCTCGCCGACGGCGAGGCACTCCCCCGGCTCGTCATCCACGACGAGTACGACTGGCACATCCACGCGACGTCGGACGACTCGCCCCTCGCGACGCGCATGCTCGTGGAGGCCGCGATGGCCTTCGTCGACGTCATCCGCTCAGACGAGTACGACCGCATCCGCGTATGCGCCGCGGACGACTGCGACTCCGTCTACATCGACTACTCGAAGAACGGCTCCAAGCGCTACTGCGACACCGGGAACTGCGGCAACCGCATGAACGTCAACGCGTACCGGGCGCGGAAGGCACGAGAAACCGCCTGATCGCCTCCGCGGCCGGAGCCGGCGTCTCGTAGTGGATCAGGTGGCCGACGTCCGGGATCTCGACCAGCTCCGCCGAGGGGAACAGCGTCGCGAGATGGCGCTCCGCCTCGATCGGCGTGATGTCGTCGCGGACCGCCGCGATCAGCAGGGTGGGCTGCGCGATCTCCGGTGCATACGCGCGCACGTCGTTCGACACGGACGCGAGGAAGGCGTCGTGGAGCACATCGCGGTCCGCGAACCGTGAGAAGTACGTGTCGTGCTGGTCGTGGATGAAGCGGCGGAGGTCGGCGTCCTTGGTCTTGGCCATCGACTCGCTCATCGCCCGTACCACGAGGCCGTTGCGCAGCAGCGCTTCCCCCGGGGCCTTCGGAAGCCGCGCGCCGGCCCAGTAGTAGAACACCGCCAGCCGCGTCAGCACTCCTCGGGGTCCCTCGAGGGCGGGCGCCCCGATCGGGTTCACGAGGATCACCCGCGGCGTGTCGAGCCCGCCCGCGACCGCCGCCGCGACGACGATCGAGCCGAACGAGTGGCCGAGGATGACCGCACCCGGCGCGACGGCGGCCGCGAACTCACGAAGCCAGCGCGCGTATCCGTGGATGTCATGGCGCACATCCGGCAGCGGCCCGGACTCGCCGAACCCGGGAAGGTCGGGAGAGATGACCCGCACACCGGGGAGGTGTGCGACCACCGGCTCGAGGCCGTGGTGCTCGCCGCGGAAGCCGTGGACGGCGAGAACGGTGGTCTCGGCGCTCTCGGGCCCGTAGACCCAGTACGCCGTCGTCCCGCCGAGGACGGTCGCCTCGTGCCGCTCGACCGGGATCTCGTCGAGGAGCGCTGCATACGGGTTCGGGGTGGCCACCACCCGAGTCTACGAGGGCTGTCGCGCGGAGCGCCTCGACGCGGATGTCGGATGCGACGCATACCGTGAGCGGCATGGACCAGTGGCGGGCCGAGCCCCTCTCGCTCTTCTCGACGCCGGAGTGGATCCAGGTCGTCGGCGTGTTCGACCTCGAGACGACGGGGGTCGACGTCGCGACCGACCGGATCGTCACCGCGCACGTCGGGCTGCTGGACGCGTCGGGCACGGTGATCCGCGCCCGTGACTGGATCGCCGATCCCGGCATCCCCATCCCCGAGGGTGCGACGGCCGTCCACGGCATCACCACCGCGCACGCCCGCGCCCACGGTCGCCCGGCGGTCGAGGTGGTCGCCGAGGTGGTCGAAGCGGTGCGCGCCCTGCTCGACGCCGGGATCCCGGTCGTCGCGTACAACGCGCCCTACGACTTCTCCCTGCTCAAGTACGAGGCGCAGCGCCACGGCGTGCCGCCGATCGTCGATCCCTCCCCCGTCATCGACCCTCTGGTGGTCGACAAGGCATATGACCGCTGGCGGCGCGGCAAGCGCACCCTTGCGGTCGTCGCCGAGCACTACGCCGTGCGCCTGGACGGCGCGCACGAGGCGTCGGCCGACGCGGTCGCGGCCGGGCGCGTCGCCCAGGCGCTCGCCGAGCGCTTCGCGCCCTGGCTGCCGGGCACCGTGCAGGAGCTCCACACGCGGCAGATCGCGTGGGCTCGCGCGCAGGCCGCGAGCCTGACCGACTACTTCATCCAGATCGGCCGGATCGAGCCCGAGGAGCGGCTCGACGGCAGCTGGCCCATCCGGTGACCGGAAGCGGCCCCGGAAACGCGGAAGGCCCCGCCGAAGCGGGGCCTTGCACGGTGGCTGCTTACTTGGAGCCGAAGTTCTTGAAGCGCTGGTTGAACTTCTCGACGCGACCGGCCGAGTCCATGATGCGCTGCTTGCCCGTGTAGAACGGGTGCGACGCCGACGAGATCTCGACGTCGATGACGGGGTACTCGACGCCGTCGAGCTCGATCGTCTTGTCGCTCGACACCGTGGAACGGGTGAGGAAGGTTTCGCCCGAGCCGAGGTCGCGGAACACGATGGCCTGGTAGTCGGGGTGAGTGTCAGTCTTCATGGGAAGTCCTTTGAGGAGTGGTGTCCTGGATTTTGCCAGGACGGTCAAAGTCTGCGGTGCATGCGCACCAAAGGGAGATTCTATCAGCCTCTGGACCCAGTCGTGGAATCGGCCTGCCCGCGCGGTCAGTGGGCCGCGCGCGCGGTGTACCGGCCGCCGTCCTCGGTCAGGTGGATGGGCACGCCGAAGGCCTCGGTGAGCGCCTCGGCGGTGAGGGTCTCACGCAGCGGACCGGATGCCACGGCACGGCCGTCGGCCAGCAGCAGCACGTGGGTGAACCCCACCGGGATCTCCTCGACGTGGTGCGTCACCATGATCATGGCGGGCGTGCTCGGTGCCTGCGCGTAGCCGCCGAGCAGCGTGAGCAGCTCTTCGCGGGCGCCGAGGTCGAGGCTCGCGGTCGGCTCGTCGAGCAGCAGCAGCTCGGGGTCGGTCATCACGGCTCGGGCGATCTGCACGCGCTTCTGCTCGCCGTCGCTGAGCGTGCCGAAGGTGCGATCGGCGAGGTGGTCGAGCTTCCATTCGGCGAGCACGCGCAGCGCGCGGCGCTCATCGATGTCCTCGTAATCCTCGCGCCAGCGCCCGAGCACCGAGTAGGCAGCCGTGAGGACGACGTTGATCACGGTCTCCTCCGGCGGGACGCGGCGCGCCATGGCCGAGGAGGCGAATCCGATCCGGGGTCGCAGCTCGAAGACGTCGGTGCGGCCCAGGCGCTCGCCGAGGATGGAGACGGTGCCGGCCGTGGGGTGCATGAGAGTGTCGGCGAGCTGGAGCACGGTCGTCTTGCCCGCCCCGTTGGGGCCGAGGATCACCCAGCGCTCGTCGTCGCTCACGCTCCAGTCGAGGTGATCGACGATATCCCTGGCGTTCCTGCGGACGACGACGTCGGAGAATTCGAGCACCTGCGGCATGTCGTCCAGCCTATCGGCCGTCGGCGGCGACCTCCGCGTACAGCGCCGCCGTCTGGTCGGCGATGCTCTGCCACGAGAAGTCGTTCGTGGCCCGCTCGCGCCCCGCGGCGCCGTACGCCCTCGCGCGCTCCGGATCGGCGACGACCTCGGTGAGCACCCGCGCGAGGTCGGCGACGAAGCGCTCCGGGTCGACCGGCGTGCCGGTGCCGTCCTGCGCCTGCTCGATCGGCACGAGGCGGCCCGTGACGCCGTCGACGACAACCTCGGGGATGCCGCCCGTGGCGGTTCCCACCACCGCGGCGCCGCACGCCATGGCCTCGAGATTCACGATGCCGAGCGGCTCGTACACCGAGGGGCAGACGAAGGTGGTGGCAGCGCTCAGGATCGTGGACAGCTCGTGGCGCGACAGCATCCGATCGATCCACACCACCCCCGCGCGCGTCTGCTGCAGACCGCGCACGAGTGCCTCGACCTCGGCCATGATCTGCGGCGTGTCGGGGGCTCCCGCGCACAGGATCACCTGCACGTCCTCGGGGAGCCGCTCGGCCGCGCGCAGGAAGTACGGCAGGCCCTTCTGGCGCGTGATCCGCCCGACGAAGACGACCGACGGCTTCGAGGCGTCCACGCCGAGTTCGGCGAGCAGCGCGGGATCGTCCACCGGATGCCACGCCTCGACGTCGATGCCGTTGTAGACCACCCGCACGCGGTCGGGGTCGAGAGCGGGATAGCTGCGCAGGATGTCCTGGCGCATGCCCTCGCTGACCGCGACGATGGCTGCGGCACCCTCGTACGCCGTCTTCTCGATCCAGCTGGACACGGCGTAGCCGCCGCCCAGCTGCTCGGCCTTCCACGGGCGCAGCGGCTCCAGGCTGTGAGCCGTGACGATGTGCGGGATGCCGTGCAGCAACGAGGCGAGGTGCCCCGCGAAGTTGGCGTACCAGGTGTGGCTGTGCACGACGTCGGCTCCCGCGACGTCCGTCACGATCTCGAGGTCGGTGCCCAGCGTCTGCACGGCGGCGTTCGCCGCGGACAGCTCGGCCGGGACGCGGTAGGCCGTCGTGCCCTCTTCGTCCCGCTCGGCCCCGAAGGCGCGCACGCGCACGTCCATGCCGGCGCGAAGCGCCTTGACGAGCTCTGTGACGTGCACGCCGGCCCCGCCGTAGATCTCGGGCGGGTACTCCTTGGTGACGATGTCGACGCGCATGGATCGCAACTTAGTACACGTGACGCCCCGCGGGTAGCCGCTACCCCGGGCTCGATCGCGGGCCCTAGGGTAGTGCCATGCCAGCAGCGCCGAAGGTCTTCGGAATCATCCTCGCCGGCGGCGAGGGAAAGCGTCTGATGCCCCTGACGGCGGATCGCGCGAAACCCGCCGTGCCCTTCGGAGGGCAGTACCGGCTGATCGATTTCGCCATCTCGAACCTCATCAACTCGGGGCTCCGCCAGGTCGTCGTGCTGACCCAGTACAAGTCGCACAGCCTCGATCGCCACATCTCGCAGACGTGGCGGATGTCGGCACTCCTGGACTCCTACGTGGCCTCGGTGCCCGCGCAGCAGCGCCTGGGCAAGCGCTGGTTCTCGGGATCGGCCGATGCCATCCTGCAGAGCCTCAATCTGATCAACGACGAGCAGCCCGACATCGTCGTCGTGATCGGCGCGGATCACGTCTACCGCATGGACTTCCGCCAGATGCTGGCGGCGCACATCGAGTCCGGCGCGCGGGCGACGGTCGCCGGCATCCGCCAGCCGATCTCGCTCGCCAACCAGTTCGGCGTCATCGACGTCGACAAGGACGACCCGGGCAGGATCAACGAGTTCCTCGAGAAGCCGCAGAATCCGACCGGGCTGTCCGACTCCCCGGGCGAGGTGCTCGCCTCGATGGGCAACTACATCTTCGACACCGACGCCCTCATCGAGGCCGTCGAGGCCGACGGCGAGATGCCGACGTCCAACCACGACATGGGCGGCGACATCGTCCCGTACTTCGTCGGTCGCGGCGAGGCGGGCGTGTACGACATGAACCGCAACGACGTCCCGGGGTCGACCGACCGCGACCGGTACTACTGGCGCGACGTCGGGACGATCGACTCGTTCTTCGACGCGCACCGCGACCTCATCTCGACGCTGCCGATCTTCAACCTGTACAACATGGACTGGCCGATCCACTCGCAGGCCGTCAACTCGCCGCCGGCCAAGTTCGTGCGGGACTCGGTCGGCCGGATCGGCAACTCGATCGACTCGATCGTGTCGCTCGGATCCGTGCTGTCGGGCACCCACCTCGAGCGCAGCGTCGTCGGCCCGTGGACCCTCGCGGGCGGCGGATCGACCATCACCGACTCCGTGCTGTTCGACCACGTGCACGTCGGCGCCGGCGCACGCATCCATCGGGCGATCCTCGACAAGAACGTGGTGCTCGCCGAGGGCGCGACGGTGGGCGTCGACCGCGACAAGGACCTCGCCCGGGGCTTCACCGTGACCGACAGCGGCATCACGGTGGTCGGCAAGGGCATCCACGTCGAACGGTGACCGCCGGTTGGGGCCGCGGCATCCGTCCCCGCTAGCGTGGGAGGATGCCCGCCCGCGCCGCCCGGTTCCTCGTCGTGCTCGACGCCGACTCGACCCTCATCCGCAACGAGGTCATCGAGCTCATCGCCGATGAGGCCGGGCGCGGCCCGGAGGTCGCCGCGGCGACCGAGGCCGCGATGCGCGGAGAGGTCGACTTCGCCTCGAGCCTGCGCGCCCGCGTCGCGGTGCTCGCCGGCGTCCCGGTCTCCGCGTTCGCCCGGGTGCTGGCGCGCGTCGAGCCCACACCCGGGGTCCGCGACCTGATCGCCGCGGTCCACGAGCGTGGTGGCGCCGTCGGCGTCGTCTCGGGCGGCTTCCACGAGATCCTCGACACGATCGCCCCCGAGCTGGGGGTGGACGTCTGGCGCGCGAACCGGCTGGCGACGGTCGACGGGGCGCTCAGCGGAGTCGTCGACGGCGACATCGTGGATGCCGAGGGCAAGGCCGCGGCGCTCCGCGAATGGGCCGCCGAGTCCGGGGTTCCGCTGGCCCGGACCATCGCGATCGGCGACGGGGCGAACGACCTCCGCATGATGGCGGTCGCGGGACTCGGCGTCGCGTTCAACGCCAAGCCGGCCGTCCGCGCACTCGCAGACGTCGTGGTGGCGCCCGTGGATCTCGGCGAGGTCATCGCGCTGCTGCCCTGAGCGCCGATGTCCGGGGCCCTCGGTAGCGTCGGCTCATGGACATCATCCTGGTACCCGGTCTGTGGCTCGATGCGTCGTCGTGGGAGCCCGTGCTCCCGGCGCTGGAGAAGGCCGGTCACACGGCGCATCCGATCACGCTGCCCGGCGTCGGAGCGCCGGCGTCGCAATCGGCCGGGATCGGCATCCAGGACTGGGTCGACGCCGTCGTCTCGGAGATCGACGCCATTCCCGGACCCGTGGTGCTCGTGGGTCACAGCGGCGGCGGCAACGTCGTGTGGGGCGCCGCCGAAGCCAGGTCCGAGCGCGTGCGGCGCGTCATCCTGGTCGACACCGTGCCGCCGCCGGACGGCGGGCAGATCTCCGAGTTCGAGATCGTCGACGGCGTCATACCGTTCCCCGGCTGGGACTCGTTCGACGCGCCAGAAGTGGCCGATCTCGACGAGCAGACGCGGGCGACCGCAGCGTTGCGGACGCGTACGGTGCCGGCCAAGGTCCCGACAGACCCCGTCCGGCTCGACGGCACGGCGCGGTACACGGTGCCGGTGACCCTCTTGATGGGTCAGCTCGACGATGAGGCGTTCCGCGCGGCCGTCTCCCAGTGGGGCCGATACGGCACGGAGTTCGACGCGATCGCGGACTCCGAAGTGGTGCACCTCGACTCCGGTCACTGGCCGCAGTTCTCTCAGCCCGACAACCTGTCGCGCGCGCTGGTGGCCGCGATCCGCTGAGGTGCGTCGGGCGCTAGTGGCCCATCCCGAGGCCGCCGTCGACCGGGATCACGGCGCCGGAGATGTACGCCGCGTCGTCCGAGGCCATCCAGGCGACGACGCCGGCCACCTCATCCGCCGTGGCGAAGCGCCCGGCAGGGATGTTCTTCTTGTACTCGGCCTGGGTCTCGTCGGCGAGGGCCGCGGTCATGTCGGTCTCGATGAACCCGGGGGCGACGACGTTCGCGGTGATCCCCCGGCCGCCGAGCTCGCGCGTGAGCGACCGGGCGAAGCCGACCAGACCGCTCTTCGACGCGGCGTAGTTGATCTGTCCCGCCGAGCCGTACAGCCCGACGACGCTCGAGATGAGGATGACGCGGCCCCACCTGGCCCGGAGCATGCCCTTCGACGCGCGCTTGACCACGCGGAAGGCACCGCCGAGATTGGTGGCGACGACGCTGTCGAAGTCGTCCTCGCTCATCCGCAGCAGCAGGGTGTCCTTGGTCACGCCGGCGTTCGCGACGACGATCCCGACCGGCCCGAGCGTGTTCTCGACCTCGGTGAACGCGGCGTCGACGGCCGCGGCATCCGTCACATCCGCGCGCACCGTCAGCGTGCCCTCGGGGCCCTCGCCGGAGCGGGCGGTCACCGCCACCTTGTAACCCTGCGCGACGAAGCGCTCTGCGATGGCGCGGCCGATGCCGCGGTTTCCGCCGGTGACGAGGACGACACGATCGCTGGACATGCTGGTGCTCCCGGGGTGTGTGACGGATCCGCACCAGCCTACCGGCGCGGCGTTTGACACCCCGCGCCGCTCGCTGGAACGCTGGGACCCTCTCCTGACGAAAGGCCCCCTCGTGAGCGACAACACCCCCGACGCGCCCGCCCCCGACTCGCCCGCGCAGCCGGTGCCCGACGCGTACCCGACCCAGCCGTATCCGGACGCCTCCGCGCCGCCCCCGGCCCCCGCCCCGCCGGCCTACGACGCTCCCCCCGCCTACGGCGCGGCCGCCCCGTATGGCAGCGCGCCCCAGTACGGCGCCGCGCCGCAGTACGGCGCCGCAGCCCCGTATGGCACCGCGCCCCAGTACGGCGCCGCGCCGGCCTACGGATACGGGGCGCCCGCGAAGACGAACACGCTCGCGATCGTGTCGCTGATCGCCTCGATCTCGGGCTTCCTGATCCTCCCGTTCATCGGTTCGATCGTCGGCGTGATCACCGGACACATCGCGCTCAGCCAGCTCAAGACCAGCGGCGAGCAGGGTCGAGGCATGGCACTGGGCGGCACGATCGCCGGCTGGGTCGGCATCGGGCTCGCGATCGTGGGAATCATCGCCCTCATCGCCTTCTTCGGGTTCGTCGCCTCCATGTCGTCGACGTACGGATACTGATCACCCGCCGCTCGCGGCTGACGTCGGTACGGCCCCTCCGGACTCTTTCTCAGGACCCTCGGAGGGGCCGCGCGGCGTAGTCTTGAAGGACCGTGAAGAGTTCCAGTCGGGCACAGTCCGCCACGTCGCTGCCCCGGGCGCCGCGTGACGACGCCGAGGCGCGCTCGACGCGATATCTGGTCACGATGGCCGTTCGCATCGCATGCTTCATCCTCATGGTCGTCATCACCCCCTACGGCTGGTACACGTGGGTTTTCGGCGCCGCCGCCATCGTGCTGCCCTATATCGCGGTCGTCCTGGCCAATGTCGGGCAGGAGGCCCGACGCAATCGCCGGGAAGACCCGGAGCCCGCTCTGCCTGCTCTCCCCCAGACGCCACTCGGGCACCCCACCGAGGTGATCCGCATCGACGAGACGCACAGCATCGAGGACGATCGCGGCACGGACGGGCCTGCATGATCTCCTCGGACGACGAGCGTGTCGCCGACGCGACGTGCTCCCGCGCAGGATGCCGCGCCCCGGCCTCGTGGCGCGTGGACTGGCGGAACCCCCGCATCCACTCGGCGGATCGGACCAAGACCTGGGTGGCCTGCGACGAGCACCGCGACTACCTCCACGACTACCTCGCCGCGCGTGACTTCCCCGTCACGGTGTCGCCCCTGACCATCGCACCATCGGAGACGCCGGGATGAGCGCGCGGCGCGAGGTCAGCATGCAGAACCTGCCACGTGCGGGGCGCTGGGGCATCTACATCGCCCTGGCAGTCGTCTTCGCGATCGCCTGCGCCTTTCTGTCGAACTGGCAGTTCACCCGCAACGAGGAGCGCTCCGCGCAGCTCGCGCTCGTCGACGCCAACTACGACGCCGCCCCGGTGCCGCTGGCGGAGCTGATTCCCGCCGGCGATGCGCTCGACCCCGCCGACCAGTGGCATCCGGTGCGCCTGGTCGGGCAGTACGTCGGCGACGACGAGCTCCTCGTCCGCAACCGCCCACACGGCGGCACAGCGGCCTTCGAGGTGCTGGTGCCGTTCCGGCTCGAGGACGGCCGCGTGGTGCTGATCAACCGCGGCTGGGTGCCTCCCGGCGAGGATCGCCCGGAGCCCGACGCCGTCCCGGCCCCGCCCGAGGGCGAGGTCACCGTGGTTGCGCGGCTCAAGCCGGGCGAGCAGCTCCCCTCTTCCGGTCGATCGGCGCCCGACGGGCAGGTGCCCACGATCAACCTGCCCCTGATCGCCGAGACGGTCTCGACGGAGGCGGGCAGTGCGCTCGAGCTGAGCGCCTACGGGGTGATGGTGTCGGAGGACCCGGCGCCCGCCTCCCGGCCCGGAGCGCTCGAATCGCCGTCCGAGGACCCCGGCCCGCACCTCTCGTACGCGATCCAGTGGATCCTCTTCGCCCTGATGGGGTTCATCTTCATCGGCTACGTCATCCGCACCGAGCGGCGCCATCGCCGCGAAGACGCGGAGGACGAGGACGGAGCGGATGCCGCGCCCGCGCCAGCCGCGGCATCCCGCCGTCGCGATCGCGACGCCGAGGACGAGGACGCCCTGCTCGACGCCGCCGGCCGCTGAGGCGCACCAGGCGCGCTGCGGTACGACTCAGGCGAGCGTGATCAGGTCCGCGTAGTCGCGGCCCCAGATGTCTTCGACGCCGTCGGGGAGGATGAGCACACGCTCGGGATTGAGGGCCTCGACGGCGCCCTCGTCGTGCGAGACGAGCACCACGGCACCCTCGTAGTGCGAGAGCGCACCGAGGATCTCCTCGCGTGACGCCGGGTCGAGGTTGTTGGTCGGCTCGTCGAGCAGCAGCATGTTGGCGCTCGAGACGACGAGCGTCGCGAGCGAGAGGCGCGTCTTCTCGCCGCCGGAGAGAACGCCCGCGGGCTTGAGCACGTCGTCACCGGTGAAGAGGAACGATCCGAGCACCTTGCGGGCCTCGGTCGCGGTGATGTCCGGAGCCGCCGACATCATGTTCTCGAGAACGGACCGATTGACGTCGAGGTTCTCGTGCTCCTGCGCGTAATAGCCGATCTTCAAGCCGTGGCCGGGCTCGAGCTGCCCCGTGTCGGGCTGGTCGACGCCCGCGAGGATGCGCAGCAGCGTCGTCTTGCCGGCTCCGTTGAAGCCGAGGATCACGACCTTCGATCCGCGATCGATCGCGAGGTCGACGTCGGTGAAGATCTCCAGGGATCCGTACGACTTCGACAGGCCCGATGCCATGAGCGGCGTCTTGCCGCAGGGTGCCGGCTTCGGGAACCGGAGCTTCGCGACGCGCTCCTCCTGACGCACGTCGTCGAGCCCGGAGAGCATCTTCTCGGCGCGGGCGACCATCTGATGCGCGGCCGCGGCCTTGGATGCCTTCGCGCCGAACCGTGCGGCCTGCATCTGCAGCTGCGTCGCCTTCTTCTCGACTCCGGCGCGCTCCTTCTTGCGGCGCTCCTCGTCGGCGACCCGCTGGCGCAGGTAGTTCTTCCAGTTCATGTTGTAGGTGTCGATGACCTGACGGTTGGCATCCAGGTAGAACACGCGGTTGACCGTTTCGCCGACGAGCTCCACATCGTGGCTGATCACGATCAGCCCGCCCTTGTAGTTCTTCAGGAACTCCCGCAGCCACACGACGCTGTCCGCGTCCAGGTGGTTGGTGGGCTCGTCGAGGATCATCGAGTCCGCGTTCGAGAAGAGGATGCGCGCGAGCTCGATGCGACGGCGCTGTCCGCCGGAGAGGGTGCTCAGCGGCTGGTCGAGCAGACGGTCGGGCAGCGACAGGTTGTGCGAGATCGTCGCCGCCTCCGCCTCGGCGGTGTAGCCGCCGAGCGATTCGAACCGCTCGGTGAGGTGGGAGTAGCGCTTCATCGCCTTTGCGGCGACCTTCTCGTCCTCGTCACCCATCGCCGTGGCCGCGTCGTTCATCTCGATCGCGAGGGTGCCGAGTCCGCGGGCGTCGAGGATGCGGGTGCGGGCGAGCATGGCCGGGTCCCCGCTGCGCGGGTCCTGCGGCAGATAGCCCAGCTCGCCGGTGCGCTCGACCTTGCCGTCGGCGGGGGGCAGATCGCCGGCCAGCACCTTCGTCAGCGTCGTCTTGCCGGCGCCGTTGCGGCCGACCAGGCCGACCTTGTCGCCGGCGGAGACGCGGAACGACACGTCGGACATGAGCACGCGGGCGCCCACGCGGATCTCGAGGTCGTGCACGGCGAGCACAGCGAAACGTCCGTTCCTTCGGTGGAGTGAGAGAGTGGCCGAACGGCCAGCCTCCCAGTATAGGTCCGCGACCCTGTGCGTCGGTCGTGCGCCTGCCCTTGTGAGACCCCGATGTCGCCGGAGCACAAGAGAGCCCCGGCCGATGGCCGGGGCTCTCGTGGGCGTTACAGCTGGTCAGCCCTTCGCGGCCGCCGTCGCGGTGGCGAGCTGGTCGACCATGTCGGGCAGGATCCAGGGCAGCGTGAGAGCCGTCGGCGTGATCGCGGCGACGTTCTCCTCGCCGACGATCGCACCCACCGCACCCGCGGCGACGCCCGGGATCAGCTGCGTGCGCGCCGACGTGAGGAACGTGTCGAGCTGCTCCTGGGTGTCGACCTGGGTGAAGATCACCTCGGCGTCGATCTGATCGAGGTTCTCGCCGCTCACGGTCGTGTAGAACGGGGACTCCCCCGTGTCCAGGGCGGTGACCGCCTCGGCGCTCACGAAGCCCAGGTCCTCGAGGATCTCGACGCGCGGATCGGCCGGCAGATACAGGTAGAAGGTGTCGACGTCGTCGGCCGCGTACGCGATCGAGGTGCCCTCGAACTCGGGGTGCTCGGCTGCGGCGTCGGCGACCTGCGCGTCGAGGTCCGCGAGCAGCTGCTCGGCCTCCGCGTCGAGGCCCAGTGCCGCGCCGGTGTCGGAGATCACATCGCGCCACGGCGTGGACCACACCTCCTCCGCCGGTGCGAGCACCGGGATGCCGGCGCCGGTCACGGCGTCGTACTCCTCCTGCGTGAGCCCCGAGTAGGAGGCGATGAGGACATCGGGGTCGGTCGCCAGCAGCTCCTCGACGGAGAGCTCGTAGCTCGCGTTGTCGAGGATGACGGGCTCTTCGCCGCCCGATTCCGCGATCGCCTCTTCGACCCAGGGGGTGATGAGGTTGTCGCCGCCGCCGTACTCGGACGACGGGATCGCGACCGGCACGATACCGAGGGCGAGCACGGCGTCGGTGGCGCCCCAGCCCCACGTGGCGACCCGCTCGGGGACGGTCTCCAGGGTGGTCTCACCGTAGATGTGCTCGAACGTGACGGGGAGGCTCTCGGCCGAGCCGGAGCCGGCGGCGCCCGATCCGGACGTCTCGGGCTCGGCGGCGCCGGCGCAGCCGGACAGCACGAGGCCGCCGGCCACCGTCAGCGCGACGAGCGCGCTGAGGCGGGAGTGCAGTGCGGACATGCGGGGTGTTTCCTTTCGGTCGCGTCAGGCCTCGTCCGCGGCGGCGTGGGCGCCGCCCGGGACGGGGATGACGAGGGGGGTGGAGGTGAGGGGGTCGGGGATGACGAGCGCCTCGAGGTCGAACGCCTGGGACACGACCTCGCGTGTCAGCACGTCGGTGGGCGCACCGTGCGCGACGACGCGGCCGCCGCTCATGACGATGAGGTCGTCGGCGTACCGGGCCGCGAGGTTGAGCTCGTGCAGGACGACGACGATCGTCGTGCCGTCGGTCCGATTGAGAGTGCGCAGGAGGTCCAGCACCTCGATCTGGTGGCTCAGGTCGAGGAACGTCGTGGGCTCGTCGAGGAGCAGCACGCGGGGCTCCTGGGCGAGCGCCATCGCGATCCACACGCGCTGGCGCTGGCCTCCGGAGAGGTCTCCGACGGGCCGGTCGGCGAGTGCTGCGACGCCGGTCTTCGCCATGGCGTCGTCGACGCGCGCGGTGTCGGAGGCGCTCCATCGCTGGAAGACGCCCCGGTGGGGGTGGCGACCTCGCGAGACGAGCTCGGCGACGGTGAGGCCGTCGGGAGCGGTGGGATGCTGCGGCAGCAGCCCCACGGTCTGCGCGAAGCGTCGGCGCGGCAGAGTGGCGATGTCGGTGCCGTCCAGCTCGACGCGGCCGGCGAGCGGATCGTTGACCCGGGCGAGGACGCTCAGCAGCGTGGACTTGCCGCAGGCGTTCGCCCCGATGATCATCGTCATCCGGCCGGGCGCGAAGTCGAGGTCGAGGTCCTCGATCACCCGCCGGCCGGGATAGCCGGCGGCGAGGCCGCGCGCCGTCAGGCGGGGTGCGGAGGCGGAGGTCACAGGTGTCGTCCTTTCGACGTCGCGAGGAGCCACAGGAGGAAGACCGCGCCAACGGCGCCGGTGACCACGCCGACAGGGACGGACAGTCCCGGCAGCGCGAACTGAGCGACCAGGTCGGACGCCGCCAGCAGCACCGCTCCGATCACCGCGCTCGTGCCGATGCCGATCGCGCCGTGGCCGAGCAGCGGACGGGCGATCGCGGGCGCGCACAGCGCGATGAAGGCGATGGGACCGACGAAGGCGCAGGTCACCGCGGTGAGGAGCACCGCGGTGAGCACGGTCACGAGGCGCACGATGGAGAAACGCACGCCGAGCGACGCGGCCGTCGGCGCCCCCATCTGGGTCAACGGCAGCCACCTGGCGCTGGCGAACACGAAGGGTGAGGCGGCGATGGCCACGACGAGCACCGTCACGACGTTCCACCACGGGGTCGACGCGAGGCTGCCGGTCAGCCAGATCAGCGCGGACTGAGCCAGCTCGACCTGGGCACGCACCATCAGGTAGTTCGTCACGGCGACGCAGAGGAAGGCGACGCCGACACCGGCGAGGATGAGCCGGTAGCCGCCGTCGGCACGATGCCGGCCGGCGAGCAGGAGGAACGCGGCCACGACCAGCCCTCCGGCGAAGGCGGCGATGGCGAGCAGCGGACCGCTCGTGCCGAGGACGAGGATCGCGAACACCGCAGCGGCGCCGGCTCCGCCGCTGATGCCCAGCAGATCGGGGCTCGCGAGCGGATTCCCGAGCAGGGACTGCAGCAGAGCGCCGGCCGCGCCGAGCGAGGCGCCGACCAGGAGAGCCATCGCGAGACGGGGTGCGCGCACCTGGAACACGACGTACGACTGTGCGCGATCTCCCCCGCCCCAGAGCGTGCGCCACAGGTCGGGGAGGGCGATCGGATAGTCGCCGACCGACAGGGAGACGATCGCGATCGCCAGGGCGCCGATCAATGCCGCCGTGACGACGAGTGTGCGACGGCGGCCCACGCGCGAGCGGATCTCGAGGACCGACGAGGTCACAGCGTCACCCTCCCTCGGCGCAGGACGAGTGAGATGAGCACGGGCGCACCCACGAACGCGACGACCAGTCCGGCCTGGATCTCGCCGGGAGGAGCGATCACGCGACCGAGCACGTCCGCGGCGAGGAGCACGATGGCGCCGACCGGGGCGCCGATGGCGAGCAGCCAGCGGTAGTCGCCGCCCACGAGCGCCCGGAGCGCGTGCGGCACCAGCAGCCCGAGGAACACGATCGGACCGGCGATGGCCGTCGCGCCGCCGCACAGGAGCACGGTCGCCACGATGCCGAGCGCGCGGGTGCGGGCCACGCTGTGCCCGAGCCCGGTGGCGGTGTCCTCCCCGAGCGCCATGAGGTCGAGCCCGCGCGCCGAGGTGAGCGCGATGACCGCGCCGACGGCGATGGGCACGATGACGACGGCGATGGTGTCGAGCCCGCGAGCGGTGAGGCCGCCGACCTGCCAGTACCGGAACACGTCGAACGCGGTGATGGACGTGGTGAGGATCAGGGTCGTCACCGCGGTGAGTCCGGCGGTGATCGCGGCGCCCGTCAGCGCCAGCTTCGCGGGATTCGACCCGTCAGGTCCGCGGGTTCCGATGATCGCGACCACGACGGAGGCGATCGCCGCCCCGGCGAAGGCGAACCAGACGAAGCCCGACGGCGACGTGATGCCCCAGAGCGTGATCGCCGCCAGCACGGCGACCGACGCGCCCGCGTTGACGCCCAGCAGTCCGGGGTCCGCCAGTGGGTTGCGCGTGAGGCCCTGCATCAGGGTGCCGGCCAGTGCCAGCGCAGCGCCCGCCACGATGCCGATGATCGTGCGCGGCACCCGCTGGGTGACGATGACGCTGTGATCGGCGATGGACATGTCCGGGCGCAGGAGAGCGTCGATGACGACCCACGGAGAGACCGGCCGCGCCCCGATCATGAGGCTCACCACGATCATGACCAGCAGCAGGGCGAACGCGAGGACCAGCAGCAGACGCCCGCGCCGGTCGCGCGCGGTCGTCATTCCTCGCGCTCGGACTGTCCGAGCCGCCAGTACCCCATGAACGCCACGCGCTTGCGATCGACGCCGCATCCCTGCACGAAGTGACGGCGGAGTCCCTTGACCATCGCAGACTCGCCGGCGATCCACGCGTAGAACTCGCCGTCGGAGTCCTCCGGGCTGTCCCACAGCATGTCGGTGTCGACGTCGATGTCGGCGAGCTCCTGGCGCCGCGGCGCGGCGGCGCGGGCGAGCACCTCGCCGGCGGTGGAGGTCCAGGCGGTGACCGCGTGGGCCAGCGTCGCGCCGTGGTCTGCGTCTTCGCGCGCCACCCAGGAGACCCGGAACGACTCCGGCAGGTCGAGGGTGAGGCGATCCGCCGCGGTCGGCACTTCGATGAAGGCGTCGACCTCGTACGAGTCGTCGAGCGACTCGAGGATCGCGCAGATCGCGGGCGCGGCGGTCTCATCGCCCGCCAGGAAGAGCCGACGGGCGGTGCCCGGGTGCCAGTCCAGTCCGAGGCGGAAGCCTTCGCTGCGCTGATCGGGCCCGACCACGACGATCTCCTGGCCCACGGCGGCAGCCTCGGCCCAGCTGCCGGCGGGACCGGCGTCGTGGTGCACCACGAAGTCCACGACGAGCCGGCGCGCGGAGGGCTCGACGCGGCGGACGGTGTAGGTGCGAAGCGGGCTGCGCACCTCCGACGGGAGCTCGCGCCACGTCGTGAACCAGTCCCCGGCGTCGATCGCCTCGTCGTCGTGCTGGCCGATGTCGCTGAGCGTGCCGTCCGGCAGCGGGAGAATCAGCTTGATCCGCTGGTCGAGGCCGGCCGTGCCGAACACATCGAAGTCCGGTCCGGTGAAGGTCACGCGGACGAAGTGAGGCGACAGCCGATGCACATCAGCCACGGTCGCGGCATAGGGGCGGTACGCGGGGCGCGTGCGAACGGCAGTCGAAGAACTCACACAGTTAGGCTAGCCTTACCTGCCCTCGGACCTCAAATCGACGCCCGCGTGTGGGTTGTCGCCGGGTCCTCGTGGGCGTGTCCGAGCCGCAGCCCGGGAACGAGCGCCAGCAGGGCGAGAGCGGTGGCGATGGCGAACACGGCGGGGAACGCGGCATCCGTCCCCACCAGCGCGGTGAAGACCAGTCCCATCGCGGCGATCGCCGTGGCCGCACCCACGGAATCCGAGATCGACAGCGCAGACGAGTTGAACCCCTGGTTCTGCGGGGTCGAATACGCGAGCGTGAGCACCGTGAGGCGCGGGTACATGAGGCCCATTCCTCCGCCCGCGAAGGCCCAGCCCGCGATGAGCACGGCCGGAGGCAGGCCGAACGCGGCGGTGAGACCGGCCACGACAGTCGAGGTCACGAGCAGCGTCGTCCCGATCACCGTGATGCGGGCATTGCCCAGCCGGTCGCCGAATCGCCCCTGCACGTCGGCCGCGACCGCCCAGGCGATCGCTGCGGCGGTGAGCCCCAGCCCGGCCCAAGTCGGCGAGAAGTCGTAGTGGTCGATCAGCAGGTAGGGCACGTAGATCTCGGCGCCGAACAGCGATCCCGCGATCAGGCCGCGCATCAGCACCACGCTGGGCAGGCCGCGGGCGGCCCGCAGCGTGCCCCGGGGCAGGAGCGGTCGCGACGCGAGGCCGATCACCAGAGCGGATGCCGCCACCACCACCCACGCGTACGGGCCGAGTCCCCCGGCGAGGCTCAGGGCGAGCGCTCCGGCCGCCACCGCGAACGCGCAGGCCAGGCGCGGCAGGATGCGGCCGGTGGCGGGCTCATCGGTGTGCAGCGGGAGACCGTGCAGTCGTACGACGACCATGGTGAAGGCGACGACGGTGAGTCCCGCGACGCCGAGGAACACCCACCGCCAGTGCAGGAACTCGGTGACGGCGCCGGCGAGGAAGGGCCCGATGAGCGACGGAACCACCCAGGCGGCGGAGAAGGCCGCGAACACCCGGCCGTGCAGAGCCGCCGGATAGACGCGGGCGACGACGACGTAGAGGGCGACGGTCTGGCCGCCGGTGCCCAGTCCCTGCACGAGCCGGCCGACCACCAGGACGGGCATGCTCGCCGCGAAGCCCGCGATCACGAGACCGATCACGAAGAGCAGGACCGCGGCCGTCAGCGGAGCGAGGACTCCCCCGCGGTCGCACCAGGCGCCGACGGCGACCATGCCGATGACGCTCGTGGCCAGCGTGCCGGCGAAGGCGACGGCGTAGAGGGCGTCGCCGTCGAGGTCGGCGCTCACGACGGGCATCACCGTGGTCACAGCGAGCGACTGCATCGCCGCAAGGAAGATCAGGGCGACGGCACCGACCGTGACCCAGACGTAGCGGGACTGCCAGATCCCCGTCGTGGAGTCGACGGGTGTGGTGCTCATCCGACCAGGCTACCCACCCGGCGAACGGCCTCGGTCAGCAGCTCGGGCGAGCAGCCGAAGTTGATCCGGACATGGCCGCGGCCTTCCTCGCCGAAGTACGGCCCGAGGTGGAACGCGACGTCGACCTCCCGCCGGATCCTCACCGCGGGATTGTCGCCCCAGCCCAGCTCGGACAGGTCGACCCAGGCGAGGAACCCGGCGTCCGGGACGCGATAGCGCGCGGCAGGGACATGCTCGGCGAGCAGGGCACCCAGCAGCACGCGGTTCTCGTCGAGGGCCGCCAGCTGGGCATCCAGCCACGCGTCGCTCTCCGCAGAGAACGCCGCCACCGCCGCGATCGCCCCGAACAGGCCGGTGCGCCACTCCACCTCCGCCGGAAGCGACCGCACGACCTTCGAGGTGTGGTCGTCGGCCGTCACCATCAGCGCGCACTTGAGGCCGGCGAGGTTGAAAGCCTTGCTCGCGCTCACCACCGCGTAGCCCACGCGGGCGGCGACCGGGGAAGCATCGAGGAACGGCGTGAAGGTCGCCCCACGATGGATGAGCGGTGCGTGGATCTCGTCGCTGATGACCACCGCGCCGAATGCGGCCGCGAGGTCCGCGAGGGCGGCGAGGGTTTCGCGTGAGTGCACCGTGCCGGTCGGATTGTGCGGGTTGCACAGCAGGACCGCTCGTGCCCCGCCCGCAAGCGCTGCTTCGATGCCCAGGAGATCGAGCTCCCAGCCGGTGCCCGTGTCGACCAGGGGCACGCGCTCGACGACGGCGCCCGCCTCCGGGATGCACTCGAAGAACGGCGGATAGACCGGCGTGGTGACGATGACGCGATCCGCCGGCTCGGTCACCCGGCGCAGGATCTCGACGATCGCCATCATCACGTCGCACGTCGTCCGGATCCGGGCGGGATCCACCTCCCAGCCGAAGCGACGCGCGGCGAACCCGGCGTAGGCGTCTGCGACTCCGGGGTCGGGGGGCGTGTAGCCGGTGTCGCCGAGGTCGACCGCGCGCGACAGCGCCGCGGCGATCGCGGGCGCCGCGGGATAGTCGGTCTCGGCCACGAAGAACGGGAGCACGTCGTCCCCGTACTTGCGCCACTTCGTGCTGGAACGCTGTCTCAGCTGCTCGATCGGAAGGGCCTGAAGGGGGACGACGCTCACTCGACGAGCCTAGCCATACGGCCTCGGCGACTCGTGTCCGGCGTCACCGGACGACATGAGAGCCGGTGGTCAGATCGCGAAGCCGAGGGCGCGCATCATGTCGCGTCCGTCGTCGGTGATGCGCTCCGGGCCCCACGGCGGCATCCAGACCCAGTTGATGCGGAAGCGGTCCACGACCTCGTCGAGCGACTGAGCGGTCTGCTCCTCGAGCACGTCGGTGAGCGGGCACCCCGCGGACGTGAGGGTCATGTGGATGACCAGCGCGTCGTTCTCATCGTCCCAGCCGAGATCGTAGATGAGGCCGAGGTCGACGACGTTGATCCCGAGCTCGGGGTCCATCACGTCCTTGAGAGCTTCGGTGACCTCGTCGTACTTCTCGGGTGTGAGCGTTGCGGTCATGTAACGATTCTACGCTTCGCTGCCGACGGGGGCATCAGCGGGCTCTTCCTCACCCGAGGGGAGGTAGCGGTCGTAGCCCTCGTCCTCGAGGCGGTCGGCGAGTTCGGGGCCGCCTTCCTCGACGATGCGACCGCCCACCATGACGTGGACGTAGTCGGGACGGATGTAGCGGAGGATGCGCGTGTAGTGCGTGATGAGGAGCACGCCCAGATCGGTCTGCTCCTTGGCGCGGTTGACGCCCTCGGAGACGATCTTGAGCGCGTCGACATCGAGGCCGGAGTCCGTCTCGTCGAGAATGGCCAGCTGCGGACGCAGCAGTTCGAGCTGAAGGATCTCGTGACGCTTCTTCTCACCGCCCGAGAAGCCCTCGTTGACGTTGCGCTGCGCGAACTTCGGGTCCATCCGCAGGTTCTTCATGGACTGCTTGACATCCTTCGTCCACGTGCGGATCGGCGGGGCTTCGCCCTCGATCGCAGTCTTCGCGGTGCGCAGGAAGTTGGTGACCGTGACGCCGGGGATCTCCACCGGATACTGCATCGCCAGGAAGAGGCCTGCCCGAGCGCGCTCGTCGACGGTCATCGCCAGGACGTCCTCGCCGTCGAGCGAGATCGAACCGCTGGTCACCGTGTACTTCGGGTGGCCGGCGATCGTGTACGCGAGCGTCGACTTGCCCGAGCCGTTGGGGCCCATGATGGCGTGGGTCTCACCGGTGCGGATCGTGAGCGTCACACCGTTGAGGATGGGAGTGGTTCCGGCATCCGTCTCGACCGTCACGTGCAGGTCGCGGATCTCGAGGACAGGCATTCAGACTTCCTTCTTGATGGCGGGATCGATGAGAACGTCATCGCCGTCGATGGTGACCGCGAACACCGGGACCGGCTCGTACGCGGGGAGATTGAGGGGCTTGCCGGTGCTCAGCGAGAACGCCGACCCGTGGGCCCAGCATTCCAGCGTGTCGCCGTCGACGAAGCCCTCGGCGAGGGAGATGTCGCCGTGCGTGCAGGTGTCGCCGATCGCGTGCACCTCGCCGGCCGAGTCGAGCACGACGGCCATCGGCACGCCGTCGACTTCCACGCGGATGGCCGTGTCCTGCTCGAGCTCGCTGAGCGCGCAGACGCGCTGGGCGCTCATCGGGCGACCTCCCGGGCGAGCTCGTCCTCGATGGCGGCGAAGAGCTCCGCCTCGAGCGAGGGAACGCCGATCTTCTGCACGATCTCGGCCAGGAAGCCGAGGACCACGAGGCGTCGCGCCTCCGCCTCCTCGATACCCCGGGCCTGCAGGTAGAAGAGCTGCTCGTCATCGAAGCGACCCGTCGCGCTCGCGTGGCCGGCGCCGCGGATGTCGCCGGTCTGGATCTCGAGGTTCGGGATCGACTCGGCGCGGGCGCCGTCGGTGAGGACGAGGTTGCGGTTCGCCTCGTACGAGTCGGTGCCCACGGCATCCGGTCCGATGAGCACGTCGCCGATCCAGACGCTTCGAGCCCCCGCGCCCTGCAGGGCGCCCTTGTAGAGCACGTCGCCGGTGGTGTCGGTGCCCTTGTGGTGCAGGTACACCTGGCTCTCGAGGTGCTGGCCGGCGTCGGAGTAGCTGAGACCGTAGAGCTCGGCGCGTGAGCCGGTGCCGGCGAGCTCGACACTGGGATTCACGCGCACGACGCCGCCGCCGAAGCTGACCACGACATGGCGAAGGGTCGCATCGCGCGCGACGCGTGCCTGATGGGATGCCGCGTGCACGGACTCGTCGTCCCAGTTCTGCACCGACACCACCGTGAGGTGAGCGCCGTCGCGCACGATGATCTCGACGTTCTGCGCGTGGATCGCGGCACCGGCATGGCGAAGGACCACGGTCGCATGCGCGTTCGCCTCGGCCTCGATCACGACGTGGGCATGCGCCAGGCCGCCCGTGCCCTTGAGGTTCACCACGATCGGCTCGGCGAACTCGGCACCGGCCGGGATCCGGAGCAGGGGCGCCTCGGTCTCCTGCTTCCAGGCGATGGCACTGGCGAGATCGTCGGGCTGGAACACCTCCCCCCGCGGGGCGGTGCCTGCGGTGAGCCGCTGCTGCACGAGCCCGTCGGGAGCGTGCACGTCGACCTCGATCACGCCGTGCGGACCGGCCTCGTCGACGAAGAGAGCCGCGAGCTTGTCGATCGGCGTGTGCTTCCAGTTGACCTCGCGACCCGTCGGGGCGTCGAAGTCGGAGGGATCGTACGAGCGGAGTCGCTCGTCACGGGTCTGCACCGGCACGAAGGCGCCGGCACCGTCGGTGTGGCCCTTCGCTCCGGGAATGGTGGCGGGGGCCTGAGTCACGGAGCTCACTAGCCGACGGATCCTTCCATGCCCATCTCGATGAGCTTGTTGAGTTCGAGCGCGTACTCCATCGGCAGCTCCCGGGCGATCGGCTCGATGAAGCCGCGCACGATCATGGCCATCGCCTCGTCCTCGGGCATGCCGCGGGACTGGAGGTAGAAGAGCTGCTCTTCGCTGACCTTGGAGACAGTGGCCTCGTGACCGAGCTGCACGTCGTCGACGCGGATGTCGATCGCGGGATACGTGTCGGACCGTGAGATCGAGTCGACCAGCAGCGCGTCGCACCGCACGGTGTTGGCGGAGTGGTGCGCATTGGCCTCCACCCTCACCTCGCCGCGGTACCCGGCACGGCCGCCGCCCCGCGCGATCGACTTCGAGACGATCGACGACTGGGTGTACGGCGCCATGTGGACCATCTTGGCGCCCGCGTCCTGGTGCTGGCCGGGACCGGCGAACGCCACGGACAGGGTCTCGCCCTTGGCGTGCTCGCCGACGAGGAAGATCGACGGGTACTTCATCGTGACCTTGGATCCGATGTTGCCGTCGATCCACTCCATGGTGGCGCCCTCGTGGGCGATGGCCCGCTTGGTGACCAGGTTGTAGACGTTGTTCGACCAGTTCTGGATCGTCGTGTAGCGCACGCGGGCGTTCTTCTTGACGATGATCTCGACGACCGCGGAGTGCAGCGAGTCGCTCTTGTAGATGGGAGCCGTGCAGCCCTCGATGTAGTGCACGTACGAGCCCTCGTCGGCGATGATGAGCGTCCGCTCGAACTGGCCCATGTTCTCGGTGTTGATGCGGAAGTAGGCCTGCAGCGGGATCTCGACGTGCACGCCCGGGGGCACGTAGACGAAGGAGCCGCCCGACCAGACGGCGGTGTTGAGCGCCGCGAACTTGTTGTCGCCGGCCGGGATGACCGTGCCGAAGTACTCCTCGAAGAACTCGGGGTGCTCGCGCAGCGCGGTGTCGGTGTCCATGAAGATGACGCCCTGAGCCTCGAGCTGCTCGTTGATCTGGTGGTACACGACCTCGGACTCGTACTGCGCGGCGACGCCGGAGACGAGACGCTGGCGCTCGGCCTCGGGGATGCCGAGACGCTCGTACGTGTTGCGGATGTCCTCGGGGAGTTCCTCCCACGAGCCCGCCTGCTTCTCGGTGGACCGCACGAAGTACTTGATGTTGTCGAAGTCGATCTCGCTGAGGTCGGCGCCCCACGTCGGCATCGGCTTGCGGCCGAAGAGCTGATGGCCCTTGAGGCGCGTCTTCAGCATCCATTCGGGCTCGCTCTTGAGCGCGGAGATGCCGCGCACGACGCCCTCGTCGATGCCTCGTTTGGCGACGGCACCCGCGGCATCGGCGTCATGCCACCCGAACTCGTACACACCCAGGCTGTTCAGCTCTGGGCGATCGATCAGCACATCAGACATCGTCACGTTCTCCTCCGGGTCCTGGCGGTTCATCCGCCCCGGCATTCCGGCTCCTCCGGTGGAGTTACCGGAGGGGGAATGCCGCTCGTGGGCCCTCTCAAGTGGCGCTGGCCATCGCGCCTAGACTGTCAGTGGTGCGCAGCGCCGAGGGCGCGCGCAACCGACCCCTTGATTCTACAGGTTCCACCCCGGCACCGGGCCCCGCATGTCGCGGCCCTGGCGTGCGGAACCGGCCCCAGGAGGCGACCCCCCGCATGTCCGTGCCACCGACGACCACCGCCGACACGGGATTCGGGCAGCGTGCCGCCCGTTACGGAGCCGCGCTGTGGCGTCGCTTCTGGAACTGGCTGCCGGCGACGATCGATCGCCGCGTCGTCGCGCTGGCGTGGGCGACGCTCGTCGTGCAGATCGGCATCGTCGGAACGGGCGGGCTGGTGCGCCTCACCGGATCGGGGCTCGGCTGCCCGACCTGGCCCCAGTGCACGCCCGGTTCGCTCGTCAACACGCCGGAGATGGGCATCCACGGTGTCATCGAGTTCGGCAACCGCCTGCTGACGTTCGTGCTGGTCGCCGTCGCGATCCTCATGTTCCTGTTCGTGGTGCGCATGCGCCGGGAGCGCCCCGACCTGTTCTGGCTCTCCCTCGCGATCGGCCTGTACGTGCCGCTGCAGGCGATCATCGGCGGCATCACGGTCCTCACGAACCTCAACCCGTACGTCGTGGGGCTGCACTACTTCGCGTCCGTCGTCCTGGTGGCCCTCGCGGCGGTCCTGGTCGTCCGCGTCTACGCGACGCCCGGGCCGCGCGAGCTGGCCGTCCCGCGGTGGTACGCGGTCACCACGCACGTCACGACGGCGCTCGTCCTCGTGACGGTCGTCGTGGGCATTCTGGTCACCGGATCCGGTCCGCACGCCGGCGACGGGGGCGCCGCACGCAACGGGCTGAACCCGGAGTTCATGCAGCACGTGCACTCGTGGCCCGCCTACATCACCTTCGCGCTCACGATCGCGCTGGTCGTCGGCGCGCAGCGCACCGACCCGGTCCTGCGTCTCCGACTGTGGACCGGGCTCCTCCTCGCCGTCGAGCTGACGCAGATCGTGGTGGGCCTCTGGCAGGCGCGCACCGGCCTCCCGATCTGGCTGGTGAACATCCACATGGTCCTGGCGGTGATGCTCGTCGCCGCGATGACCGTCGTGGTGATGAACCTGAAGGCACCGGTCTCGGCGCCCCTCGACCCGCACATCGCTCCTGCGGCGGACGCCCGCCGGGCCTGACGCCGGCACACAGGAGATCCATAGCCCAGCCATCGGTCTCGCACGGAACACGTTGCGAGGGTGATGGATGCCCCGGCCGCACCGGCCACCCAACCGAGGAGTCATCTCACATGAACACCCGCCCCAGCCTCGTCCGCAGCATCCCGTTCTGGGCGCTCCTGGCCGGATCGGCGGCGACCGCCGCCACCGGAGCCTTCCTCCTCGTCGACAAGCTCGGGACCATGACCACCGAGCTCACCGACGGCACCGCGACGAACGTGACCGTTTACGTCGGCCAGACGACCGCCATCGTCGGCGGCATCCTGCTCGGCGCCGGCGTGATCGGCGTACTGCTGGCGCTCGCAGTCGCGGCCGTGTCCACGCTCCGCCCGCACGCGCCCGTCGAGGTCGTCGAGCCCCTCGACTGGACCGAGGCCGACGTGCAGGACGACGTCGCCCCCGTCGACGCGCCCGCCGTCGTTGCCCCCGCTGTCGACGAGCCCGCCGCCGCCGAGCCGGGCGTCGCTCCGGCCCGCTGATCCCCGCGCGCTGACACAGGCCCGCTCCCCCGCCCGATCATCCGATCGTGCGGGGAGCGGGCCTTCTGCGTGCGGAAGGCCCGATACTGACTCCGTGGACCCTGTCGCATCGATCACCTGGATCGTCCTCTTCGTCCTGACCACCGTGACCGTCACCGGCCTGGTCGGCCGCATGGGCTGGTCGGCGCCCGTCGCACTCGTCGCGGTCGGCGGAATCGTCTCCTTCGTCCCCGGCATCCCGCAGGTGACCGTCGAGCCGGACCTGATCCTCTACGGCATCCTGCCGCCGCTGCTGTTCGCCGCGGCGATCCGCACGTCCGTGATCGACGTGCGGGCTCGCCGCGACAGCATCCTGCTCCTCTCGGTGGGACTGGTCGCGTTCACGGTCGTCACCGTCGGGTTCGCCACGTACCTCCTGGTGCCGGCGATCACGCTTGCGGCCGCGTTCGCCTTCGCCGCCGTCGTGGCGCCGACCGACGCCATCGCCGTCACCGCGATCGCCGGGCGGCTGGGCCTCCCGCGCCGGGTCGTCACGATCCTCGAGGGCGAGAGCCTGCTCAACGACGCGACGGCGCTCGTCGCCCTCAACGCGTCGATCGCCGCGATCGTGAGCGTCGTCACTCCTGCCGACATCGCGATCGAGTTCGTCGTGGCGGTGCTGGCCGGGGTCGCCATCGGGTTCGGCGTCGGCTGGCTCGTCTCGCTCGTGCGGGCGCAGCTGCACTCCCCGGTGCTCGACACGAGCCTCATCCTGGTCACGCCGTTCGCGACCTTCCTGCTCGCCGAGCTCGTCCACGGGTCCGGCGTGCTCGCCGTGGTCGTCGCCGGTCTCTACATGGGGTTCCGCGCGCCGTCGGTGGCCTCCGCCGAGGCTCGGGTGGCCGAGCGGGTGAACTGGAAGACGATCCAGTTCCTCCTCGAGAACGCCGTGTTCCTGTTCATCGGCCTGAACCTCAGCGGGATCCTCGCCGGCGCGGTCCGCACCGGACCGGGCGTCTGGCAGACCGTGGTCATATGCCTCGGCATCCTGCTCGTGCTCGTCGTGTCGCGGTTCGCCTGGGTGATGGCGACCACGCTCCTCTACCGCAAGGGCCCGCAGCGCCTGCGAGAGCGCAGCTGGGCGTGGGGAAACGGCATCGCCGTGTCATCCGCAGGAGTGCGAGGCGTGGTCACCCTCGCCGCCGTGTTCCTGCTGCCGCCCGAGACGCCCGAGCGCGAGTACCTCCAGTTCCTCGCGTTCGTGGTGGTCGTGGCGAGCCTGATCGGCGGCCTGGCGCTGCCCTGGATCATCCGGCGCCTGCACCTGCCGCGGCCGAGTCGCATGCAGGAGCTCACCGAGCGCCGCCTGCTCATGGCGGAAGCGCGCCGGGCTGGGCTTCGCACGCTCGACGACGAGGTCACCGCCTCGGACGAGCCCCGCATCGTCGAGCTGCTCCGCACCGAGGCGGGGTTCCTCGGCGAGACGCTCGAGCTGTACGGGCCGGATGCCTCGATCCCCCAGCTCGAGTCGAAGCTCCGGCTGCGCCGGGCCATGCTCGAGGCCGAGCGCGGCGCGGTGCTGCTGGCGCGCCGGGAGGGTCGCTACCAGGAGCCCGCGATCGTGGCCGCGCTACAGGCGATCGACGCCGAGGAGACCGCGCTGCGAGCTCAGTACCCTCGGGCGGAGTGAGCCGGCCGCGAGCCGGCCGGGCTCAGAAGGGCAGCAGCGGGTCGACGGCGATCGCGACGAAGATGAGCGTGAGGTACGTGATCGACGCGTGGAACACGCGCATGGGGCGCGGCTCGGTGCCCCGCACGGCGCGGTTGTACAGGCGGTGCGACTCGTAGATGAACCACCCGCCGAAGACGACGGCCGACACGATGTAGACGAGCCCCATGTCGGCGACGGGGATCAGCAGCAGCGAGCACGCGACGGTCGCCCACGCGTAGAGGATGACCTGGAGGCCGACCTGCGACCCGTTGCGGGTGGCGCCGAGCATCGGGACGTTGACCTCTTCGTACTGCTCCTTGTACTTCATCGAGAGCGGCCAGTAGTGCGGCGGCGTCCAGAGGAAGACGAGGGCGAAGAGGATCACCGGCGGCCAGGCGAGGGAGCCGGTCACGGCGGTCCAGCCGATGAGCACCGGGAAGCACCCCGCGATGCCGCCCCACACGATGTTCTGCTCGGTGCGGCGCTTGAGGATCATCGTGTAGATCACGACGTAGAAGAAGATCGCGGCCGCCGACAGCGTGGCCGCGAGCCAGTTCGTCGTGAGCCACAGCCAGACGGTCGATCCCACCGCGAGGGACCACGCGAAGATCAGTGCGCCGCGGGGCGACACCTCACCCGTGACGAGCGGCCGGTTGACGGTGCGCTGCATGTGCGCGTCGATGTCGCGATCGAGGTACATGTTGAACGCCGCGGCCGATCCGGCGCTGGCCGTTCCGCCGATCACCGTGGCGAGCACGAGCCACAGGTCGGGCAGGCCGCCCTGCGCGAGGATCATCACCGGGACGGTCGTCACGAGCAGCAGCTCGAGCACCCGCGGCTTCATGAGCGCGATGTAGGCCCGGACAGTGCGGCCGAACGGCTGGCGGGACCCGCCGGTCGCCTGAGCGGTTGCCCCGGCCCGTGCTGTCGTCGTGATGTCCATCGCCCCCGCTATCGCCGCGTTCAGAAATCGCTTAAGTCTATGGCATCGGCGCCGGCCGCCCGGGGCGCGCCGTATACCGCTCACAATCCCGTTCGCCCGCGCGTGAGCAGAACGTCACCCCGGCGACACGGGGCTGACACGGAACCCGAGCGGAGCTCCGCAAGACTCTGTCACACAGCGGCTCACATGGCCGGGGTGGCATGCCCCTTCGCTATGCTGAAAACACACGCGCGCCCCGAGCCGACCCCCTTCTCCATCCGGACAAGGACGCGGACCGGCCCTGTCTGGGCGCACCTTCATGAGAGAGGCGGTCCCGTGTCGGAACTGCGTTGGGATGAGATCGATCGGCGCGCGGTGGACACCGCTCGCGTGCTGGCAGCAGACGCCGTGGAGAAGGTGGGCAACGGCCACCCGGGCACGGCCATGAGCCTCGCCCCCGCGGCCTACCTGCTCTACCAGCACGTGCTCCGCCACGATCCGTCGGATGTGCACTGGCCGGGGCGAGACCGGTTCATCCTCTCGGCGGGGCACTCCTCGCTGACGCAGTACGTGCAGCTGTACCTGGGCGGCTTCGGGCTCGAGCTCGATGACCTCAAGGCACTCCGCACGTGGGGTTCGCTGACACCGGGTCACCCCGAGTTCGGACACACCGACGGCGTCGAGATCACCACCGGCCCCCTGGGCCAGGGGCTCGCCTCGTCGGTCGGCTTCGCCTACGCCGCCCGCTACGAGCGCGGTCTCTTCGATCCGGATGCCGCGGCCGGCGAGTCGCCGTTCGACCACCACATCTACGTGATCGCCGGCGACGGCGACCTGCAGGAGGGCATCACGAGCGAGGCGTCCTCGCTCGCCGGCCACCAGCAGCTCGGCAACCTCATCGCGATCTACGACTCCAATCAGATCTCGATCGAGGACGACACCAACGTCGCCTTCACCGAGGATGTCGCGAAGCGCTACGAGTCCTACGGCTGGCACGTGCAGACGGTGGACTGGAAGAAGACCGGCGAGTACGTCGAGGACGTCGCCGAGCTCCACGCCGCCATCGAGGCGGCCAAGGGCGAGACGTCCAAGCCGTCCCTGATCGTGCTGCGCACCATCATCGGCTGGCCGTCCCCCGGCAAGCAGAACACCGGAAAGATCCACGGCTCGGCGCTCGGCGCCGATGAGCTCGCCGCCACCAAGAAGGTTCTCGGCTTCGACCCCGAGCAGAGCTTCGTCGTCGCCGACGACGTCCTCGCCCACTCGCGGAGCCTCAAGGACCGCGCGGCCGAGGCCCACGCGGCCTGGCAGGAGCAGTTCGACGCCTGGGCCGCCGCGAACCCGGAGCGCAAGGCGCTGTTCGACCGGCTCGCCGCTCGCGAGCTGCCCGAAGGCATCGCCGAGGCGCTGCCGACGTTCGAGGCGGGCAAGGAGGTGTCCACGCGCGCTGCATCCGGTGTGGTCATCAACGCCCTCGCCGCCGAGCTCCCCGAGCTGTGGGGCGGCTCCGCCGACCTCGCCGAGTCGAACCTCACCACGATCAAGGACTCCAGCTCGTTCATCCCGTCCGAGTGGTCGACGCACGAGTGGTCCGGCGACCCCTACGGCCGTGTGCTGCACTTCGGCATCCGCGAGCACGCCATGGGCGCGATCGTCAACGGCATCGTGCTCCACGGCCCGACGCGGGCGTTCGGCGGCACGTTCCTCATCTTCAGCGACTACATGCGCCCGTCGGTGCGTCTGGCCGCGCTGATGGACATCCCGTCGATCTTCGTGTGGACGCACGACTCCGTCGCGCTCGGCGAGGACGGCCCCACGCACCAGCCGATCGAGCAGCTCGCGACCCTGCGCGCCATCCCCAACTTCAACGTCGTCCGCCCCGCGGACGCCAATGAGACCGCGGTCGCGTGGCTCGAGATCCTCCGCCGCAACGGCGGACCCGCCGGCATCGCGCTGACCCGCCAGAACATCCCGGTGTTCCCGCGCGCCAGTGCCGATGACGAAAACGGTGGCGAGGCATCCGGAGACACCTTCGCGTCGGCAGAGTTCGTCGCCAAGGGCGCCTACGTCCTCGCCGAGGCTCCGAACGGCACGCCGGATGTGATCCTCGTCGCCACCGGCTCCGAGGTGCAGCTCGCGGTGGCCGCGCGCGAGACCCTCGCGGCCGAGGGCGTCAACGCCCGCGTCGTGTCGGCGCCCTCGCTGGAGTGGTTCGCCGAGCAGGACGAGGCATACCGCGAGTCGGTGCTGCCCAAGGCCGTGACGGCCCGCGTGTCGGTGGAGGCCGGCATAGGCCTCACCTGGCGCGACATCGTCGGCGATCGCGGTCGCTCGGTGTCGATCGAGCACTTCGGCGCATCCGCCGATTACAAGACCCTCTTCCAGAAGTTCGGCATCACTGCCGAGGCCGTCGTCCAGGCGGCGCGCGAGACCCTCAAGGAGAACGCATGAGCACCCCCACCGAACAGCTCGCCGCCCAGGGCGTCAGCATCTGGCTCGACGACCTGTCGCGCCAGCGCATCACGTCCGGCAACCTGACGGAGCTCATCAGCACCCGCAACGTCAGCGGCGTGACGACGAACCCGACCATCTTCCAGGGCGCGATCGGCGGCGGCGGAGATTCCTACGACGCTCAGATCGCCGAGCTGGCGAGCAGCGGCGCAAGCGTCGACGAGGCGATCTTCGCCGCGACCACCGACGACGTGCGCGACGCCGCCGACATCTTCCGTCCCGTCTACGACGCCACCAAGGGCGTCGACGGACGCGTCTCGATCGAGGTCTCCCCCGACCTGGCGCACGACACCACGGCCACCATCGCCCAGGCCAAGGAGCTGTGGGCCACGGTCGGCCGCCCGAACGTGCACATCAAGATCCCCGCGACGAAGGCGGGACTCCCGGCCATCACGGCGGTGCTCGCCGAGGGCATCTCGGTCAACGTCACCCTGATCTTCAGCCTCGAGCGCTACGCGGCGGTCATCGACGCGTACCTCTCCGGCATCGAACAGGCGAAGGACGCCGGTCACGACCTCTCGCAGATCCACTCGGTCGCGTCGTTCTTCGTCTCGCGCGTGGACTCCGAGGTCGACAAGCGCCTCACCGCGATCGGAACGGACGAGGCTCTCGGGCTGAAGTCGCTCGCCGGCGTGGCCAACGCCCGTCTCGCCTACGAGCTCTACGAGCAGGAGTTCGGCTCCAGCCGCGCCACCGCGCTCACGAATGCCGGCGCCAACCGCCAGCGCCCGCTGTGGGCCTCCACCGGCGTCAAGGACCCGTCGCTTCCCGACACGCTCTACGTGACCGAGCTCGTCGCTCCCGACACCGTCAACACCATGCCGGAGAAGACGCTCGAGGCGACGTTCGACCACGGCGAGGTCGCGGGCGACACCGTCACCGGCACCTATGAGGCCGCGCACAAGGTCTTCGCCGACCTCGCCGCCGTCGGTGTCGACTTCGCCGACGTCACCCAGGTGCTCGAGGACGAGGGCGTCGACAAGTTCATCGCCTCGTGGCACGACCTGCAGCAGACCGTCGCCACCGCCCTGGAGAACGCCAAGGTCGCGCGATGAGCTTCGACATCCACCTGAGCGGCCACGTCAAGTCCGTCGTCGACGAGACGCTGCCCGGCCTGGTGGCCGGCCTCGTGGCGTCGGGCGTCACGGCAGGCGACGGGTCGCTGTGGGGCCCCGAGGCCGAGGCCGAGGCATCCCAGCGTCTCGGGTGGGTGCAGGCGGTCACCGTCTCACGCCCGCTCGTCCCGCAGATCGAGGCCCTGCGCCAGCAGCTCGCCGCCAAGGGCGTCACCCGGGTGGTGCTCGCGGGCATGGGCGGCTCGTCGCTCGCACCCGAGGTCATCGCGCAGACCGCCGGTGTTCCGCTGGTGATCCTCGACTCGACCGCGCCCGGCCAGGTGCTGGCGGCGATCGACGGCGATGCGCAGCAGGGGGACCTCACCAAGACGGTCCTCGTGGTGTCGTCGAAGTCGGGCTCGACCGTCGAGACCGACTCGGCCAAGCGCGCGTTCGAGGCCGCCTTCCGCGACCTCGGCATCGATCCGCTCGAGCGGATCGTCGTCGTGACCGATCCCGGCTCGCCGCTGGATCAGGCCGCGCGAGCGGACGGCTACACGGTGTTCAACGCCGACCCGACCGTCGGCGGGCGGTACTCGGCCCTGACCGCGTTCGGCCTGGTCCCCACCGGTCTCGCGGGCGTCGACATCGCGGAGATCCTCGATGAGGCCGAGGCCACGCTCCTCGAAGTCGCGATCGACAGTCCCGACAACCCGGCGCTCGTGCTGGCCGCGGCCATCGCCGGCGGCGACCCGCGTCGCGACAAGCTGGGACTCATCACCGACGGCACGCACATCGTCGGGCTTCCCGACTGGATCGAGCAGCTCGTCGCCGAGTCGACGGGCAAGGAGGGCACCGGCATCCTCCCGGTCGTCCTGCTCCCCGTCTCGCCCGAGGTGGAGAACCGGCCCGCCGACCTGCAGATCGTGCGGCTCGTCGACGAGGCGAAGAAGTTCCACTTCTTCGAGCACCACGAGGACGAGGTGCTCGTCAGCGGATCGCTCGGCGCGCAGTTCGTCGTGTGGGAGTACGCGACCGTGATCGCGGGCCGGATGCTCGGCATCAACCCCTTCGATCAGCCCGACGTCGAGTCGGCCAAGATCGCGACGCGTGGCCTGCTGGACGCCCGCCCCGAGCCCACCGCCCCGGCCTTCGCGGTCGCGGGCGTGGAGGTGCGGGTCTCCGATCCTGCACTCGCCGCATCCGGAACCGTCGCCGGCGTCCTCGACGCCCTGTGGGCACGGCTGCCGGAGGACGGGTACGTCGCCATCCAGGCGTACGTCAACCGCCTCGAGCTCGACCAGCTCCAGGGGCTCCGCGAGCTCGTCGCCGCCGACTCCGGTCGACCGACGACGTTCGGCTGGGGACCCCGGTTCCTGCACTCGACCGGACAGTTCCACAAGGGCGGACCCGCGAACGGGGTGTTCCTCCAGATCCTCGAGCAGACCGATGTCGATCTCGAGATCCCCGCCCGTCCGTTCACGTTCGGCCAGCTCATCCAGGCGCAGGCGGCAGGCGATGCCTCCGTCCTCGCCGACGGACACGGCCGGCCGGTCGTCACGATCACGCTCACCGACCCCCGGATCGAAGTGCTGTCGCTCTTCGAGGCCGCCCAGTAGGAGAACCGCTCCCCTATGACTGTCGAGATCTCGCGCGGAAGCAATCCGCTGCGCGACCCCGAGGACCGACGCCTCAACCGGATCGCCGGTCCGAGCGCGCTCGTCATCTTCGGCGTGACGGGAGACCTCTCCCGCAAGAAGCTCATGCCCGCCGTCTACGACCTCGCCAACCGCGGTCTGCTGCCACCGGGGTTCGCCCTCGTCGGCTTCGCACGGCGCGACTGGGAGGACCAGGACTTCGCGAAGGTCGTCTACGACGCCGTGCGCCAGCACGCCCGTACCGAGTTCCGCGACGAGACCTGGCAGCAGCTGCTGCAGGGCATCCGGTTCGTGTCGGGCGAGTTCGGCGACCCCGACGCGTTCCGCCGCCTGCGCGAGACCGTCGAGAAGCTCGACACCGAGCGCGGCACGATGGGCAACCACGCCTACTACCTGTCGATCCCGCCGAAGGACTTCCCGCTGGTGGCGGAGCAGCTCAAGGCGTCCGGCCTCGTCGACGACACCGCGGACCAGCCCGACCGCTGGCGCCGCGTTGTCATCGAGAAGCCGTTCGGCCACGACCTGGAGTCCGCGCAGTCGCTCAACAGCGCGCTACGCTCGGCGTTCCCGACCGACTCGATCTTCCGCATCGACCACTACCTCGGCAAGGAGACGGTCCAGAACATCCTGGCGCTGCGCTTCGCGAACGAGCTGTACGAGCCGCTGTGGAACCGCAACTACGTGGACCACGTGCAGATCACGATGGCCGAGGACATCGGCGTGGGCGGTCGCGCGGGCTACTACGACGGCATCGGCGCGGCACGCGACGTCATCCAGAACCACCTGCTGCAGCTGATGGCGCTCACCGCGATGGAGGAGCCCATCTCTTTCGACGCGAAGGAGCTGCGCGCCGAGAAGGAGAAGGTCCTGGCCGCGGTCACGCTGCCCGCCGACCTCGCCCGCTCGACGGCGCGCGGTCAGTACGCCGGCGGATGGCAGGGCGGCGAGAAGGTGCTCGGCTTCCTCGAAGAGGACGGGATGAACCCGAAGTCCACCACCGAGACCTATGCGGCCATCACCCTCGAGGTGAACACCCGTCGCTGGGCCGGAGTGCCGTTCTATCTCCGCACCGGCAAGCGACTGGGGCGTCGCGTCACCGAGATCGCCGTCGTCTTCAAGCGGGCGCCCGAGCTGCTGTTCTCGCGGAGCCAGACGTCGGGTCAGGGGCAGAACGCCCTCGTGATCCGCGTGCAGCCCGACGAAGGCGTAACGATCCGGTTCGGCTCGAAGGTGCCCGGCGCGGGTGCGCAGGTGCGCGACGTGACGATGGACTTCGGCTACGGCCACGCCTTCACCGAGGCCAGCCCCGAGGCGTACGAGCGACTCATCCTCGACGTGCTCCTCGGCGACCCGCCGCTGTTCCCCCGCCACGAGGAGGTCGAGCTCTCCTGGAAGATCCTCGACCCGATCGAGAAGTTCTGGACGGAGCAGGGCGGACCCCTCGAACAGTATTCATCCGGGTCGTGGGGCCCGGCATCCGCGGACGAGATGCTCGCCCGCGACGGCCGTACCTGGAGGCGCCCATGATCGTCGATCTGCCCGACACCACCGTCAGCAAGATCTCGCGGGCGCTCGTCAGCGTGCGCGAAGAGGGCGGCGCGGTCGCGCTCGGCCGAGTGCTGACTCTCATCATCCTCACGCGCGAAGGCGCGATGGAGGAGGTCATCGAAGCCGCCAACGACGCGTCCCGCGAGCACCCGATGCGCGTCATCGTGCTGATCATCGGCGACGGTCAGGATGCGGACCCCCGGCTCGACGCGCAGATCCGCGTCGGCGGCGACGCCGGTGCGAGCGAGGTCATCACCCTCCGTGTCGCCGGCGAGGCCGGCAGCTCGAACCTCGAGTCGCTCGTCACCGGACTGCTGCTGCCCGATGCGCCCGTCGTCGTCTGGTGGCCCAACCGCACACCCCAGGACCCGTCGAAGACGTCGATCGGCCGTATCGCACAGCGACGCATCACGGATGCCGCGACCAAGTCCGACCCGTCGGCGTGGGTCGCCGCGCTCGGCGGGCAGTACGCCCCGGGTGACACCGATCTGGCGTGGACGCGCCTCACCCGCTGGCGCGAGCAGCTCGCCGCCATCCTCGACCAGCCGCCGTACGAGCCGGTGCTCTCGGTGCGCGTGCGCGGAGCCTCGGACTCGCCGTCGACCGCGCTGCTCGCCGCCTGGCTGCGGCTCGCGCTCGGCGTGCCCGTCGACTGGGCCTACCTCGGGCCCGAGGAGTGGCCGCACGGCATCAAGTCGGTCACGCTCGTCCGCGAGAGCGGCGAGGTGCTTCTCGAGCGGCCGAATGCCGGTTCGGCGATCCTCACCCAGCCCGGGCAGCCGAGCCACGAGCTCGCCTTCCCCCGTCGCACCCTGCGCGAATGCCTGGCCGAGGAGCTCCGTCGCCTCGATCCGGACGTCCTGTATGGTCGAGTGATCACCGAGGGCTGGGAGCTTCTCGACCCGCCGTCGATCAGGGAGACGCAGGACGCATGAGTGAGTCGCGTGGTGAGTGAGCGGCATGGTTGAGGGATGGGCCGAGAAGCGCGTGGTCATCACGCCCGACCCCTCGGCACTGGCCGAGTCGGTCGCCGCACGGTTTCTCAACCGCGTGACCAAGCGCGTCGATCAGGGTGAGCTGGCCCACGTCTCACTGACCGGAGGGTCGATGGGATCCGCCGTGCTGGCCGCCGCTGCCCGCAGCCCGCGGCTCGATCGCGTCGACTGGTCGCGCGTCCACTTCTGGTGGAGCGACGAGCGGTTCGTGCCCCGCGCCGACGAAGAGCGCAACGAGAAGCAGGCGCGCGCCGCGCTCCTCGACGCAATCGACCTGCCGGCGGCGAACATCCACGCCGCGGCCGCGAGTGACGACGGGATCGACCTCGATGCCGCCGCCGCCGCGTACGCCGACGAGCTCGCCGGGTTCGCGGGCGAGCACGGGCCGTGGCCGTCGTTCGACGTCTGCTTCCTCGGCGTCGGCCCCGACGCCCACATCGCCTCGCTCTTCCCGGACCGCCCCGAGATCCTCATCACCGATCGGTCGGTGGTCCCCGTGCGCAACTCCCCCAAGCCGCCGCCCGAGCGCGTCACCATGACGAGGCCCGTCATCAACAGCTCGCAGCGCGTCTGGATGGTGCTCTCCGGAGCCGACAAGGCATCCGCTCTGGGTCTGGCGCTCGCCGGCGCCAGCTACGCGAGCGTGCCCGCTGCAGGAGCCAAGGGACGCAAGCGGACGATCTTCTTCGTCGACGAGGCCGCGGCCGCCCAGGTGCCGCCCGAGCTCATCGACCGCGAGTACTGACCCCGTACACACAAGAAGAGCGGATGCCTCGGCATCCGCTCTTCTGTGTTCAGACGCGTGGTCAGCCCTGACCGCGACGGTCGCGCAGCTGCTGCAGCGCGTCGTCGAGGAGGGCGTCGGCCTCTTCCTCGGTCCGGCGCTCCTTCACGTAGGCCAGATGCGTCTTGTAGGGCTCGGTCTTGGCGAGCGCGGGAGGATTCTCCTTGTCGCGACCGGCCGGCAGCCCCGAGTGCGGGGAGTCGATCGTGTCGGGGATCTCCTCTTCGGTGATGCCCGCCGCGAAGTACCGGACGGTCTCGTTGCCCAAGGCGTCCCAGTACGAGATGGCCACGCGCTCGGCGTGGAATCCGTGGTCCTGCTCGCCCATCGGCCCGGCACCGACACGGGTGCCGCGGATCGCGTTTCCTCCGCTGGCCATCAGAGACTCTGGAACTTCGTGATGAGCCCCAGCGCCACGATGGCGACGAACCACGTCAGGGCGAGAATCACCGTGAAGCGGTTGAGGTTGCGCTCAGCAAGCCCGGACGAGCCCAGCGCGGACGTCATGCCGCCGCCGAACATGTCGGACAGGCCGCCGCCGCGCCCCTTGTGGAGCAGGATGAGGAGGGTCAGCAGGAGGCTCGTGATTCCGAGGAGCACCTGCAGGACGAACTCGAGGATCTGCACAGTCGTTGAAGCCTTTCGCCGCGATCAGTCGCCGATCGCACAAGGGACAAGTATACGGGTCAGACGCCGACGTGCTTCTGGTACCGGATGATCGCCGCGAACTCGTCCACGACGAGGCTCGCTCCACCCACCAGAGCGCCGTCGACATCCGGCTCGCGCATGTAGCTCGCGATGTTCGTCGACTTCACGGATCCGCCGTAGAGAACACGCGTGCGGGCCGCGGCATCCGCCCCCAGCTTCTCGGCAATGACGTCGCGGAGCTTGGCGCACACGTCCTGCGCCTGCTCGGGCGTCGCCGCCAGGCCGGAGCCGATCGCCCACACGGGCTCGTACGCCACGACGATGTCCGCATCGGCCTTGACCCCGTCCAGCGCGACCTGGAGCTGCGAGACGGGAACGGCGCTCGCGCCGAACTTCTCGAGGTCCTCCGAGGTCTCCCCCACGCAGATCACCGGCACCAGCCCGTGACGGAGCGCCGCCTGGACCTTCGAGCCCACGACCTCGTCCGTCTCGGCGTGGTACTGACGCCGCTCGGAGTGGCCGATGATGACGTAGCGGTTGTCGAGCTTCGCCAGGAACGCACCCGACACCTCACCCGTGTAGGCGCCGGAGTCGTGGGACGAGATGTCCTGCGCTCCCAGCGCGAAGGGGATCTTGTCGGCGTCGAGGAGCGTCTGCACCGTACGGATGTCGGTGAAGGGCGGGAACACCGCGACCTCGACCGAGCCGTCCTCGTGCTTGGCATCCTTGAGCGTCCAGTGCAGCTTCTGGACGAACGCGACCGCCTGAAGGTGGTCGAGGTTCATCTTCCAGTTGCCTGCGATGAGCGGGGTGCGCCTGGTCTGCGCAGCTGCCGTTGAACCAGCGCTGTCTACTGCCATCCGAGGACCTCCAGTCCGGGGAGCTTCTTGCCTTCGAGGAACTCGAGGCTGGCGCCCCCGCCCGTTGAGATGTGGCCGAACTCGTCGTCGGAGAAGCCGAGCTGGCGGACGGCCGCAGCGGAATCGCCACCGCCGACGACGGAGAGGCCGTCGACCTCGGTCAGCGCCTTCGCGACGGCTTCGGTGCCGGCCGCGAACGGAGCGAGCTCGAACACGCCCATCGGCCCGTTCCAGAACACCGTGCGGCTCGTGCGGATCGCCTCGGCGAACCGAGCGGCCGTGTCGGGGCCGATGTCGAGCCCGAGGCCGGAGGCGCCGAAGGGCGTGCTCTCGATCCCGTCCGCCGGCGTGACGACGTGCTCCGCGTCGGCGCCGAACTTCGAGGCAACCACGACATCGGTCGGCAGCACGATCTCGACGCCGGTCTCCTCGGCGGTGCGCATGTACTGCGACACCGTCTCGAGCTGATCGGCCTCGAGAAGGCTGGACCCCACCTTGTGGCCCTGCGCGGCGAGGAAGGTGAACAGCATGCCGCCCCCGACCAGGATGCGGTCGACGCGCGGCAGCAGGTGCGAGATCACGCCGAGCTTGTCGCTGACCTTCGACCCGCCGAGCACGACCGTGTACGGCCGCTCCGGGTTCTCGGTCAGCCGGTCGAGCACGTCGAGCTCTGCGGCGATGAGCAGCCCCGCCGCGGACGGCAGGATCTCGGCCAGTTCGTAGACCGAGGCCTGCTTGCGGTGCACGACACCGAACCCGTCCGAGACGAGGGCGTCGCCGAGCCCCGCCAGCTGTTCGGCGAAGGCGCGGCGCTCGGCCTCGTCCTTCGCCGTCTCGCCGGGGTTGAAGCGCAGGTTCTCGATGACCGCGACCTCGCCGTCCTCGAGCGCCGCGACGGCCTCGTGGGCGGATTCGCCGACCGTGTCGCGGGCGAACGCGACCGGCTTGCCGAGCAGCTCGGACAGTCGCTGCGCGACCGGCTCGAGGCTGTACTTCGCGTCCGGCGCACCGTCGGGACGACCGAGGTGAGACGAGACGACGACGCGTGCGCCCTGGTTGATCAGGGCGTTGAGCGTGGGCAGCGACGCGCGCACGCGGCCATCGTCCGTGATGACGCCGTCCTTGAGGGGGACGTTCAGGTCACAACGGACGATGACGCGCTTGCCTGCGAGCGTGCCCACCGACTGCTGAAGCGAGTCGAGGGTGCGCAGAGCCATGGGTGATCGCTTAGAGGCGGTCGGCCACGTACTCGGTGAGGTCGACGAGACGGTTGGAGTAACCCCACTCGTTGTCGTACCAGGCCGAGACCTTGACCAGGTTGCCGCTGACGTTGGTCAGCTCCGAGTCGAAGATCGACGAGTGAGGGTTGCCCTGGATGTCGCTCGAGACGATCGGGTCCTCGGTGTACTCGAGGTAGCCGGCCAGGCGACCCTCGGCCGCCGCGGCCTTGTAGGCGGCGTTGACCTGGTCGACCGTGAGGCCCTCGGTCGGCGTGACGATGGTCAGGTCGACGATGGAGCCGGTGGGGACGGGCACGCGGTAGGACGAGCCGCTCAGCTTGCCGTTCAGCTCGGGGAGCACGTGGCCGATCGCCTTGGCGGCGCCGGTCGAGGCCGGCACGATGTTGATCGCGGCACCACGGGCACGGCGGAGGTCGCTGTGCGGGCCGTCCTGCAGGTTCTGGTCGGCCGTGTAGGCGTGAGCGGTCATCATGAAGCCGCGCTCGATGCCGAAGGCGTCATTGAAGACCTTGGCGAGGGGCGCCAGGCAGTTGGTGGTGCACGACGCGTTCGAGATGATGACGTCGGTCTCGGGGTTGTAATCGCCCTCGTTGACGCCCATGACGATCGTCACGTCGTCACCGGTGGCCGGTGCCGAGATGAGGACCTTCTTCGCGCCGCCCTCGATGTGCTTCTTGGCGTCGGCCGCGTTCGTGAAGCGTCCGGTGGACTCGATGACGATGTCGACGCCGAGCTCGCCCCAGGGGAGGTTGGCCGGGTCGCGCTCTTCGAAGACCTTGATGGTCTTGTCGCCGACGGTGATGGAGTCTTCGGTGTACGAGACGTCCACGCCGAGCGGGCCGCCCACCGAGTCGTACTTGAGCAGGTGAGCCAGCGACTTGTTGTCGGTGAGGTCGTTCACCGCCACGATTTCGAGGTCGCTGCCCTGCGCGAGAGCCGCGCGGAGGTAGTTGCGTCCGATACGGCCGAAGCCGTTGATGCCGATCTTGACAGCCACGGAGGTTCTCCTGAGAAGTGTCGTGCGCGAATGCGCGGGTGTGATGCGTTCAGACGTAAGGACAACGGCGTCCCAGCGGGCAGTCCCGCCGGGACGCCGCGCCTGCTATGACAGTACCAGCAGGCCCGTGCTCTTCTCGCGGGCGGCGTCGAGGCGCTGGGCCACGTTCTGCCAGTTCGCGATGTTCCAGACGGCCTTGACGTAGTCGGCCTTGACGTTGAGGTAGTCGAGGTAGAAGGCGTGCTCCCACATGTCGAGCTGGAAGACCGGGATGGTGCCCTGGGCCGTGTTGCTCTGCTGGTCGAACAGCTGCTGGATGATGAGCTGCTCGCCGAGGACGTCCCAGCTCAGGACCGCCCAGCCGGAGCCCTGGATGCCCGTGGCCGCGGCGGTGAAGTGCGCCTGGAACTTGTCGAAGCCGCCGAAGAACTCATCGATCGCAGCCCGCAGCTCGCCCTCGGGCTCGCCGCCGCCCTCGGGCGACAGGTTCGTCCAGAAGATCGAGTGGTTGACGTGACCGCCGAGGTTGAACGCGAGGTCCTTCTCGAGCTTGTTGACGTTCGCGAGTGAGCCCGTCTCACGGGCCTCTGCGAGCTGGTCGAGAGCGGTGTTCGCACCGGTGACATACGCCTGATGGTGCTTGTCGTGGTGCAGCTGCATGATCTTGCCGCTGATGTGCGGTTCGAGTGCCGCGAAGTCATAGGGGAGGTCGGGCAAGGTGTACTTCGCCATGTTCTCTTCTTCCTGTCGGCGCGGCGCCGAGGCTCCCCCGGCGCGGCAAGGGTGACTGGTTCATCCTACTGAGGACCAACACCGCACCGAGGGGGTTGCTTCCCTTCGTGACGCCGATTAGGCGGTTCGGCCGCCTCCGCTCGCCCGGCGCTACGATCGCGGGATGACTCGACCCGAGGTGCAGCGATGGGCGGCCTTCACCGACCGCCCGGACGGCGGCAATCCCGCCGGCGTGGTGATCGGCGCCGACGAGCTCGACGCTCCCGAGATGCAGCGCATCGCCGCCGACGTTGGGTACGCCGAGACCGCGTTCATCAGCGGCACGGGCCGCCGGCGCGGCATCCGCTATTTCTCCCCCGTCGCCGAGGTGCCGTTCTGCGGTCATGCCACCGTCGCGTCGGCGGTGGCGCTGGCCGGGGACCTCGGCGACGGGCTGCTGACGTTCGACACACCGGTCGGCGCGGTCGAGATCGTCGCGCGATCCGAGTCCGGGCGCCGGTCGGCCGCGTTCACGAGCGTCGAGCCCTGGGTCGATTCGCTGACGGATGCCGCGCTCGGCGCGGTCCTGGATCTGATCGGACTCGATGCCGCCGACCTCGACCCCGCACATCCGCCGCGCCTCGCCTACGCCGGCAACAGGCATCCGCTCGTCGTGCTGGCGGATCGCGTCGTGTTCGACACGTTCACGTTCGATCCCTCTGGGGCACGGACGCTGATGGATGCCGAGGCCTGGCCCGCCACGATCATCGTGCTCCACGCGCTCGGGCACGACCGCTGGGAGGCGCGCAACATCTTCCCCGTGGGCGCGATCACCGAGGATCCGGCGACCGGTGCCGCGGCCGCCGCCACCGGCGCCTACCTGCGGGCGATCGGAGCCGTCGGTCCGCCCGCGCGGATCGTGATCGAGCAGGGCCGCCATGTGGGCCGGCCCGGACTCCTCACGGTGGACATCCCGGCGGCGGGCGGCATCACCGTGTCGGGCGGGGCCGTGCCGATCGACTGACCGGCTTCAGTCCTCCATGCCGGCGGGAACGGCCGACTCGGTGCCGGGCACGCCGTCGACGTCGGCCTTCTTGTCGGCCATCGCGAGCAGCCGCCGGATGCGACCGGCGACCGCGTCCTTGGTGAGCGGCGGGTCGGCGTGGTGGCCGAGCTCGTCGAGGCTGGCGTCGCGGTGGGCGAGCCGCAGCTCCCCCGCCTCGCGCAGGTGCTCGGGCACCTCGTCGCCGAGGATCTCGAGCGCGCGCTGCACGCGGGCGCACGCCGCGACCGCGGCCTGGGCGGAGCGCCGCAGGTTGGCGTCGTCGAAGTTCACGAGGCGGTTGACGCCCGCGCGCACCTCGCGCCGCTGACGCAGCTGGTCCCATTCGGCCGCGGCCTTCTCGGCGCCCATCGCAGCCAGTGCCGCACGGATCGCCTCGCCCTCGCGCACGACGACGCGCGGCACGCCGCGGACTTCGCGGGCCTTGCCGGGGATGCCGAGGCGGTGCGCCGCTCCGACGAGAGCCATCGCGGCCTCGGGCGACGGGCACGTGATCTCGAGGGCGGCCGACCGGCCGGGCTCGCTGAGGGATCCGGAGGCGAGGAACGCGCCCCGCCAGATGGCGGCCAGGTCGCCGCGCGAGCCGGTGGTGAGCTTGTTGGGGAGGCCGCGTACCGGGCGACGCCGCTGGTCGAGCAGTCCGGTCTGGCGGGCGAGCGTCTCGCCGCCCTCGATGACGCGGACCGCGTAGTGACTGCCGGCGCGCGCGCCGGAGCCCTGCACGTGCACGAGCTCGGGGCGCACCCCGTAGAGCTCCATGAGGTCGCGCGCCGTGCGGCGGGCGAGGATGTCGGAGTCGAGCTCGGCCTCGACCGCGACGCGGTTGGCGATCGAATGCAGGCCGCCCGAGAACCGCAGCAGGGACGTGAGCTCGGCCACCCGGGCAGTCGGACGCGGATCGCGTACGGTGATCAGCTCGGCCTTCACGTCAGCGGTCAACGACACGGGACTCCTTCGCGGATGGGTTCGGGACGACGGTCCAGCCTACCCGTGCGTCGTACAGATCGTGGTGCGATCTACTCACGGCCGAGATCGCGGTGCTTCACGCGCACCTTGACCCCCGGCACCGAGGCGAGACGGTCCGCCAGCTCGTGGGACATGGCGACCGAGCGGTGCTTCCCGCCGGTGCACCCGATCGCGACCACGGAATGGCGCTTGTTCTCGCGCTGATACCCCTCGAGCACCGGTCGCAGCGCGGCGGCGTAGGCGTCGATGAACTCCGCGGCACCACGCTGCTCGAGGACGAACTCCCGCACCTCCGCATCCTCGCCGGTGAGGGCACGGAGCTCCTCGTTCCAGAAGGGATTCGGCAGGAACCGCATGTCGGCGACGAGATCGGCGTCGGTGGGCAGCCCGTACTTGAACCCGAAGCTCAGGATGGTGAGCGTGTGCCGGGCGGCGTTGGCCTCGCTGAACAGCTCATTGACGTTCGTCGCGAGCTGGTGGATGTTGTAGTTCGACGTGTCGATGATGATGTCGGCGCTCTCGCGCATCGCGGCCAGGCGTCCGCGCTCGGTGCGGATGCCGTCGAGGATGGTGCCGTCGCCCTGCAGCGGGTGCGGCCGCCGCACCGCCTCGAACCGTCGCACGAGCGCGTCATCGGCGGCATCCAGGAACATCACCCGGATCTGGCGCCGCTCACGGAGCGCCCGCATCGCGTCGGGAAGATCGGAGAAGAGGTCGCGACCTCGCACGTCGACGACGACCGCGACACGCGGCAGCACCCCGGCGGCGAGCTCGGTGAGCTCGAGGAGCGGCTTGAGCATCTGCGGCGGAAGGTTGTCGACGACGTACCAGCCGAGGTCTTCGAGCGCATTCGCGGCCGTCGAGCGGCCGGCGCCGGACATGCCGGTCACGATCAAGACCTCGCCTGCGTCCTGGCGTTCTGCCTCGGTCATGACCACCCCCGTCGTCGAGACCACCCTACCCACCGGAGAGGTGCCCATGGATCGCGGCAGCCAGCTTGGGACCGACGCCGGGGAGGGCGGCGATCTCGTCGGGTGTGGCCTGCTTCAGCGCCGAGACGGAGCCGAAGTGGCGCAGCAGCGCCTTGATCCGCGCGTCGCCCAGACCGGGAATCTCGGCGAGCACGCTCTGGATGTCGCGGCGACGGCGCTTGCGCTGGTGCGTGATCGCGAACCGGTGCGCCTCGTCGCGCAGCCGCTGGAGAAGGTAGAGCGCCTCGGACGTGCGCGGCAGGATGACCGGGTACTCCTCACCGGGAAGCCACACCTCTTCCAGGCGCTTCGCGATGCCGCACAGCGCGACCTCTTCGTGCCCGGCGTCGCGCAGGGCGCGGGCGGCCGCCTCGACCTGCGGCTTGCCGCCGTCCACGACCAGCAGCTGCGGCCGGTAGGCGAAGCGCGCGCGACGGCGTTCGGTGACGACCTCGCCGTCGGCGGTCGGCTCGACCTGCTCGGGCTCCTTCTCCTCCGGACGGTCGAGGTAGGCGAGCCGGCGCCGGAGCACCTGGTAGATCGAGTCGGTGTCGTCGGTGGTCTCGGGGACGCCGAACGAGCGGTACTGGTCCTTTCGCGGCAGGCCGTCTTCGAAGACCACCATCGACGCCACCACGTTGGTGCCGCCGAGGTGCGAGACGTCGAAGCACTCGATGCGCAGGGGCGCCTCGGCGAGGTCGAGGGCCTCCTGCAAGTCGGTGAGGGCCTGCGTCCGCGCCAGGTAGTCGCTCGTGCGCCGCGTCTTGTGCAGCATGAGCGCCTGCTGCGCGTTGAGCGACGCCGTCCGCATCAGATCGGCCTTGCGTCCGCGCTGGGCGACCTGGATCGTGACCGTCTTGCCGCGTCGTCCGCGGAGCCACTCCTCGAGATCGGCGGCGTCCTCGGGCATGGCCGGGACGAGCACCTGCCGCGGGATGTCGGCGCCCGCCGCGTTCCCGTAGGTGCGCTGCAGCACCTGGTCGACGAGATCGCCCCCGGCGATGTCGAGCTCCTTCTCGATCGTGGTCGCGCGCACACCGCGCACGCGTCCGCCGCGGATGACGAAGTGCTGCACGGCGGCCGCGAGCTCGTCCTCCGCGATTCCGAACAGGTCGGCGTCGGTGTCGGGCGCGAGCACGAGCGCGCTCTTGTTCAGCACCGCGTCGATGGCCTGCAGCCGATCGCGGTAGAGCGCCGCGGCCTCGTAGTCCATCGCGGCCGACGACTCGCGCATGCGCGCCGTCAGCTCCTTGGTGAAGCGCTGGTCGCCGCCCGACATGAACGCGACGAAGTCGTCGACGATCGCGCGGTGCTCCTCGATCGACACCTTCATGGAGCACGGGCCGCCGCAGCGGCCGATCTGACCCGGGAAGCACGGGCGGCCCGACGTCATCGCCTTCTTGTACGACGAGTCGCTGCACGTGCGGATGGGGAAGACCTTGATCATCAGGTCGATCGTGTCGTGGACGGCCCACACCTTGGGGTACGGGCCGAAGTACTTCGCGCCGGGGATGCGGCGATTGCGCGTCACGATGACGCGCGGCGCCTCGTCGCCCAGGGTGATCGCCATGAACGGGTACGACTTGTCGTCCCGGTAGCGCACGTTGAACGGCGGATCGAATTCCTTGATCCACATGTACTCGAGCTGCAGCGAATCGACGTCGCTGTCGACGACCGTCCACTCCACCGACGCCGCCGTCGTGACCATGCGCCGGGTGCGCTCGTGCAGCGTGTGCAGCGGTGCGAAGTAGTTCGACAGCCGGGCACGCAGGTTCTTCGCCTTGCCGACGTACAGCACGCGCCCGTCCGCGTCACGGAAGCGGTACACCCCGGGGTTGGTGGGGATTTCCCCCGGCTTCGGCTTGTAGGCGACAGTGGGTGCGGAGCGGGCCATCGGGTCAGCCGGCCTTGCGGACCGCCTGGGAGACGCCCAGCGCCTCGGCGAGGAATCCGCCGGTGTGACTGGCCTCGACGCGCGCGACCTGCTCGGGGGTGCCGGTTGCGATGACCTGGCCACCGCCGGAGCCGCCCTCCGGTCCGAGGTCGATGATCCAGTCGGCGCTCTTGATGACGTCCAGGTTGTGCTCGATCACGATGACCGTGTTGCCCTTGTCGACCAGTCCGCCCAGCACCTCGAGCAGGCGCCGCACGTCCTCGAAGTGCAGACCCGTCGTGGGCTCGTCGAGCACGTAGATCGATCGCCCGTTCGACCGCCGCTGCAGCTCGGTCGCGAGCTTGACGCGCTGCGCCTCGCCGCCCGACAGCGTCGTCGCCGACTGCCCGAGGCGCACATACCCGAGGCCGACATCGACCAGCGTGCGGAGATACCGGTGGATCGCCTGGATCGGCTCGAAGAACTCGGCCGCCTCGGAGATCGGCATCTCGAGCACCTCGGCGATGTTCTTGCCCTTGTAGTGCACCGCCAGCGTGTCGCGGTTGTAGCGCTTGCCGTGGCAGACCTCGCAGTCGACGTAGACGTCGGGGAGGAAGTTCATCTCGATCTTGATCGTGCCGTCGCCCGAGCAGGCCTCGCAGCGACCGCCCTTGACGTTGAAGCTGAAGCGACCGGGCTGATAGCCCCGCACCTTGGCTTCGGGCGTCTCGCTGAAGAGCGTGCGGATGCGGTCGAAGACCCCCGTGTAGGTGGCGGGGTTCGACCGCGGGGTGCGGCCGATCGGCCCCTGGTCGACGTGCACGACCTTGTCGAGCTCCTCGGTGCCGGTGACCCGGGTGTGCTTTCCCGCCACGCGGCGAGCTCCGTTCAGCCGGGTCGCGAGCACCTCGTACAGGATGTCGTTGACGAGCGAGGACTTTCCGGATCCGCTGACGCCGGTGACGGCGGTGAGCACGCCGAGCGGGAAGTCGACCGTCACGTTCTGGAGGTTGTTCTCGCGCGCGCCGACGACGGTCACCTTGCGGCTCTTGTCGATCTTGCGCCGCTTGGTGGGCGCGGGAATCTCGCGCCTGCCGGCGAGGTAGTCCCCCGTGATGGATTCGCGCTCGGCCAGCAGCTGCTCGAGGGGTCCGGAGTGCACGACGCGACCGCCGTCGACGCCGGCACGGGGTCCGATGTCGACGATCCAGTCGGCGGCGTGGATGGTCTCCTCATCGTGCTCGACGACGATGAGCGTGTTGCCGAGGTCGCGCAGCGTGAGCAGCGTCTCGATGAGCCGGCGGTTGTCGCGCTGGTGCAGCCCGATGGACGGCTCGTCGAGCACGTAGAGGACGCCGGTGAGCCCCGAGCCGATCTGCGTCGCCAGCCTGATGCGCTGCGCCTCTCCGCCCGAGAGGGAACCGGCCGATCGGCTGAGGTTCAGGTAGGTGAGACCGACCTGGATCAGGAAGTCCAGGCGCAGCCGGATCTCGCGCAGCACCTGGGCGGCGATCTTGGCTTCGCGGTCGGTGAGCTGGAGGCCGGCGAAGTACTGCTGCGCGTCGGCGAGGCTCAGACGCGAGGCATCCGCGATGGAATGACCGTGGACGAGCACCGCGAGCACCTCGGGCTTGAGCCGCGCGCCGTCGCAGACCGGACACGGCACCTCGCGGAGGAACTCCGACCACCGCTGGCGCTGCGTGTCGGTCTCGGCCTGCAGGTACTGACGCTCGATGTAGGGCACCACGCCCTCGAAGCCGGACGAGTAGCGCATCTCACGGCCGTAGCGGTTCTTCCACTTGACCGTGACCTTGTAGTTCTCACCGCGGAGCACCGCCTCGCGGACGTCGGCCCGGAGCTTGCGCCACGGGGTGTCGAGCGAGAAGTCGAGGTCGTTGGAGAGTCCTTCGAGCAGGCGCTCGTAGTACTGGAAGAGTCCCTTGCCCTGGGTCGTCCACGGGATGAGCACGCCCTCGCGGATCGAGAGCTCCTCGTCGCCGATCATGAGGTCGACGTCCACCGACATGCGGGTGCCGAGACCGGAGCACGCCGGGCACGCGCCGAACGGGGCGTTGAACGAGAAGGTGCGCGGCTCGATCTCGGTCAGCTGCAGCGGGTGGCCGTTGGGGCAGGCGAGCTTCTCGGAGAAGGACTGCCAGGCCTCGTCGCCCGAGGCGTCGACGAAGTTGACCTGCATCACGCCGCCGGCGAGCCCCAGCGCCGTCTCGACCGAGTCGGTCACGCGGCTCAGGATGTCGGGACCCGCGACCAGGCGATCGACCACGACGGCGATGTCGTGCTTGTAGCTCTTCTTGAGCGTGGGCGGCTCGGCGAGCTGGATCAGGTCGCCGTCGACCACCGCGCGGGCGTAGCCCTTGGCCGACAGCTCTTTGAAGAGGTCGACGAACTCGCCCTTCTTCTGCGTGACGACGGGCGCGACGATCTGGTACCGGGTGCGGTCGGGCAGCTCGATGAGCTGGTCCGCGATCTGCTGCACGGTCTGGCGCTGGATGACCTCGCCGCACTCGGGACAGTGCGGCACGCCGATGCGCGCCCACAGGAGGCGCATGTAGTCGTGGATCTCGGTGATCGTGCCGACGGTCGAGCGCGGATTGCGGTTCGTCGACTTCTGGTCGATCGACACCGCCGGGCTGAGCCCTTCGATGAAGTCGACATCGGGACGGTCGACCTGGCCGAGGAACTGGCGCGCGTACGCGCTCAGCGACTCGACGTAGCGGCGCTGGCCCTCGGCGAAGATCGTGTCGAAGGCGAGGCTGGACTTGCCCGATCCGGAGAGTCCCGTGAACACGACGAGGGAGTCGCGCGGGATGTCGAGGTCGACGTTCTTGAGATTGTGCACGCGGGCACCGCGGACACTGAGTTTTCCGCTGGTGTTTCCGGGCAGGGCGACAGGGACGATGGGCACCAGACAAGTTTAGGCGGGGCCTCGGACATGGGCTCGGGGTTCGCGGCCGGCGGACGTCTGCGACGGGCCGTGACGACGACGGATGCCGCGGGGCACGTGGCCCCGCGGCATCCGCTCGCCGTCAGCTGGTCGGTGCGATCACCAGACGAGCACCGGCACGGTGGGGCTCTTGGACGGGCTCACCGTGTCGCTCCCGGCGTAGGAGACCGACAGCTTGTGCACGCCCTTGGAGAGGGCCGGCAGCTTGACCTTGACGGTGCCGCCATCCTCGGGGTCGAGGGTCGCCGTGGCGATCGCCTTGCCGCCGTCGTAGATCGTGATCTCGCCCGTGACGGGAACGCCGTCCTCGGCCAGGACGATCGTGCGGAACTGGATCGCCGCCTTGGCCTTGGCGATCAGCTTGTTGGGGAAGCCGATGGTCACGCTGTCGGCACGGTCGAACACGGTGACCGGAATCTCGATCTCGGTGCCCTGGGTCGTCGTCACGGTGAGCGGCACCACGACCGGCGTTCCGGACGGCGCGTCGCCGGTGATCCCCTCCGGGACCGTCACGGCGACGGTGGCCGTGCCGCTGCCGTCGGCATGAGCGGCGGGGATCGACGGACTGACCGCACCGGATCCGGCAGCCTCACCGCCGAGCGCGACGTCGACGGTCTGCACCCGCGGCTCGGTCGTGCTGAAGTCGAGCGACGAGAGGGCGACGTCGAACGTGCTGCCGACCTCATAGCCCGAAGCACCTGCCGCGGGCAGCGTCACTCCGATCGAGCGCTGCGCGTAGTCCGGGGCCGCGACCTTGATCTCGGCCATGTAGGCGACCATCGACTCGAGGTCGACCTGGCCGGTGTCGCGCTTGTCCGTGCCCTGGCCGAGCGCGAAGAAGTTGTCGCCCCCGGACGCCAGGAACGAGTTCGCGACGACCCGGTACGACCCCAGCGGGTCGATGTCCAGGCCGTCGAGCGTCATGCCGAGGATCCGCGAGCCGGCCGGCGCCGCCGGGTCGTAGACGTACTCGAAGCCCTCCGAGAGCCCGAGCTTCAGGAACGGGCGCGAGGCGGTCGCGGGCTGCCACTGCTGCTCCAGCACGGCTCGGATCTGGTCGCCGGTCAGGTCCATCGTGACGAGCGTGTTCGCGAACGACTGGACCTCGGCGGCCTCCTTGTAGGTCAGGATGCCGTCGGGGCTCACCGTCATGTCCGCGCGCAGACCTCCCGGGTTCATGAAGGCGATCTGGGTGTCGGCATCCGTCCGCTTCGCCGACCACAGCTGCGCGTCGGCGACGAAGTTGCCGAGCGTCGACTCGCCGCCGCGGTTCTCGGCCCCGCTGGCCTGCTTGGCGCGGTTGAGATCGCCCGTGATGGTGCCGAGCGGGACCGCACCCTCGATGTCCGCCGTCGCCTTGGCCTGCGCGACCAGGGCCGCGATCGGGTCATCGGCCGGCACGGTGTACCGCGGAACCGTGGCGGTCGCGGGGTTGGCGTCGTGGTCCCACCACATGTCGATCGTCGCGTTGTCCATCGACAGCACCTGCTTGGTGGCGGGATCGACCTTGATGACCATGTTGCTGAACTTCTCGCCGTACTGACCGGACGAGATGACCGGACGCAGTCCGGTGTCGCCGGCGTAGGCGACCTCGTGGTTGTAGGCCAGGTGGGTGTGCCCCGAGACGATCGCGTTGACCTTGGGAGTGACGTTGTTCACGATCCAGCCGAAGGGAGTCGAGGCATCGGTCGCCGCTGCCTCCGAGGTGTTGCCGGCGCCCTCGTGGATGAGGAGCACGAGCACGTCGGCCTCGAGGTTGTCGGTGGTGGCCACACCGTCGGTGAGCGTGTCGGCGACGGCGTTGACGCTGTCGACGATGTCTCGGACCTCGAGACCCTCGATGCCCGCGGGGCTCACGAGCGCCGGGAGCTCCTCGGTGACCGCGCCGATGAAGCCGACCTTGATGCCGTCCATCTCCTTGACCCACGACTCGGCGAGGGCCGGGGTGCCCGTCGACTGCTCGTAGACGTTGGCCGCGATGTACTCCCAGTCGGCGAGATCCTGCACGCGGCCCCGGAGGTCGTCCCAGCCCTTGTCGAACTCGTGGTTTCCTGCGGCGCTGACCTCGAGTCCGGCAGCGTTGAGGCCCTCGATGGTGGGGACGTCCTCCTGGATGAACGACGTGAACGTCGACGCCCCGATGAGGTCGCCGGCCGCGGCGAACACGGTGTTCGGGTTCGCCGTCCGAATCTGATTCACCGCCTGTGCCAGCGCGGCCACGCCGCCCAGCACTCCGGGGATGGCCGGGGGCGAGGACGCCTCGATCCGACCATGGAAGTCGTTGACGGTGACGAGGTTGATCTCGACGGGCTCGTCGGCGGCCCGTGCCGGGGCGGCGACGAAGGCCGCGCCGCCGAGCGCGAGCGCGCCCGCGGTGACGACCGCGATCAGCCGCCGGGGGGTGGAACGGTCGGGATGTGACCTGATGCGCATGTATGGGTTCCTCTTGCTGGGTCGGGAGCTGCCGGCGCGCTGACACGCGGGTTCACCGCGACGGACACGCCGTCTCCGAGCCTAGGATCGCGAACCCGATGCACATAGGGGAATGAGAAAGAGTTCACTGTCTCGATACAGGCCCGTGACCGGGGCGCCATCAGGGCCGGCGACGCCCGGCGAACGGAGCCAGCGCGTCGCGCAGCGCGAGCAGTGCCGCGGCATCCGTCCCGACGCTCTCCATCACCTGGGGCGGCACCTCGAGAGCCCGCTCACGGAGCCGCTCCCCCGCCGGGGTGAGCTTCACATCGAGCACGCGCTCGTCGTTCTCGCGGCGGGATCGGGTGACCAGATCCTGGGCGTCCAGGCGCTTCAGGAGCGGCGAGAGGGTGGCCGGTTCGAGTGCGAGCTCGTCCGACAGATCACGCAGCGAGCGGGGCGACCGCTCCCACAGCGCGAGCATCACGAGGTACTGCGGGTGCGTGAGACCGAGCGGCTCGAGGATCGGGCGATAGATCGACACCACGTTGCGCGCCGCGGTCACGAGAGCGAAGCACACCTGATTGTCGAGGGCCAGCAGATCTTCGCTGAGTGAGGCGGAATCGGTCACGCACGGATCCTATCGCGAATCGTTAGTACACTAATGATCATGCCCGATCAGGATGCCTCCTCCCCCGCCCGCCCGCCCCTGCGGGTTCGCGTCCGCGAAGCCGGAGGCTGGTACGCGTGGATCAACGCCACGCTGATCCGCGCAGCCGGCCCTGCGGCGGTCGGTCCCTACGAGACGGAGCCTGCGCCCACGGCGGCCGAGCGCGCCGAGCAGGCATGTCCGCTCTGCGGTAAGCCCCTCACGCAGCACACCTTCGACCGCTCGGGTCCGAAGCCGCTCATGCACTGCCCGTGAGTCCGGACGCCCCTGGATCAGAGATGGCAGACGCGGCCGGATCGGGCGTCACCGGCGCCTGATCAGGCGTGACCGGCGCGCTCCATGGCGCGCAGCTCCTTCTTGAGGTCCTGGACCTCGTCGCGGAGCCGCGCGGCGAGCTCGAACTTCAGCTCTCCGGCGGCCGCGAGCATCTGGCTGCTGAGGTCGCCGATCGTCGCCTCGAGCTGCTCGGCGCCCTCGGCGGCGATGCCCACGCGCCGCAGCTGCGGGGTGGGCGACTTGCCCTTGCCGGACTTGAGCCGCGCGGAGTCCTTGCGCGAGAGCATCGCGTTCGTGTCGGAGGCCTCGCGCGCCAGCACCTCGGTGATGTCGGCGATCCGTTTGCGCAGCGGCTGCGGATCGATGCCGTTGGCGGTGTTGTAGGCGACCTGCTTCTCACGGCGCCGATCGGTCTCCTCGATCGCCTTGGCCATCGAATCCGTCACCTTGTCGGCGTACATGTGGACCTCGCCCGACACGTTGCGGGCCGCGCGACCGATCGTCTGGATGAGAGACGTGCCACTGCGGAGGAACCCCTCCTTGTCGGCGTCGAGGATCGACACGAGGGAGACCTCGGGAAGGTCGAGACCTTCACGCAGCAGGTTGATCCCGACGAGCACGTCGTAGACGCCGGCGCGGAGCTCGCTGAGCAGCTCGACCCGACGAAGGGTGTCGACATCGGAGTGCAGGTAGCGCACGCGCACGCCGTGCTCCCCCAGGAAGTCGGTGAGCTCCTCGGCCATCTTCTTGGTGAGCGTCGTGACGAGCACGCGCTCGTCGCGGCCCGCGCGCAGCCGGATCTCCTCGAGCAGGTCGTCGATCTGGCCCTTGGACGGCTTGACGATGATCTGCGGGTCGATGAGACCCGTCGGGCGGATGATCTGCTCCACGACGCCGTCGGCGATGCCCATCTCGTACCGACCCGGCGTCGCCGACAGGTAGACCGTCTGGCCGATGCGGTTCTTGAACTCGTCGAATCGCAGCGGCCGGTTGTCGAGTGCACTGGGCAGCCGGAAGCCGTGCTCGACGAGGGTGCGCTTGCGCGAGGCATCTCCCTCGTACATCGCCCCGATCTGCGGGACGGTGACGTGGGACTCGTCGATCACCATGAGGAAGTCGTCGGGGAAGAAGTCGAGCAGCGTGTGCGGCGGTTCTCCGGGCGAGCGACCGTCGAGATGACGCGAGTAGTTCTCAATGCCCGAGCAGAAGCCGAGCTGCTGCAGCATCTCGAGGTCGAAGGTCGTGCGCATGCGCAGCCGCTGCGCCTCGAGGAGCTTGTTCTGCGACTCGAGCTCTTTCAGCCGGCCGCCGAGCTCCTCCTCGATCGTGCCGATGGCCCGGTGCACCGTCTCGGTGCCCGCGACGTAGTGCGACGCCGGGAAGATCGGCACGGCGTCGAGCCGCTGCACGACGTCGCCGGTGAGCGGGTGCAGCATGTACAGCGCCTCGATCTCGTCGCCGAACAGCTCGATGCGGATCGCGAACTCCTCGTACACGGGGATGATCTCGATGGTGTCGCCGCGCACCCGGAAGTTGCCGCGCGAGAAGTCGACGTCGTTGCGGTTGTACTGCATCGCGATGAACTTGCGGATGAGCGCGTCGCGGTCGTAGGTCTCGCCCACCTGGAGCGCCACCATCGCGCGCATGTACTCCTCGGGGGCGCCGAGACCGTAGATGCACGACACGGTGCTCACCACGACCACGTCGCGCCGGCTCAGCAGCGAGTTCGTCGTGGAGTGGCGGAGACGCTCGACCTCGGCGTTGATCGACGAGTCCTTCTCGATGAAGGTGTCGGTCTGCGGGACGTACGCCTCGGGCTGGTAGTAGTCGTAGTAGCTGACGAAGTACTCGACCGCGTTGTTGGGCATGAGCTCGCGGAACTCGTTGGCGAGCTGGGCCGCGAGGGTCTTGTTGTGCGCGAGGACGAGCGTCGGGCGCTGCACGGCTTCGACGAGCCACGCCGTAGTCGCGGACTTGCCCGTTCCGGTAGCGCCGAGCAGCACGACGTCGGTTTCGCCCGCGTTGATGCGGGCGGCGAGGTCGGCGATCGCCTGCGGCTGGTCTCCGGACGGCTCGAACTCGCTGATGACCTCGAAGGGACGTACGGATCGCGTGGGCTGCACCCTTCAAGCGTAGGCGGGGCCGACGACATCAGGGCTGGCGCTCAGGACATCACGGCGGGTGCTCAGCCGAAGCCGCCGCCGCCGTCTCCTCCTCCGCCGAACCCGCCGCCGTCGAACCCGCCGCCGAAGCCGCCGCCGTCGTAGCCTCCGCCACCGCCGTAGTCGCCTCCTCCGCCGTCGATGCCGCTGTACCCGCCCGCGCCGGGATCGAACGAGTCCCCGATCCACGCCGGCTGCCCCGCGAGGCCTAGCGATCCCGCGCCTGCCGTGAAGTAGGTCATCACCGCGGCGGAGGTCAGGAAGTTCTGCGCGACGACGACGGCGACGCCGCTGGTCAGCAGGAGCGTGCGGCTGTCCACGGCATCGCGGGGATCGCCGCCGTCTCCCCCGCCGGCATCGGCACGCAGGCTGCGGCGGCCCTCAGCCCGCCGCACGAGGGCGGCGAGCACGGTCGGGTCGTCCGCGGGCGCCGCGCGCTCTTCATCGGACATGAAGGGACGCAGCTGCTCGAACAGCTCACGACGTTCCTCGACCGGGAGGTCGCGGAAGGCGGCCGCGTGCGCCCGCTCGATCACGGCGGCGGGCAGCGTGTTGAGGAGATACACGTACCGCGCGATGCGCTCCTCGTCGGTGACCTGCTCGGAGCGGCGCCTGCGCCTTCCGAAGATCGAGAGCACTCCCATGGTCCACCTCCCCCACCGCACAGATTACTCGCGACGAGTTCGGCGGGCTAGGCGCCCCTCGCTGCGATCCGCTCGGGAAGCGATGCCCACAGCTCATCCGTCTGCCGCAGGGTGTCCTCGATCGTCCCCGCCGTGTCGATGACGACGTCGGCGATCGCGAGGCGCGCCTCGTCGGGGACCTGCGAGGCGATGCGCGCCGCGGCGTCGCCATCGCTCATGCCGCGCAGGGCCACGAGCCGCCCCCGGCGCACGTCGGCAGGCGCATGGGCCACCACGATGAGCTCCCACGGGTCGTCGACGCGCGCCTCCACCAGCAGCGGCACGTCATAGACCACCACCGCCTGCACGTCGGCGGCGAACGCGGCCGCGAAGCGCCGCGCCGACTCCGCGCGAACCGCCGGGTGGACCAGCGCATTGAGCTCCGCCACCGCCTCGGGTTCGCCGAACACCCGCGCGCCCAGTGCGGCGCGGTCCAGCGAGCCGTCGGGGCGCAGCATCGCGGTCCCGAACGCGGCAGCGATCCCGTCGAGGACGGCGGAGCCGGGCTGCTGCACGTCGCGCACGATCTGGTCGGCATCGACGATGACGGCTCCGTGCTCTGCGAGGCGACGGGCGATCGTGGACTTCCCCGAGGCGATGCCTCCGGTGAGGGCGACGAGTGGCATGCATCGAGGATGCCACGCCCGGTGCCCCGCCGGGCGCTCACGAGGCCGCGGCCGTCGGCGCCGAACCTTGGCGGGTCCTGAGGCGGCGTTGAGGGCGGCCTGAGGGCCCGGCGTTAGCGTCGACTCAACCCGATAGATGACGGACCCGCGCGAGCGGTCTCTGGGGAGGATGGGATGTGAAGCGACGGCGTGACGCTGTGACGTCGGACCTGCACCCATCTACCCGCTCGCACCGCACAAGCGGCGCGGTCCGGCTTCGGTGCGGTGAGGTGGCGGTCCTGGGGGGGATCGCCACCTCGCGCCACAGCACGGGGGCGGGCCGCGCCGCCCGGCACCTCCCGGCGCGTCGCCGCGAGAGCATCCGCTGATGGCCGACACCGAGCGCCTGTTTCAGACCGCGTTCTGGGATATCCTGACGGACGTCCAGGAGCCGGCGATCGATTCGCCGTCGCCGGAAGGTGCATCGGTGGAAGAACTACGCGTAGCGGTCGTGATCGAGGATGAGGAAGACATCCGATCCCTGCTGTCGACCGTGCTGGCCCAGGCCGGCTTCCAGGTGCACGGCGCCGCCAACGGGCAGGACGGCCTCGATCTGGTGCGCGAGCACCAGCCGCTCGTCACCACGCTCGACGTGAACATGCCCGGCATGGACGGGTTCGAGACCGCCAAGCGCATCCGCGCCGTGAGCGGCACCTACATCGTCATGCTGAGCGCGCGCACCGAGGAGATCGACGCCCTGCAGGGACTCGAGGCCGGCGCCGACGACTATGTCGCGAAGCCGTTCCGGCCGCGCGAGCTGCGGGCGCGGATCGACGCCATGCTGCGGCGGCCGCGCCACCACATCGCGGCGGCCACGACCGCGGTCGCGGCATCCGATTCGTCCGCCGTGTGGCTCGAGCACCAGGGACTGCGGCTGAATCCCGAGATGCGCATCGTCACCATCGACGGCATCGACCTCGAGCTGACGCGCAGCGAGTTCGACATCCTCGGCGACCTGCTGGCCGCCGGGCGCCGGGTCCGCGGCAAGTCCGACCTCGCCCTCATGCTGCGGGGCGAGCAGTTCACCGGTGCGGAGTTCGTCAGCGACAGCGACGCGCGCGCCATCGAGGTGCACGTCGCGAACCTCCGCCGCAAGCTCGGCGAGTCGCCGTCCAGCCCGCGCTGGATCGAAACGGTGCGCGGCGTCGGGTACCGGCTGACCGCTCCCTGAGCGACGGTCGGGATGCCCTACGGGGCGTCGCCCATCAGCACCGACGTCTCGACGCTCGCCGCCGCCGTGCTCGCCGCCTCGCGGGCCACCCGCTGGAGCGCGCCGGCGTCGTAGCCAGACGTGTCGCTGAGCGCGACCCCGACGCCGACCACGGGGATCACTCCCCCGCCGACCTTGCCCAGCGCGTCGAAGAGCCCGCGGTAGATGGCACCCGCCTGTCTCCTCGCCTGTTCCGGCGAATCGACGATCGCTGCGATGAGGAGCCCCGTCGGTCCGTCCTCGGCGACGAGGGCGTCGGAGGGGGCGTAGCGCCGCACGGCGGTGCGCCAGGCGTCCGTGACGGATCGGGCGACCTCGCTGCCGAACGCCGTCGAGATCTGCTCGAGGTCGTCGATGCGGACGGCGATGACACCGACGATCTCCGATCGCCATGAGGCGCGGCGACCCAGCTCCGTGAGCGCCGAGTCGAACACGTCGTGCGCGAGGACACCGTCGTCGGACGGGGCCGCGCCCGGGTGCCGCAGGTAGCCGCGCATGGGCGCGCGCGAGGCGCGCAGCACCGAGGTCACCACCACCGCGACGATGGTGAGGATGACGGTGAGGAAGCTCGTCGGGATCGTGCCGAAGGCGTTCTGGAAGAGCGCGCTCTCGGGCCCGGCGATCACGAAAGCCGTGGTACGGGAGACGTAGAAGAGCGACTGGAAGCCCAGCACCGCCGCGAGCACCCACGCCGTACGCGAGTCGCGAAGGGCACCGCGGACGCATTCCACCGCGCCGGCGCCGGCGAAGAGCATCAGTGGCACGAACATCCACAGGGCGCCCGCCCAGTCGCCCCCGCGGGGCCCGGCGACCACCACGGCGGCGCCCGCCCCGAGCACGCCGGCCACGACGAGCGCCGACGGCCAGCCCATCCGGTGCCTGTTGAACCGACGGCATCCGAGCCACATGCAGCCGGTGCCGGCGACGAACGAGGCGTTGCCGACGGCAACGGCCCACCACGACTCCGGAGACTGCGCCCAGACCATGTACGCGAGCGTCGTCAGCATCGCGGCCAGGAAGCCGAGCGCCCACACGCGACCTGCCCCCTCGTCGCGCCGCAGCATCGTCTCGACGATGAACAGGATGCCGCTGACGTTCACGACGAGAGCAGTCATGACGTGCACGCTCGCGAGGTCGAGGATCATGCGGTGGTCCCTTCGGGAGCGGTCGCGGGGAGTTTGACGATGAAGGTCGACCCCACCCCGGGTGAGCTGTGCAGGCCGATCTCGCCGCCGTGGGCGCGCACGATGTCGCGGGTGATGGCGAGGCCGAGTCCGGTTCCGGCGCGTCGTTCGGCACCCGCCTTGTAGAACCGCTGGAAGAGCCGGGCCCGGTCGGCCTCGCTGATCCCGACGCCGGTGTCGCGCACCAGGATCCACGTGGATGCGCCGTCGGTGGTCGTGCCCAGGAAGACGGTGCCGCCGTCCCTGTTGTACGAGATCGCGTTCGCGACGAGGTTGTCCACCACCTGTCGCAGGCGCACCGGATCCGCCCACGCCGTCGCCGGTTCGAGGCCCGTCGTGTCGATCGTCACCGCCCGACTCGCCGCGCGAGGGGTGAGCGCCTCCCCCGCCGCACGCACGACCTCGCGCGCATCGACGGACTGAGGTGCCATCGTCGCCTCGACGGACGACGACGACGAGCTCGACGCGGCCAGGATGTCGGCGACGATCCGGAGCAGTCGCTCGGCATTGCGTTCGGCGATGTCGAGGTTCGCCCGGACGTGGTCGGGGATCGCCGGGTCCTCGATCGCCAGGTCGAGATAGCCGAGGATCGAGGTGAGCGGAGTCCGCAGCTCGTGCGACACGGACGCGACCAGCTCGTCGCGGGCACGCAGCGCGTCGAGCTCGGCCGTCACGTCGCGCGAGATGACCACGGCCCCGGCGTCCTCGCCGTCGGGATCGATGAGTCGCCGCGCCGTGACGCTCAGCGCCTGCCGTGGTCCGGGCTCCTCGCCGAACCACACCACCTGGCCGTCGAACGCCTCGCCGCGGAGCGCCCGCTCGACCGGCAGCTCGTCGGCGGGGAGCCGCGTGTCGCCGTCGTCGCGGAAGGCGGGGACGTCGTCGTTCTCCTGGGCCCTGATCGCCTGCTGCAGTCGGCCGTGCGCCTCGTTCGTCACCGCGACGCGCCCGTCGGCGTCGATGCGGATGACTCCGAAGTCGACGGCGTCGAGCACCTCGGTGACCATCTGCTCCTCGCGCCGCGAACCCTCCAGCACCCGGCGGAGAAGCTGGGCCTGCTTGGCGAGCAGAGTGCGCTGGGCATCCGAGCGGCGCGCGGTCAGGTGACTGGTCGCCGCGACCGCGAACAGCACAAGCGGCAGCAGGAAGGTGGTGTAGGTCACCTGCTGGGCGCTGACGACCGTGAGCACGCTGATGATCCCCGCGATGGCCACGATGACCGCGAACAGCCCCAGGAGCCCGAATCCGGCTGCCAGCCACGTCGTCGGGAAGATCCAGAGCAGCCCCATCGCCGTGCGCGGTGCGGCGAGCTGCATGAGCGTGACGGCGGCGATGTCGATGGCCGGAACCACCGCGACCCAGCCGTACGGCAGTCGATTCCACGGGATGACGAAGGTGGCGCCCGTGACGATCACCACGATGACGACGCCCATGAAGAAGACCGCCGCGTTCCCGGTGAAGGGTCCGATCGCCACCAGCACCCCCAGGACGAACACGACCGACGCCAGCAGGAGCTGGTTGAGCGTGGCGGTCCGCTCGCGCGTGCGATCGACGAAGTCGCCGCGCAGCCACGCCGCACGAGCGCGCTCGGAGGAACCGCGCGCGTGGTGGCGCGGATCGTCCTGCGAATCGCCGACCATACCGTGACGGTAACGGATGCCGCGACGCTCGCGCGCGGGGCGCGCGACGCCGGGCTCAGCCGGCCCGGGCGACGGCCTCGCTCACCCAGCGGGCGTGAAGCAGCCACGGGTCGTCGACTCCGGCCCTCAGCCCGGCGACATGCGCCATCAGGGCCGAGGAGGGGCGGAACCACTCCGTTCGCGGGAACCGGTCGGCCGCGAACTGCTCGTGCCGGCGACGCTCGACCGTGCGGTCGCCCCGCTCGAACGCCAGCAGCTCGTCGTGCCAGATGGCGGAGAGGCGCTGGCGCGGATTGGCCGTCGTGCCGATCTTGACCCTGTCGTCGTAGCGCAGGTAGTACACGACGTCGACGCGCGGCGGCGGGAGCTCGGCGTCGACGAGGTCGCCGTGCGGCCACTCGCACACCGCGCAGATCCAGCCGGACGCGAAGCGCACGCCGACGCGCGATCCGCACAGCACGCACGAGGAGGGAAGCACGTCGGTGACGCCGTGATGGCGCTCGCCCCACTCCGACGCCACGGCGAGATGCCACTCGCAGAGCGGGAGGGGCGAATCGTCGGGCACCGGGCCGCGGCATCCGCTCATCACAAGACACCGGCGGGACACGCCCCGAAGTCTACGAGCGGGCTCGGACAGCCGCGGGCGGGTACGCGAAAGGGCCGGAACCCGAAGGTCCCGGCCCTTTCGAACCAGACGGTTCAGCTCAGATCAACGACCGGAGAGCTTCTCGCGCAGAGCCGCGAGCGCCTCGTCGTCGGCCAGAGTGCCGCCGGTGCTGCTCTCGGAGGAGAAGCTGGACGAGCCGGTGTCGGCCGGCGCGTTCGCCTCGGCCTCGAGGGCCTTGGCGACGGCAGCCTTGTGCTGCTCCCAGCGAGCCTGGGCAGCCGCGTACTCGAGCTCCCACTTCTCGCGCTGGGCGTCGAAGCCCTCGAGCCAGACACCGGACACCGAGTCGAACCCCTCGGGGTACTTGTACTCGCCGTTCTCGTCGTACTCGGTGACCATGCCGTAGAGGGCCGGGTCGAACTCGGTGCCGTTGGGGTCGACCGACTCGTTCGCCTGCTTGAGCGAGAGCGAGATGCGGCGACGCTCGAGGTCGATGTCGATGATCTTGACGAAGACCTCTTCGCCGACCGACACGACCTGCTCGGCGAGTTCGACGTGCTTGCCCGACAGCTCCGAGATGTGCACGAGGCCCTCGATGCCGTCCGCGACGCGCACGAATGCACCGAACGGAACGAGCTTGGTGACCTTGCCCGGAGCAACCTGGCCGATGGCGTGGGTGCGGGCGAAGACCTGCCACGGGTCCTCCTGCGTCGCCTTGAGCGAGAGCGACACGCGCTCGCGATCGAGGTCGACCTCGAGGATCTCGACGGTGACTTCCTGACCCACCTCGACGACCTCGGAGGCGTGCTCGATGTGCTTCCACGAGAGCTCCGAGACGTGCACGAGGCCGTCCACGCCGCCCAGGTCGACGAACGCGCCGAAGTTGACGATCGACGAGACGACGCCCTTGCGGACCTGACCCTTGTGCAGGTTGTTCAGGAACGTGGTGCGCGACTCCGACTGCGTCTGCTCGAGCAGCGCACGGCGCGAGAGCACGACGTTGTTGCGGTTCTTGTCGAGCTCGAGGATCTTGGCCTCGATCTCCTGACCCAGGTAGGGCGTGAGGTCGCGGACGCGGCGCAGCTCGATGAGCGAGGCCGGGAGGAAGCCGCGGAGGCCGATGTCGACGATGAGCCCGCCCTTGACGACCTCGATGACCGATCCGGTGACGACTCCGTCGTTCTCCTTGATCTTCTCGACATCGCCCCACGCACGCTCGTACTGCGCGCGCTTCTTGGACAGGATGAGGCGGCCTTCCTTGTCCTCCTTCTGGAGGACAAGAGCTTCGACCTCGTCGCCGACCTTGACGACCTCGTTGGGGTCGACGTCGTGCTTGATGGAGAGCTCGCGCGAGGGGATGACGCCCTCGGTCTTGTAGCCGACATCGAGGAGGACCTCGTCGCGGTCGATCTTGACGACGGTGCCTTCGATGAGGTCTCCGTCGTTGAACGACTTGAGCGTCAGTTCGATCGCCGCGAGGATGTCTTCAGCAGATCCGATGTCATTGATCGCGACCTGCTTGGTGGCCGGAGCGGCCGTTGCGGTAGTCATGTAGTGGGTTGTCCTTGTTGGGTTGGGGTATCGGGCCCGGCTCGTACAGACCGGCCTCCACACGCGAAAATCGCGAACGGATGCCTCGAGCCGAAGCGGAGCGGATTGTTGTGGTGCGTTGTCACCCGGTCCGGCGCGTGCCGGATCCAGGGCGTGGCGATACAGCCACACGAGTGACAGTCCAGGGTACCAGAACGCGGCAGGCGGCCGTGATGTTCCTCAGCGGGGCAGATCGATGGGCGCGGTGGTCGTGCGATCGGGGTGGAACGGGGGTACGGGCGCGGTCGGGTAGTCCTGCGAGTCGCGCCAGTCGGGGGCGGGCAGCGGTGGTCTCGGCGGCATGCGCACCGGCGCCTGCGACAGCGGGAGGGGCTGCTGTGCGACGAACCCGCGCAGGCCGGCCTGCTGGATCACACGCTGGATCGTCAGTCCGCGCTCGTCGGGATCCCCCACGAATCGCACTTCGCGCAGACCCTGCTCCTGGGCCGCCGACTCGAACACGAAGTGCCCGAACCCCACCATGCGCCCGACGATGGGCTTGTGCACCGACACGTCGAGGATGCGCGAGAGCGGCATGGTCGCGATGCGCTGCGACAGGATGCCGTGCACCCGGAAGACGCGCATGTTGGTGATCACGAGCCGGTCCATGCGCTGCTCCAGGATCCGCCACCATGCGTGCAGCACGATCGCACCGCCGAGGATCAGCGGCAGCCACCACGCCTGCCGCGCGAAGAAGGCCAGCAGCAGCACGACGGTGCCCGCGAAGAGCTCGAGGCTCGCGCCGACGATCGCGGCCCAGTGCTTGCGCACCTCGTCGATCACCACCTCGCCCTGATCGGCGATGAGGTGCCGCTCGATGCGCGGGTCGAGCAGGCTCATCCGCCGCTGAGCGACACGAAGAACTGGGTGACCGCGGTGCCGGCTCCCCAGACGGCGCCCACAGCGCCCTGCACCGCGTCTGCGGCGTCCTGCGGACGCGTCACGAGGTAGAAGAGGGCGAACGCGACGATGAGGGCGATGGCAATGCGCCTGACGAGCTTCACGGCGGGGGTCCTTTACGTCGACGAGTACAAGGCGTTCCCCCCGGAGCGCAACTCATACGATTTTACCGCAGATCACCCGCGTCGCTGGGATCTCGGCACGGCGCGTCGCGGGATCCGGTCGTGATCACCCGGCGAGCGGCCACCATCGGGGCATCAGCGCGAGCACCCGGGCGCCGGCCGCGTCCGCGTCGTCGTCGCTCTCCTGCGTCCACGCCTCGATCACGCCGACGAGTCCGCCGGCGATGAAGGCGGAGGCCTCGACACGCGCCCGGCCGCCCGACGGAAGGCCGGCCGCCCCGTGCGCGTCGAGCACGTCGATCGCCAGGGCGGCACGGCTGCGCAGGCGCTCCTCGAGCGCGCTGCGGAGGGCGCCCCTCGAACCCGACGCGAACATGGCACGGAAGACGGTCCGCTGAGCTGCGACGTGCTGCAGGGTCGCGCGCAGCGCGTGGAGGTACTCGCCGGCGACGTCGCGCGGCGACTCCGCGGCGGGCGCGACAGCGCTCAGATCGTCGATGTCGCGCGTGAACCAGGCGACGGCGAAGGTGTCGACGCCGTCCGCGTGACCGTAGAAGGTGGTGCGGTGCACGCCCGCCTCCCGGCACAGAGCGGCCACGGAGAGTTCGTCGAGGGGCTGCACCTGGAGCAGCCGCACGAGCGCGGAACCCAGCGCCTCACGTGTCCGGGTCTGCCGCGGATCCTCCCGCACGTCGCCTCCTCTCGGGCCGGGAGCGGATGCCTCGGCCGAGACATCCGCTCCCTCACGCTCAGGAATCGTAGTGGGCGAGCCCGGCGGTCTCGCCGCCGTCCGCGATGAACTCCGAACCCGTCGAGAAGCTCGACTCGTCGCTCGCCAGGAACAGCACGAGGTTCGACAGCTCGATGGGCTCTCCGACGCGGTGCAGTGCGACGTGGCTCTGCGGCGTGTCGAGCTCGTCGGTCATCGGAGTGCGGATGACGCCCGGGTGCACCGAGTTGACGCGGATGTTGTAGCGGCCGAGGTCGAGGGCGGCGTTCTTCGAGAGTCCGCGGACGCCGAACTTGGCCGCGTTGTACCCGGGCAGCGCCTCATAGCCCTGGATGCCGGCCGTCGAGGAGATGTTGATGATCGAGCCCTTGCCGCTGCTCTTGAGCGGCTCGATCGCCGCCTTGATGCCGTAGAAGACGCCGGTGAGGTTGATGGCGATGATCTTGTCCCACTGGTCGAGGGTGTACTCCTCGATCGACCCGAAGTTCGCGATACCCGCATTGTTCACGAGGACATCGAGCCGGCCGAACTCCCGCACCGCGAGCTCGACGGCGGTCTCCCAGTCGGAGTAGCTCGTGACGTCGAGGTGCACGTAGCGCGCGGCGTCACCCAGCTCGGCAGCGAGCGCCTCACCTTCGGCGTCGAGCAGGTCGCCGAGCACGACCTTCGCCCCCTCTTCGACCAGCAGGCGGGCGTGCGATGCCCCCATGCCCCGAGCTCCTCCGCTGATCAGCGCGACCTTTCCTGCAACGCGTGCCATGTCGGCACCCTCCTCTGAATCGAGTGACGGGCTGTTCGCCCGAGGCGCCGGCAGGTGGCGTCGACGCCTGGAACTATTCTACAACTGTCGAATAGCGAAGGGGCCGGCTGGGTCGAATCCGACCGGAGACGAATCGCCCTACGGGCGCAGGAGCACCTTGGTGGCTCGGCGCTCGTCCATGGCGGCGTAGGCCTCGGCCGCCTCGCTGAGCGGCAGCACGAGATCGAAGACCCTGCCAGGCGTGATCGCGCCGGACCGCACATCGGGAAGGAGTTCCTCGATGTAGCCGCGCACCGGCGCGACGCCGCCGTTCACGCCGACGTTGCGGCCGAACATCTGGCGGATCGGAAGCTCGGGACCGCCGTTCGGTACGCCGACGTATCCCACCATGCCGCCGGGCCGCGCGGAGCGGAGCGCCTGGTCCATCGACTCCTTGGTCCCCACGCACTCGAGCACCCGGTCGGCGCCGATGCCTCCGGTCAGCGCGCGCACGGCCTTGACGCCGTCGTCACCCCGCTCCTCGACGACATGGGTCGCACCGAACTCGCGGGCGAGGGCCTGGCGCTGCGGGTGCCGCGACATCGCGATGATCGTCGTCGCACCGAGGCGCTTGCCCGCGATGATGGCGCAGAGGCCCACCGCGCCGTCCCCCACGACGGCCACCGCATCGCCCGGGCCGACGCCGGCGGAGATCGCGGCGTGATGCCCGGTGCCCATGACGTCGCTGAGCGTCAGGAGCCCCGGGATCTCGTCGTCCGAGACCGGACCCGGGACGACCGCCAGCGTGCCGTCTGCCAGCGGCACGCGGACGCGCTCGCCCTGGCCGCCGTCGGCGAAGCCGCCGAAGCGGTCGTCGCTCCCCCACCAGCCTCCGGTGAGGCACGACGTGCTCACCCCGTTGACGCAGTTCGCGCAGGTGCCGTCGCACACGTAGAAGGGCGCGATGACGAAGTCGCCGGGCTTCACGGCGCGCACCTCGTCGCCGACGGACTCCACGACGCCGACGAACTCGTGGCCGATCCGGTGGGGCTCATCGGTCTCGGTCACCCCGCGGTACGGCCAGAGGTCCGAGCCGCAGACGCACGAGGCGACGACGCGGACGATGGCGTCGGCGCCCGTGGAGAGGACGGGATCGGGGACTTCCTCGACGCGGATGTCGCGGGCGGCGTGGATGACGGTGGCAAGCATGCGACGAGCCTACGACGCACCGCGCCGGCGTCGTAGCCTGGGCGCATGACGATCGAGCCCGGGACCTACCGCCACTTCAAGGGCGCCGAGTACGAGGTGATCGGCGTCGCGCGGCACAGCGAGACCGAGGAGGAGCATGTCGTCTACCGCGCGCTCTCCGGCAGCCGTGGGCTGTGGGTGCGACCGATCTCGATGTGGACCGAGCACGTCGACCGCGGCGACTACCACGGCCCTCGCTTCGCCCCGGTGGAGTGACGGCCACCCGCGCCCATTCCCACGGGACTGGCACGATGGGGCGATGTGGATCGGCTGGATCGAGTTCGACCTCCTGCTGGGCGACGTGCGGTCGCTCAAGGAGAAGCGCAGCGTCCTGCGGCCGCTCATCGCCGAGCTGAGTCGCCGCACCGAGGCGGCGGCGGCCGAAGTCGGCGAGCACGATCTGCATCGACGGTCCGTGGTCGGGGTGTCGGTGGTCGCGGCGGGCTCGTCCCACGTCCGCGACGTGCTCGACCGGGCGGAGCGGCTCGTGGCCGACCACCCCGAGCTGACCCTTCTCTCAGCGCATCGCGGACTTCACTCGAGCGACGACTGACCCGCTTCAGCCCGCGATGGCTTCGGCGATCGGCACTCGGCCGTTGCCGAAGCGGATGCTGCGGCCGATCGTCGTGTCGTCGTCGATGGCCGCGGCCACCACGGCCGCGACATCCGCTCTCGTCACCTCTCCCCGCCCGTCCGGGTCGACCTCGATGAGACCGGTCGGCGGATCCAGCGTGAGCGTGCCCGGGGCGAGGATCGTCCACTGGAGCCCGGACTCCTGCAGGTGCGCGTCGGCGGCCCACTTGGCGTCGGCGTACGCGAAGAACGAGTTGTCGCGCGCGACCCCGTGGTCGGCGCGGGAACCGATCCACGAGACCATCAGGTAGCGGGTCACGCCCGCGGCGACGGCGGCGTCCATGGACCTGATCGCGGCATCGCGGTCGACCGCGTAGGTGCGCGCGGCGCTGCCGCCGCCGGCGCCCGCCGACCAGACCACGACGTCATTGCCGCTGACCAGGTTGGTGAGCTGGTCGAGGTCGAAGACCTCGATGTCGGCGACGAGCGGCGTCGCTCCGGTCGCGGCCACGTCTGCCTCGTGCTCGGCGTTGCGGATGACGGCGGTCACCGTGTGCCCCTGCCGGACGAGCAGCGGCTCGAGCAGCAGCGCAACCTTGCCGTGGCCGCCGAAGAGGAGAATGCGGGCCATGGAGGCCTCCTTCCGTCTTTCCGTCCACGCTACGCCGCGGGACCGTCGGCGGGGCGGTTGCGCTGAGAAGTGACGGCGAGAACGATGTCGTTCACTCCTCGAGCCTGCGCACCGTGGCGGCGAGCGCGCTGTGGCGCCGGCCCCACAGCAGGTAGAACGCGAGGACCACGGCGACCCACACCGCGAACCAGGCGTACGTCGACCAGCCCAGCCCGGTGATGAGGTACAGGCACGCAAGGATCGCGAGGACCGGAGTGACGGGGTAGCCCGGCACCCGGAAGGCGCGCGGAAGGTCGGGGTGCGTGCGCCGCAGCACCATGACCCCGACCGACACGACGATGAAGGCCACGAGCGTGCCCATCGAGACCAGGTCCCACAGGCTCGACAGCGGGATGAGTCCCGCGAGGAGTGCGACGGCGATGGCGACGACGATGGTCGAGAAGACCGGGGTGTGCGTGCGCGGATCCACCCGCGCGAACGCCTTCGGGAGCAGACCGTCCCGTCCGATCGAGTACAGGATGCGGGTCTGGCCGAAGAGGGTCACGAGCGTCACGGAGAAGATCGAGATGACGGCACCGGCCGCGAGGACGGTCGCCGGCCACGAGGCGCCGAGCACATCGCCCAGGATCACCGCCAGGCCGGCGCTCTGCTGACCGGGGTCCTCGAAGTCCTGCCACGGCTGTGCGCCGACGGCGGCGACGGCCACGAACAGATACACCGCGACGACGACCGCCAGCGCGATGAGGATCGCCCTCGGGAGCGAGCGCTGCGGATCCCGCACCTCGTCTCCGGCCGTCGAGACGGCGTCCAGACCGATGAAGGTGAAGAAGATCGTGCCGGCGGCAGCAGTGACCCCGGCGGCCCCGTGCGGGGCGAAGTCGGCGAAGTTGTCGGCGTTGAAGGCGGTGATCGCGATGGCGGCGAACATCAGCAGCACGCCGATCTTGATGATGACCATCACCGCGTTGACCGTCGCCGACTCCTTGGTCCCGCGGATCAGCAGGAGCGCGCAGAGGCCCACGAGCACCACGGCAGGAAGGTTGATGACCCCGCCCTCGAGGGGACCGACGGTGAGCGCGGCAGGAAGGCTCCAGCCGAACAGGTCGCCGATGAGGCGATCGAGATAGCCGCTCCAGCCCGACGCCACCGCGGCCGTCGACACGCCGTACTCGAGCATGAGACAGGCCGCGACACCCATCGCGACGATCTCGCCGAGCGTCGCGTACGCGTAGGAGTAAGTCGAGCCCGAGACCGGCACCGCCGACGCCATCTCGGCGTAGCAGACGGCGGAGAGGCCGGCTGCGAGCGCGGCGATCACGAAGGCGAGGATGACGGCGGGCCCCGCGAGGGGAACGGCCTCGTGCATCACGAAGAAGACGCCGGTGCCGATCGTCGCTCCGACACCGAGCATCGCGAGCTGGAACGTCCCGATGCCGCGGGTGAGACCTCCGGGCGCCGCCACCGGTGCGGTGACCGGCTTCCGGCGGAACAGCTCCTGCGCGATTCCCATGCGACGACCTCCCGGCGACGGACTCGTCCGCCGTCGGAGCGGACCCGCCTGCCACCGTACCCGCCTGGCGCCGGTCCCACCCACGCCGTAGCGTGAGCCCCATGTCGCACCTCGACCTCGACACCCTCGCCGCCGCTCTGGACGACCGTGCGCGCACCGACAAGATGAACGGCGTGGTCTCCGTCGACGTCGACGGCTCGCCCTTGTTCGCGCAGGCGTACGGTCTCGCCGACCGGGCGCACGGCATCGCGAACGACGTGGGGATGCGCTTCGGCATGGCCAGCGCGAGCAAGGCGTTCACCGCGCTCGCCGTGATGAGCCTCGTCGAGGACGGCACGCTGCAGCTCGACACGGCGGTGCGCGGCATCCTGGGCGGCGACCTGCCCCTGATCGCCGACGACGTCACGGTGGAGCACCTCCTGTCGCACACTTCGGGGATCGGCGACTACCTCGACGAGGACGCCGACTGGGAGGTCGACGACTACGTGCTCACCGTCCCCCTCAACGAGCTCGCCCAGACCGAGGCGTTCGTCCGGGCCGTCGACGGCTTCCCGCAGAAGTCCGCGCCGGGCGAGCACTTCACGTACAACAACGGCGGCTTCATCGTGCTCGCGATCATCGCCGAGCGCGCGAGCGGGATGCCGTTCCATGACCTCGTGTCGTCGCGCGTGTTCGCTCCCGCCGGCCTCGAGGGCACCGGCTTCCTGCGACTGGACGAACTGCCCGGCGACGCCGCGATCGGCTACGTGTACGAGGATCCGGCGTCGCTGCGCTCCAACGTGCTGCACCTGCCGGTGCGGGGCAACGGCGACGGCGGCGCGTTCACGACCGCCGCCGACCTGAGCCGCCTGTGGCGAGCGCTGGCCGACGGTGCGGTGCTCACCGAGGCGTCCGTGGCCGAGATGTGGCGGCCGCGCCACACGGTCCCCTCGGAGGGCCTCCGGTACGGGCTCGGATTCTGGCTCGACCTCGACGGACCCGGCATCGTGCTGGAGGGCTACGACGCGGGCGTGTCCATCCGCACGCGCTTCGACCCGGAGACGCGCACCACCGTGTCGATCGTGTCCAACACGTCGGAGGGCGCCTGGGGCGTCATCCGCGAATACGCGGACCGCCTCAAGGGCTGACCGCGCGGGTCGAGCGCCCTTGCCGAGCGGTGCGGTGCTGTCAGGCCGCGACCGCGGACCGCTCCCCCACGATGGCCCGGACGGCCGCGCGGCCGGCGCGGTTCGCTCCGACGGTCGACTGCGACGGGCCGTACCCGATCAGGAACAGGCGCGGCTCATCGAGCGAGCGTCCGTCCGCGACGCGGATGCCGCCCTCCGGGGTGCGCAGCCGCAACGGGGCGAGGTGATCGAGCGCCGGCCGGAATCCCGTCGCCCACAGGATCACGTCTGCCTCCACGAGCGTGCCATCGGGCATCCGCACGCCGTCCTCCTCGATCGCGGAGAACATGGGATGCCGCACCAGGACGCCGCGCTCCTCGGCCGCGCGCGCCCACGGTGTCCAGTGCATCCCGGTCACCGAGATCACGCTGCCCGGCGGCAAGCCGCGGCTTACCCGATCCTCGACACCCGCGATGGCGGCGACGCGCGCGGGTACGTCGAAGTCGTCCTCGATCCAGTCCGGTTCGCGTCTGGTCACCCAGTAGGTGTCGGCCACGTGCGAGATCTCATCCAGCAGCTGCACCGCCGAGACCCCGGCGCCGACGATCACCACTCTCCTGCCCGCGAACTCGTCGCGGGAGACGTAGTCGGCGACGTGGAGCTGGCGCCCTCGGAACCGCTCCTGGCCGGGGTAGCGGGGCCAGAAGGGGCGGCTCCAGGTGCCGGTCGCGTTCACCACGTACCGCGCCGCCCACGTGCCTCGGTCCGTCTCGACCACGAGCCGCCCGGCCGGGTCGTCGTCCTCGCGCCGCACCGCGCGCACGCGCACGGGCCTCAGCACGTCGAGCGCGAAGCGGTCTTCGTACTCCGCGAAGTACGTGGGGAGCACCTCGCGACTCGCCGCCCGCGGGTCGGCGGGCGGCACGGGGAACCCGGGAAGCTCGTGGATGCCGTTCACCGTGGCCATCCGCAGCGACTCCCACCGGTGCTGCCACGCGCCGCCGGCTTCGGCGTTCGCGTCCAGCACGACGAAGGTCTCGTCCTCGGCCTGGGCCCGCCCGAGCGGAACGAATCCGCGACGGTGCAGGTGATACGCGGCGGAGAGCCCGGCCTGCCCGGCGCCGATCACGACGACGTCGACGGGTGCGGGCTCCATGGCGAGGACAACAGCGCACGCGCGCTGCCGATTCCCGGCGTCGCTCAGCGGTGGGCGACGGCCCGGGCGATCCGTGCGATCTCGTCCGGACCGACCCGGCAGCACCCGCCGATCAGGCGTGCTCCCCCATCGACCCAGGCGGGCGCGTACTCGTGGACGGGCGCCGGCGCGCCCGACCAGGCGCGCCGTCCGGCGTCCCACTCCTCGCTGCTATTGGGATAGACGACGGCGGGGAGCTCGGTGGCGCCCCGCAGCTCGGCGAGCGCCGGACCCACATCGGCGACGGCGCAGCAGTTCACGCCGAAGGCGATGACTTCGGGCGTGCGGGCGACGACAGCCGCGGCATCCGCGATCGTCTCCCCTGTCCGGAGGCGCCCGGCCGGCCCCACCGTCACGCTCACCCAGGCGGGCACGCCGAGGCCGGACAGCTCGGCGCACACCGCTTCGACCTCGGCCAGCGACGGCAGCGTCTCGACGGCGAGCACATCGGCTCCGGTGGCCGCGAGAGCCCGCAGACGCGGCCGGTGCCAGGCGCGCAGCTCGGCAACGCTCAGGCCGTAGTCGCCGGTGTACTCGCTGCCGTCCGCACGGCTGGCGCCGTAGGGACCGACGGATGCCGCGACCCACGCCTCCGCTTCCGACAGACCGGCATCGGCGCGAGCCTCGCGAGCCACCTCGACGCTGCGCGTGAGCAGTGCGCCCACGTCGTCGCGATCGAGGCCGACGGCGGCGAGTCCTTCGTAGCTGACCTGGTACGACGAGGTGATCGCGATCCGGGCGCCGGCCCGGAAGTACTCGGCGTGCGCCGCCCGGATCTCGGACGGCGCCTGGAGCAGCAGCTGCGCCGACCACAGTGACGAGGTCAGGTCGTGCCCGCGCGCCTCGAGCAGCGTGCCGAGCCCGCCGTCGAGCACGACCGGCCCGGCGGCGAGCGCATCGGCGAACCCGGTCATGCGCGTCCGATCAGTTGAGGCTGCGCGTCGAGGACGGGATCACGCCGTCGCGGTACAGGTCGGCCGCGACATCCTGCAGCGCGGTCAGCGCGACGCGCTGCGTCATCGGACCGTACGAGATGCGGGCGACCCCGAGCGCTTCGTACTCGGCGGCGCTGAGTGCTCCGGGAAGCCCGATCACGCTGACCTTGCGCTCGCCGATCCCCTCGACCAGCGCGCGCGTCGTGTCGGCGTCGAGGATGCCCGGCACGAACACCAGGTCGGCACCCGCGCCGAGGTACGCCCGCCCGCGCTCGATCGCGTCGGCGATCGATTCCTGCAGCGGGCGATCGCCGCCACGCACGATCGCGTCGGTGCGCGCGTTCAGCACGAAGGGCACGCCTTCGGCCGCTCCGGCGGCGATGATCGCCTCGACCGCGGCGACGGAGTCCGCGAGCGGCTGGAGCCGGTCCTCGACGTTCGCGCCGACCACGCCCTTGCCGATCGCACGACGGATGGTCTCGCCGGGGTTGCCGTGTCCGGCGTCGAGATCGGCCGACACCGGCAGGTCGCCGGCCGCCTCGACGATGCGCCCCAGCATGTCGAGCGCGACGTCGAGGGGGATCTCGCCGTCCCGGTAGCCGTAGCTGGCGGCGATCGAGTGACCCGCGGTGGCGATCGCGCGGGTCTCGGGCAGTGCGGCGATGGTCTTGGTGGAGACGGCGTCCCACACGTTCACGACGCGGAGGATCTCGGGCGCGGCATGCAGACGCGCGAGGGACTGGGCTTTGTCGACCTGAGTGCTCATGCGTCCACGCTAACGGCGCAGCGACGGGTGCGGGCCCGTCGTCACCGGTCGATCACGCGACGTTCCCGTCGAGGTACCACCAGCGTTCGCCGCGGTGCACGAACCTGCTCCGCTCCTCCAGCACGCCGCGTTCCCGCCCGGACCTCCACTCCGCCCGGAACTCCACGACGCCGCGCGGGTCGCCCGGGCCGCCCGCCTCCACCGCGACGATCTGGAGCCCCGTCCAGCGCTGCGAGGGATCCAGCTCGAGGTCGTCGGGCCGCGTGCCGGGGTGCCAGGTGTCGGAGAGGTAGCGGCTGTCACCGACGACGAACGCCGTGTAGCGCGACCGCATCAGGCGCTCGGCCGAGGGGGCGGGAGCGCCCTGCAGCAGCGGGCCGCAGCATCCGTCGTACCTCCCGCCACTGCCGCACGGGCAGGGGTCTGTGGGGCGGACGCGCGGGAAGCCGGGCTTCGGGGTGTCGCGGGAGGCGGCGGCGCCGAACGACACGTCAGCCTCCCGCCTTCGCCGCACAGTCGACGCAGCGGGTCGCGGTCGGACGCGCGAGGAGTCGTTCGATCGGGATGCCCCGGCCGCAGTCCGCGCAGATGCCGTCGGCCCCCGCGGCCCGGCGATCGACGGCGCCGTCGATCTCATCGAGTTCGCGCGCGACCCCCGCGCGCAGGCCGGCCAGACGGGCCCACTCGGACGACAGCGTGACGCCTTCCGGATCGTGCTCGTCGTCGGCGACGTCGGCACCGCGGTCGGAGCGCAGCTGCCTCATCGAGTCGTCCAGAGCGCTCAGACGTGCGACGGCGTCGGCATGGAGAGCGCTGAGCTGCGCGTCGCGCTCGTCGGGAGCGGGGTGGGAGACCATCGGTTCGAGCGTACGCGGGCCGCACCGCGATGGGGTGTCAGGGCCGGACCTCGACGGTGAAGGTGACGTCCTCGGTCGCGGCGTCGCTGTCGGACAGCACGACGGTCGTCGTCCCCTCCGCCAGCGCCTTCACCCCGGGGTTGTAGACGGCCCCGTACGACTCCCTGCCGGCGACGAACTCGGCGATCGCCGGGTCGGCGACCTCGCCCTCGTAGCTCGTGACGTCGAGGTCGCCCGTGTCGATGTTGAGAGCCTGACCCACGACGAGTTCGACCGTCTCACCCTGGAGGGATCCGACGTCTCGCGTGATCGGCGCGATCACCGGGCCGGCGGGCGACGTGCAGGCACCCAGCCCGAGGATCGCCGCTGCCAGCCCCGCGGCCACGAGGAGCTTCCCGATCTTCATGAGGTCATGATCTCAGTCGCCGGAGCCGTGGTCCATGGGCTCTCCGAACGCTGTCGAACAAAGCTGATTCCCAGGTCGAAGTGGGATTCTGAGGATGTCTCCACGACGTCGGCCGCCCCGGTGACGGCCCGGTCCGACACCGCGGGCACCGGCGGGCGCGACGCCCGGCGGGGCCCCGCCTCGTGCCCACCCCCAGGGGCACAAGGGGCGGCCTCTTCGAGTCGCCCAGAGCCGGCGGTCATGGGCCCCCACTCGACCGCCGGCTCCTCCCCACCCGGCCGTTCGAGCGGGTGCAGCGCGCGCGCCGGACCGGCATGTGGATAAGTCGGCAGACCCCGATCCCATCGCGGATACCGTGGTGGCGTGACTTCGCGAACGGCCTCGCTGACCCTCGCGGTGGCCGTTCTCGTGGCGGCCCTCGTCGGCTGCAGCCCCATCCCCGTCCCCTCGAGCGAGCCGACCCCGGGATTCTCGAGCGAGGCCGAGGCATTCGCCGCGGCGGAAGAGACGTACCGCGCCTACGTCGATGCGCTCAACCGGGTGGACCTGAGCGATCCCCAGACGTTCGAGGACGTGTACGCGTGGACCACGGGTGAGCTAAACGCTTCCGATCGCAAAGGTCTGACCAGTTATCACGCAGACGGCGCATCAGTGAGTGGCTCGTCATCCGTACAGCTCGTCGAGTTGGACACAGAGAATGACGACGGGGTGACACTCGCCGTCTGTCTCGACGTCTCTGCGATCGAGGTTCTCAGTTCATCTGGTGAGTCCTTGGTCGATGACGACCGGACCGCGGTGCAAAGCTTGTCCGTCGAGCTCGCCCCCGACGACACATCGCCAACAGGTCTTCTCGTCCAATCGATCGGTCCGCGGGCTGGAACTCCAACGTGCACGTCCTAGCGGTTGCGGTTCTGGCTCTGCTATCTGTCGGCGGCTCGCCGGTCGTACACACGGATGTGTGTGAGGACGTCGGCACTTGGACCTCCACATGCGACGCAACCAACTCCGGCTCCCAGGTCGATGTCTCCGCCGGCGCCACGCGCCCCGGCTCGAAGCCGCCGGTCGCAAGCGACGGCTCGCTCCCCCGACCGTCGCAGCCCGTGCCCGAGCCGGCTCCGCCCGCGCGGGAGGAGTGCGGGCCGCTCGGCTGCCGCGAGGGCTACGAGGTGGCAGGGCTCCCCGACGTCACGCTGGCCGATCTCGCGTCGTTCCGGCCCGCCGCACCGTCCCTCTCGGGCGAACCCGCCGGCTTCGGCGTGCAGGGGATGCCGACCAACATCGTGGCCGCGGCATCCGAGCAGCGCCTGCCGGGAACGGTGCTCGACTGGGACGTGACGGTGCGCTTCACCCCCGCCTCGTTCCTCTTCGAGTACGGCGACGGGTCCTCCGCCAGCGCGCCGAACGGCGGGGCGAGTTGGGCGCAGCTCGGTCAGGCGCAGTTCACGCCGACGGCCACCAGCCACGTGTATCGCGAACGCGGCACCTACGCGGTCGCGGTCTCGGTGCAGTACGCCGCGTCCGTCGACTTCGGCAACGGGTACTGGCGGCCGGTCGACGGGTTCGTGACCGCCACGAGCGCCGGCTACGACGTCCGGGTCGTCGAGGTGCGCACGGCGCTCGTCGACGAGACGTGTCGGGAGAACCCCTCCGGCCCGGGCTGCTGACCCGTCAGCGCGCGGCGGTGCGGGGCACCATCACCAGGTCGCGCAGACGCTGAAGGACCCGGACCGCGAAGCGCAGCGGCATCCCGATCACCATCGCGACCGCGCCCGCGAAGGTGCGGTCCAGGGGTCCCAGGACGGACTTCCGCTCCCACGCATCGCGGAGAGCCCCTCCCCGGCGTGCGAGCGGCGACTTGGGCTCGAGTGTGCCCCCGCGCCTCTCCGCCACGAGCTCCGCGGTGCAGGTCGTCCAGTCGTCGTCGGCGGCGTCGTGGAAGTAGTTGTCGTCGAGCCACGCGGCATCCGGATGCCGGAATCGGCGCGCGACGACGTCCTGTTCGCCCGAGAGCAATCCGGCGTCCGCCATCACCTCGTTGATCAGCTCGGGCGCCACGCCGAAGGTGTCGAGCGCGATCACCGGGATCCCCCGTGCGATGGCCTCGATCGCGGCGGTGGAGCTCACCGTCACGAGGCCTTCGGCCCGATCGAGCGCCCGGTGCATCGAGGCGGTCGAGGTGACGAGGTTCGGCGGGAGGGGGCCGAGGCTCGCGAGCAGGTCGGGGTAGGCGTCGCGCTCGGCGTGCGTCTGCTGCTCGCCGCGCTCCGCTCGGAGCTTGACCACCACGCGGCGCGACGGGTCGGCGTCGGCGGTGCGCACGAGCAGCCGGGCGATCCGCATGCGATCGGGGCGGTCGGCGGGCACCTTCGCCTGCGGCGCGAAGATCAGATCCGTCCCCTTCGGGGTCTGCGAGAGCTCGGCACCTCCTCGCGCGAACGGGAGGGTCGCGAGGGCGAACCGCTGGGGCATCCCGCGCTCCACCGACAGGGCCGCGAAGTCCCGGCACTCCCGATGAGAGTGGAGGACGAACAGGTCGGCCTGGGCGCGGTAGGCGATCGCCTTGCGCGTCGCCGGGATCGAGATGCCGGGCAGCCCGGCGACGATCACGGGTCGCGGGCTGAGCGTCGCCACCTCGCGCGCCAGGACGCGCACGAGCGGACCGCGGCCCGCGAGCACCACGACGTCGGCGCCGAGCGTCGACAGCCGTGGCGTGAGCGCGTCCCACCCGACGCGCGACACGCGATCACTCGGCAGATCGCTCCCGCTCAGTGCGGCGTCCAGCTGCGGGTCGCTGACGACCAGTGGCGTCTCGACGACGAGGATCGAGGCATCCCATCCCGCGTCCAGCGTGCCGAGCAGCGCCGCCGCCCACTTGACGTAGGAGTCGGTGTCGGCGAGGGCTACGATGCGGCGCGGCGCCGTCACGCCGGGACGCGGCGCAGCTTCGCCATCGGCGCGAGCTCGCCCGGGTAGACGCGCTTCACGCCGTCGCCGAGCGACGCCTCGATCACGCGGATGTCGCGCACCAGGTGCTGCAGGCCCGCGGGCTCGAGCGACGCGGCGTGGTCCGAGCCCCACATCGTGCGGTCGAGCGTGATGTGGCGCTCGACCGCGACGGCGCCGAGGGCCACCGCGGCGAGGGAGATCTGCAGTCCGCGCTCGTGGCCCGAGTACCCCACCGGCACGCCGGGGAAGCGCTCCCGCAGGGCGGGGATCATCCGCAGGTTCGCCTCGTTCGGCTCCATCGGATACGTCGAAGTGGCGTGCATGAGCAGCAGGCGCTCGGTGCCCACCACGTCGATGGCGGCGTCGATCTGCTCGATCGTCGACATGCCGGTGGAGAGGATGATCGTCTTTCCGGTGTCGCGCAGCGCGCTCAGCAGCCCGTGATCGGTGAGCGACGCGGACGCCACCTTGTGAGCCGTCACGCCGAGGTCCTCGAGGAACGCGACGCTGGGCTCGTCCCACGGCGACGCGAACCACTCGAGGCCACGCAGGAGCGCGTGGTCCGAGATCTCGATGTACTGCTCGCGGTCGAACTCGATGCGACGGCGGTAGTTCAGGTACGTCAGCCGGCCCCACGGGGTGTCGCGCGGGATGTCGCGCATGTGCTCGGGGGTGGCGAGCTCGGGCGTGCGCTTCTGGAACTTCACGGCGTCGGCTCCGGCGTCGGCCGCGACGTCGATGAGCCGTTTCGCGAACTCGACGTCGCCGTTGTGGTTGAGGCCGATCTCGGCGATGACGTAGGCGGGTCGACCGCCTCCGATCACGCGCGATCCGATGGTGACGGTCATGGTGCCTCCTGTGCGGCGGTGAGGGGATCAGCGGATGCCGCGGCGCGGCCGGCAAGCACGCGCTCGGCGAGGTCGCGCACCGCGCCGGCGCCGCCGGGGCGGTCCAGCACGATGCGGGCGGCGGAGAGGACGAGCGGATGGGCGTCGGGCACGGCGATCGGCCAGCCGACGAGGTCGAGGCAGCCCAGGTCGTTGACGTCGTTGCCGAGATACGCGATGCGGGCCAGCGGGATGCCGCGCTCCGCCGCCCATGTCCGGAGGGCCTGTGCCTTGTCGGCGACGTCCTGCACGACCTCGACGCGGAGCTTCCGCGCCCGCGCGCCGACCACGGGGTTTGCCTCCGTCGAGAGGATGAGCACGGGGATGCCGGCCTCGCGCAGCCGCGCGACACCCATCCCGTCGGACCGGCTGACCGTGACGGCCTCCCCGCCGTGCTGGTCGACACGCACGGAGTCGTCGGTGTGGACGCCGTCGAAGTCTGTGACGACCGCATCGACGTCGATCGCCGTCGGGGTGTCGATGAGGGGCGCGAGCGCTCGGGCGATCGCGAGCTGCGCCACCGTGTCGATCTCGATCGCGGTGCGCTCCGCCACTTCGGCGATGCCGATGCTGCCGAAGAACCGGTGACCCGCGGCACGGAACCCCGCCGCGCGCATCACGTAGAACGCGCCGGTCTCGAGGTAGTGCGGCTCGCGATCCTGGCGACGGGGACGGAGGTCGGCGTCGTGGTTGATCGCGGTCGCGGCCGATCGGGACGCCTTCGCCCACAGGAAGCCGTAGGTCTCCACCGCCGAGAACACGCTGTCCCGGCGCCGGGAGCGCACGAGGTGCACGGCCTCGTCGAGCGCCGACACGTCGATGAAGGGCGACGTCGCCTGGAGGAAGACCACCACCCCGGTGTCGACCCGCCGTTCCTCGAGAACCTCGAGAGCGTGGAGGAGCGCTGTCTCCGACGTGGCCTCGTCCCCGGCGAGCGACGCGGGCCGCTCGACGACCTCGGCACCCCACTCGCCCGCAACGGCCGCGATGTCGGCGTCGTCGGTCGTGACGACCACCCGGTCGATCGACGGGCACCGACGCGCGGCCTCGATGGCCCGGGCGATGAGAGGGATGCCGCCGACCCGGCGCAGGTTCTTGCGCGGAACGCCTTTGGATCCTCCCCGGGCGGGGATGATCGCGACGACCTCGCTCATGCCGCCGGCTCCGGCACGGTCGCGGCCCCGCGGCCGATGCGAAGCGTCGAGCCCGTCCCGGCGAGCACGAGCGGAAGTGTGGTCGTCGTGCTGGATGCCAGGGTCCGGATGTCGAGCGCGCGGCCGGCTCCGGCCAGCACCAGCTCGACGGGGAGGCTCGTCTCGCGGATCGTGAGCCCCGGCACGGCGGCGACGGCAGCGAGCTGGTCCGCGGTCTCGCGGCGGTGCGGCAGATAGACCGCGGGGCCCGGGGCCGCGGCATCCGTCACCCACGCGACGTAGTCGCCGAGCGGCATCCGGCCGTCGACGGGCTGAGCGCTCCCCAGCACGATGCGGCCACCGAGCTCGGGCGCGGCGGGCGCCGCATCGCGGGTCCAGTCGAAGCCGTGACGCCGGATGCCGAACCCGCGGTCGCGGAGGGCGTCGGCGCGCTCGTGTCCGAGATCGAAGGCGGTGAAGAAGTCCGCGCGGCCGGCGGCTGCTCGTCGCAGCACCGTCTCATGCGCGAAGGGGGCCACCCGCGTCGTCAGACCGCGCTCCTCGATGCCCGGACGCGCATAGGGCCGCCGTCCGAGCAGCGCGTCGGCGTAGGCGATCACGTGCGCTCCGTCGTCGAGGAACGTGATGCGGTGTGGCCGGAGAAGCGATGCGGCCAGCCGGAACTGTCCGGAGAACCCGTCGCCGACCAGCCAGTGACCGTGGCGTGACAGGAGCGAGAACGGGATCCCGAGGTAGGGCTCGAGCGCCCCGAACCGCGCGCCGCGGGAGAGCAGCTCGTCGGCGGTGGCGGACATCTGCGGTGTGAGCCGGCCGGCCACCGGCACTGTGGTGGCGTGCGCATCCGCCCACTCGGCAGCACCGAGCAGCTGCAGGGGCGATTCGACCCATGCGAGAACGTCCGTCCGAGCCATGCCACCCCCCTGTCCATACCGGTCCGACCACGGTGATGGGTCGGGGTGAACGAGGTGGCGACCTGCGGGCGACCGGCACCCGACCGTCAGGTGAACGACCGGGGCGGCCGCGATCACGCCACAGGCCTTCCCCCGACCGACCGCCGTCCGCCAGGGTGGAGGCATGGCACGCGTGACGGCAGACATCTCGATCTCGGCGGACGGATACTCCACCGGCCCGAACCAGCGCGAGGACGCCCCGTTCGGCGATGGTGTGGACGAGGCGTTCCACGACTGGATGTTCGTCCACGGCGACGAGAACGAGGAGGAGGTGGCGGGGATCCTCGCCGCGCGCGCCTACATCATGGGCCGCAACATGTTCGGCCCGGTCCGCGGCGAGTGGACCGGCGACTGGAAGGGGTGGTGGGGCCCCGGGCCGCCGTACCACGCACCGGTCTTCGTCCTCACGCATCACGCCCGTGAACCGCTCGCGATGGAGGGCGGCACGACGTTCTTCTTCGTGACCGACGGACCCGAGGCCGCCCTCGCCCGGGCGCGCGCCGCGGCGGGTGACGCCGACGTGGCGATCGCGGGCGGCGCCGACACCATCAACCAGTACCTCGCGCTCGGGCTGCTCGACGAGCTGCGGCTGCACGTCGCCCCGCTCACTCTCGGGTTCGGCGGGCGCACCGACATCGTGCGCGTCTTCGACGGCGTTCCGCCGCGGCGCCTCGTCCCGGTTCGAGTCCGGCCGACCGCCCACGTCACGCACATCACCTACGAGCTCACCTGAGGCGCCGGGGTGAGGCATCCGCTCCTCCCCCGCGCGTCGGCACCGCGTGCCAGGATGATGCGGTGACCGACCGCCTGATGCTGCTCGACTCCGCCTCGCTGTACTTCCGCGCGTTCTACGGGGTGCCTGACACGGTCCGGGCGCCCGACGGCACACCGGTGAACGCCGTGCGCGGCTTCCTCGACATCATCACGAAGCTCGTGACGACGTACCGCCCCACGCACCTGGTGGCGTGCTGGGACGACGACTGGCGGCCGCAGTGGCGCGTCGACCTCATTCCCACCTACAAGACCCACCGCGTCGCCGAGGTGGTCGCGAGCGGTCCCGACGTCGAGGTCGTGCCGGATCCGCTCGAGGTGCAGGTCCCGGTGATCCGCGAGGCGCTCCAGATCCTCGGCATCCGGATCGTCGGCGTGGCCGAGCACGAGGCCGACGACGTGATCGGCACACTCGCCACCGACGCGGGCCTGCCGGTCGACATCGTCACCGGCGACCGCGATCTCTTCCAGCTCGTCGACGACGCCCACGACGTCCGCGTGGTCTACACGGCACGCGGCATGAGCAATCTCGAGGTCGTCACCGAGGCCACTGTCGTGACCAAGTACGGTGTGCTGCCGAGCCAGTACGCGGACTTCGCCACGCTGCGCGGCGACTCGTCGGACGGGCTGCCCGGAGTGGCCGGCATCGGCGACAAGACCGCGGCCACGCTCCTCGCCGCGCACGGCGACCTTCCCGGGATCCTGGCGGCCGCCGAGGCGGGTGAGGGCATGTCTGCCGGGGTGCGCGCCAAGCTCGCGGCCGGCGGCGGCTACCTCGCCGTCGCCCCGAAGGTCGTCGCGGTGGTGCGAGACCTTCCGATCCCCGCGGTCGACTCGCGTCTTCGTCCGCTCGACCAGCGAGCAAAGGCGGATGCCGCGGCCCTCGCCGAGCGATGGGCCCTGGGCGCCGCCATGACGAGGATCGTCGACACCCTCGACCGGATCGACACGGCCGACATCGCCTGAGGAGTCAGCGCGTCGCGCGGGCGGATGCCGCCACCGCCGCCAGCAGCGCGACGCAGTACACGACGGCCAGCACCAGCATGAGGACGAGTGCGGCGGTCCACCCTCCGGTCGCCTCGAGAAGGCCGCCCATCAGCGGCGCACCGAGCGCCCCGATGGTGTAGCCGCCGCCCTGGATGAGCGCCGACATGCCCGCCGCCTCGGAATCGCTGCGGGCGACGGCCACGAGCGCCGAGAAGATCACGACGAACCCGCCCGCGTGCCCGATCGCGCCGACCGCCAGCCACACCCACAGCAGCTCTGGCGCGAACACGAGGCCGGTCGTCACGGTGAGCCACGACGCGCAGATCACGAGCGGCGTCACGATCCGCGGGGTGAAGCGCAGCAGCAGCGGCACGAGGAAGGCGCCGAGAATGCCGACACCCTGGTAGACCGACGCGATCGCGCCGGCTGCGGCCGCATCGAGCCCCAGCTCGTCGGCGGCGAAGGTCGGCAGCCACGTCGAGAGCGCGTAGTAGATGAGGCACTGCAGGCCGAAGGCGGCCAGGAGAAGCCAGACCACCGGACGCCCGAGCAGTGACCGATCGCGGGCGACGACGGGCAGCGGTCCGGTCAGCGCCGCCGGGTCGACGCCTGTCGCTGTGGGGCGGGCTGTGACCGGCTGCGCGCCCGAGTACCGGTCGCCGGCGTCCGCGCCCGCGCGCCGCGCGCGCCGGAGGTGGACGGTCCACAGCACGATGCCGGCGACGGTGATGAGCGACCAGGTCAGCAGCGCGGCCGGCCACCCGATCAGCGCCGCGATCGGCGCCGTCAGGAGCGAGGTGAGGAGCGAGCCGGCGTTGAGCGTCGCCGCGTACGCCGCCGTCACCAGGGCCACACGATCGGGCGCCACGTCGCGGCGGATGATGACGGGGATCACGACGTTGCCGATCGTGATCGAGGCTCCGATGATCACCATGCCCGTCAGCATCCAGCCGAATCCGGGAAGAGCCCGCACGAGCGTGCCGATCAGCACGCCGCTCAGCGAGATGAGCAGGGCCAGCTCCGCGCCGGCGCGGCGGATCACGAGTGCGGCGACCGGCGTCAGGACCGCGAACATCAGCACGGGCGCGGTGGTCAGCAGTCCCGCGGTGGCCGAGCCGATGCCGAAGTCATCCTCGATCTGCGTGAGCACCGGGGTCGTCGCCACGATCGGGCCACGCAGGCTCAGTGCGGCGACCATCACGCCGGCGATCACGAGCCACGGGAGTCCTCGTCGCGCATGAGCGGCGAGGTCGGGGGTCACTTCAGCGAGTCTATTGGGGCACCGCGAGCCCGAGCCCGACCGCGATGACTCCCCTGGCCCACACGTAGTGGTTGCCGCCGCACTCCCAGACGAACTCCCCGAGCGGGGAGCCCTGCGTCCAGACGAAGGCTGTCGGGTCGGCCAGCTCCTCGTCGGTGTGGAGGGCGACCACCGCCTGCAGGGATTCGTGGGAGGCGCGCAGCAGCGTCATCAGCTCGGCGAGGTTCGTGGCCTGCCACTGCTGCCGGAGGGCTTCGTTCAGCTCCGCGAGCCGGCTCCAGGTATAGCCGTCTGCGGGGATGGCGGGCGAACCACCGGCCGTGCCGTCGGCGTACCACTTCTCGAGCAGGATGTGCCACGCGTGCAGGTGGGCGACGACATCGCGCACCGTGCGGTCACGCGCGCCGCCGGCGAACTCCGCGTCGAGCCGCTCGGCCGGGAGGGCGTCGATCAGCCTCAGCAGCTCGGCGAACTCCGCGTCGTTGCGATCGGTCAGATCGGTGCGGGTGAAGTTCACGACGCCACCGTAGTCCCGTCGCCCGACATCAGCGGTCCCGTGAGGTCCACTCGCGCAGCCGGTCGAGCGGCCAGGTCGTCACGATCCGCTCGGCGGGCACGCCGGCCCGCTCGGCGCGCGCAGCGCCGTGGTCGATGAGGGAGAGCTGACCGGGCGCATGCGCGTCCGAGTCGATCGAGAAGAGGCATCCGCTCTCCAGCGCGAGCGCGATGAGCTCGTCGGGCGGGTCCTGGCGCTCCGGCCGCGAGTTGATCTCGACCGCGACGCCGTGCGACGCGCAGGCCTCGAAGACCGCCTTCGCGTCGAACGTGGACTGCGGACGCGTGCCGCGCGAGCCCTCCACGAGCCGACCGGTGACGTGGCCGAGCACATCCACGTGCCGGCTCGACGCCGCCGCGACCAGACGCCGCGTCATCGGGCCGCGCTCCATGCGCAGCTTCGAGTGCGCCGAGGCCACCACGACATCCAGTTCGTCCAGCAGCCCGGGCTCCTGGTCCAGTGCGCCGTCGTCGAGGATGTCGACCTCGATGCCCGAGAGCAGGGTGAACCCGCCGCCGCTCATGCCGGCCACCACCTCGAGCTGCTCCCGCAGCCGCTCGGGCGACAGGCCGTTCGCGACGCGCAGGCGGGGCGAGTGGTCGGTGAGCGCCAGGTACTCGTGTCCGAGGGCGCGCGCCGCCTCGACCATGAGCTCGATCGGGGTGAGCCCGTCGGACCAGTCGCTGTGCGAGTGGAGGTCGCCGCGCAGCAGACCACGCAGGTCCGAGGCCACCTGCACGCCCGCGCGCTGCCGGAGGTCGGCCAGGTACGCCGGCACTCCGCCGGCCAGGGCCTCCTGGATCACGCCGAAGGTGGAGTCGCCGATGCCCTTGCGACGGCGAAGGGATGCGGCATCCCCCAGCTGCTCGTCGGTCAGGTGCTCGATCGCGTCGGCCGCCGCGCGGAACGCCTTCGACTTGTAGCGCGACGAGCGCTCCCGCTCGAGCAGGGTGGCGATCTCGGTGAGGGCCTCGTGGGGATTCATCGGTTCAGGCGAACGCCGCTGGGGCCGATCGTCAAGGGGCGACGGGCGCTCGCTTCACCACGACCGGAACGCTCGCCAGGCGATGGATCGCCCAGCCGAACAGAATCGCCAGCACGCCCATGCCCGCGGCGAAGAGGGCGACGCCGTACGCGACGACCGACGTGAACAGCGACGCGCGCAGGAACGACGCCTGCATGACCGTGGCCCGCACCGGATCGTCCTGCGGGAGTTCGGCGTACGTCTTGCCGCCGGACGCCTCGAGGGCGTGCTTGTTGATGACCTCGGCCTGGACGTAGGCCGTGACCGGGCCGGTGACCTGCTGACCCTGGAAGGCCGCCGCATCGTCCGGGATGGTGATGTTCTCGGCCGTGAGCTGGGTCGTGACGCCGATCCACGCGATGATTCCGACCACGATCAGCAGGACGCCTCCGATGATCCCGAGGATGCCCACGGCCTTCACGAGTCCCACCTGCTTGGCCGGCGGCTCGATCGTGTCGGCGGTGGCGAGGGGTTCCTGGGTCATGGCGTCCTCCTGAGGGTGGCGGCGTACTGATGCCACGCTAGCCCCGCGCCCGGCTGCTCGGGAAGAGACCGCGCCGCAGACGCACGTTCCGGGGCATGCCGTCAGGCCGCGAGCTCGCGCGTGACTCCGACCCACCGCTCGAGAGTGGCCTCGGCGGCACCGCTGTCGATCGCCTCGGCCGCGGAGTCGCGGGCCTCGGCGAGCCGCTGGAGCATGGGGCGCTGCACCTCGGTGGCGTCGCGGAAGAGCCGGTACGCGACGATGCCGGCGGCGGCGTTCAGCAGCACGATGTCGCGGACGGGCCCGCTGTCGCCGGCCAGCACCCGTCGCACCACCTCGGCGTTGTGCGCCGGGTCGCCGCCGAGCAGGTCGTCGATGTCGGCCAGCGGGATGCCGAGGTCGCGCGGGTCGAGGTCGTGCTCGTGGATGTCGCCGCGGCTCACCTCCCACAGCCTGCTGTGGCCGGTCGTCGTCAGCTCGTCGAGGCCGTCGTCGCCGCGGAACACCAGCGCCGTGGCCCCGCGCGTGCGGAAGACGCCCGTGATGAGCGGCACGCGGTCGAGGTGCGCGACGCCGACGGCGTTGGCCTCGGCTCGCGCAGGGTTGCAGAGCGGGCCCAGGAAGTTGAACACCGTCGGCACTCCGAGCTCGCTGCGAGTGGGGCCCGCATGGCGGAATCCGGGGTGGAACGCCGAGGCGAAGGCGAACGTGATGCCCGCGCGCGACAGCGTCTCGGCGACCTGCTCGGGGCTGATCGTGAGATCGATCCCGAGTGCGGCCAGCACGTCCGACGAGCCCGAGGCCGAACTGGCCGCCTTGTTGCCGTGCTTGACGACGGGGACTCCGGATGCCGCGGCCACCAGCGCCGACATCGTCGAGACGTTCACCGTGCCGAAGCGATCGCCCCCGGTGCCGACGATGTCGAGCACCGCCGGGTCGACGGGCAGCGGCAACGCGGCCTCGAGGATGGCGTCTCGGAACCCGACGATCTCGTCGACCGTCTCCCCCTTCGCGCGCAGCGCGACGAGGAATCCGCCCAGCTGGGACGGCGTCGCCGCGCCCGACATGATCTGCCGCATCGCCCACGTCGACTCCGAGACGCTGAGGTCGCGTCGCTCGAGAAGTGTCGTGAGGATGCCCGGCCAGGTGTACAGCTCCGCCATAACGCAGAAGCCTAGCCTCGCGGCCGATATCGCAACCGTTTCGTGACACGGCATGCCAGCCCGGGCGGTTCTGCGTCCTCATCCCGTCTTCACGGCGGACTCGCGGTGTTCTCTTAGGTTGGCCTAAGTTCCGGTCGGGCCAAGTACATGCCGCCCGATGCGAGATTCGCGTCCCAGGATCGGCCATAATGGGGAATGTGACGACCTCCTCAGCGACCTACGCCCAGGCCATGCGGTCCGTCAAGCGGCCGGATCCGGTCGCCGTCGGCACCATCGTCTGGCTCGGCAGCGAGGTGATGTTCTTCGCGGGCCTCTTCGCGATCTACTTCACCCTCCGCAGCACCTCGCCCGACCTGTGGGCGCAAGAGACCCAGCTGCTCAACATCCCGTACGCGACCGTCAACACGATCATCCTCGTGCTGTCCTCGGTCACGTGCCAGATGGGCGTCTTCGCCGCCGAGCGCTTCCAGCCCTACTCGACGAAGAAGCGCGGGTGGCTCGGCTGGGGCATGGTCGAGTGGTTCTGGCTGACGTTCGCACTCGGCGCGATCTTCGTGTCCGGCCAGGTCTGGGAGTACGCGCAGCTCGTCGCAGAGGGAATGCCCATCAGCGCGAACTCCTACGCGTCGGCCTTCTACCTGACGACCGGGTTCCACGCCCTCCACGTCACCGGCGGCCTCATCGCGTTCCTCCTCGTGATCGGCCGCGCGTACGCCGTCAAGAACTTCGGGCGCAAAGAGATGACGTCCTCGATCGTGGTGTCGTACTACTGGCACTTCGTCGACGTCGTCTGGATCGCCCTGTTCCTCGTCATCTACTTCCTGAAATAAGAGCGGAGCTGATTCCCGACATGGCACGTGAGACCTCGCGCCGCTCGAAAGGCCGTCGCAGCCCTTGGGCCGCAACCGCACTCATCGGCATCGGCCTTCTGATCACCGGCGGCGTGTACGCCGGTGCCTCGGCGGCCGTAGCCGCCACGACGACCGAGTCGTCGGTCACGACCGCAGCCACGGTCGAAGACGGCAAGAAGCTCTTCCAGGCGAACTGCGCCACCTGCCACGGACTCGACGTCCAGGGCACGAACGACGGACCGTCGCTGTACGGCGTCGGCGAACTCGCGGTGCACTTCCAGATGAGCACCGGCCGGATGCCGCTGCAGATGCAGGGCCCGCAGGCTCCGCAGAAGCCCGCGCAGTTCACCGATGAGCAGATCGCCGCCGTGGGCGCCTACATCCAGAGCATCGCCCCCGGCCCCAGCTTCCCCGACGAGGAAGTGCTCGACGGCGAGGGCATCGCGGCGGAGGGCGGCGAGCTCTTCCGCATCAACTGCGCCATGTGCCACAACGTCGCCGGCGCCGGCGGTGCGCTGACCGAGGGCAAGTACGCCCCTGCGCTCTACGACACGAGCCCGCTCAACATGTACGCGGCGATGGTGACGGGCCCGCAGAACATGCCGGTCTTCAACGACATGACGCTGACGACCGAGGACAAGCGCAACATCATCACGTACCTGCTCTATCTGCAGGAGCACGAGTCCCCGGGTGGGTTCACCCTCGGCTCGCTCGGCCCCGTCTCCGAGGGCCTCTTCATCTGGATCTTCGGGATCGGTTCGCTGATCGCCCTCACCGTGTGGATCACGGCGAAATCCAACTGAACGAACTGACACGCAAGAACTGACGAGGAGCAGCATGGCACACGAGGACGACCCGCTCGAGCACGAGAGGGCTTCCTGGAAGCCCTCCCCCGGGCTCGCCGTCGCGGTCAGCGACCCGGTGCGCAACCCGGAGCTCCCTCCGCATCGCGAGCGGATGACCGACAAGGACCCGGTGGCCATGAAGGCCGCCGTTCGCACGGTCTACACGCTCTTCTACCTCTCGATCGCGGGAAGCATCTGGGCCATCGCCGCCTACATGCTCTTCCCGATCGAGAGCGGCCGGATGGTCGACATCCGCAACAACAACCTCTTCATCGGCCTCGGCATCGCGCTCGCCCTCCTCGCGATCGGCATCGCAGCGATCCACTGGTCGAAGGCGATCATGTCCGACAAGGAGTTCACGGAGCCGCGGCACGCGACCCGTGGGCGCGACACGACGCGTGAGGCGGCCATCCAGGCCTTCGCCGAAGCCAACGAGGAGTCCGGCTTCGGACGCCGCGTGATGATCCGCAACTCGATGATCGCCGCGCTCATCGCCTCGGTGGCCCCGGGCATCGTCCTCTTCCGCGGCCTCGCACCCCAGGACTCGCCCGAGCACCCGATCGGCGGCGACCCGGTCGCTCTCCTCGAGCACACGATGTGGAAGGAAGGCTCGCGCCTCGCTCACGACCCGAGCGGCGAGCCCATCCGCGCCGCCGACGTCACTCTCGGCTCCGCCGTCCACGTCATCCCCGAAGAGCTCGCAGCCCTGTCGCACAGCGACGGCTACCTCGAGGAGAAGGCGAAGGCGATCGTCCTGCTGATGCGTCTCCTGCCCGAGGACATCACCGAGTCACCGGAGCGTGCGGACTGGTCGTACGACGGCATCGTCGCGTACTCCAAGGTCTGCACGCACGTCGGCTGCCCGGTGGCGCTCTACGAGCAGCAGACCCACCACCTGCTGTGCCCCTGTCACCAGTCGCAGTTCGACGTCACCGACGCCGCCAAGGTCATCTTCGGCCCGGCGGCCCGTCCGCTGCCTCAGCTTCCGATCACCGTCGACGATGAGGGCTACCTGGTCGCACGCAGCGACTTCACCGAGCCCGTCGGCCCGAGCTTCTGGGAGCGTCATTGAGTACCGCAACCGCCCCTAACGAGAACCTCACCGAGGCCCCGCCGGCTCAGCTGCCGCCGCGCGACAAGCCCCTCGGCGGCCGTTTCGTCGGCGCCGCGTCGAACTACATCGACGAGCGCACCAGCCTCTCCGGCTTCGTCAAGGAGCTCGGCCGCAAGATCTTCCCCGACCACTGGTCGTTCATGCTGGGTGAGATCGCCCTGTGGAGCTTCGTCGTCGTCCTGCTCACGGGAACGTTCCTGACGTTCTTCTTCCAGGCGTCGATGGTCGAGACCCACTACACCGGCGCCTACCTCCCGATGCGCGGCATCGAGATGTCGGCGGCCATGGCCTCCACGCTCGAGATCTCCTTCGACCTCCGCGGCGGGCTCCTCGTCCGTCAGATGCACCACTGGGCCGCGCTCGTCTTCGTCGCCGGCATCGGCGTGCACATGCTGCGGGTCTTCTTCACCGGCGCCTTCCGCAAGCCGCGCGAGCTGAACTGGGTGATCGGCTTCGTGCTGTTCATCCTGGCCATGGGCGAGGGCTTCACCGGCTACTCGCTCCCCGACGATGTGCTCTCGGGCAACGGCCTTCGCATCATCGACGGCATGGTCAAGGGCATCCCGCTGATCGGCACCTGGACCTCGTTCCTGCTGTTCGGCGGCGAGTTCCCCGGCACCGCGATCGTCGGACGCCTCTACTCGCTGCACATCCTGCTGCTTCCCGCGATCCTGGTCGGCCTGCTCGTCCTTCACCTCATGCTGATGGTGATCAACAAGCACACCCAGTTCGGCGGCCCCGGCCGTGCGAACAGCAACGTCGTCGGCTACCCGATGATGCCGGTGTACATGTCGAAGATGGGCGGCTTCCTGTTCATCACGTTCGGCGTGATCGCGCTCATCGCGGCGCTCTTCACGATCAACCCGATCTGGAACTACGGCCCCTACGACCCGTCCCCGGTGTCGGCCGGAACGCAGCCCGACTGGTACATCGGATTCGCCGACGGCGCGCTGCGCCTCGTCCCGCCGGGCTGGGAGATCGTGTTCCTCGACCGCACCTGGTCGTTCAACATCCTCGTCCCGCTCGCCGTGATCGGCGTGTTCATCGTGCTCGTCCTGATCTACCCCTTCATCGAGGCGTGGGTCACGGGCGACAAGCGGGAGCACCACATCGCCCAGCGTCCGCGCAACGCGGCGACCCGCACCGCGATCGGCGCCGCCGGCGTCACGTTCTACGCGGTCCTGTGGGCATCCGCCGCCTCCGACATCATCGCGACCCACTTCTGGCTCACGATGGAAGGCGTCATCCACACGCTCCAGGCGCTTCTGATCCTGGGCCCGATCGTGGCGTACTTCGTCACCAAGCGCATGTGCATCGCGCTGCAGAAGAAGGACCGCGAGATCGCGCTGCACGGCTACGAGTCGGGCCGCATCGTGCGCCTCCCGGGCGGCGAGTACATCGAGGTCCACCAGCCGGTGGACGAGTACGAGCGCTACAAGCTCGTCGACATCGAGAACTACGAGCCGCTCGTCGTGCGCCCCAATGCGCAGGGTCGCATCCCGTGGCACGAGAACGTCCGTGCGTCGATCTCGCGCTGGTTCTTCGAGGACCGCCTCTCCCCCGTCACCCAGGCGGAGCTCGATGCGGCGCTCGCCCACCAGCACCACTCGCTCGACCACATCGCCGAGGAGGAGGACGCCGAGCTCCAGGCGGCGCACGAGCGCGCCGGAGTCCCCGACGCTCCCCACACCCCGATCGACGACGGTCGCAACAGCGAGACCGCCGTCCGGCCCTCGAACATCATCGTGCCCGAGGACGGCGAGAAGAAGGCCCGCAATCGCGAGAAGGAGAACGGGCAGTAGCCGCTGTTCTTCCGCCCGGATGCCCCGGCACGACCCCTCACGGGAGCTCGTGGCCGGGGCATCCTGCGTCGGTGCCGAGCCAGGTCCCGCCGGGTCGGCGCGCGACGCACTGAGTGCAGCCGTCATCGGCAGGAATCCGCCGACGGATGGCCGCGCATCCGCCATATCGATCAGCGCGCACCGCATAGCCTGAAGCCATGACGACGACGGCATTCGACTACTTCTCCGCCAAGCTCTCCCTCGAGACCGACGCCTCCGACGTGTACGCCGCGCAGAAGGCCGGCGAACGATTCGTGCTCGTCGACGTGCGCAGTGCCGAGGCGTGGCAGCAGGGACGCATCTCCGGCGCGGTGCATGTTCCGCGTGCCGAGATCGCCAAGCGCGCTGCGGCCGAGTTCGATCCCGCCGTGCCCGTCGTGGTCTACTGCTGGAGCCCGGGCTGCAACGCAGGGGCGAAGGCGGCGCTGGAGTTCGCCAAGCTCGGCTACAGCGTCAAGGAGATGATCGGCGGGTACGAGTACTGGGTGCGCGAAGGCCAGCCCACCGAGAACGACGAGGGCCCGCTCCCCCGGGTGTTCGACGCCCAGGTCATGGTCGTCCGTCAGCCGGTGGCGCGCTGATCGGAGCCGCCGGACGGCGACTCAGGCCGTCTCCAGGCCTTCCGTGAACCTCGCCGCAGCCGCACCGTAGAACGAGGTGTGCGGCCGTGGAGCGATCGCCGGCGCCACATCTCCGACCTCGACGTCGCAGACGACCACCGTCACGTTGTCACGTGTGCCGGCAGCGAGTCCGAGTGCCACCGCCGCCTGAGCCGCGTCGGCCGCGTGCTCGTGGGACGCGACGACCTCTTCGATGTCCGCGTGCGGCACGTAGTCGCTGAGGCCGTCACTGCACAGCACCCAGCGGTCACCGGGACGCGCGTCGTGCTCGACCACGGTCACCCGGTCCCGCTCCCCGCCGCTCAGTGAGGCGGTGATGAGATTTCGACGGGGATGGGACGCTGCGTCCTCCTCGCGGACCAGCCCACGATCGACGAGCACCTGCACGTACGAGTCGTCCCGCGTCTGCTGGGTCAGCTGGCCGTCCCGCAGGAGATACGCCCGGGAGTCGCCCGTGTGGGCCAGCAGCAGCGTGTCGGCTTCCGAGACGAAGACGCCGGTGAAGGTCGTCGCCATCCCCGACAGCGCGGGGTCGCGCTCGACGTGGGCGCGCAGGTCCCAGTTCGCAGTCCGCACGCTCACCGCGAGTGTCTCGGCGTCCACGGGGAGGCTGCCGCGACCGGCCGCGAGCCGGTGCACGAACGCCGCCGAGGCCAGATCTCCCGCCGGCCCCCCGCCGACACCGTCCGCCACCGCGCCGCCCCAGGACGCCGTGAAGGCGGCATCCTGGTTCACGGTGCGATGCACTCCGGTATCGGAGACGGCGGCGGCATGAAGCCGCACCCGTGAGGGCCTGAGAGGCACGATCAGCGGGCGAAGTACCCGCGGTAGTACTCGTACACCCAGCCCACGATCGCGACGGCGAACACGGCGAGGCCGATCGGGAACATCCACGCGCCGACAGCGAGCCCGATCATGCCGAGGGCGGCCGAGAACGCGAGCACGATGGGCCACCAGGACCACGGGCTGAACTCGCCGACCTCGGGGTCGCCGTCGTCGATGTCCGAGGTGAGGATGTCTTCGGGCAGCTCGCCGCCCTGTGCCTTGTGCACGCGACCGATGTAGAACGCGATGAGGGCGCTCATCAGAGCCGTGAAGAGGAGCGCGACGCTGCCGACCCACTCGATCGAGAGGGTGACGGTCTCCCAGTAGGACTGGCCGCCCGTCAGGTTCGTGTCCCAGTGCGAGAGCAGGTTCCAGCCGGTGTAGATGACCGCGACCAGCAGGAAGAAGACGGTCAGGAGCCACCAGAGTCCGGTGTTCGTACGCACTTACTTCACCTCTCCTTCGGCGAGATCGACGACCGGGGCTTCGGGGGCGTCCTTCGCCGGTCCCACGCCCACGGGGATGCCCGCCTCGGGGTGGTTCAGGTCGAAAGCGGGCCGCTCGCTGCGGATCCGGGGAATCGACGTGAAGTTGTGGCGAGGCGGCGGGCACGACGTCGCCCACTCGAGCGAAGCGCCGTAGCCCCACGGGTCGTTGACGGTGACACGAGGTGCCTTCCGCGCCGTGATCCAGACGTTGAAGAGGAACGGGATCATCGACGCGCCGAGAAGCATCGCGCCCACGGTCGACACCTGGTTCTGCCACGTCCAGCCGTCGGCCGCCGAGTAGTCCGCGTAGCGGCGCACCATGCCGTCGACGCCCAGCCAGTGCTGGATGAGGAACGTCATGTGGAAGCCGATGAACAGCATCCAGAAGTGCACGACGCCGAGACGCTCGTTGAGCATCTTGCCGGTCCACTTGGGCCACCAGAAGTAGAACCCGGCGAACATCGCGAACACGACGGTGCCGAAGACGACGTAGTGGAAGTGCGCGACCACGAAGTAGGAGTCCGAGAGTGCGAAGTCGAGCGGCGGGGAGGCGAGGATGACGCCGGTCAGTCCGCCGAAGACGAACGAGACGAGGAAGCCCAGGGCGAACATCATGGGCGTTTCGAAGGTCACGGACCCTCGCCACATGGTGCCGATCCAGTTGAAGATCTTCACCCCTGTCGGCACCGCGATGAGCATCGTCATCAGGGCGAAGAACGGCAGGAGCACCGCGCCGGTGACGTACATGTGGTGCGCCCACACCGCCACCGAGAGGGCCGCGATGGCGATGGTCGCGTACACGAGCGTCTTGTAGCCGAAGATCGGCTTGCGGCTGAAGACCGGGAAGATCTCCGAGACGATGCCGAAGAACGGCAGCGCGATGATGTACACCTCGGGGTGCCCGAAGAACCAGAACAGGTGCTGCCACAGCAGCACGCCGCCGTTCGCGGGGTCGTAGATGTGGGCGCCGAGCACGCGGTCCGCGGCGGCGGCCAGGATCGCGGCGGCGAGCACGGGGAAGGCCATCAGGACCAGGATGCTGGTGACCAGCGTGTTCCAGGTGAAGATCGGCATCCGCCACATGGTCATGCCGGGCGCGCGCATCGTGATGATCGTGGTGATGAAGTTCACGCCGCCGAGGATCGTCCCGAAGCCGCTCATGCCGAGGCCGAGCATCCACAGGTTTCCGCCGACGCCGGGCGAGAAGCTGGCATTGGCGAGCGGCTGATACGCGAACCAGCCGAAGGCGGCCGCACCCTGGGGGGTGAGGAAGCCGGCGACGGCGATCGTCGAGCCGAAGAGGAAGAGCCAGAAGGAGAAGGCGTTCAGTCGCGGGAACGCGACGTCGGGGGCGCCGATCTGGAGGGGCATGATCGCGTTGGCGAAGCCGAAGAACAGCGGCGTCGCGAACATCAGCAGCATGATCGTGCCGTGCATCGTGAACAGCTGGTTGTACTGGTCCTTCGTCGGGATGATCTGCATGCCCGGCTCGAAGAGCTCTGCGCGGATGATCAGCGCCATGACGCCGCCGAGCAGGAAGAAGATCACCGAGGCGATCAGGTACATGTAGCCGATCGTCTTGTGGTCGGTGGAGGTGATCCACTTGACGACGATGTTGCCCTTCTGCTCGACGCGCGTTGCGCTGAGCAGAGCGGCCTGGCGAGGCGGCAGAGTGGTCGGTCGACCCTGCGTCGTCTCCTCGTACGGAAGCGTCGTCGCCATGATCAGTGGTCTCCCTCGGAACTCGCACCCGTGCCGGGCAGGTTCTGCAGTCGGTCGTACTCGTCGTTGATGTCGCCCGTCTGGCCGGCAGCGCGCAGCGATTCGAGGTAGTCCTCGTACTCCGCCTCGCTCACGACGTTGACGTTGAAGAGCATCATCGAGTGGTACTGGCCGCACAGCTCGGCGCACTTGCCGGCGTACTCCCCCTCGCGGGTCGGAGTGAACGACCAGTAGTTGTCCTTCCCGATGTACATGTCCTTCTTGTACAGGAAGTCGATGATCCAGAACGAGTGGATCACGTCGCGCGACTGCAGCTTGATCCGCACCGTCTGGTCGACGGGGAGGACGAGCGTGGGCAGTTCGCTGATGACGTTGCCCTCATCGTCGGTCTGGGCCTGGACACCCATCGTCCACACGGCGTCCGAGTTCTCCTCGTCCTCGCCGTCGTACTGGAAGTCCCACGCCCACTGCTTTCCGATCGCCACGATCGAGACGTCGGGATCGTCGGTCTGGGTCTCGAGGATCGTCTGGTCGCGAGCGGTGAACGCGAAGAAGCCGATCACGAGGATCAGCGGCACGACCGTGTAGAAGATCTCGATCGGCATGTTGTAGCGCAGCTGCACCGGGAGCCCGACCTGACCGCGACGGCGCCGGTAGGCGATGGCCGCCCAGCCCATGAGGCCCCAGGTGATGACGCCGACGGCGAGCAGCACGATCCACGAGTTGACCCAGAGGCCGGCGACCATGTCGGTGCGGTTCGTCGCGGGCTGGCCGCTCTCGACGAAGCCGGGCAGAAAGCCGTGCAGCTCCGTCGGGGTGCATCCGGCGAGCACTGCGGCCGTTGCGATCCCGACAGGGAGAACAGCCCAGCGGAGACGGCGTTTCGAGGGCACGGTGCACCTTTCCGGGTCACGAATAGGACTCCCGCCAGTCTAGGGCAAGCATCCAGGGGATTCAGGCCAAGCGCCCAGCTTGAAACGGGTCGAATGGGCGGAAAACCGCAGGCCCGGGGTGCTCCGAGGAGCGCGCCGGGCCTGCAGGAATTCCGCTCGGATCAGTGGAAGCTGTCTCCGCACGCGCAGCTGCCGGCCGCGTTCGGGTTGTCGATCGTGAAGCCCTGCTCCGCGATCGTGTCCTTGAAGTCGATCGACGCGCCGTCGAGGTACGGGACGCTCATGTCGTCGATGATCACCTCGACGCCGTCGAAGTCGACCGTCTTGTCGCCCTCGAGATAGCGCTCGTCGAAGTACAGCTGGTAGATCAGGCCGCTGCATCCGCCCGGCTGGACGGCGACGCGCAGGCGAAGGTCGTCGCGTCCCTCCTGCGAGAGGAGGCTCTTCACCTTGAGCGATGCCGCATCGGTCAGCAGCACGCCGTGCTCGCGAGCGGTCTGGTCGGTCGACAGTGCAGTGTCGGTCATGGCACTCCTCCGGACGGGCCGCGAATGCGGCGGGATGCGGCAATTCTACGCCCGTCCGCCGGGAGACGGCTCCGAGCCGGGCGTGTCTAGGCCTGAGCCTCGCGCCGGTCGAGCTTCTCGAGCAGGAGCGCCTCGGACAGCACCGCGTTGCGGAACGTGGCCAGGTGCAGTGACTCGTTGGGGCTGTGCGCGCGGGCGTGCGGGTCCTCGACGCCCGTCACGAGGATCTGCGCGCCGGGGAACTCCCGGACGAGATCGGCGATGAACGGGATGGATCCCCCCACTCCGATGTCGACGGATTCGACGCCGTAGCCCTCCTGAAGTGCCTCGCGCGCGGCCTCGACCGCCCACCCCGACGTGTCGACGAGGAACGCGTCGCCGTAGTCCTGATCGCGGAACTCGAGCTGCGCGCCGAACGGCGCGTTCGCCTTCAGGTGCGCCTCGATCGCGGCGTAGGCGTCGCGAGCACTCTGGCCGGGGGCGATCCGGCAGCTGAGCACGACGGCGACCTCGGGGATCAGGGTGTTCGAGGCGTTGACCACACTGGGCGCGTCGATGCCCGTCACGGTGATGGACGGCTTGTTCCAGATCCGGCTGAGGATCGTGCCGCGTCCGATCGGCGAGACGCCGTCGGGCAGCCCGGCCTCGTCGCGCAGGGTCTCCTCGCTGTACGCCGGGGTCTCGGCATCCCGCTCGGTCAGCCCTTCGACCGCCACGGCGCCGTCCTCGTCCCACAGCGTCGAGAGGAGCGTGACGGTCGCCATCATGGCGTCGGGCACGGCGCCGCCGAACATGCCCGAGTGGGAGGCGTGGTCCAGCGTCTTCACGCGCAGGGTGAAGCGGGTGTTCCCGCGCAGCGACACGGTCAGCGCCGGGGTCTTGTCGTCCCAGTTGCCGGAGTCGGCGACGACGATCACATCGGCGCGCAGCGCGTCGGCGTTGTCGGCGAGGAACGGGGCGAACGACCGGGAGCCGGCCTCCTCCTCCCCCTCGAAGAAGAGTGCGACCCCGAGGTCGAAGTCGTCCCCGACCGCCTCCTTGAGCGCCCGGAGCGCCGCGATGTGGGCCATGATGCCGGCCTTGTCGTCGGCGGCGCCCCGGCCGTACAGACGTCCGCCGCGCAGAGTGGGCTCGAACGGCGGCGACTCCCACAGCGACTCGTCGCCGACGGGCTGCACATCGTGGTGCGCGTACAGCAGGATCGTCGGCCGTCCGTTGCGCGCGGGGCGGGTGGCGAGCACGGCGGGATGCCCCTGCTCGTCCGTGCCGGGCACCGCAGCGCTGCGGATCTCGACGGTGTCGAACAGGTCGAGGCCCCGCACCAGGTCGGCCACGGCCTCGGCGCTGCGGCGGACCTGCGAAGGGTCGAACCCGGGGAAGGCGACCGAGGGGATGCGCACGAGCGCACCCAGGTCGGCGAGGGCGGAAGGGGTGCCGGATGCCGCGGCGTCGCGCACAGCATCCTGTCGGGAGAGCTCAGACGTCATGCGGGTAATCTTAAGTGCACCCCCTTCCTACGCACTTCCGAGGATCATCGTGGCCAAGAACCCTTCAGCACCCGCGTCCAGCGACGCCCCCTCCGACGGAACGGTGCTCAACGGCGTTCCCGTCGGCAGCGAACCGAGCGGCAAGGGCCGCGCGACGCCCACCCGTGCCGAGCAGGAGGCCGCCCGCAAGCGCCCGCTCGTGCCCGACACCAAGGAGGCGAAGGCGCGCGCCAAGGCCGACCTCGCCACGCAGCGCGAGAAGGCCCGCGTCGGCATGGCAGCCGGCGATCCGCGCTACCTCCCGGCGCGCGACCAGGGCGCGCAGCGCAAGTTCGTGCGCGACTACGTCGACGGCGGCTGGCACCTCGGCGAGGCGGTGATGCCCGCCATGGTGGTCGTGATCCTCGCGACCTTCATCCCGGTGCGCGACGTGCAGTTCTACTCGTTCGTCGCGCTGTGGATCTTCATCTTCTTCGTGATCGGCGACATGGTGCTGACGTCGATCAACACCAAACGCGCAGTCAAGAAGAAGTTCGGCGCCGACAAGATCGAGAAGGGCCTGGGCTGGTACGCGGCCATGCGCACCGTGCAGATGCGCTTCCTGCGCCTGCCGAAGCCGCAGGTCAAGCGCGGCCAGCGCCCGTCCTGATCTCCTGGGGCGGAACGGTCAGCGCGCGGCGAGCCCGCGGCTGATCTGGCGCGCCCACAGCGGGCCGCGGTACAGGAACGCCGTGTACCCCTGCACGAGGGTGGCGCCGGCATCCAGTCGCTCGCGCACATCAGCGGCGGTCTCGACGCCTCCGACGGAGATCACGCAGAAATCGGCCGGCACGGCATCGCGCACGAGCCGCAGCACCTCGAGGGCGCGAGCCCGCAGCGGAGCGCCGGAGAGGCCGCCGTCACCGGCTGCGGCGACGACCGCCGGGTCGGTCGCGAGTCCTTCGCGCGAGATCGTCGTGTTCGTCGCGATGAGACCGGACAGTCCGAGATCGACGGCGAGGCGGGCGACCGCCGACACCTCGTCGTCGGGCAGGTCGGGCGCGATCTTGACCAGGAGCGGGGTGCGTCCGGCGGCGTCGCGCACGGCCTCGAGCAGCGGGCGAAGGGTCTCCACGGCCTGCAGTCCGCGCAGACCGGGGGTGTTGGGCGAGGACACGTTCACCACGAGGTAGTCCGCGAGCGGCGACAGCAGGGCAGCGCTCCGGACGTAGTCGGCGGTGGCGTCGGCGACATCCACGACGCGGCTCTTGCCGATGTTCACACCGATCACACCGCGGCGTCGCCGACGGCGCAGCTTCTCGAGCCGGCGGGCCGCCGCCTGCGCACCGTGGTTGTTGAATCCCATGCGGTTCACCACGGCGCGGTCGGGGATGAGGCGGAACAGCCGCGGCCGCGGGTTCCCCTCCTGCGGGACGGCGGTCAGGGTGCCGACCTCGACATGCCCGAAGCCGAGTGCGAAGAGTCCGGCCGCGCCCTTGACGTCCTTGTCGAACCCGGCCGCGACGCCGAACGGCGAGTCGAACCGCAGACCGAGCGCGGAGGTCGACAGCGCGGGGTCGGGGCGGGTGAACGAGCGTGCGATCCAGGAGAAGGGCGGAACGCCCAGCACCCTGATGACAGCCATTGCCGCGTGGTGGGCCGTCTCGGGGTCCATGCGCGACAGGACGGTCCGGAAGAGGAGGGGATACATCGCCTCCAGGCTATCCGGTCACTCCCCCGGTCTCCGACGACGTGTCAGTCGGTCGACGCGGAGGCCGCCGGCCCCCAGGCGTCCGCGCGGCCGTGATCGGCGCGCAGCTGCTCGATCGCGGACTCGAAGTCCTCGAGCGAGTCGAACGCCTGGTACACGCTCGCGAACCTCAGATACGCGACCTCGTCGAGCTCGCGCAAGGGCCCGAGGATCGCCAGTCCGATCTCGTTCGTGTCGAGCTGCGAGGCACCGGTCTGGCGCACGGTCTCCTCGACGGTCTGGGCCAGCACGGCGAGGTCGGCCTCGGTCACGGGGCGTCCCTGGCATGCCTTGCGGACGCCCGACATGACCTTCTCGCGGCTGAACGGCTCGATGACGCCGGACCGCTTGATCACATTGAGGCTCGCGGTCTCGATCGTGGTGAAGCGCCCGCCGCACTCGGGGCACTGACGACGGCGACGGATGCTGAGGCCATCGTCGCTCGTACGCGAATCGATGACCCGGGAATCGGAGTGACGGCAGAACGGGCAGTGCATGGCAGAGACAGACTACGCCCCGAGACGGGCGCCTACGCCTCGAAGCGCGCCACGACCGCCTCGCCGTGCGCCGGGAGCGCCTCGGCCTCGGCGAGCGTCACGATCGCGTCCCGGACGACCGCCAGCGCCGCGCGGTCGTATTCGATCAGCTGCTGCGGACGCAGGAAGGTGGCTGCCGACAGACCCGCCGAGTAGCGCGCCTGCCCCCCGGTGGGGAGCACGTGGTTGCTGCCGGCGAGATAGTCGCCGAGGCTCACGGGCGAGTCGGGCCCGATGAAGATGGCCCCCGCGTGGACGAACGCCTCGGGGTGGGGGTCCTCGAGGTGCAGCTCGAGGTGCTCGGGGGCGTAGGCGTTGCTGAACGCGGTCGCCGCAGCCAGGTCGTCGACCAGGACGATCGCCGACTGGGGCCCTCCCAGTGCGGCCGCGACACGATCGGCGTGGCGGGTTGCCGCTGCCCGGGGGCCGATCTCGACGGCGACGGCCTCGGCGAGCCGCTCCGAGTCGGTGACCAGCACGGCGGACGCCTGCTCGTCGTGCTCGGCCTGGCTGATGAGATCGACCGCGACCAGGCGCGCATCGGCGCTGTCGTCGGCGACGATGAGGATCTCGGTGGCGCCGGCCTCGGCATCCGTCCCCACCAGACCCGCCACGGCGCGCTTGGCGGCCGCGACGAAGTTGTTGCCGGGCCCGGTGACGACGTCGACCGGTTCGAGCCCGAGCGCGGGCACACCGTGCGCGAGGGCGCCGATCGCCCCGGCGCCGCCCATCGCGTAGACCTCGTCGACCCCGAGGAGCTTGGCGGCTCCGAGGATCACGGGGTGCACACGCCCGCCGTGCTCGCGCTGCGCCGGGGACGCCAGGGCGATCTCACTCACGCCCGCCACCTGCGCGGGAACGACGTTCATCACGACGCTCGAGGGGTAGACGGCCTTGCCGCCGGGAACGTAGAGGCCGACGCGGCGGACGGGCTGCCAGCGCTGCGTGACACGGGCGCCGGGGCCGAGTTCGGTCGTCGTCGGCGCCGGCACCTGGGCAGCGGATGCCTCGCGCACCCGCGCGATCGCCTCTTCGAGCGCGGCGCGCACGGCGGGGTCGAGCGCATCGAGCGCCTCGTCGAGGTGCGCCGCGGGAACGCGGAGCTCGTGGCCCGTCACCCCGTCGAACCGCTCGGCCTGATCGCGCAGCGCGGTCTCACCGTGCGACGCGACATCGGCCACGATCCTCGCGGCGGTGGCCAGGGCCTCGTCCCGCGCCTCGGTCGCCCGTGGCACGGTCTCGAGCAGTTCGGCGGGTGAGAGCACTCGCCCGCGCAGGTCGATCGTCCGGAGCATCCTTCTACGCTAGCGGCCGTCGTCGGCGCTCACCCGCGTGTGACCCCGCTGACGTCGTGCAGGTAGCCGACGCGGCCGTCCTCGTGGCGCACGACGAACGCTTCGCCGCGATCCTCGATGACGAGGGCCCAGGCGCTCGGGCCGATGCGGAACACCGGGATCCCGATCTCGTCGACGACGTCGCGCTCCTCGGGCACGAGGGCCCAGAAGGCCTGCTGGCGGGCAGGGGCCTCGTCGACGGGCTGGTCGGCCTGCACCGGCTCGACGGTCGTCGAGGGCGTTTCGACGGGCTCGAAGGTGTCGCGCGAGTGTGCGGGCTCCCACGCCGTGGTGACGGTGGAGGTCTCGGGCTGGGCATCCGCACGGCGAGCGTCACTGAGCTCCGGGGCGGCACCGGCCGGCGGAGCGTAGGCAGCGAAGTCGGACGTCTCGGACTCGTTCGTGCGGGGCGCAGCTGCCGGACGCGGCGAGACGGGACGGATGGGGCGGGCGTTGCGGTGGGCGGGCACTTCGGCGCGGCCGCGGAAGTCCTGCTCGAACGGCGGGATCAGCGGCCCGAGCACCGTCAGGACGACGCCGGCGAGCATCAGGACCAGCTCGACCCAGATGACCCACGTCCGCAACCATGCGCCGGTCTCGATCGCGAACGAGACGGTCTCCCACACCAGCTGGAGCCACACGACGGCAGCGACCGAGAAGGCGACCGAGGCGAACTGATCGATGCCCAGCGATCCGACACGGCGGATGCCGTCGGGCGAGAGCCGCCGCAGCACGATCAGGAAGACCGCGACCGTCGGCACGGCGATCGCCAGCACCCACAGCAGGCTCGACGTCCAGACCGAGTCGAACCGGCCCTCGTTGATCGAGAAGAAGGAGACGACGAAGGCGACGACCCACACTCCGACGAGGGCGACCTCGCGGATCGAGAACGGGCCGACCCCGTACTGGGGAGGCTCTTCGGTGTGCACCGGCGCCTCGTCGCGGTCGAAGTCCTCATTCAGCTGATCGTCGGTCACGATGTTCCCTTCCGGCCGCGCACGGCGGCATACGTCGTCTTCATGCTACTCACGCCCTATGAGACGGAGATGAGATCACCCGAGGCACTGCGGGCCGAGCAGACCCTTCAGCTCCCCGTAGAGGTCGGCCGTCACACGCACCGGCATCGGCACCTCGAACACCTTCGCGGCCGAGCCGCGATGCAAGCGCAGCGTGACCTCGGTGCCGCCCCTGTGACGGTTCAGCACCGCCGCGAGCTCGGTGACGAGCCGCTCGGTCGCGCGATGTTCGGGGACCACCAGCGTGAGGGGTCCGGACTCGTCCATCGACCCCAGATCGGGTGTGAAGGCGGACTGCGCGTGCAGGTTGAGCCCGTCGTCACGGCGCGACACACGGCCGCGCACGACGAGGATCGAGTCGGCGACGAGCATCGACGAGAACTCCGTGTACGTCTTGCCCATGAACATGACGGTGACCTCGCCGTTGAAGTCCTCGACGGTGATCATGCCGTACGGGTTGCCGCTCGCCTTCGCCACGCGATGCTGCACGCTCGTGACCAGGCCCGCGACGGTGACCTGATCGCCGTCGTTGATGTCCTCCGACGCCAGAAGGTCGTGGATGCTGGTCGACGCGTGCTTCGCCAGCGGGATCTCGAGCCCGGCGAGGGGATGATCCGACACGTAGAGTCCGAGCATCTCGCGCTCGAAGGCGAGCTTGTCCTTCTTGGTGAACTCGGGGCGCGGCGGCACTTTCGCCGGCACCATCTCCTCCGCCTGGTCGTAGAGGCTGTCGAAGTCGAAGCCGATCGCCCCCGTCGCCTCTTTGCGCTTGGCGTCGACCGCCGCCTCCGCGGCGTCTTCGTGGATCTCGATCAGCGCGCGGCGGGTGTCGCCGAGCGAGTCGAAGGCGCCGGCCTTGATGAGCGACTCGACCGTGCGCTTGTTGGCGACGTGCACGGGCACCTTGCCGAGGAAGTCGTGGAACGACTCGAACGGCGCCTCCGCCCGTGAGGCCACGATCGAGTCGACCACGTTCGCGCCCACGTTGCGCACCGCGCCGAGGCCGAAGCGGATGTCCTCGCCGACGGCCGCGAAGTAGCGGATCGACTCCCCCACGTCGGGCGGCAGCACCTTGATGCCCATGCGGCGGCACTCGTTCAGGTACACCGCGAGCTTGTCCTTGGCGTCGCCCACGCTCGTGAGCAGCGCGGCCATGTACTCGGCCGGATAGTGCGCCTTGAGGTACGCGGTCCAATAGGCGATCAGGCCGTAGGCCGCGGAGTGCGCCTTGTTGAACGCGTAGTCGGAGAAGGGCAGCAGGATGTCCCACAGCATCTTGACGGCGGCCTCGGAGAAGCCGTTCGCGTGCATTCCGCTGGAGAAGCCCTCGTACTGCTTGTCGAGCTCGGACTTCTTCTTCTTGCCCATCGCGCGGCGCAGGATGTCGGCCTGGCCGAGTGTGAAGCCGGCGACCCGCTGCGCGATCGCCATCACCTGCTCCTGGTAGATGATCAGGCCGTAGCTGGTGTCGAGGATGTCGGCGAGCGGCTCGGCGAGCTCCGGGTGGATCGGAGTGATCTCCTGCTGGCCGGTCTTGCGCAGCGCGTAGTTGATGTGGGAGTTCGCGCCCATGGGACCGGGGCGGTACAGCGCGATGACGGCCGAGATGTCCTCGAAGTTGTCGGGCCGCATGAGGCGCAGCAGCGACCGCATCGGGCCGCCGTCGAGCTGGAACACGCCGAGCGTGTCGCCGCGCGAGAGCAGCTCGTAGGCCGCCGGGTCGTCGAGCGCGAGGTCTTCGAGGACGAGCACGGTGTCGCGGTTGGCCTCGATGTTGTCGAGGGCGTCGTTGATGATCGTGAGGTTGCGAAGCCCCAGGAAGTCCATCTTGATGAGGCCGAGGGACTCGCACGACGGGTAGTCGAACTGCGTGACGATCTGGCCGTCCTGCTCCCGCTTCATGATCGGGATGATGTCGATCAGCGGCTCGCTCGACATGATGACGCCGGCGGCGTGGACGCCCCACTGGCGCTTGAGGTTCTCGAGGCCGACCGCGGTGTCGAAGACGGTCTTCGCCTCGGCATCCGTCTCGATGAGGGCACGGAACTCGGATGCCTCTTTGAAGCGGGGGTGGTCCTTGTCGAACATGCCCTCCAGTGGCATGTCCTTGCCCATGACAGCCGGGGGCATCGCCTTGGTGAGCTTCTCCCCCATGCTGAACGGGAAGCCCAGGACCCGGCCCGCATCCTTCAGGGCCTGCTTCGCCTTGATGGTGCCGTACGTCACGATCTGCGCGACCCGCTCGTCGCCGTACTTCTCGGTGACGTACTGGATCACCTCGCCGCGGCGGCGGTCGTCGAAGTCGACGTCGAAGTCGGGCATGGAGACGCGGTCGGGGTTGAGGAAGCGCTCGAAGATCAGTCCGTGCTGCAGCGGGTCGAGGTCGGTGATCCCCATCGCGAAGGCGGCCATGGAGCCGGCGCCCGAGCCTCGGCCCGGACCCACGCGGATGCCGTTGCGCTTGGCCCAGTTGATGAAGTCGGCGACGACGAGGAAGTAGCCCGGGAAGCCCATCTGCAGGATGACGCCGGTCTCGTACTCGGCCTGCGTGCGCACCGCGTCGGGGATGCCGGCGGGGTAGCGCACGTGCAGGCCCTGCTCGACCTCTTTGACGAACCAGGAATCCTCGGTCTCGCCGGGGGGCACGGGGAAGCGCGGCATGTAGTTGGCGCTGGTGTTGAACTCCACCTCGCACCGCTCCGCGATCAGCAGGGTGTTGTCGCAGGCCTCGGGGTTGTCGCGGAACACCTGGCGCATCTCGGCCGCGGACTTGACGTAGTACCCGTCGCCGTCGAACTTGAAGCGCTTCGGGTCGTCGAGCGTCGAACCGGACTGCACGCACAGCAGGGCGGCGTGGCTCTTCGCGTCGTGCTGATGCGTGTAGTGCAGGTCGTTGGTGCCGACGAGCGGGATGTCGAGGTCCTTGGCGATCCGCAGCAGATCGGTCATCACGCGACGCTCGATCGAGAGTCCGTGGTCCATGATCTCGGCGAAGTAGTTCTCCTTGCCGAAGATGTCCTGGAACTCGGCGGCGGCGGCGCGGGCCGCGTCGTACTGGCCGAGCCGCAGGCGCGTCTGCACCTCGCCGGAAGGGCAGCCGGTGGTCGCGATGAGCCCCTTCGCATAGGTCTGCAGCAGCTCGCGGTCCATGCGGGGCTTGAAGTAGTACCCCTCCATGCTCGCGAGGGAGGACAGCCGGAAGAGGTTGTGCATGCCCTCGGTGGACTGCGAGAGCAGGGTCATGTGCGTGTACGCGCCGGAGCCCGACACGTCGTCGTTGCCCTGCTCGGGCGTGCCCCACCGGACGCGGGCCTTGTCGGAGCGATGGGTGCCGGGCGTCACGTAAGCCTCGATGCCGATGATCGGCTTGATGCCCGCTTCCTTCGCGGTCTTGTAGAACTCGAACGCGGCGAAGGTGTTGCCGTGGTCGGTGACGGCGATCGCCGGCATCTCCAGGCGCACGGCCTCCTGGATCATCGGGCCGACGCGGGCCGCTCCGTCGAGCATCGAGTACTCGCTGTGCACGTGCAGGTGAACGAAGGAGTCGGATGCCACGGACCGAGTCTACGGACGGCCGCCGACGCTCCGGACGGGCACGCGCAGGTGCGCCGGATTGACGCGAGAGGTGTCTTAACCCTCGACTCGAAGGTGAGAGTGCGGCACTCCCTGGCATGCAGAGACGACGGATGCCGCTCCCCGGCGCGCGGGGAGCGGCATCCGTTCCGGTGCACAGACGCGCACCGAACCCAGGCCCGGTCAGGGCGCCGAGTCCACCACCGAGACGACGGACACGGTCCGTGACTGCCAATCGGGCGCTCCTTCGATGCCCACCGCAGCGCCGTACTCCCCCATCCCCCAGTGCGTGGACTCCGGGATGTACCCGCGCGCGGTGTCGAGGACGAACTCGACGCGCGACGGGCCGGCCTCGAAATCACGCGTGTAGGCCAGGGTGGTGCGATCGCCGTCGACGGCGACGACCTCGACGCCGTCGAGCAATGCGAAGGCGCGCAGCATTCCGGCGCGGGCCTCCGCCGGTGCCAGGTTGAACGAGTTGAGGTCTCCGAGCGTCTCGACGAAGAAGTGGCCCATGCCATCCGGCTGCCCCTCCGCCCCGTAGCGCTCTTCGAACCAGGCGACGACGCTCTCGGCATCGGAGGGCAGATCCGCGTACAGCTCCCGGCTGTCCAGGTAGTACGTCACCGTGTCGCCGTCGCGGCCGCCTTCGGCGACCCCGCCCGGATACCGCGTCACCCCGGCGAGCCCCGCTCCGGGGTTCATCCCCGTCTCCCAGGCGGTTCGCGCTTCCGACGCCCGCGGACCGAGTGCCTCGACGACGCGATACGGCACCCGCTCGCGCACCCACTCATCGTCGGGATCAGCCGGCACGTAGGTGCTCATCCGGTCCTCGACGATGAGGAGCGCCTCCGCCTCGGCACGCATCGCGTTGTTGAAGCCGGCGCCGTCCGGCATCTGCTCGTCGTAGGTCGTCGCCCAGCTGAACGCGGTGTCGATGCGCGTATAGCCGCCCCGGGGAACGACCTCCTCGCTCGCCTCGATCGTCGCGTCGGCCGATTTCTCCATCACCAGCTGCGCCGCGGAGGCCGTCGGCGCAGCCGTGGGCACGACGACGACGCCCACCACCAGAGCCGCTGCCGCGATCCCGCCCACGAGCGCCGATCCCCCGATCCAGCGCCGCACCCGAGCCTCGCGGGCGGGGGTGACCCGCTCCTCCCTTGCGATCTCGCGGAGCAGCGCCTGGCGCGCGGCGTTCACCCCGTCGTCGCCCAGGGAGGCGGCATCGGCCCCGATCTCACGCACTCGTTCCAAGAGCTCCATGGCCCTCCTCCTTCGCCATCCAGGTCAGCCGGGCAGACGTGTGAGAGCCCGGCGGTGCGAGCTTGCGGCGGACGCGGTTGAGCCGTGATCTCACGGTTCCAACTGGCACCCCCAGCGCGACGGCGACCTCCTCGTAGGTGAGGTCGCCCCACGCATACAGCAGCAGCGTGTCGCGGTCCCGCGCAGCGAGGGCCGCGATGCGCGGCGCCAGGGCGCGCACGGCCGCCGAGGCATCCGCTCGCGAAGCCGCCTGCTCGATGGCACCGTCACTCTGATGCTCGCCACGGGTGACGGATGCCTCGAACGAGCGCCATTGCGCCGCCTCCTGAGCGTGATGCTTCTTGATCACGCGCGAGGCGATGCCCAGCAGCCATGGCTTGGCCGAATCCCACGCGACGTCGAAGTCCCGCCGGCGGCGGAAGGCGACGAGCATGGTCTCGCTCAGGACGTCGTCCGCCGTGTGCGACCCGACCCGCCGCGCAGCGAAAGCGCCGATCACCCGTGCATGCCGCTCGAAGAGCTCGGCGAAGGCCGAGGGGGCGTCGAAGGACCGGCGGATGATCTCGCTGTCTGTGCTCACAACAGGTATTGCCCGATCCCGGCGGGACGGTTCACGATTCATGTCGGAGCGAGCCTAGGGTGAGGGAATGCCGACTCCCGACTTCGTCCTCGAGCTGCGCCAGAAAATCGGCACGGCGCCGATCTCCCTCGTCGGAGTGACTGCCGTGGTCTTCCGCGACGAGAAGGTCCTGATCGGCCGCCGCGCCGACAACGGGCGCCTGCAGTGCGTCTCCGGCATCGTCGACCCCGGCGAGGAGCCCGCCGACGCCGCCGTCCGCGAGTGCTGGGAGGAAGCGGGTGTGGTCGTCCGCGCCGAGCGGCTGGCGCTCGTGCACACGATCCCCCGGGTGACCTACGCGAACGGCGACGAAGTCGACTACCTCGACCTCGTCTTCCGCTGCGCGTGGGTCTCGGGCGAGCCCCATCCCGCCGACGGAGAACTCACCGAGGTGCGCTTCCGCGGCCTCGAGGAGCTGGGCGACCTCGATCCCGATCACGTGCGCCGGATCGCACTCGCCCTGCCCGAGGACGACCCCGCCCGCTTCGAAGGCGGCCGGCCGCCGAGCTGAGCCCGATCACCGCAGCTCGAGGCGCATGACCACGCGCGGGAAGCCGTTCAGCACCGAGTCGGTGTCGGCCGCCTTGCGGAACCCGGCTTTCTCGAAGAGCCGGCGCGTGCCGACGTACGCCATCGTGAGATCGACCTTCTCTCCCTTGTTGTCCACCGGGTAACCCTCGATCGCCGGAGCCCCGCCCTTCTTCGCGAACTCCACGGCACCGTCGAGCAGGGCGTGGGCGATCCCCCTCCCGCGATGCCCGGGACGGACGCGGATGCACCACACCGACCACACGTCGAGGTCGTCGACGTGGGGAATCCTGCGGTTCGTCGCGAACGACGTGTCGGCGCGCGGATGCACCGCCGCCCAGCCGACGACCTCGTCGCCGTCGTAGGCCAGCACACCGGGAGGACCCTGCCTCATCAGCGCGCGCACCTTCTCGCCTCGACCGACCCCGCGAAGGGCGATGTTCTCCTTCGACGGGATGCGGTAGCTCAGGCACCAGCAGACGTTCGCGTCTTCCCGCTTGGGCCCGACCATCGTCTTGACGTCCGCGAACTTCTCCGCCGGAACGACCTTCACGAGTCCTGTCGTCACGCGACCAGCGTGGCACCCACCGGGGACATGCGCATCAGTCGGACCGCAGCACCTCGAGCGCGTGCGCCAGGTCGGCCGGATAGTCCGACCGGAAGGTGACCCATTCGCCCGACGAGGGGTGGGCGAACGACAGCTGATGGGCGTGCAGCCACTGGCGGGTGAGGCCGAGCCGCGCGGCGAGCGTCGGGTCGCCACCGTAGAGCGGGTCGCCGACGCACGGGTGCCGGTGTGCGGCCATGTGCACGCGGATCTGGTGGGTGCGACCGGTCTCCAGGTGGATCTCCAGCAGCGCCGCCCGCCGGAACGCCTCGAGGGTCTCGTAGTGCGTGACGGAGTCCTTGCCGTCGGGCGTCACGGCGAACTTCCACGAGTGCGAAGGATGACGGCCGATCGGCGCGTCGATCGTGCCGGCGAGCGGATCGGGATGCCCCTGCACGACCGCGTGGTAGATCTTCTCGACCTCGCGTTCCTTGAAGGCGCGCTTGAGGACCGTGTAGGCATGCTCGGTCTTGGCCACCACCATGAGCCCGCTGGTGCCGACGTCGAGGCGGTGGACGACCCCCTGGCGCTCTGCGGCGCCCGTCGTGGCGATGCGGAACCCACCGGCGGCGAGAGCGCCGAGCACGGTCGGACCCTCCCATCCCACCGAGGGATGCGCCGCGACACCGGTCGGCTTGTCGACCACGACGATGTCGTCGTCGTCGTACGCGATGGACAGGTCGGGCACGTCGACCGGGATGACGCGCGGCTCCTCCTTGGGCGCCCACGACACGTCCAGCCATGCTCCGGCGCGAAGCTTGTCCGACTTCGTCAGGGTGCGGCCGTCCATGGTCACGCCGTCGGCGTCGGCGACCTCAGCGGCGAACGTCCGCGAGAATCCGAGCATCTTCGCCAGCGCGGCGTCGACACGGGTTCCATCGAGACCGTCGGGCACCGGAAGGCTGCGCGACTCCATGTCAGACCTTCGGAGGATCGGATGCCGCGGCATCCGCCTCTTCGTCGCCCGGAGCTGCCGTGTCCTGAGTGCTCGCTGCCTCCTGGCGGACCTCGCGCGATCCATCGAAGTGCAGGCCGACCAGGACGAGCAGCGCGACGCCGATCATCATCGTCACGATGAAGATGTCGGCGATGTTGTAGATCGCCGGCATCATCCACGGGGTGTTGATGAAGTCGATCACGTGGCCGACAGCGAACCCCGGCTCGCGCAGCAGGCGGTCGGTGAGGTTGCCGAGCACGCCGCCGAGGAGCAGCCCGAGCGCAACGGCCCACAGCCGCGACTTCACACGCGTGGCGGCGAGCCACACGATGACGACGGCGACGGCCGCCAGCGCGATCGTGAAGATCCAGGTCACGCCTTCGCCCAGCGAGAACGCGGCTCCGGGATTGCGGACGAGGTAGAAGATCAGGAAGTCGCCGAGCACCGGTACCGGCTGCTCGTACGGCAGGTTCTGAAGCGCGAGATGCTTCGTGAACTGGTCGGCGGCCAGCACCAGCACCGCGAGAGTCGCGATGATGGCGCCGGCCGCCGCCTTGCGAAGGGGGGGTCGACCTGGCAAAAGGGCGAGCCTAGAGACCGATGGCCGACACCGGCGTGGAGCCGGAGGAGGTGGCCGTGGTCTCGAGGTCGCGCAGCTGGCCTTCGATGTAGCTGCGCAGCTGAGCGCGGTAGTCGCGCTCGAAGTTGCGGAGTTCGGAGATGCGTCCCTCGAGCTGCGAACGCTCGCGGTCGAGTCGGGCGACCTCGTCGCGGCCGCGGGACTCGGCCTCGGAGACGATGGTGGCCGCCTGGGCCTTCGCGTCGGCGATGAGCTGATCGCGCTGGGCGCGACCCTCGGCGACGTGCTCATCGTGCAGGCGCTGCGCGAGCTCGATGATTCCGGCGCTGGCTGCACCGGTGGCGGCGGGCGCTTCGGTGAGGGGGGACGGCGCAGGCGCCGCCGCGGCGACCGGCTCGGCAGGGCGGGCCGGGGCAGAGGCACCCGACTCGTACGCGGCAAGCTTGGCCTTCAGCTCGTCGGCCTCGGCGATGGACTTGCGCCACTCGACGACGATCTCGTCGAGGAAGTCATCGACCTCATCGGGGTCGAAACCTTCCTTGAAACGGACGTGCTGGAACTGCTTGGTGACGACGTCATCGGGGGTCAATGCCATGGTGATTCCTCTTTCGAGCTCAGGTCGCTGGCCGATGTCGGGGGCGGACCGGCCGACGGCTGGTCGCATCCATCAAGCATAGTCGGGGCATCCTGAGAGTGTCGAAGGGATTCGGCATGCCCCGCGTCCTCGGGTCAACTCGCGACGGCGCGCGTGACGCTCAGCAGGATGAAGCACAGCAGCATCGTGAGCGCGAACCCGAAATCGATCGCGATCGCGCCCACCCGGAGCGGCGGAATGAAGCGACGGAAGAGCTGGATCGGCGGGTCGGTGACCGTGTACACGAGCTCTGCGGCCACGAGTCCGGCGCCCTTCGGGCGCCACTCGCGGTTGAAGAAGGGGATCCAATCGATGATCAGCCGCGCGAGCAACACGAAGACATACAGGAGGAGCGCGAGATTGAGGATCGAGGCGATGAGTTGGACGACGGCCACGAGTCCAGACTACGGCTGTGAGAACGGAACGGATTCCGGATCCGCCTGAGCGACGGTCCCGTCACCCGACACCGCGACGTTCTCGGGCGACAGCAGGAAGACCTTGCTCGTGACGCGCTCGATACGGCCGTAGAGGCCCAGCGAGAGGCCGCTGGCGAAGTCGATCAGCCGGCGCGCGTCGGCGTCGCTCATCTGCGAGAGGTTGATGATGACGGGGATGCCGTCGCGGAAGTTCTCGGCGATGACCTGGGCGTCGCGGTACTGCTTGGGATGCACCGTGAGGATCTCGCTGATCGCCGACGGGGCGGGCTGGCGCACGACCGTCGGGCGGTGCAGCGGCGTGACCGGCGCGGACTTCTCCACGACGACATCCGTCTTGCGGCCGCGCGGCTGCGGGGCCGGCTCCTCGTAGACCTCTTCCTCGTCGGCGAGGCCCAGGTACACCATGGTCTTCTTGAGCGGGTTCGACATCGCATCCTCCGTAGTGCTCATCTGTTCCGAGGTTAACCGTGCAGGGGCCGGGGGCCCGTGATTGCCGAGCCGATCCGCAGGTGTGTCGCGCCTGCTGCGATCGCTTCGGTGAAATCCGCCGTCATACCGGCGGAGATCCAGTCGGCGTCCGGGACGACGGCCCGGACGGTGGCGGCGAGCGACGAGAGCCGCTCGAACGCGGCCGCGGCAGCCTGCTCGAGCGGTGCGACGGCCATGATGCCGCGCACGCGCAGCGTGGGCAGTCCGGCGACGTGAGCGGCGAGCGGCTCGAGCTCACTGGGCGCGATGCCACCGCGTCCGGCGTCGTCCGTGAGGTTCACCTGCAGGAGCACGTCCAGGATGGCCGAATCGGGTTCGGCCGACGCGTCCAGGGCGTCGGCGAGCCGCGCGCGGTCCACCGAGTGCACGGCGGATGCCGCTCTCCGGATCGCGCGGGCCTTGTTGGTCTGCGCCTGCCCGATGAAGTGCCATCTCAGCCCGTCGAGCGGACCGACCTCCTCCGCCTTCGCGCTGAACTCCTGCTGCCGGTTCTCGCCGACGTCGCGCACTCCGAGCCCGTACAGGGTCTCCACGAGCGACGGCGGATGGAACTTGGTCACCACGATCCGAGTGAGCGCGGCCGGATCCCGCCCGGCAGCGCGCGCGGCGTCCGCGATGCGGGCGTCGACGTCGGCGAGGCGGGCGGCGATCGCATCGGCGGGCTCAGTGGACTGTGTCACGGCGGTGGAGGCTCCTGAGCCCGTCGAGGCGTTACTTGAGGAAGTCGGGGATGTCGAGGTCGTCGTCGCCGAACCCCGAGTCGTACGACGACTCGGGCAGCGCCGCGCCCACCGAGACGGGCTCAGCGTCGCGGCCCTTGGCGGCCTCATCCGCGGCGAGCACCGGCACAGCGGGCGCCGCCGGAACGACACGGGCCGCGGTGATGGGCTCGATGCGGGACTGGGGCTCGCCGCCGTCGAATCCGGCCGCGATCACGGTGACCCGCACCTCGTCTCCGAGGGTGTCGTCGATCACCGTTCCGAAGATGATGTTGGCCTCGGGGTGCGCGGCCTCCTTCACCAGCTGGGCGGCGTCGTTGATCTCGAAGATGCCGAGGTTCGATCCGCCCTGGATCGACAGCAGCACGCCGTGCGCGCCCTCGATCGAGGCCTCGAGCAGCGGCGATTCGACGGCGAGTTCGGCCGCCTTGATCGCCCGATCGGCGCCGCGGGCGGAGCCGATGCCCATGAGCGCGGAGCCCGCGCCCTGCATGACGGACTTCACATCGGCGAAGTCGAGGTTGATGAGGCCCGGCGTGGTGATCAGGTCGGTGATGCCCTGGACACCGGCGAGGAGCACCTGGTCGGCCGTGGCGAACGCCTCGATCATCGAGATGCCGCGATCGCTGATCTCGAGGAGTCGGTCGTTCGGCACCACGATGAGGGTGTCGACCTCTTCCTTGAGCTTGGAGACGCCGGTCTCGGCCTGGCTCTGACGACGGCGTCCCTCGAAGGAGAACGGCTTGGTCACGACGCCGATGGTGAGAGCGCCGATCGACTTGGCGATCTTGGCGACCACGGGCGCTCCGCCCGTGCCCGTCCCGCCGCCTTCACCCGCGGTGACGAAGACCATGTCGGCGCCGCGCAGGGCTTCCTCGATCTCCTCCGCATGGTCCTCGGCGGCGCGTCGGCCGACTTCGGGATCCGCGCCGGCGCCGAGGCCGCGGGTGAGTTCGCGACCGACGTCGAGCTTGACGTCGGCGTCGCTCATCAGCAGCGCCTGGGCGTCTGTGTTGATGGCGATGAACTCGACGCCGCGCAGGCCGAGATCGATCATGCGGTTCACGGCGTTCACGCCGCCCCCGCCGACTCCGACCACCTTGATGACGGCGAGGTAGTTCTGGTTCTGGCTCATGCCGGCCTCCGTAGCCCTGGACCTGTCTAACCTTCAACCTCTAGTAGAGGTATAAAGAATTGCCCGGTATGCAATTCCTGAATTGAAAGTAAGCGGAGCCCTGCGCCTGGCCGGGATGCCCGTGGGCGTGTCGCGACATCCCGTCGCAAACCAGGTCGATCCAGGTCAGCGGACGACGATCGCGCTCGGGGATGACACGTCGTACACGCTCACACCGGCCGGCGGCCGGGCCGCCATGATCTTCTCGAGGGCCAGCGCCTTGTACGCCGAGGCCTCGGCGCTCCCCCAGACGACCTCCGTGTTCGTGCCGCCGAGGGTGAGCGTGACATCGTCCGGCGTCGAGGCGGTGACGGCGGTGACCTGCGCCCGGATGGCATCGGGCAGCGAGTGCATCACCTGGCCGGCGGCGGTGAAGGCCTCCGAGCCGGCGCCACCGCGGATGTCGAGGACGGGGACGCCCGCGCTCGGGGAAGCCGAGGTCGACAGGGCCACTCCGGCCGCGTCCACGAGCGTGTAGCCCGCGCGCGTCTCGATCAGGCCGATCGGGGTGCGCTCCACGAGCCGCACCACGAGCTCGTGCGGCGGTCGCGCCTCGAGCGTGTACGACTCGACGAGCGGGAACGTGATGAGCGCGGCCTTCACGGCGCTCTCGTCGACGAGGGGCATGGGGGTGCCCAGCTGGTCGGCCAGCGCGGCCTCCACAACCGCCTCGTCGAGCTGAGCGGCGCCGATGACCGTGATCGTCTGGACGGCGAAGAGCGGGCTGTACGCCGCCCCCAGCGTCGCCAGGGCGAGGACGACAACGGATGCCGCCGCTCCGAGCCAGAGCGCACGCCGGCGTCGCTGGCGCACGGTGAAACGGCGCACCTCGGCGCGAAGGGCCTTGCGCCGCGCGCGTGCCGCCTGCCACACCTCGCGGAGACCGACCGGCTCGTCGGCCGTGGATATCGCGTCAGGCTCTCCCACGCCGGCCGGGAGCGGCAGGGGCGTCGGCGCCGAGAGGGGGATGATCGGTGCGGTGGCGCCGACCGCACCCGAGGCATCGAGGGGGCCTGACTGCCCGACCGTGCCGCTCTCGGCCGCCGAAGGCTCGGAAGCCGGCTTCTTGTCCGGCGCAGGCGACCGCTCGGGGCCGCGCGCGGGCGGCGACGGCAGCGGGGACGGCCGGCGCATCCGGCTCTACTCCCCCGAGCCCGGGCGGCGCTCGTCGCCGTCGGACGTGGTGCGCTCGAGCGCGTCGAGCACCTGCGGGATGATCAGGTTGACGTTGCCGCAGCCGAGCGTGATGACGTAGTCGCCGTCGCGCGCGACCGTCGCGGTGTAGTCCGCGGCAGCCTGCCAGTCGGCGACGTAGTGGACGTGCGACGGATCCGCGAAGGCGTCGCTGACCAGCTCGCCCGTGACGCCGGGCACCGGGTCCTCGCGGGCACCGTAGACGTCGAGCATCACCGTGTGGTCGGCGTATCGCTCGAGCACCTCGGCGAACTCGCGATACATCTCCTGCGTGCGGGAGTAGGTGTGCGGCTGCTGGATCGCGATGATGCGGCCCTCGCCGACCACCGTCCGGGCGGCGGACAGCGCCGCCGCGACCTCGGTCGGGTGGTGCGCGTAGTCGTCGTACACGCTCACTCCCCGCTCGGTGCCGTGCAGCTCGAAGCGGCGCACGGTCCCGGCGAACTCCTCGACCGCTCGGACGGCCGGCTCGAGGGCGAAGCCGAGAGTGATGAGCACCGCGATCGCGCCGGCGGCATTGACGGCATTGTGGGCGCCGGGCACGGGAAGCCGCGCGGCGACCGTCGCACCCTGGTGCGTGACCGAGAACGCGACGGGACCGTCTGTGACGATGTCGGCGACGCGCACCGTCGCGTCCTCCGCCTCGCCGAACGTGACCACGTGCGGATGCGTCAGCTGCTGCGTGACCAGGCGGGCGCCGGCGTCATCCGACGAGATCACCACGGCCTCACGGGCCTCGTTCGCGAATCGGGCGAACGCCTCGTAGAACGCCTCACGCGATCCCCAGTGATCCAGGTGGTCGGGGTCGACGTTGGTGATGAGCGCGACGGACGTGTCGTAGAGCAGGAACGTGCCGTCGGACTCGTCGGCCTCGATCACGACGAGGTCGTCCGAGCCGCTGCCGCTCGACACGCCCAGCTGGGCGATGACGCCGCCGTTGACGAACGTCGGATCGGCGTCGAGCGCGCGCAGCGCCGTCACGATCATGCCGGTCGAGGTCGTCTTGCCGTGGGCGCCCGCGACCGAGACCAGCCGGCGGCCGCCGATAAGCCAGTGCAGCGCCTGCGAGCGGTGGATCACGTGCAGTCCGCGCTCCTTGGCGAGCACGAACTCGGGGTTCTCGGGCCAGATCGCGCCGGTGTGCACCACGGTGTCGACGTCGTCGGCAAGGTTCGCGGCGTCATGGCCGACGTAGACGGTCGCGCCGAGGTCGGCGAGCGTGCGGAGTCCGGGGCTGTCGGCGCGGTCCGAACCGGACACGCGGATGCCGCGCTCCAGGTACATGCGGGCAATGCCCGACATCCCGGAGCCGCCGATTCCGATGAAGTGGGCGGCCTCGATGTTCTCGGGGATGGGCAGCGTGAGGTCGGGTCTGATCATGACCCGTCAATCCTAAGTTGGGGACGGTCCCCCGAGGTCCCGGCGCGCTGGCCGCGGCGCGGACCTCGGCCGGCCCCCATCGCCGGCCCGTGCCGTACTGGATTCAGGAGACACGCCGCGGTAGTGCCGGGCCGGTGACGTGCTGACGGCGCGTCTCCTGAATCCGGACCGCGCCGGGCCGGGCCGCTGGTGGAGACGCCCCGTCTGTGTTGACACATTGGTACAGACCGAATACAAAGGAGGCATGGAGCCCTTCTACATGCCGATGGAGATCTTCAACGGCCTTCTTCTGGCGGTGTTCATGCTGGTGCCGATCGTCTTCCTCGTCGTCACGCGTCCCGCCGACTGGGGAGCGGGCCGGGTCGCTCAGATGTCGCTGCGCGCCCGCCTTCCCCTCGGCGCGGCGACCACGGAACGCAGCATCAGGGCCCGTACTCGCGCCCTGACTCGCGCCAACATGTGGGGCCTCCTGGCCGCTCTGGCCGTCGTGGCGTCGATGTTCGTCCTGACGCCGCTCGGAGCGAGCCCGTTCTTCCTCTGGTTCGTCGCCCTCGCCGTCCTCCTCGGAGTCATGACGGTCTCGGCTGCCGTCGTCAACACGCGGGAGCGCCTCTTCTCCCCCGCCCCGACAGCGCCCCGCGTCGCGCGAGCTCAGACCCTGACCACCGCCGACTACATCGGTCGCTGGCGCGCGCGGATCCCGGCAGCGGTCCTCGGGGGCACGGGCCTCCTCCTCGCAGGCGTGGTTGTCGCCGTCGGTCTCGGAGCCGTTCAGCCGACTCTGCTCGTCTGGCTGGGAGCCGCCGTGCTGCTCGGCGTCGCAGCGGCGCTGGTCGGGCGGGCCGCAGAGAGCCGGGTTCTCGCGCAGCCCCAGCCCGCCACCGACACTCTCGAGCTCGCATGGGACGACCTCTTCCGCAGCGATGCCCTGTCCACCCTCCGGATGGGAACCGCGATGGCCGCGTGGCTGCCGTTCGGGCTCGCGCTCTCGATCCTCCTCCGGGCAGGTCTTCCGTTCGCGTCCACGGGGTGGGAGGCGACGCTCGGAGCGTTCCCCTGGTGGGGCGTCCCTGTCCTCCAGCTCGTGTACACGCTGCAACAGGGTCGTCTTTCCCACCGCCTCTACCCGGCGTTCCTCCGCCAGCCCCCCGTCCCGGTCGCCGCATGATCGTCGTCGACCCCGCCTCCCCCGTCCCGCCGTTCGAGCAGCTGCGCGCTCAGCTCGTCGACGCCGTCGCGTCGGGAGAGGTCTCGGCCGGATCGCGGCTGCCCACCGTGCGACGCCTGGCCGAGGACCTCGGCCTGGCACCGGGCACGGTCGCTCGTGCCTACCGCGAGCTCGAGGCATCCGGCATCATCGAGACGCGCGGCCGCAACGGCACGTTCGTCTCGACCCACGGCGATGCCGCCCGGCAGCAGGCACAGCGCGCCGCCCTGGTGTTCGCCGAGCAGATCCGCACCCTGCGTCTCGACGCCGATGAGGCGCTGGCCCTGGTCGCGGCGGCGCTGCGGAACGACCCGGCCCCCACGGCCTGATCCGAGCCGCTCGCCTCAGTCCACGGGGATGTCGGTGCACGTCGCGAGGTCGTCGATGCCCGTCGCCTCCGGGCAGGACGAGTGCCACCAGCCGCCGCCGTATGCGTCCTGCGTCATGTCGGTGAAGACCTCGATCCCGCCGCCGGGGAGTGCCCGGTAGTAGGTGATGACCGGGTCGCCCTCGACCGTCGGCGCGGTGACGACGAGCTCGGCCCCCGGGGCACCGGCATCCGCCAGGCAGTCGATCGCCTCCTGCGGCAGGTCGTCGCCCTGGTTCAGCTCGATGTGGCCGCACGACGGCAGCTCGGGGCGGGTCGTGAAGGCCTCAGGAGGGTTCGGGCCGACGCCGGGGCCGGGCGCTCCCGGCGTCTCGTCGGCAGCCGGTGCCTGGCCGTAACCGCCCGGGGCGCCGCCGCCCGTCGCGCAGCCCGACAGGAGCACCGCGGCGAGAGGCAGACCGCCCGCCACGAGCGAGGCGGTGCGGAGCAGCGTCGGCATGATGCCTCCCGGGACGTCAGCGGGCAGAGGGCCTCACCGATGGAGTGTCGCCCGCCGGCCGATCGTCTCAGGCCCGCGGCGTGCCGGCGCGGCCGAGCGCCTCGTCGATCATCGCGACCACGTTCTCGGTCCCGGTGCGGGTGCCGACGGATGCCGCAGCATCCGTCATCGCCGTCCGGCGGGTCTCGTCGGCCAGGAGTGGACGGATCTCGGACCGCACACGCTCGCCGGTGAACTCACCGTCCGCGATGAGGATCGCCGCTCCGGCGCGCACCGCGGACGAGGCGTTGAGCGCCTGTTCGCCGTTGCCCACCGCGTAGGGGACGTACACGGCCGGGATGCCGAGCGCGCTGATCTCGCTCACCGTGGCCGCGCCGGCCCGGGACACGATCAGATCGGCGAGGGCGAAGGCGAGGTCCATACGGTCGACGTACCGCCGCACCGCATAGCCGGGCGCCCCGGGATCGGCGAGGTCGGATCTCTCACCCGTGACGTGCAGCAGCTGCCAGCCGGCCTCGAGCACATCGCGCCATGCGCCGTCGTGGCCTTCGCCGAACGCGTGGTTGAGTCGCTGCGCGCCGAGCGAGCCGCCGAACACGAGCAGGACCGGACGAGCCGGGTCGAGCCCGAAGGCGGCCGCCGCCTCGGTGCGCACGGCAGCACGGTCGAGGTCGACGATCTCGCGGCGCAGCGGCATCCCGACGACGCGGGAGCGCTTCAGCGGCGTGCCCTCGAAGGCGACGCCGACCCGGGCGGCGGTGCGGGCGCCGAGCACATTGGCCATGCCCGGCCGGGCGTTCGCCTCGTGGACGACGAACGGCACACGTTCGCGCCGTGCCGCGACGTATGCCGGGGCGGACGCGTAGCCGCCGAAGCCGATCACGACATCGACGCCCCGGGCGGCGATGTGGGCACGCACCTGCGCCACGGCGCGCGGAAACTGCACCGGGAACGCGGCGGCCGCGCGGTTCGGACGCCGGGGGAACGGGACCTTGTCCACGAACAGCAGCGCGTAGCCGCGCTCCGGCACCAGGCGAGCCTCGAGCCCCTCGCGGGTGCCGAGCACCAGGAGCTCGGCATCCGGTTCACGTTCACGCAGCGCGTCGGCAACCGCCAGCAGCGGGTTGACGTGTCCGGCGGTGCCGCCGCCGGCGAGGAGGTACGTCGTCACCCACCGAGCCTATCCGCCGGGCCGCGCAGCGCTCGCTGTGCAGCCATCTCGACGGAGCGGGCCGCGGTCAGCGGGTCGCCCGAGCCTCGCTCGCCGCACGCCGTGCTCGAGTGGCCCGCGCACGCTGGATCGCGGCCTCGCGCTTCGCGACGGCGGCCGGAAGAGTGCGCGCGAAGGCCAGCAGCACGCCCGATGCCAGCAGCACCGAGAGCAGCGACGTCCCGCCCTGCGACATGAAGGGCAGCGGCACGCCCATGACGGGGAACACACGGAGCACGACGCCGATGTTGATGAGCGCCTGCCCGACGATCCACACGGTGATCGCGCCGGCGGCGATCCGAACGAACGGGTCGTCGGTCTTGCGGATGACGTGGAACGCCCCGACCGCGAAGAGGGCGAACAGGGCCAGCACCACCGCGCACCCGATGAGCCCGAGCTCCTCGCCGACGATCGCGAAGATGTAGTCGTTCGCCGCGGCGGGAAGCCAGTCGTACTTCTCACGGGAGTTGCCGAGACCGAGCCCGAAGACACCGCCGCTCGCCAGCCCCCAGATGCCGTGGAGGGGCTGGTAGCAGTCGTTGAAGTAGTCGTCGAGGCAGTTGGGGTTGAGGAAGCTCATGAACCGCCGCATGCGGTCGGGACTGGTGACGGCGAGCACGGCGACGCTGCCGGCCGCGATGATCACCGGGAGGATGAAGATGCGCAGCTTGACGCCCGAGAAGAACAGCGCTCCGAGCACGACGAGCACCAGGATCATCGCGGTGCCGAGGTCCTTGCCCGCCAGGACGGTGGCGATCGCGAGCCCGGCCACCGGCACCAGCGGGATATAGACGTGACGCCACAGCCCGAGAAGCGTCTGCTTGCGGAACAGCACGTACGCGACCCAGAGCGCCAGGGCGAGCTTGAGGAACTCCGAAGGCTGGGCCTGGAAACCCGCGATCGTGATCCAGTTTCGGTTGCCGTCGTTCGAGTGGCCGAGCGGGGTGAACACCAGCATCTGGAATGCGGTCGCGAAGATCAGCGCCGGCCAGGCGAGCTTCTTCCAGAACGTGATGGGCAGCCGGCTGGCGACGAACATGAGCGGGATGCCGAGAAGCGCGAACACGCCCTGCTTGACGACGACGTCCCACGGCGCCTCACCGCGTGCTGCGGCGGTGGCCGATGTCGCCGACAGCACCATCACGAGCCCGAAGAGGGTCAGGAGCAGCGCGGTGGATGCGATCAGCAGGAACTCGCTCGGCACGGGTGCGAAGACGCGGCCGAGCGAGACGCGCGCGGCGAGGCCGCGCTTGGCGGACGGCTCAGGCGTCGCGGGCGGCGTCCGGGTCGGCGGATGCGTCGTGCTCATCCTCGCCCCCCGTTCCGATCCGTTCCTTCACCGCGTCCGCGAATCTCCGGCCGCGGTCCGCATACGAGGCGAACTGGTCGAAGGATGCCGCGGCGGGAGCGAGAAGAACCACGTCCCCGTCACGCGCGATCCCGGCCGCCAGCTCGACGGCCCGCGTCATGACCTCTTCAGTCTCGATGGCGTCGACCTCGAACACGGGCACCCCCGGCGCGTGTCGCGAGAACGCCGTGACGACGGCTTCGCGATCGGCGCCGATGACGATCGCCGCTTTGGCCTGAGCGCCCCGTCCCGCGACGAGGCCCGAGATGTCGACGCCCTTGAGCAGACCGCCGACGACCCACACCGCTCCGGGGTACGCCGTCAGCGACGACGCGGCGGCGTGGGGATTCGTCGCCTTCGAGTCGTCGACCCACGTGACGCCCTCATGCCGGGCGACCACTTCGATCCGATGGGGGTCGAGCCGGAACCCGCGCAGCGCGTCGCGCACGTCGGCCGGCGACACGTCCAGCGATCGCGCGAGCGCCGCCGCGGCGAGGATGTTCGCGGCGATGTGCGGCGCCGACAGGCCGAGCCCCGCGAGCTCGGCGACCGTGGTCAGCTCGAGAGCGCTGGTGCGGCGATCGACCAGGAACGCCCGATCGACCAGGATGCCGTCCACGACTCCGAGGTCGCTCGGACCCGGCACGCCGAGATCGAAGCCGATCGCGCGCGCGCCCTCGACGACTTCGGCATCCTCCACCATGGCGCGGGTCGCGGCATCCGCCTTGTTGTAGACGCAGGCGACGCGCGTGTTGTCGTACACGTGGGCCTTGGCGTCGCGATAGGCCTCGAACGAGCCGTGCCACTCCAGGTGGTCGTCGGCCAGGTTCAGGCACACGGCGGCATGCGGCGAGACCGGCTCCGGCCCGGACTGCAGGCCCAGGTACCAGAGCTGATGGCTGGAGAGCTCGACCACGAGGGCGTCGAAGCCGGACGGATCCCGCACGGCGTCGAGCACGGGCGTGCCGATGTTGCCCACGGGAGCGGCCCGGACTCCCCCGGCGACGAGCATCGCGGCGGTGAGCCGTGTGGTCGTGGTCTTGCCGTTCGTGCCCGTCACCAGGATCCAGTCGGCGGGCGAGCCGTCGGCGCGCACGACCTTGTCGCGCACGCGCCAGGCGAGCTCGACGTCGCCCCAGAGCGCGGCATCCGATTCCCTCGCCCATGCGATGAGCGGATGCCCCGGCGCGAAGCCCGGCGAGGCCACCACGACCTCGGGCGCGAACTCGGAGAGCGTGTCCGGCACGGTGTCGAGCGGGCCGGTCCACAGGCGGGCGCCGATCACGGGCAGGAGGCGCGCGTACTCCTCGTCGGCCTTCTCGGTCACGACGAGGACGTCGGCGCCGAGCTCTGCGAGCGTGTCGGCAACCGAGAAGCCGGTGACCGACAGGCCGAGCACCGCGACGCGCAGGCCCTTCCAGTCCGCGTGCCAGCTCGTCAGGGCGTGCAGGCGATCGTCGCTCATGTCTGGGAGAGCCATTCCACGTAGAAGAAGCCGATGCCGGATACAGCCAGGAGCCCGGCGATGATCCACATGCGCACGACGATCGTGATCTCCGACCAGCCGCGCATCTCGAGGTGATGGTGCAGCGGGCTCATGAGGAACAGTCGCTTGCCGCGCGTGAGCTTGAAGTACAGGCGCTGGAGGATGACCGAGCCCGGTGCGATGACGTAGACGCCCGCGACGAGCACGGCGAGCAGCTCGGTGCGGGTCAGGATCGCCATGGCGGCGATCACGCCGCCGATCGCCATCGAGCCGACGTCGCCCATGAAGACCTTCGCCTTGGGCGCGTTCCACCACAGGAAGCCGACGAGTGCGCCGACGAACGACGCCGAGACGATCGCCAGGTCGAACGGGTTGGGCGTCGGGTAGCATCCGCCGGCAAGCCCCGGCGACAGCCCCTCGAGTCCCCAGCACGACTGGTTGAACTGCCAGAACGCGATGAGGCTGTACGCGCCGACGACGAAGATCGCCGCGCCGGCGGCAAGGCCGTCCAGACCGTCGCTGAGGTTGACGCCGTTCGAGAAAGCCACGCCGATGAACGTCACCCACGCGAGGTAGACGATCCAGCCGACGACCAGTCCCAGCGCCATGAAGGACAGCACGGGGACGTCGCGGAAGATGGAGATGAACGGCGAGGCGGGAGTCTGCCCTCGCGCGTTGGGGAAGTTGAGTGCGACGATGGCGAACGGCACGACGACCAGCACCTGACCGAGGATCTTGCGCCAGCCGGTGAGGCCGAGGCTGCGCTGGCTGCGCACCTTGATGTAGTCGTCGGCGAAGCCGACTGCGCCGAAGCCGACCATCATCCAGATCACGAGCCAGCCCGAGATCGTCGGCGGGTTGTTGCCCGTGAAGGCGCCGACGAGATAGCCGACGAGAGTGCCGACGATGAAGATCGTGCCGCCCATCGTCGCGGTGCCGCGCTTGGCCTGATGGCTCGGGTTGTGGATGTTCTCCGGGGTGCGGATGACCTGCCCCCAGCCCCACTTGCGGAAGAGCCGCAGGAAGACGGGGGTGAGGAAGAGCGTGAATGCCAGCGAGATCGCGGCTGCCGTCAGGAGTGATCTCACGAGAACGATTCTCCCAGACGATCGCCCAGGAACCGGAGACCGGCCGAGTTCGAGGACTTGACGAGCACGCGGTCGCCGTCGCGCAGTTCACCCTGAAGGTACTCGAACGCCTCGTCTGCGGTGGCGAAGAACACCGCCTCGGCGTCCCAGGAGCCCTGCGCCACGGCTTCGAGGTACATGCGGCGCGCGTCCGGGCCGACGACGACGATCCGCTGGATGCCGAGCCGCACGGCGAGCAGGCCGACCCTGTCGTGCTCCTCCTCGGAATGCTCGCCGAGTTCGCTCATCGCGCCCAGGACCGCGACCGTGCGCTCGCCGGGGCCGGTGATCTGCGCGAGCGTGCGCAGCGCCGCGGCCATCGAGTCGGGGCTGGCGTTGTAGGCGTCGTTGATGATGCGCACCCGGTCGGACCCGAGCGGCTGCATGCGCCAGCGCTCCGCGATCTCGACGGTCTCGAGCCGCGCGATGCAGTCCGCCAGCGACACGCCGAGCGCCGTCGCGGCGGCGATCGCAGCCAGGGCGTTCATCACGTGGTGCTCGCCGAGCACGCGCAGCCGCAGCGGGAGGGAGACGCCGTCCGCCGTCACGACACAGGTGGTTCCGGATGCCGTCACCACGACGTCGTCGGCATGCACGTCCGCCGCCGACCCCCGGCCGAACCACCGGACCGCGGCGCCGCGCTCGGCGGCGATCGGGGCCATCGCGGCGACACGGGCGTCGTCGGCGTTGAGCACCGCGAGGCCGCCGGGACGGAGCGCCCGCACGAGCTCGGACTTGGCCTCGAAGGTCGCCTCGATCCCGCCGAACCCGCCGGCATGCGCCAGGCCCACCATGAGCACGACGCCGATGTCGGGGTCGACGAGCCCGGCGAGCCGGGCGATCTCTCCGGGGGCGCTCGCGCCGAACTCGCTCACCAGGAACCTGGTGTCCGCGGTGACGCGCAGCATCGTCAGCGGCGCGCCGACCTCGTTGTTGAACGACGCTTTCGGCGACACCGTCTCACCCTCGCCTTCGAGGATGCGCGCGAGGAGGTTCTTCGTCGTCGTCTTGCCGTTGGACCCGGTGATGCCGACGACGCGGAGGGCGCCGGCATCCCGCACCCTCGCGACGACGTCGCGCGCGAGGTCCGCGAGAGCCTGGACGGCGTCCGGGACCACGATCTGGGTCACGGCCGCCTTGGTCTGCACGACATGCTCGACGATCGCGACCTTCGCGCCGCGCGACACGGCGGCGTCGACGAACAGATGCCCGTCGGTCTCCTCGCCCGGCTTGGCGACGAAGACGCCATCGTCGCCGATCAGCCGCGAGTCGGTGTCGACGGTGCCCGCCACGACGGTGTCGAGGGCGTCACCGGGCGCGAGCACAGCCTCTCCCCCGACGGCGCGGGCGAGCTGGGCGATGGTGAGGGCGATCATGTGTTCTCCGGCCGGATGAAAGCGTCACCCGAATTTGGGCAGCAGCTCCGGCGCCGTCGTCGCGGGCATCACGCGGTAGGTCTTGAGCACCTGCGTCATGGCCTTCTGGAACGCGGTCGCGTTGGCCGCTGACGATGTTACCTTCGTGGGCTCGTCGAGCGTGACGACCACGACGTACTCGGGGTCGTCCGCGGGGGCGAAGCCCACCATCGTCGTGTAGTAGACGCCCGCCTTGTAGCGGCCGTTTCCGTCGGTCTTCTCACCGGTTCCGGTCTTGCCCGCGATGCGGTAGCCGGGAATCTCGACGGTCTTGGCGTAGGGCGCCTGGAGGAACACGTTCTCGAGCATCGCGCGCATCTGCGCCGACGTGCTCTCCTTGATGACCCGCTCGGGCTCTGCGCGCTCGGGCTCGTGCACGGTGCCGTCCGCGTCCGTGCAGGACTCGATGATCGACAGCGGCATCTTCACGCCGCCGTTCGCGATCGCTCCGTAGGCGCGGGCGAGTTCGGGCATCGTCGTGGTGACCGCCTGTCCAAACGAGGTGTTGTAGGTGGTCTGGGCGCCCCACTGGTCGGCCGGGTACAGGAGGCCGTTCTGCTCGGCGGGATATCCCGACGACGTCCCTTCGCCGATGCCGAACTTCTTGAAGTACTCGTAGCGGGTCTGCGGGGTCACCGTCTCGCTGAACTTCGAGATGCCTGCGTTCGACGAGTCGATGAGCACCCCCGTCAGCGTGTAGAGGTTGGCGGGGTGCTGGAAGGAGTCCTGCACACGTGCGCCGTTCGGGAACTCCTCGCGGCTCGATGCGGTCACGGTCGATGCCGGCGTCTGTCCGCCGGCGTCGATGACCGTCGCCGCGGTCAGCCCCTTGAACGTCGAACCGGGCTCGAACGTGCCGAGGAAGATCTCGCTCGTGCGGTCGCCCACGGCGGACGCGTCGACATTGTTGGGGTCCACCGTCGGGAACTCCGCGGCCGCGCGCACCTTGCCCGTCTTCACCTCGTACACCAGGATGCCGCCGCGCTGTGCGGCCATGTCCTGCACCTGCTCGCCGATCAGCTGCTGGAGGTACCACTGCAGGTCGCGGTTGATGGTGAGCGCGAGCGTGCCGCCGTCCTCGGCCGGCTGCTCCCGCTCCGTGCCGGGGATCACGACCCCGTCCTTCCCCCGCTCGTACGCCAGTGCCCCGTTCGTCGCCGCGAGGCAGTCGTCGTAGGACTTCTCGAGACCTTCCTGGGGCTGTCCGTCCGTGCCGACGAAGCCGACGAGGTTTCCGGCGACGGCGCCGTCGGGGTAGGAGCGGGCGGGATGCTGCCGGCACACGATGTAGGGCACGCCGAGGTCGGCGAGCGCACGGTAGTCCTCGGTGTCGACGCGCTTCTTCAGGTAGGCGAAACGACTGGCCGGGTCGTCCGCCAGTGCGTCGGTCACGATCGCACGCACCTCGTCCGGCGTCTGGCCGGTGATCTCGGCGGCGTCCTCGGACACCTCCGACCACGGCGTGGCCTGGGACTTCCCCGCCTCGATCTCGTCGTCGATCTGGGTGACGAGCAGCGGGTCCAGCTGGCAGTCGTACTGCAGCACGCTGCCCGCGAGCACCTGTCCGGTCTCGTCGACGATCTGACCGCGTGTTCCGTACAGCACCTGCGAGCCACGGAACGCGATGTCGAGGGAGTCGGCGACGTGCTCGTCCGCATTGACCACCTGGATGTCGATCAGACGCACGATGAACCCCGCGAGCACGGCCAGCACGACGGCCAATGCGACGACGGTACGGCGACGAGGACTTCTTGTGCTGCGTGTCGTCATGGCTTCAGTGTGTGCTCGGGGTGGGCAGTCCGTCGGTGATCGGCGGCGGAGTGTTGGCGACTCCGCCATCCTCGGTGAGCGCGTCCGGGGCGACGACCGGCTTGCCCTCGATCGTCGCATCCGGCGCGGTCACCAGCGGCGTGCCGGCGATGAGCGCGTTGGGAACGGTGCCCCGCCCGATGGCGTCGATCGACGACGATCCGAGCGAGACCTCGCCCGCCCCGAGGAGGGCGCCGTCGCTGAGTCGCAGGTAGCTGGGCGACTCGTCGATGACCATCCCGAGGGCCGCGGCGTTGGCCGCGAGGTACTGCGGCGAGCTGAGCCCGGCGACGTCGTCGTACAGCATCTGCTTCTGGTAGGTCAGGTCGCGCTGCTCCTTGGCGAGTGCGGAAAGCTCGTACGACCCCTGGGTCGTCATGATCGACAGCGACATCTGGGCGGCGCCGATGAGGAACGCCCCGAGCACGGCGAGGATGCCGTACAGCAGCTTCGGCCGGCGACGGCGGGCGGGCGCCTCGACGGCGCGCAGGCGTCGTGCCGGTTCCGGACGCCGTTCCGGCGAGACGGAGGGCGCGGTGGCGAGGTTGCTCGTGAGAATGCTCATGAGTCCTCCCTCAGCCGCTCGGCGGCACGCAGGCGCACCGGCGTGGCGCGCGGGTTGACCGCGCGCTCCTCGTCGGACGCCAGCTCTGCCCCCTTGACCAGCAGCTTGAACTTCGGGGCGTGCTCGGGCAGCTCGACGGGCAGCCCCGCCGGCGCGGTCGAGGCCGAGGCATCCGCCAGCGCCCGCTTGACGATGCGGTCCTCGAGTGACTGGTACGCCAGCACCACCATGCGGCCGCCGACGGGCAGCACGCTCAGCGCGGCCGGGATCGCCCGCTCGAGCACGGACAGCTCGCGGTTGACCTCGATGCGCAGCGCCTGGAACACCCGCTTCGCCGGGTGCCCGGTGCGCTGCGCGGCGTAGGGAGTGGCCGCGACGAGGATCTCGACGAGCCGCCCGGAGCGTTCGATGGGCGCCTCGGCGCGTGCCGCGATGATGGCGCGTGCGTAGCGCCCTGACAGCTTCTCCTCGCCGTAGCGCTCGAAGATGCGTCGCAGGTCGCCCTCGCCGTATGTCGCGAGGATGTCGGCTGCCGTCGTGCCGGCCGACTGGTCCATGCGCATGTCGAGCGGCGCGTCCTTCGAGTAGGCGAAGCCGCGGTCGGCGACGTCGAGCTGCAGTGACGAGACACCCAGGTCGAAGAGGATAGCGTCGGCCGCTCGGTAACCCGCAGAGGCGACGGCCTCGACGATGCCGTCGTACACCGTGTGCACGAGGGTGACGCGGTCGCCGAAGCGGGCGAGCCGCTCCCCCGCGATCCGCAGCGCGTCGGTGTCGCGATCGAGGCCGACCAGCCGGGAGCCGGGGAACCGCTCGAGGAACGCCTCGGAGTGGCCGCCCATGCCCAGGGTGGCGTCGACGAACACGGCGCCTTCGCGCTGGAGTGCGGGGGCGAGCAGCTCGGCGCAGCGGTCGAGGAGCACGGGGGTGTGGATGTCGCGGAGGTTCATGATCGTGCGGGGCCCTGGGTTCCTCGGCCCTGATCCCCATCCGCTCTGACCTGGCACCGGGGAAGTGTGTCAGGGCGGGAGCGGCTGGGAGTCGGGACCGAGGGGCTCAGAAGAGGCCCGGAATCACCTCCTGCTCCAGTTCGGCGTAGTTCTCTTCGTTGGCTTCGGCGTAGGTGTTCCAGGCCTCGGCGTTCCAGATCTCGGCGTGGGCGCCCACGCCGGTGACGACGAGTTCGCGGTCGAGGCCGGCGTAGGCCCGAAGCGGCGGCGGGATGGTGATGCGGTTCTGGCTGTCGGGCTTCTCGGCGCTGGCGCCGGAGAGGAACATGCGCAGGAAGTCGCGTGCCTGCTTGTTCGCGAGCGGCGCCTCACGGATGCGCTCGTGCACCCGCTCGAATTCCTCGGTGCTGAACACGTAGAGGCAGCGGTCCTGTCCGCGCGTCACGACGACGCCTCCGCCGAGATCGTCGCGGAACTTGGCCGGGAGGATGACGCGACCCTTGTCGTCGAGCCTCGGAGTATGCGTGCCCAACAGCATCGGTACACCACACCCCCTTTGTCCGGCCCCCCGGGATTGCACACCACTTTACTCCACTTCCCTCCACTTCGCCATCTATTTGTGGCACGGCGATCCCTCCGCACTCCAATTCGCCGCGAGAAGAGGGCCGGCAGGCAAAGAAAAAAGCACCGACCCGAAGGTCGGTGCTTGTCTCGCTGCGTCAGCGGATGGCGCGGATCAGCGCTCTCCCTGCCGCTTGTCCCAGCGGTCGTTCATGCGATCCATGAATGAGCTCTGGCGCGCCGGGGCCGGCTTGTCGGGCTGGACACGGACGTGCCCCGGGGTGCGGGTCGGCGTGACGGCGAGGATGACTCCCCCGAGCATGACGACGAATCCGATCACTCCCACGACGATGAGCGGGAGGGACACTCCGACGATGAGGCCGCCGAGCCCCAGGAGCACCAGGATCGTGCCGTACACGATGTTCCGGTAGCTCAGGCTGCGACCGTCTCGCGGCGCGCTGACGACGTCCGCGTCGTTGCGCATGAGATGGCGTTCCATCTCGTCGAGCAGACGCTGCTCCTGTTCGGAGAGTGGCATGCATCCCCCTCTGTGGCTCTACTGCGTTGATTCTACGCGTGCCGTAGATCACTAGGCTAGGCCCGTGTCAGCCTCTCCAGACCCTGTCCAAGCCATTTCCCAGCGTCTGGACACTTTCGTCACGGCTCAGCGGGCTCACGCGGGCGACCTCGGCTCCGAGGCGGTGCTGTTCGTCGAGGCGGCAGCGGCTGCTGCGACGGGCGGAAAGCGGCTCCGCGGTCGCTTCTGCGTCGCCGGGTGGAGGGCAGTGGAGGAGGCATCCCGTCCGTCCGGTTCGCTCCCCGACGCCGTGGTCACCGCAGCGACCTCGCTCGAGGTCTTCCACGCCGCCGCGCTCGTGCACGACGACGTCATCGACAACTCCGACACCCGCCGCGGTCGCCCCGCGGCGCACCGGGCCCTCGAGGCCGCTCATCGCGACGCTCACTGGGCGGGGGATGCCGCGTCCTTCGGCCGTTCGGGTGCCATCCTGCTGGGCGACCTTCTGGTGGCCTGGAGCGACGACCTCTTCGAAGAGGGCCTGACCGGGGTCGGTCCGACGGATGCCGCTGCCGCCCGTGCCGAGTACGCGACGATGCGGCGCGAGGTGACGATCGGCCAGTTCCTCGATATCGCCGAAGAGTCGGCCTTCCTCACCGAGCCCGACGAGCGTCACGCCGAGCGGGCACTCCGCGTCGCGTCGCTCAAGTCGGCCCGGTACAGCATCCAGCAGCCGCTCGCGATCGGAGCGGCCCTGGCGGGAGCGGATGCCGCACAGGCCGCTGCCCTCGCTGCGTTCGGCCACCCGGTGGGCATGGCATTCCAGCTCCGCGACGACGTGCTGGGGGTGTTCGGGGACGAGCGCGAGACCGGCAAGCCGTCGGGCGACGACCTCCGCGAGGGCAAGCGCACCGTGCTCATCGCGTATGCGCGCGAGGCGCTCGCACCTCCGGCCCGTCGGATCGTCGACGAGCTCGTCGGAGACCCGACGCTCAAGGCGGATCAGATCGCCTCGCTGCAGCGGACGATCGTCGAGACCGGCGCGCTCGAGCGCGTCGAGACGCTGATCTCGACCTACGCGCGCGAGGCGGAGCGGTCGCTGTCGGGCGCCCGCCTCGGGAACGCGGCGGTCGGCGAACTGCGCGACCTGGCGCGCGCGGCGACCGTTCGCGTCACCTGACGCCCTCCGTTCGGACGGCGGCGGTTCGGGTCAGGCGAGTGTCTGCGCGACGCGTCGGACCTCGGCCTTGCGACCGGCGCGAAGCGCCTCGATCGGGGGCATGCCGATCGTGTCGTCGGGCGCGAGCAGCCAGTCGATGGCCTCGTCGTCGGTGAATCCGGCGTCCTGCAGCACGATGATCGTGCCCCGGAGCGAGGGGATGGGGTGCCCGTCGAGGATGAAGAGCGACGGAACCTTGATCGCACCGTTGCGACGCGAGCCCAGCAGATAGGACTCGTCGAGGAAGCGGCGCACGCGGCCCAGCGGCTCGCCCAGAACCTCCACGAGGTCGGGCAGGGTGAGCCATTCGGTCTCGATGCGGGAAGAGTCGTCAGCGGTCACCGATCAACTATCCCACTCTCCCGACGCCACGCGCACGCGTCGGCGGCGCAAGCACCCAAGCCACTCCTGTCACACCAGCCCCACCTATAGCACCCGTTGACAGGAGTTCACATCCGTGACACGGTTCTCGAAGTCCAAAGAGGGGGGAAATCTCTTGCGACCCGTCATCGACAACCAGAACGCGCGATCATCATCGCGCCTGATCACCGCCGGGCTGCCCGCAGCGGTCATCGGCTCCATCGCGCTCGCTCTCACCGCGTCGCCCGCGCACGCCGAGACCCGTCCGGTCGACGAACGCCTCCTGCGGGTCGTGCCGCCGAAAGTCCTCGGCGCGGTCGGCGTGACGAGCAAGATTCCCGCGACGAAGGCACCCGCGGCGTACACCGTCCAGCGCGGCGACACGATCAGCGCGATCGCCTCGAAGTTCGGACTGCGCACGGTCGACGTCCTCGCGCTCAACGGCCTCACGTGGAGGTCCACCATCTACCCCGGGCAGGTGATCACGCTCGTCGGCGGCTCGGCCGCGGCGGCTCCCTCGACGCCGGCGAAAGCAGCGGCTCCGGCATCCGCGTCGTACGTCGTCACTGCCGGCGACACGATCAGCGCCATCGCCTCCCGCCATGGCGTATCGATCCAGGCCGTCCTCGCCGCGAATCAGCTGGGCTGGTCGTCGATCATCTACCCCGGGCAGAAGCTCGCGATCCCGGGCAAGGTCCTCGCGTCGGTTCCGGCGTCGTCGCCCGCACCCGCTCCGGCGCCCGCTGCACCTGCTCCTGCACCAGCTCCCGCTGGCGCGTATGAGGTGAAGGCCGGCGACACGATCAGCACCATCGCCTCGCGGCACGGCGTATCGATCCAGGCCGTGCTCGGCGCCAACGGCCTGGGCTGGTCCTCGATCATCTACCCCGGGCAGAAGCTCACGATCCCGGCGAAGGGGTCGGGATCGGCCGCCGGTCTCGACAGCGAGCAGGTGGGCAACGCCACGCTCATCATCCAGATCGGACGCGAGCTCGGGGTGCCCGACCGGGGAATTGCGATCGCTCTCGGGACCTCGATGCAGGAGTCCTGGCTCCGAAATCTCGACTGGGGAGACCGCGACTCGCTCGGGCTGTTCCAGCAGCGACCGAGCACCGGCTGGGGCACCGCGGCTCAGGTGCGCGACAAGGTGCGCTCGATCAAGGCGTTCTACGGCGGATCGTCCGATCCCAACGGCGCGAACACCCGCGGCCTGCTCGACATCCCGGGCTGGCAGAAGATGTCGTACACAGATGCCGCCCAGGCGGTACAGATCTCGGCGTATCCCGATCGTTATGCGCAGTGGGAGAAGCCCGCATTCGCCTGGCTCGCCGCCCTGGGTTGAGCTGAACGTCTGGCGTCCGGGGGTGAGCCGCTCCGCGGGCTCGCAGGTACGCGTCCGTAGACTCTCAGCGTGAGCACGAGTCAGCAGACGGACCCGCTGATCGGCCGTCTCGTCGACGGCCGGTACCGGGTGCGTGCTCGCATCGCCCGGGGCGGGATGGCGACGGTCTACGTCGCGACCGATCTTCGTCTCGAGCGTCGTGTCGCCCTGAAGGTCATGCACGGTCACCTCAGCGACGACACCGTCTTCCAGAGCCGCTTCATCCAGGAGGCTCGCGCCGCCGCCCGGCTGGCCGACCCACACGTGGTGAACGTCTTCGACCAGGGCCAGGACGGCGACATGGCCTACCTCGTCATGGAGTACCTGCCGGGAATCACCCTGCGCGAACTGGTCCGAGAGCAGCGCAGGCTGACGGTCCCCCAGGCCGTGTCGATCCTCGACGCGATCCTGTCGGGCCTCGCCGCCGCGCATCACGCCGGCATCGTGCACCGAGACGTCAAACCCGAGAACGTGCTGCTGGCCGAGGACGGACGCATCAAGATCGGCGACTTCGGTCTCGCACGGGCGACCACGGCGAACACCGCGACGGGCGCCCAGCTGCTCGGCACGATCGCCTACCTCGCGCCCGAGCTCGTCACCCGGGGCACCGCTGACGCTCGCAGCGACATCTACGCCCTCGGCATCATGCTCTACGAGATGCTCACCGGCGAGCAGCCCTACAAGGGCGAGCAGCCGATGCAGATCGCCTTCCAGCATGCGACCGACTCCGTCCCCCGGCCCAGCGTGAAGAATCCGGGCGTTCCCGAGCCGCTGGACGAACTCGTCCTGTGGGCCACCGAGAAGAACCCCGACGACCGCCCCTCCGACGCCCGCGAGATGCTCGACCGCCTGCGCGAGATCGAGCGCGACCTCGCCATCACGCCCACGGTCACCCGCACGATGCCGATCGGCAGGCTGCACGATGAGGGCTCGGCATCCGGCGATCTCACCGCCGTCCTCCCCACGACCGGGGCGATCGCGGCCATGCCGGTCGAGGAGGTCGACAACGCCACGCGCCTGCGCCGCGCCACCAAACGACGCCAGGTGAAGGGCGGCTGGCTGGTCGCGCTCGTCCTCCTGCTCGCGGCCCTCGCCGCCGGGCTCGGCTGGTGGTTCGGCTCCGGGCCCGGGTCGATGGTCGCCGTGGCCGAGGTGTCGGGAATGACCTTCGAAGAGGCATCCGCTCGGCTCGACGAGGATTCGCTCGTCGCAGTGGAGAAGGGGGAGAACAGCCTCGAGGTCGAGGTCGGGCGCGTGATCGGCACCGATCCCCAGAGCGGCGCGCGCGTCGAGCAGGACTCCGAGGTCACGGTGCTGATCTCCCGCGGTCCGGCTGAGGCGCAGATCGAGTCCATGCTGGGCAAGAGCAAGACGGACGCGACCGCGATCCTCGACTCGCACCGGATCGCCGTCGACGGCGAGACCCCGTTCTACACCGAGTCGGCCGCCGACACGATCGTCGGGGTGCTGGTGCATCCGCGCGACGGCAGCGAAGACCTCGAGTGCGGCGAGGGGTGCCTCGCGCACCAGGGCGACACGGCGACCCTGTGGGTCTCGCTCGGCGCGCTGCCGAGCGTGCGCGGACTCTCGGTCGATGACGCCCGCAGCACCCTGACCGACGCCGGCCTCACCGTCGCCGAGGGGGTCATCGAGCAGTCGAGCGAGGAAGTCGATACCGGCCTGGTCATCGGCACGACCGAGCGCGAAGGCGGCGGCTGGTGGCGGGCAGGAGACGCGGTGTCGCTGATCGTCTCGACCGGGCCCCCGCTGTTCGAAGTGCCGGACGTGGCCGGCATGACCCGTGACGAGGCGATCGCGGCTCTCGAAGGCGCCGGATTCCAGGTCGACTACTCCGCCCTGTGGGCGCCGTTCCCCGACGAGATCACCGAGGTGAGCGGCTCGGATCCGGCTGCGGGCTCGATGCTCCTCAAGAACACCCGCGTCTACATCGAGATCACCGTCAGCGGCTGACCTCGCTCCCCGCGGTCACACCCGCGAAGAGAGCGGATGCCCCGGCCGAGGCATCCGGTTACAGCTTCTCCAGCTCCTCGGCGACCAGGAACGCGAGCTCCAAGCTCTGCATGTGGTTCAGGCGCGGGTCGCACAGCGACTCGTACCGGGTCGCGAGCGTGGCCTCGTCGATGTGCTCGGAGCCGCCGAGGCACTCGGTGACGTCGTCGCCCGTCAGCTCGACGTGGATGCCGCCGGGGAAGGTTCCGACGGCGCGGTGCGCCTCGAAGAATCCGCGCACTTCGTCCACGACGTCGTCGAAGCGGCGCGTCTTGTAGCCCGTCGGCGTCGTGATGCCGTTGCCGTGCATCGGGTCGGTGACCCACAGCGGCGTGGCGCCCGAGTCCTTCACGGCCTCGAGCAGGGGCGGCAGCGCGTCGCGGATCTTGCCGGCGCCCATCCGCGTGATGAAGGTGAGGCGTCCGGGCTCGCGGTTCGGGTCGAGCTTGTCGATGAGCGCGAGGGCCGTCTCGGGCGAGGTCGAGGGTCCGAGCTTGACCCCGATGGGGTTGCGGATCTTCGAGAAGTAGTCGACGTGGGCGCCGTCGAGGTCGCGCGTGCGCTCCCCGATCCACAGGAAGTGCGCCGAGGTGTTGTACGGCAGGCTCGTGCGCGAGTCGATGCGGGTCATGGGCCGCTCGTAGTCCATGAGCAGGCCCTCGTGGCCGGTGTAGAACTCCACCCGCTTCAGCTCGTCGAAGTCGGCGCCGGCCGCCTCCATGAACTTGATGGCGCGGTCGATCTCGGTGGCGAGACGCTCGTACTGCTGGTTGGCGGGGTTCTCGGCGAAGCCCTTGTTCCACGAGTGCACCTCGCGGAGGTCGGCGAAGCCGCCCTGGGTGAAGGCGCGGATCAGATTGATCGTCGACGCCGCCGTGTGGTACCCCTTCAGCAGTCGCTGCGGGTCGGCCCGGCGTGAGCCCTCGGTGAAGTCGTAGCCGTTGACGATGTCGCCGCGGTACGCCGGAAGCGTCACGTCGCCGCGGGTCTCGTCGTCGCTGGAGCGCGGCTTGGCGAACTGGCCCGCCATCCGCCCCATCTTCACGATCGGCATCGATGCGCCGTACGTCAGGACGACCGCCATCTGCAGCACGGTCTTGATGCGGTTGCGGATCTGCTCGGCAGTCGCACCCGCGAAGGTCTCGGCGCAGTCGCCGCCCTGCAGGAGGAATGCGCGTCCGGATGCCGCGCGCGCCAGCTTCTCGCGGAGGTTGTCGACCTCGCCCGCGAAGACGAGCGGCGGAAGAGTGGCGATCTCGTCGGATACCGCAGCGACCGCATCCGCATCGGGCCACGCGGGCTGCTGCTTGATGGGCAGGGTCCGCCAGTGGTCGAGGCTGTCGAGCTGCTGAAGCATCCTTCGAGTCTAGCCGTGGGCGGAGGAGCCCCAGGCGCGCATGACGACCGTTCAGCGGGTGGTCTTGAGTCGGTCCTTCACCGTCGATGCGTAGACGTCGTCGTACTCCTGCTCCCCCAGTCGCTGCAGCGCGACCATGATCTCGTCGGTGATCGAGCGCAGGATGTAGCGGTCGCCCTCCATGCCCGCGAACCGTGAGAAGTCGAGCGGCTCGCCGATCACGACGCCCACCCGCACGACGTTCGGCACGCGCCGCCCGATCGGCATCATCGTGTCGGTGTCGACCATGACCACCGGCACGACGGGGACGTGCGCCTCGAGCGCCATGCGTGCGATCCCGGTGCGGCCGCGATACAGCTTGCCGTCGGGGCTGCGCGTGCCCTCGGGGTAGATGCCGAGGAGCTCGCCGCCGCCAAGCACCTGGAGTCCGGTGTTGAGGGAGGCCTCGGACGCCTTGCCCCCGGTGCGATCGATCGGCAGCTGCCCGGTGCCCTTGAGGAACACCCGTGTGGACCAGCCCTTGAGTCCCTTGCCGGTGAAGTAGTCGCTCTTGGCGAGGAACGCGACGGGCCGGTCGATCATCAGCGGCAGGATCACGGAGTCGACGAACGAGAGATGGTTGCTCGCCAGGATGGCGCCCCCCTCGGTGGGGATGTTGCGGCGGCCGACGATCCACGGGCGGAAGATCGCCTTGACGATCGGTCCGATCACCACGTACTTCATCAGCCAGTAGAACATCGGGCTACTCGCCTCCCACCGCGAGATCGGCCGCGCCGATCAGCCCCGCGTCGTTGACGAGCTGGGCGATCGCGAACTCGGCGATAGGCCGGTCGCCGTAGCCGGGCAGCGAGGTCTCGTACGCAAGGCGGACGGGGCCGAGCAGGTCTTCACCGAGCTGCGCGACTCCCCCGCCGATGACGAACAGCTCGGGGTCGAGCACGGCCTGGAAGCCGCCGCATGCCTCGCCGAGCGCGGTCGCGACGCGGCGCAGCGCCTCGGTCGCGCCCGGGTCGCCGGCCAGGACCAGCCGCGAGACCGCGGGGCCGCTGATGCTGCCCTTCTCCTCGCGGAGCGCGGCGAGGGCGGAGCCGATCCCGCCGCCATCGGCGATGGTGTTGGCCTCGCGCTGCAGAGCGCGTCCCGACGCATACTGCTCGAGGCATCCGTTCTGGCCGCAGCCGCACGGCAGGCCGTCGCGGGTGAAGCGCATGTGCCCGAGCTCCGCCGCGATGCCGTGGCCGCCGCGGAACAGCTCACCGTCGAGGACGATCGCGCCGCCGACGCCGGTGCCCATCGTGAGCATGACCATGTTGTCGACGTCGCGCCCGGCGCCGAAGCGGAACTCCGCCCATCCGGCGGCGTTCGCGTCGTTGTCGATGGTGACCGGCACGTCGATGCCGTCCTCCAGGATCGCCTTCAGCGGTTCGTTGCGCCACGCGATGTTCGGGGCGTGGATGACGGTCGCCCGATCGCGGTCGATGAACCCGGCGGCGGCCACGCCGACAGCGGCGATCTCATGTCCGGCGCGGAAGTGCCGTGCCATGTCGATGACGGCATCCGACAGCTCGCGGGTGTCGACCGGTGTGTCCACGCGAAGCTTCTCGACGATGCGACCGTCCTGGTCGACGACACCTCCCGCGATCTTGGTCCCACCGATGTCGATCCCGACCTTGAGCACCGCACTCCCTCTCCGGCCGGCGCGCGCGCGACGGCGCCTGAAGTCTATCGGCGCGGCGGCATCCACACCCCTGATGGCAGGTCCCCCTCGGCGGATTAGACTCGGATGAGATCCACCCGAGATTCACGTCCGGTACCGAAGGAGCTGCCGTGGTCCAATTCGAAGTCCCCGCAATCGTCCCCGCCGACCCGCAGGCGAACATCACCGACCTGCTGGTCGATCGTGTGAAGGCGACCCCCCAACTGGCCCTCTTCGCGGTCCCCGACGGCGACGGCTGGCGCGACATCACCGCAGCCGACTTCCACAAGCAGGTGATCGCCCTCGCCAAGGGATTCGTCGCCGCCGGTATCGAGCCCGGCGACAAGGTGGCCTTCATCGCGCGCACCACGTACGACTGGACGCTGGTCGACTTCGCCCTGTTCTTCGCGGGCGCCGTCATGGTCCCCGTGTACGAGACCAGCTCGCCGTCGCAGGTCGGCTGGATCCTCTCCGACTCCGGCGCGATCGCCTGCATCACCGAGTCGGCCGACCACTCCGCGCGCCTCGACGAGGTGCGTGCCGACCTGCCGCTCATCCGCTCGTCGTGGGAGATGCAGCGCGGCGACCTCGACAAGCTGGTCGCCGGCGGCGCCGACGTGACCGACGCCGAGATCGAGCGCCGGCGCAATATCGCCAACGGCGCCGACATCGCGACCCTCATCTACACGTCGGGGTCGACCGGCCGCCCGAAGGGCTGCGTGCTCACGCACAGCAACTTCGTCGAGCTGACCCGCAACTCGGCCAAGGCGCTCGCCGAGGTCGTGGCGAAGGCCGGCGCCTCGACGCTGCTCTTCATCACCACCGCGCACATCTTCGCCCGCTTCATCTCGGTGCTGAACATCCACGCCGGCGTGAAGACGGGGCACCAGCCCGACACGAAGCACCTGCTCCCGGCCCTCGGCTCGTTCAAGCCGACGTACCTGCTGGCCGTGCCGCGCGTGTTCGAGAAGGTCTACAACTCGGCGGAGCAGAAGGCCGAGGCCGGCGGCAAGGGCAAGATCTTCCGCGCCGCCGCGCACACCGCCGTCGAGCACTCGACCCTGCTGCAGAACGGCAAGAAGGTGCCGCTGCTCACGAAGATCAAGTTCAAGCTCTTCGACCGCCTGGTGTACAGCAAGCTGCGCACAGCCATGGGCGGCAATGTCGTCTACGCCGTGTCGGGATCGGCGCCCCTCGGCCCGCGCCTCGGCCACTTCTTCCACAGCCTCGGCGTTGTGATCCTCGAGGGCTACGGCCTCACCGAGACCACCGCGCCGGCCACGGTGAACCTCGCGACCAAGTCGAAGATCGGCAGCGTCGGACCGGTGCTCCCCGGCGTGGGCGTCCGTCTCGCCGACGACGGCGAGATCCAGGTGCGCGGCATCAATGTGTTCAAGGAGTACTGGCGCAACCCCGAGGCGACTGCGGCCTCGTTCGACGGCGACTGGTTCCGCACCGGCGACCTCGGGTCGTTCGACTCCGAGGGCTTCCTCAGCATCACGGGCCGCAAGAAGGAGATCATCGTCACGGCCGCCGGCAAGAACGTCGCTCCTGCTGTGCTCGAAGACCCGATCCGCGCCAACCCGATCGTCGGCCAGGTCGTCGTCGTGGGCGACCAGAAGCCTTTCATCTCGGCGCTGATCACGCTCGACCCCGAGATGCTCCCGACGTGGCTCGCGAACAACGACCTCCCGGGTGACATGTCGCTGGTCGACGCGGCGAAGAACCCCGCCGTTCGCGCCGAAGTGCAGAAGGCGATCGACCACGCGAACAAGACCGTCTCGCGCGCCGAGTCCATCCGCAAGTTCACGCTCCTCCCGACCGAGTGGACCGAGGCGAGCGGACACCTCACGCCGAAGATGAGCATCAAGCGCAACGTCATCATGGATGACTTCGCCAGCGACATCGAGGAGCTCTACAGCGACCCGGTGAACACGACGAACGTCTCGATCTAGCCGAGTGCAGCAAGAAGCCCCGGACCCGCGAGGGTCCGGGGCTTCTTCGCTCCCCCGTCCCGTCCCGTGCCGTCCCGTCCCGTCCCGTCCCGTGCCGTCCCGCCCCGTCCCGTCCGACGCGAGTCGCCAAAACACGCCGACACATGCCACCGCCGTACGGCGTGTCTTGGCGACTGGGAGTCTCTCGACGCCAGCCCAGCCGGGCGCAGCTACTTGCCGACAGGTGAGTCGCCATGACACGCCGACACATGGCGCCGCCGTACGGCGTGTCTTGGCGACTGGGAGTCTCTCGTGGCCGGCCCAACCGGGCGCAGCACCCGCCGAGCGGCTACTCGCCATGACACGCCGACACATGGCGCCGCCGCACGGCGTGTCTTGGCGACTCGCAAGAGTTCGGCGATGGGAATCCCGCACCGTACTGCTTCGCGCCACCGCGCCGCATCGCCCGGGCACGACCCCGACCCCATCGCACCTCAGCGGGCGACGAGCCTTCGCCGCTGCTCAGAACCAGTCGGACTCGCGGATCTCGCGCATCGCGATCCGGCGCTCCTCCGGCGTCAGCCGGTCGAGGTACAGCGTGCCGTCGAGGTGGTCGGTCTCGTGCTGCAGCGCCTGCGCGAGCAGCCCGTCCCCCTCGAGCACGACCTCGTTGCCGTCGAGGTCGATGCCGACGACCTTGGCGTGCGGGTGCCGCACCGTGTCGTGCCAGAGGCCGGGCACGGAGAGGCATCCCTCGCCGATCGCCTCGGGCTCGCCCGACACCTCCACGAGCACCGGATTGAGCACATACCCGATGTCGCCGTCGATGTTGTAGCTGAACGCGCGCAGCCCGACGCCGATCTGCGGTGCGGCGACCCCGGCGCGCCCGGGCAGCTCGACAGTGTCGAGGAGGTCCCGGACGAGCGCTCGCGTGCCCTCGTCGATCGTCTCGACGGGCGCACTGACGGACTTCAGAACCGGGTCGCCGAAGACCCGGATGGGACGGACTGCCACCGGATGCCTAGGCCGCGGTGGCGAGGGAGCGCAGGCCTTCGACGACCGTGGCCGCCAGGTCGCGCGCCGCGAGGCGTGTGGCGGGATGCAGGTCGCGGAACACGATCGCACTGCCGGCCGCGATGTGCGGGTCGTACGGCATCCGCACGACGGCGCGCACGCGCGTGCGGAAGTGCGCCTCGAGCTCGTCGAGCTGCACCAGCGGGTTGCCGGGCCGGGCGTTGTTCAGCACCACGACGGCACCGCGCACCTTGTCGGAGTACCCGTTCGTCTCGAGCCACGTGAGCGTCTCGGACGCCAGCCGCGCCTCGTCCACGCTGAGCCCGGCCACGATGACGATCTGGTCGGCGAGTTCGAGCGTGGCTCCCATGACGGAGTGCACGATGCCGGTGCCCGTGTCGGTGAGCACGATCGAGTAGTAGTGCGCGGCGAGGGTGGCGACGTCGCGGTAGTCGACATCGCTGAAGGCCTCGGACACGCGCGGATCGGTGTCGGACGCGACGACGTCGAGGCGCGTCTCGTCGCGGGCGACGATGCTCGACAGGTCGTTGAACCCGACCACGTCGCGGCGGATCCGCACGAGATCGCGCACGGTCTTGCCGCTCGTGCGGGCGATCCGCTCCGCGAGAGTGCCGCGATCCGGGTTCGCGTCGACGGCGATCACGCGGTCGTCGCGCGCGTCTGCGAGCGCCATGCCGAGCAGCGTCGTCACGGTCGTCTTACCGACGCCGCCCTTGCGCGAGAGCACAGGGACGAACCGCGCACCGCCGTTGAGCGGCGCCGAGATGCGGCGGTCGAGGTCCTTGCGGGCTCGGGCGCGCTTGCCGTCGCCGAGGTTGATGCGGCGGCCCGAGATCGAGTACACGAGGTGCTGCCACACGCCCTCGGGCTCGGAGCGCACGACCTGGTGGGGGTCGAGCAGCCGGTCGGCGGTGAGAAGGTCCGCGGTCTCGCGGTCGGCTTCGAACTCGCCCAGTCTCTTGGAGGTCATGGTCACATCCGTCCGTGGAAACGAGCGCTCGACGGCCTGAGGCCGCTCGGCCGCCGGTGGCGGGCCGGGCTGTGCGGCGACGGTGGCCGCCGCGGCCGGCGCCGAGGCGACGTTGCCCGACATCAGGTTGTCGAACGCAGAGGGAGTGGTGACGGATGCCGCGGCATCCGGTTCATCGAAGAAGGCCACGTCGTCGGCCTCCACGGTCGCGGAGCCGAGCGCGTCGAACGTGGCCGCAGCGAACTCGTCGGTCTCGGCCACCAGTTCGGCGTCGGCGATGTCTTCGACGAAGGCGGTCGTCTCCACGCCTTCCTCGAAGGTCCAGTCCTCGTGCCCGGCCGCGCTCTCGACGATCTCGGCTTCGGCGGTCTCGGCGGGGATCTCCACGATGAACGGCATCTCGTCGCCGATGACGTCGTCGTCGCCGAGATCGTCCTCGGGCTCGGACGGCAGCTCCACGCTCACCTGGGCGGTCGAGCCGCCGAGGATGCCGAGTCCCGAGGTGTCGAGGCTGCCGGTCTCGGACAGCACGCCGTTCTCGGATTCTTCGGGCGTGTGGTCGGGGCGATCAGGCGTCACTGCGGCGTTCTCCAACACAGAGAGAGGGATTTCGGGCGGGTGCCACCTTCCAGGCTACTGCGAGGGGCGGATGACGACCAAAAGATCGCCGGCATCCACCTGCTGCGTCTCCCCGATCGCGAGGCGCTCGATGACCCCGTCGACGGGTGCGGTGATGGCCGCTTCCATCTTCATCGCCTCGATGGAGGCGACCGGCTCGCCGGCCGCCACGGTGTCGCCGACCGCTGTCTTGAGCGTCACGACGCCGGAGAACGGCGCGGCCACCTGCCCGGACTTCGTCGTGTCGGCCTTCTCGGCCTGACGCGACTCCACCTCGATGCTGCGGTCGCGCACGAACACCGGCCGCAGCTGGCCGTTGAGGGTGGTCATCACGGTGCGGATGCCCTTGTCGTCCGCGGCGCCGATGGCCTCGAGCCCGACGAAGAGCTGCACCCCGCGCTCGATCTCGACGACGTGCTCGGTGCCGGGCGCAAGGCCGTACAGGTAGTCGGCGGTGTTGAGCACGCTCAGGTCGCCGAAGGCTTCGCGGACCTCCTGGAACGTCCGCGTCGGGCCGGGGAAGAGGAGCTTGTTCAGCATCTCGCGGCGGGATGCGGCATCCCCCTCCAGCGCGGCGGACTCCGCCTCGGTGAGCGGCGTGACCTCGATGTTGATCTGACGACCCTGCAGCACCTTGGTGCGGAAGGGCTCGGGCCAGCCACCGGGCAGGTCGCCGAGCTCGCCCGCCATGAAGCCCACGACCGAGTCGGGGATGTCGTAGTTCTGCGGGTTCTCCGCGAAGTCGGCGGGGTCGGCCTTGACGGCGGCGAGATGCAGGGCGAGGTCGCCCACCACCTTGGACGACGGCGTGACCTTCGGCACGCGGCCGAGGATCCGGTCGGCGGCGGCGTACATGTCCTCGATCAGCTCGAAGTCCTCGGAGAGCCCGAGGGCGATCGCCTGCTGGCGCAGGTTCGAGAGCTGTCCGCCCGGGATCTCGTGGTGGTACACCCGGCCGGTGGGGCCCGGGAGGCCCGACTCGAACGGCGCGTACAGGTGGCGCACGGCCTCCCAGTACGGCTCGAGGTCGCTCACGGCGCCCAGGTCGATGCCGGTGTCGCGCTCGGTGTGCGACAGCGCCGCCACGAGGGCCGACAGCGACGGCTGGCTGGTCGTGCCCGACATCGGCGCGGCGGCCGCGTCGACGGCATCCGCCCCGGCCTCGCTCGCGGCGAGCAGGGTCGCGAGCTGACCGCCGGCGGTGTCGTGCGTGTGCACGTGGACCGGCAGGTCGAAGCGGTCGCGCAGGGCGGAGACGAGACGGGATGCCGCGGCCGGCCGCAGGAGTCCCGCCATGTCCTTGATCGCCAGCACGTGGGCGCCCGCGTCGACGATCTGCTCGGCGAGCCGCAGGTAGTAGTCGAGCGTGTAGAGCTCCTCGGCCGGGTTCAGCAGATCGCCGGTGTAGCAGACCGCGACCTCGGCGACCGCGGTGCCGGTGCTCAGCACGGAGTCGATGGCCGGACGCATCTGCGACACGTCGTTGAGCGCGTCGAAGATGCGGAAGATGTCGATGCCGCTCACCGCCGCCTCGCGCACGAAGGCGTCGGTGACCTGGGTCGGATACGGGGTGTAGCCGACGGTGTTGCGGCCGCGCAGCAGCATCTGGATCGCGACGTTGGGCAGAGCGGTGCGCAGGCGGTCCAGGCGCTCCCACGGGTCCTCGCCGAGGAAGCGCAGCGCGACGTCGTACGTCGCCCCGCCCCAGGCCTCGACCGAGAGCAGCTGCGGCGTCAGGCGCGCCACGTACGGCGCGACGGTCACGAGGTCGCGGGTGCGCACGCGGGTCGCGAGGAGCGACTGATGGGCGTCGCGGAACGTCGTCTCGGTCACCGCGAGGGCGGTCTGCTCGCGCAGGGCCTTGGCGAACCCGGCGGGACCGAGCTCGAGCAGCCGCTGACGGGAGCCCGCGGCCGGCTCGGCCAGGAGGTCGGCCTTGGGCAGCTTGAGGCGCGGGTCGATGGTGAGCGGGTTCTCGCCGTTCGGCTTGTTGACCGTCGTGTCGGTGAGCCAGGCGAGCATCTTGGTACCGCGGTCCTTGGACTCGCGGCCCTTGAGCAGCCCCGGGCGCTCGTCGATGAACGAGGTGCTGACGTTGCCGGCGACGAAGTCCGGGTCGTCGAGCACGGCCTGCAGGAACGGGATGTTCGTCGACACGCCGCGGATGCGGAACTCGGCGAGGGCGCGGCGGGCGCGCACGACGGCCGCACCGAAGTCGCGGCCGCGGCAGGTGAGCTTGGCGAGCATCGAGTCGAAGTGCGGGCTGACCTGCGACCCGGCAGCGGTCGTGCCGCCGTCGAGGCGGATGCCGGCGCCGCCGGGCGAGCGGTACGTCGTGATCTTCCCGGTGTCGGGGCGGAACCCCTGGGTCGGATCCTCGGTGGTGATGCGGCACTGGAGCGCGGCGCCGCGGAGGTGGATCCGGTCCTGGGTGAGGCCGAGGTCGTCGAGCGTCTGCCCGGCGGCGATCCGCATCTGCGACTGCACGAGGTCGACGTCGGTGACCTCCTCGGTCACGGTGTGCTCCACCTGGATGCGCGGGTTCATCTCGATGAACACCACCTCGCCGGTGCGGGGCCCCGCCGTCTCGAGGAGGAATTCGACCGTGCCGGCGTTCTCATAGTCGATCGAGCGGGCGAAGGCGACCGCGTAGGCGTGGAGCGCGTCGCGGACGTCGGGATCGAGGTTCGGTGCGGGCGCGATCTCGATGACCTTCTGGTGACGCCGCTGCACCGAGCAGTCGCGCTCGAAGAGATGCACCGTCTCCCCCGCCGAGTCGGCCAGGATCTGCACCTCGACGTGGCGGGGTCGCTGCACGGCCTGCTCGAGGAACACCCGGGCGTCGCCGAACGCACTGCCGGCCTCGCGCATCGCCTCGGCGAGGGCCGGGGCGAGCTCGGCCGGCGTCTCGACACGCCGCATGCCACGGCCGCCGCCACCGGCGACGGCCTTGACGAAGATCGGGAACCCGATGCCCTCGGCCTGCGGCACGAGAACGTCCACGTCGTCGGATGCCTCGGTCGACGCCAGCACGGGCACGCCGGCGTCGATCGCGTGGTGCTTCGCGGTGACCTTGTTGCCCGCCATCTCGAGCACGCGTGCGGGCGGGCCGATGAACGCGATGCCGTGGGCGGCCGCCTTCTCGGCCAGCTCGGGGTTCTCCGAGAGGAAGCCGTAGCCGGGGTAGATCGCGTCGGCACCGGCCTCCTGGGCCACGCGGATGATCTCGTCGACATCGAGGTAGGCCCGCACCGGATGCCCGCGCTCCCCGATCAGATACGCCTCGTCGGCCTTCAGCCGGTGGAGCGAGTTGCGGTCTTCGTACGGGTAGACCGCGACCGTTCGGGCGCCCAGTTCGTAGGCGGCGCGAAACGCTCGGATGGCGATTTCACCACGGTTCGCGACGAGAATCTTGCGGAACATTCGACCTCCGAAGGCGGCGGTGCGGGCGGGCCTGAGTGTGCTCTCAGCCTAGGGGACGGTAACGTGGTGCCTTGTGCACGTCCTATCCGTCAGCTCGCTCAAGGGTGGTGTCGGCAAGACGACCGTGACTCTCGGACTCGCATCGGCGGCTTTCGCCCGTGGTGTCCGCACGCTCGTCGTCGACCTAGACCCGCAGTCCGACGTGTCGACAGGCATGGACATCCAGGTCGCAGGTCGCCTGAATGTCGCCGATGTCCTCGCCAACCCGAAAGAGAAGACGGTCCGTCAGGCCATCACCTCCAGCGGCTGGGCGAAGGTTCATCCCGGCACGATCGACGTCATGATCGGCAGCCCGTCCGCCATCAACTTCGACGGTCCGCACCCGAGCGTGCGCGACGTCTGGAAGCTCGAGGAGGCGCTGGCGACGATCGAGGCCGACTACGACCTCGTGCTCATCGACTGCGCTCCGTCGCTCAACGCGCTCACACGCACCGCGTGGGCCGCGAGCGACCGGGTGATCGTCATCACCGAGCCCGGGCTTTTCTCGGTCGCGGCGGCTGACCGAGCGCTCCGCGCGATCGAGGAGATCCGCCGGGGCCTCTCTCCCCGCCTGCAGCCCCTCGGCATCGTGGTGAACCGCGTGCGCCCGCAGTCCATCGAGCACCAGTTCCGCATCAAGGAGCTGCGCGACATGTTCGGCCCGCTCGTGCTCGCGCCGCAGCTCCCCGAGCGCACCTCGCTGCAGCAGGCGCAGGGCGCCGCGAAGCCGCTGCACATCTGGCCCGGCGACTCCGCACAGGAGCTCGCGGCCGACTTCGACTCGCTGCTCGACCGCGTCATGCGCACCGGCCGCATCCCGGTGCCGGGCGAGGCCCGCGCCTAGAGCGGTCCGAGCACTCCCGCTCCCTCGCGCACCTCGAACACCAGCTGCGTCTCGGTCTTCGTCACGGCCGGGTGACTCGTGATGTGCTCGAGGATGAGGTCGCGCAGCCGCTCCGGGCTCGCCACCGCCACGTGGAGGTGGAAGTCGTTGTCGCCCGCGACGTGCACGACCGACAGCGCGCCGGGGATCTCGACGAGCCGATCGAACAGCTCGTCGATGTGCACGCGACTGTGACTGGAGAGGTGCACCTTGACGACGGCCTGGATCGGGCGGCCGATGGCGGCAAGGTCGAGTCGGGCCGTGATGGTCTCGATCACTCCCGCGGCGCGGAGCGCCCGCACGCGATAGGCGCACGTCGATTCCGCCACGCCGACGCGCGCCGCGAGGGCGGCGTTGGTCATGCGGCCGTCCTCGAGGAGCGCGGCCAGGATCGCCCGGTCCACGTCGTCCAACGACGCCTGTTGCGGATTCTTCGACGCGATCGTCATGGCGCGGTCCCTTCTTGCGGATTCCACGCATCATACGACGCGATTTGATCACAGCGCTCCATTCAGCTTGCCAATGTCTGCGATATCACCGAACATCTGTCCATGGCACCGAAGACGCTGCACCCCGACAGCCTTGCCGTGCACGCCGGCCGCGACGATCTCGCGGAGCTCGGAGTGCACGCTCTCCCCCTCGACCTCTCGTCGACCAACCCGCTCCCCGGCATCGACGTCGGGGGCCTGTCCTACGAGGTCCTCGCCACCGGTGGCCACCCGTTCGAGGGCGGCTCGCACGTCTACGCGCGGCTGTGGAACCCCACTGTCGCGCGGTTCGAAGAGGCGCTCGCCCGGCTCGAGCACGCCGAGGAGTCCGTCGCCTTCTCGTCGGGCATGGCCGCCGTGACCGCCGTGCTCCTGGCGCTCTCCCACGAGCAGGGCAAGCGGCACATCGTCGCGGTACGTCCGCTGTACGGCGGCACCGACCACCTGCTCGCGTCGGGCCTGCTGGGCGTCGAGGCCACGTACTGCACTCCGGATGCCGTGGCCGCCGCGCTGCGGCCCGACACCGCGCTGGTCATCCTCGAGTCCCCCGCCAACCCCACGCTCGAACTCGTCGACATCCGCGCGGTCATCGCGGCCGCCGGCGACGTGCCGGTGCTCGTCGACAACACCTTCGCGACGCCGGTGCTGCAGCATCCGCTCGACCTCGGCGCCGCGCTCTCGCTGCACAGTGCGACGAAGTACCTCGGCGGGCACGGCGATGTCGTCGGTGGCGTCGTGGCGTGCGACGCGCAGACGGCCGCCGCGCTGCGCCGCACGCGAGCCATCACCGGAGCGATCATGCACCCGCTGGCGGCGTACCTGCTGCACCGAGGGCTGCCGACTCTGCCGATCCGCGTGCGGGCTCAGCAGGACGGTGCGCGCACCGTCGCCCGCTGGCTCACGACCCGCCCGGAGGTCGCCCGCGTGCACTTCCCCGAGTTCCCCGAGTGCGACCCCCGCGGACTGATCGGCACCCAGCAGTCCGGCCCGGGGGCCATGATCGCGATCGAGCTCGCCGGCGGGTTCCAGGCGGCGAGCGAGTTGACCGCAGCAGTGGAGCTCTTCACCCACGCGGTGTCGCTCGGCAGCGTGGACTCGCTCATCCAGCACCCGGCCGCGCTCACGCACCGTCCGGTGCAGTCCGAGGCCAAGCCGTCGGACGCGCTCGTTCGACTGTCGATCGGGCTGGAGGATCCAGCCGATCTGATCGCGGACCTCGAGCGCGCGTTCGCGACGACGACGCCCGCGCGTCAGCCGATGGCGGCTTCGACGAGCTGAGTCAGGCGGTGCGTGCGGCGCGGCGGGCGGACAGTTCGTCCACCGCCTCGAGCGCCTGCGCGTCGAACGAGACCAGCTCGGATTCGACCTCGCGCAGCACCTTGCCGACCGCGATGCCGAAGACGCCCTGGCCGCGGCTGACGAGGTCGATGACCTCGTCGTTCGAGGTGCAGAGATAGACCGATGCGCCGTCGCTCATGAGCGTGGTGCCGGCGAGGTCGCGGATGCCGGAGGCCCGGAGCTGATCGACGGCGGTGCGGATCTGCTGCAGTGAGATCCCGGTGTCGAGGAGTCGCTTGACCAGCTTCAGCACGAGGATGTCGCGGAAGCCGTACAGGCGCTGCGAGCCGGAGCCGCTGGCGCCGCGCACGGTCGGCTCGACGAGCTCGGTGCGGGCCCAGTAGTCGAGCTGGCGGTAGGTGATCCCGGCCGCGCGGGCGGCGACGGCGCCGCGATAGCCGACCTCGTCGTCCATGGCCGGAAGTCCGTCGGTGAAGAGGAGTTCGGCGACGAACGGCTCGTTGTCGGCCGCATCTCGAGCAGTCATGCTCGCCCCCCTACGGATCGGATAGTTCCACGCTAGATGAGCCACCCCGGTCCGGCAACGACATCGGGTGTTGGGGCCCGGCGTGTCGCACGATCGGGCCGCGGCAGGTCGTCAGGACAGCAGTCGGTCCAGCGCCGACCGGACGAAGATCGCCCGCACGTCGTCGAGCCGCTTGGCGAGCTCGGGCGCGAGCTCGCCCGCCCGGCCGCGGGACGAGGCATCCGTCCGCCGCAGCAGCGGCGCGAGAGCCTGTTCCACCAGCGCCACATCGCGCTCCGCGTTCTGGCGCAGCGCGCGCACGTGACGCGGCTCGATGCCGTGCCGGTCGAGCGCGACCAGGGCGCGCAGCAGGGCGACGGAGCTGTCGGTGTAGGCGTCGGAGCCCGTCAGCACGCCGGTGCTGATCGCGTCGTTGAGCAGCTGCGGCGCGGCGCCCGAGGCGGCGAGCAGCTCGTCGCGGCGGTAGCGGCGCGGAGCCGGCACGATCGACGGCGGCGGCACCGCGGTCGGCGTCGCGGGCTCACGCCCCGCGTCGACGTCGGCGAGGTACTCCCGGATGACCACGAGCGGAAGGTAGTGATCGCGCTGCAGGGTGAGCGCCAGCCGCAGTCGCTCGAGGTCGGTGGGGGAGAACTTGCGGTAGCCCGACTCGGTGCGCAGCGGCGTGACGATGCCCTGGACCTCGAGGAAGCGGAGCTTGCTCGACGTCAGCGAAGGGAACTCGGGTGAGAGCCGGGCAAGGACCTGCCCGATGCTCAGAAGACCCGCGCACGATGATCGTTCGCGGGCGGATGCGGCGGGCATCACCCGTCCGCGGCCTGGGCCAGGTCGGCGGGAGAGACGAAGAAGTTCAGCCGGAACTTGCCGACGCGCACCTCGGAGCCGTTGCGCAGTGTGGCGCGGTCGACGCGTTCGCCGTTGACGTAGGTGCCGTTGAGCGAGCGCTGGTCGACGAGCTCGAACGACGAGCCGGTGCGGGTGATCTCGGCGTGACGACGCGACACCGTGACGTCGTCGAAGAAGATGTCGGCTTCGGGATGCCGCCCCACCGTCGTCACGTCGGTGTCGAGCAGATAGCGGGCGCCCGCCGTCGGGCCCGAGCGGACCAGAAGGAGCGCGGCTCCCGCGGGGAGCGCGTCGATCGCCTCGAGCTCTGCCTCGGCGAGTTCGCTCCCGAAGGGCACGAACGACAGGTCGGAGTCATGCCCGAACGTCTGCGTCGTGTCGGTTCCGCGGTCGGAGTCGCCCGAGTAGGCATCTCCACCGGAAGCCCGGCGGATGTCGCCCTGTTCGGGTCGGCGGTGTTCCTCCACGGTGTTCCTCCTCTGACTTGCCAGCCTATCCGATCACCCGCCCGACGAAAGGGTCGGATTGGGCCGCGACGCGAGCTGGCACATTGTTTCGTCACGTGTCGACTCGGATGCCCTCCGGCATCGTCCGTCCTAACGTGTTCGGAGATCGAAACTACGAGAAGGAGTCCCACCGTGTCGAGCCAGCACCGCCACTTCCCGCCCCTCGAGGTGCGCGAGAGTGTGACGTGCATGTGCGACCACGGCGATGCCTGCTCCTCGTTCGCCCCCGGGCACGCGCTGCATCTCATCCAGTCCCGGCTCGCATCCGCGACGCCGTCCGACTGGGCGGACGCGATCGTCGATTCCGTCGACCCGGATGCCGGCACCATCGTCGTACGCGGCCTCGCCGACGGGGCGCCGATCGATCTCTGGAACGGCGCCGGCGCCGCGCTCGTGCTGACTCCCGGCACCCCGGTCGCCCTGCACGGGCGCTACCACGTGCTCGCGGTCGGACGCGAGCGGTTCAACATCCTGCGCGGCTGAGCCGCTCAGTCAGGGGTGACGGCGGCTCAGGCCGTCGCCATCATCATGTCCTTGACGGCCATGCACGCCTCCATGCAGGCCTTGCAGGACTGAGCGCACATCTTGCAGACCTCGCTGTGGTCGGCGTGCTCCATGCACTCGTCCATGCAGAGCTGGCACATGGCGATGCAGGCGTCGAGCATGGCCATCATCGATGCCGGGTTCATGCCCTGCATGCGCATCATGCTGCGCATCATCGTGTTGCACATGTCCGCGCAGTTCATGCACGCCGGTGCGCACGACATCATCTGGGTGGAGCACACCGTGCATGCCTGCTCGCAGGCCGAGCAGGCATCCATACACGCCTGCAGCACCGACATGTCCATGTTGCCCATCCCGGGCATCGCCATCATGTCCTTGGACATGGCGTCCATCATCATGGAATCCATCTGCCCACCTCGCTTCCGTACGTCGTCGTCCGCGAGCAGGTTCGCCCGCCTGCGGCCCATGGTAGACGCGGGGCAGAGCGCTGAGAAGGCTCCACCGACGACGATCGGCGGATGTCACAAGGAATTCACAAACCACCTCGGACGGAGCGACCCCCGTCCCGCCTGCGAAGGACGGGACGGGGGTCGCACGCCGGACTCAGTCGCCTGATGCCGCCCAGAAGATGGCCTGTGCCGCTTGGCTCATGGCCCCCTTCGGGTGCGTGCGGAAGAACGGCGTCGTGCCGAACACCACGGCGCGGGCGCCGGAGGCGGACTCGCCCGAGATGACCGCCGCCTGACCGGCTGCTGCCGCAGGCCCGTTGGTACCGGCGCCGCTCGCACGCCAGTGACCTGCGAGGAGCACGTCGTCGGCGTAGGTCAGCTCCGCGCTCGTCCCCGCGCCGAGGTTGGTGAACCAGTAGGCGGGGTAGATGAACGACGTGTCCTGCGGGTACGCGGAGAAGATCGAACCCTCAGCGGTGTCGACATCGACGATGCCGTTGCCGGAGCCGTTGCCGGCCACGACCGTGCCCGAGACCAGCCCGTACGTCGACGCGACGGCGAACGCCTGATTGGTGCGTCCGACGATCGACCCTCCGGCGTCGACCCACTGCTGCACGTAGGTGCGACCTGCCGAGCCGGCCGCGAGCGAGAACGACGTGCCGACCCAGAGCAGGTCGGCGTCTTCGAGTCCGGTCGTTCCGGTCGCGGCTCCGCTCTGCACGCCCGCTGCCGTCACTCGCACGATGTCGGTGAATCCCAGTTCGGCGAGCGCGAGCGCATCGTCCTGGTTCCCCGCCACCGCGATCGTGAGATCGTCGAGCGCTGTCGCCTCGTCGAGCTCTGCGACGTCTGCGGCCGAGACCGCCTCGAAGGCGATGTCATAGGTCACGACCGCCTTCGCCGCGGCGGCGAGGCCGTCCTGGCCCACGACGGCGCGGCCGTCGTCGAGCAGCCACACCGATGCGTCGGCCTCGAGCAGCGAGTTCAGCGCCCGGTAGTCCTCGACACCCGCGACGTCGAACGCCACGTAGGCGGCCTTCTTCGGCAGCACGCCGTTCTGAGGAACACGGTGCAGCGCCACGGCGCCGCCGATCGCGGCGTCCGTCGTCGATCCGACCTTGTCGACCGTGGCCCCCCAGAGATACGCGAGGCTCCACGCCGAGATGTCGTACATCGACGGCACCTTGTCGGAGATGTCGGTGCCGAGATCGAGCAGGACGTTGGCCAGGCCGCGTCGCGGCTGGTGCATGTCGACGACGAACGAGCCTGCCGGATACGTCGCACCGCCGACGGCCGTGGCACGGGAGAGCTTGCTCACCTGAACGCCGTGGAAGAGCAGAGCGTCCACCAGGGCTTCGGCGTCGGAGGCCGAGCGCTGCTCGTCGCCGACCGGGATGACATATGCCCGCGGCAGCTGGACCGGATCCTGGTCGTCCGCGACGTCCCAGTACTCCTTCCACTGGTCGGGGCCGGGAACGGAGGCCACCTCCGCGGCGGTGAGCGAGTCCTTCGGTGCGCCCTCGAGACCGCGGCGGAAGTTCTCGATCTGGTCGGCGAGCATCACATCGGAGTTCTCGGTGACGTACTGCACCATCGACTCCATCGTCTGCTTGGCGACCGCCGTGTTGATGACGGCATTGGCGGGCGTCGTGGTCGACCCGGTCCGCCCGCGCGGCAGCTCGACGGTCGCGGTCACGGCGCCGTGGAAGGCGGCGTACTGCGCAGTGAAGATCGGCGGGTAGTCGTCCCATCCCGACGGGGTGTCGCGGTACGGGATCTTGATGTTCCCGGTGTTGGTGGAGGTCACTCCGCCGGTCGCCCGGTCGTAGTAGGTGTTGCCGGGGATCTCCGCGGCCACGACGTCGGCCTCGACCTGCAGCGCCGCCGCGTAGGCGTGCGGGATGAAGAGGTCGTACTCGTAGTTCTCGCCGTGCGGCGGACCGCAGGGCTCCACCTGGAGCACGCTCGTGTAGCCGTGGAAGTCAGCCGCGTAGAGCGGCTGCAGCGCCTGTGCCGTCGCGACGAACGATCGCGCCTCGGGCGTGGTGAGCGTCACCATGTCGCGGTTGGCATCGAGCGACAGCGCGGTCGCCCGTGTGGCGATCGTGCGCCCGTCGGGGTTGAGCGTCAGCGAGAAGTAGAGCCGGTGCTCCTCGAGCATCGACACCGTCGCCGGGTCGTCCGACACCGCGAGGTCTTCGATGAACTGCATCGCCGCATCGGTGCCCTCCCACTCGTTGCCGTGGATGTTCGAGCTGATCCAGATCGGCGTCTTGTACCCGGCGGAGAGCTGAGGGTCGCTCGCAGCCTTGGCGGGCGCGGTGCGGATCTCTTCCCGCCACTTGGACTGCCGGGCGGTCTCGCCCCGGCTCTCGGGAGCGGTGAGGGTCACGAGATACAGGTCGCGTCCGCTCGTCGACTGGCCGACCAGCTGCGTCGACACCCGGTCGCTCTCGGCCATCAGCTCATTGAGCCGTGGCGCGATCTCCGAGAACGCGATCGTCTCGTTCAAAGTCGTCGCATCGGGGCTGTCCGCGGGATACACGGTGAGAGCCGGCTGGAACGGATACGACGTCGGCATCGCGATCGCGCCGTCGGTCGCCTTGGCCGCCTGTCCGGCCTTCGCCAGCTTGACGAGGTCGGCGAACGACGTCGACGTCGTCGAGTCGGGATCGCGGTCGGGTCCCCTGCCGTGGGGGTCCTCAGCGGCGGCGATCGCGGCCGCGGGAAGCGGCGCCGCGAAGGCCGCTCCGCTGGTGAACGAGGCTGCGGCCACGGCGACGCCGCCGAGAACCGCGATGGAGCGCAAGAATCTCATGACTTCCTTTTCCTGGTCGGGCGTCCGCTGCCGCGGGCGCGAGCCCGCGGGCTCGGCGTCAGCGTCGCACGCCGCTGTTTCCACGGCGGAACCGTTCGTGAACGCCGTGTTTCCGGCCTTGAGACAGCACCCGGATGGTCGAAACCTAGCGGCTAGGCTCGATCGGGTGGTAGCCCTGCATCGTTCCCTCCGCCCCTTCGTGCTCTGCGCCGCGCTGCTGCTCGCCGCCCTCGCGCTCCTGCTGACGGCGTCGCCCGCGTCCGCCCACGATGAGCTGCTCGGCAGCGATCCGGCCAACGGGGCAGAGCTCGACGCCGTGCCGGCCGCGCTGACGCTCACCTTCAGCGGTGCGATCGCGGCCGACGAGGGGGCGTCCGAAGTGCAGGTGACGGATGCCGCGGGCACCTCGCTCGTCGCCGGCGCGCCGGTCGCGCAGGACAACGTGCTCACCCAGCCGCTCGCGGGTGAGGCATCCGGTGCCGTCACGGTGCTGTGGAAGGTCGTCTCGAGCGACGGCCACCCGATCTCGGGCCAGTTCACGTTCACCGTGACCCCGGCGCCTGCCCCCACCGAGACGTCGACCCCGGCGCCCACCGCAACCGAGACGGCCGAGCCCACGCCCAGCGTCGAGCCCACCCCGACCGCGGAGCCGCTCCCCGAGGACCCGCTCATGGAGGCCGCCGACATGCGGCCGTGGCTCATCGGCGGCATCCTCGCGCTGCTCGCTCTCGCGGGCGGGATCATCTACCTCGTCGTCTCTCGCAAGAGGCGCGATCGGGCCCTGGCGGAGAACCGCGAGAAGGCTCTGGGCGGAGCCCCCGGGCCCGACTCGACCCCTCCCGCCGACCGTTAGGCTTGAGGCATGCCTCACTACGATGTCGTCATTCTCGGCGCGGGCCCCGGCGGATACGTCGCTGCCGTCCGCAGCGCACAGCTCGGCCTCTCCGTCGCGATCATCGAGGAGAAGTACTGGGGCGGTGTCTGCCTCAACGTCGGCTGCATCCCCTCCAAGGCTCTTCTGAAGAACGCCGACCTCGCGCACCAGTTCCACCACAAGGCCGATCTGTTCGGCATCTCGGGTGATGTGCACTTCGACTTCGGAGTCGCGTGGGATCGCAGCCGCAAGGTGGCCGACACCCACGTCAGGGGCATCCACTACCTGATGAAGAAGACCAAGGTCACCGAGTACGAGGGCCGCGGTTCGTTCGTCGACGCCAACACCATCGACGTCGCGAAGGCCGACGGCTCGAGCGAGCGCGTGACCTTCGACAACGCCATCATCTCGACCGGCTCCAAGGTGCGCCTTCTCCCGGGCGTCGAGATCGGCGGCAACATCGTCACGTACGAGGAGCAGATCCTCACGCGCGACCTCCCGCAGTCCATCGTCATCGTCGGCGCCGGCGCCATCGGCATGGAGTTCGCCTTCGTCATGGTGAACTACGGCGTCAAGGTCACGATCATCGAGTTCCTCGACCGCGCGCTCCCCAACGAGGACGCGGACGTGTCGAAGGAGATCGCCAAGCAGTACAAGGGCTACGGCGTCGACATCCTCACCTCCACCAAGGTCGAGACCGTCACCGATCACGGCGACAAGGTCAGCGTCACCTACACCGCCAAGGACGGCACCGCCGGTTCGATCGACGCCGACAAGGTCATGATGTCGATCGGCTTCGCGGCCAACGTCGAGGGCTTCGGCCTCGAGAACACCGGTGTGAAGCTCACCGACCGCGGCGCGATCGAGATCGACGACTTCATGCACACGTCGGTGCCCCACATCTACGCGATCGGCGACGTGACCGCCAAGCTGCAGCTCGCCCACGTGGCCGAGGCGCAGGGCGTCGTGGCCGCCGAGACGATCGGCAAGGCCGAGACGATGGCGCTGGGCGACTACCGCATGATGCCGCGGGCGACGTTCTGCTCGCCGCAGGTGGCGTCGTTCGGCCTCACCGAGCAGCAGGCGCGCGACGCCGGCTACGACGTCAAGGTCGCGAAGTTCCCCTTCTCGGCCAATGGCAAGGCGAACGGCCTGGGCGAGCCCATCGGCTTCGTCAAGCTCATCGCCGACGGCGAGCACCTCGAGCTGCTCGGCGGCCACCTCATCGGCCCCGATGTCTCCGAGCTCCTCCCCGAGCTCACGCTCGCGCAGAAGTGGGACCTCACCGCTCTCGAGGCGGCCCGCAACGTGCACACGCACCCGACGCTGTCGGAGGCCGTGCAGGAGGCCTTCCACGGTCTCGCCGGGCACATGATCAACCTCTGACCCGTCAGAGCGGGAAGCCCCGGACCCCTCGGGTCCGGGGCTTCGTGCTTGTCGTCAGGGCCGCAGCACGAGCAGCGAGCTCGTCGCGGTCGCGAGGGCGGTGCCCGCGGCATCCTCCAGCACTCCCTCCGCGAAGATCACGCGCGAGCCGCCCTTCACCACCCGGCCCCGCGCACGCAGCAGGCCCGTCGTTGCGAGGATCGGCCGCAGGTACGAGACGTTCAGGTCGATCGAGGTGTAGCCGACGCCGGCCGGAAGCGTGCTGTGCGCCGCGCAGCCGACGACCGTGTCGAGCAGCGTGCAGGCAAGCCCGCCGTGCACCATGCCGAGCGGGTTGTAGTGGTACTCCCCCGGCTCGCACTCGAACACGACCTCGCCGGGCTCGACCGCGACCATCCAGAAGTTCATGAGCCGCGACACCGGAGGCGGCGGGATCTCCTCGGCCAGCAGCGCCCGGAGGTAGCTGAGTCCGTCCAGCCCGCGTGAGGCGGCCAGCGGCGGGCCGGGATCGGCCCAGTCGAAGGATCGGGTGCGCGGCGTGTCCGTGGTCATGCCCTCACCCTAGAACCGGCACGGCCGGCGAGGGTTCAGTGCCCGAGCGTCCGGCCGAGTTTGGAATCGGATGCCGCGGCCCGCCCGCCGGCGGCGTGCACGGCGGCTTCGGCCGCGGTGAGCAGCGCGACGCGGGCCTCGCCCGAAGCGGGTGCGGCGGGCCCGAGCTCGAACTCCCACTCGCGCCACGCGCGCTCCATGCCGGTGCGCGCATCGGTCGCTGCGACGCGGTCGTCGACGAACTCGGCGACGACTCCGCCGTCGGGCGACAGCAGCGCATAGGCGGTGCGGGTGTTGCGGATCCGCGCGAGCGGACTCAGGGTCGCGGCATCCGCCACAGCCGACACGGCCGACCGCACGTCGTCGGGCACCACGACGTCGGGCCAGGCCGCGTCCCCCGGCGCCACGACATCGGGCACGACGTCGTCGGCCCCGAGCGGCCAATGCAGCTCGGTGCGGCCGTCGCCGACGCGGGGTCCCTTGATGTGCCAGCCCTCGTCCGGCCCGCCGGTGCGACGGCGCAGCGCGTACCCGGCGCGGGAGAGTGCCAGGTCGTCGGAGTCGAAGTAGCGCGCGTCGAGCTCGCGCAGCTCGGGGTCGCCGACCGACGCGACGCCGGGCAGTCCGGTCCAGTCGGGCACCGGGGTGTCGTCGTCGACGTCGAACTTCAGCTCGACCTCCACCGAGCGCGACGGCTCGGACGGCAGGGTCGGGTCAGCGCCGCTCACGGGCCTGATCGCTGTACGGGTCGATCTCACCCTCCGACTCGACGAACCAGAACTCCGCCTCCGCGGGGCCGTCGTCCTCACCCGTGCGCTCGAGGGCGCCCTTGCGCTCGTAGACCACCTGCGTCTCGCTGTAGGGGACGATCATGCGGTCGAGGTCGGCGTCATCCAGGGGAAGGAGCTGTCCGTCGAGCGGACCTCCGTGCAGTCGTGCGATAGCCATGAGCAGAGCCTAGACCCGGGGCCCGACCTCGGCCGCGACCTTGACAAGCGCTCCGGATGCTGTGAGCCGCGGCATCCGCTCGAGTGCAAGCGTCTTCATCCGGTGCCCCTAGAATCACTCGCGTGAAGGCCATCCGAACGTTCACCGTCCGCCCCGTCCTCGCGGAATCCCTCGCACCCCTCGACCGCCTCGCCTCGAACTGGCGCTGGTCGTGGAGCCGGGCGACGCACGCGCTGTTCGCCTCGATGGACCCCGCACTGTGGGACGAGATCGGCGCGAACCCGGCGCGCATGCTCGGTGCTCTCGGCCAGCAGCGCCTCGACCAGCTCGCGCAGGATGACACCTTCGTGCAGCGCGTGCGCGAGGAGGACGAGCGCCTGACCGCCTATCTCGAGGGAGACCGCTGGTTCCAGGGCCTCGAGGGCGACAAGCCGGCGCACATCGCCTACTTCTCCCCCGAGTTCGGCGTCGACGGTTCGCTGCCGCAGTACTCGGGCGGTCTCGGCATCCTGGCCGGCGATCACCTCAAGAGCGCGTCCGACCTGGGCGTTCCGCTGACCGGCGTCGGCCTCTTCTATCGCGCCGGGTACTTCCGCCAGTCGATCGGCGACGACGGCTGGCAGCGCGAGAGCTACCCGCTGCTCGACCCGTACGGCCTCGGCCTGACGCTGCTGCGCGACCTCGAGGGCGCGCCCGTCGAGATCTCGCTGCAGCTCCCCGGCGACCGCACGCTGTTCGCCCGCATCTGGGTCGCCGACATCGGCCGCATCCCGCTGCTGCTCCTCGACTCCGAGACGCCGTCGAACTCCGACGACATGCGCAAGGTCACCGATCGCCTCTACGGCGGCGGCGGGGAGCACCGCCTGCTGCAGGAGCTGCTGCTCGGCGTCGGCGGCGTGCGGGCGGTGCGCGCGTGGAGCTCGATCGCCGGGCGGCCCGCCCCCGACGTCTACCACACGAACGAGGGCCACGCCGGGTTCCAGGGCCTCGAGCGGATGTCGGAGCTCATCACCGACGACGGCCTCGGGTTCGACGAGGCCCTCGCCCAGGTGCGCGCCTCGACCGTGTTCACGACCCACACGCCGGTGCCCGCCGGCATCGACCGGTTCCCGCGCGAGCTCATCGCCGACTTCCTCTCGCACGGGCTCTTCCGCAACCTCGACGCCGGTCGCGCCATCGCCCTGGGGCTCGAGACCTGGAGCGGCGGCGACCAGGGCGTCTTCAACATGGCAGTGCTCGGCCTCCGCCTCGGCCAGCACGCCAACGGCGTCTCGGTGCTGCACGGCGAGGTCAGCCGCGGCATGTTCGGCCAGCTGTGGCCGGGCATCGACGCCGACGAGGTTCCCATCACCTCGATCACGAACGGCGTGCACGCGCCGACGTGGGTGCATCCCGCGCTCAAGGCCGTCAGCGAGCGGGTGTTCGGCGACGCGCACACCGACACGCACGACTGGACCGACCGCGATGCCGTCTCGGATGCCGAGCTCTGGGGCGTCCGCCAGCAGATGAAGGGCGAGCTCGTGGCCGAGGCGCGGCGGCGGGTCGCGGCATCCCTGCAGGCCAACGGCTCGAATGTCGTGCCGTCGTGGATCGACGACATGCTCGACCCCGAGGTGCTCACGATCGGGTTCGCGCGTCGAGTGCCGACGTACAAGCGCCTGACGCTGATGCTGCGCGACCCCGAGCGGCTGACGCGGCTGCTCACCGACCCCGAGCGCCCGGTGCAGATCGTGATCGGCGGCAAGTCGCACCCGGCCGACGACTCGGGCAAGATCCTCATCCAGCAGCTCGTGAAGTTCAGCCGCGACCCCAAGGTGCGCGGACGCATCGTTTTCCTGCCGGACTACGACATCACGCTCGCCAAGGACCTCTACCCCGGGTGCGACGTGTGGCTGAACAACCCGCTGCGTCCGCTCGAGGCGTGCGGCACCAGCGGCATGAAGGCCGCACTCAACGGCGTGCTCAACCTCTCGATCCTCGACGGGTGGTGGGACGAGTGGTACGACGGCCAGAACGGCTGGGCGATCCCGACCGCCGACACCGCCGCGAACGACGAGGAGCGCGACGACGCCGAGGCGACGGCGCTCTACGACCTCATCGAGCACCAGCTCGTGCCCCGGTTCTACGAGCGCCAGGGCGGCATTCCGCTCGCGTGGCTCGGCATGGTCCGGCACACGATGACCGAGCTCGGCAAGAAGGCCACGAGCGACCGGATGGTGCAGGACTACGTCCGGCGCCTGTACGTGCCTGCCGCCGCGCACGAGCACGCGCTACGGGCCGACGGCTTCGCCGAGGCGAAGGCTCTCGCGGCCTTCGTGTCGCGGGTGAAGGATGCCTGGCCCCGCGTCTCGGTCGCCGGCGTCGACAGTTCCGGCATCCCGCAGCAGGCGAAGGCGGGCGATGCGCTCGAGGTGAGCGCCGCCGTGCGGCTCGACGGGCTCTCGCCCGACGACGTCGCGGTCGAGCTGGCTTACGGGCGCACCAACGAGGACGACGCGCTCGCGCGCGACCACTCGGTGCACCGCCTCTCCCCCGCGGGTCCTGCGGTCGACGGCGTGACGACGTTCACGGGCACGCTGCCGCTGACCGTGACGGGAACGTTCGGATACAACGTGCGCCTCGTGCCGACGCATCCGCAGCTCGTCTCCCCCGTCGAGCTCGGTCTTGTGACGTACGCCTCCTGACCCGCTCCGGTTTGCGAGCCGAACGCCCGCCCGGTCGTTGGGCGAGCGAAGCGAGACGAAACGCCCGGGGCTCGATCCGGGGTAGCTTCCGGGCCTGAACATTAAAACGTTCCAATGAACCGGCCCTCAGAGCCCTTCCCCGTTGACCCCGCCCGGATCGCGAACTAGCGTCGCTGACGGAAAGCGTATTCCGCGCCGTCCGAACAGCGCCCATCAGGGCCGAAACCGGGAGCACGATTCGACGATGAATCTTCGAAGCACTTCTGCACGAACACTGGCGGCCGGCGGCATCGCCGGTGCCCTGATCCTCGGGCTCGTCCAGCCCGCGTCGGCCACCGGCGGCACGGAGCGACCTCAGCTCGAGGCCCTCGACCGCGGCCTCGTGGCGGTCTCGACGTCCGACGGCGTGTTCCTCAGCTGGCGCCTGCTGGCCCCCGAGGCGGGTCCGGCCACCGACACCGGCCTCAGCGGGCCGTCGTTCGCGGTCTTCCGGGACGGCGAGCGCATCGCCACCGTCGACGACAGCACGAACTACGCCGACGCCGCGGGCACCGCCGACTCGGTATACACCGTCGCCCCGGCGTGGCACGACGTCGTCGGCACGCAGGCCGAGGGCGTCTCGGCGTGGGAGGCCGGGTACTACGACCTGCCGCTGCGCAAGCCCGCCGACGGGGTCACCCCGGCCGGCGAGGCCTACACCTACGCGGCGAACGACGCCGCCGTCGCGGATGTCGATGGCGACGGCGCGTACGAGTTCGTCGTCAAGTGGGATCCGTCCAACTCCAAGGACGTGTCGCAGAAGGGCTACACCGGCCCGGTCTTCATCGATACCTACGAGTTCGACGGCACGCTGCTGAACCGTCTCGACCTGGGGCTGAACATCCGCGCCGGCGCCCACTACACGCAGTTCATGGTCTCCGACTTCGACGGCGACGGCCGGGCAGAGACCATGCTCAAGACCGCACCCGGCACGACCTCCATCCGGTACGCGGCCGACGGCACCGTGGTGAGCGAGCAGCCCATCACGATGCTGCCCGCCGACCTCGAAGCCGGGTATCGGGCCACCGACGACTACCGCATGAGCGCCGCCGACTACCGGTCGCATCTCATCGAGGTGTTCCAGGGGTGGTCGGAGCATCCCGAGGTCGTGGCCGGCCACTGGCCCGCGACGCTCGAGCAGGCGTGGGGCATCCCCGTGGCGCACGAGTACCCGCTGTCCGAGGCGCACGCCGCCGAGCTCACCGATTACTTCATCGGCGTCTACGCCCCGGCGCGCAGCGCGCGCAACGACCTGACGACCTTCGAGGGCTTCATCGTCGACGGACCCGAGTACCTGTCGGTGTTCGACTCGGCCACCGGCGAAGAGCTCGAGACCGTCGCCTACGAGCCCGGTCGCGGCGACGACGGCCTGCTGTGGGGCGACTACGCGATGTCGCGCATCGAGCCCGGCAACCGCGTGGATCGCTTCCTCGCGGGTGTGGCGTACCTCGACGGCACGCACCCCTCGGCGATCTTCGCCCGCGGGTACTACACCCGCTCGACGGTCGCGGCGTACGACTGGGACGGCGAGCACCTGTCGCAGCGCTGGTTCGTCGACAGCGGCCACGTGCCGATGACGAACCCGTTCAACGACGGCCCGCACGGCCGCGACGGCACCGACCCCGAGTACGGCCGGCTCACGACGCAGGGCTTCCACTCGCTCAGCGCGGCCGACGTCGACGGCGACGGCAAGCACGAGATCGTCTACGGCGCCGCGACGCTCGATGACGACGGCGGGCTGCTCTACAGCTCGTTCGACGAGCTCCCCGAGGGCAGCGCCGCACCGGGCGAGACGGTTCGCCTCGGCCACGGCGATGCGATGCACGTGACCGACATCGACCCGAACCGCCCGGGGCTCGAGATCTGGACCGCCCACGAGGGTGCGACATTCGCCCCCTACGGTTCGGCGATGCGGGATGCCGCGACCGGCGAGGTGCTGTTCGGCTCCTACTCCGGTCGTGACACCGGTCGCAGCATGATCGGCGATGTGCGCACCGACTCCCCCGGCGCCGAGGTGTGGGCGAGCATGCCCAACGGCACCGAGGGCTCCGGTCTGCTCAGCGCGACCGGCGCGCCGCTCAGCCCGACCACGCCGGGCACGAACCAGTCCATCCGCTGGGCCGCCGACCTGACGACGCAGATCGTCGACGGCGCCCTCGAGGTGACGCCGACGATCCGCGACTGGACCCGCGGAGTCGTGCTCACCGCCGACGGCACGCGCACGAACAACGGCACCAAGGGCAACCCGTCGCTCGTGGCCGACGTGCTCGGCGACTGGCGCGAGGAGCTGCTCGTGCGCACCGCCGACTCGTCGGCGCTGCGCATCTACACGAGCACCGAGGTGACGAACCACAAGCTGACGACCCTCATGCACGACGTGCAGTACCGGGCCGAGGCTGCCCGCCAGAACACGACCTACAACCAGCCGTCGTACACGAGCTATTACCTCGGCAGCGACATGGACTTCGGCCAGGTCCCGCTGCAGACGACCGCGGCGACCCCCAAGTCGCCGAAGTTCGTCGACCTGCCGGGTGCGAAGCTCGACATCGTGATCGTGCCCCACGACCGCTCGTTCGAGTACTACCTCGACGGCGAGAAGGTGAAGGCAGGCCCGCACCGTGTCGCGCGCGGCGCCGAGGTCACGGTCACCGCCGTGCCGAGGCCGTACGTGGCGATCGAGCTGGGTGCGACGAGCACCTGGTCGAAGGACTACCGAGGCTGAGCCCAGGCAAGGCAGGGCGGGCGGATGCCGTGGCGCGAGGTCGCGGCATCCGCTCGCCGTAGGCTTGGGGGGTGAAGCCGTTCGTCCTCCTCGCCACCCGGGCGGAGGACGTGCCCGCCGACGAGGAGTACGCCCTCTTCCTCCGCTACACCGGGCTCGATGAGCGCCACCTCGTGCGCGTTCGTCTCGAGGCCGGGCCCATGCCCGACTTCGATCTCGACGGGCTGTCGGGCATCTTCGTCGGGGGCGGGCCGTTCAACGCCTCCGACCCCGACGACAAGAAGTCGGACGTGCAGCACCGCGTCGAGGCGGAGTTCCAGACCCTCCTCGACCGGGTCGTCGACCGCGACTTCCCCTTCCTCGGCGCCTGCTACGGCATCGGCACCCTCGGCGTGCACCAGGGCGCCGTGATCGACCGCACCTACCCCGAGCCGATCAGCGTGGTGCCGGTCACGCTGACCGAGGCCGGGGCATCCGATCCCCTCCTCGACGGGCTGCCGCGCGAGTTCGGGGCGTTCGTCGGGCACAAGGAGGCCATCTCGACGCTGCCGGCCTCAGCCACGCTGCTGGCGTCGTCGCCGTCGTGCCCGGTGCAGATGTTCAAGGTGCGCGAGAACGTGTACGCGACGCAGTTCCATCCCGAACTCGACGTCGACGGCATCACCACGCGCATCCACGCGTACGCCGGCTACGGCTACTTCGAGTCCGATGAACTCGACCTGACGCTGGCGGCCGTGCGCCGCGCGGCGGTGTCGCACCCGAGCATCATGCTGCGCCGGTTCGTCGAGCTGTACGGGCGGTAGGCGCCGGCCCCGGGGGCGCGGCTCTGTTCCGGCCGATTGTCCGGTGGTACGCTCCGTCCACCGGCTGACCTCTGCCGCCCGAACCGAGGTGCATCATGGGCTCGAAGAAACCACTGCTTCTCGGTGCGGCGATCGTCGTGGTGACGGCATCCGCTCTGCTGGTTCCGGCGATCGCGTCCGGGGTGACGCTGGTCCCGACCTTCTCGCCCACCGCCGTCACCGATACCGACGACGGCCCCGGCAACAACGGTCAGGGCAACGCGTGGGGTCACCACAAGGACTCCGAGGACTTCCCCGGCAACAACGGCCAGGGCAAGGACAAAAGGGACAAGGACGCGAAGGCCGACGGCGAGGGCGAGGACGGCCGCGGTCACGCGTGGGGTCAGCACAAGGACTCCGACGACTTCCCCGGCAAGAACGGCCAGGGCAAGGGCAACCCGCACAACGACGACTCCGACGACGAATAGCCCTCGGTTCACTCCGTCGCCGGCTGCTCCCCCTGTGCTTCGGGAAGGCCGGCGATCGCGTACGCCACGGGGGCGGCGCCGGCGGGGATGTGCGGATAGGGCAGGTCGAAGTCGACGAACACGACCGCACCGCTCAGTTTTCGCCCGCGTCCGGTCGCGAGTCCGGTCTTCACTCCCCCGAAGGTGACGGTGACGGATGCCGGCAGCACCAGGTCGTCGACCGTTGTGCCGTCGTCGGGATGCAGTCCGCTGGGCAGATCGACGGCGATGACCCTCGGCTTGCCGCTGCGCACCGCCGGCAGCAGCGCAGACACCACGAGACGTGCGGCGCCGCGGAGGACGGGAGCGCCGGACGTTCCGATGCCCAGGATGCCGTCGAGCACGAGGTCGTAGTCGCCGAGACCGTCGAGCGCGACCTCCCGTGCCCCTCCCGCGAGGGCGGTGGCGAAGGCCTGCTCGTGGACGCGGTCGGACGTGCGGAAGACGTCGATCTCGAGGGCGTCGCCCTCGACCTTCCGCTGCGGGATCCACTGCAGCAGGGCGGCCGCCGCGTAGAGGGCATCGCCGCCGTTGTCGCCGCCGCCCGCGAGCACGAGGATGCGTCCGACGAGCGGGCCTGGTGCGACGTCGAGCGGCTGGCCGCGCACGGCCCGCGCGGTGACTCCGGGTTCGAGCAGCTCATCGACGACGACCTCGGCGAGCGAGCGGGCGGCGTAGAGCATGAGGGGAACCCCGCGGGCGAGCACCGGCTGCTCGGCGGCGCGCACCTGAGCGGCCGTGAACGTCGGCACCCATTCGCTCATGACTTCTGGCGCGTCTTCTCTTCGACCGTCCGCGCAAGATTGAGCTCCGTCGTCGCGACGCGCACGGCGTTCTCGGCGCGACGCACCCGGCGGAGTTCGAAGGTGGTTGCGCCGTAGCGCTCGCGCACACGGTCGTGGTCTTCGGCGATGCCGACGATGATCCAGGTCGAAGCGAGCAGGATGACCTGAGCCGACAGGTTGAACCACAGCAGCAGGGCGATCAGGGCGGCGAACGTCGCGAAGAGCGGGTTGGCCCCGGCACCGCGCACGAAGAGGCCCGAGAGCTGCTGCAGCACGGTGAGGCCGACCGCGCCGATGAGCGAGCCGACGATGAGGCGGCGCGGTCGCGCCTTGACGCCACTCAGCACGACGAAGGCCAGCGCGATGACGGCGGCGTCGAGGATGAACACGGCGAGGATGGCGAGCGCCTGAGTGGCGATGTCGGCGACGAACTCCTGGGCACCGAACCAGTTCGCGGTCGTCTCGATGAACGTCGCGCCGTAGAACGTCACGGCGGCCGAGAGCACGAACCCCCCGCCGATCGCGATCGCCAGCAGCAGGTTGCGCAGGATCACCCAGACCCAGAACGCGTCGTCATGGATCTCGTCCGCGAGGGTGCGGAGCCCCGCACGCAGCGAGCCGATCGCGCCGATGGAGGCGCCGACAAGACCGACGAGTGCCAGGATGCCGGCGACCGTCAGCCCGACGGGCGCCTGGATCGACTCGACCTTGATGACGCCGTCTTCGCCGATGAGCCCGGGGACGGCCGCTTCGACGGTGCTCACCAGCGCCTGCCACGCCGCGGGGTTGTCGCCGAGCCAGAGAGCGGCGAACGAGAACCCGAGCAGGACCGCGGCGAAGGCCGAGAACAGGGTGCGGTACGTGACGCTGTCGGCCAGCATGAGGCCGCGACGCTCGAGGTAGTGGAACCAGACGCGCACCGGCTTCAGCGAGAGGGCCCAGGCGGTGACTTTCGCGATCAGGTCGGCCATTGCGCCACCCTATCGAGCGATCCACACTGGGAAGCCGGGCTCGACATCCGCGCCGTAGTATGACAGGTGGGGATAGGGGAAATCATGAGGGGACTTGCGCAGACGCTCGTACTCACTGGGGCCGTCCGAGCTGCCGACATGTCGGCGGCCATGGCGGAGGTGGGCGAGGGTCCGGAGCTTCAGCAGCTGCTGGTCGAGTCGAAGCTGGTCACCGAGGCGCAGGTCGCCGAGGCGATCGCACTGCACACCGGCCATCGCTACGTCGATCTGTCGAACATGCCGCTCGATCCGAGCGTGGTCGCACTGGTGCCCGGCACCCTGTGCCGCAAGTACGACCTGATCCCGGTGGATCGCACGAAGGACCGACTGACGGTCGGCATCCTCGATCCCACCGACATCGTCGCGCTCGACGACGTCGCGAGCATCACCGACCTGTTCGTCGAGCCCGTCGTGGTCGCGGCCGACGCCCTGACGCAGATGTTCGAGCGGTTCCTGCGATCCGACGAAGAGCTCAGCGAGCTCTCGATGACCATCGAGGAGTCGAGCGAGACCAGCCAGGCGGCGTTCAACGAATCGCTCGAGGAGCAGGACAACGACGCACCCATCGTGCGGTTCGTGAACCTGCTGATCGCCCAGGCGATCAACGACCGTGCGAGCGACATCCACGTCGAGCCCGGCGAGAAGCAGCTCACCGTGCGGTTCCGCATCGACGGCGTGCTGCACGAGATGCAGAAGGCCGACCGCGCGATCCAGGACGGCATCATCTCGCGCCTGAAGATCATGTCGTCGATCGACATCGCCGAGAAGCGCAAGCCGCAGGACGGCCGCCTGTCGGTCACGCACGAGGGCCGCTCGGTCGACCTCCGCGTCGCGACGCTGCCGACGGTGTGGGGCGAGAAGATCGTCATGCGAATCCTCGACAACACCGGTCAGACGATGACCATGCGCGATCTGCTGTTCTCGACTACGAACGACAAGCGCTTCCGCGAGTCGATCATGAAGCCGCACGGGATGATCCTCGCCACTGGGCCGACCGGCTCGGGCAAGTCCACGAGCCTCTATACGGCGCTCCGGGCGATCGCGAACCCCAAGATCAACGTCATCACGGTCGAAGACCCGGTGGAGTACCGCATCGCGGGCATCAACCAGGTGCAGGTGAACAACCGCGCCGGGCTGACCTTCTCGTCGGCGCTGCGCTCGATCCTTCGCAGCGACCCTGACGTGGTGCTCGTCGGTGAGATCCGCGACTTCGAGACCGCGAACATCTCGATCGAGGCCGCGCTCACGGGCCACCTGGTGCTCTCGACCCTGCACACAAACGACGCCCCGTCGGCGCTCACCCGTCTGACGGAGATCGGCTGCGAGCCCTTCCTGGTGGCGACCGCGCTCTCGTGCGTGATCGCTCAGCGCCTCTCACGCCGGCTGTGCATGAAGTGCCGCGAGGCGCTGGTCGAGTCCACGGAGGTGCTGACGGCTCTCGGGTTCCCGCACGACCCCGAAGATGTGCCGGTCCTGTACAAGGCGACCGGATGCCCCGCCTGCAGCAACACCGGATACCGGGGTCGCGTCGCCCTCCACGAGGTCATGGTGCTGAGCGACGAGATCGAGACGCTCGTCGTCACGCGTGCCACGGGTTCGGAGATCCGCAACGTCGCGATCGCGCAGGGCATGATCCCGCTCCGTCAGGACGGCTGGTCGAAGGTGGCTCAGGGGCTGACAACGATCGAGGAAGTGCTCCGCGTCACGGTGTAGCGGTGGGGTGAGTGGCGCGCGCCTTCGGTGCGCACACTCTCACGCCTACGGCGCGTTCGACCGCGCGTCTCCCCGGTCATTGAGCGAGCGCAGCCTCCGGTCATTGAGCGAGCGCAGCAAGACGAAATGCCCACCGCCCCCTCCGGTCATTGAGCGAGCGCAGCGAGACGAAATGCCTCGACCCTTCCCGCACATAGCACCGTCCCCGGCGGCATGAATGCCTCACCCGGGGACGGATATCGGACGTCCCGGCCCGAATGGGAGGGGATGGGGCGCCGAGTCTGGGCTACGCGTTTGCGATCTCACCGTACAGCGTGAAGATCGGGAGGTAGAGCGAGATCACCATGCCGCCGATCACGATTCCGAGCCCTACGATCAGCACGGGCTCAATGGTCGCCGACAGCTGCGCAGTGGCGGTCTCCACTTCATCCTCGTAGAAGTCCGCGATGCTCGAGAGCATCTCGACGAGCGTGCCGGACTCTTCGCCGACGGACACCATCTGAGAGACCATCGCCGGGAAGACGGCGGCTTTCGCGAGCGGTGACGCGAACGAGCGCCCTTGGCGAATCGACTCCTGCACGTCCCGGACGGCCTGCTCGATCTTCCAGTTGTTCGACGCCTGACCGACGATGGACAACGCTTGGATGATCGGCACACCGGCCTCGAGCATCATCGACAGGTTACGCGCGAAGCGCGCAACAGCGATCTTCGTCGAGAGCTTGCCGAAGACCGGCATCTTCAGCTTGATCGGGTCGACGACCCGGCGGTACTGATCCGTGTGATGGTTCGCCCGCCACCAGATCACGGCCACGATGACAACGACCACGATCGCCGGGATGACCCACCACATGTTGTTCGAGATCGAAACCAGGATCTGGGTCGGCAGCGGCAGCGCACTGCCGATTCCCGCGAACATCCCCTCGAAGACCGGCACGACGAATGTGACCATCATCAGAACCCCGATGATCGCGATCACGAGCACGATCGCCGGGTAGGTCACTGCGGCACGGACTTTGTTCTGCAGTTCGGCCTCACGCGCATAGTTGTCGGCGATGGACGTGAGCGCGGCTCCGAGAAAGCCTCCGGATTCGCCCACCTTGACGATGCTCAGCATCAGCGGGGGGAAGGTCTGAGGGTGCCGCGCCAAAGCCGCAGAGAAGGACGAGCCCGACTCCACGTCGCCTTGGACCTGAACGAGCGCCGGCTGCAGCCGCTTGTCTGTGGTCTGCTCGATGAGAATGGACAGCGTTCGCATGAGCGGAAGACCGGCGTTCATGAGGCCGGCCATCTGGCGCGAGAAGACCGCGAGCTGCTTGGCCGGAACCGACTTGGTCGCCCCTGGCAGTTTGATGTCCCGGTTGAGACCGGTCTTCGACTTGAGCGTCACCTCGAGCGGCGTGAGACCCTGAGCCTTGAGCTTTCCTGCGACGGCCGATTCGCTCGCGGCCTCGACGGTGCCTTTGACGATGGATCCACCGCGAGAGTCCACCGCGCGGTAGACGAACTCTTGCACGACAGCCATGTCAGCCTTCCCCGTCCGAGCCGGCCCAGCTGATCTCTCGTTCCGTGGGGTCTACTCGCCCGCCCGCGGTCGGCGTGCCGAACCGCGATCCCATCCCGACGCCGGTGCCGGCCGCCGCGTTGGCGGAAACCGACGTGTCGAGTTCGGCTTGCCGCCACTCCCCGGCGTGGTGAGCCCACTCTTCGGCGTCCAGATCGCGCGGACGAACGTACACGCCGTCGAGACTCTTCGGATCGCTGGCGAAGTCCTTCGCGACGTTCATCGCGATCGTCCCCTCGCTGACGAGACGGCGCAGATCCTGATCGAGCGTGTGCATGCCGAGCTCGGAGCCTGCCTGCATGGCTGAATAGAGTTGCGCGACCTGGCCCTCACGGATCATGTTCGCGACCGCCGGTGTATTGATGAGCACCTCCGTCGCGATCGTCCGACCGTTCGTTTGGGACAGTGGGAGCAGCGTCTGACTGATGATGCCCTGGAGAGTGTCACCGAGCTGCGTTCGGATCTGATGCTGCTGATCCGCCGGGAACACGTCGATGATGCGGTTGATGCTCTTCGCGGCACCCTGGGTGTGCAGCGTGGAGAGGACGAGGTGCCCCGTCTCCGCCGCGGAGAGAGCGGTGCTGATCGACTCCGGGTCGCGGAGCTCGCCGATGAGAATCACGTCCGGGTCTTGTCGGAGAACCCGGCGCAGCGCCTCGGCGAACGAGGCCGTGTCGCGCCCGACCTCACGCTGATGGACGAGCGACCGCTTGCTCTCGTGATGGAACTCGATCGGATCCTCGATCGTGATGATATGCGCGGCGAGGAGCTGGTTCACGATGTCGACCATCGCGGTGAGCGTCGTGGACTTGCCGGATCCCGTCGGTCCCGTCAGCAGCACGAGCCCACGAGGACGGAGAGCCAGGTCCTGCGCGATGGCTGGGGCCCCCAGCTCTTCCAGTGTGTAGACGCGGTCGGGAATGTATCTAAGCGCGATCGCGATCGACCCCAACTGGCGAAACACATTCGTGCGGAACCTACCGATCCCGGCAGTGGCATGAGCGAGGTCGACCTCGCCGTTGTCCATGAACTCCTGACGCTGCCCCTCGGTCATGAGGTCGAAGGCCGTCTTCTCGACCCACTCGTGGGAGAGAGCCGCGGGGTACCCGGGGACGGGAACGAGATCGCCGTCGACACGCAGAAGCGGCGGCGCACCGGCGGTGATGTGCACGTCTGATGCCCGATGCTCCGCACCGCGCGCAAGGATCGTTTCGAAGTCCACGTTCTCCACGAGCGTCACCCTTCCGAGTCCAGGTACGTCATCGCCGAGATCTGCAGGTCGATGGTGCCTTCACCTGACTGATTGGCGATCGCGCTGACGCTGTTGAGCAAGCGCGGTCCGCGACGAAGCTCATCCAGGAAGGCCGTGGCCTGGGCCATGTCCGCAGCAGTGGCATTGATGACGAAATCGACCTGCTGTCGGCCTGTGGTGGCCGTTTCAGGGGCTGCCCCCGCCGCATCGGTCGTCGTTGCGGTGTCTGTGGCGGCATCCGACCCATCAGCCCCTTCGGTCGGCGCGGGTTCGGGCACGGGAACGGGAGTCACGACGTCGCCGTCGGTTGGGGCTGTGCGGACGGTGAAAACGACCTGCTCGCCGGCTGTGACGGAAGTGAGTGATACTCCCGCGGTCGCGGACGCTTGGGCGACCACCTCGAACACGTCGTCGAGCTGGCCCGTCGCGGGGATCTGTGAGCGCAGTTCGTCGACGTCCGCATTGATCGTGTCCAGGTTCTCCTCCTGCTCTCGAAGGTTGTCCACCTGTGTCTGATAGATGGCGTTGGAGTTGGCGACGGTGGCCGTCTGCGTGTCCACCCCAACAGCTGCGAAGTACAGAGGGAGCGCGACGAGGAACACCCCGAGCGCGACCACCCCCAGTGCGAGCACCAGTCCGATCGCCGTGACGAATTGCTTGGGCATCAGTTGTCACCTTCTTCGGCTGCCGCGTCTTCGGAGGCGTATGCGCCCGAGTACACGGTCTGGTCGAACTCGACGTTCAGTTGATACGCGAACCGGCCCTCTGAGGCCTGGCTCGTGGTGATCGACTGACCATCGGCGTAGAGGACGCCGTCAATACCGCGCAGAGCGCGGATGATCGGGACGATGTCGAGCGGCGTCGGGCTATCTACTGCAAACGTGCCGACAACCCCTTGCTCTAGCGATGGGTCGTCTGTCTGCGGAGCCCCGCCGACGGTGAAGTCGAAGCCGGTCAGCGCGGCATCCGCAGGCAGCGCCCCAGACACCTTTGCGATCACAGGAGCCCACTCCAGATCGTGCGCCATCGCCTCGGTTCGGTAGTCCGTCAACTCGGACTGCGTCGCGAGCGCCTGACTGACCTCGGAAAGCGAGGCGATCTCCGTGATCAGCGCATTGGTGTGGGCTTGTTCGGCGGCAAGCCGCTGTTCGGCCATCAGTTTGAACCAGAATGCGCCTCCGATGATGAGGATGGCGACGATGATGGCGCCGAACACGATCCAGATCCAGCGCCGCACCAATTCGTCGCGCTCGCGCCGGACGATCTCGGATCGCGGCATGAGGTTGACGCGTGCCAGCCCTGCCAGAGGGGGTGCGATCGCGGTCATCGGCGCGCCTCCCCGAGTGCGATGCCCACGGTGCCGACGAGGTTGAGTGCCGTCTCCAGAGCGGGAGGCTGCCCCGTCATGCCGATGACATCTCCCACGGTGACCATGCTGACGGACGTGTCTATTGCGGCGTTGAGCGCTGGCATCACGCCCTCAACCGCGGCGCCCGCACCCGTGACGAACGCCTGTGAAGGGGCGATGGCGCCCGGCCGGGTGGCGAAGAACGACAGTGTGCTGCGGAGGCGTGCGGCAAGGTCGGACACTCCGGGCGAGACCGCCGTGCGGACTGACCCGCGTGTACGGGTGAGGCCTGCACCGTTGCCGGCCGCGGCGTACTCGAGCGCGTCGGCGTTCGCTTCGATGGCGTGCCGCCGGGATGCGGAAGTAGCCACATCAATCGGCAGGATTCGGACGAACTGCGGGATACCGCCGCGCGAGACCACGACCTGTGTGGTGTGGTCGCCGATGCTGATGGTGGCAACCGTCTCATCGGGGGCCGCGAGCGGGGCAGTCACCCGGGCGAGGCCGAAGGCCGCGAGGTCCACGCCCTGAGCACGGAGCTTCACCTTGCCAAGGGTGCCGATGATCTGCTCTATGTTGTCGGCCACCGCCGCGACGAGCAGCCCGGAGACCTGATCACCGTTCTGCGAGAGGGGGAAGAAGTCGAGGACGGCTTGGCTCGCGGGTACGGGCAGCAGGTCCTGCACCTGGAATGGCAGCGCTTCGCGCAGCAGGTCAGGACGCATCGCCTGGGTGGTATACTCCCGCACGAGAATGCGTCGGCTCGCCACACCGAGCACGACACTCTTGCTCTTGAACCGGGCTCCGGTCCACAGCTGGCGGAGTGCTACGGCGACCGCACCGGAGTCGAGCACCTCAGAGTCGCGCGCTGCTCCCAGAGGCAGCGGCACCTCGCCGTATGCGATCAAGTGCGGTTTACGGCCGCGTGAGAGCTCGACGGCGCGAACGCTCTCTTCAGTCACCTCTAGAGCGACGATCGTTTTGGCCATGCGTCTTGTCCTTCCCTCATGCCCCAATGAACAAGTTCGTGTACCAGCGGCCGATGGCCTGGCCGCCGAAGATTCCCACCCAGGCGCCGAGGATCATCCATGGACCGAACGGAATGGCGGTCTTGCGCCCCGCGCGCCGCGCAAGCATCAGCGCGATGCCGAACACTCCGCCGAGCAGGAAGGCAGCGAAAGCGCCGACGGCGAGTGCACCCCACCCCATCCAGCCCAGGTAGATGCCGATGACGCCAGCGAGTTTGACGTCGCCCCCGCCCATGCCTCCCGGTCGCGCGAGCCTCAGGAGGAAGTAGAGCGCGTACATCGCGGCCATCCCGACGGCCGCGGTCAGCAATGCTGCCCAATCCCCGCTCAGCCAGGCGGCGGCCGTGAACAGTGCGCCGGCCACGACGTAGCTCGGCAGCACGATGCTGTTCGGCAGTCGGTGCGTGTCGAGATCGATGAGCGTGAGCACGATGCTTATCGCTGCGAAGTACAGCAGCGCAACAATCACCAGCGCGAGTGCCCATAGATCAGATGCGAGGACCACCCCATCCCATGCCGGCGAGGCGAGATACACCGGCAAGGTCGTGCCGAGAACGCCTTCGTAGACCGCGATTGCCCACCAGACGACGAGCGCGAATGCGACACCAGTGGTCGCCTCGACGACGGGATACCGCGCCGAGATAGGTGCCTTGCAGCTCGCGCACTTACCGCCGAGAACGACCCACCCGAGGACGGGCACGTTGTGCCATGGCTTGATCGCCGCGTCGCAGTGCGGGCACCGGCTGGCACGCATCAACGAGATGTGCGCGGGGATGCGATACGCGACGACATTCAGGAACGACCCGATGAGGAGCCCCAGGACGCCGGCCACGACGGTGAAAATGAGTGTCACGGGCGACAATGCCTACTGCTCCAACTCCGTCTGAGTGAGGAGCGATGGCGACAGGAGAGTCGTCACGATGTCCCCCGACCCGTCGGGCGCTTCGGACAGCTTGCACCCGAGGTCGATGCGGGGCTCCCACGCCATGGGCTCGCACACGAAGTCGGGCTGCTCGAGCTTCGTACTGCCGCTGTCCCCCGAGTAGTACTGACCGGCGAAGCCGACCATCTTCGGCGCGGTCTTGATGCCACAGGGCGTGTAGATCAGCACCTTGGCTGTGCCACTCACCGTTTGAGTGAGGCTGTCGCCACCCGAGCCGACGGAAGCCGGGCACGTCACCGCTCGATCGGGGGTGTTGTCGGCGTGGATGAAGAACAGTTGCGGTGTCGGCGATCCGACGCTCATCGCACCGAGCTGGACATTCATCGTCGCCCCTGGGGGCACCAAGAACAGCACGTCGTTCCGGATGACGTGGCTCCCACCGACTTTGATCGTCACCGCGGTGCTGCAGGCCGTGTAGTCCACTCCCACCCGCGTCTTTCCTGCCGCAAGGGGCGCCGTGATCAAGGCGGTGACGTCACCGCTGCACGAGGTCGAACGCCAATCGACGTCCCCGCCCCAGGCGCCAAGCGTCGATGGGAAGTCGACCCAGGTCGTCATGTCATAGACGTTCTGGAGCGACGGAACGAAGGCGTCCGCGGGAAGTGGAGTCGCCGGCGAGACCGTCCCGGTGACCAGGCTCGCCGTCACGTCGGCCGTCGAGCCACCAGCCGTGACATTGCCGGCAACAGTCATGTTCTTCACGGTCACGTCACCTGCCGCCATGACGTTGCCGCCCACCGAGCCGCCGTTGGACTCGAGCGTGATGTCGCCTTCGGAGACGATGTTCTTGCCGACGACGACTCCGGAGCCCTTGGTTGCGATGGCCCCCTGCGCGTATACGTTGCCGGTCACGTGGCAGTTTGCGCTGAGCTCGATCGATCCCTTCGGCGCCCAGAGGTCACCGTCGATCGCTGTCGTAGAGTTGCACTCGTAGTGGCCCGTCCGGATCACGAGGTCGCCTAGATATGTCGACTGGGTCAGCTTGAACTGGCCGGCGAAGTACGCCAGAGTGCCACCCGGCTGCTTGTCATAGCGCACGCCGCGCTGGTAGTCCGAGACCACCGTCGTGTTTGCCCCATCCACGTCCTGGCCCGTCGCGGTGATACGGATTACAGCGGCCGCGCTGTTGCTCAGGCAGGCATCCGTGAGGTTAGAAGGGTCAGCACCGAACTCGGCCTTGACATTCAAGTACAGCGGCGCTGTCGTCGACGCGGGGATCGACTTGGCGCACGGGTTCGCCATCACCGCGGCCAGCATGGCGTCGCGCCCAGACTCGGCCGACACGAAGGCCTGCGTTGTGCTCTTGTTTCCGGCGTTCGCCTGAATGGCGAACAACACGGACCCGGCGATGACGATGGACGCGATCATGCCGACGAACATGACGATGACTATCATCACGATGGCAGCGCCACGATCATCCGACTGTCCAGGCGTCGAGCGCCCGTCGGCTCTGGATGCTTCAACGCGGGAGGTCACCAACATGGCGTCATCGTCCCTGCAGCGGCGTTTCGCATATACGCGTCTCCCGTGAAGTGGACCGGCGCAGTCGTTGCCGGTTCCGAAGCGTCGGTGGTCGTGGCTTCGAAGGAATACCGGACGCCCTGCGTGCCGGTCTCCTCGAAGAAGTCGGTTGCTCCTGATTGCGCGATGTGGTCCTGCCACACCGGCCAGACGGATGAATCAGGCCCTGGGAAGCCGGTGACCGCCATTCGCACACCGTTAGAGCCGAAGGTGAAGCCCTGGCACTTGAGTTCGTCGTCGAGTGAGGTGTTCACCTTGAGCGTCGCCCCGCCGTCCGTGATCGCGAAGGCGACGGCATTACGCATTGCTCGCTCGATCTCGCTCGCTACCAGCTGACCGCGGGTCGTCGCGGTCGTCTGGGCCGACACGTTCTCCTGCGTGCGCAGAGTACTTACGAGAATCATGGCGATCAGACTTCCGAGTATCGCGAGGACGACGACGACGACGATCACTTCGATCAATGAGAACCCGTCGTCGTCCTCGTTAGCGTTGCTGCGTTGGATGCTCACGGTGCCACCGGGACATATACGAGAGCGGTCGCGGACGCCAGCGTGGACGCACCCTGAGTGGCAGTGAAAGAGACGGAAACCGCGGACCCAGGCGTGCAAGCCCCGCGGACGCCTTGTGTCTGGAACGGCTTTCCACGTCCATCTGTGAAACCGGTCTTCGTGGCGACCGCCTCGAGGAGACTGTCACACGTCGGTGCCTGCCGGGCGTCCTCGACCAGAGCGTTGAGCTGACGGGTCGCGGTCGCAACAGTCGACTGCTCCGAGGAGAGTCGAATTCCCTGCAGGAGGAGGGGAATGAGTGCGATGGCGATGAAGCCTAGGAGGATGACCGCGATGACGATCTCGATGAGGCTGAAACCCGCCTCATGAGTCTTGTGGTCGCTCACTTGCTCACCTCCCCCACTGACGCTTCCTCTGATGCGATGCCGCGAGGGCCGGAGCACGTTTGCACCGGCCCTCGAGGCGACAGCCTTACGGGCAGCCAGGACCAGCGGTACCGGCCGTGCCACCGTTCAGCGGGCTGGGAGAAGCGGCACTCGCCGTGACGCAGAAGTTCGCGAGGGTGATAGTTCCGCCGGCGGGGACCGAGGCAACCGCGGCGGTTACTCCAGTGTCCGTGTTGAAGAGCGTGGCCGGAATCGTACCTGCAGTGATCGCGACGGCCCCGGCGGTGGTATCGGCGAGCCCCGCTGCGACAGCCGCCGCGCCATTCCCGGCGATGCCCTCCAGCGCAGCGTTCTTCGAGTTCTGCTGGATGTTGAGGAAGATCGGAATCGCGATCGCGGCAAGGATGCCGAGGATCACCACGACAATGATGAGCTCGATCAGCGAGAAGCCGCCGTCTTCGCCCCGCTCGATGCGCTGCTTCTCGAGCGCGTCCATGTAGTTCTTGATTGATGCACGCATGTGCGGTTACTCCCCAGTGTGTGTGAGTTGATAGGTCAGCTCTGACCGACCGGCGCACCAAAGCACCGGTCCCTCGACAATCCCCAGTAAAAATCCCAGACTCTGTCAGAGCTGGGTTTGGGACACACGCGAGCGCGAATCCCCTCCCACCAAAGAGCATGAGATTTCTCTCATGCCTTTGTCAACGCATGATACGCCTGCATTTCCTCAGGAAAGGCTCAAGATTGAGTAACGACCATTGACTTGCTCAAGATCGACCGCGCACGGGCGTTATATCGGGCTACTCCACCCATTCGTGAGCAAAGTGCGCAGTGAACCGGCAGGCGTTTCGTCTCGCAGCGCTCGCTCAACGACCGGGATCGAGGCGTTTCGTCTCGCTGCGCTCGCTCAACGACCGGTATCGAGATGTTCCGTCTCGCGGCGCTCGCTCAACGCCACGGGGCGCGATTTACCCGTCCAGCACCTCGAGCCGCACCACCACGGGCCCGCCATCGACCAGCCCCTCGGCCACGCGCACCGCCTTCTTCAGCGGCAGCACGTACGTACCGTCGCTCGACGGGAAAATCGAGGTCGCCCACTCCGAGCTGCCGATGTGCGCACGAACGCGCACCGACCCGAATCCGCGGTACGGACGCGGGATCTCACGGATCTCCTCGCTCAGCTCGGGCGGCACGGCGGTGAAGAACCACGACGCGTCCTCGCGGGCGTCCCAGCGGAAGATCTCGCCCTCGAACTCGATGATCACGTGCGCCTCAGAGCGTGGCGCCGGGCGCACCGCCGTGGCGGTCGACGAGCCGCTGCAGGCAGTTCGTCCAGCCCTCGACGTGGCTCACGCGCTCGTCGTCGGAGAGGAAGCCCGTGTGCCTGACGGTGAGGCGGGTCGAGGCATCCGCTGCACTTTCGAGCGTCAGCTCGGCGTCGGTCGCGTGCTGCTCGCCCTCCCACCGCCACTCGAGGCGCAGGCGATGCGGAGGCTCGATCGCCGTGACGCGTCCGAGCACTGCAAGGTCGGCGACCGACGATCGCACCTCCCATCGTCCGAGTTCGACCGGTTCGACCACTGCTTCGGTCTCGAACCTCGCCGGCCAGATCCAGGCGGCGAGGCGCGAGGCATCCGTCAGATCGGCCCACACTTCGTCGACGGATGCCGCAACCGCCGCAATCTCGGTCATCTCGAACATGCGGCCACGGTAGCGCAGGGCGCCGACGCCCGCTCGAGAACGGAGAAGCGACCCTCGGCTCAGCGGCCGAGCTCGGGAGCCCAGTCGTGGCCGTCGGGCACCCAGTCGCCCGCGGCGGCGGCCGAGGCATCCGTCCCCCGCTGCGCACTGTCGCGCCGACGCCATGCCGCGCCCTCCGGCCAGCTCGCGGCGAACGTCGTCGCGACCCGGAACACGCGCCGCGACAGTCCGCCCGGTGTCTGCAGCGGTCGCGCCGACACCGGCATGCGCAGTTGCGGGTCGTAGCGCACACCGTCCGTGGGACGCAGGCGAATGGTCAGGTCGAGGTCATCGTGGATGCGCGCGTTGTCGCGATCGACGAGGTCGCGCACGCGCCGCCACACCCGCGTGCGCATGGCGAAGTTCGAGCCGAACACCAGCGGGATGCCGAGCCACTTCTTCACCCAGTAGTGCCCGCCGCCGATGTACCAGTTCTCGCCGAGGTAGTTGGTGAGCGCGCTTCCGCCGTAGAACTCCGCTCCCCCGGTGAGCACGCCGAGGCCCGGATCAGCCACGAAGGCGCGCACCAGCTGTGCGATCCAGTCCGAGTGCGGACGCGAGTCCGCGTCGAGCCGGGCGATGATGTCGGCGCCGTCCATGGCCTCGTCGTAGCCGCGCGCGGCCGCCGGCCAGATGCCCACGTTCCCCTCTTCGACGAGCGTGACGCCATGGCGCCGGGCGACTGCCGCGGAGTCGTCGGTGCTGCCGTTGTCGACCACGATCACATGGTCGGCCGGATGCGTCTGCGCCGCGAGCGCGGCGAGGCACGCATCGAGGAAGCCGGCGTCATTTCGGCACGGAATCACCACCGTGACGCGAGGGGGGAGGGACACACGCACACCCTACTCCCGAGCGGAACCCCGCTTCGGCGCGGGGCGGGGTGTCCCTCGAATCGGATACCAGAGCCCACTCCTGTTCGAATGTCGGCGGCTGGTTCTATAGTACATATATACGAACAGCAGCCGAATTCTCGCGATCCAGATCGACATCGCCGTCACGAAAGGTGAGACACCATCGAATCTTTGATCGACCCGCTGGAGGGTCTCGCTGAGGCGGTGGAGTCTGTGCTGACGGCATGGCGGGTGGCGCCGACCGGGGACCGCTTGCCTGCCGACGCCCTGAGCGATCCCGAACTGGTGGCGTTGAATCGCACAATCGGCGCGCTGCGCCGGCGGGTCGAGGCCGCGCACGCGAGGGTCGCATCCGAGATCGCCCGGCAGTCGCGTCCCGAACGCGGGGCCGACGGACTCGCCAAGAAGAATGGCTACCGCAGCCCCGCCCTGCTCATCGCCGCGACCACCGGCACCACCATCGGCGACGCCTCCCGGCTCGTGGCCGTCGGCGAGGCCACGGCTCCGCGGCGCCTGTTCAGCGGAGCGGATGCCCCGGCCCGCCACCCGCACGTCGCCCAGTCACTCGCGTGCGGACGCATCGGCATGCCCGCGGCATCGGCCATCATCGCCATGCTCGACCGCGTCACCCTGCGCAGCGATCCCGGCACCATCGACGCCGCGGAGCAGACGCTCTGCGCTCAGGCGGAAGGGCTCGCCCTCGACCAGCTGGGCAAGGTGCTCGCCCGCGCCGAGGCCCACCTCGACCCCGACGGCCTCGAACCCCAGGAGCATGAACTCCGCGGCGCGCGCAGCCTGCTCATCTTCGAGCGCTCGGGCATGGTGCATCTCAACGCCAAGCTCGACCCTGAGTCCGCCGCACCCGTGAAGGCAGCGATCGAGGCGATCGTGACGGCGGAGTTCCGCAACGAGTCGGCGGTCGGAGGTACGGCCGGTTCCGGAGCATCCCGTGGATCGGCGGCTTCGGGCGTCGTCGGCGATCCCGGTGACGCCGACGCGCCCCGCCGCACACTCCCCCAGCGCCAGGCCGACGCGCTCGTGCTCATCGCGTCCCATACCCTGGGCTGCGAGAGCGACCGGCCGATCGAAGGGGCGACCGTCATCGTGCGGGTCAGCCTCGCCGACCTCGAGGCGGGCTCCGGAAGCGCGACCATCGACGGCCTCGACCGGCCGGTGTCGATCGCGGCCGCCCGGCGCATGGCCGCGTCGGGCGGAGCGATCCCCTGCGTGCTCGGCGCAGACAGCGAGATCCTGGACTGGGGCCGGCAGCGACGACTCTTCACCCCGGCGCAGAAGCTCGCGCTCGCCGAACGCGACGGCGGCTGCGCGATGTGCGGCCTCCCACCCGGAATGACGAAGGCTCATCACATCCGATGGTGGGCCAAAGACGCAGGACCGACCGATCTGTCGAACGGCGTTCTCCTGTGCGAGACCTGTCACCATCGCATCCACGACAACGGGTGGGAGATCCGCATCGAGGGTCGGGGCGTCGGCGGGCGCGTCTGGTTCATCCCACCCGCACATGTCGACATCGAGCGGATGCCGCGCCTCGGCGGCAACGCCCGCTTCGCGTACGTCGCGTAGCGGGCGGGCAGGCATGAGTGCACGTGCACAGCTCGCGAGGGCGGAGCGCGCGGGAATGTATCGGGGCGTGACGGCACCGCGCCCACTTCACCCCATCGGGGTGACGCCGCCGACCTCACTGGGGCAGAACGATGGACTTGCTAGAGGTCACGCCCCCCGCGACCTCACATTCCTGAAGGGAAGCACCACCATGTCGGATACGCAGCGCTCTGGATGGGTCGGCTGGGCCGTCTTCGCCGGCATCGTCATGATCATCGCAGGAGCCATCGATGCGCTCCTCGGGCTGACGGCGATCCTCGTCCCCACCAGCACGATCTTCGTCACCGGCGCCGAGGGGATCCTCCTCCTCGATGTCGCCGGCTGGGGCTGGTGGCACCTGCTCATCGGTCTCGCGATCGTGCTCGTGGGTGTCTTCGTGCTCCGCGGCGCCACCTGGGCACGCGTGATCGCGATCATCCTCATCGCCCTCAACGCGATCAGCCAGCTCGGCCTCCTCGGCGTGCAGCCCTGGTGGTCGCTCATCGTCATCGCGCTGGACGTCCTCGTGATCTACGCACTGACGGTCCACGGTCGGGACCTCAAGCAGGACTGACCCACTCGTTCGACGACAAGGCGCCGCATCCCACCAGGGGATGCGGCGCCTTTCGCATCCCCCTCCGGCCGAGCAGCGCCGGCGGCATGTGCGCGACAACCCGAACAGCACCGTCACCACCCGGCGAGCGCTCTCCCAAATCAACCCTTGAGAACGCTCCCGCAATTTGGTTACTGTCCTGTAAGTAGGCGGCATACCTGCCGCGCGACATCCCTCGACGAAGAGAGGCTTTCGCATGACCAGCCCTACCCCCCACCGCCCGAGACGACGGCTCGCAGCCGTCATCACCGGTGCGGCGCTCATCGCAGGAGTATTCATGGCGGCCCCGGCCGCAGCGGCCCCGCCCCGGGCCGTCGACCCCTACAACCCCGACCTGGGTCCGAACGTCACGATCTACGGTCCCGACACCCCGCTCGACCAGATCCAGTCCGACATGGACGCCCTCCACACCGCGCAGGTCGACGCCGAGATGAGCAGCGTCCGCAAGGCGGTCCTCTTCCTTCCCGGTGAGTACGGCACCGTGGCCGACCCGCTGCAGCTCAAGGTCGGGTATTACACCGAGGTCGCCGGCCTCGGCGCCTCTCCCGAGGACGCCACGATCCACGGCGGCGTCGAGGTCTACAACCGCTGCCTCGCGGACGGCGGCACGGGCAACTGCCTCGCGCTCGTCAACTTCTGGCGCACCATCTCGAACCTGTCGATCGACATCGACAAGGCGGGCCAGGACGGCTGCCGGGCCAGCGCGAACTTCTGGGCGGTCTCGCAGGCCGTCTCGATGCGCCGCGTCGACATCTCGGGCGCGAACGTCTCGCTGATGGACTACTGCACGGCCGGACCCCAGTACGCCAGCGGCGGCTTCATCGCCGACTCTCGCCTGCCGTACGTCGTCAGCGGTTCGCAGCAGCAGTGGCTGACCCGCAACAGCGAGGTCGCCGGCTGGTCCAACGCCGTGTGGAACCAGGTCTTCTCGGGCGTCGTGGGCGCCCCCGATGACGCGGCGTTCCCCAACCCGCCGTACACGACGATCGATGAGACTCCGGTCAGCCGCGAGAAGCCGTACCTCTACGTTGACGACGACGGGCGCTACAACGTCCGCGTCCCCGCGGCGCAGCAGAACACGCGCGGAGTCAGCTGGGCCGACGGCCCGACCGAGGGGCGCAGCATCCCGATCACCGACTTCTTCATCGCGAAGCCGGGCGACTCGGTGAAGGACATCAACAACGCGCTCGCCCGCGGCCAGCACCTGCTCCTCACCCCGGGCCTGTACGACATTGATCGCACGATCGAGGTCAAGCGTGCAGACACCGTGGTGCTCGGACTCGGCCACGCGACCCTCACCGCCGTGGGCGGTGCGGTTCCGCTCGAGGTGAAGGATGCCCCGGGCATCGTCGTCGCGGGTGTCACGATCGACGCCGGCACCGAGCTCTCGCCCGTGCTGCTGCGCGTGGGCAAGGCGCAGGGCGGCAAGCCCCTCGGCGCGGAGAACCCGATCACGCTGAGCGACGTTTACTTCCGCGTCGGCGGCCCGCACATCGGCAAGGCGACGACGGCACTCGAGGTCAACGCCGACAACGTGCTCATCGACCACACCTGGGTGTGGCGCGGTGACCACGGCGTCGAGGGCTTCACCGAGGGCTTCAACGGAGACACCGACCGCTGGAACACGAACACCGGCACGAACGGCGTCATCGTCAACGGCGACAACGTCACCGCGACGGGCCTGTTCGTCGAGCACTTCCAGACCTATAACACCCTCTGGAAGGGCGAGAACGGCCGGGTCATCCTGTACCAGAACGAGCTGCCGTACGACCCGCCCACCCAGGCGGACTGGACGCAGCCCGACGGCACGCTCGGCTACCCCGGCTACAAGGTCGCCGACGACGTCACCACACACCGCCTCGATGGCGCCGGCGTCTACGTCTTCAACCAGAACAACCCGTCGATCCTGACGGCGAACGGGTTCGAAGTGCCTGAGACGCCCGGCGTGCAGCTGCACCACATCATGACGGTGAACCTCAGCGCCGGCACGATCCACCACGTCGTGAACGGCGTCGGAGGCCAGGCCGACAACACCAACACCGGCACGCCGCAGTTCATCGTGGACTACCCCACGCCGTAACGCGGGTCGGAATGAGCGGATGCCCCGGCTCCGGCACTGCGCCGGGCCGGGGCATCCGTCGTCGTGAGGGCTCCCGGTCGTTGAGCGAGCGAAGCGAGACGAAACGCCCGCAGCGCGCATCCGTCGTCCCCGACCAGGTGGGTACCCGCCCGCCCCTAGGATCGAGCGCATGCCCTCCGCGCCCGCCCGCCGCCCCTCCCCGCCGTCGGCCGAGCGCACCGGCAGCGACCGCGACCTCTCGCGCCCGCTCCCCGCTGCGCTGAGCTGGACCGTGCTGATCGCCTTCGTGGCGGCCTTCGCCCTGACGATCCTGATCCTCGGGTTGCCGTGGTGGATGCCGGCCCTCTACGCGGTGCTCAGCCTCATCGCGTTCGCGGCCTACGGCCTCGACAAGTCCGCCGCCCGCCGCGACGCGCCTCGCACCTCGGAGCAGACGCTCCTCGCGCTCGGGCTCCTCGGCGGATGGCCCGGAGCGCTGATCGCGCAGCAGGTGTTCCGTCACAAGACGCGCAAGCGCTCGTTCCGCCGGGCGTTCTGGCGCACCGTCGTGCTGAACGTGCTGCTGCTCGGAACCTTCATCGCCCTCGCGACGCTGCGCGGCTGGGACCTCGAGCCGACGTGGCTCGGCGACCTCGTTCAGCTGTTCGGTCTCTGAGCGGGGTGGGGCGTTTCGTCTCGTCTCTTCGCTCCTCCCTCGACGACCGGGTAGGACGCGCCCCCGGTCGTTGAGCGAGCGAAGCGAGACGAAACGCACGCCGCCTGCACCCCCGGTCGTTGAGCGAGCGAAGCGAGACGAAACGCACGCCGCTCACCAGAGCGGGTGGATGGCCTCCCGCAGCCGACGGTCGTACACCTCGCGGACGACGGCGTCGAACGCATCGACATCGAACCCTCCGTCGAGAAGGTCGGCGGCATCCGCGTTCGACTGCGCCTGACGCACGTTCCGCGCACCGGGGATCACGCTCGTGACGCCGGGCTGCGCGGCGATCCACGCGAGCGTCGCCGCGGGCAGCGAAACGCCGTCCGGCAGCGCGGCGGCGAGCTCGGTCGCGGCATCCACTCCCACCTCGTAGTCGACGCCCGAGAACGTCTCGCCGCGATCGAAGGCCTCGCCGTGCCGGTTGTAGGTGCGGTGGTCGTTCTCGGCGAACGTGGTCGCGGCGGTGTACTTGCCCGACAGGAGGCCCGACGCGAGCGGCACGCGGGCGAAGATCGCGACGCCCGCGGCCTCGGCGGCAGGCAGCACCTCGTCGAGCGGCTTGAGACGGAACGGGTTGAAGATGATCTGCACGTTCGTCACGTTCGGGCGGGCGATCGCCGCGAGCGCCTGCGCGCACGTCTCGACCGATACCCCGTAGGCGGCGATGGCGCCGCCAGAGACGAGCGCGTCGAGCGCGTCGTAGGTCGCGTCGTCGTCGATGACGGCGGAGGGCGGGCAGTGCAGCTGCACCAGGTCGAGGGTGTCCACGCCCAGATTGGCGCGCGACCGGTCGGTCCACGCGCGGAAGTTCGCGGGCGTGTAGTTCTCGGGCTCCTGCTCGAGGCGGCGGCCCATCTTGGTCGCCACCGTGATCCCGTGGCCGGGGCGGCCGCCGAGGAAGCGCCCGATGATCGACTCGCTGCGGCCGTCGCCGTACACATCCGCGGTGTCGAAGAGCGTGACGCCACGATCAGCGGATGCCGCGAGCACCGCGGTGGCGTCCTCTTCGCTCACCGCTCCCCAGTCGGCGCCGAGCTGCCAGGTTCCGAGACCGACCGCCGACACCGAGCGTCCGGTGCGGCCGAGGGGGCGCTGCTGCATGGGGATCGATCCTTCCGCTGAGGCCGCGGGTCGGCCACGATCCAGCATGCCACGCACACGGCTCAGGGGTTGATGATCACCGGGGTTCCGAAGGGCAGTGCGGCGAGCTTCGTGATCGCGTCGGGATCGAGGCGGATGCAGCCGTTCGAGATCGGGCCGGAGCGGTCGTCGTGATAGTGGAAGGCGGTGACGGCGACATCCGCTCCCCCGAAGCCGTCGAGCGTCGGCGACTGCACCGACAGGTAGACGATGGGGTGCCCCCGCGTGTACCAGTACTCCTCCACGACCCGCGTCGTCATGATGTACGTGCGGCCGAGCGGGGTGGGTGTGGTGTCGGTGCCCCATCCGAAGTCGGTCGCGATGCGCTCGGCCGCCCCGCCGCGCACGATGTCGACGGTGCGGCCGGCGATGCTGACCTCCACCACGGTGTCGGCCGGTGTGATGGCGACGTCCTGGGTGCGCATCCACCCCGACACCTGCGACGGATCGCCCTGCGACGGCACGGACTGTCGCCCCACGAGCAGCACCTTGACCCAGTGGTCCTGCTTCTCGACGACGGGCACGGTCGTGCCGTCGTAGGGGAACTCCCGCGGCAGATACGCCACCGGCTCCCCGGTCGGATCGGCCCAGACGGGGGCGCCGATGCCGTGCGCGAGGGCCACGGCACCGGTGGGCACCGCGAACGGATCGTCGTCGACCGCGAGCCCAGGGATCACCGCGAACACGTTCACCTGAGGCAGCGTCGTCACGTCGTATGCCGTCGTGTTCGCGGCGAAGCCCGTCGGAGTCGGCGTGGGCGTCGGGGTCGGCGTCGGAGTGGGCGACGCCGTGGCGGTCACGACGGGCGAGGGAGTGGGAGCGGATGCCGCCGGCTCGGCCGGCCGCAGCATCCACGCCGTCACGAGCGCCGCGACGACGAGCGCGAGCACGCCGCCGATCACCCACCACAGGCGTGCGGGGCGACCAGACCCCGGCCCCGGCGCCGCGGGCGGGTCGGTGACGTGCGGTGCGGCATCCCCCATTCCCCCATCGTCGGACGAGGAGACGGATGCCGCAACCCGCACGTCGGGCTCTGTACACGGACCGATGGGGGCCATAGTCTGCCCCCAGCCTCCGCCACATCTCGCCGCATGCCCGTCCGGCGACGCGGATCGCTACGAGGGAGTGGCAGACATGGTTCGATCCGACGCCTCACACGTCCCCCTCGAGCGTTCACGGCCCGGTCGGCGCGGGATCGCCGCATCTGCCGCCGTCGCCCTCGTGGTCTTCGCGAGCGCGGCAGGATTGCCTGCGCACGCAGACGGTCCGACCACGTTCACCAACGCCACCTCGGTCGCGATTCCGGCAACGGGGTCGGCGAACCAGCTCGGACCCGCCGGCCCCTACCCCTCCACGCTCACGGTGTCGGGCATGACGGGCCTGGTCACCGCAGTGCAGGTCGTGTTCCACGGCCTCACCCACTCGGCGCTCAACGACGTCGATGCCATGGTGGTCGCTCCCTCAGGCGCGAACCTCGTGGTGCTGTCCGATATCGGCGACCCGCAGACGAGTCTCGCCTTCACCTCCAATGCCACACTCACCTTCGCCGATGCAGCGGCGGGCTCCGTGCCGATCGGGAACGTCCCCACCGGCACGTACCGCCCGACGAACAACGGTGCACCAGACGCCTTCGCCGCCCCCGCCCCCGCTCCCTCCGCGCAGACGACATTGGCGGGTGCGTTCACCGGCATCGACCCGAACGGCGCATGGCAGCTCTTCATCGTCGACGACACGTCGGGAGACATCGGGTCGATGGCGGGGGGCTGGAGCCTCGTGATCACCACCGAGGCCGCGGCGGTCGCGACGACCACGGTGGTGACCACCTCGGGGTCGCCATCGGCTTCCGGGGCCCCGGTCACCTTTACGGCAGCCGTCACCGCCGGCGGCAATCCGGTGACGACCGGCACCGTCGCCTTCACGGCCGACGGCTCGCCGCTGGGCACCGTGGCCGTCCAGCCCTCCGGCACAGCACAGCTGACGACGTCCGGCCTGGCCGAGGGAACTCACGGGATCGTCGGCACCTATTCCGGAAGCACGGGCTTCCTGACGAGCAACGGCTCAGTGTCGCAGCGGGTGGACACCGCGACCGTCGTCACCGGCAGCACCTACTGCAATCCGGGCGGCCTGACGGTTCCGACCAACGGACCTGCCGTGCCCTATCCGTCGAACATCACCGTGTCGGGCCTGGACGCGCCGATCAGCACGGTCACTGCCACGCTCGACGGGGTATCGCACGCGGTGCCGGTCGATCTGGACGTCATGCTGTCGGGCCCGGTGCCGACCAGCAACGTCATGCTGATGAGCGACGTCGGCGGCACCGCCCCCGTGACCGACGCGACGATCGTGTTCGACGACGCCGCGGCCGGTTCGGTGCCGAAGCCGCTCGCCGCCGGCACATTCCGCCCGACGGACGATGACTCCGATGCAGCGGATGCCGCCTTCCCGGCGCCCGCTCCCGTTGCCGGGTCGGCGACGACACTGGCCGCCTTCGCCGGCCAGAACGGCAACGGCGTGTGGAGCCTCTGGGTAGTGGACGACGCGACGGGCGACGCAGGATCGATCAGCGGCGGGTGGTGCCTCACGTTCGAGACGTTCAGCTCCACCGACATCGCGCTGCAGTCCAGCGCGAACCCCTCGATGGTCGGCCAGTCGGTGACGTTCACCGCGAACGTCACTGCCGACGGGTCGCCGGTCACCATCGGATCGGTCCTGTTCTTCGACGGCGCCACGCCGCTCGGCGCGAGCGTCGCCGTCGACGCGTCCGGCATCGCGACCCTCACCACCGACGCCCTCACCGCGGGCGCCCACGACATCAGCGCGAACTACGGCGGCTCGCCGGCTCACGGCATCAGCTACGGATTGCTCGACCAGGTGGTCGACCTGAACGCCACCTCGACCGCGCTCGCATCGAACGCCAACCCCTCCATCACCGGCGGAGCGGTCACTCTCACCGCCACCGTCAGCGCCGCGGGCTCACCCGTGACGAGCGGTTCGGTCTCCTTCTCCGACGACGGCGGCACCCTCGCTTCGAACGTCCCCGTCGACGGGTCGGGGGTCGCGACCTTCACGACGAGCGCACTCACCGTCGGCACGCATCCGATCAGCGCGACCTACTCGGGCACCGCTGCCTACGCCGCCAGCTCCGCCGACCTGAGTCAGGTCGTCGACGCACAGATCGTCGCGGACGCCGGCGGGCCGTACTCGGTTGCCGAGGGGGCAGGGCTGACACTGGACGGATCAGGCTCGACCGCGGGCGCCGCATATGCCTGGGACCTCGACGCGGACGGTGATTTCGCCGACGCGAGCGGCGCGATGCCTTCGTTGACGTGGGCGCAGCTCGACGCGCTCGGCCTGGACGACGGCCCCTCTTCGCACGCGGTGACGCTGAAGGTGACGCTCGGCGACCAGGAGGTCATCGACACCGTTGCCCTCGACATCACCAACACGGCGCCCAGCACCGTGATAGCCGGGTCGCTCACTGGCACGGCCGGAGTCCCGTTCACCGTGAAGGTGGGCGCCGAGGATCCCTCCGCCGCCGACATGGCGGCGCTGTTCGACTACACCGTCGACTGGGGCGACGGATCGCCGATCGAGACCGTCAGCGGCCCCGCGGACCCGCCGGTCACGCACGTCTACGTGGTCGCGGGCGTGTACTCGGCATCGATGACGTCGACCGACAAGGACGGCGGAACGGGCGATCCGCTCACCATCCAAGTAGTCGTCGATCCCGCGGACTCGACGCCGTCTCCGTCGCCGACTCCCACTCCGCTGCCCCCGACGGGGGCGGACTCCACCGGCGCGGCGCTCCTAGCGGGAGTGCTGATCCTCGGCGGGGCGCTCTTGGTCGGAGCTGCGAGCAGGCGGCGGCGCACGCACCGCAGCTAGCGGCGGCCCGCCGCGTCGCGAACTGCGTGTGCGAGGCTGCGTCGCCGCGCCGTTCAACCTGGGCGCTCGCACGGGCGCCGTCCCCGGGCGACGGCACGTCCTGCGGCGATGTCGACAGCGGCGACGGCGATGATCGTCGCGACGTAGACGACGAGATCCCGAGCGTCGAACCCCGTGCCGAGCAGACGATTGTCGCCCGGGCTCGGTCGAAGAGACGACAGAGCCCCGACGGATGCCGCGAGCCCACGGGTTCGCCGTCGGGCCGCCGATCTCGAGTCGGCTCAGGCACGGGATCGGCGACGGCTCCTGCTACTTGGTGAGGTGCTCCACCGCTTCGGCGATGAGAGCCACGACCGCGTCCGGCTGCGACACCATGATCGAGTGCGACGCGCCCGCGACCTCCGTGATCGTCCGGCCCCCGGCACGCTCCGCCATGAACCGGAGTCCCTCGACGGGGATGTTCTTGTCGGCGTCTCCGAAGATGAACCACGACGGCAGCGACTTCCACGCGGGGGTCTCGGCCGGCTGTGCCTCGCCGAGCGCGAAATCGCGGATCGGGCGCTGGGTGCGAGCCTGGATGGCGGCTTCGTCGGGCGCGACATCGGCAGCGAACTGGTTCGGGAACAGCTCCCGGTCGACGAAGAGATCGTTGGTCCCGTCACCGAGGGGGTAGGCGCGCACGGTCTCGCCGAGCGTGCTGCCGGGGAACTTGCCGGTGAGCTCGAGGGCGTTCTCGCCGTGGTCGGGTGCGAACGCGGCGACGTAGACCAGGCCGACGACGCCCGGGTTGTCGACGGCGGCCTCGGTGATGACCGCGCCGCCGTACGAGTGGCCGACGAGGAGGACAGGTCCGTCGATCGCCTCGACGGCCCGGCGGACGTTCTCGGCGTCGCTGCTCACGCTCCGCAGCGGGTTGGGCGTCGCGATCGCAGAGATGCCCTTCTCGGACAGGCGCGGGATGACACCCGACCAGCTCGCGGATTCGGCGAACGCTCCGTGTACGAGGACGACGGTGGGGGCAGCTGACATCTGTTGCTCCTTGATGTGGCGATGAGTGTTGACAGCGACGCCGTCGGCGCTGGTGCCGATCCGGGGAAGGGGGCGGATGAAGTCTGCCGTATCCCGGTGCACCGCGAGTGCGCATGACAGCGTGCGTCGCTCGGGTGGCGGTGGGCTTGGATTACTCGACCCATCAGGCGCGGTTTCGGCGCGTGCTGCGGGCGGACAGGACGGCGTCGATGGCGACCAGGACCGCGACCGTCACGAGGTAGACGATCAGGTCGCGCGCATCGAACACCGTGCCGAGCACGAGCATCGCGGGCGGGAAGACGGCACCGGCCTGGAGCGGGATGCCGGTGAGCTGGAAGAGCTCGACGGCGACGCACCACGCCGCGGCGAGGCATCCGCTCATCACCGGCCGGAGGTGCGGGGCCACGATCACCACCGCGAGGTAGGCCGCCGCGGCATAGAGCGCATCGCCGGCGATGTCGGTGGCGGCGGTGTCGGGCAGCAGCGCGTGCACCGCGAGGCCCGCACCGATCACCGCCAGCAGCAGGAGCGCAGCGACGAGGCGGCGGCGCGGGCGCGGCGAGGCGGGGGCATCCATCAGACGATTGTCGCCCGCCGGGTGCTCGACGACGGACGGCCCCCACGTTCAGCGGCTCGAAGGGCGGTGATGAGCCGAAACGACGAGACTGCGACGGCGTGCATTGGCCGCTTGGCATCCAGCACCTGTGGATGCGAGCATCTGCATGTGACCCGTGCCGCCAAGATCGCGCTCGCGGCATCCGCCCTCGTCATCGCGTTCTCGCTCGCCGGGTGTGCCGCGCCTGCAGATGAGAGCGAAGCGCCTGCCGAGGTGACTGCGGCCTCCCGGACCGCCACGCCGGCAACGCCGAGCACACCGGAGTCACCGTCACCCACGCCGACGCACCCGCTGGACCCGCGCGACACCGACTATCAGGCGACAGTCGCCGCGTGGGGCGACCCGATTCCTCCGGGGTTAGCATGGCCCGCGGCGATCACGGACCTGCTTGCCGGTCGCTGGCACGGAAACGGTGACTGGTCCGGCTACATGACAGCGGAGGGCGTCTACCACTGCATGCTCGTCTATGCGGCGTGGGATGCCTACTTCGTCGACAACGACCCGATCGCGTCTAAGGAGCTCGCCGCGCACGCTGACGCGACCATGCCGGACATGCCGTATCCCAACACGCTCACGCGCGACGACGGGACCATCGAGGACCAGGCTCTCGCAAGCGAGAGCGGCATCTGCAACGGCTTCGTCGGCGACCTGCGCTCGTAAGGCCTCCACTTCAGGTGGGCACCCATGTGAGCACAAACGCGAAAACGCCCCCGAGAGGCGATGAGCCTCTCAGGGGCGTTTCCTTGATTCTCCGGGCCTTTTCCGACCCCCGGATTGGTCGGGATGACAGGATTTGAACCTGCGACCCCTTGACCCCCAGTCAAGTGCGCTACCAAGCTGCGCCACATCCCGATGCCCCCGCCGAAGCGCGGACAACTCCCCCATCCTACCCGCTCGCCCGAGCCGCCGCGAACCGGAGCGAGCCCGCGTGTGTCGCGACGAGACGCACCGCCAGGGCAGGAACGCGTTATCCACAGGCATGCGCGGGGGCTCCCGCAGAAATCTAGGATGTGCGATGAACCTCGAATCTGGGTGGGGTTCTCCGCGTACCGCGAACTGGGGGAATCTCTCTGTGATCACATCTGCTGTGAAGGGCGCCAACGGCCCTTCGTCCGGCGTTCGGCCACGTGCCGGCCGGCTCCTGACCGCCATCGCCGCGAGTATCGCGCTCGTGCTGGCGCCGGTGACCGCGACCTCCGCGGTCGCAGCCGAGCCCACCGCGGTCGTCGCACCTGTCGACGCCTCGATCACGGGCAGCCTCGTCGCCGGCGCGACCGTCACGGTCCAGACCGGTGCGTGGACGCCTGCCGACGCGACCCTCGGCTACGTATGGTGGCAGAGCGAGGCTCCGTACGCCGCTCCGGTCGAAGGGGTCGATCAGAATGTCGGCGCCGCGGTCATCCCAGGCGCACAGACGTCACAGCTCACGCTCGACGGCACCCTGGTCGGACGCTACGTGTGGGCCGTCGTCACCGGCACCTCGGGCGCACTCACCCCCGCCTCGGTCGTCGCAGCGAGCAGCACCGCCGTCACCGCACCCGAAATGGCGAATGTGCCTGACGTGTCCATTCAGGGCACCCTGACCGTGGGGCTGCCGCTCACGGCCGTCCTCTCGGCCGCGGCACCCGAGTCCGCTGCCGTCTCCTACCAGTGGCTGCGCGGCGGGGTCCCGATCGACGGCGCCACGCTCGAGGTCTACTCGACGGGTGTTGCCGACGCGGATGCCTCGCTCTCCGTCACCGCGACCTTCACGCGCGACGGCTATGCGACCGCCACCCGCACCAGCCCGGCGGTCACCGTCGGCAAGGCCACGCTCGACCCGATCCCGGCTGCCGCGATGAGCGGCGCCGTGCGTGTCGAGAGCCCCGTGACCGCGGTGCCCGGCACCTGGCCCGCCGGCACGACGTTCACCTACAGCTGGCGCATCGTCGACGCGAACGGCGTCGAGACGATCTCCAAGACGACGACCGCGACCTACGCCCCGACGGCGTCGACGCTTCGCAAGTCCCTCAGTGTCGTCATCACCGGTACCGTGCCCGGCCACAACCCGGCCAGCGCGCGCAGCGCCGCGGTCACGATCGCCCCCGGACTCTTCACGTCCGCGCCCACACCGAAGATCTCCGGCGCGGCGTACGTCGGCGCGACCCTCAAGGTCACCGCGGGAACGTGGAGCCCTGCCGCGACCCTGACCTACCGCTGGAAGCGCAACGGCGCCTCCATCTCCGGCGCGACCGCCACCACGTACAAGCTCACGTCAGCGGACTACGGCACCAAGATCACCGTCACGGTGACGGCGAAGCGCACGGGCTTCTCGACGACAGCCCGCACCAGCGTGTCGACGGCCACGGTCACGAAGCCGTTCACCACGGCCACCGCCCCGAAGATCAGCGGCACCGTGCGGGCGGGTAACACCCTCACCGCCGTGGTCGGCACCTGGTCGCCGACCCCGAGCTACAGCTACCAGTGGAAGCGCGACGGCATCGCGGTCTCCGGTGCCACGGGCAGCACCTACGCTCTCAAGTCGTGGGACGTGGGCTCGAAGATGACGGTCACCGTCACCTACAAGCGCTCGGGCTACTACACGCGGGTGCTGACCACGGCAGCCACCGCTGCGGTCGCCGTCGCCAACACGATGAGCCGTGAGGGTCTGTTCGAGGTCGGCGTCCAGATCGCTCCGGGCACGTACTACTCGACGGACACGGGCGCGGCGGGCAACGACTGCTACTACGAGCGCCGCAGCAACGGGGACCTGAACGACAACAGCGCCGCGCTCGGATGGTGGTTCTGGTGGGACCAGCCGTTCGGCGGGCAGAAGGTCGTCACCATCACTTCTGCCGACGAGTACTTCTACACGGAGGGCTGTGGCGGCTGGAAGCCGGTCGTGACCTCGATCCGCACCTCGGTGGCAGATGGCACATGGGTCGTCGGCAAGCAGATCCAGACGGGTGTGTGGCAGCAGACCGGGACAATCTCGAGCGGCGGCTGCGTCGTCGAGGCGCTGGGTTCCTTCACGGGCGTGTTCGACAACGACTACCTCGGCGGCTGGATCGACATCGGCTATGGAGACCAGATCTACATCGACGCCAGTGTCAGGGGCTTCATGTCAGACGGCTGCGGGACCTGGGTGCGCGTCAGCGCCTGACCCGGCCTCCAAGACGGCGCCACGATCTCCATCGTGGCGCCGTCGCCGTTCCGCATGTCGGCTCCCGGGCGTAGCGTCGGCGCATGGCAAAGATCACCGTCGAGCCCGCCACGCCCGATCGCTTCGCCGACGCCGAGCACGCGCTGACCGGCGGCGGAGACGGGCGCAGCTGCCAATGTCAGTGGTGGACGATCACGAACGCGGAGTTCAATTCCACATCGCAGAGCGAGCGCGAGCAGCTGCTGCGCGACGAGGTCGATGCCGGACCGCCACCCGCGCTCATCGCGTACGTCGATGGAGAGCCGGCGGGCTGGGTGCGCGTCGGCCCCCGCACCCGCCAGGTGCGGCTCGGCCGCACGCGCAACATCACCGCGGGCTCGACCGAGCCGTGGGAGGACGACACGGTGTGGGCGGTCAGCTGCTTCGTCGTGCGAAAGGAGCACCGGGGTCAGGGGCTCAACGACGTCCTGCTCGAAGCCGCGGTGGACTTCGCCCGCAAGGGCGGTGCCCGCGTGGTCGAGGCGTACCCGTACGACCCCCACGTCGGTCCGAAGAAGTCGTCGAACGATCTCTTCCACGGTGTCGTCTCCACGTTCCGCAACGCGGGCTTTCGCGAGGTCGCGAGACCGCGTCCCGACCTTGCGGTCGTCTCGCTCGACCTCAAGCGCTGACGCGGGCGGGCGGCATCCGCTCGCCGTGCGGCGGCATCCGCTCGCCGTGCGGCGACATCCGCTCGCCGTGCGACGATGGGTCTCTGCCACGCTCATCGAGGAGGATCATGCCGCGGCTCTGGATCGGCTTCGCGCCCTACATCGTGGTCTCGGCGGTGCACGTCGTCGCCCTGGCGACCGGCGCGGAGGCGCTCGCCTCACCCACGAAGCTCGCGCTCATGCCCCTGCTGGCCCTCGCGGTGGTGTGGGGTGTCCGCGGCTCCCGCTGGACCGGCACGCACACCCTCCTCGTCGCCGCGATCGGCCTCTCCTGGCTGGGTGACGGCGCCGGCACGTTCTTCCCCTGGGCCGACACCGTGCCGATGATGCTCCTGTGGTTCGGCCTCGCGCACCTCTGCTACATCTGGCTGTTCTGGCGCACGCTCGCCGTGCGACGCCTTCCGCTCTGGTCCGCGGTCTACGCGGTGTGGTGGGTCGTCCTGCTCGCGGTGCTCTGGCCGAACCTCGGCGGCCTGCTCGTGCCCGTCGCGATCTACGGCCTCGTCCTGGGCGCCACCGCGGCAGGAGCCGCCCGCTGCCACCCCGTGATCGCGTGGGGCGGTGTGTTCTTCCTCGCCTCCGACACGGTGCTCGCCTTCCGCCTGTTCGTCCCCGACGCCATGCCCGACTGGACGAGCCCGCTCGTCATGCTCACGTACTGCCTGGGCCAGGGCCTCATCGCCGCCGGCGTGCTGGTCGCGGAGCGTCGCCGCCAGACCGACCGCGCCGAGGTCGAGACCCCGGAGGTGGCGGTATGACCGACGACCTCGACCAGCCGCCGGTCCACGCCCCCGGCCAAGGACCCTCCGCCCGGGTCGACTCGTGGCTGTGGGCCGTGCGCGTCTACAAGACCCGCTCCGCGGCGACCACCGCCTGCCGCGCGGGACACGTGCGCGTGAACGGCGAGAAGGCCAAGGCCGCCCAACCGGTGCGGCCCGGTGATGAGCTGCGCGTGCGCATCAGCGGGTTCGACCGCATCCTCGTCGTCAAGCAGGCCATCACCAAGCGCGTCGGGGCGCCCCTCGCCGCCGCGGCCGTCGACGACCGCACGCCGCCTCCCCCACCGCGCGAACTCACCGCGTTCGTGCCCGTGCGCGACCGCGGCGCCGGACGACCGACCAAGCGCGAGCGCCGCGACATCGATCGTCTCCGGGGTCGCGACGACCTCGACGACTGATCCCGCCGCACGGCGGCCTCCAACTCGCCGACTCAGGCGTCGAAGAGGTCGTACAGCCAGCGGGTGCCGCGAGCCACGGCTCCGGCATCCGTCACCCGCTCGCGCAGCGCGCGATCACTCGTGACGACGGTCACCGTCCGGCCGGCGGCGACGAGTCGCTGCGCCTGCTCGACGATCGCATCGTCTCCGGATGCCTCGGCCCGCACCGCCTCGACACCGGGGGCGTCGCCGGCCGCGCGCGCCTGACCCTCGAGCACCACGACCCACTCGGGGAACCACGTGTGCTCGGGAAGATCGAGCGTGCCGGCCGGCACCCCGGCCTCGCCGAGCGCCGCGATGCGGGCCAGCAGGCCGGCTGCGGCACCAGGGCGGTCGCGCCACCAGCCGTCGGGCACCGAGCCCACGACGTTCGCGGCGTCGACCACGACCGCGGGTCGCACCCCCAGCAGCGCGCGCAGGTTCTCCCAGGCCTCCGAGAAGCCGGGATGGAGCGGATGCCTCGTCACCTCGTCGACCGGCACCCAGGCGAGCTCGCGGCTCTCCGGGTCGCTGATGGTCGGCTCGAACGGCACGACGACGTCGCCGATCAGGGTCGTGTAGGTCCAGTAGCCGAGATCGAGCACGGAGAGCAGGCGCGGGCGGATCGCGGCATCCGGGACACCCGCCTCTTCGGCGGCCTCACGCAGCGCGCCGTCGCTCGCCGACTCGCCCTCGTGCCGCGCTCCGCCCGGAAGCGCCCAGGTGTCGCCGAAGTGGCTCCACGACACGCGATGCTGCAGGAGCACGCCGTGGTCGGGATCGAGCGCGAGAAGGCCGGCGGCGCCGAATCGGCCCCAGTACCGCTCCCCCGTGGGTGCGACGACCCACGCGTCCCCGGGGTCGCGAGGACCGAGCGGACGCCGCGGCTCTCCGGGCGCGGGGGGCTCGATGGTCACCCTCCCAGCCTGTCACACCGACCCGGCGACGGTCCCGCGCAATGACCCCGCGTGACCTAGGGTCGACGGAGACAGAGCGCTGGGAGGCGGAATCGTGCGGTTGGCAGGAGTCATCGTGAATCCGGCGCGCGAACGCGAGGCCGAACGCGAGCATCAGCGCTATCAGGCACGCGGCCGCACCGCGGTGATCACCGGCCTCGTCGTCTTCGCGGTCGCGGCGGCGCTGCTTGTCGCGGTGGTCGTTCCCGGGGCGATCGCCACGCTCGACGGGGCTCCGCCCACGGCGTTCCAGCTCAACGTCGCAGCCCTGGGCGGCGCGGCGATCGTCGGGCTCCTCACCTGGTGGCTGGTGGCACAGGGCGGTGAGCGACGCTGGCGGCGACTGAACGCCGACCGGGACCTCGTGCGTCCGACCTACGTGTTCCTCGACGAGCACGGACCGCTGCCGGAACTCTCGGACGCCGACCTCTGGACCGAGCTGGTCGAGAACGACCGCATCGCCGGCCTGCGCACCGCGCAGCGCGACCTGCTCGCGGCACCGAACCGCACGCCCGAGCAGCAGCGGCGCGCCGACGACCTCGACGCGGAGATCCTCGCGGCGCAGACGGCGCAGCACGCGCGCCTGCGCCGCTGAGAGTCAGCGCTGCCGGCGCTCGCGCACCCGCATGTTGATGACGATCGGCGAGCCCTCGAAGCCGTAGATCTCGCGCAGGCGTCGCTGGATGAACCGGCGGTAGCCCGGGTCGAGGAAGCCCGTGGTGAAGAGCACGAAGGTCGGCGGGCGCGTCGACGCCTGCGTGCCGAACAGGATGCGCGGCTGCTTTCCACCGCGGACCGGGTGCGGGTGCTCGTTGACGAGCTCCGACAGGAACGCGTTGAACTTGCCGGTCGGGATGCGCTGATCCCACGACTCGAGCGCCGTCTCGAGCGCGGGCACCAGCTTGTCGAGGTGACGGCCGGTGCGCGCCGAGATGTTGACGCGCGGCGCCCACGCGACGTGCGCGAGGTCCTGCTCGATCTCCCGCTCGAGGTAGCGGCGGCGCTCGATGTCCTCGAACGCGGGCGTGTTCATCAGATCCCACTTGTTGTACGCGAGCACGAGCGCGCGGCCCGACTCGAGCACGAGGTCGATGATGCGCACGTCCTGCTCGCTGATCGTCTCGCTGACGTCGAGGACGACGACGGCGACCTCGGCCTTCTCGAGCGCGGCGGAGGTGCGCAGCGACGCGTAGAAGTCCGCGCCCTGCTGGAGGTGCACGCGGCGACGGATGCCGGCGGTGTCGACGAAGCGCCACAGCTTGCCGCCGAGTTCGACGATCTCGTCCACCGGGTCGCGGGTGGTGCCGGCGAGTTCGTTGACGACGACGCGCTCCTCGCCCGCGGCCTTGTTCAGCAGCGAGGACTTGCCGACGTTGGGGCGACCGAGGATCGCGACGCGGCGCGGACCGCCGATCTCGTGCTTGGCGACGGCCGAGATCTCGGGCAGCACCTTCATGATCTCGTCGAGAAGGTCGGCCACGCCTCGACCGTGGATCGCCGAGACCGGGTACGGCGTGCCGAGTCCCAGGCTCCACAGCGCGGCGGCCTCGGGCTCCTGGCGGGCGTCGTCGATCTTGTTGGCGACGAGGAACACCGGCTTGCCGCTCTTGCGGAGGAGACGGACGACATGCTCGTCGGTGGAGGTGGCGCCGACCATGGCGTCGACGACGAAGATCACGACGTCGCAGAGGTCGATCGCGACCTCGGCCTGCGCCGCGACCGCCTGGTCGATCCCCTTGGCGTCGGGCTCCCACCCGCCGGTGTCGACGAGCGAGAAGCGGCGGTCCATCCACTCGGCCTTGTAGGTCACGCGGTCTCGGGTGACACCGGGGGTGTCTTCCACGACGGCCTCGCGGCGGCCCAGGATGCGGTTGACGAGGGCGGACTTGCCCACGTTGGGACGGCCGACGATCGCGACCACCGGCAGCGCCGGGAGGTACTCGATCCCATCCTCGCCCCGGACGAGACCCTCGAGAAGCTCGGCATCCTCCTCGTCGAGCTCGTAGTCCTCGAGCCCCGCCCGCAGGGAGGCGGCCCGCTGTTCGGCGAGCTCCTCGTCGAGGTCGGCGAGGTTGGCGGCGAGGTTGTCTTCGCCACCGTCGTATTCTTCGGCGTCACGGCTGTCAGCTGCCATCGTGCGCTCCCGTCTGTGAAGGCACGTTCGTGCGGATGACGCCGATGACGGCGTCCACTGTCTGTTCGAAATCGAGGTGGGTCGAGTCGACGACCTCGACGCCGGGGGCGGCGGTGAGGAAGTCGACCACGGTGGAGTCGGAGGCGTCGCGGCGGTGGAGCGCGGCGGCGACGGAGGCGGCATCGTGCGTCGCCAGCTCGGCGCTGCGACGCGCGGCCCGCACCTCCGGAGCTGCCGTGAGGAGGATCCGCACGGGTGCGTCGGGGGCGACGACGGTGGTGATGTCACGGCCTTCGACGACGACCCCCGGACGACCGGATGCCGCCACCAGCGCGCGGAAGAGGATGTTTACCGACTGCCGCACGGCGGGGACGCGCGCGACGCCGCTCACGGCCTCGGTCACCTCCGGCTCGCGGATCGCCTGCGTGACGTCGGTGGCGCCGACGCGCACCCAGTACGCGTCGGGGTCGAGCGAGATAGCGTAGTCGAAGTCGCCCATCACGTCGAGGACGGAGGTCGAGTCCGACGTGTCGATGCCGCGGTCCAGCGCGTACCAGGCGAGCGCCCGGTACGCGGCGCCGGTGTCGAGGAAGCCGTAGCCCAGCCGCCGGGCGACCTGCTTCGAGACGCTCGACTTGCCGCTGCCGGCGGGCCCGTCGATCGCGACGACGACGGTCTCGGCCTCGGTCGTGGCGGCGGTTCCCGCGCCCGTCGAGGGGTCAGTCATTGGTGGTGCTCGCAATCTTCCAGCCGCGGGACTCGAGGCCCTCCACGGCACGTCGTACGGCGCCGGGCACGACGCTGATCTCGGCCAGGCCGAACTGGGCGCCGGGTGAGTGCTCGAGGCGCAGGTCCTCGACGTTCACCTCCAGCTCGCCGAGCTCGCCGAACAGTCGGCCGAGCTGACCGGGGGTGTCGTCGACCATGACGACGACCTGCTCGAAGCGGCGGTTCTGGCCGTGCTTGCCGGGCAGGCGCTCCACGCCGTCGTTGCCGCGGCGGATCGTGTCGGCGACGGCGCGACGGGCACCGGGCGCGTCGGGGCTGCGCAGCGCATCGGCGACCGACGACAGGTCGGCGGCGAGCGCGTCGAGCACGTCGACGACCGGTGTGGCGTTGGCGCCGAGGATCTGCACCCAGAGTTCGGGGGCGGATGCCGCGATCCGCGTCGTGTCGCGCACGCCCTGACCGGCGAGGCTCAGCGAGCCGTCGGGGGCCTCGACGAAGCGTCCGGCCAGCAGGCTCGCGACCAGCTGCGGCACGTGCGACACCAGCGCGACGGCGCGGTCGTGGTCTTCGGGGCTCATCTCGAGGGGCATCGCACCGAGGTCGAGGGCGAGGGCCTCGACGAGCGCGAGATCGCTCGAGGGCGTCTCGCCGTCACGGCAGACGACCCACGGGCGGCCGATGAAGATGTCGGCGCGCGCGGCGATGGCTCCCCCGCGCTCGCGGCCGGCGAGGGGATGCGAGCCGATGTAGTGGGTGAGGTCGACGCCGCGGGCCTGCAGCGTGCGCAGCGGCTCGAGCTTGACGCTGGCGACATCGGTCACCACGGCACGGGGGTAGCGGGCCAGCTCGCGCTCGATGACATCCGCGGTCACGTCCGGCGGCACGGCGACGACGATCAGCGTCGGGTCGTCGTCCTCGCCCGCGCGACGGCCGGCCCCGTAGTCGACCGCCAGACGCAGCTGGGCGGGCGACGTGTCGTCGAGGGCCACGTCGATGCCGAGTGCGGTCAGCGCGTGGCCGATGCTCGACCCGAGGAGACCCGCGCCGACGACGCGCACCGTACCCTGCACACGCGGGGCTCGCGCGCGCGCAGAGGTCAGCGTGGAATCGGTCACTCGGTCTCCTGGTCGCTCCGCGGCTCGGAGCTGTCGTGGGGCTGGGGCTCATCGCCCGCCGCGCGACGCGCGAGAGTCAGCAGATCGCCCCGCTCCACTTTAGTCAACTCGCGCGTGCGCCCGGCTGGCAGTGTTCCCAGGTGGAGGGGTCCGAACTGCCGGCGGACGAGTTCGACGACCGGATGCCCCACCTCGGCCATCATGCGCCGCACGATGCGGTTGCGTCCCGAGTGCAGCGTCAGCTCGACGAGGGAGCCGCCGCCCTCGGCCGAGCTCGACAGCAGCCGGGCCTTGTCGGCGGCGATCGGGCCGTCCTCGAGCTCCACGCCGCGCGTCAGGGTCTGGATCGTCTGCGGCAGGACACGGCCCTCGACCTTGGCGATGTACACCTTGGTCACCCCGAAGGAGGGGTGGGCGAGCACGTGGGCGAGCTCGCCGTCGTTCGTGAGCACGAGCAGGCCGCTGGTCTCGGCATCCAGTCGCCCCACGTTGTAGAGGCGCTCCTCCCACTCCCCGGTGAACTGCCGGAGATCCGGGCGGCCCCGGTCGTCCTTCATCGAGCTCACCACGCCGGTGGGCTTGTTGAGCATGACGTAGCGCTTGGACTGGTCGAGCTGGATGGCGGTGCCGTCCACGTCGACGAGATCGTTCTCGGGGTCGATCCGCGAGCCCAGCTCGGTCACGATCTGCCCGTTCACGCGCACGCGTCCGGCGACGATGAGGTCTTCGGCGACGCGCCGAGATGCGACACCGGCGTTCGCGAGCACCTTCTGCAGCCGCACGCCCTCGGGCGGGGCCTCGTTCGTTCCGCTCATCGGCGGGCCTCCTCGTCGAATCCGTCCGCCCCGTCGTCGAGGAGCGGTGAGATGTGCGGCAGCTCGTCGAGCGAGTTGATGCCGAGATTCACCAGCAGCGCGTCGGTGGTGCCGTAGTTGATGGCGCCGGTCTCGGCATCCGTGAACAGCTCTGTGATGAGCCCGCGCGCCAATAGGGTACGCACGACCGAGTCGACGTTCACCGCGCGGATGGAGGCGACCTGGCCGCGGGTCACGGGCTGCTTGTAGGCGATGACCGCCAGTGTCTCGAGTGCCGCCTGCGAGAGGCGCGACGGCGCCTGCGCGTTGACGAACTCGCTCACCAGATCATCGTGCTCCTCGCGCACGTAGAGACGCCAGCCGCCTCCCACCTCGCGCAGCTCGAAGCCGCGCACGGGACCGCCGGTCTGGCCGTCGTAGTCGGCCACGAGACCTTCGATCGCCTGGCGGACGGCGGGCACGGGCGAGCCGACGGCCGTGGCCAGGCTCACGAGGCTCTGCGGCTCCTCGACGACGAGGAGGATCGCCTCGAGGCGCCGGGCGACATCGCCGGTCGCCGGCGGCGGGGACGCGGGCTCGGAGTTCTGCGCGGGTTCATCGGTCATAGTCGGCTCCCAGAGTGGCGAGGTTCTCGTCGGACCAGCGCTGTGCGCTCCAGCGCAGCGTCAGCTCGCCGAGCGGCTCGAGCTGTTCGAAAGAAAGGGCGGAGTGGCGGTACAGCTCGAGCACCGAGAGGAACCGGGCCACCACGACGCCGGGCTGGCCCACGCCTGCCACGAGCTCGCGGAAGCTCAGCGTGCCGGCATCCCGCAGCAGCGTCACCACGATCGCCGCCTGCTCGCGGATGCTGATGAGCGGCGCGTGCAGGTGGTCGAGGCCGACGTGCGGGATCTCCTTGGGCGTCATCGCCAGCAGCGCGAGGGCGGCGAAGTCGTCGGGGTTGAGCGTCCACACCAGCTCCGGCACGGCGTTGCGGTACTTCTCGTCGAGGCGCACCGAGCGGGTGTGGCGCTTGTCCTCGCGGCGCAGGCAGCGCTCGAACCACGCCGAGACCTCCTTGAAGGCCCGGTACTGCAGCAGTCGGGCGAAGAGCAGGTCGCGCGCCTCGAGAAGCGCGACGGACTCGGCGTCGACGAGCTCGCCCTGGGGCAGGAGGCCGGCGACCTTCATGTCGAGCAGGGTCACGGCCACGACGAGGAACTCCGACGCCTCGTCGAGCTCCTCGTCGGGCCCGAGCGAGCGCAGGTACGCGATGAACTCGTCGGTGACGCGCGACAGCGAGACCTCGGTGATGTCGAGCTCGTGCTTGGAGATCAGGGTGAGAAGCAGGTCGAACGGACCATCGAAGACGCTCAGCGAGACGCGGAAGCCTTCGCCGTGCAGGGTCTCGGGAGAGCCCTCCTCAGGCGACGGCGCCACGGGCGACCAGCTCCCGCGCCAGCCGCATGTAGGCCTGCGCGGCGGCGTGTTCGGGCGCGAACTCCGTGATCGGCATGCCCGAGACCGAGGCATCCGGGAACTTCACGGTGCGGCCGATCACCGTCTCGAGCACGTCGTCGCCGAACGCGTCGACGACCCGCTCGAGCACCTCGCGGGAGTGCAGCGTGCGCGCGTCGTACATCGTGGCGAGCAGCCCGTCGAGGGTGATCGTGGGGTTGAGGCGGTCGCGCACCTTGTCGATGGTCTCGATGAGCATCGCGACACCGCGGAGCGCGAAGAACTCGCACTCCAGCGGGATGATCACGCCGTGGCTCGCCGTGAGCGCGTTCACCGTGAGCAGCCCGAGGGAGGGCTGGCAGTCGATGAGCACGACGTCGTAGTCGGGGGTGAGCTTGCGGAGGGCCCGCGCCAGCGTCTGCTCGCGAGCCACCTCGTTGACCAGGTGCACCTCAGCGGCGGACAGGTCGATGTTGGCCGGGACCACATCGAGATTCTCGACGCGGGACTTCACGACGACCTCGTGAGGGTCGCGCTTTCCGTCGAGCAGCAGGTCGTAGATGGTCGGGATGTCGTGGGTCGAGATGCCGAGCCCGGCCGACAGCGCGCCCTGGGGGTCGAAGTCGACCGCGAGCACCTTCCGCCCGTAGCCGGCGAGCGCGGCGGCGAGGCTGATGGTCGTCGTGGTCTTGCCGACGCCGCCCTTCTGGTTGCACAGCGCGATGATGCGTGCCGGACCGTGGCCGTCGAGCTTGGGCGGGGTCGCGAAGCCGTGATACGGACGACCCGTGGGACCCATTGTGGTCCCGTCGTCGGGGGCCTTCGTCGCGCCCCTCTTAGTGCCCGCCACAGACTCTCCTGACTTTCCCATGTCGTGCACCGATTCTAGTCACGCGCGGGCCCGACTCCCGGGAGGTCAGCGGGCGCGCGGGTGCGAGGTCGCGTAGACGTCGCGCAGCGCGTCCACCGATACGTAGGTGTAGATCTGGGTGGTGGCCACGGATGCGTGGCCCAGCAGCTCCTGCACGACCCGCACATCCGCGCCGCCCTGCAGCAGATGCGTGGCGAACGAGTGCCGCAGCGTGTGCGGCGACACGTGCGCCGTGAGCTTCGCACGCTCCGCCGCCCCGTGGATGACGAGCCAGGCGCTCTGCCTCGACAGCGGGGCGCCGCGGGCGCCGAGGAACAGCCGCGGGGTCGCCCGGCCACGCCGCGACAGCTCGGGGCGAGCGCGCGTGACGTAGGCGTCGATCGCGGACCGCGCGTACGAGCCGACGGGCACGATTCTCTCCTTCGAGCCCTTCCCACGAACCCGCAGCACGTCGCCGTGCGCGAGGTCGTCGACGTCGAGCTGCACGATCTCGGAGACGCGCGCACCGGTGGCGTACAGGAGCTCGAGGAGGGCGCGGTCGCGGAGCCCGAGCAGGTCTCCCGGGGCCGCTCCCCCGGCAGTGTCGGCGCCCGTCGACGGAGCCGGGCCTGCGGCATCCAGCAGCGCCTCGACCTGGTCGATGGTGAGAGCCTTCGGCAGCCGGCGCGGCTGCTTGGGCGGACGCAGGCGCGACGACGGGTCGGTGGACTCGATGCCCTCCCGCGTGAGGAAGCGATGCAGCCCCCTCACCGACGACTGGAGACGGGCGAGAGAGGATGCCGCAACCGGCGGCTGGGCCGCGGCCCGCTCCGCGGCGAACTCGGCGACGAGCTCGGTCGTCACTTCCCCCGAGTCCTCGACCCCGCGGTCGGAGAGCCACCCGACGTAGCCCGCGAGATCGCGCCGGTATGCCGCGACGGTGTTCTCCGACAGGCCGCGCTCGATCGAGATGTGCCGCAGGTACGCGTCCACCGCCCGGTCGAGCCGCATGTCAGTTCCCGGCGGCCCCCGCCGCGCGCAGCCGCTCGGCGGCCGCCAGCACGCCCACGGCGAGGATGCCGTTGCGCAGCCGCCCCGCGAGAACGCCGGCGACGACCTCGGCCAGCGGCACCCACTCCACGCGGATGTCGGCCTCCTCGTCCTCGCGCGGGTGCGCGGCGCCGACCGGCAACAGCCCGCGGGCGAGGAAGAGGTGGACGATCTCGTCGTTGCCGCCCGGCGTCGTGAAGATGCTCACGAGGGGCTCCCACGACTCAGCGCGGAGGTCCGCCTCCTCGGCCAGCTCGCGACGGGCGGTCTCGGCCGGCGGCTCGCCCTCGACATCGAGCAGCCCCGCGGGGATCTCCCAGTCGCGGTGGCGGATCGGATGGCGGTACTGCTGGATCAGCAGCACCCTGTCCTCGTCGTCGATCGCCACGATCGCGGCGGCTCCCGGGTGCGCGACGTACTGCCGCACGATCTCGCTGCCGTTGTACGCGAAGGTATCGCTGCGCACGTCCCACACGCGACCCTCGTAGACGAGGTCGCTGTCTGCGACCTCGACGTCGACGGGCTCGTCGACGAGAGCGGAGACCGCGTGCGGCTCAGTCATTCTCGACGTCGAAGAGCTCGCTGGCGCTGTGACGCTCGAGCGCCGCCCCGACCAGACCGCGGAACAGCGGGTTCGCGTCGGTCGGGCGCGAGCGCAGCTCGGGGTGGGCCTGGGTCGCGATGTAGTACGGGTGGACGTCCCGCGGCAGCTCGACGTACTCGACGAGGTTGCGGTCGGGCGAGAGGCCCGAGAATACGAGTCCGGCCGCGGCGATCTGGTCGCGGTAGCGGTTGTTCACCTCGTAGCGGTGGCGGTGACGCTCGGAGGCGCGGGTCGAGCCGTACACCTCGGCGGCGATGGACCCCTCGACGAGATCTGCCGGGTACAGGCCCAGCCGCATCGTGCCGCCCAGGTCGCCGCTCTCGATGATGTCGACCTGCTCCTCCATCGTGGCGATGACCGGCGCCGTGGTGTCGGGGTCGAACTCGCTCGAGGAGGCGTCCTCGATGCCGGCGATGTGCCGGGCGTACTCGATCACGATGCACTGCAGGCCGAGGCAGATGCCCAGCGTGGGGATGCCCTGCTCGCGCGCGAACTTCAGCGCGCCGATCTTGCCTTCGATGCCGCGGATGCCGAAACCGCCGGGGATCACGATCCCGTCGATCGCACCGAGCGCCTTCTCGGCGCCCTCGGGCGTCTCGCACTCGTCGGACGGGATCCACTTGATCTTGACGTGGGTCTCCTGCGCGAACCCGCCGGCCTTGAGCGCCTCGGTGACCGAGAGGTAGGCATCCGGCAGATCGATGTACTTGCCGACGAGCCCGATGGTGACCTCGTGCTTGGGGTTGTGCACCGCCTGGAGCACGCGCTCCCAGCGCGACCAGTCCACGTCCTCGGCCTTGTGCAGGCCGAGCGTGCGCACGATGTACTCGTCGAGCCCCTGCTCGTTCAGCATGGTCGGGATGTCGTAGATGCTCGGCACGTCGACGGCGTTGACGACCGCGGCCTCGTCGACGTCGCACATGAGGGCGATCTTGCGCTTGTTCGCCTCGGTCACGGGCCGGTCGCTGCGCAGCACCAGCGCGTCGGGCTGGATGCCGATCGAGCGCAGCGTCGCGACGGAGTGCTGCGTCGGCTTGGTCTTCTGCTCGCCCGAGGCGCCCATGAACGGCACGAGCGACACGTGCACGAAGAAGACGTTCTGGCGTCCGAGCTCGTGACGGATCTGGCGCGCCGACTCGATGAACGGCTGCGACTCGATGTCGCCGACGGTGCCGCCGATCTCGGTGATGATCACGTCGGGCTTCGGGGTCTCATCGGCCTGCAGCCGCATACGGCGCTTGATCTCGTCGGTGATGTGCGGGATGACCTGCACGGTGTCGCCGAGGTACTCGCCCCGGCGCTCCTTCGCGATCACCTGCGAGTAGATCTGCCCCGTCGTGACGTTCGCGGCCTGGCTCAGCTCGATGTCGAGGAACCGCTCGTAGTGCCCGATGTCGAGGTCGGTCTCGGCGCCGTCGTCGGTGACGAAGACCTCGCCGTGCTGGAACGGGTTCATCGTCCCGGGATCGACGTTCAGGTACGGGTCGAGCTTCTGCATGACGACGTGCAATCCGCGCGCAGTCAGGAGATTCCCGAGGCTGGCAGCGGTGAGCCCCTTGCCCAATGAGGAAACGACACCACCGGTCACGAAGATGTGCTTGGTGGTGTCGTTCGTCGTATCGCCGCGGAAAGAATCAGAAGTCTGCATCACGGGCTTTTATCCTATCCCACGCTTTCGGTGCGCAGGCTCAGCAACTCACGGGCATGGGTCAGTGCAGCGTCGGAGTCGGGCATTCCCGACAGCAATCGCGCCATCTCGGCCTCGCGGTCGGCTCCTTCGAGCCGGCGGACATCGGATGCCGTGACCGAGCCGTCTCCCGCCTTCACCACCGACAGGTGGTTCGTCGCGAAGGCCGCGACCTGCGCGAGGTGGGTGACCGCGATCACCTGTGACGACTGTGCGAGCCGGGCGAGCCGGCGGCCCACCTCGATCGCCGCGGCGCCGCCGATGCCGGCGTCCACCTCGTCGAACACGAACGTGGGAACGGGGTCGACGGCTGCGATGACGACCTCGATCGCGAGCATGACCCGGCTGAGCTCTCCCCCGGAGGCGCCCTTCGACACCGGACGCGGGTCGGCCCCGACGTGCGGTGCGAGCAGGATGGCGACGTCGTCGCGTCCGGCGACCGATTCGGCGCCCGGCGTCACTGCGACCGCCAAGCGGGCATCGGGCATCGCCAGGGCGTGCAGTTCGGTGGTGACCGCGGCGCCGAGGCGCTCGGCCGCCGCGGTGCGGGCCTCGGTGAGCACGGCAGCGGCGTCGTCGAGAGTGGATGCCGCGGCATCCCGTTCCGCGGTGAGACGCTCGATGCGGTCGCCGTCGTCGTCGAGCTCAGCGAGCCGGGCAGAGCCGGTGTCGAGCAGTTCGATCGCGGCGTCGAGCGTGCCGTGCACCCGCACGAGCGCGGACAGCACGGCGCGCCGGTCTTCGACGGCGGCGAGCTCGTGGGGTCCGGACTCGTCGAGGTCGGCGAGGTAGCCGGCCAGCACCGCCGCGAGGTCGGCGGTGCGGTAGCCGAGGTCGGCGAGCTGCGCGGCGACGTCCTCGAGCGCGGGATCGTGTGCCCGCTCGAGCGCCCGGCGCGCCTCGGCGAGGAGGGATCCGGCATCCGGCGCATCGCCTTCACCCGAGAGCAGGTCGTGCGCGTTCGCAGCCGCGAGGCGCAGCTCTTCGGCGTTCGCGAGGCGCTCGGCGCGCACCGTCAGCTCGGCATCCTCGCCCGGCTGCGGCGCTGCCTGCTCGATGTCGGCGAGCTGCTCGCGGAGCTCGTGAGCCTCGCGCGCGCGTCCGTCGCGGTCGTCGGTCAGCGCGGTGAGCTCGGAGTCGATCCGGCGCCACCGTTCGTAGGCGTCGCGGTAGTCCGCGCGGGCCGACTGCACCGGGGCCCCGCCGAAGCGATCGAGGGCGTCGCGCTGCGCCACCGCGCTCCGAAGCCGCAGCTGATCGGACTGGCCGTGCACGACGACCAGGTCGTCGGCGAGATCCGCCAGGACCCCCGCCGGTGCAGCTCGTCCGCCGACCGATGCCCGGCCGCGACCCTCGCTCGAGATCGACCGGCCGACGAACAGCTCGGCGTTGCCGTCGCCGAGGGGCTCGACGTCGCCTCCCGCCTCGCGGACGCGCTCGGCCACGGGGCCGGACTCGGGCACGATCCACACGCCGTCCACGGTCGCCTGCGTCGCGCCGGAGCGCACGGCGCCCGAGTCGGCGCGCTGTCCGAGCAGCAGGCCGAGACCTGTCACCACCATCGTCTTGCCCGCACCGGTCTCGCCGGTGATCGCCGTGAAGCCCGGACCGATCGACAGCGTCGCTTCGGCGATCACCCCGAGGTCGCGCAGGCGCATCTCCTCGATCACAGCGGCAGCCCCGTGATGGCCGCGGGACCGCGCCATCCCTCGACCGGCAGCCGGAACTTGCGCACGAGGCGATCGGTGAAGGCCGCCGGGTGCAGACGCGCCAGGCGTACCGGGCGATCGGAACGCCGCACCACCACGCGCGCGCCGGGAGGCAGGTCGTGTGAGCGCCGGCCATCGCACCACAGGATGCCCGTGCCGTTCGTGCGCTCGAGCACCTCGATCGCGACCGCGTGCTGGGGTCCGACCACCAGCGGCTTGGCGAACAGGGCGTGCGCCGAGAGTGGCACGACCGAGATCGCCTCGACGGTCGGCCAGATCACCGGTCCGCCGGCCGAGAAGTTGTAGGCGGTCGACCCGGTCGGAGTCGAGACGACCACGCCGTCGCACCCGAAGGTCGACAGCGGTCTGCCGTCGACCTCGATGACGACTTCGAGCATCCGCTCGCGACTGGCCTTCTCGACGGTGGCCTCGTTCAGCGCCCAGGTCTCGAAGATGACCGAATCGGCGGAGTCCTTGACCCGCACGGAGAGTGCGAGGCGCTCCTCGACGTCGTAGTCGCGCTCGATCGCACGGCGGACCGCGTCGTCCATGTCGTCGCGCTCGATCTCGGCGAGGAATCCGACGTGGCCCATGTTGATCCCGAGGACCGGGGCCGTTCCGTCACGGACCAGCTCGGCCGCGCGGAGGATCGTTCCGTCGCCGCCGAGCACGATCGCGAGATCGATGTCTTTCAGAGGGACGTCCTCGCCGAGGGCGGGGACGTTCCCGAGCGACGGTCGCACCGCCGCGAGCTCGACGCGGTCGTCGGGTGCGAGCACCGGCTGCGCACCGCCCGCGCGCAGGGCCGCCACGACCCGCTCCGCGGCGAACACGGTGTCTTCACGATGCGCGTGGGCGACGACCAGGATGCTGCGCTCGGCGCGCGCGTCGGTATCAGTCATCGGCTCCCCGCCAGTCGATTCACGGTGCTCAACCATTCTGTCGGATTGCTTCCCCGGCCCGGCGCGAGATGGGCGATGTACTCGGAATTCCCGTGCGTCCCGAGGATCGGGGAGGAGACGACGCCGAGGGTGCCGAAGCCGGCATCCCAGGCGGACCACAGCACGCCGGCGACCGCGTCGGCGCGGAGGCCGGGGTTCGTCACCAGCCCGCCCTTGACCGCCGTGCGCCCGACCTCGAACTGCGGCTTCACGAGCAGCACCAGGTCGGCGTCCTCGGCCGCGACCGCGCGGACGGCCGGCAGCACGTGCGCGAGCGAGATGAAGGAGAGGTCGCCGGTGATGACCGACGGGGCTGCGGATATCCCGCTGGCCTCGGCCAGCGACTCCGGGGTCATGTGCCGGACGTTGAACCCCTCGATCGAGATCACCGCCGGGTCGCCGGCGACGGATGCCGCGAGCTGCCCGTGCCCCACGTCGACCGCGATCACCGGCTCGGCGCCGCGCTCTCGCAGCACCTGGGTGAACCCTCCGGTGGACGCGCCCATGTCGAGCGCAAGGCGCCCGCTCACATCGACCGCGAAGGCATCGAGGCCGGCGACCAGCTTGTGCGCGGCACGGCTGACGTAGTGGTCGGCACCGGCGACCTCGAGCACGGCTGAGTCGGCGACCGCGGTGGAGGCCTTCACGACGGGCTCGCCGTCGACGGTCACGAGTCCCTCCGCGATGAGTGTGGCGGCGTGGGTGCGGGAGCGCGCGAGTCCTCGAGCTGCGAGCGCGGCGTCGAGACGCGACGTCATGAGGCCGAGGCAGTGCCGGGGGCGGCCTCGAGGCGTCGAGCGAGCGTGTCGTGGAGCGCGTCGTACGCCTCGGCACGGGTGGCGAGGGGCTGCGCTTCGATCACCTCGAGCGTCGACAGCAGATCGCCCGGATCGGACTCGTGCTCGAAGGGCTGGACCATGCCCCCAGGATACGGGGAACCTCCCCGGTCACCGCGCGATCAGGGCCGGTGGAACGGATCCGCGTAGAGGCGCTCGGGAACCCGGAAGCCGTAGATCGCCCGGCCCGTCGACCAGATCGCCGCGGCGCCGGCTCGCACCAGGTCGATGGGCCGGTCGCCTTCCGACACGATGCGCACGTCCGCCCCGTCGATCACGACGGTCGCGCCGCGGACGCTTGCGCCGCCATCCACGAGACGAACCTCGGGGTACGGCTCGTGCAGCTCGCGCAGGTCGCCCAGGATGAACGTCGGCTGCGACCCCGCGGGTGCGGCAAGCAGGTGCTTGGGCCGGTCGATCCCGGTGAAGACGAGCGCGGATGCGATCCCGGCGCGGTTGGCGCCCAGGATGTCGGTGTCGAGTCGATCACCGAGGAACAGCGGATGCCGCGCCCCGAACCGAGCGACAGCCTCTTCGAAGATCGGCACCTCGGGCTTGCCCGCCACGGTCGCCAAGCGGCCGATCGCGGTGTGCACCGCGGAGACCAGGGTGCCGTTGCCCGGCGCGATGCCACGGGCCTGCGGGATCGTCCAGTCGGTGTTGGTGGCGATCCAGGGGATTCCGCCCTCCTCCTCCGGGACCTTGAGCGCGAACGCGGCCTCGGCGAGCTGGGTCCAGCCGACCTCGGGCGCGAAGCCCTGCACCACGGCGGCCGGGGCATCCTCTGCGCTGCGCGTCATGACGAAGCCGGCCTTCGCGACCTCGTCGACGAGTCCTTCCCCGCCCACGACCAGCACTGTCGATCCGGGCGCGATGCGCTGAGCAAGAAGGCGCATGGCCGCCTGCGGGCTGGTGACGACTTCGTCCGGCGCGGTCGGCAGGCCGAGATCGGCCAGGTGCGCGGCCACCGAGGCGTCGGTGCGGGACGCATTGTTGGTGATGTACGCGAGAGCGCGGCCCGTGCGAGCACGGTTCAGGCTGTCGACCGCGTAGGGCAGCGCACCGGCACCCGCATAGACGACGCCGTCGAGATCGGCCAGCACGACATCCACGCCGTCGAGCGGGCCGGCCGTCTCCGGCCGGCGACCGAACAGCGGCATCAGCGGCCGGAGCCTTCCTCGTCGCCGTGCTGGTCGTCGTCGGTGTCGACGCCGGCCTCGAGCAGGATTTCGGCGACTTCGTCCTCGATGGACGGCTGCGGGTCGTCCGCGGTCGCGGCCGTGGACGGGGCATCCTCGACCGCAGGAGCGTCGGGCTCGGCGTCGACGTCGGCCTCGATCGGGACGAGATCGTCGACGGCGGGCTCGTCCGAGGACTCCTCGTCGGAGGACTCCGCGTCGGAGGACCCCTCGTCGGAGGACCCCTCGTCGGAGGACCCCTCGTCGGAGGACCCCTCGTCGGAGAGATCGTCGGCGATCAACTGCTCGCCGTCCGGTTCGTCGCCGTCCTCGGCCTCGGCGTCGTCGAACTCGTCGTCGTCGAGGTCGTCCTCGAGGGCTTCCTCGATGACCTCGTCCACGAACACCGTCTCCAGGTCGCCACCGCCGGTGGCGGCATCGATGGCATCGGCGGCGATGATCGCGCGCTCCTGCCAGCGGGCCGCCTCCTCGGTGCGGCCAAGCTCTTCGAGCACCGTCGCACGAGCAGAGAAGAGCGCGGGGCTCCACTCGAACGCGCGGTGGGGATCGAGTTCGGGGATCTCCAGCTCGAGCAGCGCCCGATCCGGCTCGCCGAGATCGAGGCGGGCGCCCGACATGGCGATCGCCAGCTCGACGCGCACATCGGTGGGAAGCGTGGAGCGGTCGATGCTGCGACCGACCTCGAGTGCGCGGTCGGGGCGTCCGACGCCGCGCTCGCTGTCGACCATGAGGGCGATCTGGTCGTCCTTGCCGGAGATGCGACGGTAGGTGCGCAGCTCGCGGAGCGCCAGGGCGTAGTCGCCGATGGCATACGCGGTGATCGCCAGAGTCTCACGGACGATCGCGATGCGGCCGGCCCGTCGCGACGCCGAGACGGCGTGCTGGTGGGCGAGCACCGGATCCTCGTCGATGAGCTGGGACGCCATCGCGAGGTGACGCGCGACCTGTTCGGCGTTCTCCTTGCTCAGCGTCTTGAGCTCATTGCGTGCGCTGGGGTGCAGGTCGAAGGGCGTGATGTCGTCGGGAAGCACCGGGTCGTCATGGTGCGCCCGGACAGGACGGTTCTCTTCGGGGCGCGAGTCACCGACGGGGCGATCCACTCCCCCGCGCTCCGGTCGATCACTGCGTCCGCTGCCGGCATACGGCCTACGGTCACCGTCACGGCCGGCGTACGGCTTCCGGTCACCGTCGCGGGGAGCGTACGGCTTGCGGTCGCCGTCGCGCTTCTCGTACGGCTTACGGTCACCATCGCGGGGAGCGTACGGCTTGCGGTCGCCGTCGCGCTTCTCGTACGGCTTACGGTCACCATCACGAGGAGCGTACGGCTTCCGCTCACCATCACGACTCGCGTACGGCTTACGGTCACCGTCGCGCTTCTCGTACGGCTTCCGCTCACCATCGCGAGGAGCGTACGGCTTACGGTCACCATCGCGCTTCTCGTACGGCTTCCGCTCGCCATCGCGGGGAGCGTACGGCTTGCGGTCGCCGTCGCGCTTCTCGTACGGCTTCCGCTCGCCATCACGACTCGCGTACGGCTTACGGTCACCGTCGCGCTTCTCGTACGGCTTCCGCTCGCCATCACGACTCGCGTACGGCTTACGGTCACCGTCGCGCTTCTCGTACGGCTTCCGCTCGCCATCGCGAGGAGCGTACGGCTTACGGTCACCATCGCGAGGAGCGTACGGCTTACGGTCACCATCGCGCTTCTCGTACGGCTTCCGCTCGCCATCGCGAGGCACGTACGGCTTCCGGTCACCATCGCCGTTGGCGTACGGACGGTCACCCTCGCGCTTGGCGTACGGCTTGTGATCGCCATCGCGCTTGACGTACGGCTTCTTGTCACCGTCGCGCTTGACATACGGCTTCTTCGCGCCGTCTCGCGGCGGATACGACTTGCGCGCACCGGTGTCGCCGGATCGAGGGGGGCGGTCGCCCGTGCGTCCGCGCGGCTCGCGATCGGCTGCGCTGTCGCGCGGCTCCTGCTCGGCCATCTCTCGAGTCCTTCCCGGTGGCTTCTGTCAGCCTAGTTAACGCGAAATGGCCACCCTGCGTTGGGTGGCCATTTCGGTAATGGAAGTCCGGCGGTGTCCTACTCTCCCACAGGGTCCCCCCTGCAGTACCATCG